>CAYNBM010000006.1:0-200149 GCA_964395305.1 uncultured Rubritepida sp.
CGGGGGCGAGACACAGGACGGCGGCGGTGTTCGCTACGGATTTTGAATCCGCCATGCCTAAATTAGAGTAAGTAAAAAATCTAATTTTCTGAGAGCTATGAAACTGTTTATTGAAATCAGACAAGAAGCCTATTCGCGTTTAATATACTGCTTCAAAAATGACATTTTGCTTGAAAGTATTTTACAGAGTAGAGGTTTTTATCTATTGTATTGCTGTGGAGGCAGCGTCTATTTTATCATTATCATCCAAATAACAAGCCTGATGTCGGCACTTAGGCGGATTTGATCAATAGGAAGACACAGACAGGCGCGATGAAAGCGACATAGTCTCGATGGGTTTTCTTACATCGGATGGCAATGCGTTTGGAGCGCTTGGTCTTTCCAGTTAGCCGCGCGATCAGAGCGCGCATCCCGTAAAGGCGCTTGGCGAAGAATTTTAGCCTGTCTCTGGCCGTTCTTCGATGCGTGATGATCGGGTCGATCCACCTGCCTCGGGCAGCCTCCCGGTTGGATTTGTTGTCTTTTCCCTTTCGGTGATGGCGCCCCTGAGCGTCACGTCCGGGCCGATGTCGAGGCGCACTTCGAACTCGCAGCAATGTCTGCCTTCATTACCGATGCGTTCAAAGTCGGGGGGCAGGCCGTCGAGATCGCGCTTGATGTGAATCCCGGTGCCGAAGCCGCCGCAACCGGCCGAGCGCCTGGCTGTGCGGCTCCCCTATAGCAAATCCCCGAATCACCTTCCTGAGTGCGGGCTTCGAGAATTTGGCACAGAGGGCATTTACCGACATCCCACGATATCCGACCCTTGGGCGGAGTGTTAATCCTTGCAGGTGTGCCGCCTCAGCCTTGTCCTTCTGCTTGCCTTCGCGCTGACATCCCCCCTGGCCGCGCAGCCCTCGGGCGGCACGGCGGTGATCGCCGTCGCGGTCGATCCCGGACATCTCAATCCGGCAATTTCCACCGCCGGCCCGCTGCATGCCGTCGCGGGCTCGCTGTTCAACGGCCTCGTCGCGCTGGATGAGGCGGGCAATCCGGAACAGGACCTCGCGGTGTCCTGGGCGGTGGCGGCCGATGGCCTCAGCGTCACCTTCAACCTGCGCCCGGGCGTGCGCTGGCATGATGGCCAGGCCTTCACCGCCCGTGATGTGAAAGTCAGCTTCGAGCAGCTTCTGCTGCGCTTCCACGCCCGCGCCCGGGCCGGTCTCGCCCCCGCGGTCGCCGGCATCGATGCGCCGGACCCGCTGACCGTGGTGTTCCGCCTGCACCGCCCGCATCCCGCCCTGCTGCGGCAGCTCGACGTGACGGAGGCGCCGATCCTGCCCGCCCACCTCTTCGCCGGCACCGACCCCACCAGCAACCCTGCCAATGCGCGCCCCATTGGCACCGGCCCCTTTCGCTTCGAGAGCCACCGGCACGACGATCAGGTCGTGCTGACGCGCAACCCCGATTATTTCAGGCCCGGCCTGCCGCGGCTGGACCGGCTGGTGTTCCGCATCATCCCCGAAGCCAATACCCAGGTGAACGCGCTGCTGGCGGGCGAGGTGGACATGCTGGCCGGCCTGGGCCCGCCGCTGCTGGATGAGGCTGTCATGCGGCTCGCCGAGATCACCGTGGGCCTGCCGGTGCTGCTGCTGGCGGTGCTGGTGGCGGCGCTGTTCGGCGGCTCCGCCTGGAACCTCGCCCTGCTGCTCGGCCTGACCCGCTGGCCGGTGATCGCGCGGATCGTGCGGATGGAGGTGCGCAGCCTGCTTGGCCGGGAGTTCCTGCAGGCGGCCTGGGCGCTCGGCGCCCCGGCCCTTCATGTGGCGCGGCGCCACCTCTTGCCGCATCTCATCGGGCCGGTCCTGGCCGCGGCCGGGATTGTCTTTGGCGGCGCTGTGGTGGCGGAAGCGGCGCTGGCCTTCGTGGGGCTTGGCGACCCGGCGGTGACGAGCTGGGGGCAGATGGTGGCCGCAGGCTTCGTGATGCAGGGCCTCGCCTGGTGGGTCTGGCTTTGGCCGGCGGTGATGCTGGTGGCGGTGAGCGGGCTGGTCGCGGTTGCGGCAGATTTTCATCCCCGTGGCCGTTGAGGGACACAGACCGCGGCGGAGGTGTCGCATCGCCCCGGCCAATTCCGCGCGCGCCTGTCGAAGTCGCGCGACAGGCGCCCGATCGCCGCATTCACGCCGGGGCGGATCGGACGCGAGGGATGGCCTGCCCGTCGGCACCGCCGCCGCTGGCAAGGAGAACCAAACATCGCGCCCGCCTGATGATCAGCGTGGCGGATGAAGCCATTGCCGGCCCCGACCGGAAGCTCATCGGTGCCTTCCCGAGTTGGAGCAATGAATTTTTCTGCTCGTTCAAATTTTCTTTATGAACAATAAAAAATTACGCAGGATGCATAAAAGTTTTTTCGGATCGATTGTAATGAAATAGTATGTATAAAGTTAAATCTGGTGTAACTTGACGTTTTGTAAAGTCAGGCCGCTCATTGAATTTAGAAAAAACAAACAGAGGAACGGCCAATATGTCCGACGATTTTTCCCAAAATGCCCAGACCAGCGGGATCATCGCAGTTGGCGGCTTCGCCCTCGGGAATATCGAGACGGTTTCGGATCAGGATTGGTTTCGGGCGACACTGCAAGGCGGCCGCAGCTACCGCATCGATCTGGAGGGCGCCCCGACATCGCGCGGCACCCTGACCGACACCTTCCTTCGCGGCGTCTTCGACAGCGCTGGCACCTTCATCGCCGGCACAGATGATGATGACACGGGCGAAAGCCTCAACAGCCAGGTGATCTTCGTGCCCACGACGGCCGGCAGCTTCTTCATCTCGGCCGGCGCATACTCCAGCAATCTCGGCACCTATCGCCTCTCGCTGACCGACCTGGGCGGCGTCGATGATTTCCGCAGCGACACCGCCACCACCGGCGCCGCCACGATCGGCGGTTCGGTGACCGGCAATATCGAAAGCGCCAGCGACCAGGACTGGTTCGCCCTGAACCTCATCACCGGCCGCACCTACCGCTTTGACCTGCAAGGTGCCGGCACCAGCAACGGCACGCTTTCGGACCCGTTTCTGCGCGGCCTGCACAATTCGGCGGGCGTGCTGATCGATGGCACCACCAATGACGACAGCGGCGGCACCACCAACAGCCTGGTGACCTACACCGCGACCGCGACCGGCACCCACTACGTCTCGGCGGGCGCCTATTCGGCGAACACCGGCACCTACCGCCTCGTCACCACCGACCTGGGCGCCGCGGATGATTTCTCGGCGACCACCGCAACCACCGGCCGCGTGACGGCGGGCGGCAACGCGACGGGCCAGATCGAGATCGCCAGCGACACCGACTGGTTCCAGATCAGCCTCACCGCCGGCCGCGCCTACACCGTCAACCTCCAAGGATCCGGCAGCGCCAACGGCACCCTCACGGACACGTTTCTGCGCGGCATCCACGATGCCGCGGGCGTCCTGCTGCCCAACACCACCAACGATGATGGTGGCAGCAATAACGAGAGCCGGCTGGAGTTTGTCGCCGACCGCACCGGGCTGTTCTATATCTCCGCCGGCGCCTACAGCTCCAACACCGGCACCTACCGCCTGGCCGTGACCGACCGCGGCGCTGTCGACGACTTCGCCGCCACCACTTCCACCACCGGCGCGGTCGCGCTGAACGGGTCCAGCACCGGCAACATCGAGACCTCGGGCGACCAGGACTGGTTCGCCGTCGCCATGACCGCCGGGCAGAACTACCGCTTCGACCTGCGCGGCGCGCCAACCAGCAACGGCACCCTGGCCGACACCTTCATCACCGGCATCCACAACAGCGCCGGCACGCTGATCACCAACACCAGCAACGATGATTTCAGCGGCCTGAACAGCCAGGTGACCTATACGGCGCTGACCACCGGCACCTATTATGTGGCGGCCGCCGGCTACAGCGGCAACACCGGCACCTACAGCCTGGCCTTCACCGGCCTGGGCGCGGTGGATGATTTCGCCGCCACAACCGCGACCACAGGCCTGGCCGTCATCAACGGCACGGCCACCGGCAATATCGAAACCGCCAATGATCAGGACTGGTTCGCCATCACCCTGACGACCGGCGTGGATTACCGCATCGAGCTGCTCCAGGCCCCCAGTGGCACCGGCACGCTGCCCGACCCCTTCCTGCGCGGCATCTACAACAGCTCCGGCAACCTGATTGCCGGTACCAGCGACGATGACAGCGCGGGCAACGGCAACAGCCGCGTGGACTACACCGCCACCGCGACGGGCACCCACTACATCGCCGCCGGCGCCTATGTCAGCAACATCGGCCGCTACGTGCTCTCCGTCGAACAGCGGACACGCGCCGATGACTTCACCGCCACCACCGCCACCACCGGCCGTGTCACGCCGGGCGGCGCGGGCGCCACGGGCGCCATCGATTCCGCGGGCGACCACGACTGGTTCGCCGTCACCCTGGCCGCCAGCACGCGCTACCAGTTCGACCTCATCGGCAGCACCGGCGCCGGCGGCTCGCTGGGCGATCCCTACCTGTATGGCCTTCGCAATGCGGCGGGCGCGCTGATCGCGGGCACTATCGATGATGACAGCGGCGACGGCACGAACAGCCGCGTCCTCTTCACCGCGACGACGGCGGGCACCTACTTCGTCGATACCGGTGCCTTTGGCAGCGGCCTTGGCACCTATACCCTGCGGGTGGCCAACCTCGGCACCACCGATGATTTCACCGCCACCACCGCCACCACCGGCCGCGGCATCGTGGGCGGCTCCGCGATCGGCAATATCGAGACGGTGAACGACCGGGACTGGTTCTCCATCGCGCTGACCACGGGCCGGACCTACCGCATCGAGCTGGAGGGCGCGCCGACCAGCGCCGGGACCCTCAGCGACACCTTCCTCCATGGCGTATACAATTCGGCAGGGGCGCTGATCGCCGCAACCACGGTTGATGACAGCGCCAACCGCAACGCGGTGCTGAACTTCAACCCGACCGCGACCGGCACCTTCTTCATCGGCGCCGGCGCCTTCGGCAGCAACACCGGCACCTACAAGGTCTCGGTGCGCGACCTGGGCGTGGCCGATGACTTCACCGCTACCACGGCCACCGCCGGCCGCGTCACCGTCGGCGGCAATTCCAGCGGAAATATCGAGACCAATGGCGACGTCGACTGGTTCTCGGTCTCCCTGACCGCGGGGACGATCTACCGCATCGCCCAGGAGGGCGCGCCCACCAGCGGCGGCACCCTCACGGACACCTTCCTGCGCGGCGTTCACAATTCCGCCGGCACGCTGATCGCAGGCACCACCGATGATGATTCGGGCGTGGGCGTGAATTCCCAGGTGAACTTCACGCCGACCACCAGCGGCACCTACTTCGTCGCCGCCGGCGCTTTCGCCGGCAACACCGGCACCTATAAGGTCGCGGTGACCAGCCTTGGCGTCGCCACGCCGCCCGACGACTTCGCCGCCACCACCGCCACAACCGGCGCCGTCACCGTGGGCGGCAACCGCACCGGCAACATCGAGACTTCGGGCGACCAGGACTGGTTCCGCGTCTCGCTGACCGCGGGCACCAGCTACCGCGTCGATCTGGAGGGCACGCCGACCAGTGCCGGCACAATGGCCGACCCGATCATCCGCGGCATCTACAATTCGGCTGGAACCCTGATCAACGGCACAGCGGAGGATGATGGCGGCACCGGGCTGAACAGCCGCGAAACCTTCACCCCCACCGCCACCGGCAACCACTTCATCGCGGCGGGCGGCTTCGCCAACAACACCGGCACCTACAAGCTGTCGGTAACGCAAATCGCAACGGTGCCGACGCCCAGCGCCTTCAACATCGATGTCCGCTACACCGGCGACGCCGCCTTCCAGCAGTATTTCACCCGCGCAGCGGCAACCTGGATGGCGATCATCACCGCCGACCTGCCCAATGTGAATGACCCGACGCTGGGCTTTATCGATGACCTGCGCATCGATGCCTCGGTCACGCCGATCGACGGCGCCGGCAATATCCTGGGCCAGGCCGGGCCGCGCGCCCTGCGCGCCGGCTCCAGCCTGCCTTACCTCGGCATGATGCAGTTCGACAGCGCCGACCTCGCCGGCATGGTCACCCGCGGCATCCTGCAGGATGTCATCGAGCATGAGATGGGCCATGTGCTGGGCATCGGCACAATCTGGTCGCGGCTGGGGCTGATCAACACCACCGCCCACACCTATTCAGGTGCCAATGCGCTGCGCGAATACCGCACGCTCAGCGGCAATGCGGGCGCCACCTCCGTGCCCATCGAGGCCGGCGGCGGCCCGGGGACGCAGAACAGCCATTGGTCGGAAGCCGCCTTCGACCGGGAACTGCTCACCGGATTCGCCGAATCCGCCCCCCCCATGCCGCTCAGCCGGATGACCATCGGTGGGCTGCAGGATCTCGGCTACACGGTGAACTACGCAACGGCCGAGACCTTCACCGTGCCGATCATGGCCGGATTGTCCAGCCTCACCGCCGATGCCGGGCTGGTGATGATCGAAGAGAACGAGCCCCTGGCCGCGGCCGTGGCGCCCGAGGGATTCACTGGCGCGCAGATCTCCTATTTCGACGACAAGCCGCTGAACATCAACACCGCAGCCCCGGGGGCGATCAAGCTTGATGGGGCGATCACCCAGTCCGACGGCAATGTCGCCTATTTCTTCGAGACGACGACGGGCAACAGCTACCTCGTCCAGCTCACCGGCGTTTTCGACCGCAATGACCCGGCCACGGCGGCATCGCTGAAGGGCATCGTCACCAGCATGACCATCAGCGGCGGGCTGGTTCTGCTGGAGAGCTACGACTTCACCGGCTCCCCGCGCGACGTGCAGGACCTGCTGAACAGCTACCTCGTCACCGCCATGGCGGGCTCGGTGCTGATCGACGCGCGGGCCTCGGTTGGCCAGAACGACGTGCTGGTCTCCAGCGACGGCAATGACGTGCTCAGTGGCGGCGGCGGTGACGATGTGCTCGAAGGCGGTTCGGGCAACGACACCCTCGATGGCGGCACGGGCAATGACATCCTGCGTGGCGGCCCAGGCATCGACAACCTGGTGGGCGGCACCGGCGATGACCAGCTCGTCATCACCGACGCGCTCAACACCGCGACCGAGAATGCCAGCGAGGGCAACGACACTGCCTGGGTTGGCGTCAATGGCTGGACGGTGGGGCTGAACATCGAGATCACCCGCCTCTTCGGCGCGGGCAGCAGCGTCATTGGCGGCGCGGGCACCGACATCATGGTGGCCAATGCCGGCACCGCCTCCAACGTCTCCGGCGGCGGCGGCGCGGACGAGCTCTGGGGCGGCGCGCTCGCCCATACCCTGGACGGCGGCGCCGGTGACGACGTGATTCGCGCCCAGGACGGCGCGGTGCGGATGATCGGCGGCACCGGCAATGACCAGTTCGTGGTCGGCAACATCAATGCGGTGATCGTCGAGGCCGCCGATGAGGGTATCGACACCGCCTGGCTTGCGGTGACGGGCTGGACCAACTTCCTCAACGTCGAAATCGTGCGCCTGGCCGCTGTCGGCGCGGTGCTGCTCCATGGCAGCGATGGCAATGAGGATCTGGTCGCCAATCAGGGTGCGGCCAGCACCATCAACGGCAATGGCGGCCATGACACGCTCTGGGGCAGCCCCTTCGCCGATACCCTCAGTGGCGGCGCGGGGGACGACATCCTGCGCGGACAGGGCGGTGCCGACGTCATGACCGGCGGTGTTGGCAACGACCAGTATGTGGTCTTCGACATCGGCGCCACCATCACGGAGGCGGCCGATCCCGGCTACGACATTGTCTATTCGGCGGCGCTGGGCAATTTCGACATCGGCGCCAATGTCGAGGAGGCAAGGCTGGTCACCACCGGCACCGGCCTGATCGGCAATGCCATCGCCAACCTGCTGGTGGGCAACAGCTCCAATGTCGCCTCGACCCTGAACGGCGCCGGTGGGGATGACGTCATCTTCGGCACCACCGCGGCCGATATCTTCATCGGCGGCACCGGCAATGACACGATGTACAGCCAGGGCGGCGCCGATATCTTCCGCTATGACGCGGTGGACTGGGGCATCGACCAGATCGCCGGCTTCACCGCCGGCGCCAGGCTGCAGTTCCTGGCGGGTTCGGGTGTGACCAGCTTTGGCCAGCTCAATCTCAATGTGGCCGGCGGGAACACCCAGGTGAACCACGCCAATGGCGTGATCCTTGTGTTCGGGGCCACGTTGGCGGCGGGCGACTTTCTTTTCGCCTGAGCGGGTTGGGGCGCGGGAACTGAACGCGCCCAAGACTGCGATCCGGGCCGAGCTGGAGGCATGGAGCGGGACGGGCGCCGGGAAGGCCCGGTCGTCCAGGCGGCTCGATTGGGACGCGGCTGCCGCGACGCCAGTCGCTATACCTGCCTGAGGACTTGGTGGCATCGGAGCGACAGCGCCATGCGAACCGCGCGGTATGCCGGCGCTGCTTATCGGGCGCCCACGCCTGTGCGGGTTATCGTCAAGGCGGTGGTCCGCATCTTGCCGACGTCACGGTCCGGCAACCGTTCACCCAAAGCCCGCCTCGCGTCGGATCGAGCCCGCCATCGCTCTGCGTGGGAACAGCCAGGGCGATTTGAGTCCAGCCATCGGCGAAAATCGCCCGCCCGGCCGCCCAGGCGCAGCCACCTCACACAACCCTCATTTCGCGTCACAGGAAGGGAAATGGTGCCCGGAAGTGGAATCGAACCACCGACACTGCGATTTTCAGTCGCATGCTCTACCAACTGAGCTATCCGGGCGCGGTGATTCGGATAGCCGATGGTGGGTGGGCTGTCCACCCGGGCGTCACCGGCGTGCAAAAAACAATTGGGAGTAGATCATGATCCATCGTCGCGCCGCCTTCAGCCTGGCGGCTCTGCCCCTCCTCGGGGCCTGGGCGCCTGACAGGCCGGTTCGCATCCTGGTCGGCTTCGCGGCGGGCGGCGGCACGGACATCGTGGCCCGGCTGATGGCCGAGCCCATGCGCGCCGCTCTCGGCCAGCCCGTGCTGATCGAGACCCGCGCCGGCAGCTCCGGCCAGATCGCGGCCCTGGCCGCCGCCCGCGCCGCACCCGATGGCACCACGCTGCTGCTGGCCACGGCCGGCGAGATCGTCAACGCGCCGCTGCTCTCCCCCGGCCGGCTGCCCTATGACCCCGCGCGCGATCTGGCACCCATCACCAATGCGGTGCGGGTGCCCAATGTGCTGGTCGTGGGTGCCGGCGTGCCGGCCGGCAATGCGGCGGAACTGCTGGCCCTGGCCCGTGCCCAGCCCGGCGCGCTGACCTATGGCAGCTCCGGGGTGGGCAATCTGGCCCATCTCAATGGCGAGCTGATCAACCGCCTGGCCGGCGTGCAGCTCACCCATGTGCCCTATCGGGGTGCGGCGGCGGCGATTGCCGATGTGGTGGCGGGCAGGGTGACCATGATGTTCTCTGGCCTGCCGGTGCTGATGCCGCTGATGCGCGAGGGGCGGCTGAAGGTCATCGGCGTCACCTCCGCCACAAGGCTGCCGGCCTTGCCCGATGTGCCGGCGCTGGCCGAGACCCCCGCGCTGGCCGGCTATGAGCTGGAAAACTGGTTCGGGCTCTTCGCCCCCGCCGGCCTCACCGCACCGATGCTCGATGCGATCCACACCGCCGCGATGGGCGCGCTGCGCGAGCCGGAGGTGGCGCGCCGCATGGCAGAGCAGGGCGTGCAGCCCGACCCCGGAACCCCCGCGCAATTCGCGGCCTTCCTGGCGCGCGAGACGACCAAGCTGGCCGAGATCATCCGCGCCGCCAATATCACCCTGGAGGGGTGAAACCGCGAAAACGTTCCTTCAGCACCCGGCGCAGCAGCTTTCCGGCCTCGCTGCGCGGCAGCTCATCGACGAAATCGATGCCGCGCGGCTGTTTGGGCCCGGAGAGCCGTGCTTTCGCATGGGCCAGCAGCGCCTGGGCATCGGGGATCTGGCCGGGGCGGGGAACCACCACGGCCCAGGGGCGCTCGCCGAAATCGGCATCGGCCACGCCGATCACGCCGACATCGCCCACCATCGGATGTTCGGCCAGGGCGGTCTCGATCTCGGCGGGATAGATGTTCACGCCGCCGGACAGGATGAGGTCGGCGCGGCGGTCGGAGAGGAACAGGAACCCCTCGGCATCGAGATGGCCGAGATCATGCAGCGTGGCCCAGCCGCGGTCGTTATAGGCCTCCGCGGTCTTCTCTGGCGCGTTGTGATAGGCGAAGCTTGCGCCGCCCTCGAACCAGATCCGGCCGACCTCGCCCGGCGGCAGGGGATGGCCGTCATCATCGAGGATATGCACATGGCCATAGGCCGGCCGGCCGACGCTGCCGGGCTTTCGCAGCCAGGTCGCGCTGTCGATGAAGCACACGCCGATGCCCTCGCTGCCGGCGTAGTACTCGCGCAGGATCGGGCCCCACCAGTCGATCATCGCCCGCTTCACCGGAATGGGGCAGGGGGCGGCGGCGTGGATGGCGCAGACATGGCTGGAGAGGTCATGCGCCGCCCGCGCGGCCTCGGGCAGGGCCAGCAGGCGGTTGAGCATGGTGGGCACCCATTGGCTGTGGGTGACGCGATGGGCCGCGATCAGCGCCAGACACTTCTCCGCGTCAAACCTGCGGGTGATGATGGCGGTGCCGCCATGGTCGATGGTGCGTTGGACATAGCGGTTGGGGGCGGCGTGGTAGAGCGGCGCCGGCGAGAGATAGACCGTGTTGTCGTCAAACCCGTAGAAACCCTTCCAGCTCATGTCGAATTCCGGGTTGAAGCGGTTTTCGAAGGCGATGAGCGGGCGGCGGATGCCCTTGGGCAGGCCGGTGGTGCCGGAGGAGTAGAGGAATTCCCGGCCGATCGGTCGCTCGGGCGGGTGGCCAGTGGCCTGGGCCATCACGGCGCGCGCTGCCTCGGTTGTCATGCGCGGCATCGTCGCTGGCAGTTGCGCCGCCAGCCCCTCCAGCCGCGGCGCAAAGACCAGCAACCGCGCGCCGGAATCCTCCAGCACATAGGCGACCTCATGCGGGCGGAGATGGATGGACAGCGGCGTCACCATCAGCCCGGCCCGCTTGGCGCCATAGGAGAGAGCGAGAAAATCCGGCTCGTTCTCCAGCAGCAATGCGATGCCCTCGCCCGGGGAAAAGCCCTGCGCCACGAACCACAGCGCGGCCTGGGTCGCGGCGGCGTCGAGCGCGGCAAAACTGATCGCCTCGCCGGTATCGGCGAAGATGGCGGCCGGTTTCTCGGGCTGGCGCGCGGCCCATTGGCCCAGCAATGGCATGGCGTTTCCTCGTGTTTCAACCACCCTGCCAGGGTGGCCGAAGCGGTCAAGCCGCCCTAGCCTGCGGCCATTCAAGGGAGAGATTCATGGACGTTCGGAATGCGGTGGCGATCGTCACCGGTGGTGCCTCGGGCCTGGGCCTGGCTTCGGCGCGCAAGCTGGCGGCGGCGGGTGCGAAGGTGGTGATCGTGGATTTCGCCACCAGCCCGGGCGCCGAGGTCGCGGCGGAGCTGGGCGGCGCCTTCGCCGCGGCCGATGTGACCGAAGAAGCCAGCATGAAGGCCGCCGTGGACCTGGCTGAAAGCCTCGGCCCCGTGCGCGTCCTGGTGCATTGCGCGGGCCGCGGCGGCGCGCTGCGCATCCTGGAGAAGGACGGCTCCCCCGGCTCGCTCGCGCATTACGAGGCGATCATCAAGGTGAACCTGACCGGCAGCTTCAATGCCCTGCGCCTCGCCGCCGCCGCCATGGCGCGGACCGAGCCGCTGGAGAGCGGCGAGCGCGGCGTGGTGGTGCTCACCGCCTCCATCGCGGGCTATGAGGGCCAGATCGGGCAAATCCCCTATGCCTCGTCCAAGGCCGGCGTGATCGGCATGGCCCTTGTGGCGGCGAGGGATCTGGCGTCCAAGCTGATCCGCGTCTGCACCATCGCGCCGGGCATCATGGACACGCCGATGCTGGCCAGGCTGCCGGATAACATCAAGCAGTCGCTCGGCGCCTCGGTGCCCAACCCGGCCCGGCTGGGCATGCCGGAGGAATACGCCGCACTGGCCCTGCATATCGTGCAGAACGCCTATCTCAATGGCGAGACCATCCGCATCGACGGCGCGCTCAGGATGGCGCCGCGCTAGCAGCCTGCCAGGACCGGGGCCAGGAAATCAGCGAAGAGCGCCGGGTTCTCGGCAAAGGGGAAATGCCCGATGCCGTCCATCCGCTGGAAACGCGCCCCCCTGATCTGCGCCGCCGTTGCCGCGGAGGCCTCGGCGGTGCAGGAATAATCATATTCCCCGGTCAGCAGCGTCAGCGGGCAGCGCGCGGTATCGATGCCACCCAGCCGCCCGCGCGCATCCCAGCCGCCGGAATAGAACTGGATATCGCCCGGAAACGTGCCATAGCCGCCTTGGCTGTAATGCCACCACACCTCCGCCGCGCATTCCGCTGGTGATTGCGGCGCCATCAGCCCATCCACCCATTCCGGCGTGAACAGCATGCCATTGACCCTGGGGTGCAGCGGCCAGGGCGTGCGCCGGCCGGGGATATGCTCGCAGGCCTCGCAGGCCACGATATGGGCGAATTGTTCCGGCGCGCGCAGCGCGATTTCCAGGCAGATCTCGCCGGACATCGAGGCGCCGAGCAGCACCGGCTTTTCGGCAAAACCCCAAGCGGCGCAAAACCCCAGGATCAGCTCGCAATAGAGATCGGTATCCAGCGCCCATTCGCCTGGTGCCGCGATGGGCGGCGAGCGGCCGTGGCCGGGCAGGTCGAAGGCGGTGATCGCCCAGCCCCCCAGCGCCGGCTCCGCCGCCAGCCGGTGGAATTGCCGCCCGTCCGAGCCCGCGGTGTGCATGGCCATGATGGGCCGCCCCTGGCCATGTTGCTCGCCATAGAGCACGACGTCGCGCCCTCCCGCGCGCAGCGTGACGTAGCGGCCCTGGGCGCCGGGGCGCGGCGCCGGGCTGCCCAGGCGCGGGCGCAGCGATTGCGGGGCCGGGCCGGCCTCGCCCGCCACCGCCCAGCGTGCGAGGTCCATCGCCCGGCGCAGCAGATGGGCATGCTGCGCCCAGGCCAGCTCATCACCCGCCACCGAAAAGCCAGGCGCACGCATGCGCATGGCGAAGAGGTTGTGGTGATGCCGCTCGGGCAGGCGGGCCAGGGATTTGTCCCAGGTCGCGGCTTCGGCCGAGAACACCGTCGGCGCCTCGGCGCCTGGCTCCAGCCGGGCCGCGCCATGGGCGAAGGCGAGGGTGAAGGCGTGGCCGGGCTGGGTGAAGGCGAAGCGTGCCTCGGCGCCGTGGAGCTGGCGCGCCAGCACCGCATCGCCATCGAACAAGGCTTGCAGGCGCGCGGTCGCGCCATCGGCCCGCAGCCATTCCCATCCCGTCATCATCGTCTCCTCCAGGTGGCGATGCTCGGCGCGACGGCGGCCGCCGGCAAGCCCCTTGCGGGCGGTGGCGGATGCGCCATCCTGTCGCGAACACTGGAGGAAACAATGTTCATACCCCCCCGCCGCGCCATCCTGGCAGGCGGTGCCGCCCTGCTGGCCGCACCCCGCCTCGCCTATGCCTTCCCCGACCGCTCGCTGCGCGTCATCGTGCCTTGGAATGCCGGTGGCGTGACCGACATCCTGGCCCGCGCCATGGCGCCGGCCATGCAGGGTGCGCTGGGCCAGCCCGTGGTGATCGAGAACCGCGCCGGTGCCAATGGCGGCGTGGGGGCCGAGGCCGCGGCGCGTGCACCGGCCGATGGCCACACCCTCTTTGTCTCCAACGCCGACACCCATGCCATCAATCCCTTCGCCTTCCGCCGGCTGCCCTATGACCCGGCGGCTGATTTCGCGCCGGTGAGCCTCTTTGCCCGCGTGCCCTTCGCGCTGATGGTCGGGCCGTCGCAGCGTGGGGTGACGGATCTGGCCGGGTTGCTGGCCGCCGCCCGCGCCCGGCCCGGCGCGCTCAGCTTCGCCTCCTGGGGCGTCGCCTCGGCCTCGCATCTCTCGATGGAGCGGATCTGCCGCGCCGCCGGCGTGGAGATGCTGCATGTCCCCTTCACCGGCCAGGCGCCGGGGATGACGGCGGTGGCGGCCGGCCAGGTCGATGCCATGGTGCTGCCCGCCGGCGGCGCCGAGGCCCTGGCGCGCGATGGCCGCGTGCGCGTGCTGGCGGTGACGAGCGCCGAGCGCCTGGCGCTGATGCCCAATGTCCCCAGCCTGCGCGAGGCTGGCGTCGATCTCGTGACCGGCAATTGGTTCGCCTATCACGTCCCCGCCCGCACGCCCGAGCCGGTGGTGGGCCAGCTCTCCACCGCCATCGCCGCGGTGCTGCGCCAGCCCGCGGTGGTCGAGGTCTTTCGGCAGCAGGCGACGACGCCGGAGGCCACAACGCCCGAGGCCCTGGGAGCTTTCGTGCGCGATGAGCGGCAGCGCTGGGGTGATGTGATTCGCGCCGCGAATATCGTGTTGGAGTAGCCGGCGGGGCGCTGGCATGCCAATAGACCGCCGTTGGAGGAACACCCATGGACCAGCCCCTGCTGCACGCAGACCCCCACGCCGAAATCCGTGAGGAGGTCGCCAAACTCTGCGCCCGCTTTCCCGGCGTCTATTGGCGGGAGCTGGATGCGCGGCGCGGCTACCCCACCGAATTCGTCGTGGCCCTCACCGAGGCCGGCTATCTCGGCGCGTTGATCCCGGAGGAATTCGGCGGCGCCGGCCTGCCGCTGTCGGCCGCGGCGGCGATTCTCGAGACCATCCACGCCGAGGGCTGCAACGGTGCCGCCTGCCACGCGCAGATGTACATCATGGGCACCATCCTCAAGCATGGCAGCCCCGAGCAGAAGGCGCGCTACCTGCCCGGCATCGCCGAAGGGTCCTTGCGGTTGCAGGCCTTTGGCGTGACCGAGCCGACCTCGGGCACCGACACCACGGCGCTGCGCACCACCGCCCGCCGCGAGGGCGATAAGTGGATCGTGAACGGCCAGAAGATCTGGACCTCGCGCGCCGAGCATTCCGACCTGATGTTGCTGCTCGCCCGCACCACGCCGAAGGACCAGGTGGCGAAGAAGACCGAGGGTCTCTCCACCTTCATCGTCGATATGCGCACGGTTCTGGGCAAGAGCCTGACCATCCGGCCCATCCGCACGATGATGAACCACAATTCCTGCGAGGTGTTTTTCGACAATATGGAAGTGCCGGCGGAGAATCTGGTCGGGCAGGAGGGCCGTGGCTTCCGCTATATTCTCGATGGGATGAATGCCGAGCGGCTGCTGATCGCCAGCGAATCGGTGGGCGATGCGAAATGGTTCACCCAGCGCTCGGTGGAGTATTCCAAGCAGCGCGTGCTGTTCGGCAAGCCGATCGGCACCAACCAGGGCGTGCAATTCCCGATCGCCAAGGCCTATGCCCAGATGCGCGCCGCCGAGGCCATCGTGAAGGAAGGCCTTGAGCGTTTCGAGGCCGGCCTGCCCTGCGGCGAGCAGGCGAATATGGGAAAAATGCTCGCGGCCGACGCCGCCTGGGCCGCCGCCGAGGCCTGCGTGCAGACCCATGGCGGCTTCGGCTTTGCCGAGGAATACGACATCGAGCGCAAGTTCCGCGAGGCCCGGCTGTATCAGGTGGCGCCGATCAGCACCAACCTGGTGCTGAGCTATATCGGCGAGCATGTGCTGGGGATGCCGCGCAGCTATTGAGGTGGGGTGGACCGGATATCACCGGACAACCGGCCATGGAATCGTGGTGACACCCGCCAGGCCCGTCTCAGTGGGACGATTTGACGGGCGAGCCGGTTGGATGTGTGGAATCGGCCACCCAGCCTGTGATAAGTGACAGGAATGGTCGCCCTATCCCCGCTGGAATCGGAATTCGCCTCGACCGAGGAGGCTGCGGCCTATGAGGGCTGGTTGCGCGCCAAATTGGCCAGGGCGGTCGCGGACCAGACACCCAAGACCCCGCATGACGAAGCCATGGCCCGAATGCGGCAATTGATCGAAGACAAGCGGTGTGCTGCGTCTCCTCTGGGGTCCTGACGCTCTCGCGGATTTGCTCCAGATCATCGGATATCTCGCGGATCGCAACCCAGGCGCCGCGGAGCAGATGCTGGCCGTGATCGAGCGTGCCGCGGAGCAACTTCCAGCACACCCCCACCTCCATAGGCCCGGGCGTGTGCCGGGCACAAGAGAAGCAGTGGTGCACCCCAACTATCTGATGATATGTCGGGTCGGCAGCGAGGCGGTGGACATCCTCGCCGTTGTGCACACGCGCCAGCAATATCCCTGAGGAACCGGCGCGGCCCGGGCCGGCCCTTTCAGAACAGCGTGCCGATCGCCATGGCGCCGACGGCTGCGACAGCGCCGACCACCACGGAAGCAAAGCCATTGCGCAGATCGACCCAGGGGTCGGGCGTGGGCAGGCTGGGCGGCAGGTTATGGGTCTTGGGGAAGGTCGGCTTGATGGGGGCAGTCATGATCGATTCCCTCTACGGTTCGCCACCTAGGTATGGCATCGCACGGATTTACGAAATCCCTTTCATGCGCTGCAGTATCGCGCGCGCTTCCTGCCACTTCGGCCCCATGTTACGCCACGGCGTGAGGATCAGCCCATGAACACCATCGCCCCCAATCCCGCCGATGCCGTGATTGCCGCTGCCCAGGCCTTCCTGGGCAGCCGCATCACCCGCAACGACGCGCTGCGCCAGCAGCACAGCCGGGGCGAGGACACGACGGTGCCGACGATGCCCGACGCGGTGGCGTTTTGCGAGACGACCGAGGAGGTGAGCCGGCTGGTCGCGCTCTGCCACAGCCACGCCGTGCCGGTGGTGGCCTTTGGCGCCGGCACCAGCCTGGAGGGGCATGTGAACCCGGTGCGCGGCGGCATTTCGCTCGACCTGTCGACGATGAACCGGGTCCTCGAAGTCAGCGCCCCGGACCTCGATTGCCTGATCGAGCCCGGCGTCACCCGCCAGCAGCTCAACGAGTTTCTTCGCGATCAGGGGCTGTTCTTCCCGGTCGACCCCGGCAGCCATGCGACGATCGGCGGCATGTGCGCGACGCGTGCCTCAGGCACCAATGCCGTGCGCTACGGCACCATTCGCGAAAATGTGTTGTGGATGGAGGTGGTGCTGGCCGATGGCCGCGTCATCGAGGTCGGCTCGCGGGCGCGAAAAGCCTCCAATGGCTATGACCTCAAATCGCTGATCATCGGCTCCGAGGGCACGCTGGCGATCATCACCAGGATCCGCCTGAAGCTGCATGGCATTCCGGAGGCGACCAGCGCCGCCGTGTGCCAGTTCGACAGCCTGAAATCGGCCGTGGACACCGTCATCACCACCCTGCAGATGGGCGTGCCGGTGGCGCGGATCGAGCTGCTGGACGAGGTCCAGATGGCCGCCTGCATCGCCTATTCGAAGCTGGAGGGCATGGCCGCCACGCCCACGCTGTTCCTGGAATTCCATGGCTCCGACGCCTCGGTGAAGGAACAGGCCGAGACGGTGGAGGCCATCGCCATCGATGCCGGCGGCCAGGGTTTTTCCTGGGCGACGGATGCCGAGGCGCGCAACAAGCTGTGGAAGGCGCGGCACGATGCCTATTGGGCCGCCGTGGCCAGCAAGCCCGGCAGCCGCGGGATCGCCACCGATGTCTGCCTGCCGATCTCGCACCTCGCCGAGGCGCTGCTGGGGGCGAAGGAGGATATCGCCGCCAGCGGGTTTTCCGCGCCCATGGTCGGCCATGTCGGCGACGGCAATTTCCACACCGTGATCCTGCTGGAGGATGAGCGGCCGGAAACGCTCGAAGCCGCCTGGGCGCTGGACAAGAAGATCGTCCACCGGGCGCTCGCACTCGGCGGCACCTGCTCGGGCGAGCATGGTGTGGGGCTGGGCAAGCGCGAGTTTCTGGAAGTCGAGCATGGCATGGAGGCGCTGTCGGTGATGCGCGCGGTCAAGCAGGCTTTGGACCCGAAGGGCATTCTCAACCCGGGCAAGATTTTCCGGAATTGAGCCGGCGCGACAGGCTCTCCGCATGCTGCCGATAGGCGCCCAGATCTTGGCCCTGACCATGGGCCATGTGTTTTCCAACGCCGTGCGCACACTGCCCGCGGTCTCGGCCGACGTGCTCTCGCGCGACCTGGGCATCGGCACGGAGACGCTCTCGGCCATCACCGGCGCCTTTCCGCTGGCCTTCGCGCTGGCGATGATCCCGGTCGGCGTGGCGCTGGACCGCTGGGGCTCGCGCCTCGTCGCCATGGTGCTGCTCTGCATCGCGGGGGTGGGCGCGGTGCTGGCCGCACTCGCCACGGGGCCGCTGTCGATGGTGGTGGCGCAGAGCGTCATCGGCATCGGGTGTTCGGGGATGATGATGGCGCCCATCGCCTTCGCCGCGCGGCAAATGCCGCCGGTGCAGTTCGGCGTCTGGGCCGGCATCGTGCAGGCCACCGGCAATTCGGGGATGTTGTTGTCCGCCAGCCCGCTGGCCTGGCTGGTGGAGTATTCCGGCTGGCGGGCAGGGTTTTTCGCCTGCGCGGGGCTGGCGGTGCTGGCTTTCCTGGCCGTGGCGCTGCTGGTGCGGGAAAAGCCGCCGGGCAGCGCGCGCAGCCTGATGCAGGATGCCCGCGCCGTGGTGGGCTTCGGCTTCTCCCCCGCCTTGCTGCCGGCGATGGCGCTGGCCTTCGTCAGCTTCGGCGCCATGCTGGGGGTGCGGGGCTTGTGGGGCGGGCCCTGGCTGATGGAGGTGAAGGGGTTCTCCCGCATCGAAGCCGGGAACCTGCTGTTGCTGCTGGCGGCCGCGCTGGTGGCGGGGCCTTTCCTGGCCGGGCTGGTGGGGCGGGCGGTGGGCCGGTTGGTGCTTCTGATCGCGGCGGGGCATCTGCTGGCCGCGGGTTTCCTGGTGGCGCTGGTGCTGGCGGGCGGTGCGGACGCGCCCTGGCTGGATGGGTTTCTTCTCGTTGGCTACGGGCTGAGCATCACCTATCAGGTCTCGCTTTTTGCGCTGGTGCAGGGGCGGGTGACGCCGGATGTGGCGGGGCGCGCGCTCTCGGCGATGAATGTGTTTTTCTTCGGCGGTGCGGCGGTGATGCAGGCGGGCATGGGGCTGGCGGCGCTGTGGGGGGGCGTGGCGGCGGCCTTGCTGTTCATTGCGGCGGCGCTGGTGCTGGGGGTTGCGGCCTTCTTGGTGCTGGAGCGGCGGCGTCAGCCGGGCTGAGTTTCCGGCGGACGGCCTGCGATGTCGCCCGCCGCCCGTGCCACAGCCCTGCCAGACTCAAATCGCCCTGACTGTGTCAGGGCGATTTGACTCCAGCTTTGTTTGGCCCGGCAATTGGCGCTCCGGGTGTTTCCACCCAGAGCGATCGCGGGCTACCGCCCCACCGCATATCCCTGCATCCCCCGCGGATTGGCCCCCGCCCGCAACTGCCCATCCGCCTGCACGCGAGCCCCCGTCAGCCGCCCCTCCGACCATTCCCCGCCGATCTCCACGCCATGCCCGCGGGTCGAAAGATCCTCGGCCACCGCCGCCGGGTAGCGCCCCTCCAGCACGAGCTTCCCCGGCTTCGCCGCGCGCGGCCAGAACGAGCTGATCCAATGCTCGGAATGGAAGGCCGGCATGTCGATCGCTTCCTGGATGTTCAGCCCGTGATGGAACATTCGCAGGAACATCAGGGGCTGCCACTGGTCCTGCTGCTCGCCGCCCGGCGTGCCGAAACTCATCCAGGGCTTGCCGTCGCGCAGGGCCATCGACGGGCTGAGCGTGGTGCGCGGCCGGCGGCCGGGCGAGAGCGTGTTGGACAGGCCTTCCTCCAGAAAAAACATCTGGCAGCGCGAGCCGAGGCAGAACCCCAGCCCCGGAATCGCCGGCGAGGATTGCAGCCACCCCGCCGAGGGCGTGGCCGAGACCATGTTGCCCCAACGGTCGATCACATCGATATGGCAGGTATCGCCGCCCGAGGCGCCGAGGCGCGAGACTGTGGGCTCGCCCGTGCCGGCGGCGGCGCGCGCCTCCAGCCCGCGCTGAATGGCGGCGGCGTAGTCGGTCATGGGCGTCCGGCCATCGGGCGAGCCAGGGCGGAATTCCATCGAAGCC
Source organism: uncultured Rubritepida sp. (assembly GCA_964395305.1). Taxonomy (GTDB): domain Bacteria; phylum Pseudomonadota; class Alphaproteobacteria; order Acetobacterales; family Acetobacteraceae; genus Rhodovarius. The sequence goes on from CAYNBM010000006.1 coordinate 20,086, forward strand.
TGCGGCCCGATCAGTTTGCGCCGCGCCGCATTGTACCCATCGCTCAGCAGCGTCGCCATCGGCACGTCGAAGAAATCCGGGTCGCCGCACCAGGCCTCGCGATCGGCGAAGGCGAGTTTTTGCGCCTCGACGAAATGATGCACCAGCTCGGCGCCCATCGGGTCCATCCCCGCCACGTCGATGTCGCGCAGCAGCGAGAGCGTCATCAGCATCGCCGGCCCCTGCGACCAGGCGCCGCATTTCAGCACCTCGGCCCCGTGGTAGTCGTAGCGCAGCGGCGCGTCGTAGCTGGCCTGCCAGCTCGCCATGTCTTGTGCGGTGATGACGCCGGTGTTGCGCTCGCCCGTCGTGTCCAGGGCGGCGAAGGAGTGGGCGAATGTCTCCACCGCCTCGGCGACAAAACCCTTGTAGAAGGCGGCACGGGCCGCCTCGATCTGCGCCACGCGGTCACCGCCCGCGGCCTCTGCCTCGGCCACGATGCGGGTATAGGTGTCGGCCAGCACGGGGTTGGCATAGAGCCCGCCCGGGGCCGGGCCGCCGTCGCGCAACCAAAGCTCCGCGCTGGTCGGCCAGGCGCTCTCGAACAGCGGCCGCACCGTGTCGATGGTCTGGCGGATGCGCGGCACCATATGCGCGCCATGCCGGGCATAGCCGATGGCGAATTCCAGGATTTCCCTGGGTTTCCAGGTGCCATGGTCGCGCAGCATCAGCATCCATGCATCGAAGGCGCCGGGGATGGGCGCGCAGAGGAAACCGGTGCCGGGCATGATGGATTGCCCCAGTTTTCCCCTGATATGGTCGATGGTGAGCCCGGCCGGCGCCGGACCCTGGCCGCAGATCACCTGCTGGGTGCCGGTGGTGGCGCTGTGCAGGATGATCGGGCAATCGCCGCCTGGCCCGTTCAAGTGCGGCTCGACGATCTGCAGGGTGAACCCTGCGGCGCAGGCGGCATCAAAAGCATTGCCGCCGCGCTCCAGCACCGCCATGCCGACCTGGCTCGCGATCCAATGGGTTGTGGCGACGACGCCGAAGGTGCCGGCGATTTCCGGCCTGGTCGTGAACATCATGGTCTTCGCGGGCTCCCCTTGCGCGGATGCGATAGGTGCAGGCATCCCATCCCCGGTCAATCTTGGGGGCTGCGATGCTGGTGGCGGTGGTCGGGCCTTCGGGTGCCGGGAAGGATACGGTGCTGGACGGGCTGCGCCATGCCGGGCACGTCATCGCGCGCCGCGCCATCACCCGTCCGGCCGGGGCGGGGGGTGAGGCGCATGTCGCGATGAGCGAGGCGGAATTCGCGGGCCACGACTTCGCCCTGCAATGGCAGGCGCATGGCCTGCGCTACGGCATCTTTCGCGAGATCGAGGCGGAGATGGCGCAGGGCGGGGTGGTGTTGGCCAATCTCTCCCGCACCGTGCTCGCGCAGGCCGCGGCGCGTTACCCCTTCGCCGTGCTGGAGATCACTGCGCCGCCCGCCATCCTGGCCGGGAGGCTGGCCGCGAGAGGGCGCGAATCGGCCGCCGACATCACCGCCCGGCTGGCGCGCGACGCACCGCTGCCGCCCGGCCTGCGGGTGCTGCGCGTGGTCAATGACACCACGCCCGAGGCCGCCATCGCGGCCGCCGAAAAATTGCTTGCATCACTGAAAGCCCCGTGACATGTCAGTGGGATGTCGCTGCTCACGCCCATTGATGCGCCGCCTTCGCTGACCGAACAGGCCGCCCAGGCCATCCGGCGGGACATCCTGACGGCGCGGCTGGCGCCCGGTGCCGCGCTGTCCGAGGCATCGCTCGCCGCCGCATTGTCGCTGGGCAAGGCGCCGATCCGCGCGGCGCTGGCCAGGCTGGCCGATGAGGGGCTGGTCGCCGCCGTGCCGCGCCGCGGCTGGGTCGTGGCGCTCGTGACCATCCGCGACATCCATGAGGTCTTCGACCTGCGGCTGCTGCTGGAGCCCGAGGCGGCCAGGCGCGCGGCGGGGCGGGTGGATACCGTTGCCCTGCAGCGGCTCGATGCCGTCTGCGCCGCCGGCTACCGGCCCGATGATGGCGACAGCGCCGCCGATTTCCTCGCCGCCAACAAGGCTTTCCATGTCGCCGTGGCGGAGCTGTCGGGCAATGCCCGCCTCGCCCGGCAGATCGACCGGCTGCTCGATGAGAGCACGCGCATGCTGGTGCTGGGCCTGCGCCGGCGCGACCGTTCGGGCGAGATGGCGCATGAGCACCAGGAACTGATCGAGGCCATGGCGCTCGGCCGGGCAGGGGAGGCCGGGCGGATCATGCATGAACAGGTCGATGCCAGCCGCCGCATGGTACTGGCGGCGCTGACCGCGCCCGATGCGGGCATCGCGATATGACGCCCCGGCGCCCGGCATGAACGCCATCTCCCCCCGTCCGGCCCTGGCTGGCATGCTCGCCGCGATCGACCGCGCCACCCAAACCAGGCTGGAAGGGCGCGAGGCCCGGGTGGCCGATGCCATTGCCGCCGCCGTGGCCGACCCCATGCTGCTGGCCGGCCTGTCCTGCCCCTGCGCGGAACACAGCTATGTCCGCCACCTCCTGCATGCCGGGCCAGATTACGCCGTGGTCGCGCTGGTCTGGCGCGCGGGGCAGATGTCGCCGGTGCACGCGCACAAGAGCTGGTGCGCCTTCGGCGTGCATCGCGGCATCCTGACCGAGCATTTTTATGCCCCCGGCGAACCGCCCAGCCTTGAAGCCGCCAGCCTGCGCTTCCCCGGCGACGTCAGCCACGGGCCGGCGCGGCCCGACCTCATCCACCGCATCGCCAATTGCTGCACCACGACGGCGATCTCCATCCACGCCTATGGCACGCGCTTCGAACGCATGTCCGAGGACCTCAACCTCATCCTTGCCTGACGCGTCCGCCCGGCGCAGTTTGCGCGGGCATGAACCCAAAAATTCTCGCCGGCCTTGCGCTGGGCATCGGCGCCTCCGTCATCTGGGGCGGGCATGCCGTGGTGGCGCGGCTGGCGCTGGCGGGGCAGGGGTTTCATCCCCTCGACCTCGCGGCCTGCCGGTTCATCCCCGGCGCGCTGATCCTGGGCCACCTCGCCTGGGGCGCGCGCGAGAAGCTGCGCAAGGTCGGGCTCTGGCGGCTTCTGGTGCTGACGGCGATGGGCGGGCTTGGCAATTTCATGGTCTTCGTCGGCGCCCTGGTCTGGGCCCCGGCCAGCCATGGCGGCACCATCGCGCCGATGACCGCGCCGGTGGCCGGCGCGCTGGCGGGCTGGCTGCTGCTGGCGGAAAAGCCCACGCCCGGGCGGCTCGCGGCGCTGGGGGTGATGCTGGCGGGCGTGCTGTGCATCGGCTGGGATGGTCTTGCCTCCAACATGCCGGGGGTCTGGAAGGGTGATGTGCTGCTGCTGATGGCCGGCACCTCCTGGGGCTTTTTCGGCGCACTGCTGCGGCGCTGGCAGGCGCCGGCCTTCCCGGTGACCGGCGCCATCGCCATCATCTCCGCCGTGCTGGTCACGCCGGTCTGGCTGGCTGGGCCGGCGGCGCATTTCGTGACGCTGCCCTGGCCATCGCTGCTCTGGATGGTCTTCGCCCAGGGGGTGATGCTCGGCGTGCTGGCCATGCTGTTCTTCACCCGCAGCGTGGAATTGCTGGGGCCGACGCGTGCCTCGACACTGGCCGTGATGGTGCCCGTCACCGCGCTCCTGCTGGCTGCCACGGTGCTGGAGGAGCCGCTGACGCCGCTGAAACTGCTGGGCGCCGGGCTGGCCCTGGCCGGCATGCTCGGCGCGGTGACGCTGACGGGCAAACGATAGCTTGCCCGGCACGGCATCGCGCGCCCAGACTCACCTCGCCCTGACTGTGTCAGGTCGAGGTGAGTCTGGCTTTGCTTGGCCCGGCAATTTGCGCTCTGGGTGTTTCCACCCAGAGCGATTGCGGGCTAGTTTCCGGGTCATGCGCCACCTGCTTTTGCTGCCTGCCATGCTCGTCCTCCTCGCCAGCTGCGCGCCGCGCACGCAGACGGTCTATGACCCGCCGCCGCTGGCCTGGGGCAATGCCGGCACCTGCATCGAGCAATGCGACATCGCGCGGGTGCGCTGCCTGCAGGATGCCAGCGCCTCGGCCGGGGCCTGCCGCGGCGCCGATACCGCCATCGCCGCGGGCTTCAATGGCTGCCGCGCCGGCTCGCCCGGCTGCGTCTCAGCGCCGATCTGCCTGGCCGACCAGCAGAGCTGCACCCAGGCCTATAACGCCTGCTTCAACAATTGCGGTGGACTCGTGCGCACCATCCGCACGCCCTATGTGAACCCTGACGCGATGCCAACCACGCCCTTCATCGTGCCGCCGCTGCCCGGCACGCGGGGTGCCGCGGCAACCGCCACCGGCCGGGGCGGGCAGCCGATCCGCATCCGCCGCTCCGAGGCCGGGGTGTACTGAGCGCTTTACGCCCCGCGCGGAGCCGCCCTGGACTCAAATCCCCCTGACCGTGTCAGGGCGATTTGAGTCCAGGCTTGCCTGGCCCGGCAATTTCCGCCCTGGGTGTTTCCACCCAGGGCGATTGCGGGCTAGCCTGTCGCCATGGACATAGCCCCAGCACCCACCCATCACGACCTCGGCGGCAACCCGAAATACCGCTGCACGGCGGTGGAGCCGGAAAACCCCGCCCTGAATGATTTCGACAAGCGGGTGGACGCGCTGCGCGTCGTGCTGCGCGAAAAGGGCCTGATCACCACCGACGAACAGCGGCTGAAGATCGAAAGCCTGCCGCCCGAGCAGTATTTCGGCCTGAGCTATTACGAGAAATGGCTGAAGGCCATGGCCGCCGTGCTGGTCAGCCGCGGCATCGTGAGCTGGGAGGATGTGTCGTGAGCCCGCGCTTCGCCGCCGGCGCCCAGGTCCTGGTGAAGAACAACCGGCCCGAGACGCTGATGCGCCTGCACCTGCGCACGCCCCATTACGTGCGCGGCCGCCAGGGCACGGTGCTGCGGGCGCTGGGCAGCTTCCCCAACCCCGAGGATCTGGCCTTCAACCGCCCGGCGCCGGAAAAAGTGCTCTACCATGTGCTCTTCGACCAGCCGCCGGTCTGGAACGAGGGGAGCGCGGGGGACACATTGCTGGTGGAACTCTTCGAACATTGGCTCGAACCGGTGGAGGGCTGAGACATGGCCGCACGTGACCCCGCCCCAGAACATATCGCGCTGCTGGAGAAGCTGATCGGCGCGCTGACCGCGAAGGGCATCCTCACCGAGGCCGAGATCGCGGCGAAGAAAGCCGCGACCGAAAAGGCGAGCCCGGAAACCGGCGCGCGCATGGTTGCCCGCGCCTGGACCGACCCGGCATTCCGCGCCCGGCTGCTGGCCGATGGCACGGCGGCGGCGGAGGAATTCGGCATCTCGCTGGCCGGCAACCCGCCGCTGGGCGTGCTGGAAGACACCCCCGCGCTGCACCACCTCGTCGTCTGCACCCTGTGCAGCTGCTACCCCCGCGTGGTGCTGGGCTTCCCGCCGCATTGGTACAAGTCCGCCGCCTACCGGGCGCGGGCGGTGCGCGACCCGCGCGGCGTGCTGGCCGAATGGGGCACGATGATCCCGGCCGGCACGCAGATCCGCGTCGTCGACAGCACCGCCGACTACCGTTGGATGGTGCTGCCGGTTCAGCCCGCCGGCACCGAAAGCTGGAGTGAGGACCAACTCGCCAGCCTGCTCGGGGCGGAGGAACTGGTGGGCGTGGCATTGCCGAAGGTGGCTCGGGCAGAGGCGGCCTGAGGCGGCGCTTGTGGCCCGGGGGGAGGGCTTTGCCCTCCCCCGATACCCCCACCCACCAAGGGCCGAAAGGCCCTTGGATCCCATGAATTGATTGGAGTTTGGGGAGGGCAGCTCGGCGTTTGCGCCGAGCTGCCCTCCCCAAACTCCAATAGAACGCGGTCCAGGAGCCCGTGGCTCCTGGCGGATGGGGGTACGGGGGAAGGCAGCGCCTTCCTCCGGGCAGCCAGCGCCATCCCACCCCGCTTGCGCCCCGCGCCACCCTCGGCCAGGGTCCGCCCATGACCAGTGACCTGCCCCAGGATGGATTGCCCCCCGGCCGGCGGGGCCTGGCGATGACCTGTGTGGCCCTGGGCATTTCCATCACCGTGCTCGATTCCGCGATGGTGAACGTGGCCCTGCCCGGCATCGCGCGGGAGATGGCGGTGACGCCGGCGACGGTGACATGGGTGGTCAATGCCTATCAGCTCGCCCTCGTCAGCCTGCTGCTGCCCTTCGCCTCTCTGGGTGAGGTGCTGGGCTTCAAGCTGGTCTACCGCTTCGGCCTGTGCGTGTTCATCGCTGGCGCCTTCGGCAGCGCCTCGGCCGGCAGCCTGGAGGTGCTGCTGGCCTCGCGCGTGATGCAGGGGGTGGGCAGTGCGGCGGTGATGAGCGTCTCAGCGGCGCTCATCCGGCACACCTATCCCATGTCGATGCTCGGCCGCGCGATCGGGGTGAATGCGCTGACGGTGGCGCTGGGCTCGGCCACGGCGCCTTCGATCGGCAGCGTGATCATCAGCCTGGCGGGCTGGCCGTTCATCTTCTACGCGACCCTGCCGATCGGGCTTGGGGTTCTGCTGGTGGGCAGCCGGTTCCTGCCCGATGTGGCCCCGCAGCGCAGGCCTTTCGACTGGCCGGGGGCTGCGCTGAATGTCAGCAGTTTTTCGCTGCTGTTCCTGGGCCTGGACATGCTGCTGGTGTTGCCCTGGCTGGCGGTGGTGCTGCTGATGGCGGCGGGGTTGAGTTTCTGGGTGCTGGTGCGGCTGCAGCGCCGGCAGCCCGCGCCCCTTTTGCCGCTGGATCTGCTGCGGATCGTGCCGGTCAGGCTTGCCATCATTGCCTCGGCCTGCATGTTCGGGGCGCAGGCCATGGTCTATATCGGGCTGCCCTTTCACCTCACGGCGGCGGGGCGCAGCGTGGCCGAGATCGGGCTGATGGTCTCGCCCTGGCCTGCGGCGATTGCGCTGGCCGCGCCGATCTCGGGGCGGCTGAGCGACCGGGTGAATGCCGCCTGGCTCTGCGCGCTGGGGTCGGCCGCGGTGGCGGCGGGGTTGCTGGTGGTGGCGCTGCTGCCGGCCGATGGGCCGATGTGGCCGATTATGGCGGCGCTGGCGTTTTGCGGGCTGGGCTTCGGCGCCTTCCAGGCGCCGAACAACCGCACGATGCTGGCCAATGCGCCGCGCTCGCGCGCCGGCAGTGCGGGCGGGATGCAGAGCACGGCCCGGGTGCTGGGCCAGGCGGCCGGCACGGTCATCGTGGCGACGGTGTTCCATGTCTCGGCGCATGGGCCCGGGGGTGGAAGCGCCGATGGCCTTGGCGAGAGCATCGCGCTGGGCGCGCTCTTCGCCGCGGCGGTGGTGGCGGGGGTGGCGGCGGTGGTGAACCTGATGCGGCAGCGTATGGGTTGATTTTCCTTGGCAAATCAGCCCGTTTCGCGGTATCCCAGGAAATCAATGCGATTGTGATGGGTAATTAGTCCGAAAATGATCATCCCGCGCGCAGGCCGGCGCTGATCCGTGCCGCACTGTCCAGCAGGGGAGCGATCCGGCTTTCCGGTCGGACCGCCTCGGGCAATGCCGCAGTGATGCTGATGGCAGCCAGCACCCGCCCGTCGCGCCCGACCACCCCCGCCGCGATGCTGGCGATGCGGCTTTCGAAATCGCCGAGGTGCAGGACATGGCCACGCCGTGCGTCGCGCCTGGCCTGGGCCAGCAGCCCCGCCGGGCTGGTCGGCGCGCGGGGTGAGATGCGCGGCAGCGCCGCGTCGCGATAGAGATCGAGCAGGGCGCCCTCATCCAGCCCCGACAACAGCACCCGCCCCATGGCGGTGGCATGCGCGGGCAGCCGGCTGCCGACCTGGACGATGGCGGGCTGGCCCTGGCGCTGGGGCAGGCGCAGCAGATAGACCACCTCGCGCCCCTCCAGCACGCCGAGATGGGCGGACCAGAGTGTGGCGTCGCGCAGCGCCTCGAGCGCCGGCAGGGCAGCCTCCACCAGCGGGCGGGCGGCGCCGCTGCCATGGCCCAGGCGCAGCAGCGCGGGGCCGGGCGAGAAGCGCTGCCGGCTCGCGTCCTGGCTGAGAAACCCCAGCGACGCCAGCGTATAGGTGACGCGGAACAGCGCCGAGCGCGTGGTGCCCAGCCGCGCCGCCAGCTCGGCCAGCGAGAGGCTGGGATGGCTGGGGGAAAACGCCTGCAGCACCTCCAGGCCCCGCGCCAGGCCGGGGACGATGTAGCGATCCTCTGTTTTGTCCATGAAACGCAATCTGGCGTCCCCGCCCGTCGCCGTCCATAGCGGAGGCCGCAACCCGGAGAACGGCCATGAACGTGATCTCGCCCAAGCCCGATGCCGCGCTGGCGGCCGCGCTGCGCGCCAACATCGTGCGGCACACCCAGAAATTCTTTGACTGGGACGCCTTCCCCAGCAATCGCGGCTTCCCCGAGCTGGAACGCGCCCAGATGCGCTATATCGGCGCCGGCGGCAGCCCCAAGGTGGGCGAGGCCGATACGCTCAAGCCCGAGCATTTCACCCTCAGCCTGATCTACAAGCATGTCGGCAAATACGCCGCCTGCCACGCGCATGAGATCGAGGAGAGTTTTCTCATCATCGACGGCGTGCTGACCGTGGGCTGGGAGCGGGATGGCGAGGTGGTGGAGGTCCGCCTGGGGCCGAAGGACATGATCCTGAACGCGCGGGATATCGGCCATGGTTTCCGGAACGACGGCGTCGAGCCCGTGCTGATGTCGATTTCCGTCGACGTCGGCAAGCCGCTGCCGCCGCGCTACCTCTACCACCCCAAGCATGGCCATGCGCCTGAGCTGGCGCGTGGTTTTGGCGCCGAACCGGGCAAGACCCTGGCCTTCGATGCCAATGGCGCGCACCCGCTGCAACAGAAGATGGCGCCCTATGTCATCCGCCATGCCGAGCAGGCGCCGATCCGCGAGCCAGCGGGCTTCGAGCGCCGCGTCTATGTCGGCCCCGGCGGTGTCGCCAGCGACACCTGCCGCAAGGAGATGCTGGGCATCCCCGCGGGGGTGGGTGTGAAGCCCTATGCGCGTGACGTGGAGGACGCCTTCCTGGTGCTGGAAGGCGCGCTGACGGTGGGCTGGGACGAGGATGGGCAGAGCGTGGAGATGGAGCTCGGCCCCCGCGACCTGGTGCTGAACCCGGCCGGGCGGCGGCACTGGTTCCGCAATGCCGGCTACGGGCCCTGCACGGTGTGGAGCGTGATCGGCACGGAACAGCCCGAGGATGTGGTGTTCACGGCGGGCTGACGCGCGGCCGGGCCGGCGCTCACCGCGCCGCGGCGCCCAGCCTGCGCATCGCCGCGAAATGCCCGGCGGATGCCGCCGGGGTCAGTGCGCCCACGCTGCCGATCAGCGTCTCGCGCACCGGGGAAATCCCGCCGAAATTCAAGATGTTCCGGCGCAACGCGGTAACACTCGCGGCGCCATACCACCAGCGGAAGACGAAGGCCGGCATGCCCATCGTGGCGATGATCCTGGCCGAGCGGCCCTTCAGCAGCCCGCCGAACAGCGAGACATCGGGCTTGAAGCCGAAGCCCGGCCGCAGCGTCTGCTCCAGAAACCCCTTCAGCATGGCGGGCATGCAGCCCAGCCAGATCGGGTAGATCAGCACCCAATGCTCGGCATCATGCAGCGCCGCCTGGGCGGCCTGCACCGCGGCCGAGGGCGTGCCGGTCTGGAATTCCTCGGGCAGGCGCAGCAGCGGCAGGTCGAGCCCGGCCACGTCGAGCCGCGTGACCGCGTGCCCGGCCTCAGTGGCGCCGGCGGCATAGGCCTCGGCCAGCGCCACGCAAAGCCGGACCTGGACCGGGTCGGGGTGGCCCTGGATGATGAGGATGCGTGTCATGGGGTGTAGACGCGGCGCGTCGCCGTTCGTTGCGCCTCAGGCCATGGCGTATTGGAAATAGGCCTCGCCGAGATAGAGCGTCACCGAGGAACCGCCGCCGGCGCGTCCCCAGAAACGGGTGTTGCCCGCTACACCGTCGAACAGCACATTGTCGCGTGGTGTCAGGGTGATCTCCTGGCCCTCCACGGAAAAGCCCTGATGCAGGTCGGCCTCCAGGCCGCTGGCGACATCCAGAAAACCTTTCCGGGTGAGGGTCACCGAAAAACTCTCACCCGTGCCCAGCGCATGCACGATCTTCGCCAGATGCCCGGTGGCCCGCAGATGCGCCGCCACGGCGATGATCCGGCGAAGCTCCGGGCTCATGCGTGGCCGCGGCCGGAATTGTCGACGGCCACGATCTGCCGGCGCGTCGTGCCATCGATGCCGCCGGCGATCGCCCATTCGGCGAAGAGCTCCGGCTTGCGCACGTGTTGCTGCGGCACCCAGGCCTCGGTGCACCAGTCGTCATCGGCGTAGTATTCGACCGGCGCGCCGAGCGGATTGTGAAAGTACCAGAAATAGGCCGAGGAGATGGGGTGCCGGCCCGGCCCGATCTCGGTCTTCCAGCCTTTCTGGGCCATGGCGATGCCGCCGCCGATCACCTCGTGGATATCGGCCAGGGTGAAGGCCACATGGTTCACGCCGGGTTTTCCGGGGCGGTTGAGGATGAAGAGGTTGTGGTGCTCGCCGGGCGTGGCGCAGCGCAGGAAGGCGCCGTGGCCGGGATATTCGTCGGACAGGGTGAAGCCGACCTGCTCGATGTAGAAGGTCCGCATCGCCGCGAAATCATTGGCGAAGAGCACGATATGGCCGAGCTTGATCGGGTCGGCCCCGGTGTGCACGGGGGAGCGCTGGTCGATGCGGTTCGGGCTGCCCGGCGCGTTCACCGGCGTGGGGGTGGCCAGGATGTGGCGGCGGCGGGTGACGCGAAAACGCAGCGCCAGGCCATTCGGGTCGCGCGGCGCCTCGCCCAGGCGGGCATGGAGCGCATCCACCGCCGCCTGGTCGGGCATGCCCCAGACCAGCTCGCGCACGGTATTGCCGGGCTCGATGGGCGGCGGCAGGGCAGCGTCGTCGATGTCGCGCAGGATCACCTCGCCGCCGTCGCGCGTGGTGAAGGCCCGCGGGTCGGCAGTGGGGTGAAGGCCCCAATCGAGGCAGAATGTTTGCGCCGCCGCCATGTCGGCGACACCGAAGGTGACGGCATCGATGCCGGAAAGTGCCATGGCCAGAAAAATCCTCTCAGTCGGGGGTGATGCGGCGGTCGCGGATGATGGCGGCCCAGAGCGTGGTCTCGCGCGCCAGCCGCGCGGCGAAAACCGCGGGCGGTTCGCAGGCGATGTCCAGGCCCTGGGCCGTGAGCGTGGCCGCGGTCTCGGGCGCGCGCAGGATCGCCTCCGTCGTCTCGGCCAGAGCCGTCACGACGGCGGCCGGCGTGGCGCGCGGCGCCAGCAGCCCATACCAGCTGGTGATATCGATGCCGGGAAAGCCGCTCTCCGCCAGCGTTGGCACATCGGGCAGGGCTGCGGAGCGGGCGGCGGTGGTCATGGCAATGGCATGGGCCTGGCCGCCGCGCACCAGCGGCAGCGCCACCGGCAGGTTGCTGGCCAGCAGCTGGATCTGGCCCGAGAGCAGGTCGGACAGCGCCTGGGTGGTGCCGCGATAGGGCACGTGCTGGATGTCGATGCTGGCCTTGGCGCGCAGCAGCTCCATGGCGAGGTGGAGCTGGCTGCCGACGCCGGGCGAGCCATAGGTGATCTCGCCCGGGCGCGCCCGGGCGGCGGCGAGCAGCTCGGCCACGCTGCGCGGCGCGAAGCGGGGGCTGGCGAGGATGAGGTTGGGCGTCGTCGCCATCATCGAGACCGGCGCGAAATCCCGCGCCACGTCATAGGGCAGATTGCGCAGCAGGGTGGGGTTGATGGTGAGGTTGCCGGCCGGCACCACCAGCAGGGTGGTGCCATCGGCGGCGGCGCGGCGGACCAGCTCGATGCCGATATTGCCCGCACCGCCGGCGCGGTTCTCCACCGTGGCCGGCTGGCCGGTGCGGGCCAGGAAACCCTGTGCCAACACCCGGGCCAGCACATCCACCGGCCCACCCGGGGTGAAGGGCGCGATAAGGGTGATCGGCCGCGCCGGCATCTGCGCCAGCGCCGGCGTGGCGAGGGTGGCGAGGAAGAGGCGGCGCTTCATGCCCGCCCCGCCTCGCGCAGCGCCACCAACTGGGCGCGGGCCTGACCGGCGAGGTAGCGGCGCAGCCGGATCAGCCCGGCATCGTGGGAATACAGCATCTCGTGGCGTTCGAGGCCGAGGCCGCAGCCATCCATCATCACCCGGTCCTGCTCGAGCACCACCCAGTGCCGGGGCTCGAGCTTGGTGCGGTAGAGGAAGCGCCAGACATGGCGCTGCCAGCCCTGCACCTTGCGCACGCGCCAGAAGAAGCAGGCGGAATTCTCCGCATCGATGGGCGTGATGACGGAGACGATGCCGAAATTGCCGCCGGGCCCGCCGGTCTTGGGATAGGGGATTTCGAGCCGCACCATCAGCGCCTGGTCATCGAGGAATTCCGACCAGTCGAAATTCACGTCGCGCTGGTTGGCCTTCTCGAAGAAAAAGCCGTGCTCGGTGTCGCGGGTGACGAAATTCGCCGTGGTATCGCCCTGGTACATCGTGTGGGAATTGGCATGCAGGAAGGTGCCGTGCATGGGGTCCATCAGATTGTCGTAGATGTAGCGCCAGGAGGCGTTCCAATCGGCGTAGCAGCAGAAGCTGGACCATTCGCCACCGGCGAGTTGCTCGGGTGGCGTGAAGGGGGCGGGGGTCGTGTTCAGCGCATCGCCGAACCAGACCCAGATGGCATCCGCCAGCTCGAAGCTTGGCCAGACCTGCACCGCCTGCTTGCCCTCCAGCGGGCAGCCGGGCTGGCCGGGGACGGCGAGGACGGTGCCGTCGGGGCCGACCTCGACGCCGTGATAGGAGCAACGCAAGCGGTCGCCCTCATTCACCCCGCGCGAGAGTTTCACCGCGCGGTGCGGGCAGCGGTCGGTCATGACATGGATGTCGCCCCGCGCGTCGCGCCAGAGCACCAGCGCCTCGCCCAGGCGGGTGAGGCCGAGCGGCTTGCCGCCGGCTTCGAGAAACCTTGAGGGCAGGATGGGATACCAGCGGTTGCGCAACCCGGTGCGGAGCAGGGCTTGCACCTCCTGGTCGGTCGGCGACGCGGGTCGGTTGAGGGTGGCGCTCACGGCATCAGGCTCCCAGCTCGGCCATCACGGCCTGGAAATTGGCTTCGGTCCAGTGCCCGCCCTCGCGCGGGCGGACGCGGCTGTCGTTGAGTGCGGCGACCACCGCGGGCAGCTCGTAATGGCCGGCGCCGAAAATGCCCTCGAGCGCGGCGGCGAGGTTCATCTCCCACTCGCTGGGCTCGCGGCTGCGGGACTGGTGCGGGTCGAGGGCAGGGAAGCTGTAGCTGGGCATGGCCATGGCTCCTTCAGATGTCGAGGACGAGGCGAGGTGTTTTGGCGCGCGAGACGCAGGTCATCAGCACGGTCTGGGCGGCGCGTTCGGCGGCGGAGAGGATGCTGTCGCGGTGCTCCGCCTCGCCTTCCAGGATGCGGCATTCGCAGGTGCCGCAGACGCCCTGTTCGCAGGAGCTGGGCACCTCGATGCCGGCTTCGGTCAGGGCGGCGAGGATGGATTGTTCGGCGCCCACCTGCAGGGTGATGCCGGAGGCGGCGCAGACCAGTTCGAAGCCGCCGGCCTCGCTGGGCGGCTGGGTGCGGGGGGTGAACCATTCGAAGCGGGCGCTGCCTTCGGGCCAATGGGCGGTGGCGGCTTCCACGGCTTCCATCAGTGATTGCGGGCCGCAGCAATAGATCAGCGTGCCGGGCTCGGGCGTGGCCAGGCGGGCGGCGATGTCGAGGCGCTGCCCGGGCTGGCTGTCATGCAGTTCGACCGTGCCGCCGAAGGAGCGGGCCTCGTCGAGAAAGGGCGCCTCGCCGCGGGTGCAGTAGAGCAGCGTCCAGGGGACCGTGGCGGTGCGCATCATCGGCAGCAGCGGCGTGACGCCGATGCCTCCGGCGATGAAGAGATATTGTTGCGCCGGCAACAGGGTGAAATTGTTGCGCGGTGTGCCGACGCCCAGCAATTCGCCGGGGCGCAGCGTGCGATGGATTTTCTGGGTGACCACACCGCCTTCGACGGCGCGGATGCCCAGGCGATAGCGTGTGGTATCGGCGGGGTCGCCGCAGAGGGAGAATTGCCGCTCGCCGCCATCGGGCAGGCGCAGGTCGACATGCGCGCCGGGGGTGAAGGGGGGCAGGGCTTCGCCGTTGGGATGGACCAGTTCCAGACCCAGCACGCCCGGTGCCTCCCAGGTCAGGCTCTTCAGGCGCAGTTGCATCATCGCACGCTGCCTGCGGCACCCGCGGGGGGACCTGCGAAGGATTCGGCGAAGGGGCCGATGGCGATCATGTCCACTTCGATCATGTTCGGGCCGGCTTCGGCCATGGCGGCATCGAGCGCGAGGCCGAAATCCTCCGCGGCGCTCACCCGGGCGTGCGGCATGCCGATGCTGGCGCAGAGGAGTGAGAAGTCGGGGGTGAGGATGTTCGAATACGCGTGCCGGCCGCCATATTGCGCGTCCTGGATGTTGCGGATGACGCCATAGCCGCGGTCGTTCATCAGCACGAAGGTGACCGGAGCGGCTATCTCCTGCGCGGTGGCGAGTTCGCCGATCATGAGCTGCGCGCCGCCATCGCCCAGCAGGGTGATGGCCCGGCCCGCGCCTGCCAGCGAGGCGCCAATGCCCATGGCGATGCCCTGGCCGATGCCACCGCCCAGCGCATGCACGCCCAAATGGGGGGCAGCCAGCTTCACGTAGCGATTGCCGAAGGTGGAGTTGGAGATGGTGACATCGCGCACCCAGGGGTGACGGCCCGAAAGCACGCGGGCGGAGAGTGCATCGGCCACCGCGCGATAGGGGCCGAGCGTGCGGACAAGCGTGGCCTCGCCGGCCGCCTTGGCGGGAGCGACGGCGGCGAGGAAACCTGCGTCCGTCGACAGTTGCGCAGGCAAGCGTTCCAGCAGGCCTTCCAGCACCAACCGCGCATCGCCGGCGGCGAAGAAATCGACGGGGTAGTTGCGGCCGGCCTGGGTCGGTTCGGCGTCCACCTGGGCCAGCACGCGGGGCAGTGGCATGGAATTGTTGCGGGTCTCATTGCCGCGCAGCCGGCTGCCGACGACCAGCATGAAGTCGGCTTGCTGGTAGAGCGCCTGCGCCTCGGCCGTCATGTTGAAGGCGCCGAGGCTGCGCGGATGGGTTTCCGGCACCACGGCCCGGCCATTGGTGGAGGTGACGGCGGCCATGCCGCGATCGATCAGCGCGGAGGCCGCCACGGCCGCGCCGCGGGCGCCGCCGCCGAGCCACAGCATCGGGCGTTCGGCGCGCAGGATCATCCCGGCCAGCGCGTCCAGCATGGCGGGTGCGGGGACCACGCGCTGCACCGCCAGCGCCGCCTTGGGCCGCGCCCGCAGCCGCACCCGCTGCACATCGATGGGGATTTCCAGCGACACCGGCCCGCTGGGCGCGCTGAGTGCCGCCTGCGCGCCCGCCAGCACCGCGTCCACCGCCTGATGCGGTTCCCACACGCGGTTATACGCCTTGCTGATGGCCTTGAGCATGTCGGGCTGGCGCGGCACGTCATGGATCGGCGCGCGGTCGCGGTCCATGAAGGGCCGGTCGATCTGCGTGGTGATGTGCAGCACGGGCGAGCCCGCGGTCAGCGCCTCCACCTGGCTGCCCGCCGCATTGCCGGCGGCGGTGCCGGTGGAGGTGATGCAGACGCCAAGTCCGCCCGTCACCCGGGCAAAGGCATCGGCCATGTTCATCGCGCCCGCCTCGCCACGCGCGGGGATGAAGCGGATGCGGCCCTGGCGCGCGATGGCGTCGAGGATGGGCATGTTGTGGATCGAGATCACGCCGAAGACGGCGGTGACGCCGAGATCGGCGAGCGTCGAGGCGATGAGGTCGCCGACAGGCAGTTCCAGCGTGGTGGGGGCGGTGTCCATGGCGCTCTCTCAGATATGCCGCGACACGCCGCCGGAAACCTCCAGGGCGGCGCCGGTGATGTAGCTCGCCGCCGGCGAGCCGAGGAAGGCGATGGCGCGGGCGGGTTCCTCCGGCTCACCCAGGCGGGCCAGCGGAATCTTTTTCTCGGATGCCAGCGCCGCGTACCAGTCCTGCCGCGATTGCGTGGGGTCGGTGCGGGCGGCGAAGCGGCGTTGCCACTGGCCGCTGTCGACCAGCCCGAGCAGGATGGAATTGACCCGGATCCTCGGCGCGAACTCGGTCGCCAGCGATTTCAGCATGCTCTGCACCCCCGCACGGGCGGCCGAGGTGCAGACCATATGCGCCTCCGGCTGCACCGCGAGCAGCGAATTCACGCCCACGATGGCGGCGGCGTCGGAGCGGTCGAGCATCGGCCTGAAGGCATGGATGGCGTGGATCTGCGAGAAGAATTTCAGCTCCAGCTCGGCCCGCCAGTCATCCTCGCTGGTGGAGGCGAAGGTGGAGACGCGGCCCTGGCCGGCATTGTTCACGAGCAGGTCGAGCCCGCCGCCCGACCACTCGGCCACGGCGCGGGCGAAGCCGCTGACGGCCTCGCGGTCCAGCACGTCGCAAGGCAGGGCGAGCAGGGTGTCGGGCGCGCCCAGGGCATCGCGCGCCGCCGCCAACCGCGCCTCATCGCGGCCGCAGATCGCAACCCAGGCCCCCTCGGCCAGAAGAATGCGGGCGGTGGCCAGCCCGATGCCCGAACTGCCACCCGTCACCACGGCCACCCGGCCGGCATAGCCCAGATCCATCACGCGATCTCCCTGATGCGCGGCGTGGCCTCGGACCAGCCCTGCCGCCGCGAGATTGTTTCGGCCGCCCTGGCGACCGCATCGCCGATCTCCGCCCGCCGTCCCGCAGCCGCGAAGGCCTCCCGCTGGCCACTCACATTGAGCGCGGCGACCGGCCGGCCGGAGGCATCGAGCACGGCGGCTGCGACTGAGCTGATCGAGGCTTCGAAAAACCCGTCGCTCCAGGCCAGGCCGGCGGCGCGGTCCTCGGCCAGGCGTGCCCGCAGCGCGGCCAGGCTGGTGGGCGTTTGCGGCGAGGCCGGGGCCATCTGAGCGCCCTCGAACAGCGCAGCCACCGCGGCGTCGGGCAGATGCGCCAGGATGATGCGCCCCATATTGGCGGCATGCGCCGGCAGCCGACTGCCCACCCGGATATTGCTGGCGAAAGCGAGATTGGGCGTGCGGCGGACGACATAGACCACCTCCCGCCCATCCAACACGCCGAGATGGGCGGAAAGGCCGAGCGCCTCCACCAGCCGATCCAGCACCGGGACCGCCACTTGCACGAGATCCTCGGCGAAGAAGGCCTGGGCGGCCATGCCGATCAACCCGGTGCCGATGCGCCAGCCGCCATCGGGGCGGGGCTCGATGAAGCGCTCGGCCTCGAGCGTGTGCAGCAGGCGCAGCAGCGTGGTGCGATTGATGCCGATCTGCCGTGCGGTCTGCGCCATGTTGCGCACGGCATCGCCCTCGGCGATGTGGCGCAGCAGGCGCGCCGCGCGCTGCACGGGCGGTGAGATGTAGGGATCATCCTCAGCCATCGGCGAGGCCTTTCAGCAGCGCCATGGCGGCGGCCGGCGCCTCCTGCGCCATCGCGTGGCCGCAGCCCGGGATGATGGTGAGCGGGCCGGGCGCGGGGAGTGCGGCATGCAGGGCGCTGGCATTTTTGGGCGGCGTGACCACATCCTCGGCGCCGATCGCGACCAGGGCTGGCAGGCGGATTTTTGTCGCATCGGCCAGCAGGTCGCCGGCGCCCAGCGCCCGCACGGCCTGGGCGTAGCCGCCGGGGTTCACGGCGGCCATGCCGCGGCGCACGCCCTCCAGCGCGGCACCCTCGGGCCGGAACAGCAGCCGGCCCGCGCGTTTTTCGGCGAAGGCGGCGGGGCCGAGGGTCGTGAGGTCATCGATGCGGCCCTGAACGCCGGCCGGCAGTGGCTCGCCCGGCGGCACGCGATAGCCCAGCGCGGGGGAAAGAAAGGCGAGCGCCGCCAGCCTCTCCGGGTGCCGCGCGGCGAAGGCGCCGGCGAAGAGCGCGCCGAGGGAATGGCCGACCAGCGCCACCTGGGCCAGGCCCAGCGCGTCCAGCACGGCCAGCAGCCGCGTGGCATAGTCGGCCGGGGTGGGGTTGGGGTTCAGCAGGGCCTCGCTGGTGCCATAACCCGGTGCGTTCCAGGCATAGGCGGCGCGGCCTGCGGGGATGGCGGCGGCCCAGCTCAGCGCATCGCTGCCCACGCCATGCAGCAGCATGAGCGGCACGCCCGCGCCCGGCTGGTGGGTGAGGCAGACGCCCGCGACCATCATGTGAAGACGAAGCCCGCATCCACCGGCAGCACCTGGCCGGTCAGCGCGAGCGCGCCTGGGGTGAGGAGGAAGGCGATGGTTTCGGTGATGTCCTCGGGGCTTTGCGGCCCCGGTACGGCGCGGCCGTTCTCGTAGAGCGCGTGGCGCTCGGCCGGCACGTATTCCGTGGCCTCGCAGCGCATGATGCCCGGCGCGACGCAGGTGATGCCCACGCCACGCGGCCCCAATTCGCGCGCCAGCGACCGCGTCATCGCCATCACCGCGCCCTTGGAGGAGGTATAGGCCAGCAGCCGGGGCGCGCCCCAGAGTGCCGTGTCAGAGGCGAGGTTCACGATGCGGCCTGAGCCCGAGGCCACCAGCATGGGGGCGATGGCCCGCGTCACCAGCCAGGTGCCGCGGACATTGACGCACATCACCCGGTCCCAGGTCTCGATGGTGAGCGTGTCGAATTCCGGGCCGCCGATGCCGGTGGCGATGGCGGCGTTGTTGACCAGCCCATGCACCACGCCCTCGTGGCGGCCGATATCCGCCGCGAAGGTTTCTATGGAGGCCGGGTCGGCGAGGTCGATGGTCAGGAAACGTGCGCCCAGTTCCTTTGCCGTGGCGCGTCCCTGCTCTTCCAGAATATCGGCCAGCACCAACCGCGCGCCCTGGGCGTGGCAGCGCTCGGCGATAGCCCGCCCCACGCCGCGCGCCGCGCCGGTGACGATGATGGTGCGCCCTGTCAGGCTCATGGATCGCGCCTTGAATGTTCTTATGTGAACTGTACGTTCAATAGTGAAGCATACTGCGCAACCCCAAGGTCCAAGTCAACGGCGAAATCACATGCCGTAATGCGCCCGGAACCAGTCGACGAATTGCGGCACGCCCTGGCTGACCGGGGTTGCCGGGCGATAGCCCGTCAACCTCTCCAGCAGGGCGGAATCGGCCCAGGTCCGCAGCACCTCGCCGGGCTGAAGGTCCATGTTGTTGCGGGCGAGGGGCCGGCCCACGGCGCGCTCGATCTCGGTGATGAAATCGAGCAGCCCGACCGGCGCGCCATTGCCGATATTGACGACACGGAAGGGCGCCACGGGGCTGAGGCTGTCCTCCGGGCACACCGGGCTGCCGCGCACCGGCGCTGCGGGGATGAGACGGATGATCGCCTCGATCAGATCGTCGATGAAGGTGAAGTCGCGCGCCATCTGGCCATGGTTGTAGACGTCGATGGTCTCGCCCTTCAGCGCGGCGTCGGTGAATTTGAACAGCGCCATGTCAGGCCGCCCCCAGGGGCCATAGACGGTGAAGAAGCGAAAGGCGGTGATCGGTTGGTTCCAGAGATGGGCATAGCAATGGCCCATCAGCTCGGCCGAGCGCTTGGAGGCCGAGTAGATGTTCAGCGGCGTGTCGGTGGCATGCGTCTCCAGGAATGGGACTTCGGTGTTGGCGCCATAGACCGAGCTGGTGGAGGCCATCAGCAGATGGCGGACCGGCATCTCCCGGCACAGCTCCAGCAGGTTGAAGCTGCCGACCATATTGGCCGCGACATAGACATCGGGATGTTCCAGCGCATAGCGCACGCCGGCCTGGGCCGCGAGATGCAGCACCACCTCGGGCCGTGCCTCGCGCATCACCGCCCGCAGCCCGGCCATATCGGCCACGTCCTGCACATGGTTGGTGAAGCGCGGTCCCGCCAGCTGCGCCAGCCGGGCATGCTTCAGCGCCACGTCGTAATACGCCACCAGATTGTCCACGCCGACAACCTCATGCCCCTCGGCCAGCAACCGCCGGCAGAGGTGAAACCCGATGAAGCCCGCGGAACCGGTGACGAGTATCCTCACTTTTTCTCGCCCAGATCCCACCAGATGCCGGTGAAGGCCAGCAGCCCCTCGCGCAGGATGGCCGGCATCGCGTGCTCATCCGGCCCATGCTGCTTGCAACCATTGTAGCTGTGCGGGATCCAGACCAGCGGCACGCCGAGATGGTCGACAAACACATCCCCCGGCAGCCCGCCCGAGGAGTTCGGGATGATCTGCACCCGCTTGCCCAGGGATTGCTGCATGCTGTCCTGGGTCCAGAGCACCCAGGGGTCGTCGGGGGCTGTTCGGCTGGCTGGCATGCGGCTGCCGGCATTTTCGATCTTCACCTCGGGGAAGCCATGCTCGTCGAGGTGTTTTCGCAGTGCCGGCTCGAAGACCGCCACATCGGTATCCACGGTGAAGCGGATCTGGCAATGGGCCCGGGCATCGGGCGCCACCGCATTGACCGGGTTCTCCGGCCGGCCGGAAATCATGGCCAGCACGATCAGGCTGTTCCAGCCATAGATTTTCTCGGCCGAGGTCAGCCCAGGCTCGCCCCAATCCGCGTCGATCGTGGCCGCGCCATCGCCGCCACCAACCGGGCAGCCATCCAGCACGCCGCGGACCTGCGCCGGCACGCCGTTCTGCGGCAGCCAGTCGCGCACCAGGATTTTTCCATGACGGTCCATCATGCTCGCCAGCGCATGGCTCAGCACGATCGCGGGATCCGTCGTCAGCCCGCCCCAATGACCGGAATGCACGCCGCCGGCGCGCAGCGTCACCGCGAGGTCGAAATGGAAGGTGCCGCGGGTGCCGGTGGCGATGGTGGGCAGGTCGGGCTCCACCCGCGGGCCGTCGGAGGCGATCAGCGCATCGGCCGCCAGCATGTCACGATTGGCGGCGACGAATGCGCGCAGGCCCCGGCTGCCGCGCTCCTCGGCCATCTCGATCAGCAGCTTGATGTTGAAGCCGAGCCTGCCACCGCGCTCGGCCAGCACCGCCTCCAGCGCGGTCAGGTTCAGCACATGCTGGCCCTTGTTGTCGGCGCTGCCGCGGCCGTACCAGCGGCCGTCCAGCTCGGTCAGCGTCCAGGGATCGATGCCGGCGCTCCACTGGTCCTCCAGCCCCCGCACCGTGTCGCCATGGCCATAGAGGATGATGGTCGGCCGCGCGGGATCCTCGATCCGCGTGCCGGTCAGGATCGGGCCGAAGCCCGGCTCGGGGTTGTCATGGATGGCGGTGGCGAATCCCATGCTCTCGACCCAGGGGCGCAACCCGTCGTCGAGATAGCGCCGCAGATCGGCATCATGCCCCGGATCCTGGCTGGTCGAGCGATAGGCGATCAGCGCCGAGAGGCGGTCTCGGAAGGCCCCGCTGTCGAAGATGTAGGCCGCGCGTGACAGCGCCGCCCTGCGGTCACCATTGAGGTCAGCCATGTCTCACTCCCTTGCGTTGCGCCAGCGCCAATAGTCCGAAATCTCGGGCAGGCGGCGCCGCGAATCCGCGCCCCCGCCGAACCATATCCCCACATCCGGCCCTTCCGGCTGCGGCAAGGCAAGCCGCAACCCGAGCCGCTGGCGTGCGAGGTCGTATCCACCGGACAGCCGGGCCGTTCCGGCCTCGCCGTCCAGCCTCCCGCCCTCCAGCTTCAGCAGCCCGGCTTGGGCGGTGAAGGGGAGGATCAGGCTCGCGAAGGGCGTTCCGCCACCGGCCAGCGCCGCCTCCATCGCCGCCTGCGCCGCCTGGGCATCAGGCATCGCCGCGGCCTCGCGCAGCGCGGCGATGTCGAGGCCGAGCAGGGTGCCGTCGCGGATCAGCAACTGCCCGCGCCCGGCCAGCGTGGCCCGCCAGGCATCGCCGCCATGGCCCTGGGCGGTGAGGGCGAGTTCGACATCAGCCCGCCCGCGCGTCACATCGGGCGCCTGGCCGAACATCGGTTCGGTCAGCACCGCACCTTCCACCCGGCCTTCCAGGCTGAGGCCAGGGGGGCTGGCATTCGCGTCGGCCCGCAGCACGCCCAGCAGGGCGCCGCCGGAGAGCCGGCCCTCCTCGACTTCGATCGCCAGCCGGCCGTCATCCAGCCGAAGCATCGCCCGCAGGCCGCTGAGCGGCGGCAAGCCCCAGGGCAGCAGCAGGTTTTCCGCCCGCAGCCCCAGCTCCAGGTCGATGCCACGCAGCAGGGCGAGGGGCGGGGGCGCTTCAGGCTCGGGCAGGACCAGGCTATCCGTGGTCATCTGGCCCGACAGGCGCGGCCGCGCGCCCTCGTTGTTCAGCGTCAGCGGGCCGCGCAGGCGCAGCTGGCCCGCCACCACATCCAGGCTCTCGGCGGCCAGAACCCCCGGCCGCAGCACCAGGCCCGCGATGACCGCGAGGGAGCCATCGCCCAGCCATTGCCGCCCGGCCGGGCCAAGCCATGGCCCGAGCAGCCGCGCCGCGCCGGGGTGGCGCAGCGTCACCGCGCCGGCGGCATGGCGCTGGCCTGCATCGATGGTCAGCTGCGCCTCGAGCCGGGCATCGTCGAGGCTGGCCTCGGCGCGCAACGCCAATGCCTCGGGCGGGCCCGCCAGTCGCGCGCGCAGCCGCAGCGGCAGGGCCGACATGGCCTCGGGCAAGGGGAGCCAGGGCGCCAGCGCGCCACCCAGCGTGCCCCCTTGCGCCTCCGCCACCGCCTCATTCACCCGCGGCGGACCCAGCGTGCCGCTCGCCGCCAAGGTGATGTCCGCCGCGCCATGCCGTGCCAGGGCGCGGCGCAGGACGATCCGTCCACCCTCGGCCGCAGCATCGATGCTCAGCGCCTCCAGCCCGGCGCCCTGCAGGCTCGCCCGCTCGGCCGCGATGCGCAGGTTGACGTCCATCTGCGCCAGCCGCTCACCGGCGCCGGACCAGGTGTCGAGCCAGGGGTCGAGCTCCAGCCGGGCGAATTCAAGGCCCAGGCCCAGCACCGGCCGCTCGCCCCAACGCCAGGTGGCGGTGCCGGCCACCCGGTTGCCGTCCAGGCTCAAGGCCATATCGCTGAAAGCCGCCTGCCGCTCGTCCAGCACCAGGCGCATGGTGCCGGCGGCGGGGCCGGGCGGGATGGCGCCGGCCGGCAGTTGCACCGCAGTCAGCCCCGCCAGGGCCTCCGGCGCCCGCCGCGCGTTGAAGCGCAGCGCCCATTCCGAGGCATCGGCGGTGCCGGCGCCCGAGGCGTTGATCGTGGTCTCGCCGGCCAGTTCGGCCGAGGCCTCGGGCACCAGGATGCGGCCATTCTCGAGCTGCACCGCGAGCCGCATCCGGCGCAGCGTGATGCCACGGAAACTCGCCGCCTCCGCCGAGAGGTCGAGGGCGATGGGCAGGGCCGGGCTGCCATCGCGCCGTATCGCGTCGGTCCAGGCATCGAGGTCGAGGCGCGAGGCCAGCAGGGCGGCATCCAGCCGCGCCCCCGCGACGGCACCGGTGGCGGCCCCGACGGGCGCATCGGCCCTGGTTTCGGCGGCAAGGCGTAGCGAGATGCCGCCGCGCGCCTGCTGCCCGGCCAGTTCAAGCGCCAGCTGGTCCACCCCCACCACATCGGCCGTCGCCGTGATGCGCCCGGTCGCGCTGAAGGCGCCGCGCGGGGTGGGCAGCAGCGCTGAGAGATCCTGCCCGGCGGCATCGAGCCGGCCCTCGAAGCCGCCCTCGGCCAGCAGCACGCCCCGGGCGGTGATCCGGCTGCCGGCGACCTGGCCGGTGATGTCGAGCGGTGCCACGCCATCATCGCCCGCGCGGCCCAGCGTGGCGTTGAAGGCGAGCGGCTGGCCGCGCCAGTTGAAGCGCCCCTCGGCGCGCAGCGCATCCGCCAAGCCGCCTGCGACCAGGCGGGCCGAGACGCCCTCGATGGCGGCGCCGGCCACGCTGATCCGGCTGTCCTCCAGCCGGGCGTCGAGCAGGGTGAGCGCATCCAGCCCCAGCGTGGCAAGGCCGGGCAGGCGGGTTGGCGGCCAGGGCAGCCGGATATCGGCGCCCAGCAACACCACCTCGCGCACCACGACGCGCCCGATCAGCAGCCGCCAGGGATCGAGCCGCAGGCGCAGCGCGCGGGCGGTGAGTTCCACCCCGTCATTCGATGCGCCGATGGTCAGGCCATCGGCATCGAGCACGGTCTGCGGCAGAAGGCGAAGGCGCAGCCCGCCATTGAGGCCGATGGGCCGGCCGAGCCTTTCGCTGGCATGCTGCGCCAAGGTGCCGCGATAGCCGTCCCAATCGATGCGCGCGGGCAGGGCGAAGGCGGCGCCGAACAGCAATGGCAGGGCCAGGGCCGCGGCCAGGGCCAGCCTGCGCTTCATGCGGCGCGCGTTTGTATGAAGATCGAAGCCATCATGCCAAAAAAACCCTCGCATCGGGGTTTGGCGGTGCGGGCGCCGGCGCGCAAGGGGTGGGAGAGGGCGTGCAGGCGCCGATTTCATGCTAGACCGGATCAGCGAAGAGGGATGCGCGTGGTTTGAGCTTCTGGGGCAAGATCATCGGCGGGGTCACCGGTTTCATGACCGGGGGGCCGATCGGCGCCGTGCTGGGTGCGGCGATGGGCCATGCCGCCGATGGCGGCACTGGCCGCGCCGACCTCGCGGCGCTGCTGGGCAGCAAGGAGCAGCTCTTCGCGGTGAGCGTGGTGGTGCTTTCGGCCAAGCTCGCGAAATGCGACGGGCCGGTGAAGCGGGCCGAGATCGACGCCTTCAAGCGGATGTTCCGCATCCCGCCGCAGAACATGGCCGAGGTCGGCCAGTTGTTCGACCAGGCGCGCGAGGATGCGCAGGGCTTCGAGCCCTTCGCCGACCGGGTCGGCCAGGCCTTCGCCGACAACAAGGCTATGCTGGAGGATGTGCTGGCAGCACTTTTCGCGATCGCGCGGGCCGATGCGCCGCTGACCCGCGGCGAGGTCGCCTTCCTGCAACGCGTCCAGGTCGGTTTCGGCCTCGATGCCGCGGCCTGGGTGCGGGCGCGCGACGGCCAGGCCGCCCGCCCGCGTGAGGAGCCGGGCATGGACCCCTATGCCACGCTGGGCCTGCCGGCCAATGCCTCCGACGAGGAGGTGCGGGCGACCTGGCGCAAGCTGATGCGCGAGAACCATCCCGACGCGCTGCTGTCGCGCGGCGTCACCCCCGAATTCGCCAAGCGCGCGACGGATAAGGTGGCCGAGATCAACAATGCCTGGGACCGCATCAAGCGGGCGCGGAAGCTCTAGCCCGTGCGGGTCATCGCGGCGCCCAGCCCGAATTTCGACGCCCGTGCGCAGCCGGTGGACATGCTCATCCTGCATTACACCGGCATGCCGAGCGGTGCTGCGGCGCTGGCGCGGCTGCGGGACCCGCAGGCGAGGGTCTCAGCCCATTACCTGGTCGAGGAGGATGGCCGCGTCTTCGCTTTGGTCGAGGAGGGGATGCGGGCCTGGCACGCCGGGGTTTCGCATTGGCGGGGTGCCGCAGGGTTGAATGGCCGCAGCATCGGCATCGAGATCGTCAATCCGGGGCATGAGCATGGCTACCGGTCATTTCCGGTGTTGCAGATGGTCGCCGTGGTGGAGCTTTGCCTGGAGATCCTGGGCCGCCATGCCATTCCGGCCCGCCATGTGCTGGCGCATGCCGACGTCTCGCCCGACCGCAGGCAGGACCCTGGCGAGCTGTTCGACTGGCAGGGGCTGGCCGGGCAGGGTGTCGGGCTTTGGCCGACCGGGCCGGCCGCGCCGGCGAGCCCGGAGGCGGTGCCCGCCCTGCTGGCCGGCATCGGCTATCGCGTCGACCTGCCGCTGCCGGTGCTGCTCACCGCCTTCCAGCGCCATTGGCGGCCGGAGCGGGTGGATGGCGAGGCGGATGAGGAGACCCGCGGCCTGCTGCGCGCCGTGGCGGCGCTGATGGCAGGCCCGGGCGAGATCGGCGGGGACGGCGCGATCTGAGGCCGGATTTGCGTCGGCGATGATGCCTCCGCTGCGCTGGACGGGTGGATATTCCGCCCGCGCCGCGTGAGCCTTCACCGCTGCCGCGGGTCGGCTGGCCCGTCCGGCGTCGCGCGGGACGGGCCAGCCAGCCGGGGGATCAGGCCGGGCGGCAATTGGTCAGGCGCACCGTCGGCCCGGCACCCGCCGCACCATCATAGACCCGCGCCACCGTGCCGGTATTGATCTGCCCGTTGGTGCCGCGGCCGAAGCGAAGGCTCGAAATCGTGGCGTTCGCACCGATCGGGATGCCGGGCAGCGATGGGCTGAACAGCGTCACATTGCCGGGGAAACCGGTGAAGGTGACATCCACCGTCAAGGCGCCGCGCGTCGCGTTGCGCAGGTGGATGAAGTATTCAAAACTATTGCCGCCGGTGCCGGTCTGATAGATCGTGTCGATGACGACGCGGTTGTTGCAGGTCGTGACCGGCTGGGCCTGGGCGCCCTGCGGGGCCGCGATGCCACCGGCGAGCACGGCGAGGGTCGCCGCGACGATGATGCGCTTGTGCATGGTTGATCTCCATCCGGGTCGGTTTGCCGAATTGGCTCCTTCCACGACGTCACCGTGGCAGGACAATGCCAGCCCGGCAAATACACAAATCCTTTCAGCGCGATAGGCAAGGCCCCCCTGACGTGGCCCTGGGCGCGACCGGCCTCATCGGGCGGCGCCGGTCAGGACCACATCCCCCGCCTGCAGGGCGCCGCGGATCTCCACCCCATCGGGCGTGGCGATGCCGATGGTCACCGGCACCTCGATCACCGCGGCCCCGCGCCGCAGCCGCACCAGCCGGCCTTGGCCGCCCTCCTGCACCGCCTCGGGCGGCACCACGAAGCCCTGCGGATTGTCATAGGTGATGATCGAGAGATTGGCCGACATGCCCACCGCCAGCCGCTGCCGGTCCTCGGGCGGAATGCCGGCGATCTCCACCGTCACCGCGAAGCTGGGCAGGCCCGAGCGCCCCGCCTCGGCCGAGGCCTGGGCCGCGACGCTCGCCACCCGGCCATTGAGGGTGATGCCGGCGAAGGCATCGCCGGTGACCTGCACCGCCTGGCCGACGCGCAGCTTGCCGACATCGATCTCATCGACCTGGGCGCGCACCTGGAAACGCTCGAGGTCACCGATCACCAGCATGGTCTGGCCACGGCTGATTCGGCTGCCAACCTCGACCGTCTGCGGCCGCTGGCCGCCTTGGGGCTCGGGCGGCAGCAGCACCACGCCGGAGACCGGCGCGCTCACCAAGGCGGCCGCGATGTCGCCCTCCAGGTCGCGCACGCGCACCTCGGCATTGGCCAGCTCCAGCTCGGCGATGCGCACATTCTCACTGTCGCCGCGCGCCAGCGTGGCTTCCAGGTCCTGGCGCGCCGCCTGCATCTGCAAGGCCTGATTGCGTTGCTGCTGCAACAGGTTGCGATGCTCCTCCGCCGGGATGATGCCGCGCGCCAGCAGGGCCGCGGTCTGTGCGACGCGGGTGCGAAGATCGCCCGCCTCCAGCTCGGCCGCGGCCACCTGCCGCCTCGCGCGGGAGACCTCGAAGCCATTGGCCCAGCCGCGCAGCTCGGCGATGCGCTGCTGCACCCGGATCAGCGCCGTGCGCGCCTCGCGCAGCCGCACCTCGACCTCGGCGGTGTCCATGGTGACCAGGGGCGCGCCGCGCTCCACCGCGCCGCCGTAGCGGAATTCGCGGGCGCGGACGAGGCCGTCGAAGGGGCCGACCACGCTGACCAGCGCGCCGGCATCCAGCGCGCCGACCACCGCGATGCGCGCATTCACCGGCCGGGGTGTCAGCGCGATGCCCTCGCCGGTGGTGATGGCCGGTGCCTCGCCGAACAGGCCATCGCGCGTCTGCGTCCAGCCATAGAGCCCCGCCGCCATGATCAGCGCGAAGACACCGGTGGTGGCGGCGATGCGGACGAGTTGCAGTTGCCGGCCACTGACCCGCAGCCGCTCGGCATTGTCCTCCAGATCGCGATAGGCGCCCTGCAGGGCCTGGTGCTGTTCGCGCAGCTGGCGGGCCAGCTCGGCCTCGCGCTCGGCCAGCCGCTCCAGCTCCGTCACATCGGTGAAGCTGGCGGTGAGCAGGAGCCGCCCGGCATCACGGCCATGGGCCAGACGATGGGCCGTGCTGCGCACCCGCAGCCGGATGGCGATGCCCGGCGCGGTGAAGCTCACCACTTCGGCCATCGCCTCGCCCGAGACCGGCGCGAGCAGGGCGTCGAGAAACGCATCGGCGCCGCCATCATCGGGCAGCACCGCGCGCAGCGAGGCTCCGGGCTCCGCCGCCAGTCCCAGCAGCCGCGCCGCCGCCGGGTTGATGCTCTGGATCCGCCCATCGGGGCTGATCGTCAGCACGCCATCGGCGAGGTTGGCCAGGGTAGCCAGCTCGATGGCCGCGAGATCCTGGCCGGTGGCGCCATGCTCAATGCGCTCCGCCATCACATCAGCCCTGGTTGAGTTCGATGCGCCAGGTGTCGAGCGTCGTGCCCAGCACCTGGTCGAGCGTGGTCAGCGCGTTGAGATAGGCGACCACGGCCTGCAATTCGGCGCTTTCGGCCTGTTGCAGGGCGGCCTGGAAGGAGACGACCTGGAAGTTCGAGGACCGGCCGGCCTGCAGCCGCGCCAGCTCGGCCTGCAGCTGCTGCGCGGTCAGTTCGCGCGCGCGCCTGGCCAGTTCAGCCTGGCGGCGCTGGGCTTCCACGCCGCGCACCGCATCCTCGACCTGCTGGCGCACCACGTCGCGCGCCTGGTCGGCGGCCAGCTCGGTCTGGCGCAGCGCCACCGTCGCATTCACCTCGCCCTGTTCGCGGGTGATCTGGAACAGCGGAATATTGACCCGCAGGCCGATATTGAAGTCGGACCGCACCTGGCCCAGCGCATTGATGGTGTCCAGCAGGTCGCGCCGCGCCGCCTGCGGGCCGGCGCCGGCGACCAGCGAGAGGTCCCAAAGCCGCTGGTTGCGCGCGACATCGAGGTTGATGCGGCCGATCTCGATGGCCAGCAGCTGTTGCAGATAGGCCGGCTGCGTCGCCAGCGCCGTCGCGATGGCGCGCGCCATATCCACCCGCACGCTGTCCGCCGCCGGCCGGTCGCTCGCCCAGATCCGGCTGGACTGGTCGAGCGCCATCAGCGTGAGCAGCGCGAGGCGCGCACTCTCATTGGCGTTGCGGGCGGCGATCAGCGAGAGCTCCTGCTGCGCGATGGCGGTGTCGGACTGGATCTGCTCGACCTGGGCGAGGCGGCCGGCGGCGATCAGCGCGCGGTTCACCTCGGCCAGCTCACGGGCGCGGCGCAGGCTGTCATTGGCGATGCGCAGCTGCTCCTGCGACTGCACGAGGTTGCGATAGGCCAGGATGATGCCGCTGACCTGGTTGATCACCGTGCCCTTGATGCGCAGCTGGTTGTTGCGCTCGCTGATTCGGGCGATGCGCACCGGCGCCATGGCGAAATCCACCCCGCCGCCGGCCAGCAGCGGCTGGATGACCTGGAAGGAGAGCTGCGAATTGCCCTGCCGCTCGCCGCCGCGCGGCACGAGCTGCGCGCCCTGCCAGGCGAAGACGAAGCGTGCGCCGGTCGGCGTATCCCAGGCCACCACCGGCCCGATATTGAGGTTGGAGACGGTGTTGCCCTGGCTGCGGACGCGGTTCGTGGTGGCCTGCAGGTCGAGGCGCGGCACGAAGGTTCGCTCGGCCACCCGCAGCGCGAAGCGGTCGGCGATGCGCTGGAGGTATTCGCTGCGGATCGCCCGGTTCTCCCGCAGGCCGATGAACACCGCCTCGGTCAGGGAGAGCGGCACGGCGTCGGGCGGCGGGCCGGCGCGCGGGGCCGGGCTCTGGGCAAGCGCCCCCCCCGCCGCCAGAAGCAGCGTGAG
This sequence comes from uncultured Rubritepida sp., assembly GCA_964395305.1. Lineage (GTDB taxonomy): Bacteria > Pseudomonadota > Alphaproteobacteria > Acetobacterales > Acetobacteraceae > Rhodovarius. The sequence continues at coordinate 49,999 of CAYNBM010000006.1, forward strand.
CAGCGCAACCGGCCATCCCCGAGCGAAGCCTTGCATGTGTCTCCTCATCGACAGGACCGATAGGGTGCCGCCTTGCGTCCGTGTCGCACAAGCCGGCCGTGACAGCACCTGCGTGAAGGCCGATGCTGCATGCCCATGATCCGATATGCCCCTGCGCTTGCCCCCGCGCTTATCGTTCTCCTGCTGCTGGCGCCGCTCGCCGCATGCGGCACGCCCGCGGTGCTCCGCGGCCCGCCCGGCGCCGCCACCATGCCGGCACCGGCGCTGGCCGCGCAGGGCGAGCCCGCGCCGCTGCCCGCGCTCGTTGAGTTGACAGGCGAGCCGCGCATCACCCTGCCCATTGCGACGGAGGAGGGCTTCACTCCGACCGCAGCGCCACGATCGGGTCGAGCCGCGAGGCCATGACGGCGGGGTAGAAGCCGAAGAACAGCCCCACCGCCACTGAGACCCCCGCCCCCAGCGGAATCGCCGTGCCCGAGAGCACGAACTCCCAGCCCGAAAGCCAGGCGAAGCCCCAGGCGCCGGCGATGCCCAGGGCCACGCCGAAGGCGCCGCCCACCACCGAGAGCAGCCCGGCCTCGGCCAGGAAGAGCAGGCGGATGTCGCCGCGCCGGGCGCCGATGGCCAGGCGCACGCCGATCTCTCGCCGCCGCTCCTGGATCGAGACCAGCATGATGTTCATCACTCCCACCCCCCCCAGCACCAGGGCGATGGCGCCGACCGCGCCGAGCAGCAGGGTGAAGAGCCGCATCTGGCTTTCCATCCCCGCGATCAGGCTGCGGGCACTTTGCACCTGCACGGTCTGGTCGCGCATGACGGGTTGCAGGGCCGCCACCACCCGCTGGCCGGTGGCCTCGGCATCGGCCGTGGGCGTGATCCGCGCCACCGCCCAGGAGAGATTCGCCACCGCCATCACCCGCCTGGAATTGGGCAGGGAGAAGAACATCGCGCCGTTCACATCGGTGGGCAGCATCGGGCTGGGCAGGGAGGGTTCGAGAATGCCGATCACCGTGAAGACATAGCGCCCCACCCGCAGGGGCGAGCCCACCCGGACCCGGGCATAGGGGGTGGAGAGCTCGCGCGCGATGTCAGCCCCCAGCACCACGAAAGGCTCGAACCTGTCATGGCGCGAGATGAAGCGGCCCTGGGCCGTACGAAGGCGGGCCAGGGGCGCGAAGGTCTCGGTCACGCCGAGATAGCCGGCATTGCGCGAATTGCCCTCGAAGCTGGCATTGCCGCCGCCGATCATGAACGGCGCCACCCCCGCCAGGCCAGTGACATTCCCCGCCATCGCCTCGGTCTCGGCCAGGGGAAGGTCGCCCAGCCCCTGCGGCGATTCGGCCCGCAGCAACAGGATGTCGGTGCCCATCTGGCGGAATTGCCGGACCGTCTCCTCCCGCGCGATCGTGCCGACATTGAGCATGGCGATCACAGCACCGGCACCGACCATGATGCCCAGCAGCGCCAGCACCGAGCGCTGCCCCGCGGCCAGCAGATTGGCCGCGGCCTCCATCACCACCTGCTTCAGCATGCCGTGGCCGGCAGCCAGGCGGCGGAATCCTCGGCGATGGCGCCACCGCCCAGCACAAGGCGCCTGGGGCATTGCGCGGCGATGCCGGGGTCATGGGTGATGATCACCACCAAAACGCCCAGTTCCCGGTTCACCTCCAGGAAAAGGTCCATGATCTCCTGCGCCACGACCGGGTCGAGTGCGCCGGTCGGCTCATCGGCCAGCAGCAGGCTGGGGTTGCCCACCAGGGCACGGGCGATGGCGACGCGCTGGCGCTGGCCGCCTGAGAGCTGTGCCGGCATGTGGTCCATGCGGTCAGCCAGGCCGACACGCGCGAGCAACTCACGGGCACGTCGCTTGGCCTCGGCCTCCGGCGTGCGCCGGTAGAGCAGGGGGAGCGCCACATTCCGCCAGGCGTTCAGCCGCGGCAGCAGGAAGAAGGACTGGAAGACGAAGCCGATGAGGCGGTTGCGCATCGAACTCGCGGCATCGGGCCGCGCCGCCAGCACATCCTCGCCGCCGATTCGGTAGCGGCCGGAGGTGGGGCGGTCCAGCAGGCCGATGATGTTCATCAGCGTGCTCTTGCCCGAGCCCGAGGGACCCATGATGGACACCACCTCGCGCGCGCCGAGATGCAGCGTGAGATCGCGCAGGACGGTCGTCTCGGTGGGGCCAACCTTGTAGCGCTTGGTGATGTCCTCCAGATCGAGCATGCCGCAGCTTAGCGCGACGGGCTGCGATTGCCAGCAGCGCGGCGCCCGCGTCAGGAAGCGGAAGCTGTGTCCTGGCCTGGGCCGGCTCTGTGCACCTCGCCTTCCTGATCGACGTCAGCGCGCGACGCATCGCGCCCTGGCGGCCCGTTCCGGCCAGAAATCGCAACCTGCCGGGGCGGAATCCGGCTTGCCCGGGCCGCTCCCGCCGGGCCAGAAATGGCCAGCGAAAGGTTGACCCATGTTTCCACTGTCCATGATGCTGAAATCATTCATCCGCTGCGGCAGCCTGACGGTGATCGACCATGCCGGCCGCAGCCATGTCTTCCGCGGCGAGGCCACCGGCCCGGCCGGCCCCGCGCCGGATGTCACCATGCGGCTGACCGACAGCGCGCTCTACCACAAGCTTTTCCTCAACCCCGAGCTGCATGCCGGGGAGGCCTATATGGATGGCCGGATGAGCTTCCCCGGCTCCTCGCTGCGCGATTTCCTTACGCTCTTCTCGATGAACCGCCAGGGGCTGGCCAGCTTTCCGGCGCAGCGCGTGTTCCGCCGCGTCTCCCGCCTGCTGCGCGGCTTCCAGCAGGCCAATCCGGTCGGCAAGGCCCAGGCCAATGTGGCGCATCACTATGATATCGGGAATGCTTTGTATCGCATGTTCCTCGATGCCGGCATGTTCTACTCCTGCGCCTATTTCCGCGACCCGGAGGAGAGCCTGGAGGCGGCGCAGATCAACAAATGCCGGCTGATCGCGGCCAAGCTGCGGCTGCGGCCCGGCATGACGGTTCTCGATATCGGCTCGGGCTGGGGGGGGCTTGCGATCTACCTCGCCCGCGTCGCCGATGTGCGGGTGCTGGGCGTCACCCTGTCGAGCGAGCAGCACGCGCTGGCCACCGCCCGCGCCGCGGAGGCAGGCTTGGCCGATCGCGTCCGCTTCGAACTGCGCGACTATCGCGAGATCGACCAGCGCTTCGACCGCATCGTCTCGGTGGGCATGTTCGAGCATGTCGGCGTCGCGCATTACGACGAGTTCTTTGCCAAGGTGAATGATCTGCTGGCCGATGACGGGGTGATGCTGCTGCATTCCATCGGCAAGATGAGCCCGCCCAGCACAACCAGCCCCTGGCTGCGCAAATACATCTTCCCCGGCGCCTATGCCCCGGCATTGTCCGAGGTGCTGCCCTGCACGGAACGCAACCGGCTCTGGGTGACCGATCTGGAATTCCTGCGCGTGCATTACGCCCTGACGCTGGCGCAATGGCAGCGCCGCTTCGAGGCGAATCGCGCCGCGATCGCGGCGATGTATGACGAGACCTTCTGCCGGATGTTCGAATTCTACCTCATCAGCGCCGAGCAGGTCTTCCGCACCGGCGCCCAGCAGGTTTTCCACATGCAGCTTGCCCGCAGGCGCGACGCGGTGCCGCTCAGCCGCGACTACATCGCCCAGGAGCATGCCGCCCTGCTGGCGCGCGAGGCAGCCATGGGCCTGGCTGTCCCCTGAACCCCGGCCGACGCATTTCTTCCCCGGGCCGGCCCATGATAAGGACGGCAAATGGAATCGCTCACCATCGCTCTCGGCGCCGATCATGGCGGCATCGACCTCAAGCGCCAGCTGCTGGCAGCCCTGCGGGAAGCGGGCCATGCCGTGACCGATCTCGGCACCCATGGCACCGAGAGCGTGGACTACCCCGATTTCGCCCAGCCCGTGGCCGCGATGGTGGCCAGCGGTGCGGCGCGCTTCGGCGTGCTGGTCTGCGGCTCAGGCATCGGCATGGCCATCACCGCCAACCGCAACCCCGGCATCCGCGCCGCCGTGTTGCACAACACGACCGAGGCCCGTCTTACCAGGGCGCATAACGACGCCAATATCGCCTGTTTCGGCGGCCGCACCACGGGTGTGGAGGTGGCGCTGGACTGTCTGCACACCTTCCTCGCCACCCCCTATGAAGGCGGCCGGCATGACCGCCGCATCGCCAAGATCGAAAGGCAACCGGCATGAACGAGACCACCGCCCGCTTCCTCCCCGCCCGCTTCTTCCAGGCCAGCCTGGCCGAGGCCGACCCCGAGATCGCCGCCTGCGTGGCGCAGGAGCTGGTCCGCCAGCAGGATGGCATCGAGCTGATCGCCTCCGAAAACATCGTCTCCCGCGCGGTGCTGGAGGCCCAGGGTTCGGTGCTGACCAACAAATACGCCGAGGGCTATCCCGGCCGCCGCTATTATGGCGGCTGCGAGGTGGTGGACATCGCCGAGACCCTGGCGATCGAGCGCGCCAAGGAGCTGTTCGGCTGTGGCTTCGCCAATGTGCAGCCGCATTCCGGCGCCTCGGCCAACCTCGCCGTCTTCCTCGCGCTGCTGAACACCGGCGACACCTTCCTGGCGATGGACCTCGCCGCCGGCGGGCACCTCACCCACGGCGCCCCGGTGAATTTCTCCGGCAAATGGTTCAAGCCCGTGAGCTACGGCGTGCGCGCCGAGGATGGGCTGATCGACTACGACGTGGTCGAGAGGCTGGCGCATGAGTGCAAGCCCAAGCTGATCATCGCCGGCGGCTCGGCCTATTCGCGCGAGATCGACTTTGCCCGGTTTCGCGCCATCGCCGACGCGGTGGGAGCCTATCTGATGGTGGACATGGCGCATTACGCCGGCCTCGTCGCCGCCGGCGTCTACCCCTCGCCCATCCCGCACGCCCACATCACCACGACGACCACGCACAAGACGCTGCGCGGACCGCGCGGCGGCATGGTGCTGACGAACGACGAAGCTCTGGCGAAGAAGATCAACTCCGCCATGTTCCCCGGCCTGCAGGGCGGCCCCCTGATGCATGTCATCGCAGCCAAGGCCGTGGCCTTCGGCGAGGCGCTGAAGCCCGATTTTCGCGCCTACGCCAGGCAGGTCGTGGCCAATGCCCGCGCGCTGGCGGATGAGCTTGTCGGCCAGGGCCTGGCCATCGTCTCCGGCGGCACCGACAGCCATCTTATGCTGGTGGATTTGCGCCCCAAGCGCGTCACCGGAAAATCCGCCGAGCAGGCGCTGGGCCGCGCCCACCTGACCTGCAACAAGAACGCCATCCCCTTCGACCCGGAAAAGCCCATGGTCACCTCGGGCATCCGCCTGGGCAGCCCGGCCGGCACCACGCGCGGCTTTACCGAGGTGGAATTCCGCCAGATCGGCCAGCTGATCGGCCGCGTGCTGGACGGGCTGGCGGGTGCCAACAGCGCCGAGGGCAATGCCGCGGTGGAAGCCGCCGTGGGCGCCGAGGTGCAGGAGCTGTGCCGGCGCTTCCCGATCTACTAATGCGATAAGGCGAAGCAGTTCGCGTTTCCAGAACGTAAGAGGCGATTGTTATGGCAAAAAGAATAAGTATAATAAACTTTAAAGGAGGCGTTGGAAAAACGACTCTCGCTTTTCAGTTGGCAAGCGGATTGGCGCTATATCATAAGGCAAAAGTTCTTTTGGTCGACGTCGATCACCAAAGTAGTATTTCAATTGTTTGTCTGACGGCTAACCGATGGCAAGCGCTGGTCAAACAAAATCAGACAGTCAACCAAATTTTCCGGAGCTTTGTTGGCACCCAGGTTCCGTTTCCTGGCCGAGAAATTATCGTTAAAAAAGCTGTAAGCAACGATCAATTCTTCCGATATGGAAAACTTGATATTGTTCCGGCAAGTTTGGAGTTAGATGATATAGAAGTTGAATTAACAGCATCCCATCAAGGTAACGCAATACAATCTGAATGGAATAAAAGAACGCTTATCTGTCGTTGGTTGGAGGAGACTGGCGTAGATGAAGAATATGACTATATCATATTTGACTGTCCGCCTGCAACAAAAATAGTATCTCAAAACGCGATTGCTGCTAGTCACGGTTATATTTTGCCGGTTATTCCTGAGGCCGTAATGGAGCGAGGCGCGCCACATCTGGTTTCGATGATAAAAACTGGAATCGACAAAAGGTTGAACCTGTTATCTAGTATGGGTGACCCTCGTGCTGCGTTTGTACCAAGCACGGCATTAGTAGCGCTGGCTGTGACGAGAATTAAAACGCACGGACCCGCTGCGTCGGGTTACACAGATGATCATACTATACATCTTGCGTCTTTACAGCGGGCGTGGGGACGGCTGCTCGTAGAGCCCTACATTGAAGACGGCACGGGAATTTCACAAGCGCTTGCGGACGGAGTTCCTGTTTATGATCGTGGGAATACGCAAAACATCGGATATCGGAACATAGATGGAATGTACAAAGATCTTACTCTTGAACTGAAGCAGCGGGTGGATGTGCTTTAATGAACGGTGATGACGCAAAATCCGCAAATGAAATTGGGGGCATTAGTGTAGAGGAGCTTGTAAAATTCCTTCGAAGTATTGCAAAAACTTACAGTAACGAAACTACTGGTAATTTGAAAATGGCCAAGGCACTATATGAGTTAGCTGATGAGCTGAAATTTGGAAATATACGCCTAAACAAAAAAAATACTGGTAAGCAATTGGAGTTTAGCCGAATTGTAGAGAAGAATTTATTTGAATTAAACGAAATACCTCTTCAGGATCTTGCCTTAGAGGATGTTGATCGTATTTTGACCGATCCCCTGGTGCGCAAGTCTCAACTTGTACGGTTGGGTGCAGAGCGCTTCAAAATTCCTGTGGCTCGCCTTACGAAATTGAAAATTGAAGCAGTAAAAGATGCCATTCGTAATTCGATTGCGCACGAAAAATCTTTATCCGTGATTGCTGAGGAGGCCAATCGCTCCGGACATCAGCGCCAAACATAGGTTTGCGAGCGTCCTGCCCCAACATCAAAGAGATTGACGCAATGCGCTGCCCCTTCTGCGGACACGAAGAAACCCAGGTCAAGGACAGCCGCCCGGCCGAGGATGGCGTCGCCATCCGCAGGCGCCGCTTCTGCCAGGCCTGCGGCAATCGCTTCACCACCTTCGAACGCACCCAGCTCAGAGACCTCACCATCGTCAAGACCGACGGCCGCCGGGTGCCCTTCGACCGGGAAAAACTCGCCCGCTCCATCCGCATCGCCATGCGCAAGCGGCCCTTCGACGAAGACCGCATCGAGCGCATCGTCAACGGCATCCAGCGCCGACTGGAAACCGAGACCGAGGCTGAAATCCCCTCCCGCCGCGTCGGCGAGATCGTGATGGAAACGCTCAAGGGCGTCGACCAGGTCGCCTATGTCCGCTTCGCCTCGGTCTATCAGAATTTTTCCGAGGCCCGCGATTTCCAGGCTTTTCTGGGCAAGCTGGACAAGGCCTGACAGCCGCCCCGGCGCGTGTTGGAATGCGCGCCACTCTGGAGTTGATCGCGAAGGCATGTCGGCCGAGGAAGATCTGTCCCACATGCGCGCGGCATTGGCGGTCGGCGCGCGTGGCCTGGGAACCACCTGGCCCAACCCCGCGGTGGGCTGCGTGCTGGTGAAGGGGGGCGTGGTGATCGCCCGCGGCTGGACCCAGCCCGGCGGCCGCCCGCATGCCGAGGTGGATGCCCTGGCCCGCGCGGGCGCGGCGGCACAGGGCGCCACCGCCTACGTCACGCTGGAGCCATGCAGCCATTTCGGCCGCACCGCGCCATGCTGCGACGCCTTGATCCAGGCCGGAATTTCCCGCGTGGTCTGCGCCATGCGCGACCCCGATCCGCGGGTCGATGGCCGCGGCTTCAACCGCTTGCGCGCCGCGGGCATCACCGTCGAGGAGGGGCTGCTGGAGGCGCAGGCGCAGGCCTTTCAGGCCGGCTTCATCCGCCGGGTCACCCACGGCCTGCCGCTGGTCACCCTCAAGCTCGCGGCCACGCTGGATGGCCGCATCGCCACCGCCACGGGCGAGAGCCGCTGGATCACCGGCGCCCCCGCGCGGCTCGCGGTGCATGCCGCCCGTGCCAGGCATGACGTGGTGCTGGTGGGCAGCGGCACGGTGCTGGCCGATGATCCGGAGCTCACCATCCGCGGCCTCGGCCTGCCCTCCATCCCCCGCGTGGTGCTCGATGCCCGGCTGCGCCTGCCGCTGGATGCGCGCCTGGTCACCACCGCCCGCCAGACCCCGACCTGGCTGGTCACTGGCCCCGGGCATACCCCCGCCGCCCTGGCCCCCTACCGCGCTGCCGGGGTGGAGGTGCTGAGCGCGCCGCGCGCCGCCCTCGGGCTGGACCCGCAGGCCGCCCTGCAGGTCCTGGCCCAACGCGGCGTCACCCGCGTCTTCGCCGAGGGCGGCGCTGCCCTTGCCGCAGGGCTGCTGCGGGCGGGGCTTGTGCAGCGGATCATGTGGTTCCATGCCCCCGGCGCGATGGGTGCCGAGGGCATGCCAGCCATCGGCCCGCTTGGCCTTACGGATCTGGCGGATATGCCCAGATACCGGCTTGTGGCCAGCCGCGCCCTGGGCCAGGACGTGCTGAGCGAATACGAAGGAGCGGCGTAGCGACATGTTCACCGGAATCGTCACGGCGCTCGGCACGGTGCGCGAGGTGCAGCCGATCGGCGCGGGGCACGACATGCGCGTGCTGATCGGCGTCGCCCCCGAATTCCTCGCCGAACCCGCAACACTGCTCGGCGCCTCGATCTGTTGCTCTGGCGTCTGCCTCACCGCGGTGCGGCTCAGCGCGGATGAATTCGCCGTCGATGCCTCGGCCGAGACGCTGGCCAGGACCACGCTGGGCAGCTGGCGCGCCGGCAGCCGGGTCAACCTCGAACGCAGCCTGCGGCTGGGCGACGAGCTGGGCGGCCATATCGTGGCCGGCCATGTCGATGCCGTGGCCGAGGTTCTGGAGGCCAGGCCGGAAAACGCCTCGGTGCGCTGGCGCTTCCGCGTGCCCGGCGGGCTGGCCCGCCATGTTGCCTCCAAGGGCAGCGTGGCGTTGGATGGCGTTTCGCTGACGGTCAATGAGGTGGAGGGCGATGATTTCGGGGTGAACATCATTCCGCACACCGCCGCCCACACCACCTTCGGCACCCTGCAGCCCGGCGACCGGGTGAATTTCGAGGTCGATACCCTGGCGCGCTACGTCGCCCGGCTGGTCGAGTATCGCTGATGCCGGCGATACGCCACCCGCTGGCCGCGTGCCGGCCATCCTCCGCTCCGCTTCGGAACGGCCCATGCGTGGAGTATAATCGTTGAAGACCACCACCACCCGCTTCGCGGATTTCCTGGCCCCCACCGAGGAGCTGCTGGAGGAGGCGCGAAACGGCCGGATGTTCATCCTCGTTGATGACGAGGACCGCGAGAATGAGGGCGACCTTGTCATCCCCGCGCAATTCGCGACCGCGGATGCGGTGAATTTCATGGCCCGCTTCGCCCGCGGGCTGATCTGCCTGGCGATGGCCCGGCCGCGCGTCGAGCAGCTCGGCCTGCCCTTGATGGCGCAGCACAATGGCACCCGCCACAGCACGGCCTTCACCGTCTCGATCGAGGCGCGCGATGGCGTCACCACCGGGATTTCCGCCGCCGACCGCGCCAGGACCATCGCGGTGGCCATCAACCCCGAGTTGGGGCGCGAGCATATCGTCACCCCCGGCCATGTCTTCCCGCTGGTCGCGCGCGATGGCGGCACGCTGGTGCGCGCCGGCCATACCGAGGCCGCGGTGGATTTTTCCCGCCTGGCCGGGCTCAACCCCGCAGGCGTGATCTGCGAGATCATGAATGATGACGGCACCATGGCCCGGCTGCCCGATCTCGTGGCTTTCGCGCAGCATCACGGGCTGAAGCTCGGCACCATCGCCGACCTCATCGGCCATCGCCGCCGCACCGAGAAGCTGGTCGCCCGCGTCGAGGAGGGCGAGATCCAGCACGCCGTGGGCGGGCTGTGGAAGGCCGTGGTCTATTCCACGCCACTGGAGCCGGGCGAGCATCTCGCCCTCATCAAGGGCGACATATCCGGCCCCGAGCCGGTCTTGACCCGCATGCATGCCGCGAGTCTGCTGCATGATTTGGTGGGCGGCGAGGGCGCGGGCGAGTTGCATGGTGCCATGCGGGCGATCGAGGCCGCCGGCCGCGGCGTGGTGGTCCTGCTGCGCGACTATCGCGTGGATAGCATCAGCAGCGAGATCCGCCGCGGGCGCGAACGCGCGGCCTCACCGGCACTGCGCGATTACGGCATCGGCGCACAGATCCTGGCCGATCTCGGCCTGTCCAGGATCATCCGCCTGTCCAACCACCCCAGGCCCGTGGTGGGGCTGGAGGGCTATGGGCTTGAGGTGATCGAGACGCGGCCGGTGACCAGGGGCTGAGACAAACGGGCTGCGGCGCTACTCCTTCACCGCACCTGTCAGGCTGCTGACATAGTAATCCACGAAGAACGAGTAGAAGATCGCCACCGGCAGCGAGCCCAGCAGGCTGCCCGCCATCAGCGCGCCCCATTGGTAGACGTCGCCAGTGACCAGTTCGGTCAGGATGGCCACGGGCACCGTCTTGTTCTCGCTGGATTGAATGAAGGCGAGGGCATAGATGAACTCATTCCAGCTCAGCGTGAACGAAAAGATGCCGGCCGAGATCAGCCCGGGCACCGCCAGGGGCAGGGTGATCTGGCGCAGGATCTGCAGCCGCGTGGCGCCATCGATCAGCGCGCATTCCTCCAGCTCATAGGGAATGCTCTTGAAGTAGCCGATCAGCAGCCAGGTGCAGAACGGCACCAGGAAGGTGGGATAGACCAGGATCAGAGCCATCGGGCTGTCGAAGAGGCCGAGCTGCACCACCATCGTGGCGAGCGGGATGAACAGGATGGAGGGCGGCACGAGATAGGCGAGGTAGATCGCGAGGCCGACATACTGGCTGCCGCGGAAGCGCAACCGCTGGATGGCATAGGCCGCCAGCGTGGAGGCGAAGAGCGACAGGCAGGTGGCCCCCACCGCGACACCCATCGTGGTCCAGAGCCATTGCGGATAGGAGGTCTCGAACAGCAGTTTCCGGATGTGCTGCAGGGTGGGCGAGGTGATCCAGAACGGGTTGTGCGTCGCGAAGTCATAGAGCTCCGCATCCGGTTTGAAGGCGGTGATGGTCATCCAGTAGAACGGAAAGAGCAGGATCAGCAGGAAGCAGGCGAGCGGGATCCAGAGCATCACCATGCGGCGCGCGCGGCTGTCCCATTGCATCGTCTCGGGGGCGGCGGTGGAGGCATTGCTGGCCATCTCAGTCGTTCCCCTCGCCCTGCTGCCATTTCCGCCGCGCCAGGGCGTAGTAGGAAAACAACGTGGCGAAGACCAGGAAAGGGATCATGGAGACGGCGATCGCCGCACCCTCGCCCAGCTGCCCGCCGGGGATGCCGCGCTGGAAGGCGAGTGTTGCCAGCAGATGGGTGGAGTTCACGGGGCCCCCTCGGGTGATGGCATAGACCAGCTGGAAATCGGTGAAGGTGAAGATGATCGAGAAGGTCATCACGATGGCCAGGATGGGCAGCAGCATCGGGAAGGTGATGTAGCGGAAGCGCTGCCAGGCCGAGGCGCCATCGAGCAGCGCCGCCTCATAGAGCGAGGGCGAGATGGTCTGCAGCCCAGCCAGCAGTGAGATCGCCACGAAGGGAATCCCGCGCCAGACATTGGCGACGATCAGCGAAAACCGCGCCGGCCATTCACTGCCGATGAAGTCGATATTGGTGCTGCGCCAACCCAGTACATCGACGAAGACATAGCTGATGATGGAAAACTGCGGGTCGTAGATCCACCAGAAGGCGATGGCGCTGAGCACCGTGGGCACGATCCAGGGCAGCAGAATAATGGCCCGGATCAGTGACTTGAAGGGCATGTGCTGGTTCAGCAGCAGCGCCAGCCACAGCCCCAGGCCGAATTTCCCGATCGTGGCGATGCCGGTGTAGAAGACCGAGAAGAACACCGCGTTCCAGAAGATCGGGTCGGTGAAGAGATACTCGAAATTCTCGAGGCCAACCCAGACGCCACTGCGGCCAATGGTGGTGTCGGTGAAGGCCATGTAGATGCCAAGGCCCAGCGGGTAGGTGAGAAACACCCCCAGCAGGCCGAGCGCCGGCAGTAGGCAGGCCACCACCAGCACCGCCTTGTTGTCGAAGAATTTTGTCAGAACGCCGGGCTCGGCCCGGGTCTTCGACCAGTGCAGTTCGGGTGCGGTGGTGACGGACATGCCGGCCTACCGCCGCCTGAAGAAGCGCGCGGCCCGGCGCTCCGCCTCGCGCGCCGCGGCCTCGGGCGTGGCCTGCCCGCTGGCGACCGAGGCGCACATCTGCACCATCACGTAATCGGCGTTGGCGGCGGCGGAACCCTCGCTGATCGGGCCCTTGTAGCCAAGCCAGAACTCCGTATCCATCGTATCCTTGAAGATCGAGACCTTCGGGTCGCCGCTCCAGGTGGCCGAGGCGTTGAAGGCGTTCAGCGGCTGGGCCCAGTAGCCCAGATTGGCCTGCAGCCAGGGGTCGTATTGCGGCGCTTCCATCATGAAGGCCAGGAAGGCCTTGGCGGCATTGGGGAAGCGGCTGTGGCGGAAGACCATGGCATTGAGCGTGAGGCCCGCCATGGGCGAGGTGCTGGCCAGGCCTTTCGGCAGCAGCGAATGCTCGGTGTCGGCCGCGATCGGCGCCGTCGCCGGGTCGTTCTTCAGCGCGAAGTAGAGCGAGACGCCATTGGCCGTCAGGAACAGCTCGTTCGAGGCATAGGCCCGGTTGTTGCTGATATCACCCCAGGCCAGCGTGCCGGGGATGAAGGTGGCGTAGTATTCCTTCAGCCAGTTCAGCGCGGCCACGGTTTCGCGCGAATTGATGCCCGGCGTGCCGTCGGGGTTCACCAGGAAGCCGCCGAAGGACCAGATCACCCAGTTGGCGAAGCCATTGCCATCGCCCACCGCATTGCCGAGCGCGAATCCGGAGGGCTTGTTGTTACGCCGCATGGTCTGCGCCAGGCGCAGCAGCCCGGCATGATCCTCGGGCGGGCGTTCGAAGCCGGCCTCGTTCACCGCCGATTTGCGCCAGACCAGCGGGCCGCCGGAGGCACCGAAGGGCAGGCCGATCCAGTTGTTGGAATTGTGCCGCTTGCCGTATTTCTCGGCCAGGCGCTTCCAGCCGCCATATTTGGCGCCGAGGTATTCACAGATGTCGGAGATGTCGACCAGCTTGTCCTGGAAGACGTGCGGCGCCTCGTTGAAGCCGATGATGATGTCGGGGCCGGCACCCGTGTTGGCGGTGACGCCGGTCTGCTGGGTGATGTCCTCCCAGCCCACGAAATCGACGCGCACCTGCACGCCGGTGGCGGCGGTGAAGCGGGCGGCATTGGCGCGGAAGACATCTTCATCGGGCTGCACGAAGCGCACCGGGCGCAGCACGCGGAGCGTGGCGCCGTTTTCCAGCGGCAGGCGGGGGGCGGCGACATTGGCCGCGGGAATATTCTGCGCCAGGGCCTCGCCGGCGACGAGGCCGGCGCCCAGGCTGCCGACCAGGCGGCGGGTGATGTTGAAGGTCATGCTGTCACTCCCTTGTAATGGGGCGGCTTAGAGCCGCTCTCCGGTTGTCTTGCTGAAAAGATGCGCCATTGCGGCCTGCGGCGCCACAGGAAGGATATCCCCGGGCCGCGCGGTGATTCGCTCGCGGAACACGCCATTCACCGCGGTTTCGCCGATGCGCATCATCACCTGGGTTTCGCTTCCCATCGGCTCCACGATCACCACGCGGGCCTGCATGCCGTCGCCGGCGAGGCGGAAGTGTTCGGGGCGGATGCCGTAGACCGCCGGGCCGTCGGGTGCGTTCTGTTGCGGCAGCGGCCAGGACACGCCATCGGGGGTATGGAAGGCGCCGTGTTCGATGCGCCCTTCCAGCAAATTCATCGCCGGGCTGCCGATGAAGCCGGCCACGAAGAGGTTCTGCGGCCGGTCATAGAGTTCCAGCGGCGGGCCGGCCTGGCGGATATGGCCGAGTTCCATCACCACGATCTTGTCGGCCATGGTCATGGCCTCGATCTGATCGTGGGTGACGTAGACGGTGGTGACCTTCAGGCGCTGGTGCAGTTCCTTGATCTCCGAGCGCATCTGCACACGCAGCTTGGCGTCGAGGTTGGACAGCGGCTCGTCGAAGAGGAAGACCTGCGGGTTGCGCACGATGGCGCGGCCCATGGCCACGCGCTGGCGCTGGCCGCCGGAAAGCTGGCGGGGGTAACGGTCAAGGAAATTCTCCAGGCCGAGAATCTTTGCCGCGCGGCCGACTTCGGCCTCCATGACGGCGCGCGACGCCTTCGCGAGCTTCATGGAGAAGGCCATGTTGTCGAAGACCGTCATGTGCGGATAGAGCGCGTAGTTCTGGAACACCATGGCGATGTCCCTATCCTTTGGCGGCACATTGTTCACCACCCGCTCGCCGATGGAAATCTCGCCGCCGGTGATGTTCTCCAGCCCCGCCAACATTCGAAGCAACGTGGATTTGCCGCAGCCCGAAGGGCCGACGAGGACGACGAATTCGCCATCCTCGATATCGACGGAGACGCCGTGCAGCACGGCGGTGGAGCCGTAGGATTTGCGGACTTCGCGGATTTGTACGGTTGCCATTCTATCGGTCCGATCGCGGGCGGCGGCTTTCGCCGGCCGCGTGAATCGGCCCGACAACAGCGCTGATGGTGCAGTGGCGGCACTGCGGGGAGGCGGATTGCTGGAAGGGCTGCACCATCAGAGACGAGACACCTGGGTTTCCTTGGACGTGATGAATTCGAGCAGCGCCGGCTGGCCTGCCTTGGTTGCCGCGATGCCGCGCTGAATCGCCGGCACGATATCCTCGGGCTTTTCAACCCGTTCGCCATAGCCGCCGAAGGCCCGCGCCATGGCGGCGTAATCGCCGGAGATGTCGGTGGTGCGGTATTTCTCGGTGCTCAGCGCCATGATCTTCAGCTCGATGGCCATGGAAAAATTGTTCAGCAGGATGGAGAGGATGGGGATGCGCTCGCGCACCGCCGTCTCGAAATCCATCCCCGTGAAGCCGATGGCGGCATCGCCCCAGACATTGATGCAAAGCTTGTCCGGTGCTGCGAGCTTGGCGCCCATCGCCAGACCCAGCCCATAGCCCAGCTGCGTGGTCTTGCCCCAGCCGAGATACGAGAGCGGCGTGCGCGAGATCCAGAAGGGCGAGAGCTGGTCGCGTGGCGAACCCGCATCGTGGGTGATGATGGTGTTGTCGACATCGACCGTGTTCCACAGGTCGCGCAGCACACGATAGGGGTTGAGCGGCGCGTCATTGGAATCCCTCTTGGGCGCCCATTTGGCCAGCCAGGGGGCGCGGATGGCGCGAATTTCGTCCGCCACCGGCGTGTGGTCGCGCGGGGCAAGGCCGGCCAGCTCGGCCAGCAGCGCATCCAGCGTGAGCGCCGCATCGCCCACCAGCCCCATCTCGACCTTCACATCCTTGTTGAGATGGTCGGGGTCCAGCGTGGCGTGGATGATGGTCTTGCCTTTCGGCATGGCCACGCCGAAGCTCGTCTCAGTGAAGGAGCAACCGATGCCCAGGATCACATCGGCGTGGTCGAGGAAATGCCGCACCGGGGCGGGGATGGCCAGGCCGCCGGAGCCCAGGGCCAGCGGGTGATCCTCCGGAAAGCTCGATTTCCCGCCGAGCGAGGTGGTGACGGGTGCGGCCAGCAATTCCGCCAACGCCTTGAGCTGCGGCCAGGCCTTTGCCCAATGCACGCCTGTGCCGGCATAGATCACCGGGCGCTTGGCGGCGCGCAGGGCGGCCCCGGCACGCGCCACATCATCGAGGGCGGGGGCGTAGCGGGCGGTCAGCACCGGCTCATAGACCAGTTCGCCCGGAAACTCCTCGGCGAACATGTCGGTGGGGATTTCCACCAGCACCGGCCCGCCCCGGCCGTTGCGCAGGCGGGAGAAGGCGCGGCGCATGATGTTCGGCACCTCGGCGGCGAGGCTCACCGTCTCGGCGCTCTTGGTGATGCCCGCCATCTGCACGGTCGAGGAGAAGTTGGGCTTGATCTGCGAAATCCGCCGCGCATAGCCCATGGGCAGCACGAGAACCGGGATGCTTTCGCCAAAGCATTGCGCCACGCCGCCATAGGCGTTTTCCGCCCCCGGGCCGTGCTGCATGCAGAAGGCGCCGATGGTCCGGCCGGAGGTGACGCGGCTGATGGCGTCGGCCATATGCAGGCCGATGCGCTCCTGCCGCACCATCACGGGCCGGATGTCGATCGCAGCACAGCTCTCGATGAGATGGTTCACGGGATAGCCGGTGAGCACCTCGATGCCCTCGCGGCGCATGATCTCCGCGATCGCTTCGCCCACCTTCATCCGCGCTCTCCCTGGGCGATGTATCCCGCCTGATGGGAAGGCTAGACCGGGGGCGGCGGCGCGCGCAACCTTGGGGTGGTTGCAACAGCGAGATGGAGTTTCGATGCCCGCCCTGACCAAGGAAGACCTGGCCGCCCGGCTCACCACTGCCGGCATCACCCTGCCGCAGGACGAGCAGGATGATATCCGCGCAGCCTATGCCCAGCTCGCCCCCGCGCTGGAGATGATCCGCCAGCCCGCCATCCCGCCCGCGGCCGAGTCCAAGCTGACCTTCGCGGCGGGAGAGCGCTGATGCAGACCATCGCCGAAGCGGCCGCCCTGATCTCGGCCCGCAAGATCTCGCCCGTCGAACTGGCGCAAACCGGGCTGGCCCGGGCCGAGGCGCTGAACGACCAGCTCCACGCCTTCATCCGTATCACGCCCGAGCCGGCGCTGGCGGCGGCGAAGGCGGCCGAGGCACGGGCCATGGCCGGTAGCCTGCGCGGCCCGCTCGATGGCATCCCCATCGCGCACAAGGACATCTATTGCACCGCCGGCATCCCGACCACGGCGCATTCGGCGCAACTCAAGGATTACGTCCCGACCGAGGATGCCGCCACGGTGCGGATGCTGGCCGAGGCTGGCGTGGTTTCGCTGGGCAAGCTCGCCACCCATGAATTCGCCTTTGGCGGGCCGAGCTTCGATCTGCCCTGGCCGCCGGCGCGAAACCCCTGGGACACCGCGCGCTTCACCGCGGGGTCCAGCTCGGGCACCGGGGCCGCGGTTGCGGCCGGCATCATCATGGGTGGCACGGGGTCGGACACCGGCGGCTCGATCCGCGGGCCTTCGGCGCTCTGCGGCCTGGCCGGGATCAAGCCGACCTATGGGCTCTGCCCGCGCACCGGCATCCTGCCGCTGGCGCAGACGCTGGACCATGCCGGGCCGATGGCCTGGACGGTGGAAGACGTGGCGCTGCTGTTGCAGGCGATGGCCGGCCACGACCCGGCGGACCCGGCGAGTGCCAGCCGACCCGTGCCCGATTTCCATCTCCGCCTGGGGCAGGGCGTGCGCGGCAAGCGCATCGGCGTGATCCGTCACTTCCATGAGAGCGACAATGTGGCGAGCCCGGCGACGCTGGCGGGGATTGAGAATGCCCTGGCGGTGTTCCGCGCCGAGGGTGCGGTGGTCAGCGATGTCACGCTGCCTTCGCTTGCCGAATACAACGCCACCGGCTGGGCCATCCTCTATGCCGAGGCCTTCGCGGTGCATGAGGACTGGATGCGCAGCGCGCCGGAAAAATACGGCGAATACATGCGCCATCGCCTGGCCCTGGGTGCGCTGGTGACGGCGGCCGATTACCTGCAGGCGCAGCGCCGCCGCCGTGACCTCATTGCCCGGACCGAGGCGGCGGCCGCGGAGTTCGACCTGCTCATCACCGCGAGTGCGGTGGGCGAGGCGCCGCTGATCACCGACGTGTCGAAGTGGGCAAGCCTGGACAAGCCCGGCTTCACCATTCCTTTCAACGTGACGGGCTGGCCGGCGTTGAGCGTGTGCACCGGTTTCGGCGAGGGCGGCTTGCCGGTGTCGATGCAGATCGTGGGCAAACCCTTCGACGATGCGGGCGTGCTGGCGGCCGGCCACGCCTTCGAACGCGCGACAGCGTTCCGGACGACGCGGCCGCCAATTTAAATACTGAATGGCGGTCCAGGAGCCCCTGGCTCCTGGTGGGGATGGTCTGGAAGGGGCAAAGCCCCTTCCAGGGCCAAAAGCGCAGCCCATGCCGTTCCCCCACCAATCCGCAAAAGCAATTGGGGGCAGCACCTCACGGCACTGCCCCCGGCCAAGGACCCCCATCCCGGCCATCTCAGTGCCGGCGCCCACCGGGCGCCGGCGATATCCTCAGGCGAAGATGAAGTCCGAGTTCAGCAGCGCCGCGGACATGCCGTAGAGGATGATCTGACCCGCACCATTCTCGATCACGTTTTTGTCCGCGTAGGTCGTGATGGTGAAGTCGTTCGTCGACGTGAAGCCGGAGCCGCGGAAGTCCAGCACATCGCCCTGCGCCCGGCTGAAATCCGCCACCTCGACCACGCCCCATGTGGCGTTGCCGAAGTGGAAGTTGTCGGCGCCGCCATAGCCGTAGACGGTGCTGCCGCCGGTGCCGATGTTGAAGGTATCGGCGAAGCTCGAGCCCCAGAAGGTGGTGAGGCCGGAACCCGCGGTCAGGGTGGAGCCGGCGCCCGAATTGGCCACCAGATTGCCGCCCGTGCTGTTGCCGGTGAGGTTGGTGGCGGTGCCGGAGAGATAGGCCACCTCGATATTGTTGCCCACCGTCCAGTCATTCACCGCGATCCATGCGGTGTCGTAGCCTTCATTGGCGTTCTCGAAGGCCTGGTCGCCCAGGTTCTTGATCACGTAATGGTCGTTGCCCGCGCCACCATACATCTTGGTGACGCCGCCGCCGGCGCGGAAGATGTCGTTGCCGGCCGCACCCACGAAGGTGTCGGCGCCGCCATTGCCCCAGAAGACGTTGTCGCCGAGCTGGGCGACGATGGTGGAGCCACCGGCATCCGCCACCACCTGGGCATTGCCGGCGAAGGCCACCGAGGATGCGCCACCGAAGAGGCGGACGATCTCGACATTGGCACCCACCGTCCAGCCATTGACGCCGACCCAGGCGGTATCGGTGCCCTCGCCGGCATTCTCCACCACCGTGTCGCCGGCATTGTTGACCACGAACTGGTCGTTGCCCTTGCCGCCGATCATCGTCTCGATGCCCGAGCCGGAGCGGATGACGTCATCCCCCGCGCCGCCATTGAGCACCGAGCCATTGGCCGAGCCGCCCCAGATTTCGTCATTGCCGCCGGCACCGGTGACCGTCGACGCCTTCGTGGCATTGGCGACCAGCACGTTGTTCAGCGCATTGCCGGTGATCGTGGTGGCATTGCCGGTCAGGCGGCCATTCTCCACCTCCGGCGAGAGCGTCCAGCCATCGACCGAGACCCAGGCGGTGTCGATGCCACCACCCATGCGTTCGATGACGAGGTCGTTCACATTGGTGATGTTGAAGCTGTCATTGCCCGCCGTGCCGAAGAACACCGCGCCGCCCGAAGTCGGGGAGAGCTGCACGTTCTGGTCGGTGAAGGAGAGCCATTCGACACCGGTCAGCACCTGCTCGCCCTGCGGGGTCACCACCACGGTGGTGCCGTTCGGCTTCGTCGTGATCGTGGCTTGCGCCCTGGTCACGTTGAACTGGACGACGTCGTTGCCGGAGCAGCCGATGACCTGGTTGGAGCCCTCGGTGAGGCGGAAGATGTCGTTCCCGCCGCCACCGATATAGGTGTCATTCCCCGCGCCATCGACGAAGAGGTTGCCGCCCTCGCCGCCGAAGGCGATGTCGTCGCCGGCATTGCCGGTGAAGGTGGTGAAGGCGTCGGTCGCGATGGCGATGTCGTCACCCTGGGTGCCGAGGAAGCTGTCCACGCCAGGGGCCAGGATCACCGGCGGCAGGGCATCGAGATGGCCGAAGGCGCCGGGCATGGAGGCCTGGTTGGGGTGGTAGTTGACCCCCAGCAGCGGGCCGTTCTGCGGCTGGTAGCCGTTCAGGACCAGGGCCGAGTTGGGGCCGAAGACCATCACGTACTGGCCGTTGACCAGGCCGGTCGCGATCGGGGCGCCGTAGCCCCAGACCTCGATGGTGTCGCCACGACCGGGGTTGAAGTTCTCGATCCACTGCACCCCGTCGCCCACCTGGTAGTTCACGGTGGAGAGGCCGCTGATCTTGATGTGGTCGCCCACCGTGTAGCCGGTGACGGTGGTGCCGCTGTAGGTGACGGTGCCGGTGTTCGGCCCGCCGACGAAGACGCCCTGGCCATCGATGGCATCGTTGCCATTGCCGCCGATGATGATGGCATTGCCGGAGTTCGACGTGATGATGTCGTTCTGGATGCCGCCGACCAGCAGGTCATAGGGCCAGCAGCCATTGCCGCTGCCCAGGCCCTGGAAGTTGTTGCTCCCCAGGCCCTGGAAGTTGTTCGGGCCGCAGCCGCCGATGATGATGTCGCGGCCGCCGGTGCCTTCCATGATGTTGCTGCCGCCGCCACCCAGCAGGATGGCGCCCGAGGAGCCGGAGCCCTGCAGGTTGTTGTCGCCGGTGCCGCCGATGAAATACACCGACCCACCATTGCCCATCATGTTGTAGCTGCCCTGGCCGCCGATGGCATAGGCGCCGGGATTGTTGAAGTTGTAGCTGCCACCGCCATCGGGCAGCGTGATCGGCTGCAGCCCTGTCAGACCCACGCCGGTGTAGTCGAGCCCGGCATTGATCTGCGTGACCTCCTGGCCGAGGACCAGGGTGAAGGCATCGGTCAGGCCGGTGTCGGGGTTCACGTCGCTGTCGCGCGTCCCCTGGGTGCCGGCCACCTTCGGCGAGGTGAAGACGGTGCCGTCGGGGTTGGTGAAGCGCACGACGTAGCTGGCGGGCGCCAGGTTGTCGAAGGCGTATTTGCCGGCGGCATCGGTGAAGGTGATGCCGGCGATCAGGCCCGTGGTGGTGATGAGCTCCACCTTGATGCCCTCGAACACCGCATCGGGCAGCTTGTAGCCGCAGATGCCAGGCGGCAGGTCGAGGAAGACCGAGCCGGAGACCTTGCCGCCATCCTGGAAGCCGGCATCGATCGTCAGATCCGTCTGGCCCGAGAGCAGGCGGATGCCCGGCGCCACGCCGGCTGCGTTGGGGTTGCTGTCGATGGCGCGGTTGGAACCGACCATCGCCAGGGTGGGCGCGTAGCCGGTGGGGGCCACGAACTCGACATGGTATTCGGAGGGCTTGTAGCCGGTGAAGAGATAGTCGCCGGTCACGCCGGTGGTCTGCGTGCCCACAATCAGGCCAGTGCGGTCGTCGATCAGCGTGACGATGACACCCGCGAGGCCCGGCTCCAGCGCCTGCTGCAGCCCGTCCTTGTTGATATCCACGAAGGCCCGGTCGCCGATCGTCACCGGCCGGTAGTAGCCGGCATCGATCGTGCGGTCGTCATCGCCGGAGAAGTAGGTCTTCACCGGCGCGCGGCCATTGGCCAGGCTGGCGTCGCTGTCGATGGTGTCGTTCACGCCGGTATCGGGGGCGGTGGTGATGAAGCCCGCGGGCCTCACGAACTCCACCTGGTAGTCCTGCGGCCGCAGCCCGGTGAAGAGGTAATTGCCGTTCGCGTCGGTCTGCTGCGTGCCGACCACCGTGCCGGCGCCGTTGAGCAGGTTGACGGTCACGCCGGCCAGGTTGGTGTCCTCGGCATCCTGGATGCCGTTGCCGTTCTGGTCCTCGAAGACCCGGTCGCCGATCTTCACGGGGATGTAGAAGCCCGCATCGATGGTCAGGTCCTGGCCGCCGGAGGTCACGCTGAAGTTCGGCGTGGTGCCGGTGGCGTCGGGGTTGCTGTCGGTGGACGGCGTGCCCTGGCCCTGGATGGTCGGGACATAGCCGGCCGGTGCGGTGAACACCTCCTTGTAGGTGCCGGGGGGCACGTTGAAGAGGTAGCTGCCATCCGGTGCGGTGGTCGCGGCCGCCACCACCGTGTTGGTGGCGGTGTTGATGAGCTGCACGGTCACGCCGCCCAGCGGCGTGTCGCCGGCATCGTTCACGCCGTTGCCGTTGCGGTCCACGAAGGCGTAGTCGCCGATCTTCGCCAGCCTGTAGAGGCCGCTGTCGATGGTCCGGTCATCATCGCCCGAGACGTAGAGCTTGACCGGGGTGTTGCCCGTCGTGGTGTTCGTGTCGCTGTCGATGGCGTCGTTGCCGCCGACATCGGGGTTGGTGAAGAAGTAGGTGCCGTCGGGCTTCACCACCTGCACGGCGTAGCTGCCGGGTGCCAGGCCGGTGAAGAGGTAGTTGCCGTTCGCGTCGGTGGTCGTGCTGCCGATGACGGCATTGGCGCCGTTCAGCAGGTTCACCGTCACGCCGGCCAGGTTGGTGTCGCCGGCATCCTGGATGCCGTTGCCGTTCTGGTCCTCGAACACCCGGTCGCCGAGCTTGACGGGGATGTAGAGGCCGGCATCGATGGTGCGGTCATCGTCGCCGGAGATGTAGGTCTTGGCCACGGTCTGGCCGGTCACCCGGTCCGCATCGCTGTCCAGCGAGTCGTTGCTGCCCGTGTCCTTGAGCGTGAAGACATATTCCGGCGGCTTGACGAAGCCCACCGCGTAGGTGCCGGGCTTGAGGCCGACGAAGAGGTAGTTGCCCAGCGCATCGGTCACCGTGCTGGTTAGCACGTTGCCGCTGCCGTCGAGCAGGTTGACGGTGACACCGGCCAGTGGCGTGTCGCCGGCATCCTGGATGCCGTTGCCATTGGTGTCGGTGGTCACCGTGTCGCCGATCTTGACCGGCTTCCAGTAGCCCGCGTCGCGCGTCAGGTCGTCCTGGTTGCCGAGCATCACGAAATCGGCGGTGACGCCAGTGGCGGCGGAGGCGTCGCTATCGGCCGCGTCGGTGCCCTGGTCCTGGGTGGTGCGGACGAAGCCGGAGGGCAGGCTCCACACCTCGTAATAGGTGCCCGGCTTCACGTTGGTGAAGAGGTAGAGGCCATTGCCGTCGGTCACCTGGGTGCCGACCAAAGCGCCGGTGTCGCGGCTGTAGAGCTGCACGGTGACGCCGGCGATGCCGGGCTCGCCGGGCTGCTGGATGCCGTCGGCATTCAGGTCCTCGAAAGCCTTGTCGCCCAGCTTGGGCAGCGCCAGCGTGTTCACCGTCTCGGTGTCCGAGGAGGGCGTCATCGGCGTGCCGGGGGGGACGCCGTAGGGGTTGCTCGGCGTGGTCGGCCGCACCGTGGCGGTGTTGACCAGCGCCAGGCCGCCCGCGGTGCCAGGGGCCACCGTGGCCACGACCTCAATGGTGACGCTGTCGCCGGCGGTGACGGCGTTGTCGCCGGCATTGATCACGTCGCCGAAGTTGAAGGTGATGGTCTGGCCCGAGACAGTGCCGGCGGCACCGACCGCCAGCACCGAGGTGCCGGCGATGTTGCCGAGCGACAGCACCTTCGACGAGACGGGGGTGAGGCCGGTGGGCAGCACATCATCCACGATCAGGCGCTGCGCGCCCTCGCCCAGCGTGACCGTCAGCCTGTAGGTGATGGTCTCGCCGGCCACGACGTCGCTGCCGGGGGTGTAGCTGTTGTCGGTGCTGATCAGGTCCTTCACGATGGTGTCGGCGATGGCGACGTGGATGTCCTCGTAATCGCTGTCTTCCAGGATGCGGCCGGGTGTCGGGTCGGTCTGGTAGGTCAGGTTGGCGGTGTTGCGGATGGTCTGGCCATCCACGACATTGTCGGCCAGCCGCGCCTGGTAGGTGATGGTGACGGACTGGCCAAGGGCGAGGCTGCTCAGCGTCAGGCCGATCTTGCCGCCGGCCTCGCTGATGGTGCCGGCGGTGGTGGTGGCGGAGTTGGCCACCAGCGTGATGCCCGGCGCCAGCAGGTCGCCCAGCGCCAGATTGTAGGCGGTGTGGGTGCTGTTGCCGGTGTGCTGGATGGTCACCGTGTAGGTCGCCACATCGGCTGCGTCGCCGGTGCCGAAGCTGGTGTTCTTCTGGATGTCCAGCTCGGGCTGGACGAAGTCCACGCTGGCGCGGGCCACGTCGCTCTCGCTGAAGTCGGTGACGGCCTGGACCCGGTTGGTCAGCACGTCACCATTCTGGTTGGTGTCGAGGTTCTGCGCGCGGGCCTGGATCTCGAAGACGATCTGGTCCTTGGCATCCGACACGTTGTCGGCCGTGTTGGTAACGTTGCCGAAGCTGTAGGTCACCGTCTCGGCATTGCCGTCGCTGTCGCTGTCGGTGTTGGACACGGCGGGCGTCAGGATGCCGCTGACGGAGGTCAGGTTGGCACCGGCCGAAATCACCTTCGCGCTGCCCGGGATGTATTTCAGGACGCCCGAGCCGCCACCCGCGATGACCTGGTCGGCCAGCTGGTCGATGACGCGGAAGTTGATCGACTGGCCTTCCGGCACCGTCACCACCATGCGGTAGGTGACGATCTCATCGACCTTCACATCGGGGTTGCCGCCGTTGAACTGGGCGCTGCCGGTGTCGGCGAAGCTCGTCGCGAACACCGTCTTGGTGATGCTGGGCGAGGCGATGGTGACATCCGCTGGGTCGGTCACGCTGTACGGGCGGTCCGATGGCGGGGTGTTGGGCTGCGAGGTGGCCGTGGCGGTGGCGTCGTTATGGATGGTCTGGCCGCTGATCGCGCCCATCGTCGACTTCGCCTGGAAGGTCAGCGTGATCGCCTCGCCTTCGAGCAGCTTCGCCGCGGTGACCTTGACCTTGGTGTCGGCCACGCCGTTGCCGGTGACGATGGCGGCGCCGGCGCCGCCGGGTGCGGAGGCGATGACCACGGTGCCGGGCAGGAACACCGCATTCGGCGCCAGCTGGTTCAGCAGGTCGTCGATCGAGACGTCATAGGCGGCGGCGCCGAAGTTGTCGGCCCGGTTCGTCAACGTCACCGTGTAGGTATAGGTGTCGTTGGCGTCGATGGTCGTCGGGTTGGCCGACTTGTCGAGCTGCAGATGCGGCTCGACGATTTCGACGGCGGCCGAGCTGTCGGTGTTGCGGACCGTGCCGTTCGGATCGGTCACCTGCACGGTGGCGCGGTTGTATTCGGTCTCGCCGGCATAATTCGACGGCCTGTCGAGCACGCGGGCGGTGATGTCGAAGCTGATGGTGTCGGCCGCGGTGGCCATGTTGTCGGCGGTGTTGGTGACGTCACCGAAGTCGAAGGTGACGGTGTCGTTGATGCCGTCGCCGTTGGTGTCGGAGATCACGCCGGTCTTGCCGGCATTGACGCCCGCGCCGATGATGTTGGCGCCCACGGTCGCGGTGGACACGGTCACCAGCTCGAACGGCCCGCCCGAGTAGCTGGAATTGCCGCCCGGCAGGATGTCGATCAGCTTGAGCTGGCGCGAAACGCCCTCGGCGATGGTCGCGCTGAAGCGCCAGGTGATCAGCTCTCCGATGCCCAGGTCGGGCACGTTGCCGTCACCCTCGCCGAGGCCGGTGTCGGGGTTGCTGCTGCTGATGAAGACCTTGCCCACCTGCGGTGTGACAAAGACATAGGCGTCATCGCTGTCCGGCAGGTTGTCGGTCGGCACGCGGCTGATGCCGTTTTCCTCGGCGGCGTATTTCGCCGTCGTCGCCGTGTTCACGATGGCCTGGGTGGAGGCGACATTGTTGTCCAGCCGCAGGTCGTAGGTGATGACGACGATGTTTTTGCCGCTGGTCGCGTCATAGGCGCCGATGGCGCCCTGGCGCGCGCCCGGATCGACCAGTTGGATGCCGGCGCCGAACAGGTCGGCCGCGGTGCCGGTGTAGCTCAGCGCCGCACCGGTGCCGTCGGTCACCTTCAGGTTGACCGGGACCGCGCCCAGCGTGAAGCCGGCGGGAACCGTGTCCTTGATCAGCGTGTCGAAGGCGCCGCGCGGGCCGGAGCCCACATTCTCCAGCACGATGGCGAAGGTGACGGTGTCGCGCGCATCGGCCTGGATCAGGTTGGCGTTGACCGCCTGGCTGGCCAGGAGATCGCTGGTGATGGTGCCGCTGAAGGCGGTGGCCGAGCCCGGCGCGTTCCAGGTGATGCCGGTGGGGCCGACCGGCGCGTCGAAATAGGCGCCGGTGTTGTTGTCCTCGGCGACGATACCCTTGGTGATCTTCAGCCGCGGCTCGCCGAGGATGAACTGGACGATCTCATTGTCCTGGGACACGACGCCGAAGCTGTTCTTCTCCGAGGCGGTGACCTGGTTGGTCAGCAGCAACCCGTCGCCGAAGGCCGCGTCATTGACGCGCACGGTGAAGAGCAGGTCGAGATGCGTCGCGGGGTAGTTGGGGTTCAGCACGTCGCCGAAATTGAAGGTCAGCGCATTGCCGGGGCCGCTGCGGGTGATGGTGGGGATGACACCGGCATTGGCCAGGAACTGGTCGGTCGGGCCGAAGCTCCACTGGTTGACCAAGGGGATGGTGCCGTCGCCGGCGCGGGTCATCGCGCCATCGGTGATGCCATTGGCGTCGAGGTCGAGTGCGCGCAGCACGGGCAGCGGCAGGTAGTCGGTCAGCTTGACCGAATGCGCCGAGGTCAGCGGCAGGTCGAGCGTCAGGCGGTAGGTGATCAGGTCACCCGACTGGATGCGCGGCGAGGGGTCGAGGATGCTGCTGCCCAGCGCCGTGTCGGCGTTGATGGCATAGATCGACTTGTCGACCTGGCTGACGGGGAGCACCACGCCGGCGGCGCTGTCATCCTCGATGTAGTTGCCGGTGCTGTTGACTTGGCCGCCGAACAGCACGTTGTTGTTCACCGGGTCGCCCTGGTCGACGTAACGGTCGAGCCCGGCGCCGATCGGGCCGGTGTATTGCGCGTCGATGGTGGTCTCGAAGGTGACGACCGCGGTCGCCTGGTTGTAGGCGGTGCCGTGCGGGTTGCCGGTCAGGCCGCCGCCATTGCCGTCCAGCACGTCATCATTGATGCCGGCGTTGCGCAGGGTCTGGGCGATGTCGAACTGGATGAAGGTCTCGCCGGCGGCGTTCTTCGGGCTCAGCGTATAGACGACGGGGCCGGTGTAGATCACCGCGCCGGCCTCGCTGATGACGACCTGCGGGACGTAGCCGGGCTTGAAGGTCTGGCCGTCGCCCAGCGTGTCCTTCATCATCAGGTTCTTCATCTCGAAGTAGTTCGAGACTTGGCCGTCCAGCGTGTACTTCAGCGTGCCGCCGGGCTGCCAGTCGGGCACGCCGTTGCCGTCGGCGTCGGGGTCGACGATGGTGTCGTCGGTCGGGCTGACCAGGGCGACATACTTCTGGATCGCGACCGACTGCGCCTCGAGGATGTCTTCCGGGTCGGTCGGGTCGATGGTGATTTGGGTGGGGCCGTCGCGGCCGTCGATCGGCTGCCAGTCGGCATCGAGCTTGGCGTTGTTTTCCAGCAGGCGGAACGCGCCGGTCGCCTGGTCCAGCACCGGGGTGCCGTTGGCGAGGAACTCGGTCACGTAGAAGTCGAATTCGAGCGTCGGCTTGACGCCGCCGCCGATGATGGTGCCGTCGAAGGTGCCGGTGACGACCTGGCTGCCATAGGGGCCGGTCACCGAGACGCTGCCGGGCAGGGGGTTGCCGGTGAGGTTGTCGATCAGGCGGGGCGTGCCCACGATGACCACGCCATCGGGCACGCGGTCGGTCAGGACGACGTTGGTGAAGGGCTGGCCGTCGGCGAAGGTGGCCTCGATCTGCCAGACGCGCGGGTAGGATGGGCCGGTGGCCGTCTCCTGCTCGGGGCCGATATAGATCTTGTCGAGCGTGGCGACGATGGGGTCGATCTGGGTGGCGGCGGCGGCGCCGCGGATCGGCGCGTCGGCGCCGGGGTTGTTGAACTCATCAGCGCCGAAGGCGAAGCCGCCGGTGGCGGTGATGGGCAGCGGCACGCCGACATCGGCGAGGTTGGACACGCCGAGCCTGAGCACGACATCGGCCGGCGTCTGCTCGGTGGTGAAGCTGCCGAAGGGCAGGGTGAGGACCAGCAGCGTGTCGCCGGGATTGCCGGTGACGATGATGGCATTGCCGCCGGAATCCTTGGCGAAGGGGTGGGTGGCGTTGCCCGCGCCGTCGAACACCACCTGGGTCTGCACCAGCGGCCGGCCGAGGAAGGTGGCGCCCAGCAGGGTCACGCCGTCATTGACCGGGGAGTTGCCGACGCCCCCGCCATCTGCGCCGTTGATCGGCAGGATGACGTCGATATAGGGCGCGTAGCCGGTCTCGCCGGGGGCGCCGCCATTGCTGAAGGAGAGGTTGACGGTCTGCGTCGTGCCGATGAAGCCGGATTGGGTGGCGGTTTCGAAGGTCACAATGGGGGTGGCGGTCATGGGGGTCTGCCTTTCGTGCCTCTGCGGGCGTTTTGCGTGTCTCAAAAAACGTTTTTTAAACGCGTATTGAGGGTTTTTTATGAGACGCTCACGAAGTTGGCAACTTAAATTCCGCGTATAGATTCAGTTTTTGAGACTGAAGCGATAATTTGAGCCTACCTGAGCGCTGAAATTCAGGATTTTCAACGGGGTACGAGAATGGCTGGCGGCGAACGCCGCCGCCGATTACAGCCCGCGATGGAGGAATTGCGCGGAAGGGTTGTATTGCTGCCGCGCGGGGTGGGGGGCGAACCGGAATCCTGCCTCGCGCCCCTGATCCAGCCGCAACCGTGGAGTTGCCTTTGCCGGCATCCATGGCGCTCGGCCGCCATGGATGGTGAAGCTGTCATCGCCGTTGAAGCCTGCGATGGTCGCCCCCCAGGGTCTCTGCTCAATGGTCAGGCCCGGCGGGGGGACGATATCCTCGTGGAGGATGATGGCGGTGGCGACAGCGATCGCGGTGTTCACCGGGTTGGCCAGGGTGAGGGTGAAGCCCTCATCATGTTCGGGCAGCGCGCCGCCTGCCCGGGTGATGTTGAAGACGAAGTCGGCGCTGCCGCTCTGACCTTCTGACACCCCAGCCATGACCGACGTGACTGTGAGACGCCTTCCGCTATTCAATATTTGGTTTATATTGTGAGTAGAAAAAGAGGTGGTTGACACGTTGTCCTCGCCAAATTTCAAGTGATACCGCTGCTGGATCACAAAATTGGTTTACGGCGGGACTGAGGAGACTGACAGAAATGTTATATCCGGCTTTGTCAGGCGGAGTTCAGGTTTTGTCGAATGGGTGTCCCGGAGGTTTGCCTGCAGTTCGACGCTGTATGGCTTTCGCAAATCTGGAGGTGGCTTGCGAAAGTGCGAGCGGCGTTATTGGGTGCCGACATGATCGGCCCGAGGCTAGGCCTGACTTTTCGCGCGAGGCGGATCTTCGCCGGATTTATACCAACGGCATGACGTGCTGACTCCCTGTGAGGGATTCCCTCGGTCACGGCGGGTGTGATTCGCTGCCTTTGTTAAGGGAGGCGATGCGAATGGAAGGTGATATCGTCAGCCATATCCAGTCAGGACGATTTGAGTCTCATCCACCCGAACCCGGCCGCCCGCCGGGGTACCACACAGGAAACGCCCATGCCCCGCCGAAACGCCGTCATCACCGGAGGGGCCCGCGGCCTGGGCCTGGCCATCGCCCAGGCGCTGGCCGAAGCCGGGCACGGCATCGCGCTGTGGGACCGTGACGCCGCCGCCCTGGCCGCCGCCGCAGCCCCGCTGGGCGCCCATGCCGAGGCGATGGACGTGACCAGCCCGGCCGGCATCGCCGCCGCCCTGGCGGGCACCGAGGCCGCCCTCGGCCCGGTGGATATCCTCATCGCCAATGCCGGCATCACCGGCCCCAACCACCTCACCGAGGATTACCCGGTGGAGGATTGGCGCCGGGTGATCGAGATCGATCTCACCGGCGTCTTCCTCTGCTGCCGCGCGGTGCTGCCGGGCATGCGGGCGCGCGATTGGGGGCGCATCGTCAATATCGCCAGCGTTGCGGGGAAGGAGGGCAACCCCAATGCGGTGGCCTATTCCGCCGCCAAGGCGGGGGTGATCGGCCTCACCAAATCCATCGGCAAGGAGACCGCCACGACCGGCATCCGGGTGAATTGCGTGACCCCCGCGGCGGTCGAGACCGAGCTCTTCGCCGAGATGACGCCAGAGCAGATCGCCTGGATGAAATCGAAGATCCCGATGGGCCGCTTCGGCCTGCCCGGCGAGGTGGCGGCGCTGGTGACCTGGCTGGCGAGCGAGGCCTGCAGCTTCTCGACCGGCGCGGTCTTCGACTGCTCAGGTGGCCGCGCGACCTATTGAGCGGGGCTCATTCCGCCGGGGCAGCAACCACCCGCGCCCGCTTGCCGCCGGCGAGGTTCTCCAGCGCGAGATAGACCACCGGCGTGGTGTAGAGGGTGAGCAACTGCGACAGCGCCAGCCCGCCGATGATGGCGATGCCCAGTGGCTGGCGCAGCTCGCCGCCGGGGCCTGAGGCCAGCGCCAGCGGAATGGCGCCGAAGAGTGCTGCCATCGTGGTCATCAATATAGGCCGAAACCGTTCGCGGCAGGCCTCCAGGATCGCGACCTCCCCCGGCTCGCCGCCCTCGCGCTCATGCTGGAGCGCGAAATCCACCATCATGATCGCGTTCTTCTTGACGATACCCATGAGCAATATCACGCCGATCAGCGCGATGACGGTGAACGGCGTGTTCGTCGCCAGCAGCGCCAGAAGGCAGCCGATGCCCGCCGTGGGCAGCGTCGAGATGATGGTCAGCGGGTGGATCAGGCTCTCATAGAGAATGCCCAGCACGAGGTAGATGCTCAGCAGCGCCGCCAGGATCAGCAGCCCCTGGCCGGTCTGGAAGCTGCGGAATACCCTGGCATTGCCGGCGAATTCACCGCGGATGCTGCCGGGCATCTGGACATCCAGCTGCGCCTGCTCGATCAGAACAGCGGCCTCGCCCAGCGCCACGCCCTCGCGCAGGTTGAAGGTGATGGTCGAGGCCGGGAATTGCCCCTGATGGGTGATGGACAGCGGTGCCGAAGCGCGCTCCAGCCGGGCAAAGGCGCTGATCGGCACCTGCACGCCGCCGCGCCCGGGGACGAAGAGATTGTCGAGCTGTGCTGGGTCCTCCGCCATGCGCGGATCGACCTCCAGGATCACCCGGTACTGGTTGCGGGCGCGGTAGATCACGCTGACCTGGCGCTGGGCGAAGGCGTTGTTCAGCGTCTGGTTCACCGCCTGGAAGGAGATGCCCAGCCGCGCCGCGGCATCGCGATCCACCACGAGCCGCGTCACCAGCCCCGAGCGCTGCTGGTCGGAGGAGAC
Organism: uncultured Rubritepida sp.; assembly: GCA_964395305.1. Classification (GTDB taxonomy): domain Bacteria; phylum Pseudomonadota; class Alphaproteobacteria; order Acetobacterales; family Acetobacteraceae; genus Rhodovarius. The sequence continues at coordinate 81,216 of CAYNBM010000006.1, forward strand.
ATCGGCGAGCTGCGGCAATTCCCGCAACCGCCGCACCAGCGTCTCCGACCAGACCTGCAATTGAGCCGTATCGGGTGCGAGCAGCACGTACTGGAACTGCGCATTGCCCGGGCGGCCGCCGGCATTGATGTCCTGGATGGCGCGGAGGAAAACCTGGGTGCCGGGCAGCGCCGCCAGTTGCGGCCGCAAACGGTTGATGATGCGCTCGGCCGTGGTGCCCGGCCGCTCGGAGATGTCCTTCAGCGAGATGAAGAAGCGCGCCGTGGTGGCCGATGAATTGCCATTGCCACCCCCCACCGAGCCGCCCAGCGAGGCCACCGCCGGGTCGCGCCCGATGATCGCGGTGGCCTGGTTGTAGATCGCGACCATGGCGGCATAGGAGGTATCGGGTGCCGCCTGCACCGTGCCCGCGATCAGCCCGGTATCCTGCTGCGGGAAGAAATCCTTCGGCACGATGGTGTAGAGCCAGACCGTGACGCCGACCAGGCTGAGGGTGAAGACCAGCATGGTGCGGCGGAAACGCAGGACGTGGCGCAGCGACCACATATAGCCCGCGATCAGGCCGTCCATCCCGCGCTCGAACCCCCGGCCGAACCAGCCCGGCGGCCGTTCCTCGGCGGCACCCATCCGGGCCGCGATCATCGGCGTGACGGTGAGCGAGATGACGGCCGAGATCGCGACCGCGATCGCCAGCGTGACCGAGAATTCCCGGAACAGCCGCCCCACGATGCCCGGCATGAACAGCAGCGGGATGAACACCGCGATCAGCGACAAGGTGATGGAGACGACGGTGAAGCCGATCTGCCGGGCACCCTCCAGTGCCGCCTCCAGCCGCCCCATGCCGCGCTCGCGCAGCCGGGTCATGTTCTCGATCATGACGATCGCATCGTCGACCACGAAGCCCACCGAGATGGTCAGCGCCATCAGCGAGAGATTGTCGAGCGAATAGCCCACCAGCCACATCACGCAGAGCGTGCCCAGCAGCGACAGCGGCACCGAGATGGCGGCCGCCACCACGGCCGCCGTGCGGCGCAGGAAGAGCGCCACCACCGCCACCACGAGTGCGATGGAGATGATCAGCGTGTGCTGCACCTCGGCCACCGAGGCGCGAATGGTCTCCGACCGGTCGCGGATGGTGTTCACCGTGATGCCGGCCGGCACCCAGCGTGCAAGCTCGGGCAGCAGGGCCTGGATGCCGTCCACCACCTCGATCACATTGGCGTCGGGCTGCTTGAAGATGACCATGATGATGGCCGGCCGGCCATTGAACATGCCGGCCTGCCGGCGGTCGCGCACGCCGAGCTCGACATTGGCGATGGAGGAGAGCCGCAGGATCGCGCCATCGCGCGCGCGCAGGATGAGGTTGCCGTAATCCTCCGCCCGCTCGATCCGGTCATTGACCGATATGGCGCCGCCCTGGATCGTGCCCTCGATCAGCCCGGTGGGCTGGGTGATATTGGCGCTGTTGATGGTGGCGCGGATATTCTCCATCGAGATGCCGGCCGAGGCGGCGGCGGCGGGGTTGACCTGCACCCGCACGGCCGGCTGTTCGGCGCCGGTCACGATGACCTGGGCCACGCCCTCCACCCGCGCCATGCGGGGCGAAATGATGCTGTCGACCGCGTCATACACCGCACCCGGGGCCAGGGTGTCCGAGGTGACGGCGAGGATAAGCACCGGCGCGTCGGCCGGGTTGGCGCGGCGGAAACTGGGCGGGTTGGGCAGGCCGGCGGGCAGGTCCGTCCCCGCCGCATTGATCGCGGCCAGCACGTCCTTCGCCGCGTCGCGCACCCGGCGGTCGAGGTCGAATTGCACCACGATGGCGGTGCTGCCGAGCGAGGAGGTGGAGGTCATCTCGGCCACGCCGGCGATGGCACCCAGGCGCCGTTCCAGCGGCGCGGCGACCGAGGCGGCCATGACGGCCGGGTCGGCCCCGGGCTGGTTGGCGGTGACGACGATGGTGGGCAGGTCCACCCGCGGCAGCGGCGCGATGGGCAGCGCGAAATAGGCCACGATCCCCGCGAGTGCCAGGCCCACGGCCAGCATCATCGTGGCGATCGGCCGGTTGATGAAGGGGGCGGAGATCGACACGCTATTCCGCCGGCGCGGAAGCCGTCCCCCCCTGGGCGCCGCCGCCCAGCCGCACCCGCAGCCGCTCCAGCGCGAGGTAGATGACCGGCGTGGTGTAGAGCGTGATGACCTGGCTCAGCAGCAGCCCGCCGATGACCGATACCCCCAGCGGCAGCCGCAATTCGCTGCCCGCGCCATGGCCGATCACCAGCGGCACCGCCCCCAGCAGCGCCGCCATGGTGGTCATCATGATGGGACGAAAGCGCAGCACGCAGGCCTCATAGATCGCCTCATCGGCCGAGCGCCCATGGTCGCGCTGCGCTTCGAGGGCGAAGTCAATCATCATGATCGCGTTCTTCTTCACGATGCCCATCAGCAGCACGATGCCGATCAGCCCCACCACCGAGAGATCGAGCCCGCAGACCCACAGCGCCAGCAGCGCCCCGATCCCGGCCGAGGGCAGGGTGGAGAGGATGGTGATGGGGTGGACCACGCTCTCATACAGCACGCCCAGCACGAGATAGATCACCACCACCGCGGCCAGGATCAGCCAGGGCGTGGAGGCGAGCGAGCGGTTGAATTCCGCCGCGTCGCCGGAGAATTCGCCGGCCACCGTCTCGGGCATGCCCAGCCGCGCCTCGGCCGCGCGAATGTCGCGCACGGCATGGCTGAGCGAGACGCCGGGTGCCAGGTCGAAGCCGATCGTCACCGCCGGGAACTGGTCCTGCCGGGTGACGGTCAGCGGTCCCGCGCGCTGGGTGATGGTGGCGATGGCGGCCAGCGGCACCTGGTAATTGCCCGAGGCGCTGGCCGAGGTGGCGCCGACCGTGGCGCCGGCCGTCACCGTCGTCGCCGCCGCCCCGGCGCCCTGGTTGCTGACCGCGCCGGGGACGCGCAGCAGGCCGATCAGGCTGGGGTCGTCGCGCAGCTCCGGGCTCGCTTCCAGGATCACCCGGTACTGGTTGGTCTGGGCATAGATCGTGCTGATCTGGCGCTGGCCGAAGGCATCATACAGCACGTCATCGACGGCCTGCATGGTGACGCCCAGCCGGGCCGCCATGTCGCGGTCGACCTCGACATGCACGCGCAGGCCGGCATCGCGCTGGTCGCTGTTGACCTGGCGCAGGCCCGGCTCCTCGCGCAGCGCCTCGAGCAGGCGCGGCGCCCATTCGCGCAGCCGTCCGGCGTCGGAATCGGTCAGCGTGTACTGGTACTGGGTGGCGGTGACGCGCGCGCCGATCTGGATGTCCTGCACCGCGCTGATCTGCGACACCACGCCCGGCACGGCCGCCAGGACCGGCGCCATGCGGGCGGCGATCTGCTGGGCCGAGGCCGCGCGCTCGCCCCTGGGCCGCAGCACGGCCGTGATGCGGCCATTGTTCTGCGCGGCATTGACGGTGCCCGCACCGGCGATGGCGGTGACGCCGGTCACATCGGGGTCGGCGCGGACCAGCTCCGCCACCTGCAATTGCAGCGCGGCCAGGCGGGAGAAGGAGGCATCCTCCGGCCCCTCGGTCGTGATGATCAGCAGGCCGGTGTCCTGCGCCGGCAGAAAACCCTTGGGCATGATGATGTAGAGGCCCACCGTGCCGATCAGCGTGGCGAAGGTCAGCGCCAGCATCAGCCCCTGGTGGCGCAATGCCCAGCGCAGGCTGGTGGCGTAATGGCGCAGCAGCCAGTCGAAGCCGCGCTCGCAGACCCGGGCGACCCAGCCCGGCCGATCGACGCCATGGGCGCGCATCAGTCGCCCCGTCATCATCGGCGTGAGCGTCAGCGACACCACCATCGAGACCACCACGGCGATACTCAGCGTGATGGCGAATTCGCTGAACAGCCGGCCCACCACGCCGGGCATGAACAGCAACGGGATGAACACCGCGACGAGCGAGACGGTGAGGCTGACGACGGTGAAGCCGATCTGCTTCGCACCCTTGAAGGCGGCCGCCAGCGGGCTCTCGCCCTCCTCGATCAGGCGGACGATATTCTCGATCATGACGATGGCGTCGTCCACCACGAAGCCTGTCGCGATGGTCAGCGCCATCAAAGACAGGTTGTCCAACGAAAAACCCCAAAGCGCCATGATGCCGAAGGTGCCGATGATGGACAGCGGCAGCGCCACGCCGGGCACCAGCGTGGCCCGCCCGGTGCGCAGAAAGATATAGATGACCGCCACCACCAGGACGACCGAGAGCACCAGCGTGAACTGCACCTCATGCACCGAGGCGCGGATGGTCTCTGTCCGGTCCGCCACCACGGTCAGCGCGATGCCGGCGGGCAATGCGCCCTGGAGGCGTTCGAGCTGGTCGCGCACGCGGTCCACCGTCTCGACGATATTGGCGCCGGGCTGGCGCTGCACATCCAGCAGCACGGCCCGGCTGCCATTGAACCAGGCGGCGTTGAGCGTGTTCTCCAGATCCTCCCGCACCTCGCCGATATCGGAAATCCTGACCGGCGCGCCATTGCGCCAGGCGATGACGAGATTGGCGAAGCCCTCGGCCGAGCCGACCTGGTCATTGGCCATCACCGTGGAGGATTGTCGCGGCCCGTCCAGCGAGCCCTTGGGGCCGGCGAGGTTGGAGGAGATGACGGTGGCGCGGATATCCTCGAGCGAGAGGCCATAGGCGGCCAGCCGGCGCGGATCGCCCTGGATGCGCATGCCCGGCCGCATATTGCCCTGCACCGTGACGCGCCCCACGCCCGAGACCTGGGCGAGCCGTTGCGCCAGCAGGGTATCGGCGGCATCCGAAAGCCTGTGGATCGGCAGGGTATTGGAGGTGAGCGCCAGCGTCATGATCGGCGGGTCGGCCGGGTTCACCTTGGCGTAGGTGGGGGGGTAGGGCAGGTTCAGCGGCAGGGTGCCGCGCGCCGCATTGATCGCCGCCTGGACATCCTGCGCCGCGTCGTCGATGTCGCGGCCGAGGTTGAACTGCATGGTGATGCGCGAGGTGGCGGGGCTGCTGACCGAGATCATGTCGACCAGCCCCGCGATCTGCGCGAGCTGGCGTTCGAGGGATGCCGTGATCAGCACCGCCACCGTCTCGGGCGAGGCGCCGGGCAATTGCGTCGTGACCTCGATGGTCGGGAAATCCACCTCCGGCAGGGCGGAGACCGGCAGCTTGAGGTAGCCGAACAGCCCGGCCAGCAGCATGGCCACCGCCAGCAGCGAGGTGGCAACGGGCCGCGCGATGAAGGGGGAGGAGACGCTCACGCCGCGGCCGTCATTGCGGCGGCGCGGGCGGTGCGGCTGGGGCGGCAGGCGCGGCGGGGGCCGGCGCCCCTTCCGGCCGCGGCCCACGCCTGCGGCCCTCACCCACCGGCGGCGCGGCCACCGGCGCGGCACGCACCGGATCGGCCACATTCACCTCCGAGCCATTGTTCAGCCTGAGCCCGCCCGAGGTCACCACCCGCTCGCCGGGTTGCAGGCCGCGCGTCACCACCGCCTCGCGCGGGGTGATCAGGCCCAGGCCCAGCGGCCGCTGCTCCACCGTGCTGTCGGCCCGCACGACGAAGGCATAGGGGCCATCCGGCCCGCGCTGCACGGCGGCCAGCGGCACCGTCAGCACCTGGCGCAGCGTGCCGAGCTGGATGCGCACATTGATGAAGGCGCCGGGCCAGAGCATCCGGTCCTCATTGCCGAAGGTCGCCTTGAGGCGGATGGTGCCGGTGGTCTGATCCACCGTGTTGTCGGGGGTCAGCAGCGCGCCGGTGGCGCGCACCGAGCCATCGCCCGCCAGCGCCTGCACCACCACCGGGCCGGCCTGCATGGCGGCGATCACCCGCGGCAATTCCTGCTGCGGCAGGGTGAAGAGCACCGAGATGGGTGCGACTTGGTTCACCAGCACGATGCCATTGGCATCGCCCGCGCGGATGAGGTTGCCGCGGTCCACGCCGCGAATGCCGACCCGGCCATCGATCGGCGAGCGGATGGTGGTGAAGTCGAGCTGCGTGCGCGCGGTGTCGATCGCCGCCTCATCGGCCAGGATTTGCGCCTCGAATTGCGCGACCTGGGCACGCTGGGTGTCGAGCTGCTGGCGCGAGGCGCCATTGCTGCGCGCGAGGTCGACATAGCGCTGCAGGTCGAGCCGTGCATTGGCCAGCAGGGCGGCGTTCTGCGCCCGCTTGGCCTCGGCCTGCGCGAGGGCCGCGGCATAGGTGCGCGGGTCGATGCGCGCCAGCACGTCGCCGGCCTGCACCTCCTGGCCTTCGGTGAAGGCGATCGCCGTCAGAATTCCGTCGACCTGGCTGCGGATGGTGATGGAGTTCAGCGCCTGCACCGTGCCCAGCCCATCGACCAGCACCGGGATATCGGCCCGCGCGGCGGCGGCGGCGGTGACCGGCACGGCACCCTGGAAGCGGCCACGCCCGCCCGGCCGCGCCTGCGGGGCCTGGGGCGCCGCACCCTGGCCGGTGATCTGCGGCCAGTACCACCAGGCGGCACCGCCGCCGGCCAGCAGCACCGCCAGCAGCAGCCAGGGCCAGCGCCGCCGGCGCGGCCGGGCGGCCATGCTCAGGGCCGGGGCCGCGATGTCCCGCCCGCGCGGTGGTTCGATCGGCATGGGGGTATCAGGCATGGTTCGATATCCTCATGGTCAGGCCCAGCCGCCGCCCAGCGCCCGGAACAGCCCCACCGCCGCCTGCAGCCTGGCCAGGCGAACCTGGGCCAGGGCATTGCGGGCGGCGAAGACGCTGGACTGGGTGTTCAGCACGGTGATCAGGTCGATGGTGCCGGCGCGCAGCTGCGTGTCGGAAATGGCATAGGCACGCTCCGCGCTGCGCAGCTGGGCCAATTGCAGGGTTTCCTGTTCGCCCGTCTCACGCAGCGCCACGATGGAATTCTCCACATCCACCAGGGCGGCAACGATGGACTGGCGGTAGATCTCCAGCAGCTCCTCCGCCTGGGCCTCGGTCAACCGGACCTGGGCGCGGAGCTGACCGAGCTGGAAGATGGGTTGGGTCAGCCCCGCCGCCAAGGAATAAAGCGCCGAGCCCGGCCGCAGCAGGTTCTCCAGCAGGATGTTCTGGAAGCCGCCGGTGGTGGTGAGCTGGATGGTCGGCAGCAGCGCCGCCCGGGCACTTTCTATATTGGCCTGGGCGGAGGCTAGGCTGGCCTCGGCCTGCCAGACATCGGGCCTGCGGACCAGCACCTCCACCGGCAGGCCGGGGCTGGGGGTGGGAATGCGGATATCGCCGAGTTGCTGGCGCGGCAGGGGCACATTCTCAGGCACAATGCCGGTCAGCGTGCCGAGCGAATAGGTGTTCTGCTCCGCGCTCTGGCGCAGCGGCGGCACGGCAGCGCGCTGCTGTTCCACCAGCGTCTGCTGCTGCGCGACATCCAGCCCATCGGCGGTGCCCACCGCAAGCCTTTGCCGCAACAGCGCCAGGATGCGCTGGGCGGAGGCGAGGTTGGCCTCCTGGATGGCGAGCTGCTCGCGCGCCGCCAGCACGTTGAAATAGGTATTGGCGACCGAGGCCTGGGTGGTCAGCAGCACCGCCCCCACCTCGAAGCGCGCGGCCGAGGCGGTGCGTTCGGCCGCTTCCACCGCGCGGCGGTTGCGGCCCCAGAAATCCACCTCCCAGCTCGCCTGCAGCTGGGTCTGGAAGAATTCGCGCTGGATGTAGCGGCTGCGGCCCCCGATATTGGCGGCGGTGGCGGTCTGCGTCGGCGTCTGGGTGCGCTGGGTATTGGCGATGAGGTTGCCGGTGGGCAGCAGGCGCTGGCCGGTGACGCGCAGCTGCGCATCGGCCTGGCGCACGCGGGCCTCGGCGGCGCGGACATCGAAATTGCCGCCGAGTGCGGCCTGCATCAGCGCATCGAGCTCGGGCGAGCCGAAGCCCTGCCACCACGCCGCATCGGGCCAATTCGCCGGTGCCGGCGGGGCGGCGCTGAAACGGTCGGGCAGGGCGATGCCGGAGCCTGGGCTGGGCACGCTGCCGCAGCCGGCCACGCTGAGCAGCGCCAGCCCACCCAGGCCGCGTCGGGAGAGGTCAGATGTGATCACGCGCCTGTATAAGCTCATCGCCGGCATTCAGGGCATCCCATGTTACCTTTTGGAACCGATCGCAGGGCCTGGCCACATCGCGCCGTCTACCGCGTCGCCACCGCCAGGAAGCGCAGCAGCGCCGCGAGGTCCTCGGCATTGGAGAGGCGCTGCACCGGCATGCGGGTGCCCGGCGTCACCACATCGGGGCCGCGGGTGAAGAGATCGGCCAGGGTTTCGGCGTTCCAGATGATGTCGCCCTGGGCCAGCCGCGCCGAATAGGCATAGCCCGGCAGGCTGCCCATGCGGCGGCCGAAAATGCCATGCAGGCTGGGCCCGGCCATCTCCGCGGCATCGGCGCCCAGGCCATGGCAGGCCTGGCAGGCGCGGAAGACCCGCATTCCATACGGGTCCGCGCCCTGCGGAATCGCCACGCGCAGGGCGGCGCTCTCGCTCAGCGGCCGGCCGGAGCCTGGGTTCCAGCGGCGGATCTGGCTGTCCATGCCGCCGGTCCACAGCGTGCCGTCGGGGCCGAAGCCGGCCGACCAGACCGGCAGGCCCGGGCCTTCCAGCACCCGCAGCAGCCGGCCCGAAGCGAGGTCCCAAAGGCCGACATCGCCGCCGGTGCCGGCCACGGCCAGCATAGTGCCCCGCGCCGCCAGTGCCGCCACCGGCCGCGGCCCGGTGGAGAATTCCCGTGGCGTGGCGCCGAGCAGCTGCAGCCTGCCATCGGCCAGGCCCACGGCCAGCCCGCCCGGTGTCGCCGCCAGGGCGGTGACGGGGGAGAGGAATTCCGCCAGCACCGCGCCGGACGGCCAATGCCGGACCGTGCCATCCTGCCCGCCGCTGACCAGGCCCTGCGGGGTATAGGCCAGCGCCGACACCGGGCCGCGATGGCCCTGATGCACCCGCATCGCGCCCTGCCCATCGGCCTCGCGCACCGTGGCGTCGAAGCCGCCGGAGGCGACGGCATCGCCATTGCTGGCGAGTGCGGTGACGGGGCCTTCATGGCCGAGCAGCACCATGTCGGGCTCGGTCGCGCCCATGGGCGGCCAGATCGCCACGCGGCCATCCTCGCCCGCGCTGGCGAAGCCGGCGCCGGGGATGGCGATCAGCGCCTCGACCGCACCGCGGTGCCAGCGCGCGACCAGCCTGGGCCTGCCATCCAGCCCCCAGAAGATGACCGCCTGGTCGAGCCCGCCCGAGGCGGCGCCGGCGGGGCCGACCGCCAGCGCGCGCACCGGCCCGCCATGGGCGGCAATGCCCTGCGCGGCCGCGGCGCCGGCCCAGAGCATGAGGGCGACCAGGCCCGCGATCAGAGCCGGCACAGCAGCTCCGCGATCGTGGCGCCGCGGGGGGCGAGGTCGCGCCAGCGGATATGCTCCTCCGGCGCATGGGCGCCATGGCCGGTGCAGCCCAGCCCGTCGAGGGTGGGAATGCCCATGGCGGCGGTGAAATTGCCGTCCGAACCGCCGCCGCGATGTTGTTTCGGCAGGTCATAGCCGAAGCCGGCGGCGATGCTTTTCGCCCTCGCGTAGAGGCCAAGCCCGGCCTCGCTCTCGACCATGGGCGGGCGGTTCAGGCCGCCCTCGACGGTGATGGTGACGCCGTCATGCTCGCCGGCCAAGGCCTTGATGGCGGCGATGACCTCGGGCGCCTGGCTCGCCTCGGCCACCCGGAAATCCACGCGGCAGCCGGCATCGGGCGGGATGACGTTGGAGCGGGTGCCGCCCCAGATGGGGGCCACATTGGTGGTGATGCCGCGCTCCAGATCGGTCATGGCATGGATCGCCAGGATGATTTTTGCCAGGGCCACGACGGCGCTCTTCCCCTCGGTCCAATTGCCGCCGGCATGGGCTGATTTGCCCTTTGCGGTGATCGTGAAACCCCCGGTGCCCTTGCGCGCGGTGACCACGCAGCCGGTGGGGCCGCCGGCGGGTTCGGGGATCAGCACGGCGGCGGCCCGCGCCGCCTCGGCCTCGATGATGGCGCGCGAGGTGGGGCTGCCCACCTCCTCATCGGGGGTCAGCAGCAGGGTGATGGGGCGGTTGGTGGTCACGCCCTGGCGCAGGATTTCCCGCACCGCGTGAAAGGCCAGGAAGGAGCCGGCCTTCATGTCGTAGATGCCCGGCCCATAGGCGCGGTCGCCATCGACCCGGAACGGCATGTCCTTCTGCAACTGGCCATGATCCCAGACGGTGTCGAGATGGCCGGAGATGAGAATCGGCGCATTGCCGGTGCCGGTATTGGTCCGCGCGATCAGCGTATCGCCGCGCCCGCTATGGCCGGCCACGCGCTCGATGGTCGCACCCGCCGCGCGCAGCCCGGCTTCGGCCAGATCCACCAGCCGGTTCACCGCCGCCGGGTCGGCGCTCGGCGTCTCGATCTCCACCCATGTCCGCAGTTCCTCAAGAAGCGCTTCACTGCTGGGCATCGCGATGGGCATCGGGCAAAAATCCTTCAGAAACGAACGGCCAGGTTGATGCTGCCGAATTGCTGCATCCCGCCGCGCTGGCCATAGAATTCCTCAGATCGCACGACATGGGTATAGGCCAGGCGATAGCTGCCCCAGAAAACCGCGCCGCCGACCTGGCCGTCGCCGACGAAGGGCCGCCGGCTGACCCGCGCGCTGTCCCGCCAGGAATTGCCGTCGAGCGCGATGTCGCGCGCGACACCCCGGGCCTCGACGCCCGCGAAGACATACCAGCCCCAGTTGCTGCCATTGCGGTTGGCCTCGGGCTGGAAATAATTGCTGCCGGCCAGTGCGGGGCGGATCCGGCCCGGGCCGAAATCCGCCAGCAGCCCCCGACCCATCCGCAGCGAGCCGCCCAGCGCGCCATAGATATTGCCATTGCCGAGCGAGAGGGTGACGGAGGGCATCGCCTCGAATTCCAGGCCGCCGAGATGGCCGAGCGGCAGGCGCCATTTGCGCTCCGCCACCAGGTTGAACACCGGCTCGTCGCGCAGCTGCCGGCTCCAGCCATAGGCGCGCTCGGCGCCGATGATGCGGTGGAAGCCGTTCTGCACCTGCCGGCCCAGCGCCGAGGGGCCGACCATGCCGCCCTGCAGCTCGACGACCGTGAGCGCATGCTCGCTGGCGCGGCTGAGCGAGACGCCGGCGAAGAGATTGGCGGCATAGGGCCGGTCGGTGGGATCGGGGTTGCGGGTGCTGGTATCGCGCGGGGTGAACAGCGTATGGCCGATGGCCAGCCCCCAGCGAAGGTCGCCCGGGCCCATCAGATAGCCGAGCTGACGGTCCAGCCAGGCCAGCGGCTGCGGCAGCGCGGCCGAGGGGCTGCGCCAGCTCGCCTGCACGCCATTGGTGTAGTTCTTGTCGCTGCCATTGCGGGCGAAGCTGTCATTCTCCGCCGAGAAGGCGAGGGTGCCGCGCCAATCCGGCGGCGGCGCGCGGTCGGTGGCACCGGCGGCCAGCCGCACTTCCTGCGCCGAGGCCGGGGATGGCAGCAGGGCCAGGGCTGACAGCAAGGCCAGGGCTGGCGGAAACAAAACACGAAGCATGCGGCGCGAAACTCCTCGACACCCGCCAAACGCCGCCGCGCCGGTTTCGTTGCCGGCAATTCTGGATTACAGCGGGGGGAGCAAGACAGGGGCCAGCCGATGTTCTTCGAAGACCTTTCCGTGGGCATGACCGCCAGCTTCGGCAAGACGATCGGCGAGGCGGACATCCTGATGTTCGCCGCCGTGAGCGGCGACACCAACCCGGTGCATATCAATGCCGAGGTGGCCGCCGCCTCAATGTTCAAGGAACGCATCGCCCATGGCATGCTCTCCGCCGGGCTGATCTCCGCGGTGCTGGGCACCAGGCTGCCGGGGGAGGGGACGATCTACCTCTCCCAGACGCTGAAATTCCGCGCGCCCGTAAAAATCGGCGACACGGTGACGGCGACGGTGGAAATCACCGCGCTCGACCCGGCGAAGAAGCGGGTGACGCTGAGCACGATCTGCACCGTGGCGGGCAAGCCGGTGATCGAGGGCGAGGCCGGCGTCATGGTCCCCAGCCGGGCTTGAAGGCGATGCAGGCGGTCTGCGTCTTCTGCGGGGCCTCGCCGGGGCTCGATCCGGCGCATGCCAGGCTTGCCGCCGCCACCGGCGCCGCGATCGGCCGGCGCGGCCTGCGTCTGGTCTATGGCGGCGGCCGGGCCGGGCTGATGGGGGTTGTGGCGGATGCCGCGCTCGATGTGGGCGGCGAGGTCTATGGCGTCATCCCCCAGGCCTTGCAGGAGCGTGAATTGCAGCACACCGGCATCACCCGGCTTTCGGTGGTGCCCGACATGCACACCCGCAAGGCGCAGATGAATGAGTGGTCGGATGGCTTCATCGTGCTGCCCGGCGGCATCGGCACGCTGGAGGAGGCGGTGGAGATCCAGTCCTGGTCGCAGCTGGGCTTCCACCGCAAGGGCATCGTCTATCTCGACGAGGATGGGTTCTGGGACCCGTTTTTTGACCTGACCCAGCGCATGGTTGAGGGCGGTTTCCTGCGCCCCGCGCATCGCGCCATCGCGGTGCGGGCGCATGCCCCGGATGCCGCGATCGACGCACTGCTGGCCTGGGCGCCCAGCACCGAATCGCGCTGGCCGGCGTGAGGGTTTTTTCTGATCTCGCGGGCCTGCCGGATGACGCGCGGGGTGCCGCGGTGGCGCTGGGCAATCTGGACGGCGTGCATCTCGGCCATCGCGCCGTGCTGGCGGCGGCGCATCAGGCCCGGCCCGAATTGCCATTGGCGGCGCTGACCTTCGAGCCGCATCCGCGCGAGCACTTCCGCCCTGACGATCCGCCCTTCCGCCTGACCCTGCTGCCGGCCAAGGCCACCGCCCTGGCCGGGGCCGGCGCCTCCCTGTGCTACGCGCTGCCCTTCGATGACGGCTGGGCGCATATGCCGCATGAGGTTTTCTTCAACACGGTGCTGCGCGACGGAATCGGCGCCCGCCACCTCGCCTGCGGGCCGGATTTCGCCTTCGGCCATCGCCGCGGCGGCAATGTCGCCTGGCTGCGCCAGGCCTGCGAGGCGGCGGGGATCGGGCTTTCCGTGGTGCCGCCGCTGGCCGATGCGGAGGGTGTGATCAGCAGCACCCGCATCCGCCGTGAGCTGCAGGGCGGCTATCCCGAGCGGGCGAGCGCGCTGCTCGGGCGGCCCTACACCGTGGTGGGCGAGGTGACGCATGGCGATGCCCGCGGCCGGACCCTGGGTTTCCCCACCGCCAATGTGCCGCTTGGCCGCCATATCGAGCCGGCGCGCGGGGTCTATGCGGTGCGGGTGCGGCTGCCCTCGGGCCAGGAGGTGCCGGGGGTGGCCAATCTCGGCCGCCGGCCCACGCTGGGCGGCGACCCGATCTCGCGCATCGAGGCGCATCTCTTCGATTTCGCCGGCGACCTCTATGGGCAGGAGGTGGGGGTGGCGCTTCTCGCCTTCATCCGGGAGGAAAAGCGCTTCGCCGGGCTCGATGCGCTGGTGGCGCAGATAGCGCTGGATGCGGCGCAGGCCCGGCGGCTGCTTCAGATTTAGAGCATGATCCGTTGAGGTGGAATCACCGAGACGGTGAATCATCCTCTAAGCAAACTCTAACCTCGGCGCAGCGCCCGGTCCATCGCGATGACGGAATGCACCGCGCGGCGGCCCGAAAGCCCCTCGATCTGATGCCGGCATGAGGTGCCGTCGGCGATGATCAGGTCCCCGGCGCCGGCGGCGCGCACCGCCGGCAGCAGCGCGGCCTCGGCCATCGCGCGCGAGGCCGCCTGGTTCGCCGCCAGATAGCCGAAGCTGCCGGCCATGCCGCAGCAGGAGGAGGTGATGGGCCTGGCCTCCACCCCCGGGATGCGCCCCAGCGCCGCGATGGCCGGCGGAAAGGCGCCAAAGGCCTTCTGATGGCAATGGCCATGGACATGCGCGGTGACGGGGTGTGCCTGCCAGGGCATGTCTGGCCTGTCCCGCTCCAGCAATTCGCTGAGCAGCATGGCGCGGGCGGCCAGCGCCTCGGTCTGCGGCCCTGGCAGCAGGGCCAGGAATTCATCGCGCAGCGTGGTCAGGCAGGAGGGTTCGAGGCCCACGACCGGCGCGTCGGAGCTGCTGAGTGCCGCCAGGGTGCGCTGGGCCTCGGCCCGCGCGCGCTCCACCATGCCGGCGGCGAGGTAGGTGCGGCCGCAGCACAGCGGACGGCCGCCATCGCCCGCCGGCCGCACGGCATAGCCCGCCGCGGCGAGCACGCGGGTGGCCGCGCGCAGGTTCTCGGGTTCGAAATAGCGGTTGAAGGTGTCGCCGAAGAGGATCACCTCGCGCCCGCCGGGCGCCATGGCCTCGCTGTCGCGGAACGGGTCGGCCACGAATTCCGGCAGGGCGCGGCTGGCGGAAAACCCCGTGGCGCGCTCCATCAGCCGCGCCAAAGCAGGGATGCGGTTGCGCAGATTGGCCAGCCAGGGCGCGCGGGCGGCCCAGGGCGCATAGCGGGGCAGTTCCGCCACCAGCCGGTCGCGCCAGGAAAAACCATGCTTCTGGCCGCGGGCATGCAGCACCTCGATCTTCATCCGCGCCATGTCGACGCCGGTCGGGCATTCCCGCTTGCAGCCCTTGCAGGAGACGCAGAGGGACATGGTCTCCGCGAGCTCGTCGCTCGCCAGCGCCTCCGGCCCCAGTTGCCCGGTCAGGGCGAGGCGCAGCGTATTGGCGCGGCCGCGGGTGAGGTGTTTTTCGTCCCGCGTCACCCGGTAGCTCGGGCACATCACCCCGGCGTCGAATTTCCGGCAGGTGCCGTTGTTGTTGCACATCTCCACAGCACCCAGGAAACCATAGGGGTGGGCGGACCAGTCGAGTGCGGGCGTCAGGGGTGTTGCGGCATAATCCGGGAAGTAGCGGAACAGGCTGCGGTCATCCATTTTCGGCGGGCGGACGACGCGGCCGGGGTTCAGCGTGGCGCCGGGGTCGAAGGCGTCCTTCACGGCCTCGAAGGCGCGGGCGATCCGCGGGCCGAACATCGTCTCGTTGAATTCGGAACGCACGATCCCGTCGCCGTGTTCACCGGAATGGCTGCCCTTGTATTCGCGCACCAGCGCGAAGCATTCCTCAGCGATTTCGCGCATTTTGCGGATATCGCCGCCATCCTTCATGTTCAGCACCGGGCGGACATGCAAGCAGCCCACCGAGGCATGGGCGTACCAGGTGCCCTTCACGCCATGGCTGTCGAAGACCGCCGTCAGGCGCTCGGTGTAATCGGCCAGATCGGGCAGGGCGACGGCGCAATCCTCGATGAAGGAGACGGGTTTCGCATCGCCCTTCATGCTCATCATGATGTTCAGCCCGGCCTCGCGCACCTCGGCGATCTGCGCCTGGAAGCCGGCATCGGTGGCCCGCACCACGGCATGCGGCAGGCCGAGATCGGCCATCATCTCCTCCAGCCGGTCGAGTGCCCGCAGCAGCGGGGCGTCATCGTGGCCGTGGAATTCCACGATCAGCAGGCTGTCGGGTTCGCCGATGACCATGCGGTCGATGGTGGCGCGGTAGATCGGGATGGAGCGGCCGAGGTCGATCATCGTGCGGTCGACCAGCTCCACCGCCTCGGGGTCGAGGGTGACGAGGTGCTGGCTGGCCGCCATGGCCTGGCGGAAGGTGGGGAATTGGCAGATGCCCACGACCTTGCGCGGCTTGATCGGCCAGAGCTTGAGGTCGAGCGCGGTGGAGACCGCCAGTGTGCCCTCGGAGCCGACCAGCAGCCGGGCGAGGTTGCCGCGCCCGGCGGCGCGCCCGGCCGGCGTCAGCGCATCGAGATTGTAGCCGCCGACCCGGCGGAGCTGCTCGGGGAAGCGCGCGGCGATTTCCGCCGCTTCGCGCTCGCCCAGGGCCAGCAGCCGCGCCACCAGATCGGTATTGGGCTCGCCCTCGCCAAAGAAATGCCGGCTGCCATCGGCCAGCAGCGCGTCGATGCCCAGCGTATTGTCGGCCATCAGCCCGTAGCGGATGGATTTGGACCCGCAGGAATTGTTGCCGGCCATGCCGCCGATGGTGCAGCGCTGCCAGGTCGAGGGATCGACCGGAAAGAATTTTCCGTGCGGCTTCAGCGCCTCGTTCAGCGCGCCGAGCGTGATGCCGGGCTGCACCCGCGCCACATCGCCCTCGACGCTGACGAGGCCGCGCAGATGCCGCGTGAAATCCAGCACCAGGCTGTCATTGACGGTCTGGCCGCATTGCGAGGTGCCGCCGCCGCGCGGCAGGATGGAGACGCCCTCCTCGCGAGCGATCTCCAGTGCCGCCTGCACATCCTCGATGCTCTTCGGCACCACCACGCCCACCGGCATGACCTGGTAGATCGAGGCGTCGGTCGCGTAGCGGCCGCGATCGCCGGGGTGGAACAGCACCTCGCCCTCGATATGGCGGCTGAGCCGCGAGGAGAGGTGGCCATGCGCGGGCGAGGGCTTGGTGACGGCGTTCATGCGAGCCTTCTAGCCCGGCCGGGCGGCTTTGCGGCATGCATAAGACTTATCAATGTCAGATGCCGAACTCATTGGCGCGGCGGGTGCCTGTCGGGCCACAAGTCTTCCCACACACGGAGATCACCCATGGCCTATTTCGAATCCAAGCGCACCGCCGGCCGGCATTACCTGCAGATCCCCGGCCCCTCCAGCGTGCCCGACCGCATCATGCGCGCCATGGACAATGCCGTGATGGACCATCGCGGCCCCGATTTCGGCAAATTCGCCAGCCAATTGCTGGAGAAGGTGAAGTTCGTCTTCCAGACCAAGGGCGATGTCATCATCTTCCCCGCCAGCGGCACCGGCGCCTGGGAAGCGGCCCTGGTGAACTGCTTCAGCCCAGGCGACCGGGTGCTGATGTGCGAGACCGGCTGGTTCGCCCATCTCTGGCAGGAAATGGCCGAGCGGCTGGGCATCCGGCCGGAATTCATCCGGACGGATTGGCGGCGCGGCGCCGATGTCGCGGCCATCGAGGCCCGGCTGCGCGAGGATCGCAACCACGAGATCAAGGCCGTGGCGGTGGTGCACAATGAGACCAGCACCGGCGCCACCTCGCGCATCGCCGAGGTCCGTGCCGCGATCGATGCCGCGGGCCACCCGGCTCTGCTGCTGGTCGACACCATTTCGGGCCTGGCCAGCATGGAATACCGGCATGATGAATGGGGCGTGGATGTCACCATCTCGGGCAGCCAGAAGGGGCTGATGCTGCCGCCCGGCCTTTCCTTCAACGCGGTTTCGGCCAAGGCGCTGGCGGCGAGCAAAAACGCCGCCCTGCCGCGCAGCTACTGGGATTGGGGGCCGATGCTGAAATCCAACGCCACCGGTTATTTCCCCTCCACCCCCGCGACCACGCTGCTCTATGGCCTGGACACCGCGCTCGACATGCTGGCGGAGGAGGGGCTCGAGAATGTCTTCGCCCGCCATGACCGCCATGCCGAGGCCACCCGCCGCGCGGTGCGCGCCTGGGGCCTGGAGGTGCAATGCGACGACCCCCGGCACTATTCCTCGGTGCTGACGGCGGTGCGCCTGCCCGAAGGCCATTCCGCCAATGCGCTGCGCGCGACCATCCTGGAGAAGCACAATATGAGCCTGGGCAATGGGCTGGGTCAGCTCAATGACCGGGTTTTCCGCATCGGCCATCTCGGCGATTTCGGCGATCTCGACCTGGTGGCGACGTTGGGGGGCGTGGAAATGGGCCTGGCCGCGGCCGGCGTGCCCTTCAAGCCGGGCGGGGTGCAGGCGGCGATGGCCTACCTCGCCGGGAATGCCTGAGCCGCTCAGGGCGTGAGGCAGGGCCCGAGCAGGCCGCGCAGCTGCTCGGTCTCGGCCGGCCCCTCGAATCGCTGGAAGTCGAAGAGCGGGCGGAGGGTGTCATGCCAGGGCAGGGCGATGCTCACCCCCAGCACGCCGGTGGCGTTGCGGCCATGGGCCGAGCAGGTGAAGACGAAGCGCACGGGGCGGATATCCGCGCCGGTCCGCGCCTCGCCGGTGAAGCCGGTCACGGGCTGGGCCAGGACGGGGCTGGCCAGCAGGATGAGAAGCGCCAGCAGCCAGATCACGGCGCCACGCAATTCGCCGGCAGCCGCCCATCGGGGGCGAGCAGGGCGGCCAGCACGGCGGCGTCGCCGGCCGGCGCGGAAGATATCCCGGCCGCCGCGGCATTTATCCCCGCCGCTGCCGCGGCATTGCCCTCCACCGGCGCGGCCTTTCCGGGCAGCACCATGATGGCCGCCATCATGCCCTTATCCTCATGCTCCAGGATATGGCAGTGCACGGGGTAGAGCCCCTCCTGCTCGGCGGCGAAGAAGGGCAGGTAGATCGTGGTGGTGCCATCGACCCGGGCGCCGGCCGCATCGGGCAGGCTGTAGGGAGCGACGGGCAGGCTGTCATGCCAGGCCAGCCGCCCCGCCGCCGCCGGGCTGAACAGGCCGGCCAGGGTCCGGGTGGGGTCGGTGACCGGGCCGGTGGTGGCCAGGCTTTCCGGCGCGCCGGGGTCGGAGGGGCGGGCCAGGCGGAAGCGGCCCTGGTGGAGGTGCAGGTTGTGCAGCTCGGGGCTGGCATTGGCCACCACCCAGACCTCGGCGCGGCCGAGCACGGGGCAGATCAAATTGTGCGGGGGGGCGTGCTGGCCGGCGGCGCTGCCATGCGGCTCCCAGGCCTCGGGGTCCCAGCCGCGGCCGATCGGGCCACTGGCCTCGGGGAAGAGGGCGGAAAACTCCTGGCCGTTCTGGTTCAGCACCCGCATGCCCATCTGGAAGCGTTCCGTCTCATCCGCCCCGGTCTTGCTGAAGGTGATGCGGCGGTGCCAGCGATGCGCCTGCGTGTCGGCGGGCAGGAGGGAACAGCCGGGCATGGTGCGGGCGGCGACGGGCACGGGACCGGCGGGACGTTCCGGCGCGGAGAGGCGGGGCGGCGCGGGCCAGTTCAGCGCCGGGCCGGCCTCCTGCGCGGGCAGGACCAGCCGGGCGAGCGCGACCGCGGGCCAGACATCGCCGGCCACCTCGCCGGCAACCACGGGTTCGGCGGCCTCGGCGGGGCTCTCGCCGGCGGGCTCGGCCTCGGGCGTGGTGACGGGCTCGCGGCTGGCGGCGAGGCCGGCGCTGCGCAGGGTGAGGCTGGCGGGGACGCGGCGGGCGCCGGTGTTCTCCAGCAGGATCTCGGCCCGCGCGCCGGGCATCAGCATCAGGCTTTCGGCCAGCACGCCGGGGCCCTGGGGCGCGGGCTCGCCGGCTACCACGCCATCGGCGGAGAGCACCCGCAGCCTCTCCTCACCCAGCCGCAAGACGAAGCTGACCGAGGCCGAGAGATTGGCCACCCGCAGCAGCATCGCCCGGCCGGGCCGCAGGGTGATGTCGGGCATCCATTGGCCATTGACGGTGAAGAGCCAGACCGGCTGGCCGGAATCGGTGCGGGCGGGCGCGCAGAAACCCGGGCCGATGCGGCTGCCGGCCGGCGCCACATCCGGCGTCGCGCCGGCAAAGGTGCCGCAGAGGGTGGCATCCCACAGCGTCGCATCCTCGCCCTCTCCCGTGCCGAAGATGGCGGGGATGGCCGCGCCGTCCGGCGCTTCCCCCTGGCCCTGGCCGGGCAGGCGGGCGGGGCCGGGACGGCAGGCGCGGCCATCTGCCAGCCGCCCGGTGGCCGGGCAATCCGGCACGGTCAGCTGGATGTCGCGCAGGGCGAGGTGCCGCACATCGGTGACGGGGCGCAGCGCGGGCGGCAGCACGGCGCGCGGGTCGCCCACCGTGATCATGCCGGCCATGCCCGCCGTCACCTGATCGCGCGAGGTCCCATGCACATGGGCGTGGAACCAGGCCATGCCGGGCGGGTAGGGGATGCGCCCGGCCGGGCTGTCGACCACCGCGCCGGGCAGGGTGGCGGGCAGGGCGATGCGGTAATCCGCGCGCGGCATGGCCCGGCCTTCCAGCCGCCCACCGAGTGCGAAGAGGGAAAAATCGCCGAGGTCGCAGGGCGCCGCGTTGCGGGCCGCGGTGTAGAGGCCGTGGGTGTGCAGATTGACCGCATTGCGGGCGCGGGCGGCCTCCTCGCCCTCCGCCGCCGCGACACCGGCCGAGCTGTCGATCAGCCCGTTGCGCAGCGCGATGCGGGTGGCGCCGCCGGGGTCCATGCGCAGGAGATAGGGCGCGTAGCGGTCCGATGCCGGCCCGCCCTGGCCATATCCTGCCAGCGGCACGGCATAGGGGCCGACATCGGGGCGCAGGGTTTCACGCAGCACCAGCCCATAGGCGCGGCCGGCACCGCAGCCGGCGGCGGGCTGTTCGCTCGCCAGCAGCGCCCTGGGCTCGCGCAGCTCGGCCGCGCCGGCGGCCAGGGCGGTCAGGGATCCCAGAAGCAGGGCGGTGCGCAGCATCATCGTGATCCCAGGCATATTTATGCATGTGGGTGTGGCGGGGGAAACCGCCAGATCAGGCCCGCCCGCCGCGCTCCACCTGCGCCTTGAACTCGTTGAAGGTCATGTTGCCGGAGACCAGACGGGCGCCGAAGACGAAGCTCGGCGTGGCGCGGATCTGGAAGCGGTTCTGCGCCGCCAGCCGGGCTTCCAGGATGCCGCGGCTCAGCGCCTCATCGGCGATGGTGCGGTCGAATTCGGCGCGGTTCATGCCGGCCAGGGCGGCGAGCGCCGCCAGCTCCTCCATCTGCCGCCCCTGGGCGAAGGCCCAGCGGTTCTGCGTCTGGAACAGGGTGGAGATGAAGGCCTCATAGCGCAGCGCCGGCAGGGCGCGGGCCACCATCGCGGCGCGCAGGCCGACATCATCGAGCGGGAAATCGGTGAAGACCATGCGGATGCGCCCGGTCTCGACAAACTCGCGCTTGACCTGCGGCCAGGTGCCGGTGTGGAAGGCGGCGCAATGGCCGCAGGTCAGCGAGAAGAATTCGGTGACGACCAGCGGCGCCTCGGCCTGGCCGGAGGAGCGCTCGGCCAGACGGGGGTCGGCCGGGGCCTGCGCCAGGGCGGGGGTGGCCAGCAGGGAAAGGCCGAGAATGCGGCGGGTGACGGGCATGGCGAGATTTCCTTCACTCAGGATTCAGGCACTCAGAATTCAGGGCGCCTTTCGATAGACGCCCTGGGCGAGCTTGGCCAGCGCATCGCGCAGCGGGCCCTCGGGCATGGCGTCAAGTTTTTCCGCGACCGGGGCGGGCAGTGCCGCGTTCACCACGCGCGCCCTGGGTGCGGGCGGCGGCGCGGTCCTGGCCTGCACGAAGCGCAGCCTGGTCACCACGACGCGGCCCAGCCCGGCATTGATCCGCGCCATCACCTGCGGCGCCAGCATCGTCAGTTCCATGGCGACGGGGCCGGCACACGCGATCGTGAGCGTGCCGCGGTCCAGCGCGCGCAGCGTGGTGCGCCCGGCCAGGCCGGGGCCGACCAGGTTTTCCCACTCCGCCATCACCTGCGCGGCGCCGGGGTGCAGGCGCCTGAGCACCGGGCGGGTGAGCGGCGCCATCAGGCTGCCCAGCGGCCGGGGCGCCCCATAGCCCTTGCGGGCTTCCGCCGTGTATCCAGGCTTGGTGTCCGCCACGCATCCCTCCGCAGCCCTGCTGCTCGATTGGTACGCCCGCCAGAAAAGGACCCTGCCCTGGCGGGGCGAGGGCGATCCATACCGTATCTGGCTCTCCGAGGTCATGTTGCAACAGACCACGGTCGCGGCAGTGGGGCCGCGCTATGCCCGCTTCCTCGCGCGCTTCCCCGATGTGGTGGCGCTGGCGGCGGCCGAATGGGACGCGGTGGCGGCGGAATGGGCGGGCCTGGGATACTATGCGCGCGCGCGAAACCTGCATGCGGCGGCCCGGGCGGTGGCGGCGGGCGGTGGTTTCCCCCGCGATGCCCAGGGGCTGCGGGCGCTGCCGGGCATCGGCGCCTATACCGCGGCGGCGGTGGCCGCCATTGCCTATGGCGAGGCGCTGGTGCCGGCCGATGGCAATGTCGAGCGCGTGACCGCCAGGCTCTTCGCCGTGACCGAGCCGCTGCCGGGCGCCAAGCAACTCCTGGCCGGCCTTGCCCAGGGTTTCATGCAGCAGCCCGCCGCGCGCGCGGCGCCGGGGGATTTCGCCCAGGCGCTGTTCGACCTGGGCGCCACCACCTGCACGCCCAGGAATCCGGCCTGCGCGTTGTGCCCCTGGATGGCCGCCTGCGCCGCGCGGCGGCAGGGCATCGCGGCGGAGCTGCCGCGCAAGGCGGCCAAGCGCGCGCGCGGCGTGCTGCACGGCACGCATTTCCTGCTGCGCGACGCCGCAGGGCGCATCGGCGTGCGCAGCCGGCCGGCCAGCGGGCTGTTCGGCGGCATGCTGGAACTGCCGGGCACGCCTTGGCGCGAGACGCCCTGGCCCGAGGCCGAGGCCATGACCCATGCGCCCCTCGCCGGCGTGAACTGGCGCGCGGTGGCGGGCGAGGCCAGCCACCAGCTCACCCATCGCGACCTCGTGCTGCGCCTGTATGCCGGCGCGGTGCGGGTGCTGCCCGAAAACCTCTCGCCGCTCGGCGCCGCGGGTGATCTGCCGAGTGCCATGCGGAAGCTGTTGCAACTCGGCGGATGAGCCATGCAGCCGCATCATGGGCGACACGGGCCGGGCTGTGGCATGAGAGGGGCATGGGATTTTCCCCGAAACCGCAACGCCCCGCCGGCCGCCCGCCCGACGAGGCCCGGCTGCGCGAGGCGGCGCTCGCCCATCTCGCGAAATTCGCCACGACCGAGGCCGGGCTGGCCCGCGTGTTGGGCAACCGTGTCCGCCGCTGGGCCCGCGCCGCCGAGGCCGAGGGGCAGGACACCGAAGCGGCCCTGGCCGAGGGCCTGATGGCGGCCAAACGCGTCGCCGCAGCCATGGTGGAAGTGGGGGCGGTGGATGATGCGGGTTTTGCCGCGGCGCGGGCGCGGCGCCTGGCCCGCGCCGGCCGCTCCCGCCGGGCGATGGCCGGCCATCTCGCCGCCCGCGGGATCGATGCCGAAGACGCCCGGGCCGCGATGGCGGAGGCGCCAGCCGAGGCGGATGCCGCCCTGGCGCTCTGCCGCAAGCGCCGCATCGGCCCCTTCGCCCGCGAGGCAGCCGAACCCGCGCTGCGACAAAAGTGGCTGGGCATCCTGGCCCGCGCCGGTTTTTCCCGCGAGGTGGCCGAGGCGGCGCTCAATGCCGAACCGGATGAGGCCGAGCTGCGGCTGATCGCACTGCGGCAATGAACGCGCCCGTTATCTTCACCTGGGCCGGCTTTCGCGACGGTGTGCGGCTGGTGCTGCCGGTGCTGCCCAGCTTCGCGCCCTTCGGCATGGTGGTGGGCGTGCTCTCGGCCGGCGAGGGGCTGTCGCTGCTGGAGGCCGGGCTGATGAGCGCCATGGTGTTTGCCGGCACCTCGCAGCTGGTGGCCTTGGGCGCCTGGGGATCGCCAGTGCCGGTGCTGGCGGTGACGCTGGCGGTGTTCGTCATCAACCTGCGCATGGCGCCGATGTCGGCGGCCCTGGCACCCTGGTTCAACGGGTTGCGGGGCTGGCGGCTCTGGACCAGCCTGTTCACGGTCACGGATCATTCCTTCGCGCTGTCGGTGAACGAGATGCGGCGGGGCCGGCGGGATGCCGCGCTGCTGCTCGGGCTTGGGATTCCCACCTGGCTGGCCTGGATCGCGATGGTCTGCCTGGGGCATGTGCTGGCGGGGGTGGTGACCTTGCGCCCCGGTCATCCCCTGCTCTTCGCCGGCCTGGCCACGATGTGCGCGCTGCTGGTCACGCTGTGGCGTGGGCGCGACGATGTGGTTCCCTGGGGTGTCGCGGGCGCGGTGGGGCTGGCGGTGCAGGCGGTGGGGCTGGGCCAGCCCTGGCCGGTGCTGGCCGGCGCGCTGGTCGGCAGCGCGGCCGGGGCCTGGCGGGACAGGGTTCGCTCCGGGTGGCGCGACGGAGCCCGCGCCGGAGAAGATACACCATGAACCTGCGCTGGGATGTGCTGCTGGCCCTGCTCTGCATGGCGCTGGCGACCTATGCCGCCCGCGCCGGTGGCTATGCCGTGCTGCGGCTGTGGCGGCCGCCGCGCTTTGTCGAGGCGATGCTGACGCATATGCCGGGCTGCATCTTTGTGGCTTTCATCGTGCCCTCGGTGGCGGCGGGCGGCGGGCAGCATATGGCGGCGGCGGCGGCGGCCATCATCGCCATGGCGTTCAGCCGGATGCTGACATTGTCGCTGCTGACGGGGGTCGCGGTGCTGTGGGTGCTGGTCGGCGGCTGAGCCTGGAGCGGTTTCACCCAGCGCGCGCCCGAAAACAGCAGCGCCGAAGCATGGCGCCGCTGCAGGATGGTGTGGTTGTGGCCGAGCACCGCCATCGCACGGGCATTGTCGGCATCCAGCGGCATAGCCACCTCTACTGACCTCATCCGCGCGCGGGAATCGGCCGCGCGGTCGGGCGAGCAGCCCTGGCCGATGCGCAGCGAATGCCAGCCGGCGGTTGCCGCATGCGCCGAGGCCATGGCGGGGTCCATCGCCACCACCGCGCGCAGCAGGCCGCCCGCATCCTCGAAGGCTTCGCGTTACATGCGGAAGATCAGCAGCCTGGCCTCCCGCAGCAGGTGGCAGGCGGCGCGGGGCCTTTGCCGCGCTCTGCATCGAGCCACGCGCCGCCGATCGGAATGGCCTGGTTCATGGGATGCAGGGGCCCGTCTTCGGGTCCTGTGCAGACCGGGCGCAAGCCAGCCTTGTGGTCGGCGGGATGGATAGAGGTTCATGCGCGTGCAGACACCGCTTCGGGCAAAATTCGCCGTGCCATCGGCCGCACTTCGGCGCGGCCGGCGCAGATGCGCGATTGACGCCGGACTCCCCGCTGATTCATGGTGCATCACGAATCGGGGTGCGTGGCTTGGGTGTCGAGCTGGAACTGCCGCTGGATGCGGTGCTGGAGGGGGATTGCGTGGCGGCGCTCAGGCGCCTGCCGCCCGCCTCCGTCCATGCCATCTTCGCCGACCCGCCCTATAATCTCCAGCTCAAGGGCAGCCTGCACCGGCCCGACCATTCCCTGGTCGATGCCGTGGATGATGCCTGGGACCAGTTTTCCGATTTTGCGGCCTATGACGCCTTCACCCGCGAATGGCTGTCGGAATGCCGCCGGGTGCTGCGGCGCGATGGCACGATCTGGGTGATGGGGGCCTATCACAACGTCTTCCGGCTCGGCGTGGCCTTGCAGGATCTGGGCTTCTGGGTGCTGAACGACGTGGTCTGGCGCAAGGCCAATCCGATGCCGAATTTTCGTGGCCGGCGCTTCACCAATGCGCATGAGACGCTGATCTGGGCGGCGCGGGGCCCTGAGAGCAAGCACCGCTTCAACTACCAGCAGATGAAGGCGCTGAATGACGACGTGCAGATGCGCAGCGACTGGTTCATCCCGCTCTGCACCGGCCATGAGCGGCTGCGCGACGCGGCCGGCCAGAAGCTCCACCCCACGCAAAAGCCCGAGGCGCTGCTGCACCGCGTCATCCTCGCCTGCACCGCGCCGGGCGAGGTGATCCTCGACCCTTTCCTAGGCAGCGGCACCACCGCGGCGGTGGCCAGGCGGCTGGGCCGCCGCTTCATCGGCATCGAGCGCGATCCGGGCTATGCCCAGGCCGCCCGCGCCCGCGTGGCGGCGGTCGAACCGCTCAGCGAAACCGCCGCCCTCGTAGCACCCACCCGGCGCGAACAGCCCCGCCTGCCCTTCGGCACGCTGGTGGAGAACGGCACCATCCCCCCCGGCTCCACGCTGACGGACAAGCAGCGCCGCTGGCGCGCGACCGTGGGCGCCGATGGTTCGATCGGCTGCGGCCGGGCGCAGGGCAGCATCCATGCCGTGGGGGCTGCGGTGCAGGAGGCGCCGTCCTGCAATGGCTGGGTGTTCTGGCATGTCGAGCAGAAGGGCGGCGCGCTGCGGCTGCTCGACCTGTTCCGGACCGAGGCGCTGGCGGCGCGATGACCGGCCTGCGGCTGGAAAACGCCTGGCTGCCCGGCGCGGTGGGCGACATCGCCGCCCTGCATGGCCGGCATTATGCCGCCAGCCACGGCATGGGCGTGGGCTTCGAGGGCCGGGTGGCCGGGGCACTCGGCGCCTTCCTGGAAAAGCTCGACGAACGCAGCCTGTTCCGCTGCGTGGTCGATGACCGGGGCCGGGTGCTCGGCAGCATCGTCATCGACGGCACGCAGACGCCGCTGGCGCAGCTGCGCTGGTTCATCCTGGCCGAAGAATTGCGCGGCCAGGGCTGGGGAAGGCGGCTGATGCGGGCGGCGATGGACCATGCCGCGGGCTTTCCCGGCGCCTATCTCTACACCATGGAGGGGCTGGATGCGGCGATCCATCTCTACCGGGGCTTCGGCTTTGCCGAGACCGCCAGGGTGCCGGACGCGCAATGGAACACGCCCATCACCAATATCAGGATGGAGTGGCATCGGGGTTAGGCGCGAACCCCTCCGCCACCCCCGTCACCGCGGCCTGGTTCAGACGGCGGTCCCACCGACGGTCAGGCCCATCATCTTCAGCGTGGGCTGCCCGACCCCCACCGGCACGCCCTGGCCATTCTTGCCGCAGGTGCCGATGCCGGGGTCCATCGCGCTGTCATTTCCCACCATCGAGATTTTCGTCAGCGCATCCGGGCCATTGCCGATCAGGGTCGCACCCTTCACCGGCGCGCCGATCTTGCCGTCCTCGATCAGATAGGCCTCGGCTGCCGAGAAGACGAACTTGCCCGAGGTGATATCCACCTGGCCGCCACCAAAATTCACCGCATAGAGGCCGCGCTTCACGCCGCGCAAAATCTCCTCCGGCGGGTGTTCACCGCCCAGCATGATGGTGTTGGTCATCCGCGGCATCGGCGCATGGGCGTGGCTCTGCCGCCGCCCATTGCCGGTCGGCGCCACGCCCATCAGCCGGGCATTCTGCCGGTCCTGGATGAAGCCCACCAGGATGCCATCCTCGATCATCACGGTGCGGCCCGAGGGCGTGCCCTCGTCATCGACCGAGATCGAGCCGCGGCGGTCGGCGATGGTGCCGTCATCGATCACGGTCACGCCGGGGGCCGCGATCCGCTGGCCCAGCAGCCCGGAAAAGGCCGAGGTCTTCTTGCGGTTGAAATCGCCTTCCAACCCATGGCCGATCGCCTCATGCAGCAAGATGCCGGGCCAGCCCGGCCCCAGCACCACCTCCATCTCGCCCGCCGGGGCGGGAATGGCGTCGAGGTTCAGCAGCGCCTGGCGCAGCGCCTCATCCACCGCCGCCTGCCAGCTCGCCTCCGACAGCACGCGCGAATAGCCGAAACGCCCGCCCAGCCCGTGGCCGCCCGATTCGCGCCGGCCATCCTTTTCCACCACCACATTCACGTTCAGCCGCACCAGCGGCCGCAGGTCCGCCACCCGCACGCCATCGCCGCGCATGATCTGCACCGCCTGCCATTCCCCGGTGATCGAGGCCGAGACCTGCACGACGCGCGAATCCTTCGCCCTTGCATAGGCGTCGAGTGCCATCAGCAGCCCGGTCTTCTCGGAAAAACCCATATCCAGCAGCGGGTTGGCATCGCTGTACAGCCTGCGATTGGTGGGCTGCGGCGCATCGGCCCAGACCCCCGTATGGCCGGCCCGCACCGCCCCCAGCGCGCCCGCGGCACGGCCCAGCGCGTCCCAGGAAATCTCCCCGGCATGGGCAAAACCCGCAGCCTCGCCGGCCACCGCGCGCAGGCCAAAGCCGCGATTGGTGTCGAAACTGGCGGAGCGGATTCGCCGGTCGTCCAGGCTGATCGCCTCGCTCTCGCGATATTCCAGGAACAGTTCGCCATCATCACAGCCGGCCATGGCCTCGGCCAGCCGGCGCTGGGCCTGGCCCTGGTCGAGCTCGCGGAAGAACAGCCGGTCGGTCTCGGCGAGGGCATCGGTCATGTGGCCTGGTTCTCTCTGATGTCCCGCGGGGTGGGCAGGGGCTCGATCAGCCGGCCCGGGGGGATGCGGATGGTGGCGGTGGTGCCCTGGCCCGGGGCGCTGGTCAGCGACAATTCCGCCCCCTGGGCTTCGGCCAGGGCGCGGGAGAGGTGCAGGCCGAGGCCGGAGCCGGCGAAGCGCCGGGTCAGCCCGCCATCGAGCTGGTTGAAGGGCTGGAAGGCGCGCGGAATATCCGCCGCCTCCATCCCGATGCCGCTGTCGGTCACCCGGATCAGCAGCGCGCCGCCAGCTTCCATCACCGCCTCCAGCCGCACATCGCCACCGGCGGGGGTGAATTTCACCGCGTTGGAGACCAAATTTAGCAGCACCTGGCGCAGCCGCAGCGCATCGGCGCGCACCGCCGGCAGGGAAGCGGGCAGCCGCACCGAAAGCGCCACCTCGTTGCTGTCCGCCGTCACCCGCATCACCCGGGCCACGCCCTGCAGCAGTTCCGCCACCTCAACGCTCTCCTCCTGCACGGCGATGCTGCCCTGCTCGGCGCGCGCCACATCGAGGATGTCGTTGATCAGCGAGAGGAGGTGCTGGCCGGCATCGCGGATGGATTGCAGGTACTCCGCCCTGGCTGGCGCGTCGGGGCGGGTCTGCAAGGCCTCGGCGAAGCCGATCACGGCGGTCAGCGGCGTGCGCAGCTCATGGCTCATGGTGGCGAGGAAGCGGGATTTGGCGGCATTCGCGGCCTGCGCCGCATCGCGCGCCTGTTCCAGCTCGTCGCGCACCAGGCGCTCGGGGGTGATGTCAGTATAGGTCAGGACGAAGCCGCCGCCGGGGATGGGGTCGCGCACCACCTCCAAAGTATTGCCATTGGGTCGGGCGCGGACATAGCGCCTGGGCTGGCTGAAGTCGGTGGTCAGACGCTCGGCGGCGGTGGCGGCCGCGGCCTCGCCATGGCCGAATTCGCCGCGGGCCAGCAGCTCGGCCACGATCTCGCGATGCGGCCTTCCCGGCACCGCGAGGTCGGGCGGCAAGTCCAGCAATTCGTGGAAGATGCGGTTGGCCGCCATCACATTCTGCTCGGCATCGAACATGCAGATGCCGTGGCGGATATTCTCCAACATCACGCCCAGGACCTCGGCGCGGTTGCGCGCCTCCTCCTCGGCGGCGAGCAGCTTGGTGACGTCGGAGATGGTGATGACGAAGCCGCCGCCCGGGGTGGGGTCGCTCACCACCTCCAGCACCCGGCCATCGGGGGTCTGGCGCTGGAAGGCCTGCGGCTTGCTGCGGTCGAGCTGGAGGAACCAGCGCTCCATTGCATCGGCGTTCTCGCCCGCGCCGAAGCTGCCCGCGACCTTCTGCGCCGCCAGCACATCGGCCATGCGCATGTCGCGGCCGCGATGCAGATCGGCCACGCCGGTCAGTTCCGAGGCCAGCGCATTGGCCGCGATCAGCCTCTGGTCACGGTCATACATCACCATGCCGTGGCGGATGCTGTCGAGCATGGTCTGCAGCATGCCGGCGCGGGCCTTGGCGCGGGCCTCGGCCTCATGCAGGGCGGTGACATCGCTGATGCTGCGCACGTAGCTGCCATCGGGCAGCCGGTCGGTCACCACCTCGAGCACCAGGCCATTGGCCGCGCGGCGGATGTAGCGGCCGGTCGTCAGGCCACGGGCGCCGACCTGGGTGAGGAAGGCGTCGCGCGGGGCGCCGGCCGGGATATGCTCATGCGCCGCGATATCTTCCATGATGCTCGCGAGGCCCGTGCCGGGCTGGTAGACCGGCGCGGTGAGGCCGGTCAGCCTGCGGGTCAGGCTGTTGACGGCGACCAGCGAGCCATCGGCGCGGAACAGCGCCACACCATGGCGCATGCCTTCCAGCATCGTGGTGAGCTGGGTCTCGGCGCGGCGCAGCTCGGTGATGTCGCTGTAGGTGCGCACGAAGCCGCCACCGGGCACCGGGTCGGTGCGGATTTCGATGACGGTGCCATTGGGGCGGACCCGGGTGTAGCGCGCCGGGGCCTGGTCGGGGTCGGGCGCGCGGGCCTCGATGAAGGCCTGGGTCAGCGCGGCATCGCCGAATTCCCCGGACGCGACCTGGAGGGCGCGCAGATCGGCCAGGCGGACGCCCGGTGCCATCGCCTCGGGCGGCAGGCCGCACATCTCGGCGGCGAGGCGGTTGGCGGTGATGATCACGCCCTGGGCATCGAACAGCGCGATGCCGTGGCGCATGCCCTCCAGCATGGTGCGCAGGGTCTCGGCGCGGGCCACCGCCTCGGCCTGGGCGGAATGCAGGGCCGAGACGTCAGAGACGACGACGACCTGGCCGCCATCGCTCAGCGGCTCCGGCCGGAAGGCGACGATGCGGCCATCGGCCCGGCGGCGGAGGAAGGCCTTTGGCAGGTGCATGCCATCGAGGATGTCGCGGACCTGGGCTTCGGCGTCGCCGGGGCCGAATTCCCCGGCCATGGCGCGCTGGCGCAGCACATCGGCCATCGCATCGCCGACCCGAACCGGTGAGCCGGTCATGATGGCGTTGTAGGCGTCGTTGACCAGCCTGGCGCGGCGGTCGGGCCCCCAGACGACGATGCCGACGGGCAGGGCGGCCAGGACGGCATCAAGCAGCTGAGCCCGGCGCCGGGCGTCATCTTGCGCCCGGCGCTCGGCGGTGACGTCGTTGAACTCGTAGAGCAGGCTGTTGTCGGGCATCGGCGAGATGTCGACCCGCAAGCGGGTGCCGTTGGGGCGGATGCGTTCCATGCCGCTGCGCCGGCCGGGCTCGCGCGCCGCGCGGGCGGCCAACCAGGCGGCGAGTTCCTCGGGGGTGAATTCGCCGCGCTCGCTCAGCTTCTCGGCCAGCTCGGCCACCGTCAGGCCGGGTCGCACCTGGGCGGCGGGCAGGCCGGCCAGGCGGGGATAGGCCGCGTTGTGCAGCACCAGCCGGTCATCGGCGAAGACCGCGACGCCCTGGCTGAGCTGGTCGAACACCGTCTCCAGCCGGCGCAGATCCTCCATCGCCGTCTCCAGCGGGCCGGTGAAGCTGGTCATGTCGGTCATGACGTCGATGAAGCCGCCATCGGCCATGGGTTGGGTGCGCAGCTCCAGCGTGGTGCCGTCCGCCATGCGGATCATCCGGCGGGCGGGTCTGGTGCGGTCGAGGCGCATCAGCTCGGCCACCTGCGCCGCCGGGTCGCCCGGGCCGAAGAGGCCGCGCATGGCGAAGAGCCGCAGGATATCGACATGCGCGGTATTGGGCGCGAGCCAACGCTGGTCGACGCCGGCGAGCGCCATCATGCGGGCGTTGGCCAGCACCAGCCGGTGCCGCGCGTCATAGACGATAACGGCCGAGGGGAGCGCCTGCAGGGCCAGCGTGGAGGAGCTGCCGGCCCAGTCGCTCATGCCTCTCTCGCCCCCGCGCGCAGGCCATGCAGCGCCAGCAGCCCGGTGGTGAGCACCGCCACCGCCACCGCCTGATGCAGGGTGCCGAGCGACCAGGGCACCACATGCAGCAGGGTCACGATGCCAAGCCCGTATTGCAGCAGCACCGTGGCCGCCATCAGCAGCACCGCCCGGCGGGCCGGGCCGGCGGGCAGGTGGCGCCAGGCCGCGACCGCGGCGCCGATGGCCGAGAGCAGCGCCAGGCTGGCGAGCAGCCGGTGGTTGAACTGCACGGCCGCGATATTGCGCGTGAGGTTGGCCCACCATGGCGAGAGGTCGAGATAGCCGGCCGGTACCAGCGCGCCATCCATCAGCGGCCAGGTGTTGTAGGAGAAGCCGGCGCGGATGCCGGCCACGAAGCCGCCGGCCAGCATGGTGGCCAGCGCCAGCCAAAAGGCCACGCGGACCTGCCGGCGGACCAGCGCGGCCGCGGGCGACAAGGTCGGCGCCGCGGGCCGCAGCAGCCCCAGCGCCGTCCACAGAATGGCGCCATAGAGCAGGAAGGCCATCGAGAGGTGGATCACCAGCCGATAGGGCGAGACCGCGGTGCGGCCCGCCTCGAAGCCCGAGGCCACCATGAACCAGCCGATCGCCCCCTGCATGCCGCCCAGTGCGAAGAGCAGCAGGAAGCGCGGCAGCATGGCGCGCGAGATGGCGCCGCGCGCCCAGAACCACAGGAAGGGCAGCAGATAGGCCAGCCCGATCACCCGCCCCCAGAAACGATGCGCCCATTCCAGCCAGAAGATCCGCTGGAATCCCTCCATCCCGAAGCCGGCATTGACCAGCTGGTATTGCGGAATGGCGCGGTAGAGATCGTAGAGCCGCTGCCACTCCGCCTGGGAGAGCGGCGGCAGGGTTCCCATCAGCGGCGCCCATTCCATGATGGACAGGCCCGAGCCGGTCAGCCGTGTGGCGCCGCCCAGCGCCACCATCACCCAGATCATCGCCGCCACCACCAGCAGCCAGATGGCCACGGCCCGCTGGCCCGGGCGGCTGCCACGGTCCGATGGGGTGAGGTTGGCGGTGAGCGTGTCGAAAGGCATCCAAATACTATAGTACGCTTTTCTCGCTTTCGTAGCGCCCGCGGTGAAATCTCGGGCGGGTCCGCCGGGCTTATTGTGGGGTGGGCGCGGGGCTGCTACCGCGCGCCCTGATGATGCATGATCCCTCCCAAGCCGCGCCCTTGTTGAGTGTGGTGGTGCCGGTGCGCAACGAGGCACCGAATATCGCGCCGCTGGTGGCGGAGATCCGCGCCGCCCTGGCCGGCCACGCCCACGAGATCGTGTACGTCGATGACGGCAGCACCGATGCCACACCCGCCGAACTCGCGGCCAGCGGCGTGCGCTGGCTGCGCCACCGCGA
This sequence comes from uncultured Rubritepida sp., assembly GCA_964395305.1. GTDB lineage: Bacteria > Pseudomonadota > Alphaproteobacteria > Acetobacterales > Acetobacteraceae > Rhodovarius. The sequence goes on from CAYNBM010000006.1 coordinate 113,920, forward strand.
GAGCTGCGGCCAGTCCGCTGCCGTCATCACCGGCGTGAAGGCGGCGCGCGGCACATGGATCGCGACGCTGGATGGCGATGGCCAGAACGACCCCGCCGATATCCCGCGCATGCTGGAGCGCGCCCTGGCCCATGGCGGGGCGCTGCTGGTGGCCGGCCACCGGGTGAACCGGCGCGACACCATGACCAAGCGCCTGACCAGCCGCTTCGCCAATCGGTTTCGCGCCTGGCTGCTGCGCGATGCGACGCCCGATACCGGCTGCGGCCTAAAAGTGTTTCCCCGCGCGCTGTTCCTGGAACTGCCGCATTTCGACCATATGCACCGCTACCTTCCCGCCCTCGCGCTGCGCCAGGGGGCCGAGGTGGTGAGCGAGCCGGTGAACCACCGCCCGCGCACCCGCGGTGTCTCCAACTACGGCACGATCGATCGGCTGATGGTGGCCTTCCTCGACCTGGTCGGCGTGGCCTGGCTGCAGCGGCGCGGCAAGCGGCCGGTGGTGGAGTGAACGCCACCGCCCGTGGGCTGGCCAAGCTGGCCGTGCTGGCGGCCGGGCTGGTGGCGGGCGGGCTGCTGCTGCGCGCGCTGGGGGCGGCGCCCGGCACGGCATGGGTCGATGCCTATATCCGCGACGAGGGTTTTCGCGGCGAGGTGGTCTTCGTGCTGGTTGCCGCCCTGGCCACCGGGGTGGGGGTGCCGCGGCAAAGCGTGGCCTTCCTGGGCGGCTATGCCTTCGGCACGGTGCTGGGCGCGGGGCTTGCCCTGGGCGCGCAGCTGCTGGGCTGCGCGCTGGCCTTCCTCTGGGCCCGCGCTGTGGGGCGGGGCTGGGCGGAACGACGGCTGAATGGCCGATTCGGGCCGAAGCTTCGGCCGCTGGTGGCGACCTTGCGGGACAATCCCTTCTCGTCGGCGCTGGCGCTGCGGCTGCTGCCGGTGGGCAACAATCTGGCGCTGAACCTGCTGGCGGGGCTGTCAGGGATCGGCTTCTGGCCGTTTCTCGCGGCCTCGGCACTGGGCTACCTGCCGCAGACCATCATCTTCGCGCTGCTGGGCAAGGGGGTGCGGGTGGATGGCGCATGGCAGATCGGGCTGGCGGCGGCGTTGCTGTTGTTGTCGGTGGGGCTGGGGCTTTGGCTGCTGAGGCGGCAGCGCGGGGAGGGGGCTGGCGGCACCTGAGCCGGCGCCACCCGCCCCGTGTGCATCACTCCCGCCAGGGGCTGGCCAGCCACAGCTCCCGCGTCCGGCTGTCCACCATGCCCGCGTAATCGCGATAGGCCTGCCCCAGGATGGGCCGCAGCGGCATGGCCTGGCGCGCCGCCTCGGCCTTGAAGGCCGGATCGGCCATCGCGCCCGCCAGGGCCTCGGTCAGCGCCGCGGTGATGGCGGGAGGCATGCCTGGTGGGCCGACGATGCCGCGGCTCGCGCCCATCACGATCTCCAGGCCGAGTTCGCGGAAGGTCGGCGTGTCGGGCGCCTCGGGCTGGCGGCGCTCTGCGGCCTGGGCGAGCAGGCGCAGCTTGCCCTCGCGCACCAGGGCCAGGCCATCGCCCACATTCACCGCCGCCATGTCGATATGCCCGCCCAGCAGCTGCGGGATCAGCGGCGCCACGCCGGCGAAGGGGATGTGGACGAAGCGCGGCACCCGCGCGATGCGCTCGAAGCTCAGCATGAAGAGATGGTCGTCGCTGCCCACGCCGGTCGTGCCATAGGTGATGCCGCCCGGCCGCGATCAGGTCGGCCAATGAGCGGATCGGGCTGTCGGCGCGGACATAGAAGGCGTTGGCGTCCTCCACGATATTGGCGAGGAAGGTGAAGCCCATGGCCTGGAAGCGGGCCGGGCGTTCCAGCGGGATGGCGTTCTGCGCCGGCAGGGTGGTGGCGCCGATGGTGTAGCCGTCGGGAGCCGCGTTGTAGGTCGCCTCCAGGCCGATCTGCCCGGCGGCGCCGATGCGGTTTGTCACCACATGCCGCAGCCCGGCGATTTGCGCGGCCACCAGCGGCATGATCACCCGCGCCATCACATCCACGCCGCCGCCGGCGGGGGAAGGGGATGATGACCTCGAGCGGTTTCTCCAGCGGCCAGGCGGGTTGGGCCAGGGCGGGGGCGGCCAGCAACGGGGCGACCAGCAGGGCGCGGCGTGTGGTCATGGCGTTCTTCCCGAAATCCCTGGCTGGAAGATTGCCGCAGCCGGCGGGGTGGATGCAACGCATTCGCGCGCGAGCGGAGGGCTGAAAGAAATCATCGCCCCGCCGTAACCACCCGGCGATGTCCGGCGAACAACTAAACTACCAAAACAAAGGAGATTGTTCATGAGTATTAACCCCTCACGTCGCGGCCTCGCCACCTTGGCTGTCGGCGCTGCCAGCCTTGTCACGCTCTTCGCCGGCTCGCGCCCCGCGGCCGCCGGCAACCAACTGGCCGTGGCCATCAGCGGCGTGGACGCCACCAGCTTCCACGACGGCAGGCCGCGCGCGGGCAATCCTAACATCTTCGCGACCTATAATCGCGCGCTGTGGTACTTCCAAAGCGAGGCGGCGCGTGACCGATTCCGTGCCGAGCCGGCGCGTTTCGCGCCGCAATTCGACGGCTATTGCGCCTGGGCAGCTTCCCAGAACTACATATGGCCGGGCAATCCGGAATTCTGGCGCTTGGTCGATGGCAAGCTCTACTTGAAGGTGAATGAGGAGGCGCAGCGACTGTGGCTGGCCGACATCCCCGGCAACATCGTCAAAGGCAACACCAACTGGCCGCGCATCCACCCGTTCTGATCCCGGCCGGCGGGCCGCCCCTGCGGCGGCCCGCCTTACGGCGTATTCGCGATAGGCCGCCCCGGTGATGGGGCGCTCAGGCATATGCAGCCGCTCGGCCTCGCGCCGCGAGCCGGCATCGGCCATCGCCACCTCCGAGGGCCGCGGCGATCGGCTCGGGCGGGGCGACGAGCCGGCGTGAAGCGCCCATGACGATGGGCATTCCCGGCTCGCGGAAGGTGGAGGTGTCGGGCGCCGATGGTGTAGCCATCGTGGACGGCGTTGTAGCTGGCTTCCAGCCCGATCTGCCCGCCGGCGCCGATGCGGTTGGTCACCACATGCCGCAGACCGGGGATTTGCGCCGTCACCAGCGGCATGATGCCACGCGCCATCATATCCGGCGGGGAAGGGTATGATCACCTCCAGCGGGCCGTCCAGCGGCCAGGCGGCCTGGCCGCCGGCCATGGCAGGCCAGAATGCGGGGACGGCGAGGAGGGCGCGGCGCTTGGTTATGGCGTGGTTCCTGGATTCCCTGTGCCGAGCCTTGCGTCAGCCGCGGGGCGGGATGAAACGATTGGGTGCGCCGCGACGGCGCCAGAAAAGTTTTCGAGAGGTCGTAACCTGCCTGGGGCGGGCGTCGAAACAACATCTGCTACCAACACAAGGGAGAACTCTCATGAGTATTGAAACACCTCGCCGAGGCCTTGCCGCACTTGCAATGGGCGCTGCCGGCGCTGCCGGCCTTTTCACCATCATCCGGCCCGCCGTGGCCGGCAACCAGCTGGCCGTCGCCATCAGCGGCGTGGACGCCACGAGCTTCCACAGCGGCACGCCGCGCCCCGGCATTCCCCGCTTCAACGCCACCCACAATGGCGCGATCTGGTATTTCCAGAGCGAAGCCAGCCGCGACCTGTTCCGCGCCGAACCCGCCCGTTTCGCGCCGCAATTCGACGGCTATTGCGCCTGGGCGGCGTCGCAGAACTACAAGGCGCCGGGCAATCCGGAATACTGGCGCGTGGTCGATGGCAAGCTTTACCTGAAGGTGCATGAGCAGGCGCAGCGGATGTGGCTGGCCGATATCCCCGGCAATATCGCCAAGGGCAACACCAACTGGCCGCGCATCCACCCGTTCTGAGCCGATTGGTCGTCGATTGGTCAAGGATTGGCGGGCCGCCCCATGGGTGGCCCGCCAGTGGGATTGACCCGATTTGGCGGACACCTCGAGATTTTCTCCAGAGGTGTACGCCATGGCCAATACCCGACCACCCTATTGACTTGAATTCCGCCGTCAGATGGTCGAATTCCCTCGCGCTGGCAGCGACCCCGACGATCTCGCTGGAGAGTTCGAACCGACGGCCCGGTCGATCCGCAACTGGATTGCGCGGTCGGACAAGAAAGAGGGCCGACATCCCCGGCTGCTGTTGCAGGTGGCGCCGGACTGGCAACGCCCATTGCCGGGTGATGGCGCCGCCTTGTTGTCGGCACTGCCGGCGCAACTGATTCGGCCGGTTTGCGCGGCCTGATAGCGGACAGGCGAGCGCCGCATGGCACCTCACCCCGGCGGGGCGGAGCGATTGTAGACGAGCGCGCCCAGCGCCCTGGCCAGTTCATGCGTGCAGCCCGCGGGCCCGATCCGCTCGGCCAATGCTGGCCTTGCCGCCGCGATCTCTTCCAGCGAGCCATTCTCCGGCACCCTCGGATGGGCCACGCAGACCGCGCCCGCCTCCGTCCAGCCCGCCTCGAAGGCATGGCCCGGATCCATGTCCGCACGCTGCACGCCGATATCGTCGAAGATGTCGATGCCCATGCCATCGCGCGTCCAGGCGCGTTCCGGGCCGGTATAGGCGCCGCGGATCAGGTTGACGCAGGCGGCGTGATAGGGCGCGAGCGACGTCCTCCCATCCGGCGCCATCGCCCAGGGGCGGTAGCCAAAGCGGATGCACTTGCCCACGGCGCCCGAGGAGCAGGTGAGACCGAAGCCCAGCGGCTCGCCCGCGGCGGGATAGGGCATGGCCAGGCTGCGGCCATCGGGGTCGGGCATGCAGTAGTCCTGTCGGCCACCATCGGCTGTCGGCAGGGTGAGCGAAAACAGCCAGACATCGGGCTGGTTGGTATCCCGCTCGGCGGCGTCAATACGCAACGGTATGGGTTCGCCGTTGTGGGTGAGGTTGAGGGTTGCGCCGATGAGGTCGGCGCCACGCAGGGTGCGGCCATCGGAGAGGGTGGCGCGGAAGTCGCCGCCCTCGGCACCGAAATATGCAAGGCTGGTTTGCGTCAGGGCGGGCGCTGCCAGCAACATCATCAGGCTCACCGTCTGGGTGACCCCTAGCCTCACGGCCAACCGGCTCCACAGTCCGCTCAACCAGGCCCGCTGCGACGTCAGCGTGTCCGCCACGGGGAGCCCGGTGTTCAGCGCCATCCCGACCACACCTGTCTGCACCCCCGAGACGTCAGCCTGGATGCGAAAGGTGCCGAACATCCGATCGTAGAATGCGAGCGAGGAAAAGTTGCAGTCGTGATGTTCGGCCGCCTTGCCGTGATGGATGCGATGCGCGCGCGGGCCGGCGATCCAGCCTTCCAACCACAGCGGAAAGGGCAGGCTGGAGTGCTGCAAGGTCACATGGGCGGCGAATATCAGCATGGTGATGAGCATCGCGTCCGGCGCAGCACCCAGCAATGCGGCGGGCAGCAACTGCCATGTCTGGCCGAGAAACGCATCGGCGGGGTGTTGCCGGGTCGAGGTCAGGACAGTCATGTCCTCGGCCGCATGATGCAGCGCGTGCACCGGCCAGACCATTGGGCTGTGGGCAAACCGATGGCCCCAGTATTCGACGAAACCGCCTACCAGATACAGCAGCGGGATCGCTGCCCAGAGAGGCAGATCGGCAGCCAGGCGAAGGCTGTGACCTTCGGCGAGCGCCACGACGGCAGCCGAAACTCCGCAGGAAGCTGCCAGAATGAGCAGCTTGTCCAACCCTGTCAGTCCGGCCAGGAGGTAGGCCCAGTCGAGCGCATCGGTGGGATGGTCTTCGGCGATCAGGCGCCGCAGCGGATGCGCCTGCCAGCCATGCGCGGCCAGTTCCAGAAGCAGGAAGGCGCCGAGGATGGGAAGGTAGAAGAGGAACACGGGCTCAACCGGGAGCACGGCGAGGATGTCCAGGTTGATCGGCGTGCCGTCATGCAAACGTTGAATGAGGGCGAGAGCCACAAGCCCCACCCAGGTCGCCGCCAGGACCAGGCCGGCCATGCCGAGCAGGCGGATGATGCGGCGGGTGGGGGAGAGTGAGCGGTGCATGGCGGTCTCTCTTCTGCGGGTGGTTGACGGTTCGTCGCGGCCTGCCCGAAAGACCTTATTGCACCAGGGCGTTCAGCGTGGCGCCGCCGGGCAGGGTGATGCCTTGCAGCAGGACAATCGCGGCGGCGTCGGTGCTGCCGTTTACCTTTAGGCCGTTGAATTTAAAGCTGTTTTTTAACAGACCGTTCGTGGTTCCCGCCGCATGGGCCTGGGGGGCGGCCAGGATGGCGGTGATGGCGGCGGCGGCAATGATGATCTTGCGCATTGTCTTGATCCTTGTCTGTCGCGCCAGGCCATCCCGGCGTCGTGAGGGCATTATGCCGGGCTTGTGTCGCGTCTTGATCGCGCGGCGGCGCCCCTTCTGTCGCGTCTGTCGCGCGGGCCGTTCAAAACAGCGCCGCCGGGTCTGCCCGGCGCAGTCCTCGCGCCGCCAGCAGCCCGGCCGCCCCGCACATGCAGAACACCAGCCCCAGCACCGCCAGGCTGCGCTCGGCCGAGAGCGCAATTGGCAGCCCCGTCGCCCCCGCCACCGCGCCATGCGCCCACCAGGCCAGCGCCACCCCCGGCAGGAAGCCCAGCCCCGCCAATATGGCCGCCGAGGCCAGCACCACCCGCGCCAGGTAAAACCCGGAAAACCCCATGGCCTTCAGCGTGGCGTATTCCGCCAGATGCGTCGCAACGTCGGAAAACAGGATCTGGTAGACCACGACCAGCCCGACCACGAGGCCCATGATGCTGCCGAACCCGAAGATGATGCCGATCGGGCTGCTTTCCTCCCAGTAGCGTTTCTCGAAGGCGATCAGCTCGGCATGGGTCAGCACCAGCACGTCGCGCGGCAGCATGGCGCGCAGCCGTGTCTGCACGGCCGCGGTATCGGCCCCCTCGCGCAGCCGCAGCAAGCCCAGATCGACCACCCCGGCGCGGCGATCGGCGGCGATGCGGCGGAAATTCTGTTCGCTGGTCAGGGCATGGCCATCGGCGCCGAAGCTGGCGCCAATCGAGACCAGCCCCACGACCCGCACCGCGCGATAGCCCAACGTCGCCTCGAACGGGCCACGCTCCGCGAACCAGCCCGGAACGTCGCCGAAATCGGGGCGGGAGAGGCGGTCGAAGGCGATGCTGTCGGGCTGGCCCAGCAGCTCGGCCAGGGCCGGGTCGAAGCCGGCCAGCGCCACCGGGTCCAGCCCCACCACCTGGATGGCGCGGCGTCCGTCATTTTCGGGGTTGCGCCAGGTGCTGATGGTGATGAGCACGGGGTGGGCGGCGACCACATCGGGGTCCGCCAGCGTCTGCGCCACCCGCATGCGCGGAAAGGTCTCGGGGCGGAAGGAGACGGTGGTGCGGGGCTGGATCAGCACGAGATCGGCGCGCAGGTGGCGCAGCAGGTTGGTCGCGCTGTCGAACAGGCTGGCCGAGAAGCCGAGCTGCATCAGCACCAGCAGCGTGGCAAAGCCCACGCCGGCGATGGCGGTGAGCAGTTTTCCGGGCTGGTGGCTGAGCTGCCGCCAGGCCAGCCGGGCCGGGAGGGCGAGGTGGCGCATCAGCGCGGCCGGCGGGGGTGATGCGGCATCGCTCTCCCTCCGCCGACCGCAGCGTTTCAGCGGGCCAGGCTGTTCAGCGTGGCGCCGCCGGGCAGGGTGATGCCTTGCAGGAGGACGGTAGCGGCGGCGTCGGTGGTGCCGTTCATGACGAGGCCGTTCCACTTGAGGCCGTTGAACTTGAGGCCGTTGACCTTGAGGCCGTTCGTGGTTCCCGCCGCATAGGCCTGGGGGCTGGCCAGAATGGCGGTGACGGCGGCGGCAGCGATGATGATCTTGCGCATGGTTTCGATCCTTGTCAGTCGCGCCAGGCCATCCCGGCGTCGTGAGAGCATATTGACCGCGCTGTGTCGCGGGATGATCGCGCGGAGCGGGGTTTTGTGTCGCGTCTGTCGCGCGGCCGGCGCCTGGACATAAAAAAAGGGCCTTGCGGCCCTTTCTTCGAAAACAGCAGGGACTGGCCCTGCCCCGCCTCACCAGGAGAGCGGCAGGGCGCGCACCTCCTGGGCCAGCCAGCCGGCCTGGGAAGCCAGGTGAAGCCCGCTCCACACCCAGTGGATGGCCGCGCCCGCGACCAGCACCGCCTCCAGCGGCCGCACCAGCTGCAGCGCCAGCCCTGCTGTGAAGGCGAAGCCCATGGCCATCAGCCCGTCGGTCTCCAGCCCCAGCCAGAGCCCGGCATATTGCAGCGGCGGCACCAGCAGCGCCGCCAGGGCCAGCCACCACAGGGTGGCCGGGGCCTCGAAGATCGGGTCGTTCTCGCGGCCCATCCGAATCTGCACCTCGTGCAGCGCGTCGAGCTGGTCGCGGGAGAGCGTGTGGCTGGCGATGCGGCTCATGACACCCCCCCTCACGACTGGCCGGCGCCGCAGCGCGCGGCGGCGATGCGGCAAGTGGCGCCGGTGTCGCGTGAGCGGCAATCGGCCAGCGCATTCGCCTCGGCCACCGCCTGGGTCGGGCCGAAGCCGCCGGCCATATTGGTCACCGTCCAGGTCGAGGGATCGGAGGTGACCACCAGCGCATATTGGTGACGACGGGTGGCGTGGGCCACGGCGGCACAGGCGGCCGGGGATTCCATCAGCAGGCGGCAGCCGGCGCCGGTGGTGCGGCACTGGTCCTCGGCCTCGCGGAAGGCGCGCAGCCGGTCGCGCTCGCCGGCGATCAGGCCGAAGCCCCGGGCGGGCGCTGCGGCGGTGTAGATCACGCTGACCGGCATGGTGGAGACCCCGATGGCGGCGGCCGGCGCGGCCATGGCGGCGGCCACCAGCTGCACCGGCTGCCGGCCGCGCCGGCCGGGCTGCGTATTGGCCTGGGCCGGCTGCACCTGGGCCGCGTTGAAGCGGGCGGAGGCATCGCAGCGCAGCTGGCAGATGCGCGCGGTATAGGGGGTGGCGCCAGCGGCGGGGCCGGCCCCGGCCAGGCAATCGGCCATGCAGCCCTGCGCCATGGCGGCCACCGGGCGCGACATCGACACCCGCTGGCTCTGCGCGAAGGCGGGTGCGGCGGCGAGGAGCAGGCAGCTGGCCAGGAGGAGACGGCGCATGGTGTTGAACCCTGTGATGTCATCGCCGGCCCATCCCGGCGTCGTGGGAGGCTTATGGCCCCCGCTCTGTCGCGGGATGATCGCGTGGGCGCGGGCTTTGTGTCGCGTCCATCGCGCGGCACCCCTCTCCCCCCATCGCCGCGCGACAGACGCGACAGACCGCGTGACAGACGGATGGTATTGTTGCGTCATGCCAGACCAGATCAACGCCATCGCAGGCGCCGAAAACATTGTCCTCGCGGTTCTGCTGAAGGAAATGACGGCCGGGATCGCGTTATTCGATGCCGCGGGCCGCCTGCAACTGTCCAACCGCCGGTTCACCGACATGCTGCGGCTGTATGACGCGGCCATCGGCCCCGGGAGCAGCCTCGCCGATCTCCGCCCTGCCTTGCCCGATACGCTGGCCGACGCGCTTGCCGCCCCCTTGGCCGCCCCTTTGGCCGCCCCTCTGGCCGACCAGCCCGCCGGCCGCGTGACGCTGGACTGGACGACGCCGGATGGCCTGCGCATCAACGCCACCGCCATCCCTCTCCCAGGCGAGGGCGCGCTTCTTCTGCTGCGCGACCGGACTGTGCAGCATGCCGCCGACGAACGCCTGACCGAGCTGCGCACCCGAACGGAGCACCTGCTGCGCAACACGGAGGACTGGGTGGTGCTGATGGAGGCCGATGGCACCGTCATCGAGAACTCGACCCGCAATGGCCGGCTGCTGAACCTGCCCGATGAGCTGGTCGGCCCCGGCGTCTCGCATCAGAGCATCCTGCGCCACATGTACCGCCGCGGCGATTTCGGCTTCGATACGCCGGAGGATGAGTTCATCCGCAGCCGCCGCGAGTACATCATGCAGGCCGGGCGGCTGGTCTACCCCTCACGGATGCCGGACGGCACCTGGGTGGAGTACCGCTTCCATGTCCAGGAAGACGGACGGCTGCTGGCCAATATTCGCGACATCACCGCGCTCAAGCAGCGCGAGGCGGAGCTGGAGACGGAACGCGCGGCCCATGCCGAGCAGCGCGCGATGCTCGTCACCATCATCGAAAACCTGCCCGATGGGGTGATGCTGTACGACCAGGATTTCCGCTGGCGCATCGCCAATCGGCAGGTCATGGAGTTTCAGCGCCTCACCCCCGATATCGCCCATCCCGGCGCCAGCGCCTTCGATATCCTGCGTTTCCAGGCACGGCGCGGCGATTTCGGTCCGCCGCCCGAAGATGCGGTGGCATTGGAATCGCTCGTGCAGGAGCGCGCGGCCGTGATGCGCCAGCCCGGCGGCAGCCGATACACCCGCAAGACCGCCGGCGGGCACTGGATCGAGTTCAACATGATCCCGCTCCCGGATGGCGGGTTACTTTCGTTCTACCGCAACATCAGCCAGGTGAAGCAGGCGGAGGAAAGCCTACAACTGGTGCTCGACAACCTGCGCGACGGCGTCGCCCTGGCCGAGGGCAATGGCGACTGGGTCTTCGCCAATCGCGCCATGCACGAGATGAATGGCCTGCCGCAGACGCTGTTCACCGAGCACCGCAACATCCGTGACGGCTATCACCGCCACATTCTGGAGAGCGGCGAGGTGCCGCTTGAGGACGGCCAGACCATGGAGCAGGCGCTGGACGGCTTCTTCCAGCGTTTCCGCAACCCAACCGGCCTGCCCTATCTGCGCCGGCGCCCCAATGGGCGGGTGATCGAGCATACGCTGTTTCGGGTGGCGGGCGACCGGCGCTTGCTGGTGCAGCGCGACGTCACGGCCCTGCAGGCCGCGCAGGAGGCGGTGGAGCAGGAGCGGACGCTGCTGCGCGAGATCCTCGACGCCTGCGACGCGCTGATCGTGGTCTCCGACGCCAATTCCGACGTGCTGCTGGCGAATAATCGGCAGCGCGACATCATGGAGACGCCCGACCACCTCTACCGCCCCGGCACCAATCTGGCCGACGCCATCCGCCATCGCTACCGCGCCGGCGTCTATGGTTTCGATCGCGACGAGGCATCGGCCGTCGCCGAGCGGCTCAGCAACCCCTTCTCGGGCAACCCAGCCCAGGGCGGCATCGTGCGATATGCCCGGACCATGCCTTCCGGCCGCAGCGTGGAGCATATCTTCACCCCGATTTCCGGCGGCCGCCTGGTGGGATTCCACCGCGACATCACGCCGCTGAAGCAGCAGGAAGCGGCCTTGGCCGCCGAGCGCACCCTGCTGCGCGAGATGCTGGAGAGCATGGACAGCATGATCGTTCTGCTCGACGGCGAGGCGGATGTCATCCTGTCGAACGGCCACGGGCGCGCGCTGCTCGATATTCCCAGCGAATTGGTGGAGGTCGGCGGCAGCCTGCGCGAAGCCATGCGCTACATGTACCGGCGTGGTGATTTCGGCTTCGATCAGTCCGAGGAATACTGGGTGCAGGGCCGCGTGGACGCGGTGCTTTCGGGCCGGCCGCTGCGCGTTATCCGCCCCGCCCCGGGCGGCCGTTGGATCGAGTTCGCCTACGTGCCCATTTCCGGCGGCCGCGTCGTGGCCCAGGGGCGGGACATCACCGCGCTGAAGGCGAGCGAACAGGCAGCGATGGCCGCCCAGGCGGAGGCCGAGGCGGAGCGGCGCCTGCTGCGCGAGGTGCTGGAGGCCGCCGACGCGCTGGTCGTGCTGCTCGACCGCGACGCCAATGTGCTGCTGGCCAATTCGGTCAAGCGCGAGCTGATGGGCACGCCCGATCAGTTCTACCGACCCGGCACCAACCTGGCCGATGCGGTGCGCTGGCGCTACCGCCATGGCGTCTATGGCTATGCGCATGACGAGGACACGACGGTTGCGATGCGCGTTGGCAACGCCTTCTCCGGCGGTGTGGTGCGCTATGAGAGACTGATGCCGACAGGGCTTTGGGTGGAGAGCGTGTGGATTCCGATCTCCGATGGCCGGCTGCTGGGCTTCTCGCGCGATATCACCCAACTGAAGGCGAGCGAGCAGTCGGCACTCTCGGCCCAGGCCGAGGCCGAGGCGGCGCGCGATGCGGCTCAGGCCGCGGGGCAGGCCAAATCCGCCTTCCTTGCCGCCATGAGCCATGAAATCCGCACGCCGATGAACGGTGTGCTGGGCATGATGGAATTGCTGGGACGGTCGGAACTCAATCCCGAACAGGCCCGCAGCATCGCGGTGATGCGCGAGAGCGCGCAGTCGCTGCTCAGGATCATCGATGACGTGCTGGATTTCTCGAAGATCGACGCCGGCCGCCTGGATGTGGAAAGCATGCCCTTCAGCCTGCGGGGTCTCATCGAAGGCACGGTCGAGACCCTGACGCCCGAGGCCGGGCGGCGCGGCCTGGCCCTGTTCACCGACGCGCCCACTCCCGGGCCGGACTGGCTGACCGGCGACCCGACCAGGGTGCGGCAGGTGCTGTTCAACCTGGTCGGCAATGCGCTGAAATTCACCGAGCGCGGCTTCGTTCGCATCGCGGCCGATACCAGAGCCGAGGGCCAAATGGCGGTGGTGGTGCTGAGCGTGGAAGACAGTGGCGTGGGCATGGACAAGGCCACGCTGGAAAAACTGTTCCAGCCCTTCACCCAGGCCGACAGCTCCACCACGCGCCGCTACGGCGGCACCGGGCTTGGCTTGTCGATTGTGCGGCGCCTGGCCGAGCTGATGGGCGGGGATGTCAGCGTCGAAAGCACGCCCGGGCGTGGCAGCCGCTTCACCGTGACCTTGCGGCTGGGGCTGGCCCAGGCGCCCTTGCTGACCGCCCCGCTGGTGCTGGCGCAGAAGCTGGGAAGCGCGGCGCCGGCCGAAATGGGCCGTTTCCTGGTGGTGGACGACCATCCGGTGAACCGCGAGGTGCTGCTGCGCCAGCTGGAGATCCTCGGCAGCACGGCCGATACGGCGGTCGACGGCGCGGCGGGGCTCGATGCCTGGCGCAAGGGGCGGCATACCATCGTGCTGCTGGATATCCACATGCCGGTGATGGATGGCTTTGATCTGGCGCGGGCGATTCGCCGCGAGGAGCAACGCCTCGACCTGCCGCGCACCACGCTGATCGCGGTCACGGCCAATGCACTGAAGGGCGAGGCGGAGCGCTGCTACGCCGCGGGAATGGACGGTTTTCTGACCAAGCCGCTGACACTGGATGGCTTGTCCCGCGCGCTCGGGCGGTTCCTGCCCGGGGTTGAGGGCGGCGCGGCGCCGGGCGGCGGCGCCCTGTTCGATCCGGAGGCGTTGCGCGGCCTGTTCGGCCATGATCGGGAGCGGCTGATGGGTATTCTCAACAGTTTTGCGGAGAGTGCCGCGCATGACATCGCCGGGCTGGCGGCCGTGGGGGAGGCTGCCCGGGGGGCCGCGGCGCATCGGCTGAAGGGCGCGGCCCGCATGGTGGGTGCCCGGCTGCTGGCGGAGGCGGCGCAAGGGCTCGAGGAGGCGGCACGGGATGGTGACGGGCCGCGGGCGGAGCAGTTGATCGACGGGCTGCCCGGTCTGTTGGCGGAGACGATCGCGGTTGCGCGCACCGCGCTCGCGGCTCAGTCGGTGGGGGGTACGAATATATAGCCGACGCCGCGCACCGAGCGGATCGCCTCGGGCTTGGAGGGATCAACCTCCAGCTTGCGCCGCAGCCGCATGATGCGGTTGTCGATCGCGCGGTCGAATGCCTCGGCCTCGCGATGGGCCGCCGATTCGAGCAGCCATTCGCGGGTGAGCGCGCGGTTGGGATGGCGCACGAAGAGAAGCAGCAGGTCGAACTCGCTGGCTGAGAGCTTGTCTTCACTGCCGTCGGCCAGGATCAACAACCGCCGCTCGATATCCAGCCGCCCGGTGCCGATGCGATGTTCGGTGAGAAGCGGGGGCGGCGGCGGCGTGTCGGTCGCTCGGCGCAGCAGGGCCTTCACCCTTGCCAGCAATTCCCGCGCCTCGAAGGGCTTGACCACGTAGTCATCGGCGCCCGATTCCAGGCCGACCACGCGATCCACCGTATCACCCGCCGCGGTGAGCATGATGATGCCAGCCCGTGCCGAGCGTGCCCGGGTCCAGCGCGCCAGGGAGAAGCCGTCTTCGGCCTCGCCCAGATGCACATCGAAAATGGCGAGATGCGGCATGGCCACCTGCGCGGCCCGCTTGAATTCCGCGCCGGAGGCGTAAGAATCTGGGCGCAGGCCGTTTTTGGCGAGATATTCGGTCACTATCAGGCGCTGCGTGGGGTCATCTTCCACGAGAGCGAGTCGCATTGGACCGCTCATGGCGCAGGGCTGATTGGCATCGCGGATCCATCTGCAGACAAGTTTGAGCTTGCCGGCGGATCAGCACGGCTGCAATGGCAAATTTGCCTGGAGAACCCCGCTGGCGATCAGGTTGCCTGTCGCCGCATAGCACCGGTAGCGCTACTTGCGCGACGCATCCGAACGGGAGCCGGTTGCGCTGCGCACTGCGCAAATCCGTCTCGCAGATCATGACCTTGGTGGCGCGACAACCAATGCCAGTCAGCCGAGGTGAAAGCAGTCAGAACCGAAGCCTGTCCCTGACTGCGACATCTGCGCAGCGGCCATCTGCGTTCGGTATCCAATCGGCCAAATCCGGCGGGGGGCGGAGAGAAAGCCCCGCCCGAGAGCGGATTTCCGGGGTCTCCGCGCCCGGCCAGTCAATAGGACTGACCCGAAAACCCGCGGCTAGACCATGCTGCGTTCACATGCGTTCACTGCGCAGGGTCCAGTCGTTGCTGAGAGGATGATTCAGCGTTTTCGGCGTTTCCGCCTCAACGCATCATGCTCTAAGGCATTTGGCCGAGGAAGATCCTTGCGAAGTCATCGGACCATCCCGGGCTGGCTGTCGCCGCCGTGATGGCCGCTTCAGCCGGTCTGCTGGATCGCCGAAAGCTGCCAGGGGCCGCCCTGCACGCGCACGAAGGTCCAGAGCTCGGTGACTGTCTGGCGGTTGCTGGGATGGCCCTCGACCACGGCGCCATCGGCCAGGTTGCGGGTCACATCGACCAGCGAGAAGCGCATGGCCACGGTGCAGTAATCCCGCGCGCCCTCGTTCCAGGCCTCGGAAACGTCGCCCGATTCGAGACGCAGGTCGGAGGTCTCATTCTTCCAGCCCCGCGCCGCCAGGGCGGCGTAGTCGTCGCGGAAGAACTGCATCATCTCGGGCGTGGTGATACGGGCCAGGGTGGCGGTGTCGCCCGCGCTCCAGGCGCGGTTCACCGCGACCAGCGCCTCGCCGAATTGCTGCTGGTCGGCGGCCGAGACGCTGACCGGGGTGGTGGCGGGCATGCCGGAACCGCCGCCGCCGATGCGCGCCGCGTCGGGCATCATGTCGCGCTGCATGCCGGCCATGGCCGGTGCGGGCTGGGTCTGGCTGCGGCGGCGCAGCAGCGTCACCAGCAGGAAGACCAGGCCGCCGATCAGCGCGATCTGCAGCAGGAAGCCCAGCATGCCGGCGAGGGAGCCGAGGCCCGAGAAGAAGCCACCGCCCAGCATCGCACCGATCAGGCCGCCGGCCAGCAGGCCGCCCAGCATCGGGTTGCGCTGGAAGAAATTGCCACCGGCGGCCGCGGGCCGGGCGGCGTTCAGGCCGGGCGAACCCGCCGTGGCCCCGGCCGGAGCCCCGGCGCGGCCGGGCTCGGTCATGGTGCGGTCCATCGGCCGCGCCGGGGTGGGGGCGGTGTTGGTGGCCGGCGGCGCCGAATAGGTCCGGCTGCCGCGGCTGCCGGATGAGGAGTTGCCGCCGGGCCGGGCCTCGGCCAGCACAGGGGCCAGGGTGAGGGCGGCGACCGCGGTCACGGCGAGGAAACGGGCAATGCGGAACATGGTATGAATGGCTCCAGGGCAATTCTGTCGAAACCGCAATATAGGGGGGGAGTGGCGGGATTGCGATGGGGGGGCGCAGGATTGATCGTATCGCCCTGGAGGTACCCCCTGATGCGCCCGTTCCTGTTCGCCGCCGTCCTGCTCTTGGCCGGCCCCGCCCTCGCCCAGACCACCCCACCGCGCGTGCTGCGCATGGCCACCAGCGTCGACGCCGCGACGCTCGACCCGCATGCCACCAACGCGCTCTTCACCTTCCTCGTGGTCAGCCAGGTCTATGAAAGCCTGACCCTTCGGGCCGATGACCTGAAGATCCAGCCCAGCCTGGCCACGCGGTGGGAGCAGGTGGAGCCCATGCGCTGGCGCTTCCATCTCCGGCCCGAGGTCCGTTTCGCCGGCGGAGAGACCTTCGATGCCGATGACGTGGTCTTCTCCATCCGCCGCGCCCTGGCACCCACCAGCAATTACGGCATCTTCGTCGATACCGTGGCCGATGTGGTGGCGGTGGATTCGCTGACGGTGGACCTCGTGACCCGCGTCCCCGACGCGGTGATCCCGGACAAGATGACCCGCATCCTGATCATGGATCGCGGTTGGTCGGAGGCCAATCGCAGCGCCGTGCCGCAGAATTTCGCGCAGCGCGAGGAGCTGTTCGCGGTGCGCAACGCCAATGGCACCGGCCCCTACATGATCCGCACGCGCGAGCAGGACCAGCGGACGATCATGGTCCGCAACCCCCTGTGGTGGGGCCGCGCGGCCCAGGTCGCCGCCGGGAATGTGGATGAATACCATCACATCACCTTGAGCTCGGATGCCACGCGGGTGGCGGCCCTGCTCTCGGGCGAGGTGGATTTCGTCCATGTCGTGCCGGTGCAGGATGTGGCGCGGATCAGGTCCAACCCGCGCCTGCGGGTGCTCGATGGCCAGGAGAACCGCACCGTCTTCATGGCCTTCCGCCAGGACACCGCGGAGCTGGCGGGCAGCGACACCCCCGGCCGCAACCCCTTCCGCGACCTGCGCGTGCGCCAGGCGGTGGCGCATGCGGTGGATGTGGAGGCACTGCGCCGCGCCACCCTGCGGGGACAGGCTGTGCCGACGGGCAGCATGTGGACGCAGTTCGTCAATGGCTGGGACCAGGGCACGGATGCGAGGCTCCCCCTCGACCGCGCGCGGGCGAGAAGCCTGCTGGCCGAGGCCGGCTACCCCCAGGGCTTCAGCGTGCCGCTGGACTGCCCCGTCGGCACCTATGACGAGGCCTGCCAGGCAATCGCGGCGATGCTCGCCCAGATCGGCATCCGCGCCCAGCTCAACCTGCTGCCCAGCGCCCAGTTCAGCCAGAAGATCCGCAGGCTGGAGAGCAGCTTCTATGTGCTGAGCTGGGGCGTGCCGACCTTTGACGCCAGCTACACGCTGCGCGCCGTCATGGCGTCGCGCACGATCGGCGGCGCGGCGAGCTGGAACCTCGGCGGCTGGAGCAACCCGGCTTTCGACGCCATGGTCGCGCGGATGGACAATGAGCTGGACCCCGCGGCGCGGCGGCGGGTGATGCAGGAGATGCACCGGCTGCACAATGCCGATGTGGGGCACCTGCCGCTCTACCACATGATGATTCCCTGGGCGCATCGCCAGGGTGTGGCGATCACCCATCGGGCGGACAACCAGTTCTCGGTGCGCGAAATCCGGGTGGACGCGCCATGATTTTCCGGCCCGCCGGCGCGCTTCAGGCCTTCCGGATCTCGCCCCGGGACACGAACTATTTTGCCTGCCTGCTGGACCCCATCGCCGATGGCGCGGGCTTCACCATGGTGGTGGAGATCTTCGCGCCCGGCGGCGCCACACCGCCCAACACCCATGCCCGGGCGCAGGAGGTGTTCTATGTCCTGAAGGGCAGGGGCCTCGCCATCGCCGATGGCCTGGCCCAGGAAATCGGCCCGGGCGACTGCGTCATGCTCAAGCCGGGCACCGAACATGTGGTGGAAAACCCCGGGCCGGGGAAGCTCTATTGCCTGACCATCATGGTGCCGGATGAGGATTTCGCGGCCCTCATCCGCAGCGGTACGCCCGTCGCCCTCGACGCCGAGGACCTGGCTGTGCTGGGGGGCAGGTGATGCCCCTAGCCTAGCCGTTGTCCGTCCAGCGGCAATTGCCGGATGCGGGTACCAGTGGCGGCGAAGATCGCGTTGCAGACCGCGGGTGCCAGCGGCGGCACCCCCGGCTCGCCCACACCCCCCATGGGCTGGCCGCTGCGGATGATATGGGTCTCGACCAGCGGCGCCTCGTCGATCCGGGCGATGCGGTAGGTGTCGAAATTGCGCTGCTCGGCCCGGCCGGCCTTCAGGGTGATCTTCTCGTGCTTCATGGCCGAGAGGCCCCAGACCACGCTGCCCTGGATTTGCGCTGCCACCGTGTCGGGGTTGATGATGTCGCCGCAGTCATAGGCCACGGTCACCTTGTGGACGCGCACCTCGCCGCCCTGGATCGAGATCTCGGCGACCTGGGCGCAGAGGCTGCCATAGGCCTCCATATAGGCGATGCCGCGATGCCGGCCGGCGGGCAGCGGCGTGCCCCAGCCGCCCCGCTCGGCCGCGGTGTTGAGCACCAGCAGGGCGCGCGGGTCATGCGCCAGCAATTCGCGCCTCAGCGCCAGCGGGTCCTTGTTCGCCGCATGCGCCACCTCGTCCAGAAAGCTCTCGACGAAGAAGCCGTATTGCGAGGAGCCGACGGAGCGCCACAGCCAGTTCTTCGGCGGCAGATCCACCCGGGCATACTCGGCCCGGAAGGCCTGGCCGAAGCGGTAGCGGGTGTCGGTGACACTCTGCAGCGCGAAGGGATCGACGAAGGCCGGGTTGCGCATCAGGGCAGGGCGGTAATCGGCCATGACCGAGCCACCGGCGCCGCGGATGTTGAAGCCGGTCACCCGACCCTGGGCATCGAGTGCCGCCTCCATCCGCGCCGCGAAGGCCGGGCGGTAATATCCTTGGGCGAATTCATCCTCGCGCCGCCAGAGAAGCTGCGTGGGGCGCCCGGTGGCCTTTGCCACGATGGCGGCCTGGGTCGCGATCTCGACATGCAGGCGCCGGCCGAAGCCGCCGCCGGCGAAGGTGGCGTGCAGGGTCACATTGGCCGGCGGGATTTCCAGCGCCTGGGCCACGTTGCGGATGCACCAGTCGTGGTGCTGGGTCGGCGCCCAGATCTCTGCGCGGTTGCCGGTGATGCGCACTGTGGCGTTCTCGGTCTCCATCGGCGCATGGGCGAGGTAGGGGACCTCGTAGGTCGCGCTGACCACGCGGGCGGCGGCGGCGCGGGTGGCCTCCCAGTCGCCGTCGTTCTTCGGCCGCTGCGCCTCGGGCTGGGCGAGTGCGGCACGCAGCCGGGCGGAGACGCCCGCGCTGTCCAGCCCATCATGCGGGGTGGCTTTCCAGCGCACCGCCAGCGCCACGGCCCCGCGCATCGCGGCCCAGGTCGAGTTCGCCGCCACCGCCACGCCGCGCGGGATGGGCACGACCTGGACCACGCCGGGAATGGCCATGGCCGGCGCGGGGTCGAAGCTCTCCAGCTCGGCCCCGAAGACCTCTGGCAGCCGGGCCACCGCGAAGAGCATGCCCGGCAGGCGAACATCCACGCCATAGGTCGCCGCACCGCGGGTCTTGGCGGGGATGTCGAAACGCGCGGCGGGGCTGCCGCTGATGCGGCGCTCGGCCGGGGATTTCATCGCCGGCATCTCGGGCAGGGGCAGGCGGGATGCGGCCTCGACCAGCTCGCCGAAGGGGATGGCGCGGTTGGAGGCGGCGTGGCGCACCTGGCCCTCGGACGCTGTCAGTTCGGCCTCGGCCACGCCGAGCCGGGCGGCGGCGGCCTGGATCAGCACGGTCCGCGCCGCGGCGGCACCCCGGCGCAGCCGCGGCGCCCAGGCGCGGATGCCGAAGCTCGCACCCGTGTACATCTCGTTCACGCCGGCCAGGCGCAGCGCGGGCTCCGGCTGGCCGACCATGACCGTCACGGCATCGAGCGCGCAGCCCAGCTCATCGGCCACGATCTGGGCATGGGCGGTGTGGGTGCCCTGGCCCAGTTCGGCGGTGGTGGTCAGCAGCTGCACGCGCCCATCCCCCGCGATGCGGATAAAGGCGCTGAGCGTGCCATTGGCGCCGGAGCCGGCAATGGTGGGCGGCGGCGGCGCGGCGGGCGTTTGCGCGGTCGCGGCCAGGGGTACCACCAGCATGGCGGTGAGAAGGGTGCGGCGTTCCATCATGGTCATCGCTCAGCCCTGCGCCGCGGCTTGGTGGATGGCGGCGCGGATGCGCTGGTAGGTGCCACACCGGCAGATATGGCCCGCCATCGCCTCGTCGATCTGCGCATCGGTGGGGCGCGGTGTATCCCGAAGCAAGGCGGCGGCGGTCATGATCTGGCCGGACTGGCAATAGCCGCATTGCGGCACCTGCTGCGCCACCCAGGCCTGCTGCACGGGATGGGCGCCTTGCGGATGCAGCCCCTCGATGGTGGTGACGCGCTTGCCGGCGGCATCGGCCAGCGAGGTCTGGCAGGAACGGATGGGCTGGCCATCGAGATGCACGGTGCAGGCGCCGCATTGGGCGATCCCGCAGCCATATTTCGTGCCGGTCAGGTTCAGGATGTCGCGCAGCGCCCAGAGCAGCGGCATGTCGGGGGCGGCGTCCAGACGCTGCACCTGACCATTGATGGTGATGTCGATCAAAACCGCTCGCTCCCGTTTCGTTGGAGCCGGTTTATGAACCAAACTTTATGCTGGCAAGAGGATTTTGGTCGGAGCGGCGGGATTCGAACCCACGACCCCCAGTCCCCCAGACTGGTGCGCTACCAGACTGCGCTACGCTCCGGTGTGCGACACGGGTTAGGCGAGGTGCCGGCGCTTGTCCAGTGCAGGCGCCGGGGTGACGTGCCCGACCCATGCCGGCAGAATGCGCCATGACCAAGATCGACCCCGCCCTGATGGGCGCTGAAGACCTCGTGGCGGCGTTTCGTGCCCGCTCGCTCTCGCCCGTCGACGTCCTGAAGGATGTGCTGGAGCGCGTGGCGCGGATGAACCCCTGGGTGAATGCCTTCGCCGCGATGAACCCCCGGGCGCTGGCCGCCGCCGGCGAATCAGAGGCGCGCTGGATGGCCGGCCGCCCGATGGGCGCGCTGGATGGCGTGCCCGCCACGGTGAAGGATCTGCTCGACCTCGCGGGCTTCCCCACCCGCCGCGGCAGCCGCACCACCTCCACCGCGCCCATGCCCCACGACGCGCCGGCGGTGATGGGCCTGAAGGCCGCGGGCGCGGTCATCCTGGGCAAGACCACCACCACGGAATTCGGCTGGAAATCGCCGGGCGACTGCCCCTTGCACGGCATCACCCGCAACCCCTGGGACAGGATGCGCACGCCCGGTGGCTCCTCCTCCGGCGCGGCGGCGGCGGCGGCGGCGAATTTCGGGCCGCTGCATATCGGCACCGATGCCGGCGGTTCGATCCGCATCCCCGCCGCCTGGTGCGGCGTGGTGGGCTTCAAGCCCAGCTTTGGCAGGGTGCCGCAATGGCCGCTGGGCAGTTTTGCCGCGGTCGCGGTGGCCGGGCCGATCACCCGCAGCGTGCGCGACGCCGCCCTGATGTTCGGCGCCATGGCGCGGCATGACCTGCGCGACCCTTTCTGTCTACCCGACGATGCGCGCGACTGGCTTTCCGGCATCGAGGATGGCGTGGCCGGAATGCGGGTGGCGGTGATGCGCCGCATGGGCTTCTCGCCCAACCTCGACGAAGCCGGCGAGGCCGCGCTGCTGGAAGCGGCAAGGCTGCTGGAAGGGCAGGGCGCGATCATCGAGGACGCCTCGCCCGAACTGCCCGACACGCGCGAGATTTTCGGCCGGGTCTGGGGCGTGGCGCTGGCCCGCACCGCGGCCGGCCTCTCGGCCGAACAGCAGGGCATGCTGGATGACGGCATCATGGAGATCGCGCGGCGCGAGGGGGGGATGTCGGCGGTGGATTTCCTGGCGGCCGAGGCCATGCGCATCCAGGCCGCCCATGCCATGGCGCGCTTCCATCAGCGCTATGACCTGGTGATCTGCCCCACCACCCCGGGTGCCGCGCCGGCGGCGGACCAACCCACGATCAGGCCGCATGAGGCGCTGTGGCGGGACTGGGCGCCCTGGACCTTCGCCTTCAACCTCACGCGCCAACCCGCGGTGACGGTGCTGGTGGGCCTCGATGCCGATGGCATGCCGCGCGGCGTGCAGGTGGTGGCGGCGCTCTATCGCGATGACCTGGCGCTGCGTGGCGCCAGGTCGCTGGAGCGGGCGGCGGCGATGCCCACGCCGCCCAGGTAGGAATCCACGATGCCGGGCGCATGGCCCGGCATCGCGAAGTACGGTCGGCTCAGGCCAGCGCGGGCGCCACGCGGCGCAGGGCCTCCGGCTGCCAGGACAGCGCGCCGGCGCCCAAGCCCGCCTGCACCAGGGCCAGCACGCTCAGCAGGGCAGGGAATTCCCAGCCGCCGCCCGTCGCGTTGAACACCCAGCCATTGCCGGCATGCTGCAGGGTGGCGCCGAGCAGGATGGGCAGCATCAGCAGGGCCGCCGGGCGCACCGCAAGACCCAGGATGAGGGCGATGCCGGCCAGCGTCTCCGCCACCGCCACCACGGCGCCAAGAATGGGCGGATAGCCGATGGAGGCGAAATACCCCATCGTGCCGGCAAAGCCGAAGGTCATGATCTTCAGCAGCAGGCCATGGGCGAGGAAGATGGCGCCCAGGCTGAGCCGCAAGGCGAGGATGGCGTAGGGGGCGGTCTGGTTCGGGTTCATGTCGGTGGCTCCTGTGAGCGGGTTGCGATGGCATTGTTCTGCGCGCCCCCGCCGCCGCGATCCAACGCGGATCGCGAACATCCATCATCACCGCGGCCAATGACGCGGCGCCGTCAGCCGAACAGGAAATCCTGGGCAGTCAGCGTGGCGCCGAACACCAGGATGACATCCGCCCCCAGCGTCACCTGCGTATTGCCATTGCCGAAGCTCAGGCTCAGTTGCTGGAAGGTCAGGCCGCTGCCGGTGAAATCCAGCCGGGCTGCGCCTTGGGCGAAGCCGTTGATCTGGTCCACCCCCCAGCCCGGCGCGGCGTAGAGAAAGCGGTCGGCGCCACCCAGCGAATACAGCGTGTCGTCGCCCGTATCGCCCCGGAACACATCGGCGAAGGCGCTGCCGAAGATCACGTCGCGGCCCGCGCCACCGGCCAGCAGCGCATTGCCCATGGTCGGGTTGCCGGCGATGATGTTGTCGGCGGCGTTGCCGAGCGCGATATTGGCCGTGCCGCTGAGGTTGATCCGCTCGACATTGGCGCCGAGCGCGTAATTGTTGACCGCGACCCAGGCGGTGTCGTCGCCTTCGCCCGCGTTTTCGGCGATCACCGCGCTGGCGTCGAGAATGACATATTGATCATTGCCGGTGCCGCCGGCCATGAAATCGGCGCCGCCGCCGCCGCGGATGATATCGTCGTCGGCATTGCCGACAAAGCTCTCCTGCAAGGCGCTGCCCCAAAGCACGTCATTGCCCGCACCGCCATCGAGGATGCCGCCGGCCACCGGGTTGGCCACCAGTTGGTCATCGCCCGCGCTGCCGGTCAGCCGGATGGCCGTGCCGCCCAGCCGGCCGATCTCGATATTGGCGGCGAGCGTGTAGCCATCGGCGGTGACCCAGACGGTATCGGTGCCCTCATCGGCCAGTTCGGTGATGGTGGTGAAGTTGTTGGGCAGCACGTACTGGTCGTTGCCGCGGCCGCCGAAGATGGTGTCGGTCCCTCCGCCGCCGCGCACCACGTCATCGCCATCGCCACCGATGAAGACCTCGGCCGCCACGCTGCCCCAGAGCTGGTCATCGCCCGCCCCGCCATCGAGGATGCCGCCGGCGGCGGGGTTGGCCACGATCACGTCATTGCCGGCGCTGCCGGTGATGCGGATGGCGCTGCCGGTCAGCCGGGCGATCTCCAGATTCGCGGCCATGGTATAGCCATCCACCGCCATCCAGGCGGTGTCGGTGCCGCCCTGGGCCTGTTCCTCCACCACCGCGCCGAAGTGGTTGATGACGTATTGGTCATTCCCCGCGCCGCCCACCATGCGCCCCGCGGCCAGCCCGCCGACCAGCACGTCATCGCCATCGCCGCCATCGAGCGTGTCGGGGTTGCCACCGGCCCAGAGCGTATCATTGCCGCCCATGCCGAAGATCGCGCTGCCGCCGCTGGCCCGCGCCACGATCTGATCGCCCGCGGCACCCCCCCGAACCATCTGGGCGGTGTCGAGCAGGCGCACCACCTCCACGCTGGCGGTCAGGATCCAGCCGGCGGCGGTGACGAAGACGGTATCGTAGCCCAGGTCCTGCGGTTCTTCCCGCACCACATCGTCGGATGCATCGACAAAGAAGGTATCGTTGCCGGCACCGCCCGTCATCGTGTCGATGCCCAGGCCACCATCGAGCCTGTCGTCGCCCGCAGAGCCATCGAGGGTATCGTTGCCGATGCCACCATCGAGCCTGTCATTGCCGGTATCACCATTGAGCCAGTCATTGCCCTGGCCACCATCGAGCGTGTCGTCACCGTCACTTCCATTCAGGTAGTCATCGCCGGCCTCACCCAGCACAACATCGTCACCACTCATGCCGTTGAAGGAATTATCCGCGGCGTCGCCCACCAGCCGATCAGTGCGGTTGGAGGCAGTGATCCTTTCAATGAAGATGTAGATATCGCCCTGTGCCGCGCCAGTATTCTCCGACGGGTTGCCGAGGTTGACGACAACAGCCTGATCCAGCGGAAAAACCACATTGTCGACGTCATTGCCGCCATCAATGGTGTCGCGCCCGGAACCCGCGAAGATCTGATCAGGACCGTCACCCCCCCTGATCCAGTCATCGCCCGCATCACCGGACATGAAGTCACGCGCCGTGCTGCCGATCAGCGTGTCATTGCCGTCGCCGCCATACATGTCGCCAGGACTGGCGCCGGCCACGATTTCGTCATCGCCGCCAAGGCCGAGATATCCGACGTAACTGCGGCCGTCATCGGCCCTGTCACGAACCACCCCTGGGGAAAGAAAATCCGGCCGAATGATGTCATTGCCCGCGGTGCCGGTAACGGTCGGGTTGGTCAGGACTACCATGGGAAAGCCTTCACTTTGAGCGACGAGAATACCATGTCGAGGGATGAGAATGAACCCTTGCCGCCCAAGGTGGCCGGGCTTGTGCGCCACCGCGCCACGGCCATGATGCCGGGCTGGCAGAAGGGGCGTGGCCATGGCTGATCTGGCAGGACTGGACCTGAACCTGCTCAGGGTTTTTGACGCGGTGGCGCGCGAGCGCCACGTCACCCGCGCCGCCGAACGGCTGAACCTCTCCCAACCCGCCGTCTCCAATGCGCTCGCCCGCCTGCGTGTGGCGCTGAACGACGAGCTCTTCATGCGCCGCCCCGGTGGCGTGGAGCCCACCGCGCTCGCGCTGAACCTCGCGGGCCCCGTGGCCGAGGCGCTGGACCGCCTGGCCGAGACGCTGGTCACCCAGGCGCCCTTCGACCCCGCCACGGCCAGCCGCGTCTTCCCCATCGCGCTGTCGGAATATGCAGAAGCCGTGCTGGCGCCGCCGCTGCTCGCCGCCATGGCGCGCGAGGCGCCGGGCTGCATGGCGGTGATCAGCCATGCCGACCGCACCAATGCCGATGCGCTGCTCGATTCCGGCGCCGCCCAACTCGCCATCGGCGTGCTGGGCGAGCCCACCGCGCTTTACACAAGGGTGATGATGCTGCCGGAGGATTTCCGCGTGATCATGCGTGGCGGCCACCCGCTGGCCGAGGGCAGGCTGGATGTGGCGCGCTACATTTCGGTGCCGCATCTCCTGCATTCGCCCAATGGCTCGCGCATCGGCGCGGTGGATGAGGAGCTGGCGAAGACGGGGCAGCGCCGGCGCCTGGGCGCGGTGGTCGCCCATCTCGCCACCGTGCCGCAGATCCTGCAGCAGACCGACATGATCATGACCCTCTCCGGCCGCCTCGCGCGCATGCTGGGCGAGGTGCATGGGCTTGCCTGCCGCGCCTGCCCGCTGGAGATCAGGCATATGCGCCTGTCAATGATCTTCCATCGCCGATTCGAGGCCGATGCTGGCCATGCCTGGCTGCGCCGCCTGCTGCTCAACCTGGCGCGCGAAGCCGCCGCCGTGCCGGAGACCCCATCGTGACCGACCCCCGACTCCTCCGCCTGCGCCGCCTGATCGAGGGGCTGGCGCCCAGCCTTGACCTCGACATCGCCATCCGGCTCTGGGATGGCGAGGCGGTGCCGCTCGGCCGCGCCTGGAGCGGTGATCTGGCGGTGGCGCTGCGCGATCCCGCCGCGATCACCCGGCTGATGCGCAGCCCGCGCCTCACCACGCTGGTCGAGCTTTTCGCCGAGGGAAAGCTGGATATCGAGGGCGGCACCCTGCTGGACCTCGCGGCCAGGCAGGGCGGTGGCTCCAGCCGCGGGCTGCTGCGGAAGGTGAACAAGCTCTCGGCGGGCATGGCGCTGCTGCCTTTCCTCTTCGGCCCCGGCACGGGGGGCGGCAGCCACGCCTATACCGGCCGGCAGGCCGGGCGGGCCGAGGAGCGCGACGATCAGGCCCAGGTGCAGTTCCATTACGACCTGTCCAACGCCTTCTACGCGCTCTTCCTCGACCCCGAGATGGTCTACTCCTGCGGCTATTTTTCGAACTGGGACAACGACATCGCGACCGCCCAGCGCGACAAGCTCGAGATGATCTGCCGAAAACTGCGCCTCGCCTCAGGCGAGCGCTTTCTGGACATCGGCTGCGGTTGGGGCGGCCTCGTCTGCCACGCCGCGCAACACCACGGCGTGAAGGCGCATGGCGTGACGCTGAGCCAGGCACAGTTCGATTTCGCCCAGCAAAAAATCGCGCGCCTTGGCCTGCAGGACCGCGTCACCATCGAGCTGAAGGATTTCCGCGCGCTGACCGGCGAATGGGACAAGATCGCCTCCATCGGCATGTTCGAGCATGTCGGCCTCGACAATCGCGACGCCTATTTCGGCCAGATCCGCAACCTGCTGCGCCCGCGCGGCATCTACCTCCACCACGCCATCACCCGGCCGATGAAGAAGGACGAAAAATCCTTCCGCAAGAAGCGGCCGGAATTCGCCGCCATCGTGAACTACGTCTTCCCCGGCAGCGAGCTCGACCATATCGGCGGCACCACCGATGCGCTGGAGCGCCGCGGTTTTGAGGTGCACGACACCGAGGCCTGGCGCGAGCATTACGCCACCACCACCCGCCATTGGGCGGAACGCCTTTACGCCAATCGCGACGCCGCCGAGGCTGAGGCGGGTGGGGCCAAGACGAGGCTCTGGCTGCTCTATCTCGCCGGCGTCTCCATCGCCTTTCAGCGCGGCACCATCGGCATCTTCCAGACGGTCGCAACGAAGCGCGCCCGCGGGGCCTCCGGCCTGCCGCCGACGCGCGCCGACCTCTACCGTTGAACGCCGACTATATCGTCGTGGGTGCGGGCAGTGCGGGCTGCGTGCTGGCCAACCGGCTTTCGGCCGGCAGTGCCGCGGTGCTGCTGGTGCAGGCGGGGATGGAAGACGCCATCCGGGCGGCGCTCGCCCGTTTCACCACGCGCGTGATCCCCGACCTTCTGCCGGTGTGCCTGGCCCTTCGACAACCGTTCAAGGCAGCCGCCATGCCGGCCTGAAGGACAGGTTTAGAGGAAAAGGTCGCGGCGGCTTCAGGGCGGACGGATTGCCTGCCGCGCGATGCCGGTAATAATGCCCCACGACAATCATGCATGCAGGAGTTTCCATGGCCCGCGTCCGCTCCATCCCTTCCTCCGAACTTCCGCCCGATCTCGCGCAAATCTACGAGGAATTCGCGAGCCTCTACGGCCCCTTCCGCAACCAGGTCGCGGTCTTTGCGCATGTGCCGCCGGCGCTGCGCCACCTGATGTCGATGCTGATGGAATTGCGCGCGGCGGCGACGCTGCCCAAGCGCTACCTGGAAATCGCCATCGTCGTCGTCTCGCGCTTGAACGAGTGCCATTATTGCGTGGCGCACCACAAGCCCTTCCTGGTCGTGGCCGGGCTCTCGGCCGAGGCGGTGGACCGCATCATGGATGCCGACCTGCCGGCGGAGCTCGATGCGGTGGATCGCCTCGTGATCGCCTATACCAAGGTGGCCTGGGAGACGCCGAACCGGGTGACCCAGCGCATGCACGATGCCCTGCTGGAGCATTTCTCCGAGGCGCAGATCGTCGAACTCACGCTGCGGATCACGCTGTGTGGCTTCTTCAACCGCTTCAACGACGCGCTGCGCATCGAGGAAGAGGAGGAGGCGCAGGCGGCGCTGGCGGCTGTTGAGGCGCACTGAAGCGGGGCTTGTCGCGGAGGGGCTGGTCAAGCGCTATGGCGGCATCGCCGCGGTGGATGGCGTCTCCCTCACCCTGCGGCCGGGCGAGATCGTCGGCGTGATCGGGCCGAATGGCGCGGGCAAATCCACGCTGTTCGATCTTCTCTCCGGCGTGGCCTCGCCCGATGCCGGAAGGCTGCGGGTCAATGGGCGGGATGCGCATGGCCTGCCGGCGCATGGCGTGGCGCGGCTGGGCCTGACCCGCACCTTCCAGATCGCGCGTGGGCTGGGCCGGCTGACGGTGCTGGAAAACCTGCTGCTGGCGGCGCCCGACACCACCGGCGAGAGGCTGGTGGATATCTTCCTGCGCCCGCGCGCCGTGCGCGATTCCCAGGCCACGCTCACCCGGGCGGCCAGTGCCGTGCTGGCGGAAATCGGCCTCGCCGGGCGGGAGAATGCGCTGGCGGGCGAGTTGTCCGGTGGCCAGCGCAAGCTGCTGGAACTGGGCCGCGCCTTGATGACGGGCGCCAGCCTCGTCCTGCTCGACGAGGTGACGGCGGGCGTGGCCCCCGCGCTGCGCCAGACGCTCTGCGATGTCGTGACCCGCCTGCGCGACACGCGCGGCACCGGCTTCCTTTTCGTCGAACATGACATGGGCGTGGTCTCGCGCCTGGCCGACCGGGTGATCGTCCTCGCCCAGGGGCGCATCCTGGCCGAAGGCACGCCGGCCGAGGTGCTGCGCGATGCACGGGTGGTGGAAGCCTATCTGGGGGCGGTGGCGTGATCGAGGTGATCATTGAAGGCCTCGCCGCCGGCTATGGCGGGCGCGCCATCATCGCCGGTGTCTCGCTGCGCGTGGGCCCTGGCGAATTGGTGGCGCTGCTTGGGCCGAATGGCGCGGGGAAATCGACGCTGATGGCGGCCATCGCCGGCACGATGAAGCCGCTGGCCGGCCAGGTGCTGCTGGATGGGCGGGACGTGACGGGCATGGAGCCCGCGCGCCTCGCCGCCGCCGGCATGGCGCTGGTGCCGCAGCGGCGCAACGTCTTCCGCACGCTCAGCGTGGCCGAGAACCTCGCCATCGGCGCATGGCTGGCACCGCGCCAGGCCAGCGCGAGGCGCGATGAGGTGCTGGCGCTGTTCCCGGCGCTGCGCCCGGCGCTGCCCCGCGCCGCGGGTCTGCTCTCGGGTGGGCAGCGGCAGATGCTGGCACTCGGCATGGCGCTGATGGCCGGCCCGCGCCTGCTGCTTCTCGATGAGCCCACCGCGGGCCTCTCCCCCGCGCTGGTGGAGGAGACGCTGGTCGCCATCGCGCGGCTGCGCGCGGCGGGCATCGGCACGCTGCTGGTCGAGCAGAATGCGCGCGAGGCGCTGCGCCATGCCGACCGCGCGCTGGTGCTGGCCGGCGGCGGCGTGGCGCGCCGCGGCACCGCCGCCGAATTGCTGGCCGAACCCGATCTCGGCGCGCTGTTTCTGGGCACGGCGGCATGATCCAGCTCGTCTTCGACACGCTGGCGACGGCCGCCCTGGTGGCACCCGCTGCGGTGGGGTTCACGCTGCTCTTCGCCCTGCTGGGCTTCGCCAATTTCGCGGTGGGCGCCACGATGGCGGCGGGCGCCTTCGCCGCATGGTCGGCCAATGTGCTGCTGGGCTGGCCGATCTCGGCGGCGACGGTGGCGGCGATGCTGGCCACCGCCGCACTGGTGCTGGCCTGCGACCACGCCGTGTTCCGGCCGCTGCGCCAGGCGCCGGGCTGGGCGCTGCTGGTGAGTTCCGTGGCGCTCTCCTTCGTCATCGAGAACCTGTTGCGGCTGATCTTCCGCTCCGACGTGCGCGGCTATGACGTGCCGCTCTCCCGCCCGCTGATCTGGCTGGAGGCGCGCATCGCGCCCGATGCCGCCTGGTCCATCCTGGCCGCCGCGATCGTGCTGGGCATCGTGCTGGCCGGGCTGCGGCTGCTGCCCTGGGGGCGCGCGCTGCGCGCGGCGGCCGATGATCCATCGCTCGCCGCGCTGCGCGGCATCCCCATCGGGCGGCTGCGGCTCTTCGCCAATCTGCTCGCCGGCGCGCTGGCCGGGCTTTCGGGCACGCTGGCGGGCTTCAGCCTTGCGATCGAGCCGGGGCTCGGCTGGTCGCTCACCGTCTCGGTCATCGCGGCGGCCATTCTGGGCGGCATCGGCTCTGCGCCCGGGGCGGTGCTGGGCGCGCTGCTGATCGCCTTCGTGGAGGAAGTCGCGGTGAAGTTCGCAACGCCCGCCTACCGCCCGGCGATCGGCTTCGTGGCACTCGCGCTGGTGCTGCTGTTGCGGCCGCAGGGGTTGCTGGGCCGGCCGCTGGCCGCGGGGCGCGACCAATGACCTTCTACCTCATCGCCATCGCCACCTCGGCCGGTTTTTATCTGTTGCTGGCACTCGCGCTCAACCTGCAATGGGGGGTGACGGGGCTGGTGAATTTCGGCGTGGCCGGGCTTTACGCGCTGGGCGCCTATGCCAGCGCGCTGGTGACCGAGCGCCTGGGACTGCCCTTTCTCCTCGCCCTGCCCATGGCGGCGCTGGTGGGGGCGCTGGCGGCGCTGCTGCTCGCGGCACTTTCCGCGCGCCTGTCGGGCGACTACCTCGCCATCGTCACGCTGGGCTTTGCCGAGCTCGTGCGCCTCGTCGCCATGAACGAGGATTGGCTGACGCGCGGGCCGCGCGGCCTCGCCATCGCCACGCGCCCGCTGCCCGATGGCCTGTCGCGTGAGGGCGCCGCGATCGGCTATCTGCTGCTCGTCCTCGCCGCCGTCGCCATCGCTTTCTGGGCGCTGGAGCGCATTCGGCGCGCGCCGATGGGCCGGGTGCTGCGCGCGATCCGCGAGGATTCGCTGGTGCCCGCCACGCTGGGGCGGGACGTGCAGGGATTTCGGCTCCGTGCCTTCGCCATCGGCGGCGCGCTGATGGCCGTCGCCGGCTCGCTCTACGCGCATTGGGTGCTCAGCATCACGCCCGACCACTTCCAGACGCCGGTGACGATCATCACCTGGATGGCGGTGGTGATCGGCGGCGCGGGCAACAATCGCGGCCTGGTCCTGGGCGCCTTCCTTGTCGTGGGAATCGTTGAGGGCACGCGCTTTCTGGGTGGCGTCCTGCCCGGCATCGATGCTGAGCGGCTTTCGGCGTTGCGCATCGTGCTGATCGGCGTTCTTCTTATCCTTGCCATTCGCTTCCGGCCGCAGGGCCTGATCCCTGAGCAGCCGCTACGCCACAACCCCACAGGAGCCCGCCCATGACCTTGATCCTTTCGCGCCGTGCGACACTGGCCGGTGGCACCGCCATCCTCGCCACCCCGCATGTCGTGCGCGCGCAGGCCAATGAGCCCATCCGCATCGGCAGCCTGACGCCCAATACCGGCGGCGGCGCGCAGTCCGGACCGGAGATCGCCGAGGCCCATCGCCGCGTCGTTGAGCTCGTGAACAGCCAGGGCGGCATCCTCGGCCGGCGCATCCTGCTCACGCAGGAGAATGACGAGACCAACCCCGAGGCCGGCGTGCGCGCCGCGCGCAAGCTCATCGATGCGGACCGGGTGTCGGCACTGCTCGGCCTGTGGGCCTCCTCGGTCACCCTGGGCGTGCTGCCGCTGGTCGAGGCCGCCAATGTCCTGCTCTTCTGCACATCTTCATCCGACGATATCCCCGCCGCCAACAGGCGCGGGCTGCTGTTCAACTTCCAACCGCTCAACGCGGCCTGGGCCGTCGCCATCGCGCGCCTGGCGGTTCGGCAGAATTACCGCGAGATCGCGCTGGCCGGCCCCAACAACGACTTCGCCACGACCCTGGTCGCGAGCTTTCGCCGGTCCTTCGAGGAAGCCGGCGGGCGGGTGGTGAACGAGCCCTTCTTCTATAACACGACCCAGCCCAGCTTCCGCGCCGAGGTCGAGCGGCTGCTGCGCGGTAACCCGCCCGCCGTGTTCATTCCCGGCTACGTGGCCGACTTCACCGCCGTCTATCGCGATATCTTCCGCGCCGGCTATCGCGGCCGCGTCTTCACCATCTCCTTCGCCGTCGGCCCCCAGTTCAAGACGGCCGTGGGTGCCGCCGCCAACGGCATCCTGCATGGCTTTCCCGTCCCGCCCGTGGGCAGCCCGGCCTATGACGCCTTCCTCCGCTTCATGGGGCGCACCCCCAATGGTGAGGTGCAGCTTCCCTTCGGCTCCGCCGGCTACGACCAGATCAACGTGCTGCTGCTGGCGATGGCCGCCGCCAACAGCACGGATGTCGATGCGGTGAAGGCGATGATCCCGCGTATTGCCAATGGCCCGGGGGAGCGTGTCACGACCGTGGCCGAGGGCCTTGCCGCGCTGCGCGCGGGTCGGACCATCAACTACGACGGCGCCAGTTCCTCCGTGGAGTTCAAGGCCGATGGCAGCCTCCTCGCCCGTGATTTCGAGCTGTATGAGATCCGCGACGGCCGCGACGTTTCGGTCGAGCGCATCACCAGCGCCTCTTGACGCTCGGCTGTTGAACCGGACGCACGGGCGTGGCTCAAAAGCCCAAACTTCATGCCAAGATCGGCGTGCGTCATGGCAGGCTCTCCATAAGGAGGCTGTGTTCCGTTCAGCACCGGTGGTGACGCTCCAGGCCAGAGACAAAATTCGAGCGCTGCTTGACCGAGCCGCGCAGTCGACCGATTTTCCTGTTGCCTCAGGAGTGGATAGGCTTTGCCCAGATTGGGGATGGGCCGATTGTCGACGGCACCGCCCGCCCGATCGCATTGGCCCGGGCGCGGCAATTGCCGGGCCTGGTGGGGCTTGATCCATCCTCGGCCTTTCGATGCTCTTCGTCACCCATGATTTGCGGGTGGCGCTACAGATCTGCGACGGCATCGCGGTGATGCGCCATCGCCAAATCGTGGCGTTGGACGAAACCGCCAATATCCACGCCGCGCCGAAGCACCCCTGTATTCGTGCGCTGTTCGATGCCGTGCCCGGCGCGGCCTGGGGTCAGGCCATGGCCGCCGCGGCGCAATAGGAGAGAGACGATATGCACCCGCTCGATGATGGCTTCCTGCCCGGCCCCCGGCTGACCCTGCCGGCCGGCGCGGGCGCGCTGAGCGATCTCAGCTTCGCCGCCAAGGATCTCTTCGATGTGGCTGGCGCGCCAACCGGCGCCTCCAATCCGGATTGGGCCCGCAGCCACCCCATTCCCACCAAACACGCCTGGATGGTCCAAAAGCTGCTCGATGCCGGCGCGGCTTTGGCGGGGAAGACCATCACCTGCGAGATCTCCTTCGGCATTCTCGGCTTCAACCAGTTCTTCGGCACGCCGCCCAATCCGGCAGCGCCGGATTGCCTGCCGGGTGGGTCGTCCAGCGGCTCGGCCTCGGTGGTGGCGGCGGGGCTGGCGGATGTCGCACTGGGCACGGATACCGGCGGCTCGGTGCGGGTGCCGGCCAGCCTGTGCGGCCTCTATGGCATCCGCCCCACACATGGGCGGCTGCCCTTCCTGGGCGTCTGCAAGCAGGCGCCGAGTTTTGACACCGCCGGCTGGTTCGCGCGCGACGCGCAGACCTTCGCCCGGGTCTCGGAAGTGATTTTTGGCGAGGCCCCGCCCGAGCCCACCGCCCCGGCCCTGCTGCTGGCCGAGGATGCCTTCGCCACGGCCGACCCCGAGGTGGCGGAAGCGCTCATGCCCGCGGTGGCCCGGCTGGCGGCGCTGCTCGGCTCCGCCCAGCGCCTCAGCCTGGGCGAGCCGGGCGAACTCAGCCTGTGGAACGACCAGCGCAACATCATCCAGCGCAGCGAGGCCTGGGCCGGCATCCGCGACTGGATCGACCGGGAAAACCCCAGCTTCGCCTTCAACGTGGCGCGCAACCTGGCCTTCGGCTCCACCATCACGGCGCCGCAGGTGGAGGTGGCGCGCATCTCCCGCCACCGCATCGTGGCGCGCGCCAGGCTTTTGCTGGAGGGCGGCGCCATTCTCTGTCTGCCCACCACGCCCTTCACCGCGCCGCCGCTCGGCCTTTCGCTGCGCGAGACGGATGCGCTTTCGGGCCGCATCGGCGTGCTGACCTCCTTCGCCGGCATGGCGGGGCTGCCGCAGCTGAACCTGCCGCTGGGCACAGCCGGGGGAAAGCCGGTCGGGCTTTCCATCATCGGCTGGCGCGGTGCCGATATGCGGCTGGTCGCCATCGCCCGCGCACTCGGCGCGGGGTGAGGTCCGGCGGCGCTACCGCGCCGTCCTGGACAGGCCGAGTTCGCGTGCCACCGCGCCCAGGGCCTCGTATTCGCGCCTTGTGTCTTCGCCCATTTCGGCGCCGATGCGCAGGGCGTAGGTGGCGCCCTGGCCTTCCACCAGCTCGCGGAAGCGCTGGGTGCGGGCGGCGGCCAGGAAGGCCTCGCTCAGTCGGCTCATGCGCTCGGCCGGGATGCCATTGGGCGCGATCAGCCCCCACCAGATGGTGATGGCATGGTCGAATAGCCCCAGGCTGGCCAGGCCCGCGCCTTGGGTCATCACCGGATGATCCTCGGCCGTGGTCAGCATCAGGCATTTGGCCTGGCCCGCCCGCGCGGCACCGATGACGCCGACCACCGAGCCGCCATAGAAGGTGATGTGGCCGCCAAGAAATGCCGGCAGGGTCTGCCCGGCACCCTGGAAGGGCACGGTGGTCATCTGCATGTTCAGCCGGCGCAGGATGCGCTCCACGCCCAGATGCATGGCACCCCCCAGCCCCTCATTGCCCCATGTGTACTCGCCGGGATTGGCGCGCACGCGCTCGATCATCTCGCGCAGCGAATTGGCCGGGAAATCGGGCCGGGCGCAGAGAGCATAGGCGGAATAGCCGACCGAGAAGACGGGGGCAAAGCTGTCCGCCGTGTAGCGGGCGCCCAGCGTGTGGGGTGCTGCCGTCAGCGGCGTGTTCCAGATGAAGCCCAGCGTGTGCCCATCCGGCCTGCTGTCCACCACATGCTGCACGCCGA
Source organism: uncultured Rubritepida sp. (assembly GCA_964395305.1). GTDB lineage: Bacteria > Pseudomonadota > Alphaproteobacteria > Acetobacterales > Acetobacteraceae > Rhodovarius. The sequence goes on from CAYNBM010000006.1 coordinate 149,130, forward strand.
TGGTGCCGGATGCGCCGGCGCGATTCTCGGTGATGATGGGCTGGCCGAGGGAATTGCCGACGATCTCGGCCAGGGCGCGGGCGAAGATGTCGGTCCCGCCGCCGGGGTTGATGGGCACCACGATGCGGATGGGACGGTCAGGAAACACGCCCTGTGCCATGGCGGGGGAGAGCATGGCCAGAAGGCCCAGGACGACACGAAACATGCGGCAGCACTCCCGAAAAAGACGCGACGAGTTGGCACCCGGCGCTCGCGCTTGCCAAGCCGGGGGCACCCCTCATACTGCCGGCGAAAACCGATTTTCCCCAGGAGCCTGCATTGAAACTCATCGATCTGACGCGCGAGATCACCCACAAGATGCAGCGCCTGCCCAACCACCCCAGCATCGAGCTCTATCCGTTCAGCACGCATGAGGAGAAGCGGGTGGCCGATGGCTATACCTTCTCGGCGGCGACGATGGTGCTGCACACCGGCGACCATGGCGGCACGCATGTCGATGCGCCGGTGCATTTCGACGAGAAGCCGGGGGCGAAGACCATTGACGAGCTGCCGCTGGAGACCTTCTTCACGGAAGCCTTATGCCTTGACCTGACGCATGTGCCGGACAGGACGGACATCACCATCGAACATCTGGAAGCGGCCGAGAAAGCCTCCGGCGTCTCGATCCAGAAGGGCGATACCGTCCTGCTCTACACCGGCTTCTACAAACGCGCGGCGGGCACCGAGGGCTACATCACCGATTTCCCGGGCTTGACCAAGGAAAGTGCCACCTGGCTCGGTGCCAAGGGCATCACCGCCTTCACCGTGGAATCGGTGAGCCCGGGGCGGCCGGGGCGGAACAATTTCGAGGTCCATCACGTCTGCCGCGACATGGGCTTCACCCATTACGAGGGTGTGGTGAACCTGGACAAGGTGGTGGGGAAGGGCCGCTTCCGCTTCATCGGCTTCCCGCTGCGGATCAAGGGCGGCACCGGCAGCCCGGTGCGCGCCGTGGCCTGGCTCGACGAATGAGCGCGTTCTGGGCCGCCACGGCGACCGAGCTCGGCGCGCTTTACGCCGCGGGCGAGACCACGCCCAGCGCCGTGCTGGACGCCGTGCTCGGCCGCATCGCCGCGGTGAACCCGGTGCTGAACGCCATCGTCACGCTGGATGAGCCGGGCGCCCGTGCAGCCGCCGCCGCCGCCACCGCCCGCTGGGCGGCCGGCGCCGCGCTGGGGGCGCTGGATGGCGTGCCGATCACGGTGAAGGACAACCTGCATGTCGGGGCCATGCGGGCGACCTGGGGCAGCGCGCTCTACGCCGATTACCTGGCGCCTGAGGATGATCTTCCGGTCGCCCGCCTGCGCGCCCTCGGCGCGGTGATCCTGGGCAAGACCAACACGCCGGAACTCGCGCTCTCCGGCTACACCGACAACCGGGTGTTTGGCGCCACCGGCAACCCATGGGCGCCCGAACTCACCTCCGGCGGCTCCAGCGGCGGCGCGGTCTCGGCCATCGCGGCGGGGCTGGGGGCGCTGGCCATCGCCACCGATTCCGGCGGATCGATCCGCCGGCCTTCGGGGCTGGCGGGGGTCGCGGGGCTGAAACCCTCGGCCGGACGGGTGCCGCGTCGCCACGGCTTCCCCACCCTGACCAATGACCTGCAGGTGATCGGCCCCATCGCCCGCTCGGTGGCCGATCTCAAGCTGGCCTTCGCGGCCATCGCGGCACCCGTGGCCGAAATGGCGGTGCCGGCGCGGCTGCGCATCGGCGTTGTCGCGACCTATCCCGGCGCGCCGATGGACCCGGCGGTCGCCGCCGCCTTCGCCCAATCCTGCGCTGTGCTGCGCGGGTTGGGCCATGCGTTGGAGGACATCGCCTGCCCCTGGGATTCCGACGAGGCGGCGGAGATTTTTGCCGCCCTCGCCGCCGGCGGCGCCGCCCGGGCGCTCACTCCCTTCCCGAACTGGGAAGACGCCTGCATGCCCAATGTCGCCGCCACGGTGAAGGCCGGCCTCGCCCGCAGCGCCATCCAGCACGTGCAGGCCATCGACGCGCTGACCGCCTTCCGCTGGCGCGTCGCCGATGCCCTGAAAAACTTCGACATCATCGCCACCCCCGCCTCGCCCTCCCTGGCCTGGCCGAAGCGCGAGCCCTTCCCGGCGATGGTCGACGGCCAGGCCACGACAGGCAAGACCGCCTCGGCCTTCTCCACCGCCATCAATTGCGCGGGGCTGGCGGCACTGGTCTTGCCGATGCCGGTTCTGCCCGGCGCGCTGCCGGCGGGGTTGCAATTGGTGGCCGCCCGCATGCCGGAAGAGGCGCTGCTCGATCTGGGGGAGGCCTTCGAAGCGGCATCGCCCTGGCCAAGGCTGGCGCCGATTTAGACCATGCTGCGTTCACATGCGTTCACTGCGCATGGTCTAGCCGTTGCTAAGAGATGATTCAGCGTTTTCGGCGTTTCCGCCTCAACGCATCATGCTCTAACTTCCGAAGCGGCGCACCGGCAGGCCGGCGGTGTCCATCCCGGCCAGCCAGGCCGGGCCGCCATGGGCCATGAACAGCGCGGCACCCAGCCCGGCGAAGGCCTGCAACGCCGCCAGATCACCCTCCGAAAACGTCCCCCGCGCGGCATTGGCGCAGATCAGCACGCCGAGATACTCGCCCTGCCAGAGCAGCGGCGCGAACATCGATGAGCCTGCCCGGAAGCTCTGCAGGATTTTGACGAAACTGGCATGCAGCGCGGTGTCGTGCAGCAACATCGGCTGGCGGGTCTTCGCCACATGGCCGGGGTGGCCGAGTTCGATCGCCACCAGCTCATGATGCTGCCCGGGCGCGAAATTCACCGGTGCGGCGATGAGGTGGTGCAGGCCATCGGGCATGCGCAGAAACACGGTCGCCGCCGCACCGATCGTGGGTGGCGGGTCCTCGCGAAAGGCGTTCGGGCGCAGTGCCGCCCCCGGGTCGCCCAGCAATGCCGGCACGGTGCGGGTGATGGCCCAGAGCGCCTCCTCCGCACTGGGTGCGGCGGCACCCTCGGCAGCGACGCGGGCAAGGGCGAGGGTGGTGTCGATCATCGTTGGACTCTCCGTCGCGCCGGCCGGCGCCGCAAGGGGTTCAGTCGCGCCAGCGATAACGCGCCAGCCGGTCAAGGCATGGTGCGAGGCCCAGGCCGGGGCCTTCCGGCAGCAGCGCAGAACCACCTGCCAGGACCACGGGCATGGCCACCACATCCTCGGCCAGATAGCGGTGGGTCACGCTCACCCCCCATTGGACATCCGGCAGCACCGCCACCGCATGCAGCACCGCGGCGGCGCCAATCGAAGTTTCGGCGATCTTGCAGGCCCAGCTCGTGTGCATTCCCAACCCGCGCGCCAACCCATCGGCAGCCAGCGTCGCCTGCAGCCCACCCAGCTTGATCGCCTTCAGCCCCACGCCCCCGGCGGCCCGCGCGGCGGCATGGGCTGCGATATCAGCCAGGCCATGCAGGCCTTCGTCGAAGCAGACGGGGCAGGGCAGCGCCGCCGCCACCGCGGCCATGCCGGCCAGGTCGTCATCCGCCACGGGCTGCTCGAGATAGTCCAGCACGCCGGCCGGCAGGGCGGTGGCGAATTCCAGCGCCTGCGGCACAGTCCATGCCATGTTGGCGTCCGCCGAAAGATGCACCCCGGGCCCGAGTTCGGCGCGCAGCGCGGCCATGGCGGCGGCGTCCCCGGCCGGCGACGCCATGCCAAGCTTGGCCTTCACGTGACTGGCGCCCTGGGCCTCGGCGGCGCCCTGGCCCTCACCCAGCATGACGATGGCCGGCGCGCGGTCGCGCAGCGGCGCAGCAGCCAGGAGCGCCGCGAGGGGCAGCGCACGCGCGCGGGCCAGCAGATCCAGCACCGCGATCTCGGCCGCGGCCTTGGCACCGGTATTGCCGCGAATGGCGCGGGCGATGCGCCGCGCCGCCGCCTGCCGGTCCTCGATCGGCGCCGCGAGCAGGGCGGGGCCGATGCAGCGGGTGATGGCGGCGACCATGCCCGCAAGCAGGTCGCCCGTCATGGTCGGCGCGCTGGACGCCTCGCCCCAGCCCTCGCGGCCGGCCGCATCCACCACCCGCACAAGCAGGGTTTCGGCGGTGGCGATGGTCTCGCTGGCCAGGCGCATGGGCTTGCGCAGCGGCAGCGCCAGGGGGAAGGCCTCAACCGAGACGATGCGCATCATGCGCCTGGCCTCGCTACAGTCGCGTCCGGGACGTCCAAGGTGGCGCCAAGCGCGGTGATGAGCGCCTGGGTGCCGGCCTGCTCGCCCGTGATGGATGCCGCCAACCCGGCCAGTCGCCTGGCCTGGGACAAGCCGGGCAGGTCCAGGCCCAGGGCCGCCGCCTCGGTCAGCGCGATGCCCAGATCCTTGATGAAGTGCTTGAGCATGAAGCCCGGCGCGACATCGCCCGCCACCATCTTCGGCCCGAGCATGGCGAGTTGAAAGGAGCCCGCCGCTCCGGGCCCCAGCGCCTCCAGCACCGCGGCACCGTCAAGCCCGGCGGCGCGGGCATAGGCGAGGCTCTCAGCCACGCCCATCAGCGTGGAGGCGATGGCGATCTGGTTGGCCATCTTGGTGTGCTGGCCGGCGCCGGGGCCGCCCATGTGCCGGATGGTCCGGCCCATGCGCTCGAGCAGGGGCAGGGCGCGCTCGACCGCCGCCGCCGCGCCACCGAGCATGATCGACAACGCCGCATTGCGTGCGCCGGCCTCGCCACCGGAGACCGGTCCGTCCAGCGCAGCCAGGCCTCGCAGCGCCGCTTCCGCCGCCATCCGCCGTGCCAGGGCGGGTGAGGAGGTCGTCATGTCGATCAGTAGCGCGCCGGGGCGGGCATGGGCGACAAGCCCCGCCGGGCCGAGCCAGACCGCCTCCACATCGGCTGGAAAGCCCAGGATGGTGATGATGATGTCGCAGCCCGCTGCCAGCTCGGCCGGGCTCTCCGCCCAATTGGCCCCGCTGGCCAGCAAGGCGGCCACCCCGGCGCCCCGGCTGCGATTGGCGATGGTGACGGCATGCCCGGCCGCCAGCAGATGGCCGGCCATCGGCCCGCCCATAATGCCAATGCCCATGAAGCCAATGCGCGCGCTCATCACGTTCTCCTCGCCTGCAGCGCCGCCCAGATGCGCGCCGGCGTGGCGGGCTGGGCGGGCAGATGCGCGCCGACCCGCGCCAGTGCGTCATTGACCGCGTTCATCACGGCGCCGATGCCGCCCATCGTGCCACCTTCCGCCATGCCTTTGATCCCAGCTGGGATCCCGATGGCCGGCGTGGGGTGGTGGCTGATCTCGAAGCCTGGAAGATCATTGGCGCGGGCGATGGCATAATCCATGAAGCTGCCGGCCAGGGCCTGGCCATCAGCGCCATAGGCCGCGTGCTCCAGCATGGCGCCCGACAGGCCCATGGCGGTGGCGCCATGCGTCTGGCCCTGCACGATCATCGGGTTGATCAGCGTGCCGGCATCCTCGGCGATCACATGGCGCAGGATGGTCAGCGCGCCGGTTTCGGTGTCGATCTCGACGGCGCAGGCATGGGTGGAGTTGGCGTATGTCATGGCCGGCGGATCGAAGGCCTCGATATGGTGCAGGCCGGGGGGCATGCCGGGTGGCAGGCGCAGCGGGTCCAGATGCGCGATTCGGGCCAGCTCCGCCAGGCCCAGGCCGGTTTCCAGATGGCCCTCGGCGATGCGGCGGATGACCCGGCCGGCTGCCATGTCCAGCGCATCGGCGCTGTTGAGGTGGAGCAGGTGGGCGGCGATCGCCAGCAGTTTCTGTCGCAGCGCCAGGCCGGCCAGAAACAGCACGCCGCCACCAGCCGCTGCCCCACGGCTCCCGCGGCTGCCCATGCCATAGGGCGCGATATCGGTGTGGCCAAGCCGCATCGTCACGGCGCCGGCGGCAACCCCCAGCCCCGAGGCCACCGCCTGGGCCAGCGTCGTTTCATATCCTTGCCCCGAGCCCATCAGCCCGCAGGAGGCGATGATGGCGCCCGAGGGCTCGATGCGCAGGCTCGCCACCTCGTGGCCAGAGCCGGCGATGCCGGCCGCCTTGTAGAAGGCGCTGCCATAGGTCGTGCTCTCGACAACGCTGCACAGGCCCACGCCGCGCAGCCGGGAGGGCTGCGGCGGTTGCTTGCGCAATGCCTCAAAATCCACGGCGGCGGCCGCGGCTTCCAGCGTGGCGAGCGGCGAGAGTGCTGCGTAGCGCTCGCCCGTTGCCGTGGTCCAGGGCAGGTCGGCGGGGGTGAGGCTGTTGCGGCGGCGCAATTCCAGCGGGCAGAGCGCGAGCGCGCGGGCGATGGCGTCCATCGTGCCCTCCATAACCCAGGATGTGATGGCCATGGGGGCGCGCATCGGCCCGCTGGGGCATTTGTTGGTCAGCCAGACCGAGACGTCATAGCCATAGTCGCGGATGCGGTAGGGGCCGGGCAGGATCAGCGCCACCACGCGCGCCATGTAGTTGGCGGGGAAGAAGGACCAGGCGCCGAAATCAACCTCCATGCGGGCGCGGAGCGCCAGGATGCGGCCGTCCTGGGCCACTGCCGCCTCGGTGGTGATCGCCTCCTCGCGCGCATGCAATGCGGCCATCAGGTTCTCGCCCCGGCTTTCGCGCCAGCGCACCGGGCGGCGCAGCAGCCGTGCGGCGGCGGCGATGCAAAAATCCTCGCGCAGCGGAATGATCTTCTGGCCGAAACCGCCGCCCATCTCCGGGCTGTCCACCGTGACCTGCGCTTCGGAGAGGCCGAGCCTGCCGGCCAGCGCCGAGCGATAGGGGTGCGGCGCCTGGCTGCCCACCCGCATGGTGAGATGCTGGCGGCCGCGGTCCCAGATCGCCAGAACGCCGCGCGGCTCGATCGGCGCATGGGTCTGTCGTTGTTGCGCGAAGCCTGTGGTGATGATGCGCGGCGCGGCGGCGAAAACGGCATCGAGCCCCGGCGTGGCGAAGCCTTGCCGCGAGACGCGGTTGGTGGGCAAAGCGGGGTCCACCAGCGCGGCATCGGGGGCGGCGGCGTCGGCCATGCTGGCGACAGTTGGGAGCGGTTGCCAATCCACCCGCACCAGTTCGGCGGCGTCCTCGGCGGTTCTGACATCCTCGGCCAGGACCAGGGCCACCGGGTCGCCCACGAAACGCGCCGTGTCGGTGGGCAAGACGGGCATATCCATCGGATGCAGGCCCTCGATGGGCGGCGCCATGCGCAGCGGCGCCACGAGGCGTGCGAGATCGGCGCCGGTCAGCACCGCGGCCACCCCGGGGAGCGCTTGGGCCGCCCAGGTCTCGATGTCCAGGATCCGCGCATGGGCGTGCGGGCTGCGGATGAAGACGGCGTGCAGGCAGCCGGCAGGATTTTCGATGTCGTCGAGGAAGCAGCCCTCGCCGGTGAGGAGCCGGCCATCCTCACGCCGGCGCAGGCCTTGGCCGAGCGGGTTCACAACCGCAGCTCGCTGGCCTTGTCGAAGAGGTGCAGCCGGCTGGCGTCGATGGCGAAACTGAGCGTGTCGCCCGGTGCCGCGCGCCATTCCCTGGGCACCCGCAGGGTGAGGGGCACGCCGCCCTCGGCCAGCACATCGAGATGGGTCTCCGACCCCAGCGGCGAGACGAGCTCGACCCGCGCCTGGATGTCGTTGCCGGCCGAGACATCCTCCGGCCGCAGGCCAAGGATCACCGGTCGGCCCTCTTCCGGCGGACGGGGCAGCTTCAGGCGCAGATCGCCGCGGGTGAAGGCGCCATTGCAAACGACGCCCTCCAGGAAATTGATCGGCGGGCTGCCGAGAAAACCCGCCACGAAGATATTGGCGGGGCGCTCATAGATGCCCTCGGGCGTATCGAGCTGCTGGATGAGGCCGCCGCGCATCACGGCGATGCGGTCGGCCAGTGTCATCGCCTCGGCCTGATCATGGGTGACGTAGACAAAGGTGGATTTGAGGTCCTGGTGCAGCCGCTTGATCAACCCGCGCATGGACAACCGCAGGGTGGCGTCGAGGTTCGAAAGCGGCTCGTCCATCAGGAAGACGGCGGGCTTCCGCACGATGGCGCGGCCGAGTGCCACGCGCTGGCGCTGGCCGCCCGAGAGTTCGTGCGGGCGGCGGGCCAGCAGGTGGGTGATTTCCAGCTGTTCGGCGGCGGCGGTGACCGCACGGTCGATTTCGGTGGCGGATTGGCCGCGCAGTTTCAGCGGAAAGGCGATGTTCTCGCGCACGGTCTTGTTGGGGTAGAGGGCGTAGGATTGGAACACCATCGCCACCTCGCGCTTGTGCGGCGGCGTCCAGGTGACCTCGGTCTCGTCGAAGAGCAGGCGGCCGGCGGAGATCTCCTCCAACCCAGCGATCATGTTCAGCGTGGTGGTCTTGCCGCAGCCCGAGGGACCGAGCAGGACCATGAACTCGCCATGGCCGATGGTGAGGTCCAGCGCGTCCACCGCCAGCATATTGCCATAGGTTTTCGTCAGCGCCGCGCAGGTGATTCGGGCCATGCTCAGCCCTTCACCGCACCGGCGGTGAGGCCGGAGACGATGTAGCGCTGGAACACCACCGCCATGAGCACGGGCGGGATGATCGCGATCACCCCCGCGGCATTGACGAAGGAAAAGCTGGTGGTGAAGTCCATGATGAAGCCCGAGATGATGATGGGCAGCGTCTGCGCCGCCACGTTCTGGGTGAGCACGAGGGCGAAGACGAATTCATTCCATGACGTCAGGAAGGCGAAGGTGAGCGAGGCCACCAGCGCGGGCAGCGAGAGCGGCAGATAGACATGCCAGAGTGCGCGGCCGTGGCCGCAGCCATCGATGCGCGCGGCGCGGTAGAGGTCGCGCGGGATGCCCTCGAAATACGAGATCAGGATGAAGATGGTGAAGGGCACGGTGATGGCGAGATAGGTCACCACCAGGGCGCCCAGCGAATTGATCAAACCCAGATTGCGGATGACGAGAAAGAGCGGCACCACGAGGGCGATATCCGGCACCACGCGGGTGGCGAGGACGGTGTAGAGCGTGGCCCTCCGCCCCCTGAAATCGATCACCGCGATGGCATAGGCGGCGGTGACGCTGAGCAGCAGGTTGAGCGCCGCGACCCATAGCCCAACCACGAGGGAGTTGCGCATGGAAGGCAGCAGATTGGCGGCCCCGGAGGGGAGGAAGGTGCTGGTCAGCGCCTCACCCTGACGGCGGTTTTCATAGGTCACGACACGGTCGGCGGCGGAAAAAATCGCCTCGAAATTGGCGAGGCTGGGGTTGGGCGGCAGCCAGTTCGGGGGCACGCGGGTGATCTCTGCCTCGCTTTGCAGGGAGGAGGATACCAACCAGGCCACCGGCCCGGCCACATAGAGCACGAAAAGCGTGGAGAAGAGCGTCAGCAACAGAGCGCGGGTGACGCGCGGCGCCAGCGGTTTTTTCATATTCGTTTGCCCAGGAAGCGGATCACCGCCCAGCTCAGCGCGAAGGTGGTGATCGCCAGGACATAGGACATCGCCGCCCCCGTGCCGAAGCGCAGGCTGCGAAAGGTTTCGACATAGATCAGCCAGGACAGCGTGTAGGACGCATCGCCCGGCCCGCCCTGGGTCATGATGAGAAAGAGGTCGAAATGCCGGATCGAGATCATGGTTTCATACACCAGCACCAGCATCAGCCCGGGCCGCAGGGCCGGCAACGTCACATGGACGAAACGCTGGAACACATTCGCCCCATCCACCCGTGCCGCACGGAAAAGATCCTCAGGGATCGCCTTCATGGTGACGATCATCAGCAGGGCGGCGAGCGGCATCTGCTTCCAGATCGCCGCATTGGCGATGAGGAGCAGCGTGATCTCAGGGTCACCCAGCCAGACGCGGTAGCGCTCCAGCAGCCCCACCTGCACCAACAAGCCGTTCAGCAGCCCATAGGTTGGATCGTAGATCCATTTCCACATCAGCCCATTCACGACCGATGGTGTGGCCCAGGGCACCAGCAACAGCGCTGACAGCAGACGCTGGCCGGGAAAGACCTCGTTCAGCAGCAGCGCCACCAGCACGGCCAGCAGTGTCGTCACCGCCACGCAGACCAGGGTGTAGACCGTTGTCCGCGCAACCGCCGTCCAGAACCGCGCATCGTCGAATATCCGGAAGTAATTGTCGAAACCGACGAAGGGCCGGCGCAGCGGTCGGGTCAGCACGATGTCATGCAGGCTGACCCAGAAGGAATAGACGATCGGGAAAGCCGCCACGACGAGCAGCACCGCCACCACCGGGAAGACCAGGATCGCGGCGCTGCGCTGATCATAGCCCAAGCCAGTCACGTCAGCGGAACGCCCGCTTCAGTTCCATCCATTTCGCCCCGGCCGCGCGCATCGCCGCCTCGGGCTCGGCCCGGCCGAGGCAGACATTCTGCCAGGCCTGGTTCGAGGTCTCGACCCATTCGCCGAACCAGGGCGAGATCACATCCTTCTTGCGGGCAAGCCCCGCCTGCTCGGCCACAAGAGCGCCGCCGCCGGCCCAACGATCCCAGAAGCGCACCACATCGGGATCCTGCGCCAGCGGCAATGCGCAGGAGGGCAGACCCATATCGGTCAGCAGCAGCTTCTGCATCGAGTAGTTGCCCGCGGTGTCACGGCCGCCGAAGAACTCGATGAAGCGCACGGCCCGCTCGCGCCGCGCACGGTCGGCCTTGGCGCCGGGCGTCATGCCATAGAAGCGGATCCAGCCGCAGGTCTCATGCGTGCCATTGGGGCCGCCCTTGGGCATGAGTGCGAGGCGGATTTTGCCGGCGGCGCTGGACTGCGCGGCGTCGTTCAGCGCGCGGATTCGATAGGTCGGCACGATGGCGAAGGCATGGGCGCCACTGCCGAAGGCACGCAACCCGTTGATTTCGCCCGTCTCCACTGCGCCGGGGGAAAGGATGCGGTGCTGATGGATCGCCTCGCGCAGGAAGCGCGCGGCGCGCACGGCGCCACGGTTGGCGTCGGCCATCACCGAATCGCCTGACGCATCGACGAAGCGGCCGCCGAAGGAGAAGGTGAGGGCGGAGACGAACTCGATCAGCCAGCTGTCGGCGGCCATCGAGAGCAGCAAGGGGAACTCGGCCACGCCGCGCTGCTTCATGAGAAGGGATTGCTGCACCACCTCGTCCCAGGTCGCGGGCGGCGTGGTGATGCCGGCGCGGGCCAGCATGTCGGTGTTGACCATGAACGACATGTGGTCGCCGTAGTAGGACAGGCCGTATTGCTTGCCGTTGTAGACCATGGATTGGGTGCAATAGGCTGAGGCCTCGGCATTGTAGCGCATCAGCCCCGGCACATCGGAGATGTCGGCCAGCCAGCCGGCCTCGGCGAATTCGGGCAGCCAGGCGTCGGAGATCCAGGACACGTCGATCGGCGCATTGGCGACGAGGCGGGTGACCAGCGCGGTGCGGTACTGTGCCCAGGGAAAGTTCTCGTAGTTCACCGCGATGCCGGTGGCGGATTGGAAGGCGGTGATCTGGGCGCGGACTTGATCCACCGCGGCGGACCAGCCGATAAAGTTCACGGCGCCGGCTGCCTGCCCAAGCGCCGCCGACCCGGCACCGAGCAGCATGGCGGCGGAGGCCGCCCCGGCGGCCATGCCGCGGCGACTGATCGACTTGGCGTGCAGGGTCATCGGGTTTGCTCCGTTGATTTCGGTAAAGAATAGTGTGGTCAGCTGCGAAGCCTTGTCCAGGCCGCTAGGCCAATCCGCGCCGCGCGGCTGGGATTGGGATTGACCCGCTTTAGTGGACACCCTGAAGCTTTTTCCAGAGGTGCACTCCATGGCGAAAACCCGACTACCCTATGCACCTGAATTCCGCCGTCAGATGGTTGAACTGGTTCACGCCGGCCGCGACCCGGACGATCTCGCGGGAGTTCGAGCCAACCGCCCAATCGATCCGCAATTGGATCGCGCGGGCAGACAAGAAAGAGGGCAGCCAGGGGGATGCGCCACCCGGCCTGAGTGCTGCCAGTGCGACGAGTTGTCGCGGCTCCGGCGCGAGAACAAACAGCTCAGGGTGGAGCGCGACATACTCTCAAAAGCCGCGGCCTGGTTTGCCCGGGGTTGAACGCACCTCGTTCAACGGGGCGCTCCCGTCCGGCTCTTCTGGTTCATGAGCACAAACCAGGCCAGCTTCCCGGTTGCCACCATGGCGCGCGTGCTCGGCGTCTCCAAGGCGGGCTTCTATGCTTGGCGGGATCGGCCGCCATCGGCCCACGCGCAGGCCGACGCGGCGCTGCTCGCGCACGTGCGGCCGGTGCACGCCAGCTCCTGCCAGACCTACGGTGCACCACGGGTGCATGCCGATCTGCGCCAGCGTGGCGAGCGACACGGCCGCAAACGGGTCGCGCGGCTGATGCGCCAGGCCGGAATGGTGGGCGCCAGCCACCGATATGGCGGCCCCGCCACCCCCCGACGCGACCACGATGCCCGGCACGCGCCTGACCTGGTGGACCGGAACTTCACGGCGTCCGGCCCGAACCAGCTTTGGGTGGCGGACATCACCTACGTGCCGACTACGGCGGGGTTCCTGTACCTCGCCATCGTGCTGGATGCGTGGAGCCGCAAGATTGTCGGCTGGTCGATGGCCAATCACCTGCGCACAGAGCTGGTGCTGGACGCGATGGAGGCAGCAGTCGGTCAGCGTCGCCCCCGTGACGTCATTCACCACAGCGACCAGGGCAGCCAACTTGGTCTCAACCGGTCGTCGCAACGCCACGCTGAACTGACCGCAGCGCTGCGTCGAGGCCGGAGTGCGGCCTTCCATGGGCTCGGTCGGCGATGCCTACGCCAATGCCATAGCCGAAAGCTTCTTCTCGACCCTCGAGGCGGAGCTGCTGAGCCGACGCAGGTTCACCTCGCAGGCCGAGGCCCGGATGGCATGCTTCAGCTACATCGAGGGCTGGTACAACCCGGTGCGCCTGCTTTCGGGATTGGGCTATCGATCCCCCATGGCATACGACGCCGAACGGGAGGTGGCCCTGGCAGAGACGTTGCCCGCAAGCCCGAAAACCGTCCACTGAAGCGGGGCAATCCCAGGGCAGGGCAGGGCTTAGCGTTGGTCGGGCCGCCAGCGGTGTAAACCTGTTTCCGGAAATCCCTACGACCCAGCACCACAACGCCCATCCAAGCGCGCTGCGCCTTTTTCTCGAAGGCCAGTCCTTTGCAGGGCTGGTGTTGATGGGGACGCCAGCATCGTGCGCCGGCCACGCGGATCAGGGTAGCACGCCCGACGCCTGGTTCACCCGCGAGCGCGCCCGGCTGGACGCAATGCCCGCCTGGCCCTCGTCATTCGCCGCCTCCAGCCGCAACTGGCGGACACGGAAGAGGTCGAAGGTCCCGGTTTCGCCGGCGCGGAAGGCGCGCAGTGCGATGGCCTCCTGCTCACTCGCCACGGCCAGGCGCTGACGGGCGAGGCGAAGTGCCGCCTCGGTGGCGCGCAGCTCAGCCAGGGCGCGGGCGGTGCCGGCCTCCACCAGGCGGCGCGCCTGGGCAAGTTCGGCTGTGGCGCGGGTCACTTCGCTTTCCGCCTCGGCGCGGCGGGGGGCGTTGCGGCCCTCGGTGCCGAGCGGGATTCGAACACGGATGCCGAGGCTCGTGGTGGATTCCATCCCCGTGCCCGCCTCCTGCCGGCCGAAGACGCCGAGCTCGGGATTGTCGCGGGGCGTTGCGCCGACCAGGCGCTGGCGCGCTTCGGCCGCGGCCAGCGCCGCCTCGGCCGTCACCAATATGGGGTGGCGGGCAGCGGTGCGGGTGGTTTCCACCGGCAGGTTCGGCTCCAGCCCGCCGGTCAGCGTGCGATAGGCGGCCAGCGCTTGGGCCGCCGCGGCCTCCGCCTGGGAGAGGGCCAGCTCCGCGCCCAGCGTCTCGTTGCGCGCCAGCAACGCTTCGGTGGGCGGGATATCGCCCAGCTGCGCGCGGCGCGTGACATCGCGGGCGATCTCGCGCGCGGTGTTCAGCCTCTCGCGCGCCAGTTGCGCCGAGCGCCGGGCCTCGGCGGCATCCCACCAGGCCTCGCGCAGCAGCCCGGCCACTTCCAGGCGGCGCAGCGCGATGCGGCTCTCGAACTCGGTGACGGCCGAATCCACCGTGCCCTGCAGCGCGCCACGCTGGCCCGGCAGCCAGATGGGGGCAGCGACTTCCAGATCCAGTTCCCGCACCTGGCCCGGGCCCTGCGTGCCGGAGCGCATGGAACCGCCCAGCGCGGGCGAGCCCGCGATCGGCGAGCGCGCCGTGGCCCCGCGCGCGGCCGCGGCGTCGCGCTGCGCCTGCAACGTGCGATAGCCCGCATCCAGCGCCAGTGCGGCATCCAGATGACGGGAGAGCTGCGCTTGCGCCGCACCTGGCAGCAGCAGCGCCGCCAGCACACCAGCCACGGCCAGTGCCTGCGCGCGCGGCAGGGCGAAGCGCTCATAGAGGATAGGCAGCAGCACCAGCGTCAGCACCGTCGCCGTCACCAGCCCGCCGATCACGACGATGGCGAGTGGCCGCTGGATCTCGCTGCCCGGCCCCGTGGCAAACAGGAAGGGCACCAGCGCCAGGGCCGCGATCATCGCCGTCAGCACAACGGGCGTCATGCGGCGCTTCGCACCCTCGCGCACCGCCTGCTCCAGCGGCAGGCCCTCCTCGGCGATCAGCCGGTTGATGTAGCTGATCAGCACCACGCCGTTCAGCACAGCGATGCCGATCAGCGTGAGGAAGCCCACCGAGGCGGGCACCGAGATGAACTCGCCCGAGGCCCAGAGGGCGATGACGCCACCGATCAACGCGAAGGGCACGTTGCAGAAGACGAGCGTGGCCTGCCGCGCGGATCCGAAGGTGAGGTAGAGGAGCAGGAAGATGGCGCCGAGCGCCACCGGCACGACGATGGCGAGCCGGGCCTGGGCGCGCTGCTGGTTCTCGAATTGCCCGCCCCAGGCGAGACGATAGCCGGCCGGCAGGTTGACCCGCTCGGCAACGCGAGCCTGCGCCTCCGCGACGAAGCCGCCAATGTCGCGCCCGCGCACATTGCTCAGCACGGTCGCGAAGCGCTCGGCCTGTTCGCGGATCACCTGCACGGCACCCTCCTCCTCCCGGATCTCGGCCACCTGGGTGAGCAGCACCGTGCCGCCCGCGGGCAGCGCGACCTGCACGCGGGCGAGATCGGCGGCGGAGCGGCGCAGCCCCTCCTCGCCGCGCAGCAGCAGCGGGATGCGGCGGTCGCCCTCCAGCACCGTGCCAACCTGGCGCCCATCCACCCAGACGCGCAGCGCTTCCTGCACATCGCTCGCGTTGAGGCCGAGGCGGCCGGCGGCGAGGCGGTCCACCCGCACGGTCAGGTATTTCATGCCCTCATTGCGCAGCGCGAAGACATCGGCACTGCCGGTTATGCCGCGCACCACCTCGGCCACCTCGCGGCCGATGCGGTTGAGCTCGGGGATCTCAGGGCCCACGACCTTGATCACCACGTCGCCACGCGCGCCGATGATCATCTCCTGCACGCGCATGTCGATGGGCTGGCTGAAGGAGAAGCTGGTGCCGGGGAAGCCGTCCAGCACCTGGCGCACCTGGTCCAGCACCCAAGGCGTGCCGCCGGCCCGCGCCTCTTCGCGCCAGCTCTCCGCGGGGGCGAGGGTGAAGAACATGTCCGTCTCGTTCAGGCCGACCGGGTCGATGCCAAGCTCATCGGCGCCGGCGCGCGCCATGATGCCGCGGATTTCCGGCACCCGCGCCATAATGGCGCGGGCGATGCGCTTGTCGGTGTCGGCCGCTTCCTCGACGCCGATGGTGGGGTGCTTGCGCACCGTCACCACAGGCGTGCCCTCATCCATGACGGGAATGAAGATGCTGCCGATCTGGGTGAAGGCGAGGCCGGCCAGCACCAGCCCGATGCCGGCGGTACCGGCCACGCGGAAGGGCCGCAGCATCGCCCATTCCAGGAAGGGGTCGTAGGCGGCATGCAGCTTGCGCACGAGCCAGGGCTCTCGCGCATGGCCGCCCTTCAGCAGGAAGGCGCACATCACCGGCACCACGGTCAGCGCCAGGGTCAGGGCGGCCACGAGCGCGAAGGCAATGGTCAGCGCCACCGGGCCGAAGAGCCGGCCCTCCAGCCCCTGCAGCGAGAGCAGCGGCACGAAGACGGCAATGATGATGATCACGCCCGAGACCAGCGGCACCATCACCTCGCGCGTCGCCTCCGCGGTGAAGCGCAGGCGCTTGGCCATGCCCATCTTCGCCTGCTCATGGGTGCCGAAGCGATGCGCCGCATTCTCCACCACCACGACGGCGCAATCCACCAGCAGGCCGATGGCGATGGCAAGGCCGCCCAGCGACATGATGTTCGCCGAAAGCCCGAAGAGCTTCATCAGGCCGAAGGTGACCAGCACGGCCAGCGGCAGGCTCAGCGAGACCACCAGCGCGGCCCGCCAATTTCCCAGGAAGAGGATCAGCAGGACCACGACCAGGGCGATGGCCTCCAGCAGCACCTTCTGCACCGTCCAGACCGCCTTGCCGATCAGATCGGCCCGGTCATAGAAGACGACGAGGTTCACCCCTTCGGGCAGCGCCGCCTGGATCGCGGGAAAGCGCGCGCGGGCACCTTCCACGACCGAGCGCGCATTGGCACCGCGCAGGCCGAGCACGATACCCCAGACCGCCTCGCCCTCGCCATCGCGCGTGACCACGCCGTTGCGGGGCAGGGCGCCGAAGCGGACATCGGCCACATCGCCCACGCGCACCACGCGGGCCTCGCGCGCGAGCAGCACGATGGCGCGCACATCCTCGAGCGTCTGGATGCGGCCCTCGGCGCGGACCAGCAGGGCTTCCTCGCCGTTGCGGATGCGGCCCGCGCCGTCATTGCGGTTGTTTCGCTCCAGCGCCTCCTCCAGCATCGCGGTGCTGATGCCGCGCGCCGCCATGGCGGCGGGGTCGGGCACGACCTCATAGGTGCGGACGAAGCCGCCCAGCACGTTCACGTCGGCGACACCGGGCACGGCGCGCAGCTGCGGCCGCACCACCCAGTCCATCAGTGTGCGGGCCTGGGTGGGCGAGAGGTTGTCGCCTTCCAGCGTGAACATCAGCATCTCGGCCAGCGGCGTGATGATGGGGGCCAAGCCGCCGGCGACACCGCTGGGCAGCTGGTCCTCCAACTCGCCCAGCCGTTCATTCACCTGGGCGCGGGCCCAATAGATGTCCGTGCCCTCGGCGAATTCGAAGGTCATCAGCGTGACCGAGAAGCGCGTCACCGAACGCATGAAGACCAGGTTCGGAATGCCGCGCATCGCGATCTCGACCGGGTTGGTTACGCGCCGTTCAAGCTCCTCCGGCGTCAGGCCCGGGGCGCGCATGGAGACGAGAACCTGCGTCGGCGCCACATCGGGGAAGGCGTCGATCGGCAGGGCGCGATAGGATTGGAAGCCCCAGACGGCGAGGCCCAGGGCGGCGATGATCACGAGCAGGCGCTGGCGCAGCGCCGCATCCAATAGTTTGGCGAGCATGGTTCAGCCCCCATCCGCTTCGGAAAGTTCGGCCAGCAGCGCCAGGATGCCGCGCGTGGCGATCTGGTCCGTGGGCGAGAGCCCGCCGCGGATCGAGGTGAATTGCGCGGTCTCGTTCAGCACCGTCACCGGGCGTGCGGTGAAGCCCGTGGCGGTGCGAATGAAGACCCAGCTGCGCTCGCGATGGCGCACCACGCTGCCGGCGGGGACGCGATATTGCGGCATGCCATTGCCGCGCAGCTGAAGTGCCACGGTCACCGCCTGGCCGGGGCGCAGCGCCTCGGCGCCACGATTCATCTCGGCCACGGCGGTGACGCTCTGCGTCGCGGCGTCGGCGGTGCGGCCGATGCGCAGCACGTAGCCCTCGGCCCCCTGGGCGGGCACGAGGACGCGCGCATTGACCTCCAGCGCCGGGGCGCGAGAGAGCGGCACCTGGATATTGACCCAGAGCGTGTTCAGATCCCCCACCGTGAGCAGGGGGGCGGCCTGCGCCACGCGCTCGCCTGGCGTCGCCGCCCGGCCGAGCACGACGCCGCTGACCGGACTGGTCACCGTCAGCCCCTGCTGGATGCGGCGGGTGCGGCGCAACGCCGCCACCTCATGCTCACTGAGGCCGAAGAGGTTGAGCAATTGCGTCCGCTCATCCAGCGCCGCGGCCGCGCCGTTGGCTTCGGCGCGGGTGACGATCAGGCGGCGCTCGGCGATCACCCGCTCGCGGAACAATTGCTCATCACGGCGGAGCTTTTCCTGGGCCAGCTCTGCCGCGGTCGAAGCTTCCAGGAAGAGGCGCTGCGCTTCCACCAGCTCCGTGCTGCGCAGGCGGGCCACGGCCTGGCCGGCCCGCACCCGCTCATCGGGCGCGACGAACAGGCTTTCGATCAGGCCGGCGGCGGGGGCGGCGATGATGCGCAGTTGGGTGGGCGGAACCACCACCTGGCCCGGCAGCAGGATTTCGGAGGGGCCGGTTTCAGGCTCGGCGCGGCCGAGCTCGAAGCCGCCGGCGCGGAGTTGCCGCTCATCGAGGCGGATCGCGACGTCGGGAGTCCCGGGCTGGGCAAGGCTGGCTTGGCTCAGGACGAGCAGAAACAAGGGCGCGCAGAAGCTGCGCGCGATGAGGGCGATCATCACGACTCTCCAATCATGTAAGCTCTGGAGAGCGCACGGCTCAGCGCTCTAATTCCCGGTTAGCATCCGGAAGTCGGCTCAACAGGCCCCTTGGACAAGGTAGGGCTTGTCGCGTGCCCGCGATCTCCAGCGCCGGCCGACAGATTGCATTTGGTTCATCTGTCCGGCAATTTCAAGGCACGGCGCGAGGGGTTCGTATAGGGATGCGGCTTAATCCAGCCTGAACCGGAGCTGGCGCCAAGCTGAACAGAGCGCGGATGGTCATCCTCGTCATCGGCGCTACCGTCGGCTTGGGCCGCTTCATCTCGGATTGCTTCACTGCAACCGGGCATCACATTGTGGCCAGGCGACGAATGAAGCGGCTGGAAACGCAGTGCGCGGAGCGTGGCGCGGTTCCCGTCCTGCCGCTGACGCTCGATGCACGGGACCGCCGGGCCAGGGATGGAAGCCTCGCAGCCTTCCTGCAGCCACGTCTGAACGCCCCGGACCGGGCGGATGAGCGGCTTGGGGGTCACAGCCGAGGCTTCCCGCAGCGCTGGGAACCGGACCCCGACCTTCTCTGGCGAAGATCAAGATCGGCTGTCTATCCATAGTGCAGACATCGCCATGCAGGCTCGGCAGTAACAACATTCGTCGTCACGCAACGGCCGCAAGCCTCACCCGCACCAGCAGCCCCCGCGGCTCGCGGTCCTCCAAGGTTATCGAGCCGCCGTGTTCCTCGATGATATTGCGGGCAATCGTCAACCCCAACCCGAAGCCACCACCTTTGGAGCCCCGCGCCCCATCGCCGCGCTGGAACGGTTCCAGCACCAACAGCTTCTGCAGATCATCCAACCCATCGCCATCATCGGCGATCACCACAGAGAGCCTGCCGTCATCGCCGGCAACCAAATGGACAGCGACCGCCTGGCCATGTCGCACCGCATTATCGATCAGGTTCGTGAAGGCCCGGCCGAGCAGCTCTGCATCGCAGATCACGGCGAGATGGCGCGGGCCGTCGAAGCTGATGGTCGCGCCGAAATCGGCAAACTCGTCGCATATCGTCTGCAACAAGGCCGCCATCCGCACCGGCTCGCGCGGGCGCTGAGCCTGAGCGCCGCGCAGATACTCAAGCGCCGAGTTCAGCAGCGCCTCGATCGAGCGGATCTCGCCCAGCGCCGGGCCGCGGAGCGCTTCGTCGCTGCTGGTCTCGATGCGCAGGCGCAGTCGGGTCAGCGGTGTACGCAGATCATGGCCAATCGCCGACAGCATATGCGTCCGGTCCGCGACCAGCCCACGCAGCCGCTCGCGCATGCGGTGCAGCGCGGCATTGACCTGGCGGACCTCGGCGGGCCCTCCCTCATCCAGCGGTTCCTCGCCCAGCGTGGCGCCGAAGCGCTCCGCCGCCTGCGCCGCGCGCGTCAGCGGTGCGGTCACCTGCCGGGCCCCCCAGACACCGAGGATGACCATGGTGATGCCGACCGAGCAGGAGAACAGCAACAGCGTGGTGAGCGGCGGCGCGCGGCGCCCAGCGGTGAGCGGCACGCCCAGCACCTCGCCACCCGCCAGCCGTACACCGATCATCCTGGTTTCGGCTGGCGCTGCTCGAAACACCCGGCCGGCGTCACCGAGTTCCAGTCGCAGCAGATCCAAAATCACGATCATCGGCGGGTCCAGCGTGGCGTCGGCCAGCGCCACATCGGCGGGCAGCAATGTGAGGCCGGAAATGGCGTGCGCGGCGGCTGCGATGATGGCGGGACGCGTCTCCGGTGCTGTGGCATCGAGGATGCGCACCGCAGCCAGGATCTCGCCCACGAAAAGGCTGGGCGCATCGCTTGGCAGCCCCAGCGAGCGCCCGAACACCACGACGCCGATCAGCAGGGCCTGGGCAATGACCAGCGCCACGACCACCAGGGCCACGATCTGGCCGGTGATGCTGGCCGGCAGCAGCCTCATCCCTCGCTGACCTCATGCGCCAGAACGTAGCCGCGCATCCGCACCGTTTTGATGAGTTGCGGGTCCTTGGGGTCTGCCTCGATCTTCTGCCGGAGCCGGCTGACCAGGGTATCGATGCTGCGGTCGAAGGGCCCGGCGTCGCGGCCCTGGGTCAGGTCCAACAGCTGATCGCGGTTCAGGGCCCGGCGCGGGTGCTCGCACAGCACGGCCAGCAGCTGGAACTCAGCCCCGGTCAGGGCGACACGCAGCCCCGCCGGGTCGTGCAGCTGGCGCAAGCCCCGGTCGAGCCGCCATCCCGCGAAGAGGAAGCTTCCGGTCCTGGCCTCTTCTGCGCCGCCATGCAGCCCGCTGCCACGGCGCAGCACGGCACGAATGCGCGCCAGCAATTCGCGTGAGGAGAAGGGCTTGGCGATGTAGTCATCGGCGCCGAGTTCCAGCCCCAGGATGCGGTCGAGCTCCTCGGTCCTGGCGGTGAGCATGATGATGGGGATGTGGCTGCGGCCCCGCAACCTTCGGCAGAGCGACAGCCCATCCTCCCCCGGCAGCATGATGTCGAGCAGGATGAGGTCGGTGGGGTGGCTGGCCAGCATTCGGTCCATCGCCCGGCCATCGGGGGCGGTGGTGACGCGGAAACCCTGCTCGCCCAGGTATTTCGCGGTGATGCGGGCAATGGTGGGGTCGTCCTCCACGATGAGGATACGCTGGGCTCGATCCATGCCTGTTGCATAGCATCGCCGTGCGGCGGAGGCAGCGCCTTTGGGTGTCTGTCTGTTGCGTATGCGGCGCCAGACACCTTCGGACACGCGCGGGAGGCTTTGCGACAAACCCGAGCGACAGACGGCGGGCATATTGGCCGTATGTGGAAACAGCATCTCTTCGTTCGACGGCGATGGTTTGGCCCGGCAGTGGCGGCCGCGCTGCTTGCCGGCGCCGTGGCGCTGGCACTGCCGATCGGCACCGGGCATGCGGACATCGAGCGTCCCGCCGCACCGCGCATCGTGGCGCTTGGCCGGGTGGAACCGCTCTCTCGCCTCATCCGTGTTGCCGCCCCCAGCGGCGCTGCCCAGGGGCGCATCGCCGAGATCGCGGTGGCGGAGGGCGATATGGTGCGCGCTGGCGACATGCTGGCCCTGCTCGACACCGAGCCTGGCCTGGCTGCCGCCGTGCAGCAGGCCCAGGCCACGTTGGCGCTCAAACAGGCCGGTCTCGCGCGGTCCATGACCGAAAGCGCCAACCAGGACGAGGTCCTGGCCGCCACATTGCGGCAGCAGGCGGCAGAACGCGATCGGGCGGAATGGGAGCTGGAGCGGATGCGCAGGCTCTCCGCCGGCGGCGTCTATAACAGCGCCGCGCTGACCGACCGGCGCCTGGCCCTGGAAGCGGCGGAAAACCGCATGCAGGTCGCCCGCCTCGTGCTCAGCCGCAACAGAGCGCGCGACGAGACAGGGCTTCGGATCGACGAAGCCGCGGCCCGTGCGGAGGTGGCGGATGCGCAAGGCGCGCTGGCCCGTGCCCGGGCCGACCATGCACAGGCGCGTCTGCTGGCACCGATCTCCGGCCGCGTGCTGCGGCTGATGGGCCGGCCGGGCGAGCAGATCCCGGCCGAGGGTTTTTCGGAGATTGGCGACACCTCCGTGATGATGGTCCGCGCCGAGGTCTTCGAGGCGGATTACCGCCACCTCGTCCCCGGCCTGCCGGCGATCGTCACCTCGCGCGCGCTGGATGGCCCGCTCGCGGGTGTGGTGGAGCGCATCGGCCTGCGCATCGGCCAACAGAGCATCATCCGCGAGGACCCCGCCGCCGCCGTGGATGGCCGCGTCTTCGAGGTGCTGGTGCGGCTCGATGCGGCCTCCTCGCGCCGGGTCGCGGGCCTGTCCAACCTGCAGGTGCGCATCTCCCTGCCGCGCGGGGTCGCGCCCGGTGCTTGATGGCCGCACACCGCTGGGCTGGCTGCAGCTCATCCATCACCCCGGCCGCCTGGGCATCGCCATCGCCGGCGTCGCCTTCGCGGTGATGCTCGTCTTCATGCAGCTCGGCTTCATGAACATGCTGTTCGACAGCACGGTGATGCTGCACCGCCAGCTCAACGCCGACATCGTGCTGGCCAGCACCAAGGTGCGCGACATGACCAGCGCCGGCACCATTCCGCGCCGCCGCGTCATCCAGGCCATGGGCGTGCCGGGTGTGGCCGATGCCGAGCCGCTCTATGTCGGCATGCAGGATTGGATCCGCCCCACCGACCGGGCCGGCGCGGGGGAGCGCGGGCAGATGCTGCTGCTGGGCGTGCGGCCGGATTTCGACGCCTTCCGCGACCCCCTCATCACCGCCCAGCAAAGCCGCCTCTCGGTGGCTGGCACGGTGCTGTTCGACCGTGGCGCGCGCGGCAGCTACAGCCGGTTGATCGCAGCCACCGAGGCGGGCGAGCAGCCGACCACCGAAATGTCCGGCCGCACCGTCACCATCGACGGGCTGGCCCGCATCGGCTCCAGCTTCGGTGCCGAAGGCGTGCTGATCACTTCCGAGGACAGCTTCTTCGCTTTCACCCGCAACCGCACGGCCGAGGTGCCGAGCCTGGGGCTGATCCGCGTGACCCCGGGTGCCGACCCGCTGGTGGTGGCGGCGCGGATCAATGCGGAACTTGGCACGGCCGATACGCGTGCCATGACGATGCAGCAGTTCATCGACCATTCGCGCGGTTATATCGCGCGCGAGTCGCCGATCAGCTTCATCTTCACCTTCGGCGCCATCATCGGGCTTTTGGTCGGCGCCACGCTGGTGGTGCAGATCCTGGCTGCCGATGTGCAGGACCACATGGGCGAATACGCCACCTTCAAGGCCATGGGTTTTTCGGCCCGCTACCTCCAGGCGATCGTCTGCGAGCAATCTCTGATCCTGACAGTGCTGGGCTTTGTGCCGGGCTTTCTCATCGCGCTCGGCTTCTACCAGATCATCCGAGTCTCGCTGGCCATGCCGGTCGCCATGCCGCTGGAACGTGTGGCGATGGTCTTCGCGCTGACCACCGCGATGTGCGTCATGGCCGGCCTCATCGCCATGCGCCGCGTGCGCCGGGCCGATCCGGCGGAGGTGTTCTGAGCATGGATGGCATGCTGCTCACCACCGGCCTCGCCGTCGGGCTGCACGGCGTGACGCACGCCTATGGCAAGGGCTCTGCGCGGCGGCAGGTGTTGTTCGACCTTTCGCTGGAGATCCGCCGCGGCGAGGTGGTTTTCCTCATGGGCCCCTCGGGCTGCGGCAAGACGACGGTACTGACGCTGGTGGGCGCGCTGCGCTCAGTGCAGCAGGGCAGCGTAGATGTCCTGGGCCACGCGTTGGCCGGCGCGAATGAGGCGGCGCTGGTGCAGGCGCGCCGGCGTGTCGGCTTCATCTTCCAGGGCGACAACCTGCATCGCTCGCTGACCGCGGTGCAGAATGTGCGGATGGGGCTGGAGGCGCGGGGCGAGGCCGGGCAACCTGACACCGTGGCACGCTGCCTGGCGATGCTCGACGCCGTGGGGCTCTCCGACCACGCCGGCAAGCGGCAGAACGAACTCTCTGGCGGGCAGAAGCAGCGCGTGGCCATCGCCCGCGCGCTGGTGGCGGCACCCGAGCTGGTGCTGGCCGATGAGCCGACCGCAGCCCTCGACAGTCGCACGGGGCGCGAATGCGTGTTGCTGCTGCGCGACCTTGCACATCGAAGCGGAAGCACCGTGCTGATGGTGACACATGACAACCGCATCCTCGACCTCGCCGACCGCATCCTGACGATGGAGGATGGCCGGCTGGTGGAAGGGCCGATGGCATGATCCGCCTGGCTCTGACCGCGCTCTGCGCCGCGCTGCTGATGGGCCAGGCACCAGCGCCGGGCGGCCGGGAGGCTGTGCGCCAGGTCTGCGACCCGGAGGTGCAGCGGCTTTGTCCCCAGGCCGCCGGCAACCCGTTTCGCATCCGCGCCTGCCTGACCGCCGACCCGGCGAGGCTGGCGCCCGCCTGCCGGAGCGCATTGCAATCAGCCGGCATCCTGCCGCCGTGATCTTCAAGGACATGCCCATGATCCGACCTGCCATTTTGCTCACCACACTGGTGCTGGCCGGCTGCTCGATGACCGAACCGACCCGCACTGGATTTCTCTCCAACTATGATCGCCTGACCACCACCGAGGAGAACCCGCGCGACCCGAACTGGGTCAGCCCCAGCCTCGTCGCCGGTCGCTACAGCGCCTTCATCATTGATGAGATCGCCTGGCGCACCGTCCCCGAAAGCCCCGCTCGCGATGCCGAGACCAGGGCCGGGCTGCAGCAGGTTCTGCACACCAGGCTGACCGAAGCGATGCTGGCCCGAGGGCTGCGCCAGGCCGACGCGCCGGGCGCCGGTGTGCTGCGTGTGCGGGCGGCCATCACCGATACGCAGCGCGCGCAGCCCGTGGTCAACGTGATCGCGATGGCAGCCCGCATCCCGCTCCAGACCACCGGCGGCGCCAGCACTGAGGCTGAGTTAGGCGACAGCCTCACCGGCGAAACCCTTGCCGCGCTGACCGCCTACAACAATGGCGGCATGAGCTTCCTGGGTGGACCCATTGGCGGCCTGTCGCAGTTTGGCCATGCCCGGCGTGCTTTCACAGTGCAAGCCAATCGACTGGCGGGCATGGTGCCGGTGACGGGGGGTGTGGTGGCGGCGCGATGATCAGGCGTCCCCAACCGCACAGGGAATGAGACGTCCCTGTTCGATCCTTCTCCGCGGACGCCACCGTCTTGCATGCCACACCAAGTTCAATCGGCGCGGAACCCCGCCGCCACGTGCGATCCATCGCAATAGGGCTTGTTGCGAGAGTGCCCGCAGCGACACAGCATGGCAGCCTCGGCCTTGAGGATGGTGCGTCCAGTGCCACTCAACACCTCTATGGCACCGGACACCGCCAGTGGTCCGTTCTTCTGCGGCCGCACATGCAGCATGCCGTCGCGCACCGCCAATGCGGTGGTGTCGCCGGTCTCCGGCTCGCCGGTCGCGGCAAAACCTGCGGCCTTGTGCGAACCATCGCAGTAGGGCTTGTTCTGCGACGCACCACAGCGGCACAGCGTTGCGCGATAGCCGATCGCCTCGCCCGCCAGGTGAATGTCGGCGCGCACGGCCAGCGGGCCATCCTCGCGCAGCTGGATCAGGTTCACCGGCGGCGGCGCCTCCTCCGGCCCACCATCGCGCCGCGCATAGCGGATCGCGCCAGAGGGGCAGTTCTGCGCCACCATCACCAGGCCCTCGGTCGTCGTCGCGTCATCAGGCACGATCCAGGCGCCGACCACATTCGCCTTGAATACGCCGGGCTGCTGCAGAACACAGAAGCGGGCATGGATGCAGCGCTTCGCCTCGAAATGGATCACCACGTCGCGGCCCTCGGCCGTCTCGATCTCCGAGGCTGTGACGGTGCTGCGTCCGGCGAGCTTGTCGGCTACGGCACTCAGTGCCGCAGTGACGCTTTCGGCCAGCACCAGCGGCAAGGTCGTGGCGGCGTGGGACGCCAACTCGGCATAGCGCTCGGCCAACACGGCGATGGCGGGCGCACCAGGGGCGAAGGGTGCCACGTCGCGCAGCATCGCGAAGCTCATGCCGGCGGTGCGGCCATCCTCGGCCGCACAGGCGGGCAGGGTCGTCAGATGTTCGGCCACGGGGACCAGGCCGAACATGGCATTGATGGCGGCGTCGATGCACAGCCGCTTGCGGGTG
Organism: uncultured Rubritepida sp.; assembly: GCA_964395305.1. Taxonomy (GTDB): domain Bacteria; phylum Pseudomonadota; class Alphaproteobacteria; order Acetobacterales; family Acetobacteraceae; genus Rhodovarius. The sequence continues at coordinate 175,348 of CAYNBM010000006.1, forward strand.
GGGTCGGTCTCTGCAAAGCCCTGCACCAGGCTGCGCAGCATCGCCGCGTAGATGGCATTTGCCAGATCCATCACCGGCGCGGTGCCGGGATGGTCGATATAGGTTTTCCCGGCCGGGTCGGGCGGTCGGCGCATCACCGGGTTGCGCACGACGCGGCGGCTGGGGGCGAAGCCGGGCTCGGCCACAAGCCGCGCGTCATAGGCCTCACGCACGGCAATGAATCGGCGGTAGTGCGAGGCCTCGATATCCGCCGGCGAGCCTTCGCCCTGCTCGACGATCGTGTCGAGTGCGGTGAGCGCCGAGGCGAGGTCCGTGATCGCACACAAGCCCTTCAGTGCCGCGAGATCGGGTCCGACCTGCAAGGCCGGGTCGCCGCAGAACAGCACCGCCTCGCCGAGCCGATCGCTGAGTTCGGCGAGGGCGGCGCGGATGCTGCGGTAGAGGTGCCCCACGGTCAGGTAATCCTGCGCGCTGGGCATCAGGCGCTCGCCCGGGGTTTCGCGCCTGTAGTCGGGCGCGGGTGCCGCAAACCCCGCGCCATCGGCGAGGGCGATGCCCTCGGGGCGTTCGAGATAGATGAAGTGGTCCAGCGTCGCGCGATCAAACGGTGTCAGCTGCACGATGACGCCCGAGGGGTGGTAGCCGGCGCCGATCGGGAAGTTCGGCCGGCCGAAATGCGGCGCACCGCCCACCGCGGCGGTGAGGTTCGCGACCAGCGCCAGGTGCGTCATCTCATCCACAGCGACATGGGTGATGGCGCGGCGCCAGCCATCCACCTCCGCCGCATCGGCCTCGGAGAGGCCATCCGCCGAGGTCTTCAAGCCGAAGGCTGCGTAGAGATAGCAGCACATGAGATTGTGCTCGATCTCCGCGGCCTCGGCCAACAGATACAGCAGTTCTTCGCGCGTCCGAACGGCGATGGTGGGTTCGCTCAAATCGGCCATGCGGCGCCTTCTTTCGGAATTGGGGTAACCCTCATGTGGACGGGATCGCGACGCGTGCCAGCACGGCTTCGCCCCGCCCGCCCGAAGCGAGCCCGCCCGTGCCCAGCGCATAAAGGCCGCGCCCATCGGGGGTGAGCGCGACCGCCGTGCTACCCTCCACGCCGGGGGCTGCGATGGTGGTGGGCGTGGCGGCGCCGGATGCGAGGCGGGCCACACCTTCAGCATGGGTCGCGGCGTAGACCGTGCCGTCCGGCGCCATGGCGAAATCATCGATGCCGCCGGTCATCTGCGCCATCTGCTCCGGCGCGCCCTGTGCTGCGGTGCCGGACAGGCGGACGCGCAGCAGGCTGCGCTGCGCGGAGTTGGACAGCAGCACCGCATCGCCCGCGCGCTTGATGCCATTCACGCCGGGATAGGGCTGCCCGGCGACGGGGGCCAGCAATGGGTGGTCCAGCCATACCGTGGCTGCGCCGGCGGCGAGATCAATGGCCCAGACCCGCCCCAGCGCGGAATCGGCCAGCAGCAGCAGGCCGGGCGCGATCAGCAGGCCGCCATTGGGGAAGACCGCCTCGGGCAGCGCGATGCGCGACGTCACCGCGCCATCGGGCGCCAGCAGCAGCAGCGCCGCCCGCCCGCGCATCGCGGCGGGGCCATCCATGAAGGAGGTGCCATGCACAGCCAGCGCCTGCCGGCCGCCACCCAGCGGGGTGAGGCTGACGGGATGGTCCGGCACCACGGCATGCAGCGCATGCCCGCCGCCCGGCGACCACGCTTCCAGCCGCCTGGCAAAGTAGTTGGTGAAGAGCACCCGGCCATCCGGCTCGACCACCAGGTTTTCCAGGAAGGTGCCGTTGGGAAAGCGCGCGAGGACGTCCGGCGCAGCCTGCGCACTCGCCGGCACCGACAGTGCGAGGCCGGCGGCGGCGATGCCGAAATGGCGACGTGTGGTCAGCATGAGTTTCGCCCTTTCATCTCAAAATCATCGGCGTCAGCACGGGTGCCATCAGCATCTCAAACTCCAGGTTGGTGGCGCTGACGATGTTTTCCACGATCAGCCCATCGCGCAGGCGCGCGACATGGGTCTCATCGAACAGGATGATGCGGTTCGTGGCCGCGACACCGAAGAAATCGCCGGCATGGCGCTGCCGGGAATGGAACCGCGTGACGACACGGGTGCCATCGGCAGATTCGAACTGGTCGATGATCCGCAGCGGTGTGACGGCGGGGAAGGCGGCAACGAAGGCGGTCACGATCCCTTTGTATTCCTCCAGCCCGTCGATCGGCCCCATTGGCTTCAGTCCGGTGATGCCCTGGATCGTGGAATGCGCGGTGGCATCCGCCGCCGCCACATCGCCTAGCCCCAGAAATGCTTCGATGAAGCGGCTCGCCGTGAGGATGTTACGTGACATCGGAATCAACCCTTGAAGATGGTTTCGGCGCGGAAGGCGCCAGGGGAGTCCAGATGCAGCGTCCAATAAGCCTCGGCGATGCGGTCCGGGTCGAAGGCGGTGCCAGGTGCCACCACACCCGCAATAGTGACCATGCCGGCATGGATACCGGCCGGCGCAAGCTCTGCATGTAGCGTCTGTGCCAGGCTGCGCAGCCCCGCCTTGCCAATGGCGAGCGAGGCCGCGGGCAGCCATCCCGTGGGATCCAGCGCCAGCCCGCCGCCCGTGAAGAGGATGGTCCCACGCCCGGCCGCGCGCATCCCCGGCAGCACTGCAAGCGTGGCCGCCAGAGCGCCCGCCACATTCACCGCGAAATCGGCCGCCACGGCCGCCGGCGTCAGTGCGGATGGCCCGGGCGAGGCCATGGTCGCGGCATAGGCGTTGTAGATCAGCACCTGCGTGCCCGCCGGCAATGCCGACGCCAGCGAAGCAGGATCGCCGGCATTTGCCATCCCCAGGGTGATGCCGGCGCCAGCCAATGCCGCGTGCCGCGCGGGATCGCGCGCCAGACCGAGCACGTCAAAGCCACCAGCGACAAACCGCCGCGCCACCGCGGCGCCCACACCGGCGCCAAAACCCACCACCGCGCAAATCGGCCGGCTCATGCTTATTCTCCCACATAGCGCAGGAGCGGCGCGCCGATCATCGGACCCATGCCCTGCACATAGCCAAGCTTGATCAGCAGCATGCCCAGCGGTTCCGTCCAGCGTGCCATGGCGAGCGGCCCGGCTTCCACCGGCTGCGCGCCGAGGTCACCCACCAGGCCCAGCACGGTGGCGCGCGCCGTTGCCTCATCGCCGCAGACGAACACCGCGGGCGGCGGCATGCCGTTGGGCGTCAGCGGGCCGGTGGCGCCCGCCGCCTGCATCACGTCGGCGAAGGGCGGCACGCCTTTCACCGCATGGGCTCCGGGCACCCAGCGGGCGACCTGCTCGCCACCGGAATCGGTGGTGCCGATGCTAAGACCGCTGAGGTCCGGCAGCAGCGGGTTGGTGCAGTCCCACAGAATCTTGCCGGCAAGGTCACCTGCCGCAGCCAGCGCGATCTGCGCCGCACCCCAGGGCACCGCCAGCACAATCACATCGGCCGCCTTCGCCGCCGCGGCGAGATCGGTCGCGGCGGTGCCGCCGATTTCGGCCGCGACGGCCGCGAGCTGCGCCGTGTCGCGGCCGAACCCGACGGCCACGCTGTGCCCCTTCGCGGCCAGGCGCCGCGCGATCGGCGCGCCAATATTTCCAGCGCCGCCCAAGATCAGAATCTTCATCACGCGCTCTCCAGATTGGCCCAGACGGTTTTGTACTGGCTGTAACTTTCCATCGCCTCGGACCCTGCTCGCGCCCATAGGTGGTCGGCGGGCACGGCGTCCCTCCAGGCACACAAGGCTTACTTCGCTCCCAGAGGTTGGGGGGTTACAGAAATGAACAATGATCCCCATCCTGATATCGCCATGAAATCAGTTCATAATGCAGCCCTCGACCTCAACCTCCTGAAAGTCTTCGACGCGCTGATGCAGACGCGCAGCGTCTCGCGCGCGGCCGAATTGCTGGGGGTTGGCCAATCCGCCGCCAGCCACAGCCTGGCCCGGCTGCGCGAATTGACGGGTGATCCGCTGTTCATTCGCACCGCCGGGCGAATGGAGCCAACCGCGCGTGCGCAACGACTTGCGGGGCCGATGCGCGACGCCTTGCTCATGGCGGCCCGCGCGATGGCGCCCGAGGCGGCCGGCGCGTTCGAGCCGGGCCAGGGCCGCAGGGTCTTCAGCATCGGCGCCGGTGACTATGCGGCCACGGTTCTGCTGGGTGGCCTGCTGGACGAGATCGCATCACGGGGATGGAATATCGGGCTTTCCATTCGCCCGATCGACCGGCACACGGCGCCTGGGCTGCTGGATGCCGGCGAGATCGACCTGGCACTTGGCTTGTTCGCGAAAGTGCAGACCTGGCAGGAGCGTCACGTGCTGTTCGAGGAACGGCATGCCTGCCTGTTCGATGGCGAAAGGCTGGGGCTCAAGGCGCCGATCGGGCTGGGCGATTTCGTCGCACACCCACACCTCGTCCCCTCCCTCCATGGTGAGTTCGAGAGCTTCGTGGATGCGGCCCTGGAGGCTCGTGGGGCGGCGCGCCGGCGCATCATGGCGACGCCGCACTTCCTGACCATTCCGCTGCTGCTGAAGTCGGTTCCGGCCATCGCCACCTTGCCGAAACGGCTGTCCATCGCCTGCGCCAACGCCGCGGCGCTGACCGTCAGCCCACTTCCATTTGCCAGCCCGCACTTCGATGTTTCGATGCTGTGGCACCGGCGCGACAGTGCGTCACCGGCCCATCGGTGGCTACGGCAGCGGGTCATTGCGCTCAATCCGCCTGATGTACTGCCTGTATAGGGGCGAGCGCGTTCCCGCGGGAACATTGTGCCAAGCTGCACAGCACCAACCCGATCGAACGGCTGAACGGTGAGATCAAGCGCCGCACCGATGTTGTCGGCATCTTTCCCATCGAGGCCGCGATCATCAGGTCGGTGGGCGCCATCCTTCGCGAATTGCGAGAGCTGTATCCGAGGCCGCAGCACCGCAGGTGCGATGCCCGAGGTGGCGAACCAGTCGGCCGTGCCACCGACATTCATGCCTTTGATCATTTTTCATGCTTATGCATCAAAATCCATCGCCGCGAAGGCGAAGAAATCCTGACCCATGCCGCCAGACAGGACGTCGGCGCCCTGGCGGCCCAAGATCGTGGTCGCGCGCCCGCCGCCTTGCAGCATGTCGACGCCGGTGGAACCGACCATGCGAGGCTCGCTCCCGCCCGTCCGGGTACGAAGCGCGGCAAGGGCCTGGCGGTTTTCCTTGCTCTTCACCGGCCTGGTTTTCGGAAAGCGGATAGCGCCTGCGGCCATTGCCCGAAACAATCATCACAATCGGTCGACCACCATCCGGGACGCTTCCATCGGGAGAATTTGCCTTGTCTTCACCACGTCTCCGTCCCGCCGCCCTGATCGTGCCGGCGCTCGCCGCCGCACTGCTGCTCGGCACCGCGCGCGCCGAGGAGGCGACGACGACGCCGCCGGCCGAGGAACCACAGGCGCGCCTGAATTTTGCGCTGACCCCCTACCTTTGGATTGCCGGCATCAGCGGTTCCGTGCGGACGCCCTTCAGCCGCGTGCCCGAGCGCTCCGTGGAGGCGAGTTTCGGCGACACCTTCTCCAATCTGAGCGGCTTCGCCTTCATGGGCGCGGCCGAGATGCGCTATGGCCGATTCGGCCTGATGACCGACATTCTCACCTTGTCGGTGGAGAGCGACCTCTCGACGCCGAGGGATCGCCTCTTCGCCGGCGGCACCGGCCGCGTCAGCGTGACCATGGGCTCCGTGCTGGCGACATACCGGCCCTGGGAAGACGGCACCAACGCGCTCGACCTGGGCGTCGGCTTCCGCCCCTGGTCGGTGAGCACGCGGCTCACGCTCAACGAAGGACTCCTCGCCGCCCGCACGCTGAAGCCCTCGGCGAACTGGGTCGATCCCGTGCTGGCGCTGCGCTACACCCGCAACCTTGGCGGTGGGTGGGGCGCCTCGTTCTATGGCGATGTCGGCGGCTTCGGCGCCGGCTCCGAGGTGACCTGGCAATTGCTGGGCACGATCAACTACCAGGTCACCGAGAGCATCGCCCTGCGCGCCGGCTACCGGCACCTGCAGGTCGATCATCGCAGGCGCGGCACCGACATCGATATCGGCCTCAGCGGCCCGGTCCTGGGCGCGAGTTTCCGGTTCTGAGGCGGGCGCAGCGAAACCGCTATGCGCATCCTCGCCAATACTCGTAAACCGGGCCGCGGCATCAACCCCGCGAAGGACGGTCCTGCGGGCGGGTCAGCGTGGCCCCAGACCGTACTCCAGCCGCGCCTGGCGCAGCGTCTCGGAAGGACGCTGATGGAAGAGCGCGCGATACTCCGCGGCGAAGCGCGCGAAATGAAAGAAGCCGAATTCGAGAGCGACGTCGGTGACGCTGCCCTCGCAACATCGCAGCATGCGCCGTGCCGCGTTCAGCCGAAGCACGCGCAGGTAACGCTTGGGCGAGACGGCGTGAATGTCCTGGAAGGCGAGCTGAAGGGTGCGCTCGCTCACGCCGGTCAATTGGCACAGCTCGCTGATGGAGGGAGGGGAGTCGAGCCGTGCGCGGAGCACCTCCTCCGCCAGGCGCACCGCTTGCCGGCGCTGGCTGGCGGAAACCACAGCAGGCTGCGGCCCGATGTGAAGCCCATCCAGCAGGATCTGCATGGCGGCCTCCTGAAGGTGGTGGCGCGCGGCCGGCCCGACGACGGCGCCGCTGGCCAGCACCGCCCGCAGCGAGTCCAGCGCCATGCCGCGTTCACGCGCTTCATTCGCCCCCGGTGGGATGCGCCACAGGATGTCGCGACCCAAAGCATGGCCTGCGACGCCGAACCTTGTCTCCAGATGGCGGTCGAGCAAAGCGCGGCTCATCGAGACCGCCAGAATTTCCACCTCGCCGAGGGTTCGGAACCGCACCTCATGGCCTTCGCTGCCGCCGAAGATGCTGTTGCGCGGATCGAGCTCCAGCCCCAGCCAGCGCACCCCGCCCTTCGCTGGCATGGCAAGGGCGATGCTGGCGGCGTCCTGCGGCAGCTGGCCCTCCACGATGAGCGGCGCGGACCAGGTCTGCCGCACGATCTGCAGCAGCGGCGTGGCCGCCAGCTGGATGGAGCCGCCGAAGGCGCCGCCTGCCGCCTGGGAGAAGGTGAGATTCCAACCCGCCGTGGCCTGCGCCAGAGCGTCGAAATCGTTGAAGGCACCCTCCAGCACGAGATCGGCAGGAAAGACGGACAAGCGATTACCCCGTTTGGTTACACGCCATCGGCCATTTTAGCGGAAGCCTGCCCATGAAGGAAAGCATGGGGCCACCCATGGTCTGGATCCCAGGCGGGCGGTTCGTCATGGGTTCGGACCGGCACTATCCCGAGGAAGCGCCGGTGCGCGAGTCGGTCGTGGCTGGCTTTTGGATGGACCGCTACCCCGTGACCAATGCGGAGTTTGCCCGTTTCGTCGCCGCCACGGGCCATGTGACGCTGGCCGAACGGGTGCCGCGGGCCGAGGACTACCCTGATGCGCTGCCAGGCATGCTGCAGGCCGGCTCCCTGGTCTTCGCCCGACCGACGGCGCTGAACGGGCCGGTGGATTGGCTGGACTGGTGGCGCCTCGTCCCAGGGGCGGACTGGCGCCATCCGGAGGGTCCAGGCAGTTGCTGGCAGGACCTGCCCGCGCATCCGGTCGTTCATGTCGCCCATGCCGATGCGCTGGCCTATGCCGCATGGATCGAGAAGGCGCTGCCGACCGAAGCGGAGTGGGAATTCGCGGCACGCGGCGGCCTGGAAGGGGCGACCTATGCGTGGGGCGAGGCGCTGATGCCCGGCGGGGAGCATCGCGCCAATCTCTGGCAGGGCCGCTTTCCGGCCGAGAACACGGCGCAGGATGGTTTCGTCGGGACCTCGCCCGTCACGGCCTTCCCGCCCAACGGCTACGGCCTGCACGACATCATCGGCAATGTCTGGGAATGGACCGCCGATTGTTACCGGGAGGGTCATGCGGCATCGACGGGCGGCGGATGCAGCGTGCCGCGCGAGCCCGCCGCCGAATTCCCGCGCAAGGTGCTGAAGGGCGGCTCGCATCTCTGCGCCCCCAACCACTGCCAGCGCTACCGCCCCGCAGCGCGGCAGGGACAGACCATCGACAGCTCCGCCGGACACATCGGTTTCCGCTGTGTCCGACGCCCACATCACCAATGAGGACTCCCATGGACGATATCGAGCATTGCGAACCGGGTCGGCGCGACATCCTGGCCGGCGCGACCGGCTTTCTCGCGGCGGTGGCGGGGCTGTCCGCCATGTCGCCGCAGGCGCGGGCGCAGGCGGCGCCGCGGCCGAACATCATCTACATCCTGGCCGATGATGTGGGCCACGCCGATGTCGGCTTCCAGGGGTCGGATATCCAGACGCCGCATCTCGATGCGCTGGCGCGCGAGGGCGCCCGGCTGCGGCAATTCTACACCCAGCCGCTTTGTACGCCGACCCGGGCGGCGCTGATGACCGGCCGCTACCCGCTGCGATACGGGTTGCAGACCGGCGTCATCCCCTCCGGCGCCGGCTACGGCCTCGCCACCGACGAGTTCCTGCTGCCCCAGGCGCTGGGCGAGGTGGGCTACAAGACCGCGCTGGTGGGCAAGTGGCATCTGGGCCATGGCCAGCGCGAGTACTGGCCGCGGCAGCGCGGCTTCGACCATTTCTATGGCTGCCTGGTGGGCGAGATCGACCACTTCAAGCACGAGGCGCATGGCGTGCTCGACTGGTACCGCGACAACGAGCTGCTTCGCGAGGAGGGCTACGACACCGAGCTGTTCGGCGCCGAGGCGGTTCGCCTCGTCACCTCGCATGATCAGCGGGCGCCGCTTTTCCTCTACCTCGCCTTCACGGCGCCGCACACGCCTTTGCAGGCGCCGCAGCGCTACATCGACCGCTACGCCCACATCGCCGATCCCTCGCGCCGTGTCTATGCGGCGATGATCACGGCGATGGACGAACAGATCGGCCGGGTCGTCGAGGCGCTGCAAAGCCGCGGCATGCGGGAGAACACGCTCATCGTCTTTCACAGCGACAATGGCGGCACCCGCTCGAAGATGTTCGTCGGCGAAGGGGCCTTCGAGGGCGAGTTGCCGGCGAACAACCTGCCCTTCCGCGATGGCAAGGGCACGCTGTACGAGGGCGGAACGAGGGTCGTCGCCATGGCGAACTGGCCCGGCCGAATTCAGCCGGGCGAGCAGAACAGCGTCCTTCATGTCGTCGATATTCTGCCGACCCTCGCCCATCTCGCCGGCGCCAGCCTGGAGAAGGCCAAGCCTGTGGATGGTCGCAATGCCTGGCCGGCGCTCTCGGGTGCCGGCGGCATCGTGCGGGGCGACGTGGTCTACAATGTGGAGCCCGCCCAGGGTGCCGTGCGCGAAGGGTCGTGGAAGCTGCATTGGACCGCCCTTTTGCCGCCCAAGGTCGAGCTCTTCGATCTCGATCGGGATCCAGGCGAAACCACCGATGTCTCCGCCGCCCATCCCGAGATCGTGGCCCGGCTGCAGCAGCGCGTGGTGGAGCTGGCACGCTCGATGGCGCCGCCCCTGTTTTTCGCCGCGGCCTTGCGGGCGACACTTTCGGCGCCGCTCGCCACGCCCGGCGAGGCGATACAGCGGCTCGGATCGCAAAACGACTGAAAAGGCCTGGGGCTGCCCGGGCTGAGACGACGCGGGCTCCGCGTTTCGGGTGGTCGGCCTGTTTCCGGGTGGCCTGCAGGCAGGCCAATCACTTGAGAGGAACATCGTATGTGGCATTTTGCTGGATTTTTCGGACGAAGCCCGGATGCGGGCGCGGAGCACGTCGCCCGACCACTCACGACCCGGCAGGGCCGAGGAAGGACCAGTGGCCGCAGGACGACCACCATGGGCACGCTCGCCGCGCTGCTGCTGTTGTGCGGGTGCCAGAACGATCGTGTGGGGCCGGCGGCCATACGCGGCCAGGCGCCGGATGGCACGGTGCGCATGCAGATGGTGAGCGTGGCGTATATCGGCAGCGGCACCCGCGGCTCGGGCAGTCTCGAATTCCGCGGCCGAAGCTATCCATTCACCGTCACCGGGCTGGGCGTCGGCGGCATCGGCGCTTCCACCGTCGACGCCGTGGGTGAGGTCTACAACCTGCGCGGCGTTGCCCAGTTCGCCGGGGAATACGGCCAGGTGCGCTATGGCTTCGCCCTGGGCCAGGCGAGCGCGGGTGACCTGTGGCTTCAAAACACCGCCGGCGTCATCATGCGCCTGAGCGCACAGCGCACGGGCTTGATGCTGAGCCTGGGCAGCGATGCGATCGTTGTGTCCATGCGCTGAGGCTCGGCTGATGGCGATGCCGGCCTTTCCAGAGGGAACGTAGGGCACGCTGGCGGACGGCTTCGAAGGCGATGTGGCTGTCGCCGCGCACGCTGCCCAACCGTTCATCGAGATAAATCTGGCCGAAATCAGGGGGGAGGCGGAGGTCTCGATATCCACGCCCCCCCCCGATGATCCGGCGGCGCGCCGGGCCGCGTGGCCCGGTCTCCACCGCATCACCGGATCGGCATGCCGTACATGGCGCCGCCATTGCTCCAGAGCGCGTTCAACCCGCGGGCCAGACGGGTCGGCGAATTCGCGCCGAGGTTGCGATCAAAAATCTCGCCGTAATTCCCGACGGCCTTGATCGCGTGATAGGCCCAGCGCGCATCCAGCCCCATCATCTGGCCGTGATCGCCGGCGACGCCGAGCAGGCGCCGGATTTCCGGATTCGGGCTGCGCAGCATCTCACCCACATTGGCCTGGGTGACGCACAGCTCCTCCGCATTGAGCAGCGCGAACAGCGTCCATCGGACGATGTCCCCCCACTGATCATCGCCTTGCCGCACCACCGGCGAATGCGGCTCCTTGCTGATGAGGTCGGACAGGACGACATGCTCCGCCGGGTTGGTCTGGATGGCGGCGATCGACGCGAGGACGCTGGCATCGGTGGACAGCGCGTCGCAACGCCTGGACTCATAGGCGCGCGTCGCCTCTTCGATCTGCTCGAAGAGCACCGGCCGGAAGGCGATGTTCCGGGATCTGGACCAATCGGCCAGATTGAGCTCGCTGGTGGTCCCGGAGGTCGTGCAGATCGTGGCACCAGCCAGGTCGGCGGCGCGGGCGATGTTCGCGTCGCGGCGCACCAGGAAGCCCTGGCCGTCAAAGAAACTCACGGTGGTGAAGTTCAGGCCGAGATTGGCGTCGCGCGAATGGGTCCAGGTGGTCGTGCGCATCAGCACATCCACCTGCCCGCCCTGCAGGGCGGGGAAGCGCGTCTGTCCGGTCAGCCGCTCCCAGCGGATGCGTGCAGGGTCGCCGAAGATCGCCGCGGCCAATGCCACGCAAAGATCGGCATCGAGCCCACGGTTGCGCCCCTGGGAGTCCATCACCGAGAAGCCCGCGAAGCCGGTGGAGGTGCCGCACAACACAAGCCCGCGCGCCCGCACGGCGCTGAGCGTGGGGCCGGCCGGCGCCGGCTGCTGGGCCTCGGCGGCGCTGGTCGCGAAGAGGCCGGCGAGCAGCATGCCGGCGGCGGCGAGGCTGAGAGATCGTTTCATCGGAGCTTTCCTTTCTTGTTGTGTGTCGCATCACGTCGTGGGCTGCTCAGCCGGCTAGCCTTTCCGCCCGCCGTTGCAGGACAGAGGCGGCGGAGATCCCCACCAGCCTTTCGTAAATGGTCGGATCGGAGGCGCCCTCGCAGCCGAACAGCAGGACCTGGCTGCTCGAACCCAGGCCCAGCGCCGCGCGCAGCCCGGGGTCATGCGCCGCGTGCAGCAGCACCCCCATGCCGCCGGAGGCGGATTCGCCGCTCACGATGGGCGGGTCGCCACCGCCATCGGCCAGCACCCGCATCGCGTCCACCGCCCAGTCATCGGGGATGGCGATGAAATCGCTGGCCAGCCAGGCCAGCATCGCCCAGGCGGCGGGCGAGGGCTCGCGGCAGGCCAGCCCCGCCATCAGCGTGCGCAGCGAGCCGGCCGACGGTGTGGCCCTGCCGGCCACGGCGCTCTGCAACAGGCAATCCGCCTCGACCGGCTCGACCAGCACGCATCGCGGCAGGCGGCCCTGCAGATGATCGTGGATGCCCAGGAAGATGGCGGCGGCGATGCTGCCCACCCCGCCCTGCACGAAGACATGGGTGATGGCGCCGGGATCGGGGAGCTGCGCCAGCGCCTCCTCCACCATCACCATGTAGCCATGCATCACGTCACGCGGCAGTTCGGTCTGGAAATCATCCCAGGACGTGCTGCTGACGAAGTGCCAGCCATTCATCCCGGCATCCGCCTTCGCCCGGCCGACCGAGGCTTCGTATTCGCCGTCGATGCGGATGACGATGGCGCCCAGCCGCTCCATCGCCTCCTTGCGGTCGGGGCTGACATGGCCGTGGATGTAGACGACGCAGCGGCAACCGAAGGTGCGCGCGCCCCAGGCCAGGCCGCGGCCCTGGTTGCCATCGGTGGCGACGCAGACCGTCACGCGTTCGGTGATCGCCCGGTATCGGCCGTCGCGCAGCTCCTGCGTGGTGGGGCGCTGGCCGGTGGCCCGCTCGACGATGCCGGCGAGCAGCCGGGCGACGGCATAGGGCGCGCCGAGCGCCTTGAAACTGCCGAGCTCCGTCCCGAAGCGCTGACTTTCATCCTTGTAGAAGACCGCGCCGAGGTCCAGCCGGCCGGCGGCGTGGCGCAGCGTGTGGAGCGGCTGCGTGGCCTGCTCGGGCCATTGGCGGATTTCCCGCACCGCCCCGTCCCAGCCCCGCAAATGGGTGGCTGCCACTGCGGAATGTCGCGCCGCGGAATCGCCAAGCCATTCGGCGTTGCGGTGATGCGTCCAGGCCTGGCTCATGCGAGGCCCGCCGGGCTTGTGGCCTGTGATCGGTGCATCGGGTGACCCTTCTGGATGTTCAGGCTGCGGCGCTGCGGCGCAGCTTCGCGCCTGGAGGTGCCCTTTGTGAAATCGATAGTGGTGATCTCGATATCCGTCGCATGGATATCGGGCGGGGGTGATGTCACCGCAGCCAGGCGGCCGCTCACTGTGCCGCCGCCTCGGCGCCCAGCAGCGCCACGCGGAAGCGGTCCTTCAGATAAGAGCCATCGCGCGGCGGCATCACCAACGGCGGTTTGTCAGCGGCGATCTTGCAGACCGCGAGCAGCGGCCCGTCGGGGCGCCGCGTCGCCGCCGCCAGCGCCGGGACCTCGTTGGCGGAGCGCAGTTCCATCACGCGCGCAATGCCGCATTCGCGCGCCACGCCCGCCAGGCTGACACCGGCCGCCGTATGGGTCGGCTGGTTGCCCGTCTCGCCCCAGCGCTCATTGTCGAGCACGACGATCGAGAGATTGGCCGGCCGCGCGACCGCGATCGTCGCGAGCGCGCCCAGCTGCATCAGCATCTCGCCGTCGCCGGTGACGACCAGCACCTGCCGCGAGGGCTGCGCCAGGGCGAGGCCGAGCCCCACCGTGCTGGCCGCCCCCATCGCCGCCCAGACCGGGAAGGTCAGCGGATGGTCGCCGGCCGCGGCGCAATCCCAGACGGTGGAGCCGAGGCCTGCGACCACCAGCATTTCCCCGCGGTCTCGCAGCAGCTCGGACACCACCCAGCGGCGCGACAGCAGCCCGTCGATCATGCTTTCCATGGGCGTTCCTCCTACTTGCCGAAACTCTTGGAACCGATGAGCCGCTGGCTCACCAGCAGCGCGGTCGCGCGCCCGCCGAGGAAGGCCTGTCGCACCGCGTGGTCCGTCACCTCGGCGGCCTCCTCGGCCCGTTCGAGCCGGAACAGGTCGAAGCCGAAGAGCCGGAGCATCTCCGGCGCCGCCTGGCCCATCGGGATCTGCCAGGGCACGAACTCGCCCCATTCGCCGCGCATGGACACGATCAGCAGCGCCGGCATGGTGCAGGACCGCAGCATGGCGAAGAGGTTGCCGCAATTGCCCACGCCGGAGGACTGGATCGCCAGCACGCTGCGCATCCCGCCCAGCCAGGCGCCGGCGATGACGCCCACACCCTCCTCCTCGGTCGTGAGCGGGACTACCGTGATGTCCGGATCGGCCTCGCAGCGCGCGATCAGGGGCGCGTTGCCGCCATCGGGCACATGCGCGAGCAGGCTCACGCCGCGCGCGCGCAGTGCCCCATGCATCGCGGCCGGCCAGGCGCCGCTGGCGGTGCCGAAATCATAATCCGTGCTCATCCCTTTATTCCGCGCGCAGGCCGAGCGAAGTGACGAGCGTGCTCCAGCGCAGCGTCTCCTCCCGGACAAAGGTTTCGAGACCATCATCGGCGATGGTGGAAAGCTCCGCGCCCTGCTGCTGCCAGACACGCTGCGTGGCGGCTGCCGCGAGCGCGCGGCGCACCTCGTCCCGCAGGCGCGCGATGATCGGCGCGGGCGTCCCGGCCGGCGCCCAGAGCGCGTACCAGGTGCCCGCATCCATCGCAGGCCCGCCTGCCTCTGCCATGGTCGGGATATCCGGGAAAAGCGCGGAGCGGCGGGCCACCGTCAAGGCCAGTGGCCTCAGGCGCTGCCCCGCGATTTGCGCGGCCGAGGTGCCCATCCCATCGAACATCATCGGGCAGGTCCCGGCGAGCAGATCGTTCATCGCAGGCGCCGTGCCGCGGTAGGGGACATGGAGCATGCGCAGCCCGGTCTCGCGCAGAAACATCTCGGCGATGATGTGCTGCGACGTTCCGCTGCCCGAGGAACAATAGGTGAGGCCATCGGGATTGGCGCGGGCGCGGGCCATCAGGGTCCTGATGTCGGTGAGCCCGGTGGCCGGGTTCACGACCAGGACATTGGGCACGATGGCGGTGATGGCGATGGGCACGAAGTCGGTCTCGATGCGGAAGCCGCGCTGGGGATAGAGCGCTTCCGCCATCGGCTGGTGCACGCCGCCGGAGAGCAGCGTGTAGCCATCGGCCGGCGAACGCGCGGCATTCAGCACGCCGATGGTGCCACCCGCGCCGGGCCGGTTGTCCACGACGATCGAATGGCCGAGCTGCCCCTGCAACTGGATCGCGATCGGCCGCGTGAAGCCGTCCACCCCGCCGCCTGGCCCATAGGGCACGACGATGCGGATCGGACGTTCGGGCCATTGCGCGAGCGCCGGCAGCACGGCGGCACATGCCAGCGTCATGGCGAGGAACAGGCTGCGGATCATGGTGGCGTCTCCTGTGTGGTCGTGGCCATTCCGGCCTTTGTGTCATGGGCTGAATGGCGGCGGCTCATCGCCCCGCTTCCAACCAGTCGCGCAGGACCTCGTCCTGGTGCTGGGCGAGCATCGGCGCGTGGCGCGGCGCGGGCGGCGGCAGCCCGTCGAAGCGCACGGGCGATGCGATGGAGCGGGTGGTGCCCGCCGCCGGATGCGTCGCCTCCAGCACCATGCCCCGCTCGGTCAACTGCGCCGCGGTGCAGACCTCGCCGATGGTGCGGATGCTGCCGCAGGGGACGCCGGCGGCGGTGAGCGCCGCCACCCAATCGTCGCGTCGGCGGCCGCGAATGAGCGGCGCGAGCAGGGCCAGCAGTGCGGCCCGGTTCTCCACCCGCGCCGTCGTGCGGGCGAAGCGCGGATCGTCCCGCAGATCGGCGCAGCCGGCGGCATCGCAGAAGAGTGCCCAGAATTTGTCGTTGGCCACGCCGATATTGACCCAGCCATCGGCCGCCTCGAAGGTTTCGTAAGGCGTGATGGTGGCGTGCGCGTTGCCGCGCCGCGTCGGGCTGTTCCCGGTCGCGAAGAAGATGCCCGCATTGAAGGTCAGCAGCGAGGCCAGGGCGTCGAGCATCGCGACCTCGACACGCTGCGGCTGGCCCGTCACGTCGCGCCGCCGCAGCGCAGCTAGCACTGCCTGGCTGGCATAGAGGCCGGTGACGAGGTCGGCGATCGAGGTGCCGACCTTGGTCGGCGGCCCGTCCGGCTGGCCGGTAATGCCCATCACCCCGGCCTCACCCTGCACGATCAGGTCGTAGCCGGGCCGCGCGGCGTCGGGCCCCTCAGCGCCGAAGCCGGTGATGGAGCAGAGCACGAGGCGCGGGTTCGCGGCGCGCAGCGTCTCCCAGCCCAGGCCAAGCCGGTCCAGCGCGCCGGGGCGGAAATTCTCGACCACGACATCGGCCCGCGCCGCCAGCGCCAGCGCCGTGGCGAGGCCGTCGGCGGATTTGAGATCCAGCGCGATGCCGCGCTTGTTGCGGTTGACGGACAGAAAATAGGCACTTTCGCCGCCCTGGAAGGGCGGGCCATAGCTGCGGCTTTCATCGCCCTGGCCTGGTTCCTCGACCTTGACGACATCCGCGCCGAGGTCGCCCAGTTGCATGGTGCAGAAGGGGCCGGAGACGACGCGCGTCAGGTCGAGGACCCGCACGCCGGCGAGCGGCGCGTCAGACCATGACATCGGCCAGCGCCGTCATGCTGGGCAGCAGCAGGTCGGGCTGGTGCGGCCATTGCGCGAAGGGGCGCTTGCGGCGGTCGATGAAGGCGGTGTGCATGCCCGCCGCCTTGGCGCCGACGCAGTCAAACTCATGATTGGCGATGAACAGCACCTCATCGAGCGCCACGCCGCAGCGCTTCGCCGCCATCTCATAGGTGGCGCGGTGCGGCTTGAAGGCATTGGCCTCGGCCACCGAAATCACGTCGTCGAACGGCACGCCATGGTACTGCTTGGCGTCCTCCAGCATGTCGGGGTCGCCATTGGAGAGCACGACGATTCTGTAGCTGGATTGCAGCCGGGCCAGCGCCTCGGGCACTTCGGGGAAGCAGCGCAGCTTGACGATCTGCGCCACCAGCCAGCGCACCTCATCCTCGGTATGCTCGATCCGCGCGCGGGTCAGAACGTGGCGGATGGAGAGGTGGCCGATCTCGCGGTAGGGCATGTGGTCGCGATGCAGCAGCGCGTCGATCATCGAGTTCTCGAAATGCGTGCGCCGCCACCAGGTGACGAATTCGTAGGCGTTGCCCTTCCAGCCCTTGGCCTTGAGGAAGTCAACCGCGACTTCCCAAAGCCCCGTCTGCATGTCCACCACCGTGCCGTACTGGTCGAACATGCAGACCTTGATCTTGCGCTTGAGTTCATCGGTCTCGGCCATCATGCCCTCCCCTCTGTGTTGGAGAGGAAGATTGGAGCCGCGCTATGGCATGTG
This sequence comes from uncultured Rubritepida sp., assembly GCA_964395305.1. Classification (GTDB taxonomy): domain Bacteria; phylum Pseudomonadota; class Alphaproteobacteria; order Acetobacterales; family Acetobacteraceae; genus Rhodovarius. Next base: position 192,479 of record CAYNBM010000006.1, read on the forward strand.
GGAAATGGATATGTGTGCTAGCACTATTCACTGAATCGATGGTGGCCCGATGAACCTCCGCTCCGTGGACCTCAACCTGCTGGTGGCGCTGGAGGCGCTGCTGGAGGAGCGCCATGTCAGCCGCGCGGCGCTGCGTGTGGGGCTGAGCCAGCCCGCGATGAGCAACGCGCTGTCGCGCCTGCGCACCACCTTCGACGACGCGCTGCTGGTGCGCACGCCGGCAGGCATGGAGCTGACCGACCGCGCGCGGGAACTCGCGGGGCCCGTCGGCCTGGCGCTGCGCCAGGCGGAGCGCGTCTTTTCCAGCCGGCCGGTCTTCGAGCCGCAATTGTGCGAGCGGCGCTTCGTGCTGCGGATGTCGGACCTGCTCGGCCGCCTGTTCCTGCCGGCCATCGCGGCCGCGCTGGCGCGGGTAGCGCCGCGCGCCGCGCTGGAGATCGTGCATCTCTCGCCATCGCAAACCGTCGAGGCGCTGGAGGCGGATGCCTGCGACGCGGCCATCAGCATGGGGCTCGCCCATGGCACGGCGATCCGCCGCGATGCGCTGCTGGCGGACCGCATGGTTTGCGTCTTCCGGCGCGACCACCCCTCGGCGCGGCGCCGGCTGGACCTGGATGGCTTCCTGCGTCTGGACCACTTGCGGGTCTCGATCAGCCCGGTGGACAGCCGGTTCGTGGATGACGTGCTGACGCGGATGGGGCAGCGCCGCCGGGTCGCGCTCAATGTGCCGCACTGGCTGGTTGTGCCCGAGGTGCTGCGCGCGACCGACATGGTGGCCGTCATGCCCGAGCGCCTGGCGCGCGTCCTGGCCGCGCCCACGGATGGCTTCGCGCTGCGGGCGGTGCCGTTCGAGAGCACCTCATTCGAATGGGCGCTGTATTGGCACAGACGCCGGGAGGGGAGCGCGGAACATGACTGGTTCCGGCGGCTGCTCGTCGCGGCGATTCAGCGGGGAACCCCGTCGAGCAGCGTTGCAGCGCCGCCCTCCATGCAAAAGCCGCTGGCGCTGTAGCGAGGTTGGCACTCCAGTTGGTTTTCAGTCTGAGACGGATGCCCGCACAGGAAGGCGCCGGTGAGGTTCACGGCCATCACGCGGTTCCAGGCCTCGAGCGGATGCTCGAGGAAAGGATGCACGGCAGCGACGCCCGCATTGTTGACCAGCACTCCGGCCGGACCCTGGCCTGACGCCAGCCTGTCGAAGACCGCCGCCACGGCCTCGGGGTCGGCCACGTCCAGCGCGTGGCTCGCGGCCATGCGGACAGGCGTGCGTGTAATGGAAATGGATTTTTGCTCTGACGGTATTCATCATTTCAATACAATGCCATGAACCTGCGAACGACGGACCTGAACCCTCTCGTCGCCCTCGATGCCCTGCTGGAGGAGCGGCATGTCAGCCGCGCCGCCCTGCGCGTGGGCCTCAGCCAGCCGGCGATGAGCAACGCCTTGACCCGGCTGCGCGCCACCTTTTCGGTACCAGCGTATGCTGGATGAGGGCCGCTATGCCTCGATCACTGAATTGGCGGCAGTCGAGAGGGTCGATAGCCACCGTCATCCCATGTCCCAGGCTTTCGGCCTCAAAGCATGCCGTGGCGAACGCAAGCTCGGCATGGCTGTTGCTGCGCGTTTGCCACGGCGGCCTCATGCCCCATAGAAACAGGTTCAAATCGTTCCACCGACGCCTGGTGTGGCGCCCGGCGCCGGCACCCCGAGCGGGTTCGGAGGCGCGACAGCCGCCCTGGCGAAGGCCGGCGCCTTCAGTCGCATCAGGTGCCAGGCGCTCGGCACCTCGCCGAGCTTCACCTCGATGAGGGTGGGTCCGGCCTCGTCCAGCCTGTGGCGGATCGCCGCCTCCAGCGCCGCTGCATCATCCGCGCGCGCATACGGCACGTCGAAGGCATCAGAAAGCTTGGCGAAATCGGGGTTGCGGAGCCCGGCGCCGAAACTTTCCCCGAACTGATCCACCTGCATGCGGCGCACATTGCCGAAGTGACCATCGTTGAAGACCACCGTCACGACACGCAGGTCGTATTTCCGCGCCGTCGCCAGCTCCTGCATGCCCCATCCGAACCCGCCATCGCCGGTGATGCCCACGACCGCGCGGCCCCCGGCACCCGCAGCCACCCCCAGAGAGGTAGGAAACCCATACCCCAACGTGCCCTGGTAGCCAGGGTTGATCAGACTGCCCGGCACCTGCACCGGATAGCCGAAGCGCGCATAATACCCCATCTGCGTCAATTCGTTGACCAGGATGCCATCGGGCGGGATGGCGGCGCGCAGGGCCTGGATGAAGCCATGTTGCGGTTCGATGATGTCGCTCTGCGCCGCCCCCCAGGCGCGAACGCGGTCGAGGTCGAGCATGGCCCGGCGCGGGGTCACCGCTGCCGCCAGGGCGCGCAGCCCAAGCCCCGCATCGGCCTCGATGGCCACCTCCGCCGCACGGGGCGGCGCCCAGGCGGTCGGGTCCAGATTGAGGAAGATATAGCGCGCCGCCGCGCTCGGCCAGAAGGGCGCGCCCTGGACCGAATCCACGAAGCGGCTGCCGACGACGAGGACGACATCGGCATGCTCGAACACCGCACGCCCGGCCAACATGTTGAGCGCCAGGGGATGCGCGTCCGGAATCGCGCCGCGGCCATTCTCCCCGGTGACGATCGGCGCGCCGATCCGCTCGGCCAGAGCGAGCAGGGCAGCGGGTACCCCGGCGGCCAGGGCGCCGCCGCCAGCGAAGATCACCGGGCACCGCGCCTGGTCGAGCAGCGCCGCGGCGCGCTCGATGTCATTGGCCAGCGGCGCCCGGGCCGGCACGACTTCCGGCGCGACCAGGACCACCTCGCCCGTCGCGCTGAGGACGTCATGCGAGATCTCAAGCGCGACTGGTCCCGGCCGTCCCTCCCGCATGTGGCGCACCGCCTGACGGATGGCGCGCGGCACCTCGGCCGGCGATGTCGCCCGGCCGACCCATTTGGTCACCGAGGCGAGCGCGCCGGTCTGGTCACGGATTTCATGCAGCAGGCCCAGGCTCTGCCCAATGGCCGGGCCATAGATGTCGCCGGCAATGCACAGCACCGGCGTGTTGCAGGCATAGGCGGTGGCAAGGCCGGCTGCGGCGTTCAGGACGCCGGGGCCCGGAACCACCATGCAGGTGCCGAAGCGGCCCGAGGCCCGGGCATAGCCATCGGCCATGTAGGAGGTGGCCTGCTCATGCCGCGGCACCACCATGCGGAGGCCTGCGACGACAGCCGCGGCGTGGGGAGGATGCCAGACATCTACAGTGCCTCCTCCAGCCGGATGGTGATGGCCATAAAGCGCAGCGTGTTGTGCTGGAGATAGAAGACCAGCCGCGCCGGGCGCAGCGCGTCGGGCCAGGCATATTCCGGCATGCTCGTCTCCGTAGGTGCACCCGGGTCGGCATAGGGCAGCCGACGTGGATCGGTTTTTTAACTTAACGTCGAGAACAAAAGAATAATAAACAAGTAGATCTTCGGCGGAGCCATGCCTTTTGGAGCTTCATAAGCGATGGTTAATCGGTCTCTGCGTCGCGGCGATCCTTGCCATTGTTGTGCGCCCTGCCTGGGAGACCTTGTTTTTTTTGAGGATCCCTTATCGAACCAAGGTGCCGCAGTGGTCTCGGTCATCGCGGATCGGCCTGAAAGAGTCTGGATCGTTGCTGTCAGCCTCGGGGCGACCGTAAGCCTCGCGCAAAGCACATCCGGGCGTGGATACTCGGCATCAGGCCCGTCGCAACGCGGCACCATGTCGCCAATTCTGGTGTCCGCACACGCAGGCCGACAGCGAGCGGAGATCCGCTACAGAGTTGGCGACAGCGAAGATGTAAAGCTCTTGCACTTTGAAATTGAACTCGTCGCGCAGAGTCAGTGCGACGTGATTGTCCAGTTTGCTGAGAACGGTCCTCACGCCAGCGCCTGCGGCAACCATCGCCCTGCTTCCTACGGGGGCACCTGGCGGCATTAAAGCCCCGTTTGCTTGACGCCAACGAGCCCTATCAAAACCCCGTAAGGACGAACCCATGGATGATCCCAACCCAAGCATGGGCCGGATTGCGCGTCCGCGCGCGATCGCCGGCGAAGTGCGCGATTTCGCCGAAGTAGAGGCGACGGCATCTCGAGTCCCAGGCCAGGACCAGGCGCCAGCTGACGCGTATCGCCACCTCGTCGGCGTGGCCGAACCATCGCGTCGAGCGGGTCCGCTTCTTGCCGCCGCGATGGCCGAGCGAAATGAGTGGGCAAGTACAGAGGCCATGCTGCACTCCATTCTCGGTGGCAGACCTATTGCTCCGAGCAACATGCCCGCGGCGCGCGCGATGGATCGCCACAATAATCTTCTGGCCGTTGGCATCTTCCCGCTCCGGGCGCGTTTGCTGGGCGGTCGGCTCGTGGAATTCCCCCAAGCTCAACGCAAGGAGATTTTCGTAAAATCAATGGGATAAAGGTTGAGGGTTAAATCGGGCCACCCCCGAGCTTCGGAGACTTTCGGGCCTCCGTAGAGCGGTTCCAGGGTTCGTTGCGTTCTCCAACCCTCAAGCTGCCACGGCAAAACCCCAGAAATCCTGTGGTTCACGGCTTTGTCTGTGGAGTAGAAATGTGAGGTTAGGAAACCGGCTGGAGCGGCGGTGGGAACCGAAATCTAACCCTCTCTGGGCAAGCGGCTCACCGGGGAGCGGAAAACCGTCGTGGTCCACGCCCGCGGTCAGGGTGCTGGTCAGGCCCCACGCAACCCGCGCCCATAACGAGAGCGACATTGGCGACGAAACGCTGTGTCATCACTGATTCTGCTGTATTTTTGGACGATTTGCACATCCACTGGAAGCAAGCAGCCAGCGCCCTCAAGCGGCGCCTGACGCGCGCAGCGCCGCGATCTCGTCGGCGCTGTAGCCGATCTCGCGCAGCACGGCCTCGGTGTCGGCGCCGACCTGACGTGGGGCGGTCTCCACGCTTGGCCCGCCATGGCGCAGTCGGAAGGCGGCGACCGGCACAGTCAAGGCACGGTCGAGCCCAGGCGCCGGCGCATGCCGGTGCAGGACCGCCCTTGTTGCGAGATGCGGGTCCGCCAAGGTCTCCTCCATCCGCCGGATGCGCCCGCAGGGCACGCGATGGGATTGCAGGAAGGCTTCCCAGTCATCGGCCTTGCGCGTGGCGATAATGGCGGACAGCGCCGCGGTTTCCTCGGCATGCGCATCCAGCCTTTCGCTGTTGCTGCGCTTGGCCATCTCGGGCCGGCCCAGAGCGGTCCAGAGCCTTCGCTGCTGGCGAAGGTTCGAAGCGGCGACCATAAACGGCCCATCCAGCGCCTGGTAGCAGCCAATCGTCGCGAAAGGAAAGCTGTTGCCATGCGGTTCGGGATGCACCCCGTTCCAGCCGTACGCGGTGACATGCGATCCTTCGAGTGTCAGGGCCACATCGAGCATCGACACATCGATGTGCTGGCCCAGCCCCGTCCGCTCGCGCTGGAACAGAGCGGCGGCGACGGCGAAGGCGCCGTTCGCGCCGGTCGCGTAGTCCACCACTGGCGCGCCGCATTTCAGCGGCGCGACCTCGGCCGTGCCGGTCATCGCCATCATGCCTGACATGGCCTGCAGGATATTGTCATAGCCGGTCTGCTCGCCTCGCGGCCCGCTATGCCCAAAGGCGGAGATCGAACAGTAGATCAGCCGCGGGTTGATGGCGGAGACCGCCTCATACCCCAGGCCCAGCGCCTCGAAGGCGCCGGGTCGATAGTTCTCCAACAGAACATCGGCGCCCGCCGCCAGCCGGCGCATCGCCGCCACCCCGCCGGTAGTCTTCAGGTTGAGGGTGATGGCGCGCTTGTTCGAGGCCTGGGTTAGGAAGGCAGTGCCCATCCGCGCTTCGCTGAGGCGGCGGTCGGAGCCCTGCATGCGCGCCTGGTCCGGCTCGTCGGGCGATTCCACCTTGATGACATCGGCTCCCAGCACAGCGAGCTGATAGGCCGCGAAAGGTCCGGCCAGGACATGCGTGCAGTCGATGACGCGCAGGCCGGCGAAGGGACGGGAGTCGCCTATAGCGTGACGTTGGCGGTTCGCACCACCGGCCCCCAGAAAGCGAAGTCTCGATCGACGATGCTGTCCATCTCCTCCGGCAGCGAGGCGCGGGGATCGACGCCCAGCGCCAGGAAGCGGGACCGCAGCGCATCGTCGCTCAGCGCCTCGCGGATGGCGGCGTTGAAGCGCGCCAACACTGGCCCGGGCGTGCCGCGCGGCACGAAGACCGCGGCCCAGGAGGGCACGAGCACGCCCGCAAGCCCGGCCTCCTCCAGCGTCGGAATATCAGGCTGGAGCGCACTGCGGCGCGGCTCGGTCAGCCCCATGATGCGCAGCGTGCCGGCCTGCGCCTGCGGCAGGATGGTCGGCAGGTTGAGGAAGGCCATAGTGACCTCGCCCGCCAGAGCGGCGCTCAGCGCCGGGCCGCCCCCGCGATAGGGCACATGCGTGATGTCCACGCCGGCCCTCTGCGCGAATACCTCGCCCGCCAGGTGGTGGGTGCTGCCCACGCCGGAGGAGGCGAAGCCGTGCCTGCCGGGCTCGCGCCGCAGCAGCGCGAGCAGATCCGGCAGGGTCGCGATGTTGAGGCGGGCCGGCACGGCCAATACAAGCGGCACCTCGATTAGCGCGGAGACGGCCCGCAGTGTATCGCGCGGTGTGGCGCCCTGCATGCGGGCGACATGTGGGTAGATGACATGGTTGCTCGCCGCCGAGACGAGCGCGGTGTAGCCATCGGGCTGCGCGCGCGCGACCTGCTGCGTGCCGATCGACCCGCCGCCGCCGCTACGGTTCTCGACGATGACGCTCTGACCAAGCAGGGTCTGCAGCCTGGGCGCCAACAGCCGGGCCGACACGTCATTGGACCCGCCTGGCGCAAAGGGCACGACGATCGTGATCGGCCTATCGGGCCAAGCTTGCGCCCGGGCCGAACAGTCGAAGGCAGCAAGGGGCAATAATGCTGTCGCTTGAAGGGCGATACGGCGGGTCGCTTCGGGCATGTTTCCTATCGCCAATCTTGCGGGCTGGCCGCGGACCAACCTCCGCTTTCGTAAAGGTGTGGGGATGGCTGACTTCCGTCAAGCGGAAGTTGGCTTCGTCTGGTGAATGCGATTCGTGAGCGGCTGGGCTGCGCTCAGGGCTCTCCTGCCCCTTCGGCCGCCACCAGTCGGAGCGGGTCACCGCTGGGCACGCGAGTCACCTGAACAGCTTCGCACATCGTCAGCCGCCGACAGAGCGTCTCGCACCGAAAAGGAAAGAAGCACCCGATGCGAACGGACGGCCAACTCAAGACGGACATCCGCGCGGGGCTTTGATGGAAGCCGAGTGTCACTGCCGACCATAGACGGGGCTGTTGGCCAGGGAAGTCGCGGGGTGGGCGGATGCTGGTCCTGACGCCGCACCGCACCTCAAACCGGGGCTCGTCGGCGGCGGACATCACGTTGGTAAAGGCGCTGGCCCCGGGCGCTCCGCTGGCGGCGAATGATGGAGGCGGGCCGCCACGGTATGATCGACGAGCAGGCGGAGCCGAAAAGGTCAGCGCGTCCCATGTCTCGCGGCTGCTGCGCCTCACGCTGCTGGCGCCGAACATCGTCGGGGCGATCGTAAGCGTCCTCCCTCAACTGCCTTGCGGCCCGCTGTCCTGATCGGCTGATCTG
>CAYNBM010000007.1:0-185690 GCA_964395305.1 uncultured Rubritepida sp.
AAACCGACTGGAGCGGGCGAAGGGATTCGAACCCTCGACCCCGACCTTGGCAAGGTCGTGCTCTACCCCTGAGCTACGCCCGCCCGCTCTCTGAGGCGTTAAATGACGCAGCCGCGACAGCTCCGCAAGCCCCCCCTCCCAACTTCCTCGCCCTCAAGCGCTTGCCCTCATCCCCCATGCTCTGCCACATCCCCGCCATGAGCACCGCCGACGCCCCCATTCGCCCTATTCCCACCATTCCCGGCCCCGCGCCCCGCCTGCTGCTCATCCAGGCGCCCTATTATGAGGGCATCGTCACCGGCATGCGAAACGCCGCCCAGTCCATGGCGGCCGCGCTTGGCGCCAGCCTCGATGTCGTCGATGTCGCCGGCGCCTTCGAACTCCCGGCCGCGCTGCGCATGGCCATCCAGGCCGGCCGCGCCCATGATGGCGTGCTCATCCTGGGCTGCGTCGTGCAGGGCGGCACCGACCATTACGAACACATCTGCCGCGAGACGTTTCGCGGCGTCATGGACATCTCGGTCGAAACCGGCCTGCCCATCGGCTTCGGCCTGCTCACAGTCGCCACCATCGAGCAGGCGATCGAACGCTCCTCCGACAACCACCACAACAAGGGGCGCGAGGCGATGTTCGCCCTCCTCATGCAGGTCGCACTCCGCCGCGCCTGGTCGCTGGCGTGACCACGCCCGCCCAGCCCCGCGGCCGCCCCCGCACCGGCGCGCGCGTGGCAGCCGTCCAGGCGCTGTTCCAGGCCGAGGCCTCGGGCGATTCGCCGGAGACCGTGCTGGACCAGTTCATCCGCCACCGTCTCGGCCGGATGCCGGGCCAAAGGGAGGATGAGGGCGGCTTCGAGGATGGCCGCGTGCCCGAGGCCGATGTCACCCTCTTCGCCGGCATCATCCGCCGCGCCGCCACCCGCAGCGATGATCTCGACGCCATCATCACCGCCCACCTGGCCGAGGCCTGGCCGCTCCCCAAGCTCGACCCCGTGCTGCGCGCCTTGCTGCGTGCGGCGGCGGCGGAGCTGCGCGACGGGCGCGAGCCGCCGGCCAAGGTGATCATCCGCGAATATCTCGACATCGCGCATGGTTTCTTCACCGCCGAGGAGCCGCGCTTCGCCGCCGGCGTGCTGGATGCGCTGGCGCGCAGCCTGCGCCCGGGCGATTTCCCCGCGTGAACCTCCCGCCGGAATTCGCGCTCATCGCGCGGCATTTCCGGCCGCTGGCAGGGCAGGGCGGGCTGGACCTGACGGATGACGCGGCCCTCCTCACGCCGCCCCCGGGGCGCGAGCTGGTCCTCGCCGCCGATGCCATGGTCGCCGGCGTGCATTTCCTGCCCGATGACCCGCCACAGACCATCGGCCGCAAACTGCTGCGGGTGAACCTCTCCGATCTGGCGGCCATGGGCGCCGACCCGCTGGCCTATCTCATGACCGTGGCGCTGCCCCGCAACACGCCGGATTCCTGGCTTGAGGGCTTCGTGGCCGGCCTGGCGCTCGACCAGGCGGAATTCGGCCTGCAGGTCCTGGGCGGCGACACCGTCTCCACCGCCGGTCCGGTCAGCCTCAGCCTTACCATCCTGGGCACGGTCGCACCCGGCCAGGCCCTGCGGCGCGGCGGCGCGCGGCCGGGCGATACGCTCTGGGTCAGCGGCACGATCGGCGACGGCTATCTCGGCCTGCGCGCGGCGCGCGGCGACATCGCCGACCCCGATGGCTACCTCGCCACCCGCTACCGGCTGCCCACGCCGCGCCTCGCCCTGGGCCGGGCGCTGCGCGGGCTGGCCACCGCCTGCATGGATGTCTCCGATGGGCTGGTGCAGGATCTCGGCCATCTCTGCCGCGCCTCGGGCTGCGCCGCGGTGCTGGAGGCTGGCCGGGTGCCGCTCTCCCCTCAGGCCCGCGGCGCCGACCTCGCCGCCCTGCTCACCGGCGGCGATGATTATGAGCTGCTCTTCGCCCTGCCACCCGGCGCCATGCCCGCCCCCGGCATGGCCATCACGCGCATAGGGCACTTCACGGCGGGCCCGGCCGGTGTTCAGGTGCTCGACAGAACAGGCCAGCCCATGGCGCTGTCACAACAGGGATGGAGCCATTTCTGAATGGATGCGACCGCCGAACGCCAGATGCGCAGCACCGTCTGGCGGCTGTTCTTCTGCCAGGCCCTGATGCAGTCCACCGTGGTGGGCCAGGTGGCGATGAGCGCGCTCATCGGCCACACCCTCTCGTCGAACGCCGCACTCGCCACCCTGCCCATGGCGGTGCAGATGACGACGGTGATGCTGGCCTCGATTCCCGCCGGCATCCTCTTCGCCCGGCTCGGGCGCCGCACCGGCTTCGTGGTGGGCGCGATCGCGTCGATCATCGGCAGCCTGCTCTTCGCCGCCGGCGTCTATACCGCGAGCTTCTTCATCTACTGCATGGGCTCGGCCTTTGCCGGCATCGGCTTCGGCATCGCCCAGCACTACCGCTTCGCGGCCTCGGAGGTGGCACCGCCGGCGTTCCGGGCGCGGGCCATCTCGCTGGTGATGACAGGGCCCATCCTGTCGGCCATCGCGGGGCCAGAGATCGTCAAGCGCACCTATGACATGGTGCTGCCTTACCTCTTCCTCTCCACCTATCTCATCCTGGCGGTGTTGCCGGTGATCTGCCTGGTGCTGCTGGCCGGCACCATCCTGCCACCGCCGCCGCCGCGCCAGAAGGTGGCGACGCCGATCGGCGAGATCATCGCCCGGCCGGGTTTCGTGGCCGCCGCCGTGGCCGGCCTCGTGGCCTATGGCTCGATGAACCTGATCATGACGGCCACACCGCTGGAGATGATGCTCTGCGGCTTCGGCGTCTCCGCCTCGGCCAGCGTGATCCAGTGGCATGCGGTGGCGATGTTCGCGCCGGGCTTTGTCACCGGCCAGCTGATCGGCCGGTTCGGCATGCGGCGGATGATGATGGCGGGTGCGGGGCTGACCGCGGCCTGCGCCCTGGTCTCGCTGCTGGGCGAGACCTTCTGGCATTTCGTGGTGGGCCTCGTGCTGCTGGGGGTGGGGTGGAACTGGATGTTCGTCTCGGCCACCGCGCTGCTCGCCACCGCCTATGAACCGGCCGAGCGGATGCGCGCCCAGGCGGCGAATGATTTCATCGTCTTCGGCACCGTGGCCTGCACGGCCTTCCTCTCGGGTTTTCTGCATGCGCAGCTCGGCTGGGCGATGCTGAACCTGGCGGTCATCCCGCCGCTGGTGGCGGCGCTGGCGCTGCTGTTGTGGCAGCAAAGGGCACAGAGCCGGATGGCCGCGGCGCGCGCGGTCTGATCAGCCCAGGCAGCGGGCCAGGGCCTGGGCCTCGTCCCTGAGGCTGGCGGCGAAGCCGGGCCGGGCCGCCCCGTCGAAGCGCCCGATCGGCCCGGTGATGCCCAGCGCGCCCAGCAGGCGGCCGCCGGCGCCCAGCAGCGGCACGGCCATGGCGGCGGTCTCGGGGTCGCGTTCGCCCAGCGAAATGGCGAGGCCCTCGGCACGCGCGGCCTGGGCGCGCGGATCGGTCTCGCCGGAGAAGCCGCGCAGGACATGGCCACTGGCACCGCGGTCCAGCGGCAGGGCGGCGCCTTCCTCCACGTGGTGGCGGATCATCCGGCTGGGGTGGTGGCGGAAGAGGCAGATCCGGGCCGCGCCCTCGCGCACGTAGAAGGCCGCCGTCTCGCCGGTGGCGGTGACGAGGCGGGCCAGGGCGGGGCGGAGGTGCTCGGCCAGGTCGAAGCCGGCGCGGTAGAGCATGCCCAGGCGAAGGCTGGCGGGGCCGAGGCGGAACATCCCATCCCCACCGCGCTGGAGATGGCCGAAGCGCTCCAGCGAGGCGGCGAGGCGCAGGATCGTGCTGGGGTAGAGGCCGGTGCGCAGGGCGATCTCGGCCAGTGCCAGCCGGGGCGTGCCATCGGCGAAGGCCTCGAGAATGCGCAAGGCGCGCTCCACTGCCTCGACCCGCTGTTCGGGGGGATTGTGCCCAGCGGGGCGGCCGCGGCGGCGATCTGACATGGGTTTTCCATTGACGGTGCCGTTCGGGCCCGGCTATATTTCTGGCAGATAAAATAATTTTCTGTCAAACAGAAATTTAGGAATGTCCAATGCTGAGCCGCCGCGCCGTTCTTGCCCTCTCCCTGGCCAGCCCGGCGCTGGCGCAGGGGGATTGGCCCTCGCAGCCCATCCGCATGATCATGCCCTATGCCGCGGGCGGGCCGACCGACATCATCGCGCGGCTGCTGGCCGATGCGATTTCGCCGCGGCTGGGGCAGCGGGTGGTGGTGGAGAACCGGACCGGGGCAGGGGGCAATATCGGCGCGGCCGCCGTCGCCCGCGCCGCGCCGGACGGGTACACCTTCCTGTTCACCAACACCGGGCATGCGGTGAACCGCACGCTCTATGCCCGGCTGGATTACGACCCGGCGACCGATCTGGTGCCGGTGACCATCGTGGCCGAGAGCCCGATGGTGCTGCTGGTGCCGGCGGCCTCGCCGGACCGCAACCTGGCCGATTTCGTGGCGCGCGCGCGGGCGCGGCCGGATGGCCTGTCCTATGCCTCGGCCGGCGCGGGGGGGGCGTTGCAACTGGTCAGCCTGCTGCTGCTGCAGGCGGCGGGGATCCGGATGACCGAGGTGTCCTATCGCGGCAGCGCGCCCGCGGTGCAGGACCTGATCGCGGGGCGGCTGGACATGCTCTATGATGCCGGACCCTCGGCCTTTCCGGTGGCGCTGTCGGGCCAGGCCCGCGCCCTGGCGGTGTCGGGACCGGCGCGCAGCCCGGTGATGCCCGATGTGCCCAGCGTGGCCGAGGCGGGGTTTCCCGCCGCCACCTTCTCGGTCTGGCAGGTGGTGCTGGCGCCGGCGCGCACGCCGCCGGCCATTCTGGAGCGGATGAACCGCGAGATCGCCGCCGTGCTCGGCGATGGCCCGCTGCGGTCCCGGCTGATCGAGATGGGGGCTGAGCGGGTGGTGGCCAATTCCCTGCCCGAGGCCGGCCGCTACGTTGCCGATGAGATGACCCGCTGGGGCGCCGTGCTGCGCGCTGCCGGCGTGCAACCGCAATGAGGATGTTTGCGCCATGACCGACCTTCCCGCCCGCGTCGAGATCACCGAGGAGGGCCCGCGCGAGGGCTTTCAGATCGAGCCCGGCCCGATTCCCACGGCCGACAAGATCGCGCTGATCGACGCGCTGTCCGCCACCGGCGTCGCGCGCATCCAGGTCGCCAGTTTTGTCAGCCAGAAAATCGTGCCGGGCTGGGCCGATGCTGAGGCCGTGGTGGCCGGTTTTTCCCCGCGCGCGGGGGTGGAATACACCGCGCTGTGGTTCAACGCCGCGGGGCTGGCCCGGGCGCAGGCCTTTTCCGACCGGCTGTCCTTGTACGGCTCCATCACGGTGACGGGCTCGGAGGCATTCACCCGGAAGAACCTCAACCGCGGCCATGCCGAGCAGCTGGAGGCGCAGCGCGGCCATGTCGCCACGCATCAGGCCGCGGGCGTGCCGATCTCCCGCGTCTCGCTGCAGGCGGCCTTCGGCTGCAACTACTCCGGCGCCGTGCCGGTGGCCCAGGCCATGGCGGCGCTGCGCGATGCGATGGGCGTGGCGGCGCAGACCGGCTGCGTGATCGAAAAGATCTCCCTGGCCGACAGCATGGGCTGGGCCAACCCGGTGCTGGTGGAGCGCCTGGTGGGCGCGGTGCGCGAGGCGTGGCCGGAGAAAAAGATATCGCTTCACCTGCATGACACGCGCGGCCTTGGCATAGCCTGCGCGGCGGCCGGGCTGCGCCTGGGTGTGGCGCATTTCGATGCCGCGGTGGCGGGTCTGGGCGGCTGCCCCTTCGCCGGACACCCCGGCGCGCCGGGCAATATCGCGACCGAGGAGCTGGTGTTTCTCTGCGAGGAAATGGGGGTGGCGACCGGCATCGACCTCGATGCGCTGATCGAGGCGGCGGCGCTGGCCGAGCGCATCGTGGGGCACCGGCTGCCGTCGAACCTGCTGCGCAGCGGTGGCCTGGCCGCCTTCCGGCGCGCGGCATGAGCCTGCCGCTGGACGGCGTGCGGGTCGTCGAATTCTCGCATATGGTGATGGGGCCGAGCTGCGGGCTGATCCTGGCCGATCTGGGTGCCGAGGTGATCAAGGTGGAGCCGCCGGGGGGGGACCGGACGCGCCACCTCAAATCCTCCGGCACCGGGTTTTTCGCAGCCCTCAGCCGCAACAAGAAATCGGTGGTGCTGGACACTGGCCTGCCCGCCGATGTCGAGACACTGCTGCGCCTCATCGACACCGCCGATGTGGTGCTGGAGAATTTCCGGCCCGGCGCGCTGGCGGAGAAGGGCCTGGGTTTCGACACGCTGCGGGCGAGGAATCCCCGCCTGATCTGCCTCTCGCTGAAGGGGTTTCTCTCCGGCCCCTATGAGCATCGCACGGCGCTCGATGAGGTGGTGCAGATGATGTCCGGCCTCGCCTACATGACCGGCCCGCCGGGGCGGCCGCTGCGCGCGGGTGCGCCGGTGAACGACATGATGGGCGGCATGTTCGGCGCCATCGCCATCCTGGCAGCGCTGCGCGAGCGCGAGCGGACGGGGGAGGGCCAGGTGCTGGCCGCCTCGCTGTTCGAGAACGCGGCCTTTCTCGTCTCCACCGCCATGATGCAGCAGGCGATCACCGGGGTGGCGCCGGAGCCGATGCCGGCGGGACGGCGGGCCTGGGGGGTGTATGACGTCTTCACCGCCAGCGACGGCGTGCAGATTTTCGTCGGCGTGGTGACCGACCGGCAATGGGAGATCTTCTGCCAGGCGCTGGGCGAGGAGGCGCTGCTGGTGCCGCAATACGCCTCCAACAACCTGCGCAGTGCGGCGCGCGAGACGCTGATCCCGCTGGTCCAATCCATCCTGGGGCGGCGCGATGTGGCCGGGATCGAGGCGCTGTGCGAGACGGCAGGCCTGCCCTTCGCCCGCATCAACCGGCCCTGGGACCTGTTCGAGGATGCGCATCTGCGGGAATCGGGCGGGTTGCTGCCGGTGACCCTGGCGGATGGCCGGGTGGTGCAGGTGCCCGCGCTGCCGATGCAGTTCGGCGAACGACGGCTGGGGATCCGGCACGACCTGCCCAGCCCCGGCCAGCACAATGAGGACATCCTGGCGCCGCTGCGTGCGGCCCGATCAGCGGAGTGAAAACCATGCGACGACGCGCCCTTTTGATGACCCTGGCGACCCCAGCGCTGGCCCAGCCGGCCTATCCCGACCGTCCCATCCGCCTGGTGGTGCCGTTCCCGCCCGGCGGTGGCACGGATGTGATCAGCCGCGAGGTCGCGGCACGGCTGCAGGCCGAGCAGGGCTGGAACATCGTGATCGAGAACCGGCCCGGTGCGGGCGGCAATATCGGGCTCGATGTGGTGGCCAAGGCGGCGCCGGATGGCACGACGATCGGCATGGGGCAGGCCTCGAACCTGGCGATCAACCCGGCACTCTATCCAACGATGCCCTTCGACCCGCTGCGCGACTTCGCGCTGATCTCGACGGTGGCGCAGCAGCCGTTGGTGTTGGTCACCGCCCGCAGCGCGCCCTGGGCCGATCTGCCGGGCCTGGTGGCGGCGGCCCGGGCGCCGCGGGCGCGGATCACGGCGGGGCATTCCGGCAATGGCACGGTGGGGCATTTGGTGGGCGAGCTTTTCTCCCGCGCGGTGCGGGCCGAGATCACCCAGGTTCCCTATCGTGGCGCGGCGCCGGTGATCACCGACCTGCTGGCGCGGCGGGTGGACATCTTCTTTGCCAATCCGCCGGCGGTGCGCGGACTGGTCGAGGCGGGCGAGGTGCGCGCCCTGGCGGTGACCGCCGCCCAGCGCAGCGGTGCCTTTCCGGGCGTTCCAAGCTTTGCCGAGGCCGGCTTCCCCGGGCTGGTCGCGCTGAACTGGACCGGGCTTGTGGCGCCGGCGCGCACGGCGCCTGCGATCATCGCCCGTTGGAACGAGGCGGCGCGCAAGGCCCTGGGCCATACCGAGCTTGAGCAGAAGCTGGCGCTGGAGGCGAGCGAGCCGCGCCCCAGCACGCCGGAGGAATTCCGCGCCTTCCTGGCCGAGGAGCATGAGCGCTGGGGAAGGGTGGTGCGCGAGGCGCGGATCGAACTGGGCTAGACCATGCTGCGTTCACATGCGTTCACTGCGCATGGTCTAGCCACTGCTGAGAGATGATTCAGCGTTTTCGGCGATTCCGCCTCAACGCATCATGCTCTAAAACAGGCAATCGCCCGCCCCGATATCGGTCACGCCGCGCAGCGTCACCGCCTGGTTGCCAAAGACCAGGATGGTATTGGCGCCATTGGCCACCAGGCTGAGCTGGCTGAAGCCCAGCACGCCGCTGCCGCGGAAATCCAGCCTGTCGCCCTCGGCGCGGGCAAAATCCAACACCCAATCCTGCCCCCAATTGGCGATGTGGAAGGCGAAGAGATCCGCCCCCGCCAGCCCCGAGAGCACATCATTGCCCAGGCCGCCGGCCAGGAGATCGGCGAAGGGTGAGCCATAGATCGTATCCGCGCCGCCGCGGCCATCGATGGTGCTGCCGAAGAGCGGATTGGCGATGATGCTCTCATTGCCCTCCGAGCCATTGATGCGGGTGGCGGTGCCGGCGAGGAAGCCGACCTCGATATTGCCGCCCATGACCCAGCCATTGGCGGTGACATAGGCGGTGTCGTAGCCGCCATCGCGGTTTTCCTCGACCCGGTCGCCGGTGCTGTCGATGACGAAGGTGTCATTCCCCAGGCCGCCGCGCATGAGGTCATCGCCCGCGCCGCCGCGCAGCGTGTCATCGCCCCCGCCGCCCGAGAGCGTATCGGCGAAGTCGGAGCCCCAGAGCTCATCGGCGCCATCGCCCGCCTGGAGCACGCTGCCGAGCAGCGGGTTGGCCACCAGCGCCTGACCGGTGGAGCTGCCGTAGAGCGTATTGCCGCTGCCCGACAGCCGGCCGATCTCGACATGGGCCGGCAGGGTCCAGGCCGGGACGGTGATCCAGGCCGTGTCGATCCCGCCATCGGCGAACTCGATGAACACGTCGCCGAGCTGCTCGATCACCGCCTGATCATTGCCCTCGCCGCCCAGCATCGTGTCGCTGCCGCCGCCGCCGCGCAGGATGTCGTCGCCCACGCCGCCCAGCAGGCTGTCCGCCATCGCCTGGCCCCAGAGCACGTCATCGCCCGCCCCGCCATCGAGCGTGCTGGACAGCCGCGCATTGGCGACGAGTTGCTCATTGTCGGCGCTGCCGAAGAGGCTGGTCGCATCCCCCGCCAGGCGGCCGATCTCGATATTGGCGGACATGCTCCAGCCGCTGATCGCGACGAAGACGCTGTCCTGCCCGCCATCCTCCTGCTCGACCACCGCATCGCCCGGCGCATCGACCTGGTAGGTGTCATCGCCCGGGCCGCCGATCATCGCGTCATTGCCCGGGCCGCCGATCATCGCGTCATTGCCCTCGCCGCCCTCCAGCGTGTCGCTGCCATCCCTGCCATCGACGATGTCGTCGCCGCCCAGGCCGATGAGGTGGTCGGCACCGCCGCCGCCGATCAGCAGGTCGGGCCCCTCGGTGCCGGTCTGGGTGCCCGAGGGCGCGCCCAGCAATGCCGCGAAGACATCCTGGAGAAAATTGCTGTCGGGGGTGGTGATGGTCGAGGCGGTGCTGGCGAAGGCCAGCGTGCTGCCATCGGCGCTGATGCTGGCGCTGGTGGACTGGCCGAAGGCGGGCGTTCCGGCCGCATCGCGCGAGACCAGCAGCAGCGTGCCCGTCACCATGTCCTTGACGAAGATATCGGCGCTCAGCGGCGTATCGGCACTGGCGAAATTGCTGGCCAGCGAGGTGAAGGTAACATAGCGCCCATCGGCCGAGATATCGGCGTCCCGGCTTTCGGCATTGCCCTGGTTGCCCAGGCCATCGACCGAGACCCGGGCCAGGGCGCCGGTCTGCAGATCCTTGCGGAAGATGTCGGCCACGCCATTGCTGTCGCCGGCCACGAGGTTGCCGGCCGCGGTGGCGAAGACGACATAGCGGCCATCGGCCGAAATCGCGGGGCGGAGGATACCCTCCAGCGTGCCCGCCATGCCCTCGCCATTGGCGCCTTCCGAGGCGCGGCGGATCGCGCCGGTCTGCATATCCTTGACGAAGACATCGTCGCGACTGTTGGCGTCATTGGCGGTGAGGTTGGCGGCGGCGCTGTCGAAGGCGACGTATCGGCCATCGGCGGAGAGGGCAGGGCGGCTGATCGCGCCGGAACTCGCCTCCGTGGCATCGGCGGCGAGGTTCACCCGCCGCGTCTGCGCCGTCACCATGTCGCGCAGGAAGACATCGACGGAGAGGTTGGTGTCGTCACCCACGATGTTGCTGGCGGCGCTGAGGAAGGCCACGTATCGCCCATCGGCCGAGATCGCGGGGCCGAAGGAGACGGAATTGGCCGGCAGCCCATCGGGCGCCGAGGAGACCAGCAGCACCGCGCCGGTGTCCATGTCACGCCGGAACACATCGGCGAAGCCGTTGCTGTCGCTGATCGTGAGGTTGGTCGCCAGGCTGGTGAAGGCGACGTAGCGGCCATCGCCCGAGATCACCGCCGAGAAGCTGGCACCATCGGTGGCCTGGCCGGCGGTGGTGCTGGAGACCCTTTCCAGCGCCGCGGTGTCGCGGTTCTGGCGCCAGATATCGGGCACGCCATTGTTGTCGGCGAGGAACCCATTCGTCGCCTCGGTCGAGAAAACGACGAAGAGCCCATCCGCCGAAAGCTCGGGAAAATCGCTCTGGCCGTTGAAATCCTGGCCTGTCGGGCCCTGGGAACGGCGGGTCAGTGTCACGCTCATCGCATCATGTCCGCTGGGGCCGGCTGGATGCCGCCGTGCATTGCTGCGCGGTTCTGCCACCTATACGTGTAATCCTATCGATGCAATTCGCGGAAGGAAAGTGGTTTCTGTGCCGGAACGTACTTTTTTTGTTCCAGACTCAAACCGCCCTGACGGTGTCAGGGCGATGTGAGTCGAGCTTTGTTTGGCCCGGCAATGGGCGCTCTGGGTGTTTCGACCCAGAGCGATCGCGGGCCAGGCGACGCGCCGCTAAAAGGCGGGGTTTCCCCCGCCCCATCGCGACCACCCAGCTCAGGCCGGGGTGAACATCGGCACCGGGGCGCCGTCGGTCGGCTTGAAGACCAGCTTCACGCTCTGCCCCGTCGCCACCGCGTCAAGGTCGGTGTCGACGATATTGGTCATCATCGTCGGCCCCTCCTCCAGCGTGACATAGGCCAGGCAATAGGGCTCCTTGCCGCGCTGGACGGACCAGGAATAGATTTTTCCCAGACCCTTGCTCTCCACGAATTCCACATTGTTGGACAGCGTGAAGGGCGAGACATGGCGCGGCGGGAAGAAGGTTTTTCCCGTGTCCAGGCACTTGCCGATCAGCAGCTTTCCGTCGCGCGCGGCGTCGAAGAAGGGCTTGTTGTCCGGGTCCTCATTGGGGGTGGCCGGCTTGCGGTCGAATGCGGGGGTCATATCACACTGCCTCCAGAATGACGGTGCCGCAGCCATGGCGGGTGCAGAGCGAGCCACCCTTGCCATTGGCCAGCACCAGATCGTGGTTCTTCACCTGCACGGCGGGGTGGGCCTCGCCACGGGCCTGGCGCACGGCCTCGATCACCTTGGTCATGCCGCCGCGATTGCTCGGGTGGTTGTTGCAGAGGCCACCGCCATCGGTGTTGAAGGGGAGCTTGCCCACGCCGGAGATCAGGTTGCCGTCGGAGACGAACTTGCCGCCCTGGCCCTTCTCGCAGAAGCCCAGATCCTCGAGCTGCACGATCACCGAGATGGTGAAGCTGTCATAGATCGAGGCATACTTGATGTCGGAAGGCTTGCAGCCGGCCATCGAGAAGGCCGTCTTGCCGCTCTGCACGCTGGCGGAATAGGACAGGTCCACCGCGCCGGCCATCTGGTGCTTCACCGCCTCGCCATAGCCGCGCACTTTCACCAGTGGCCGCTTCAGCTTCCGCGCGATTTCCTCGCGCGCGACGATCAGGGCGCCGCCGCCATCGGAGATCACGCAGCAATCCAACCGGTGCAGCGGGTCGGCGATCATGGGGCTGTTCACCACATCCTCGACGGTGACGACCTTGCGCAGCATCGCATGCTCATTGTGCTGGGCGTGGTGGCTGGCGGCCACCTTCACCCAGGCCAGCTGCTCGCTGGTCGTGCCGTATTGATACATGTGCCGCTGCGCGACCATGGCGTGCATGGTGGCGATGGTGCGGCCCATCGGCAGTTCGAAGGGCTCGTCCGGCACGCCCGAACCGGCGGAGCGCACGGCGGTGCCGGTCTGCATGCCCTCGGCGCGCGGGCGGCCGGCCAGCGTGATCAGGCAGACATCGCATTTGCCCTGGGCGATCATGTCGGCGGCATGGCCGACATGGATGACGTAGGACGAGCCGCCGGTGTCCGTGCTGTCGATGTAGCGCAGCTTGCGCAGGTTCATGTACTCGGCCATCGAAAGGCCGCCCATGCCCGGCGCGTCGCCGGCGCAGAGATAGCCGTCGATGTCATCGACCGAGAGCCCGGCATCCTGCAGCGCGCCAAAGGCGACCTCGGCATGCAGCTGGGCGATGGATTTGGTGTCGGCCTTGCGGGTGGGGTGCTCGAAGGCGCCCACGATATAGGCTTGGCTCATGCGGTGATTCTCATTGCTGGATTTCCTCTCCGGGTATCGATGCAGGGTTGAGCGGAAGGCCGCGCGCGTCAACCGGGTGGGAAGAGGCTTTGCCGCGGGCCGTCATGCAGCAGCCAATCGGCGATGCCGGCATGACCGCCGGCCAGCCCGGTGAATTTCTCCGCCGTCGCCGCGGCGTCCATGGGTGTTGCGGCATCGCCATGCAGCGTGTCGATGTGATGGCTGAATTGCCCCTGCGCGCAGTCGAGGGTGAGGGTGGCGGCGCGGCCCTCACCCAGGCCAGGCTCCTCCACCAGCTCGACCAGGGCTTCCAGCCCGCGCAGCGCGGGGTCGGCCAGCGCGGGCGCGGAAAATTCATCGGGCGTGAGCCGGCCGCGGGCCAGGGCAGCGGCCACCGCCCAGCTCAGGCTGAACTGCGCCGCGATCATGCTGCGCGGCGCGCGATTGCCGGCATAGCGCAGTGCCTCGGCATAGGTGGCGAGGCGCAGCCGGGTGGGGCCGGCCGGGGCGCCGCCCAGCGCCGCATGAAGTGCCATGGCCGCCGCCGCGCCGTAATGCGCGTGCCGCACGCCCGGATAGGCTTTCAGATAGGCCCGCTCCAGCAGCCATTCGCCTGTTGGCGTGGCCGCGCGGGGCGCCTGGGGCAGGATGATGGCCTGGGCGGTGGCGAAGGCGTCATCGGGCGCGGCCATGCCGCCCAACGCCGCCGCCGCCGCCATATGGCCGAGCAGCACGGCATGGGCGGGGTAGCTGTTGCGCCCATCCAGCCCCGCCGCGATCGGGGAATAGAGCGAGAGCGGGATCTGGCAGGACGCGATGGCGCAGGCCTGCCCGACCTGCGCGGCCGTGCCGCCGGCCAGCCTGGCCACGGTCGCGGCCGCACCCAGCGCGTGCCAGCTGCCATCGACATGCAGGCCGGGCAGGATGCGCCACATCTCGCCGGCCCGGCCGGCGACCTCGTAGCCCAGCGCATAGGCCGCCAGCGCCGCCGCCAGCGGGGCGCCCTGGTGCAGCGCGACGAGCGCGACCGGCGCGCAGGCCAGGCCGGGCCGGCCATGCGCCTGGGGCAGCCCGTCATTCGCCTCGTCCCAGCACATCGCGGCGGCCAGGATGGCGGCGGCGCCGGCGGGCGAAAGGCCGGGCATGCCAGCCCGCAGCCGGATATCGCCGGGCATCGCGCCGGCCAGTGCGGCGGCGAAGCCGGCCAGCGGCGCATGGCGCAGCCCGGCCAGCGCACAGCCCAGACTGTCGAGCAGCAGCAGCCTGGCACGGGCGGGCGGGTCGTCCCAGGCCCAGGCGATGGTGGGGCCGAACATCACTCCGCGCGAATCGCGGCGCGCTGGATCACCTCGCGCCAGACCAGCTGTTCGGCGCGCATCCGGGCGAGCAGGGCGGCGCGGTCGTCGCGCCAGCTGTCGGCGCCGCGCTCGGCCAGCAGGCGCTGGTAGCCCGGCGAGAAGACGACGCCGCGCAGCGCCGCGTCCAAGGCGGCCAGCAGCGGCTCGGGCGTGTCGTGGCGGGCGAAGACGGCGAACCAGGGCACCGCCTCGTAGCCCGGCAGGGTCTCGGCCACCGCGGGCAGATCGGGCAGGGCAGGGTTGCGGCCGGCCGAGGTGACGGCCAGCGCCTTGAGCGTGCCGGCGCGGATATGCGGCATGGAGGTGCCGATGGCATCCACCCCCAAAGCGATATTGCCGGCGATGAGGTCGGTCAGCATCGGCGCGCTGCCGCGATAGGGCACATGGGTGATGTCCACGCTGGCCTGGAAGCGCAGCCGCTCGCCCGAGACATGGGCGAAGGATGCGGCGGCCGGCGAGCCGAAGGTGATGCTGCCGGGCGCGCGGCGGGCGCGTTCCAGCAGCTCCGCCAGCGTGGCCTCGGGCACCAGCCTCGGATTGGCGACGATGAGGTTGGGCTGCGCGCCGCCCACCACCAGGGGGATGAAATCATTCGCCGCGTCATAGGGCAGGTTGCGGTAGAGGGCGGCGTTCATCACCGTGAGGCCCTGGCTGGCGAAGAGCAGGGTATGGCCATCGGGGGCGGCGCGGGCGACCATTTCGCCCGCCACATTGCCGCCGCCGCCGGGGCGGTTCTCCACCACCACGGGCTGGCCGAGTGCGGCCGAAAGCGGCTCGGCCATGGCGCGGGCCAGGATGTCGGTCAGGCCGCCGGCGGCGAAGGGCACGACCAGGCGCAGCGGCCGGTTGGGTTGCCACTGCGCGAGGGCGGGGAGGGGCAGGGCGGCGAGGAGCAGGGCGCGGCGTGGGGTCATGCCCCATCCTGGCGCGGCGCCGGCGACAGGGCTAGCTTTGAGGCATGCGCAACGCCGCCCTGCTGCTCTGCGACCTGCAGAATGATTTCATGCACCCCGAGGGCGCCTATGGCCGGGCGGGCTGCGGCGCGCCCGAGATCGCGGCCCTGCCGGGGCGGCTGGCGCCGCTGGTGGCGCAGTGGCGGGCGCGGGGCGGGCTGGTGGTCAGCACCCATTTCACCCTGGTGCCGGGGCGTGGCGGCGAGCCCTTCATCAGCCCGCATCTCGCGCGGCTGCGGCCCTTCGTGAAGCGCGGCGATTTCCTGCCGGGCGGCTGGGGCCACGCCGTGGTGGATGCGCTGGGCCCGGCCGATATCGCGGTGGAGAAGGTGGCCTATTCGGCCTTCTACATGTCACGCCTGGAATGGGTGCTGGGGCGGGCGGGGATCACCGAATTGCTGGTGGCGGGGATCGTGACCAATGGCGGCGTGGCCAGTACGGTGCGCGACGCGCATGTGCGGGACTTCCATGTCACAGTTCTGGAGGATGGCTGCGCGGCGATGACGCCGGCGATCCATGACGCGGCGATCGAGGGGCTGCGGGGGGTGGCGGAGGTGACGGGGGTGGCGGCGGTGATGGCCGGCGGGTGAAATCCGAACGCCCGCGCGCAGCCCCGCGCCCGCGGGATGCCAGCCCGGCAAGACGTCCGCTTTCCGGCGACGTGCAGGAGGGCAGTTAGGCGGCGCTGGAACGCCACATCCCGATTGACGTCCTTATAGAGCAAATACTCCGCCCCCGCCCAACCCGTGCCGTAGAATTGCTGCGGCACATAGGGCCCCATCCAGACAAAATCCCCCGTCCAGATCTCATGCCAATCCCGCCCCAGGAGCTGCAAGCCCTGGCCGGTCAGCATGTACAGCCCATGCTCCATCACATGCGTCTCGACGCAGTGAAAATGCGTCCCCGGCCCGAAGCCCATGATGTTCATCTCGAAATCCATCGACATGTCACCGGTGCCCAGCAGCCAGTAGCGCCAGCGGCCCAGCACATCCTCGCGCGGCGCATCATCGCGGTGGCCGAATTTCGCCTTCGGCGGATCGATGCCCTCAACCGCCGTATAGGGCCGCTTCACCCACAGCGCGCGGGCCTCGATATCCCCGGCATTGCGGAAGGCCAGCTTGGCGCCGGCCGGCAGATAGGCATAACCCCCCGCCACCAGCACCTGCTTTTTCCGGCCCGAACCCACCTCCAGCGCGCCGCTCAGCACATAGAGAAAATGCTGCAGCTTGTTCTCGATCGGCGCCGTGGTGCCGCCGCCGGGTGCGACCAGGATGATCGCCTCGCTGAATTTCGCCCCCATCGCCGGGCTGGTCATGAAGCGCAGGATGCAGCCGGAAAGCCCGGGCAGCAGGCTGTCCATGATGCCGATGGGCGGGAAGACCGCGTAATGCGGCGTCAGCATCGCGCGGTTGTGGCCGATGATTCCGGGGGGGATGGGGCTGCTCATGCCACCCCTATGCCGCGCGCCGGGCCGGCTGAAAAGATGTCGCGTTTCGTTGCGATAACAAAAAACTTTACCGTCCGGACGGTTGATGTACCGGCTGGACGGTTTATATCCCCGCCATGCTCGACCAACCCCAGACCGACACCCGCACCCGCGTGCTCGATGCGGCCGAGCATATCGTCCAGGCCCGCGGCGTGCCCGCCCTCACCCTCGATGCCGCGGCGCGTGAGGCGGGCGTGTCCAAGGGCGGCCTGCTCTATCACTTCGCCAGCAAGGAGGCGCTGCTGCAAGGCTTAATGCTGCGCCTGCGCGATTTCATCCGCACCCAGTTCGACCTGGTGCGCGACACCATTCCCGAAGGCCCCGGCCGGGTGTCCCGCGCCGTGCTGGCCTGGCAGTTCGACAGCGGGCTCGCCACCGATGAGCGCACCAACCGCGCCAGCGCCGTCTTTCTCGCGGCCTTCCACCATGACAGCGCGCTGCTCGAGCCGGTGCGCGCCGTCTTCGCCGATATCCGCGCCGATCTGGAGCGCGACGGGCTGCGGCCGGGCCGCGCGCTGGCCATCATGGCGGCCTGCGACGGGCTGTTCATGGCCTATCTCTTCCGCATGTACATCCTCGACGCAGCGCAGCTGGCCGCGCTGCGCGAAAGCCTTGAAACCCTCTTGGAGGCCGCGCCATGAAGCGCTCGCTGTTGCTCCTGGTGCTGGTCGGCCTGGCCGCGGGGGCAGGGTTGTTCATCGCCCGCCGCGGCGCGACGCCGCCGGCCCCCATCGTGTTGGCCCAGGCCCCGGCTGCGCCTGGTGCGGGCGCGCTGGGCGTCGGCGCTTTGGGCCGGGTCGAGCCGCGCAGCCGCATCCGCAAGCTGAACCAGCCCGGTGGCATGGCGGTCACCCGCCTGCTGCGGCTGCATGTCAGCGAGGGCGATGAGGTGCGCGAGGGCCAGCTCCTCGCTGAATTCGCCGATGCGCCGGTGAAGGATGCCGAGGTCATGCGCGCCGAGGCCAGCCTGGCCGAAAGCCGCGCCAGCCTCGATCGCGTGCGCGCCGGCGGCCGCCGCTCCGAGATCGACGCCCAGCGCGCCCGCATCGCCAGCCTCGTGGCGCAGGAGGAGATCGCCCGGCGCGACGCCAGCCGCACCGACCGCCTGGTCCCCAGCGGCGCCGGCGCCGAGGCCGTGGCCGAGCGCAACCGCTTCGCCACCATCCGCGCCACCGCCGAGCGCGCCCTGGCCGAGGCCGACCTCGTCACCCTCTCCGGTCCCCGGCCCGAGGATGTGGCGCTGGCCGAGGCCCGCGTCTCCAGCGCCGAGGCCCTGCTGCACAAGGCCATCGCCGATGCCGGGTTGAGCCGCGTGCATGCCCCCATCACCGGCACCATCCTGCGCATCTTCGCCCGCCCGGGCGACCAGGTGAACAACACCGACGGCCTGCTGGAACTGGCAGACCTCACCGCGATGGACGTGGTGGCCGATGTCTATGAGACCGACATTCCGCGCCTGGCGGTGGGCATGGCAGGCGAGGTGATCGTGCCCGGCGAAAGCCGACGCTACGCCGCCACGCTGCGCGAGATCGGCCTGACCGTGCGCCGCACCGTGCAGGCCGGCACCGACCCGGTGGCCGCGGTGGATGCCCGCACGGTCGAGGTGCGGCTGACCCTGGGCGAGGAGGGCCGCGCGCTGCTCGCCCGGCGCTCCAACATGCAGGTGCAGGTGGCGCTGCGGCCGGTGGGGACCGCCGCCGTCGCCCGCCCGGCGGAGGCGCCGGCGCCGCGATGAACGAGATGCCGCAAAAGCCCGGGCTGCTGCCCTGGGCGCCCGAATACAATGGTGCCGAGGCCGCGCCCGTGCGAAGGCGCCCGCCCGCGCTGCTGCCCGGGCTCGGGCTTGCGGTGCGGCTGGCCTGGCGCCAGCTCAAGGCCGACCGCGCGCGCCTGGCCACCGCCATCGCCGGCGTGATGTTCGCCTGCGTGCTGGTCTTCATGCAGCTCGGCTTCAAGGGCGCGCTGTTCGACAGCGCGACCAATATGCTGGCCGCCATGCGCGCCGATCTCTTCCTGATGCACCCCATGACCCAGGCGAGCTTCCGGCCGGAAAAACTGCCCCGCGCCCGCGCCTGGCAGGCCCTGGCCGACCCGGATGTGACCGCGGCCGTGCCGATCTATCTGGAGCAGGCGACGGTGCGCAACCCGCTGACGGGCAGCCGCCGCTCGGCGCAGGTCATCGGGCTCGATGCCTCGGCCGGCGCGGTCGCCTTCACCGGCCTCACACCGCTGATCGAGGCCCTGCAGCGCCCCGATACGGTGGCCTTCGATGACCGCTCGCGCCCCGAATTCGGCCCGATCGGGCGGCTCTTCCGGGAGAACGGCCCCTATCACATCCAGGTCGGAAGGCGCGATTTCGAGCTGGTGGGGCTGGTGGAAATCGGCCCCAGCTTCGGCGCCGACGGCAATGTGGTGATGAGCGAGACCAATTTCCGCCGGGTCTTTTCCCGCCAGGCCGGCATGGCCGATCTCGTCGCACTCCGCCTGCGCCCGGGCGCCGACCCCGCCGCAGTGCAGGCCCGCCTGCGCGCCCTGCTGGCGCAGGATGTGGTGGTGCTGACCCATACCGAGCTGGTGCAGGGCGAACGGGCCTATTGGGAGAACGGCACCCCCATCGGCTTCATCTTCCTCTTTGGCTCGATCATGGGGCTCGTGGTGGGGATGGTCATCGTCTACCAGATCCTCTTCGCCGATATCGCAGGCCATCTCAGCGAATACGCGACGCTCAAGGCCATGGGCTATTCCAACGGCTATCTCGGCCGCGTGGTGCTGGGGGCGGCGGTGATCCTGGCCGTCATCGGCTTCATTCCGGGCTTCGGGCTGTCGATCCTGCTCTATGATTTCGTTGCCGGCGCAACCTTCCTGCCGCTGCACATGCCGCCCGACCGCGCGATCTCGGTCTTCCTGCTGATCTTCGCGATGTGCTTCGTTGCGGGGCTGCTCGCGATGCGCAAGCTGCGCGAAGCCAATCCGGCCGACATGTTCTGATGGTGGCCGCGCCAATCCTTGCGCCCTCCGGCCGTGACCGCCCCCCGGCCCTGGGCGGGGGCGCGCCGGTCGAGCTGCACGACGTCTCCTTCGCCTATGGCGAGGGTGAGCTGCGCCGCACCGTGCTGCGCGAGGTCGATCTGCGCATCGATGCCGGCGAGATCGTGCTGCTCACCGGCCCCTCCGGCTCGGGCAAGACCACGCTGCTGACGCTGGTCGGCGCGCTTCGCGCCATGCAGCTCGGCTCCGCCCGGGTGCTCGGGCAGCAGCTCCTCGCCTCGCGCGAGAGCGAGCGGGTGGCCTTGCGCAGCCGCATCGGCTTCATCTTCCAGAGCCACAACCTGCTGGGCTTCCTCACCGCGCGGCAGAATGTCGCCATGGCGCTGGAGCTGCATGGCGGCATGTCGGAGGCCGAGCGGCTGGGCCGGGCGGCCGAGATGCTCAGCGCGGTGGGCCTGGCCGACCATATCGACAAGCTGCCGGCCAAGCTCTCGGGCGGGCAGCGGCAGCGCGTGGCGGTGGCCCGCGCCCTGGTGGCCGAGCCCGGGCTCATCCTGGCCGATGAGCCGACCGCAGCCCTCGACCGCGTCTCGGGGCAGGAGGTGGTGCATCTCCTGCGCGACCTCGCGCGCCGGCGGGGCACGCCCATCCTGCTGGTGACGCATGACCCGCGCATCCTCGACATCGCCGACCGGATCGTCGCGATGGAGGATGGCCGGATAACGCAATCGCAATCCGCGCAAGCTTGACCCGGCCCTGCCGGGGCGCCGAGATGGTGGCCTCACCAGAAAGGCCGGACCGCGATGATGCGTTGGATGATGGGGGCCGCGCTCGGCCTGATGCTCGCCGCACCCGGTGGCGCCCAGGCCCAGGCCACGCTCGATGCCGTGCGGGCGCGCGGCCAGCTCGCCTGCGGCGTCAACACCACCACGCCGGGCTTCGCCACGCTGAATTCGCGCGGCGAGTGGGAGGGCATGGTGGCCGATCTCTGCCGCGGCCTCGCCGCCGCCATCTTCGGCGATGCGACGCGCGTGCGCTGGGTGCCCCTGAGCTTCGCCACCCGCTTCACCGCGCTGAGTGCTGGCGAGGTGGATGTGCTCATGCTGACCTCCACCCACACCGTGCTGCGCGACAGCACGCTGGGGCTGCGCTTCACCGCCAATTACTTTTATGACGGGCACGGCTTTATCGTCCGCCGCTCGGCCAATGCGACGAGTGTCGCGGGGCTGGCCGGCGCCTCGATCTGCCTGCTGCAGGGCACCACCAATGAGGGCATCACGGCGGAGTATTTCCGCAGCCGGAACCTCGCCTTCACCCCCGTGCTCTTCGCCGAGCAGGACCAGGTCGTCCGTGCCCTCGCCTCGGGCCGCTGCGATGCCTATGGCATGGATGCCTCGGGCCTGGCGGCGGCGCAAAGCGCGCTGGCGACGCCGGCGGATTGGGTGATCCTGCCCGAGCGCTTCTCCAAGGAACCCTATACCCCGGTGATCCGCCGCGGCGACGAGAACTGGTTCGACATCGTCCGCTGGTTCGTCTTCGCGCTGATGGAGGCGGAGGAGAGCGGCGTGACCCGCGCCAATGCGGCTGAGATGCGGGCGAATTCGCAGGATGCCAATGTCCGCCGGCTGCTGGGCGCATTGCCCGAGGTGGGGCAGGCGCTGCGGCTCGATCCCGCCTGGGCGCTGAATGCGGTGCGGGCGATCGGCAATTATGGCGAGATGTACAACCGGCATTTCGGGCCGGGCACGCCGGTGGCGATGCCGCGTGGGCAGAATGAGATCTGGACCCGGGGCGGGCTGCATTACGCGCCGCCGTTCCGGTGAGGTGAGGGGGGGCTTCGGCCCCCCGCGCTGACCGGATGCCTCTCCGCCGCGCCCGGGGCTTGTGCTCAGACCAGTTCGACCCGCGCGTGATGTCCGCCAGCCGCGGCCAGGCGGCGGTCCTGCGTGACCAGCACCGCATCCAGTGTTTCCGCCAGGGCGACGTAGCTCGCGTCATAGGCGGTGAGGTTGTTTCGCAACGCCCAGATCCGCGGCAGCAGCGCGGCATGGGGGTAGCGTCGCAGCGTCATGGCGGCCAGGTCGGCCACGGCCTGGGCCGCACGCTCCGTCTCGATCTCACCCAGCCTGGCCATGCGCCGCACGACCTGCGCCACCTCGACGTCGATGAGGTGCGGCGCATGCAGGCTGTGGCCGGCTCCCAGGACAAGCGCCTCCGCGCGTTCGGCCCCGGGCATGCGGAGGAGGATTTCAATGAGGACAGAGGCGTCGACGACGATCACGCCCGATCGCGCTCTGCCCTCACCATATCGGCCGCGCTGAGGCTGGTATTGGTTCTGGAACGGGTGTGCAGCCGCGCCCGCCACTCCTCCATCGTCGGCTGTTCCGCGATCTGCCGGAGTTCGCGGAGCAGGTAGTCCGACAGCGACATGCCTGCCTGGGCGGCGCGGGATTTCATCGTGCGGTGCAGCGATTCCGGCGCGTTGCGGATCTGGATCATGACGGTGGATTCGAGGATGGCATCCATTCGTGCAATGTAGGTGCATGTGCAGCACATGTGAAGCGGAAATGGCGATCGCTGGCCTGCCCACTCCGCCCAAGGAGTACCGCATAAGGCGCCGGTTTCCATCCCGCGCGCCGCCGCGCCGCCGCAGTGAAATCGGCATAAATTCCTTGTAAATTCCGCGCCGATATGCTGATGTGCCAGCAGAACGGAGCCCCCCATGCCCCAACCCCTGGCCCATTTCCGCGTCACACCCCCCGGCATCCAGGCCCGCCTGACCAGGCCCGTGCCCTGGCGCCCGATGACCGATGCGGAGTGGGAGGCGGTGATGCATTTCATGGTCTTCGTCCATCCCGGCCCCGGCCGCCCCACCATCGCCGGGGCCAGGCGGGCTTTGGATGGCTGCTTCCACGCCGCCTGCTTCAACGGCCCATGGAAGAACCTGCCCGGCGCCTATGGCAAGCCCGATAGCATGAGCCGGCTGTTCCGCCGCTGGGCGCATGCCGGGCTGTGGAGCATGATGCTGAAATTCGTCGCCCGCGCGCGACCGGGCCTGGAGGCCATCCAGTACTGGGTCTGCCGGGCCTTCCGCCGGGCCTGGCGCATCCAGGGCCTGGCCGGGCTGCGCCTGGCCCGCCGGTTGGGACTGGATTCCGCTCTGCGCGCGCCGAGCTGGATGCTGCCCGACCCGGATTTGTCCGATTATTTCCACAAGATCCTGCTGCCCCGGCACGCGGCCGGGCTGTTCGATCAGCCAATTGTCGTCATCGGAGGCCATATCGCGCTCTGGCGCCGGCTTTACGGGCTGATGATCGGCCGAAGTTCCATTCCCCGTGGGGTGGCCCCGCCATGATCGGCTTGACCCGCCGCCCGCCACGTCCAACCATCCCGCCCGAGGCTTTTCTCCGGGAGATGATCGAATGTTGAAACGAGGTCTTGTGGCCGCGGCGCTTGCCGTATCGGCCTTTCTGGGTGCGGCACCGGCCATCGCCGGGCCGGTGATGGACGGCATCCGCGCGCGGGGCATGCTCAACTGCGGCATCAACACCGGCGTCGCCGGTTTCGCCCTGCCCGACAGCCGGGGCGAGTGGCAGGGTTTTGACGTCGATCTCTGCCGCGGCCTGGCGGTGGCGATCTTCAACGACATCACCAAGGTGCGCTTCGTGCCGCTCTCCTCGTCGACGCGCTTCACCGCGCTGGGCTCGGGCGAGGTGGATGTGCTGTTCCGCACCAGCACGCAGACCATGCTGCGCGACATCACGCTCGGCCTGCGCCACGTCACCACCTATTTCTATGACGGCCACGGCTTCCTGGTGCGCAACGCACTCGGTGTCAGCCGGGTGCGGGAGATGAACGGCGCCACCATCTGCCTCATCCAGGGCACCACCAATGAGCAGGTGACGGCGGATTATTTTCGCTCCGTGAACGTGCCGTTCCGCCCCGTGGTCTTCGAGCGCACCGACCAGGCCGCCGCCGCACTTCAGGCCGGCCGCTGCGACAGCTTCGGCTCCGACGCCTCGCAGCTCGCCGCCGTGCGCTCCACCATGCAGAACCCCCGGGAATGGACGGTGCTGCCCGAGCGTTTCTCCAAGGAGCCCTATGGCGCCTATATCCGCCGCGGCGACGATGACTGGCACGACCTCGTGCGCTGGTACACCACGGCCGTGATCGAGGCCGAGGAGCAGGGCATCACCCGCGCCAATGCCGAGGAAATGCGCCGCACCAGCACCAACCCCAATACAAGGCGCCTGCTGGGTGTGACGCCCGAGCTGGGCCAGGCGCTGAAGCTCGACCCCGCCTGGGCCTATAACGTGATCCGCGCCATCGGCAATTACGGCGAGCTCTATGAGCGGACGATGGGCGAGAACACGCCGGTGGCGCTGCCGCGCGGGCCGAACAACCTCTGGACCAATGGCGGGCTGATGTACGCCCTTCCCATGCGATGAGGCGCCGCCGCACCGAAACCCCGGGTTTCGGTGCGGCGACACACCCTATCGGCCAGGGGCGCGCGAATCGCCCCTGGAGGCGGGGTGGGCTGGATGGAACCCGGCGCGATCGCGGCGCCGGTGCCGGGCTATCCGGCCGTCCCGCGGCCGAGGGCGGCGCTGCGGGGGGACGAAGACTGAGGCCCTGTGCCGGGTATGCATGGCAGGGCGGCAAGCCAGGCCAGGTGATGCGCCGGCAGGAGATCGGCACCGGCCAGGAGATGAGCGCGGTAGCCTTCGGTCGGGCGAAGTCCCTCGCGCAGGCGGTGGCGGGCGACATAGGTCACAGCTTCGATCGCGCCCTGCACCGCCAGCACCCGCACAGCGAGCCGGGCGTAATGGCCGCTCGCCACGCCCTCATAGCGGTCGAGCACGGTCAGCCCCTCGGGCGGGATGGCGTTGAGCGTGCCCGGCGTGGCCGCGCCCGCCGCCTCGACGATATTGGCATAGCCCGCGCCCTGGGCGGCGGAGGCGGGCAGGTTGAAGCGCAGGGACCACCCCTCCAGCAGCCCCGCGATGCGTGCGCCATGCGGCACCCCGGCTCCGCCCAGCCGCGCCTCGAAGAGCCTGGCCGGGTCCATGTTGGAGCCATAGGCGAAGTACCAGACCCAGCCATCGGGAAGCATGCAAGGCCTTTCGGAAGGGTTGGTGCGGGTGGTCGGAATCGAACCGACACTCTGTCACCAGAACCGGATTTTGAGTCCGGCGCGTCTACCAGTTCCACCACACCCGCAACGTGGCAGCTTTGTGCCCAATCGCGGCGCGGGCCGCAAGCGTCAGGCCCGGCGCTTCATCGTCAGGCGCCGGGCCGCGAGGCCGAGGCTGACCTGAGCGAAACGGTCCAGCACATCGGTGGGCCAGGCCGCCACCTTGCGGGTCGCGACATCGACGCAGAGGTAGAGCACCTCATTGGCCGAGCTGGTCCACCGCTGGCCATGGTGGAACATGCGGTGCTCCACCATCAGCCGCTTGGGGTCGAAATCCAGCACGCGGCTTTCGGCGCCGATGGTATCGCCCTCCAGCATCTCGCGCTGGTAGTCGAGCCAGGTCTC
Organism: uncultured Rubritepida sp.; assembly: GCA_964395305.1. Lineage (GTDB taxonomy): Bacteria > Pseudomonadota > Alphaproteobacteria > Acetobacterales > Acetobacteraceae > Rhodovarius. The sequence continues at coordinate 25,002 of CAYNBM010000007.1, forward strand.
CACCGCGAAGGTGGTCAGCCCGCGCGCGCGCAGCGGCCGGCCCAGGCCAAGCTCGGCCCAGAGCCGGTCGGTCTGGACATCGAAGGCCACGAGATAATAGCCCATGTTGAGGTGCTGGTTGCTGTCGGTCCAATCCTTCGCGACCGTGGCCAGCACCTCATCCCAGCGAAACCAGCCATCCTCGAAGCGCATGGATCAGTGGATATCCTCGGAGGCCGCGAGTGCGGCCTTCAGTTTCTTGATGTTAAAACCTTTTCCGCGCGCCATTTCCAGGATCACTGCCTCCTTGCGGGTCAGCAGGTCGATCGCCGCTGGCAGCTTGGTGACCGCCTCATGCGGGATCACCACCGCGCCGTGACGGTCGGCATGGATCACGTCGTCGCTGAGCGTGGCCATGCCGAAGACGCTCACCGGCCGGCCCCAATCCACCACATGCACATAGGCATGGCTGGGGTTGATCACGCCCAGCAATTGAAACTCCGGCGCCAGCGCGTCGATGTCACGAAAACTGCCATTGGTCACGCAGCCCTCGGCGCCCAGGCCCTTGTGCACGGCCGAGTTCACCTCGCCCCAGAAGGCGCCGGTGCCGGGCACATCATCGAGGTCCTGCAGCACCACCACCGTGGGCATCGCGGCCTTGGCGACATATTCATACCAACCGATGCGCGCGGCGCGGTCCGCATCCTTCGAGCGGCCGGAGGGGAAGGCGGCGCGGATCGTGCCCACCCGGGCCAGGCCGCAGATCGGCTTCATCGTGGGGAAGGCGCATTGCACCGGCCGCACGGTGAAGCCGTGGGTGCGGCGGGTCGGCACCACCAGCTCCAGCGCGTTGCAGATCGTGGGCGTGTCCCAGGCTTTCAGCGCCTCGAGATCAGCCTGGGTGAAGGGGTAGTCGGCCATGTCGTTGTCTCCCGTGATGGCCGCAGTCTTGGGGTGAAAACGGCCGCGGTCAAATCCCCGGTGTTACAATACCGCGTCGTGATGCGGGTTTGGGTTGCCGCGGCCGGCCGGCTGCACTACCGGCGATTCATGCGCCTGCCCGTCCTCGCCGCCCTTGCTCTTCTCAGCCTGCCGGCAGCGGCGCAGACCGGCCGCTTCGGCTCGGTCGCCGTGCCCAATATCGGCCCGCCCGAGGCTGCGCTGTTTCCCGACCTCGCCGCCCTGCAGGACAGGCTGGAGGAACAGGGCTGGATGGTCCGTGGCCAGGCCACCTTCATCCTGCAGGGCCACCCCAGCTTCCGCTCGCCCTATCGCGGCGAGAGTTCGCTCGCACCCACCGCCAATGCGCGCAACACGCTCTCGACCGACCTGGTGCTGGGCCGCACGCTGTGGGACGGCGCCGAGGTGATCTTCAACCCTTCGGTCACCCGCGGCTTCGGCCTGTCCAACGCCCGGGGCCTCGCGGCCTTTCCGAACAACGAGGCGTTCCGGCTGGGCAGCACCGAGCCGACCTTCTACGTGCCGCGCATCTTCTTCCGCCAGACCATCGGGCTTTCGGCCGATAGCGTCCCCTCCGATGACGACCCGCTGCGCTTCTCGAGGCCCCTGCCGCGCGAGCGCATCACGATCACGGTGGGAAAATTCAGCGCCTTCGATATCTTCGACGACAATCGCTACGCCCATGACCCACGCACCCAGTTCCTGAACTGGGCGCTGGTCTCAGGCTCCGCCACCGATTTCGCCGCCGATGCGCGGGGCTATACGCTGGGTGCGGCGGTGGAATGGGAGAACGGGGTCTATGCCGCGCGCGGTGCCGCCTTCCAGGTGTCGCGCGTGGCCAATGGGCTGTTCCTCGACCCCTCGATCACCCGGGCCTATCAGCTGGTGGGCTCGCTCGAACGCTTCTGGAAGATCGGCGAGCGGGAGGGCGCGGTCCGCCTCATCGGCCTGCTCACCCGCGCCCGGCAGAACCGCTGGAGCGACCTGTTCCAGACCGGCTTCGAGAATTTCGACCGCAACCCCCATGGCTATCGCCGCAAGGGTTCCATGGGGGTGAGCTTCGACCAGCAGATCACCCATGATTTCGGCGTCTTCGGCCGCGTCTCCTGGGGTGATCACCGCACCCAGAGCTGGATGTTCACCGAGCATGACGCCTCCATCTCCGGCGGCGCCGCGCTGCGCGGCGAGCGCTGGGGCAGGCCGGCCGATACCATTGGCCTGGGCAGCAATGTCGGCTTCGCCAGTGCCGGGCGGCGGCGCTTTCTCGAGGCCGGCGGCATCGGCTTCATCGTCGGCGACGGGCGGCTGAACTACCGGCCGGAATGGGTCACCGAGGTTTATTACGACGCCCGGGTGGCCGCGGGCGTGAACATGGCGGTGAACTATCAATTGGCGGTCAATCCGGGCTTCAATGCCGATCGTGGTCCCGTCCATCTCTTCGCGCTCCGGCTGCGCACCGCCTTTTGAGCCGGATTGGGTGCGGCCGGGCATCGCCGCGCTGGCCTTGCTCGAGCCGCGCTTCGGCGCCGTCGAGAGCCGAGCCGGGCCGTTGCCCTGGCGCACGCGTTCGCTGGGTTTTCCCGGCCTGCTGCGGGCGATCTGCGGCCAGCAGATCAGCAATGCCGCGGCCTCGGCGATCTGGACGCGGCTCGCCGCCATCCCCGGCGCGCTGACGCCGGCGGGGTTGCTGGCGCTGGATGACGCGACGCTGTGCGGCGTGGCCGGTCTCTCCCGGCCCAAGGCCGCGCATGCCCGCAGCCTGGCCTCGGCCTGCCTCTCGGGCCAGCTGGATTTCGCTGCGCTGCCCGGCCTGCCCGATGCTGAGGCGGCCGCGCATATCGCCGCCGTGCGTGGCCTGGGGCCATGGACCGCCGATGTCTACCTGCTCTTCGCCGAGGCGCGCCGCGATGTCTTTCCGCGCGGCGATGTCGCGCTGGCCGCGGGGGCGGCCGATCTTCTGGGGATGGACCAAAGGCCCACGCCGCGCGGGCTGGTGGCGATGGCTGAGGCCTGGTCGCCATGGCGCTCGCTGGCCGCGCGGCTGCTGTGGCATCACTGGCGCTGGGTGACCGGCCGCCCGGCCGGCGAAGCGCCGTGACAAAGAAGCCGTTTGTTTATTCCCGACGCCTCGGATAAATGCCCGTTAGAACGGAGTCCCGTCATAGCCGCCATTTCCCGCCGTGGTTTTTTCTGCGCCTGCGCAGCCCTTCCCCTCGCCGCGGCGCATGGCGCTGGTCCCCTGGTTCCTGGCCCGACGCCCGACCAGGCGCTGGACAGGGTGGTCCTGGGCAATCGCGAGTTCCGCATCGATGACCCGACGCGGCCGGAGCTCAGCCAGGCCCGCCGCCTGCGCGACAACAACGCGCTGATCACCGGCGCGGTGCGCGAGGGCAAGCTGCGGGTCGAGGCCGCCTATTACAGCCTCGATGGCGGGGCGGTCAGCATCCTGCCGGCTTGACCGCCGGGGCGGGCACCGGCCAGCCTGCCGGCATGCCAGCGCTCTCCGCGACCATTCTTGCCACCTCGGCACCGCCGATTCCCACCGTGCGGGGCTGGGCGGCGCGCTACCGTGGCGCCCAGCCCCTGCTCGATCTCACCCAGGCGGTGCCGGGCTATCCCGCGCCGGAGCCGCTGCTCGCCCGGCTGGGCGAGGCGGCGGGCAGCCTGGCCAGCACCGGCTATGGCCCGATCGATGGCGAACCCGCGCTGCGGGAGGCGCTGGCCGCCGATGCCACTGAATTCTACGGCGCCCCGATCAGCCCGGCCGATGTCGCCATCACCGCCGGCTGCAACCTGGCCTTTGCGATGGTGATGGCCACCCTGGGCGGCCCCGGCGCGCGGATCGGCCTGCCCACGCCGTGGTACTTCAACCATGCCATGACGCTGTCGATGCAGGGCGCGGTCGCGGTGCCCATCCCCTGCCGGCCGGAGAATGGCTTCGTGCCCGATCCGGCGGAGGTGGCGCCCATGCTCGCGGGGCTGACCGCCCTCGTCCTGGTCACGCCGAACAACCCCACCGGCGCCTGCTACCCCGCCGCCACGCTCCATGCCCTGGCCGAGGCCTGCCGTGCCCATGGCGTTTGGCTGGTGCTGGATGAGACCTATCGCGATTTCCTGGCGGAACCGCGGCCCCATGCCCTGTTCGGCGCCCCGGACTGGCAGGACCACCTGGTGCATCTCTACAGCTTCTCGAAGGCCTATTGCGTGCCCGGGCACCGCTTGGGCGCGGTGCTGGGCGGCGGCGCCTTTCGCCAGGCGCTGCTCAAGGCGCTCGATTCCTATCAGATCTGCCCGGCCAGGCCCGCCCAGGCGGCGCTGACCTGGGCGGTGCCGGCGCTGGCGGCATGGCGCGCCGGCAACCGCGCCGTGATGGCCGGCAGGGCCGAGGCCGCGCGTTCGGCCGTGGCCCAACTGTCAGGCTGGCGCCTCGATGCGCTGGGCACCTACTTCGCCTATCTCCGCATCCCCGCGGATGCGCCGGACGCCCTGGCGGTGGCCGAGCAACTGGCGGTGGAGACCGGCCTGCTCTGCCTGCCCGGCCCGTTCTTCGGCCCGGGCCAGGCGCGTCATCTCCGCCTCGCCTTCGCCAATGCCGAGCCGGCCAGGATCGCGGAAATCCCCGGCAGGCTTCAGGCCACCCGCCTGGCCACATCATCCAGCGTATAGCCCGCCACCTTCTTGTAGCCGCCGGTGATCGCCAGAAGCTCCTCCTGGCTGATCACCTCCTCGATGCGGTTGAAGGGCTTGTCACCGGTGCGCAGGAAAACCTCGCGCAGGATGGCGTCGGGCGGGTTGGCGCGGTTCTGCAGCACCACCGCCGCCGTGGCCGGCAGCCGCTCGGCCTCGTAACCCGCCAGCGCCGCCTCGATGGTGCCGCCCGCCGCAAAATGCTTCGCCAGGGCCACCGCATCGAGGATGGACTGCCCCGCGCCATTCGAGCCGCGCGGCACCATGGGGTGGGCGGCATCGCCCAGCAGCGTGGCGCGGCCGTGGCTCCAGCGCGGCAGCGGGTCCTGGTCGACCATCGGGAATTCCAGGATCACATCGGCATCGCGCAGCAGGGCAGGGATGTCGAGCCAGTCGAAGCTCCAGTCGGCGAAGGCCGGCAGGAAATCCTCGAGCCTGCCGCGGCGGTTCCAGTCGCGCTCGAGATGTTCGGGCGTGTCGATCTCGGCCACCCAGTTGATGAGCTGATGGCCCTGATCGTCGATGTCGTTGCGGATGGGATAGATCACCATCTTGCCATGGCTGAGCCAGCCCGCGCGGACCATCGGCGCGCCGGAGAGGAAGGGTTTGTGCCGCGTCACCCCGCGCCACATGTTGCAGCCGGAATAGCGCGGCGGCCCCTCGGCGGGGAAGAATTGCTTCCGAAGGACCGAGTGGATCCCGTCGCAGCCGATGGCGGCCAGGCCGGTGGCGGTGGTGCCATCCTCGAAATGCGCCGTCGCCGCCTCGGCGGTTTGCGTCACATGCGTCAGGCGCTTGCCGGTGACGATGGAACCGGCCGGCAGACGGGCCGTCGCCGCCGCCAGCAGCACGCCCTGCAGGTCGCCGCGATGGATGGAGAATTGCGGGTGCGGGTAGCCCGCCGCCTCGCCCAGCGGCTCCCGGTGGATCAACTGGCCGAAGCGGTTGAAGAACCAGGCGTCCTTCGTTTGCACCGCCACCGCCTCCAGCGCCGGGCGCAGGCCGAGTGCCGCCAGCTCCGCGCTGGCATGCGGCAGGACATTCACGCCGACGCCGACCTGGCGGATCTCCGACGTCGCCTCGAAGACCCTGCAGGCGATGCCCGCGCGATGCAGGGTCAGGGCCAGGGTCAGGCCGCCGATTCCGCCGCCGAGGATGAGGATCATGCCTTGTTACTCCGCGGTGATGTTGGCGGTGCGCACGACGCGCGTCCAGCGACTTTGATCGGCGGCGATGAGGCGGGTGAAATCGGCCGGCCCCGCCCCCACGGGCTGCATGCCCTGGGCGACCAGCGCCCCCTGGGTCTCCGGCCGGCGCACCCAATCCGCCAGGATGGCGCGCAGCCGCTCGACCAGGGCGGGCGCCATGCCGGCCGGGCCCAGCAGCCCGTACCAGAGATCGACATCGGCACCCGCCACGCCGGCCTCGGCGAAGGTGGGAAGCTGCGGCGCGGCGGCGAGGCGCGCGGGGCTGCCGACCGCCAGCAGCCGCACCCGCCCGGCCTCGGCCAGCGGCAGGGCGGTGTGGATGGGCAGCACCATCGCCGCCAGCCGCCTGCCGATGAGATCCTGGATCGCCGGCGCCGAACCGCGATAGGGGACATGGTTCATCTCGGGAATACCCGCGGTCTGGCGCAGCAATTCCATCGCCAGATGCTGCGGCGTGCCATTGCCCGGGCTGCCGTAATCCAGGCTTCGCGACCGCGCCAGGGCGATGAATTCCGCCATGGAACCGGCGGTGATGTCGGGGTTCACCGCCAGCACCAGGTCGCCATTGGTGAGGTGGATGATGGGGGTGAACTGTGCCACAGGATCGTAGGGCGCGGTGCGGAACATCGGCGGCGCCATGACGAAGGTATTGACCTGCATCAGCAGCGTGCGGCCATCGGGCGCCGCGCGCGCGACATGCTGACTGCCGATCGCGCCCGAGGCGCCGGGCCGGTTCTCCACCACCACATTCTGCCCCAGCGCCGCCGCCAGCACCGGCGCGGAGAGGCGGGCCATGATGTCGATACCGGTGCCCGGCGTGAATGGGGCGACAATGGTGACCGGCCCATCCTGCGCCAGCGCAGGCATGGCGAGGGGGCTGAGCAGCAGTGAGCGGCGAAGCATGGCGTGTCTCCCGATTTGGGAGGGAGGGATGCCGTGCCCGCCGGCTTGCGTCAAACCCTGGCGCGGCGGAACAGCGGCCAGAGCACCGCCAGCACGGTCATCACCCACAACACGATCGAGACCGGCGAGCCCAGCAGCGCCCAGACATCGCCATCGCTCAGCGACATGGCGCGGCGCAGATTGTCCTCCAGCATGCGGCCCAGCACGAAGCCCAGCACGATGGGCACCAGCGGGATTTCCATCTTCCGGAACAACCAGCCCAGCACGCCGAAGGCAATGGCCAGCAGCAGGTCGAAGGCCGAGTTGGACGCGGCATAGACACCGGCGAAACTCAGCGCCAGCACGCCGGGATAGAGCACCCAGGCGGGCACCGTGAGCAATCGCGCAAAGATCCCGACCAGCGGCAGGTTCAGCAGCAGCAGCATGGCATTGCCGATATACATCGAGGCGATCAGGCCCCAGGCCACATCCGGCCGCTGTTCGAACAGCAGCGGCCCAGGCGTGATATTGTACATCAGCAGCGCGCCGAGCAGCACGGCGGTGGTGCCCGAGCCCGGGATGCCGAGAGACAGCATGGGCACGAGATTGCCGATCTGCGCCGCATTGTCGGCCGTCTCAGGCGCAGCGACGCCGCGCATGTCGCCCTGGCCGAATTTGCCGTTCGTCTCGTTCAGCCGCTTCTCGGCGGTATAGGAGAGGGCGGAGGCGACCGAGGCGCCAGCGCCGGGCAGCACGCCGATGACGAAGCCGATGCCGGTCGCCCGCAGCATGGTCGGCACGCAGAAGATCACCTCGCGCAGCGAGAGCTTTTCGCCCCCGCCCAGCTTGGCGGCCTCGGCGCGCAGCCTGGTCTCGATGAGAAGCAGTATCTCGCCGATGGCGAAGAGGCCGATGGCCAGCACGGTGAAATCAATGCCGCCCAGCAATTCCAGCGAGCCCAGGGTGAAACGCTCCACGCCTGTGCCGCTATCCACGCCCACCATGGCCAGCAGCAGCCCCACGCAGCCAGCGGCCCAGGCTTTTGCCGCAGGCCCGTCGCTGACGGCGCCGAGCAATGACAGAGCGAAGGCGATCAGCGCGACGTAATCCGCCGGCGAGAAGGCCACCGCCACCTTGGCCAGCGGCACCGACAGAAAGGTCATGGCCACGACCGAGAGCGTGGCGCCGACAAAGCTGCCAATGCCCGAGATGGCGAGGGCCGCACCGCCGCGCCCCTGCTTGGCCAGCGGGTGGCCATCCAGCGTGGTCAGCACCGCCGATGGTTCGCCCGGCATGTTCAGCAGGATGGCGGTGATCCGCCCGCCATAGCCCGAGCCGTAATAGACCGCGGCGAGCAGGATCAAGGCGCTTTCCGGTGGCAGCCGAAGTGCGAGGCAGAAGGGCAAAAGCAACGCGATGGCATTGAGCGGCCCGATGCCCGGCAGCACGCCGATCGCCGTGCCGACGATGCAGCCGATGAAGGCCAGCAAAAGGTTGCCGGGCTGCAGCGCCACGCCGAAGCCGCCGCCGAGTGCGGCAAATACATCCATCACAGCGGCAGGATCCCCTTGGGCAGCGGCAGGTCCAGAAGCTTGTCGAAGAGCAGCCACAGCGCCACCGCCGTGGTCACCCCCACCACGCCGGCCGCCGCCATCCGCGCGCCGAACAACAGGGCCACCACGGTGGCCATCAGCGCCGAGGCGATCATGAAGCCCAGCGGCACCATCAGCAGGGCATAGCCGATCATCGCCAGCACCAGCAGCGGCGGCGCTGGCAGCCGCTCTGGACGGGAAAAGCCATGGGCCGGCCGCAGCACCATCCCCAAGCCGCACAGCGCCATCACTAGCGCCACCGTGGCGGGGAAGGGCGAGGGGCCCAGCGGATCAGCCGCGAAGGGCACCTCCAGCTGCATGGCCGACCAGGCTGCAACAAGGCCCAGCGCCATCAGCACCACGCCCAGGATGCGGTCGGCGATCATTGCGTCGGCTGGATCAGGCCGACATCACGGGCGAGCGCGCGGTATTCCTCGGTGCGGCGCTTGGCCAATTGGGAAAACTCCTCGCCGACCATGTTGAACTCGAACAGGCCCTGTGCGGCGCGCGCCTCGGGCCAGGCGGGGTGGGCGTGCAAGCGCTTCAGCACATCGACCCAATAATTGTAGGCGGCATCGGGCATCCGCGGCGGGCCGTAGAAGCCGCGCACGATCGGCCATTCCACATCCAGCCCCTGCTCCTTGGCCGTCGGCACGACGGAGAGAAAACCGGGCAGGCGCTGGGCTGAGAGCATGGCCAGGATGCGCACCTCGCCGGCCTCGAACTGGCCGCGGATTTCCGAGGCATCGCCAGGGAAGACCTGGATATGGCCGCCCAGCAGCGCGGCCATGGCGGCACCACCGCCCTCGAAGGGGACGTAGCGCATGCGCCGGGGGTCCTGCCCGGCGGCGCGGGCCAGCAACGCGACCTTCGTCCAGTCCTGGCTGCCGACGGCGCCGGAGGAGCCGATGGGGATGGCCGAGATGTTCTCGCGGAAAGCCGCGATCAGGTCGGCGAGGTTCTGGAAGCGGCTGTCGCGGCGCACCGCGATCAGGCCGTAATCGGCGCCGATCGCGCCGATCCAGCGCACGTCGTTCTCGGCAAAGCGGCCGAAGCGACGCTGCGCCATGTTCAGCCAGGAGCCGGTGGAGAAGGCGACCAGCACATTCGGGTCGGCCGGGCGCTGGGCGTTGATGTGGTTGATCGCCACCGCGCCGATGCCGCCGGGCATGTTCTGGGTGCGGATGGGGCTGGGCACCAGGTTCAGCTCGGAGAGCATGCGCGTGGTCAGGCGGCAGGTGACGTCGAAGCCGCCGCCGGGGGCCGCGGGGGCGATGCATTCGGCGTTCTGCGGGGTGAAGCCCTGAGCCCAAGGGGAGGATGGCGCCGCGAAGGGCAGGGCTGTGGCGGCGGCGATGAGCGTGCGGCGTTGCATGCAATGTCTCTCCCGGGTGGCGGAATCAGGCCCGGAACCACTCCTTGCCCGTTCCTTCCTCATTTCCGCATTGGTTGCAGCAATCAAGCGGCGGAAGCAAGGGCGGTGATGTGCGGCGCTGCGCGGGGATGGGCCCGCGGCGACCCATCATCGCACCCTCGGATCACGCCGCCATCCTCTCGATCCGGTCCTTCAGCCGATACCAGTTGCCGACCACCGGCAGGAACCACCATGGATCGCCGGAGTAGAAGGGCCGGGTCGGGAAGGGCAGGTCGTCCAGCGCAAATTTTTCATTCGCCGCACCCGCGATCTTCAGCGCGGCATGATGCCCGAGCCATGTCGCCATCGCGACACCCGAGCCCTGGCAGCCGCCGGCATAATGCACCCCCTCATGCACGCCGATATGCGGCAGGTAATCGAAGGTGAAGGCGACATTGCCGGTCCAGGCATGGGTGATCTTCACGTCACGCAATTCCGGAAAGACATCGCACATCGTGGCGTGCAGGCGGGGCGCCGCCTGTTCGGCGCTCTCCGCCGAAAAACTGGCACGGCCGCCCCAGAGCACGCGCTTGCCGTCCGGCGAGGGGCGGAAATAGTTCAGCACCAGCTTGGTGTCGCTGAGCATGCGCTGGGCGGGGAAGAGCCGCTCGATCTGCTCGGGCGGCAGCTCCTCGGTCGCGATGATGTAGCTCGCCAGGGGCACCAGCCGCCGGGCGAACCAGCGGTTGGGGCCCTTGTGCGAATAGCCGTTGGTGGCGCTCAGCACATGCCGGGCCGTGACCACGCCGCGATCGGTGGTGACGCGAAAACCGGCACCCTGCTTCTCGATCAGGCCAACCCGCGTGCCATCCACCAGCCGCGCACCCGCGCGCTCGGCCGCCGCCGCCAATCCACGGGCATATTTGCCGGGGTGCAGGCTGCCGGTGGCCTGGGCATGCATGCCGCCATGGTAGTGGTCGCTGCCGATGAATTCGCGCTGCCGGGCGCGCGGCACCATGGCGGTGGGCAGGCCGGACATTTCGGCGATGCGAGCCGCGCTTTTCTCCAGCACCTTGTAATGCCCCGGTGTCCAGGCGCCGACGAAACGGCCGACGCGGCGGTAATCCGCCTCGATCCCCTCGCGGGAGATCGTCTCCTCGATGAAGGGAAAGCTGGCGCCGCAGGCCTTCATGATCTCCATGGCGCGGACCGGGCCATAGGTCTGCTCCAGCGGCCCCCTTGCGACCTTCAGCCCGCCCGAGACCATGCCGCCATTGCGGCTCGACGCCCCCCAGCCGATGCGCTCGGCATCCACCACCGCCACGTCATGGCCCAGGCGCTTCAGGGTGAGTGCGGCGGAAAGCCCGGCATAGCCGCCACCCACCACCAGCACCTCGGCCTCGGCCGGCAGGGCATTGTCGCGGGCTGGCGGCTCGGCGGCCTCCCACCACCACGGCCTGGCTTTGAAATCTGCGGCGAAGATGGTCATGCGGGGCTTTCCAATCGGCGTGGCGCGGTGTCAGCTTCGCCCTCACGGCGCGGTTCTTGCAAGACCGGCCGGGGAACGGGAGATTTTTCATGGCGCAAAGCTTCCAACAGGATTGCGTGGAATTGCTCGGCCGGCGGTTCGGCCAGGGCGAGATCAGCCGGCGCGCGTGGCTGGCCGGGCTGGCGGCGCTGGGTGCTGCGCCGGCGGGCGCGCAAACCATCCGCCCGCTGGTGATGGTGAATTGGGGCGGCATTGCCAATGAGGGTTTTGGGCGCTTCTACGGCGCGCCCTTCACCGCGGCCAACCCCGGTGTCGCGGTGACGCAGGACAGCACCGGCCCCTCCGCCGGGCGCATCCGCTCCATGGTCGAGAGCGGCCGGGTGACCTGGGATTTGTGCGACAGTTCCGCCAGCTCCTCCTTCCTGCTCGGCCGGATGAACCTGCTGACGAAGATGGATTATTCCATCATCGACCGCAGCAAGGTGATCGGCCCGGGCTTCGCGCTGGAATATGGCGCGGCCCCCTACAGCTTCTCCTCGGTGCTGGCCTATGACAGCAGCAAGTTCCCGACGGCGCCGACCTCCTGGGCGGATTTCTGGGATCTCCGCCGGTTTCCCGGGCAGCGGCTGCTGCGGCGCGACGCGCTGGCCACGCTCGACGCGGCGACCATGTCGCTCGGCAAGACGCCCGATCAGGTCTACCCCATCGACACCCGAGCCGCCCTGCGCCGTGTCGCCGAAATCCGCCGCAACTGCGTCTTCTGGAATTCCGGCAGCGAGAGCGAGCAATTCCTGCGCACCGGCGAGGCGGTGATGGGCCAGATCTGGCACACCCGCGCCACCGTGCTGAATCGCGAGAGCAATGGCCGGATCAAGTTCATCTGGAACCAGGGCCTGTTGCAGGCCGGCATCTTCGTCATCCCCCGCGGCAATCCCGGCGGCGAGATGGCGCAGCGGCTGCTCGCCTCGATGCTGGCCAATCCGGAAGGGCAGGTGGGCTTGCTGGGGCTGCTCGGCAATGGCCCGACCAACCCCGCCGCTGCCGCCCAGGTGCCGGCCGAACTCAAGCCCAACAACCCCACCGACCCCGCCAATGAGCGGCTGCAGCTCACCCTGAACGGCGAATGGTGGGGCGCCAATTATCAGCAGGCCAACCAGGATTATCTGGATACCATTACCGGGTGAGCGTGCTGGTGGTGAAATCCGGCGGCGCCGCCGGGTTCGAGGAATGGCGGGCCTGCTTTGCCGAGATGGCGCCCAGCCTCGATGTCCGTTTCTGGGACGAGATGGGCGACCCCGCCGAGGTCGATTTCGCCCTGGTCTGGGACCCCGAGCCCGGGCGGCTTGCCGCCATGGGCAAGCTGCGCTGCATTTTCGGCGCCGGCGCGGGCGTGGATTTGATTGTGCGCGACCCGGCATTTCCGCGGCATGTCCCGCTGGTGCGGATGACGCCCGCCGGTGCCGCGCAGCGGATGGGCGAATATGTCTGCTGGGCGGCCTTGCACCTCATCCGGCAGGGGCGCCGCATGGCGCTCGCCCAGGCCCGCGGCACATGGGATTATTTCGATTGCGCCAGCGCCGCCGAAACCCGTGTCGGCATCATGGGAATGGGCGTGATGGGCACCCGTGCCGCCGCCATGCTGCAGGGGCTGGGCTTTCCCGTGCATGGCTGGTCGCGCAGCGAGAAGCGGCTGCCAGGGGTGCGTGATTTCGTGGGCGAGGCGGCGCTCGATGCCTTCCTCGCCCAGAGCGACCTGCTGGTCTGCCTGCTGCCCGACACGCCCGAAACCCGCGGCATCCTGGCCCGCCCGCTCTTCGAAAAACTGCCCCGGGGCGCCATGCTGATCAATGCCGGGCGTGGCGCGCAGCAGGATCTCGATGCCGTGCTGGCCGCGCTGGCCGATGGGCAGCTCGCCGGCGCGGTGCTCGATGTCTTCGAGCCCGAACCGCTGGCCGAGGGCCACCCGGCCTGGGCGGCCGAAAACCTCACCATCACACCGCATGTCGCCAGCCTGCCGCCGCGGCGCGAGCGGGCGGCCTGGGTCGCCCATTGCATCGCCGGCATCGAGGCCGGGCAATGGCCCGCAAAAATCTACAACCCCGATCTGGGCTACTGACATGCTGCCGAAAGCACCCCCCGCCGACCATGTGCCGACCGAGCGGGAGCTGCGCGAGGACCTCGCCGCCGCCTATCGCCTCATCGCCCATTTCGGCATGACGGATCTGGTCTTCACCCATCTCTCGGTGCGCATTCCCGGGGATGGCCACCGCTTCCTGGTCAACCCCTATGGCATGCTGTTCGATGAGATCACCGCCTCCTCCCTGGTCGAGGTCGATGCCGAGGGCGAACCGCTGCAGGCGACGTCCTGGCCGGTGAACCCCGCCGGCTTCGTCATCCATTCCGCCCTGCATCGCGCGGCGGCGCATGCCCAATGCGTGATGCACACCCACACGCTGGCCGGCATGACGGTGGCGGCGCAGACCGGGGGCATATTGCCGCTGAACCAGATCAGCACCGAATTCCACGGCCGCGTCGCCTATCACGATTATGAGGGCATCGCCGCCGACGACAACCTCTCCGAGCGCGACCGGCTGGTGGCGCATATGGGCGACAAGCCCTGCATGGTGCTGCGCAACCACGGGCTGCTCACCGCCGGCCATACCGTGGCCGAGGCCTTCTACTGGATGTATTATCTGGAGATGGCCTGCCGGATTCAGGTAGCCGCGCAATCCACCGGCGTGCCGCTCAGCCTGCCGCCGACCCAGGTTGTGGCGCGCACCGCGCAGCAATTCAACACCGAGCATGACAAGGGCTGGCTGCCCTGGCAGGCGCTGCGCCGAAAGCTTGACCGCGAACAGCCGGGCTATCGGGATTGAGTGTCGCGCTCGAACTTCGCGGCCTGGCCAAGCGCTATGGCGGTTTCGTGGCGGTGGAGGGTGCCGACCTCTCGGTGGAGGGCGGCAGCTTCCTGACCCTGCTGGGCCCCTCCGGCTCGGGCAAGACCACGATCCTGATGATGATCGCGGGGTTCACCGAGCCCAGCGCCGGGCGTCTGCTGCTGGATGGCCGCGACATCACCGGCCTGCCGCCGGAGAAGCGCGCCTTCGGCATGGTCTTCCAGGGCTATGCGCTGTTCCCGCATATGAGCGTGGCCGACAACATCGCCTTCCCGCTGCGGGTGCGCGGGATGGGGCGGGCCGAGCGCGATGAGAAGGTGCGCCAGGCACTCGATCTCGTGCAGCTCACCGGCTTCGCCGAACGCTTGCCGAAGCAACTCTCCGGCGGCCAGCAGCAGCGCGTGGCCCTCGCCCGCGCCCTGGTCTTCGAGCCCTCGCTGCTGCTGCTGGACGAGCCGCTCTCGGCGCTCGACAAGAAGCTGCGCGCCGAGCTGCAGGAGGAGCTGCGCGCGCTGCATCGCCGCGTCGGCCGCACCTTCATCAACGTCACCCATGACCAGGAGGAGGCGCTCTCGCTCTCCGACGAGGTCGCCATCCTCAACCATGGCCGGATCATCCAGAAGGGCGCGCCGGCGACGCTGTATGAGCATCCCCGCACCCGCTTCGTGGCGGATTTCCTGGGAAAATCCAACTTCTTCCAGGGCGTGGTGCGCGAATTGGGCGGCGGCTGGCTGGGCGTGCAGACCGCCGGGCTGCGGCTGCGCCAGGCCGCCGGCGAAACCCGCCCGCCGCTGGGCGCCGATATCCTGCTCTCGCTGCGCCCCGAAAAAATCGCGCTGCTGGGCGAGGCTGATCTCGCCGACAATGTCGTGGAGGGCAGGATCGCCGCCTGGTCCTATCTGGGCGCCGGTTTTTCTCTGGTGGTGACGACGCCGCTGGGCGGCCTGCGCGTGCATCTCCCGGCCTGGCGCGCCCCCTTCGCCCCCGCCGACGGCGCCTCGCTCCGCCTGGGTTGGGCGGCGGATGCGGCGACGATCGTGGAGGATGATGATGCGGCGCGCTGAGCTGGGCTGGCACGCGCTGCTGCTCCCCGCCTTTTTGCTGCTGACGGTGTTCTACGTCACGCCCATCCTTCAGGTGCTCGCCATCTCCTTCCTCGAACCCGAGCCGGGCTTGTCCAACTACGAACGCATCGCCACCAACCCTTCGGTGCAGCGCGTCATCATTACCACGCTGCGCATCTGCACCATCACCACGGTGCTGGCGCTGCTGCTGGGCTATGCGCTGAGCTACACCATCACCCTGGCCAGCGAGCGGGCACGCCGCTGGTGGCTGCTCTGCGTGCTGGTGCCACTGTGGATTTCGGTGCTGGTCCGCGCCTTCGCCTGGGTCACCCTGCTGCGCCGCCAGGGGTTGATCAACCAGAGCCTGCAAGGTGCCGGGGTGATCACCGAGCCGCTGGAACTGGTCTGGAACGAATTCGGCATCATCATCGGCATGGTGCATTACATGGTGCCCTATGCCGTGCTGCCCATGCTGGCCTCGATGCGCGAGATCGAGCCGCGGCTCCTGGCGGCGGCGCGCGGCATGGGCGCCTCGCGCGCGCAGGTCTTCGCCCGGGTCTTCCTGCCGCTGTCGATGCCCGGCGTGGTCGCCGCCGGCGTGCTGGTCTTCATCTTCTCGCTCGGCTTCTACATCACCCCGGCCATCCTGGGCGGCGGCAAGACGCTGATGGTGGCGGAATGGATTTCGCTGCAGATCCTGGATCTCATCCGCTGGGGCCTGGGCACCATGATGGCGACGCTGCTGGTGGTCACCATCCTGGTGACGCTGGTGGTGTTTTCGCGGCTGGTGAATATGCGCAGGCTTTTCGGGGGCGGGGCCTAGGATGGAAGGCGCCTATAAACCCGGGCCGCTCGGCCGCTCGCTGGGCTGGGCCACAGCGCTCTACCTCGTGCTGCCGCTTTTCATCATCCTGCCGGTGTCGATGACCGACCAGCGCTTTCTCTCGCTGCCGCATGAGGGGCTGTCGCTCAGGCATTACGGCGCGCTCTTCGCCTCCTCCGAATGGTTCTCCTCCATCGCGCAGTCCTTCTGGATCGCGCTCGCCTCCACCATCCTCGCGGTGACCACCGGCACGCTCTTCGCCATCGCCGCCTGGCGCATCTCCAGCCGCGCGACAGAACTGCTCCGCGCGCTGATGCTGCTGCCGCTGATCGTGCCCAGCATCGTCTATGCCATCGGCCTCTACCGCTATTTCGGCTGGTGGGATTTGCTGGACCGGTTCATGGGCGTGGTCATCGCCCATGGCGTTACCGGCATTCCCTATGTCGTCATCACCGTCTCCACCGCCCTGGCCAGTTTCGACCCGCGTCTCGAACAGGCCGCGCGTGGGATGGGGGCATCGCTTCGCCAGGTGCTGGCCTGGGTGATCCTGCCGCGCATCATGCCCGGCATCGTCTCCGGCGCCATCTTCGCCTTCATCCATTCCTGGGATGAGCTTGTGATCGTGCTCTTCATCGCATCGCGCGACGTTTTCACCCTGCCGCGCCGGATCTGGGACGGGATCAACGAGAACCAGGATCCGATCATGGCGGCGGTGGCCATGCTGCTGATCGTGTTCACGACCCTGCTTCTGGTGGTGGATATGGCGCTGCGCCGGCGGCGTGACGGTTGAGGGGCTGCCTGCGATGCGCGCAGTGGCGTGTCCGATCCTGCTTTCGATGGCGGTGAACGGCTTGACCCCACCGGGCCAGCGGATGACCATCCCTCCATGCACGCGGACATGATCCTCAGTGGCGGCCGGATCTTTCGTGGCCTGGAAGCCGGTTTCACCGCGGCCGTCGCCATCGCCGATGGCCGTGTGCAGGCGCTGGGCGAGGACGCCCTCGCCCTGGCCGGGCCGCGGACCCGGCAGATCGACCTCGCCGGCCGCTGCGCCATCCCCGCCTTCAACGAGGCGCATATGCATCTGCTGGCCTTCGGGCTCGGCCTCACCCAGGTCAATCTGCGCGCCGAGCAGGTCACCACCTTGGCCGAGATGCAGTCCCGGCTGCGCGCCGCCGCCGAACAGGCGCGGCCCGGCGAGTGGGTGCTGGGTCGCGGCTACGACCATGCGGCGCTCGACATCAACCGCCACCCCACGCTGGCCGAGCTCGACGCCGCCGTGCCGGACAACCCCGTCTTCATCACCCGGACCTGCGGCCATATGGGGGTGGCGAATTCCGCGGCCCTGCGCGCGGCCGGCATCGGCCACAACACCCCCACGCCGGAAGGTGGCGTGATCGAGCGCCGTGGCGGCCAGCTCACCGGCCTGATCCAGGAGCGTGCGCTCAGCCTGATCAAGGCCGCCGTGCCGACACCTCAGATGGAGCGGCTGGTCGACGCCATCGAGGCCGCGGGCCGGCACCTCGCATCGCTGGGTTTCGCCTCGGCCAGCGACATGAATATCGGCATGAACGCCGACATGGCCGAGGTCGCGGCCTATCGCCAGGCGCTGGCCCAGGGCCGGCTGCAACAGCGGATGTGGCTGGTGCTGGCCGCCAACCCCGAGGGCATCGCCCAGAAAGCCTGGGATGCCGGCATCCGCCCGATGCGCGAGCCTTCGGAGATGCTGCGCTTCGGCGCCACCAAGGTCTTCGCCGATGGCAGCGCCGGTGGCCTGACCGCGGCCTTCTTCGAGCCCTATCTGCAGGGCGGCACCGGCGTCTTCACCTTCCCCTCCGACGAGATGGAGGCCTTGCTGCGCCGCTATCACGACCAGGGCTGGCAGCTCGACATCCACGCCATCGGCGATGCCGCGATCGAGCAGGTGCTGGTGGCGATGGAGGAGGCCGGCGCCACGCCCGACCGCCGCCACCGCATCGAGCATTGTGGCTTCGTCACCCGCGACCAGCGCCGGCGGATGCTGGCCCGCGGCATCATCCCCGTGCCGCAGCCCATTTTCATGTATGAATTCGGCGATCTCTATGTGGAGAATCTGGGCCTCGCCCGGGCCGAGGCGGCCTATCCGATGCGAAGCTGGATGGAGGAGGGGGCGCATCCCTCCGCCTCCTCCGACGCGCCGGTCTCCACGCCCGATCCCTTCCTCAACCTCTTCACAATGGTCACGCGCCAGACCAACCGGGGCACGGTGCTCGGTGCCTGCGAGGCGCTGAGCATCGAACAGGCGGTGCATGCCTATAGCTGGGCCGGCGCCTATTCCACCTTCGCGGAGGGCGTGCGCGGCACGCTGGAGCCGGGGATGGACGCCGATATCGCCGTGTTGTCGCGCGACATTTTCGCTGGCCCGATGGAAGCCCTGAAGGACACCCGGGCCGACATTACGCTGCGCGGCGGCCTGGCCCTCCACGACCGCCATGGCGAGCTGAGCTGATGCGCCGCTATGCGCTGCAACGCCTGGCCCTGGCCGCCCCCGTGTTGCTGGGCGTGCTGCTCATCGGCTTCCTGCTGATGCAGGTCGTGCCGACCGACCCGGCCACGGTACGCGCCGGCCCCCAGGCCACCGCCGAGGTCGTCGCCGCCATCCGCACCGAACTCGGCCTGGACGAGCCGATCTGGAAGCAGTTTTTCCTCTACCTCTCGCGCCTGGCGCAGGGCGATCTCGGCATCTCCATCATCAACAGCGTGCCTGTGACGCAGGAGCTTGCCGCTACCATCGGGCCGACGCTGGAGCTGATGGTGGCCGCGCTGACCTGGTCCATCCCGCTCGGCATTTTCCTTGGCACGCTGGCGGCCTATTGGCGCGGTTCCTGGTTTGACCGGGTCACCATGGCGGTGTCGGTGGCCGGCGTGTCGCTGCCGGTGTTCTTCCTCGGCCTGGTGCTGATCTGGATCGTGGGCTTCCAGTACCAGCTGCTGCCCTTCACCGGCCGCGGCGGGCCGCTCTGGACGATGGATGGGTTGTTGGCCGTCATCCTGCCGGCGGTCACGCTGGGCGGCGTCTTTGTCGGCCCGGTGGCGCGGATGACGCGCACGGCGGTGGTGGACAGCCTGACGGCCGACCATGTCCGCACCGCCCGCGCCAAGGGCCTGACCGAGTACCGCGTCGTGCTGCGCCACGCCCTGCGCAACGCGCTGATCCCCGTCGTGACCCTGATCGGCCTGCAGATCGGCTTCCTGCTCGGCGGCGCGGTGGTGACGGAGACCATTTTCTCCTGGCCCGGCGTGGGGAGATTGGCGGTGGGCGCCATCCTCTCCGCCGATTTCCCGATGGCGCAGGGCACCATCATCGTGCTCTCGGCCGGCTTCATCCTGATCAACCTCACGGTGGACCTGCTCTATGCCGTGCTCGACCCGCGGGTGCGGCTGTCATGAGCGCCGCGGTGACGCCGCCCGGTGGCCCGGGCGCGCTGGCGGGGGGGGCGGCCCGGCCGGGCACGCTGCGCATGCTCACCCGCGATGTCGGCGCGGCACTCTCCTTCGGCTTTGTGGCGGTGGTGGTGCTGGTGGCGGTCCTGGCACCCTGGATCGCGCCGCGCGACCCCTATGCGACCGACCTCCTGGCCATCATGCAGCCACCCGGGGGCGATTATCTCTGGGGCACGGACGGGCAGGGGCGCGACATTCTCTCCCGCTGTATTTTCGGGCTTCAGGTCACGCTGTTCATGGGGCTGACATCGCTCATCGCCGGCGGCTTGGTCGGCGCGGCGGTGGGTTTTGCGGCGGCCTTCTACCGGCGGCTGGATGGGTTGCTGATGCGGCTGATGGATATCCTGCTGTCCTTCCCGGCCATCCTGTTCGGGCTGGCGCTGGCGGCGATCTTTGGGCCGGGGCTGACCTCGGTGATCATCGCGCTGTCCATCGCCACCGTGCCGCTGATGGCGCGCATCGTGCGTGGTGCGGCGCTGGTGGTGATGGGGCAGGATTATATCGAGGCGGCGCGCGCCACGGGCATGTCGGATGCGCGGCTGGTCTGGCGGCATGTCGCGCCCAATTGCCTCTCGCCGATCTTCGTCTTCTCCACGCTGCGGCTGGGGCAGGTGATTTTGCTGGGCTCCGCGCTGTCCTTCCTGGGGCTGGGCGCGCAGGCGCCGGTGGCCGAACTCGGCGCCATGGCCGCCCAGGGGCGCAATTTCCTCTTCATCGCGCCGCATATCAGCGTGATACCCTCGCTCGCCATCTTCGCGGTGGTGCTGGCCTTCAACGTGCTGGGGGACGCCTTGCGCGACGCGCTCGACCCCCGGCTCCGCATCTAGGAGAATTTTTCGATGATTCGCCTCGCCATGCTCACGCTGCTTCTGGCCTTGCCCGCCCTGGCGCAGCAGCAACCGCGCAACCAGGTCACGATCATGCGCGAGATCGACAGCGACCGGTACGATCCGCATCGCACCACCGCGCTGGCGGGCGGCGAGGTGCTGACCATGCTCTCCGACACGCTGGTCTCCATCGACTACGACATGCGCACCATTCGCCCCGGCCTGGCCGAGCGCTGGGAGGTCTCCCCCGACGGCCTGATCTACACCTTCCACCTCCGCAGCGACGTGACCTTCTGCGACGGCAAGCCCTTCACCGCGGCGGACATGGCCTTCTCCATCAACCGCTGGATCGGCCGCACAACGCCGCGCATCACCTCGCCGGTGGCCTGGCGCGCGGGCAATGTGAAGGAGGTGCGCGCCACCGGCCCGCACACGCTGCATTACGAGCTGAACGAGCCCTTCTCGGAATTGCTGTCGCAACTCACCCTGTTCTTCGCCTCTGCGGTTGATCCCGCCAGCGTCGAGCGCCTGGGCGACAATTTCGGCGTGCAGGGTTTCAACGGCACCGGCCCCTATTGCTGGGGCAGCTGGACGCCGCGCAATGAGGTGGTGCTGAACCGCCACCCGACCTATCGCTGGGGTCCGCCGGTCTTGCAGAACCAGGGGCCGGCGCATGTCGAGCGCGTGGTCTGGCGTGTCATCCCCGAAGCCGCCTCGCGCGTCGCCGCCATCCAGGCCGGTCAGGCCGACCTCACGCAATACATCCCGGAAGCCTTCTGGGACACGATGCGCCGGGTGCCCAACCTCACCGCCTCGAACCAACCCAATTACTTCTGGGATTTTTTCTTTGGCTTCAAGGTGGACCGGCCGGTGGTGAATGACATCGCCATCCGCCGCGCCACCCATCAGGCGGTGGATCGCGTGGGTCTGGTGCGCGCAGTCTGGTCCGGCCATGCCGAGCCGGCGCTGAACATCGTCAACCCGCGCACCCAGGATTACGATGCGCAATCCGACGCCATGGTGCCGCGCTTCGACCCCGCGGCCGCCCGCCGCACGCTGGACGAAGCCGGCTGGGTGCCCGGCCCCGATGGCGTGCGGGTGAAGAACGGCCAGCGCGCGAGTTTCGTGACCTACGGCATCAACAACCTGACCAATCAGCGCGCGGCGGAAATCATCCAGCAGGGGCTGCGCCAGGTCGGCATCGAGATGCGCATCCAGTTCTATGACGCGACGGTGGCCTGGGGCCGGCTGGCCACGCAGGAATTCGACGCCTTCTTCCTGAGCTACCCCTATATCTCGGCCGGCGACGCGCTGAGCCTCTACTGGCATTCCCGCAGCCGCCCCACGCCGAACCGGATGAACTGGAACGACCCGGACAGCGATGCCTGGCTGCAGGAGGCGCGCGCCACGCTCGACCCCGCGCGGCGGGCCGAGGTGCTGGCCCTGCTGCAACGCCGGCTGGCGGATCAGGCGCCCTGGCTGACCCTGGCCCGCAGCCAGCTCAATGTCTGGAGCACAAGGCGGGTGGAGGGTGCGCGGGCGCATGGGCTCTACGGCATCGGGCTGTATCGCGGCCTCGATCTGCGGGTGCGCTGAGATGGGCGTGACCGTGATCCGTGACGCCGAACTGGTCGTCGCCTGGGATGCCTCCGAACAGCGCCACGCCTATATGCCCGGCGGCGATGTCGCCTTTCGCGATGGTGTGCTCACCTTCGTCGGCCGGGGCTATGATGGCGAGGCGGATGTGGTGCTCTCGGGCAAGGGCCAGCTCATCATGCCCGGCCTGGTGAACATCCATTCCCACCCGACCAGCGAGCCGATGAACAAGGGGCTGATCGACGAGATCGGCTCCCCCGGCCTCTACAACTCTTCCCTGTATGAATACATGCCGATCTTCCGGTCGGACGCGCAGGCGATACCGGATTGCGTGCGCGTGGCGCTGTCCGAGCTGTTGCTCTCCGGCGTCACCACGCTCGCCGACCTCTCCATCGCCCATCCCGGCTGGCTCGACCTGCTGGCCGAGGCGGGGATGCGGGTCTGCATCGCGCCGATGTTCCGCTCCGCCCGCTGGTTCACCAAGAACGGCCATGTCGTCGAATACGAATGGGACGAAAAGGCCGGCGAGAAGGCGATGGAGGAGGCGTTCACGCTGATCCAACGCGCCGAGCAACACCCTTCCGGCCGCCTCTTCGGCATGGCCTGTCCCGCGCAGATCGACACCTGCGCCCCCGGCTTGCTGAAGGATTCCCGTGCCGAGGCCCGTGGCCGGGGTCTCTCCTGGCAAATCCACGCCGCGCAATCCGTGGTGGAGTTCCACGAGATCACCCGCCGCCACGGCTTCACCCCCATCCAATGGCTGCACGAGATGGGGCTGCTGGATGAGCGCGCGGTGATCGGTCATGGCATTTTCCTGGACGACCACCCCTCCACCCCCTGGCACACCAAGAACGACCTGGCGATTTTGCGCGACACCGGCACCACGGTCGCGCATTGCCCCACCGTCTTCGCCCGCCGCGGCATCACCATGAAGGATTTCGGCAGGTACAAGCGTGGTGGGGTCAATATGGGCGTGGGCACCGACACCTACCCGCACAACATGCTCGATGAGATGCGCCTTGTGGCCTATCTCGCCCGCACCCAGGCGAATGACCCACGCACCAT
Organism: uncultured Rubritepida sp.; assembly: GCA_964395305.1. Taxonomy (GTDB): domain Bacteria; phylum Pseudomonadota; class Alphaproteobacteria; order Acetobacterales; family Acetobacteraceae; genus Rhodovarius. The sequence continues at coordinate 47,908 of CAYNBM010000007.1, forward strand.
GTCCACGACCGATGTCTTCGACGCCGCCACCATCGGCGGCGCGCGGGCGCTGGGGCGCGAGGATATCGGCAGGCTGGCCCCGGGCTGCCGCGCCGATTTCGTGGTGGTGGACGCGACCCACCCGCGCATGCAGCCGAACCACGACCCGGTGCGATCCCTCATCTATGCCGCCGGCGACCGGGCGGTGAAGGATGTCTATGTCGATGGCGAGAAAGTGGTGGCCGATGGCCAGGTGATGACGATGGATTTCAAGGCTGCGGCGGCCAATCTGGCGGAGGCGCAGAAGCGCATTGTGGGGCGGGCGACGGAGCAGGATTGGGCGCATCGGCCGGTGGACAAGATTGCGCCGCCGACGTTCAAGTGGGTTTAACCAGGGGAATGAATTCCCCGTCCGACATACATGTCGAACCCCCTTCTTTTATTTTTGATTCATGGGCGCGAGCGTTGCAGGATTCCCAAACAGATAAAAATAAAGGAAGGGGGTTTGGGGGAATTCATTCCCCCAACCTTCGCTAATGCTCCTCGAACTCGAAAACCTCGCCACCTCCTTCCGCACCTCCGGCGGCGAGGTCCGCGCCGTCGATGGTGTGTCGTTGACGGTCCAGGCCGGCCGCACCCTCGGCATCGTCGGCGAAAGCGGCTGCGGCAAATCCGTGCTCTCCCTCTCGGTCATGCGCCTGCTCGCCCATCCCGGCCGGGTCGTCGGCGGCCGCGTTATGCTGGAGGGCCGCGACCTGCTCGGCCTCTCCAACCGCGAGATGCGCGCGCTGCGCGGCCGCGACATCGCGATGATCTTCCAGGAGCCGATGACCTCGCTCAACCCCGTGCACAGCGTGGGCTTCCAGATCACCGAGGCCCTGCGGGCACATGACGACCGAAGCAGCGACAGCGCCCTCAAGCGCGACGCCATCGCCGCTCTGGAACGCGTGCGCATCCCCGACCCCACGAAGAGCTTCGACAAATACCCCCACCAGCTCTCCGGCGGGATGCGGCAGCGGGTGATGATCGCCATGGCGCTCGCCGGCCGGCCAAAGCTTCTCATCGCCGATGAGCCGACCACCGCGCTCGACGTCACCGTCCAGGCGCAGATCCTGGACCTGCTGCGGGCGCTGCAGGCGGAAAGCGGCATGGGGCTGGTCCTGATCACCCATGACCTCGGCGTCATCGCCGAGATGGCCGATGATGTGGCGGTGATGTATGCCGGCCGGGTGGTCGAAAGCGCCTCGGCACGCGACCTCTTCGAGGATCCGCAGCACCCCTATACATTGGGCCTGCTCGGCTCCATTCCGCGCCTCGATCTCGACCGCGCCCGGCTGACGGCCATCGAGGGCACGGTGCCGCCGCCTTTCGCCTGGCCGCCGGGCTGCCGTTTTTCGCCGCGCTGCCCCTTCGCCGAAGCGGCCTGCGACGTGGCGCCGCCGCCGCTGCGCGCGCTGGCCCCGGGCCATCAGGCGGCCTGCCTGAGGGCGCCCTTGTGATCCTGCGCGTCGAAAACCTGGCCAAGCATTTTTCCGCACCAGGCGGTCTCGTGCGCGCTGTCGATGGCGTCTCCTTCAGCCTTGCCCGTGGCGAGACCCTCGCCCTGGTCGGCGAAAGCGGCTGCGGCAAATCCACCACGGCCCGGCTGGTGCTGCGCCTCATCGAGCCCAGCGCGGGCCAGGTGGTCTTCGACGGCCAGGACATCACCACCCTGCCGCCCAACCGCCTGAAACCCTTCCGCCGCCGCGCCCAGATCGTCTTCCAGGACCCCTATGCCAGCCTGAACCCGCGGCTGAGGGTGGGCGACACCATCCTCGAACCCATGCAGGTCCATGGCCTGGGCTCACCCGCCGAACAGCGGGCGAGGGTGCAGGAACTGCTCTCCCTTGTCGGCCTCGCCCCCTTCCATGCCCAGCGCTACCCGCATGAATTCTCGGGCGGCCAGCGCCAGCGCATCGGCATCGCCCGCGCGCTCGCCGTGCAGCCCGATCTTGTGGTGTGCGACGAACCCGTCTCGGCGTTGGATGTCTCGATCCAGGCCCAGGTGGTCAATCTGCTGAAGGATCTCCAGCAAAGATTCGGCCTCTCCTACCTCTTCATCGCGCATGATCTGGGCGTGGTGAAGCACATGGCCGATCGTGTGGCGGTGATGTATCTCGGCCAGATCGTCGAGATCGCGGAAAAGCGGCGGATTTTCGCCAATCCCCGCCACCCCTATACCCGCGCCCTGCTGGCGGCGATTCCGCATCCCGACCCGGCGCTGCGTGGCCGGGTGAAGCCGCTGGGGGGCGACCTGCCCAGCCCGCTCAACCCGCCGCCGGGTTGCCGCTTCCACACCCGCTGCGCCTATGCCAGCGACCGCTGCCGGCGCGAGGAACCCGCGCTGGTCGACGGCGTGGCCTGCCACCACGCCGCGGAGTTGCCGCCGCTGGACATGGCCTATGCCGGCGGCTTGAGCGAGACTGCGACCCGAAGGCTGTCTTTGTTCGCAGGGGCTGCCGTCAAACTCGGCCTACCCCTAAAGGCACAAAAGCCAGAACCTTAACGAGCTCGAGCACACAAATACGGATGCCAGAGCCGCCAATCGGCTACAACGCCAGGAAACTGGATCGGACCAACATTTCCGCCGCCACGTCCAAATACTAAATCTAAATTAGAGGTGTAACTTTGATTTGCACCAATTATAGATGGCCCTAAATCAAGGAATCCAGGAGGGCAACTTTCATTTTGCCTGCGGATAAACACGACACTAAACTGACGAATATCTGAATCAATTCGACGAATGTCTGATTTTACAGTATTTTCTATTAAATATTCGACATGATTCCTAATTAATTCTTGATGTTGGCTACTCAATGTAGACAATGACATCTGTATTTTTCGAAACTCTAAATAGGAATTGATAAGAAAGCCGGTTGAGATTAATCCACCTAGGCCCAGCGCAGCAGCAATCCTTTTTGCTAGCGCATATCGATCTTCGATTTTTTTCAATCGACTATCAATATTTGTTATGGAGATTTGACTGTTTTCTGACATTCGAGTTCTCCTACTACGTCTTCTATTCGATATCAATATCATATAATGAAGAATGCGTATTATTAAAATTTTTTGAAAGGTTGATGGTCGTTATCGGCACGCCGGGTTGGCGATTGGGAACGGCTAGCGTTTATCCTGAAACCGCTGCGCGGAAACTCTGAGGACCGGTCCATGCTTCTGAATATCGTCTCCCCCCGCACCATCCTGGTCGGCGGCGGCACCGTTTTACGCGTGGCCGAGGTGCTGGCGTCGCACGGCCTCTCCCGCCCGCTGGTGGTGACGGACCCCTGGATGGTCAGCTCCGGCACGGTGGAGCGCGCCCTCGCGCCGCTGCGCGCGGCGGGCCTGGCGCCGGCCGTCTTTGCCGATACGGTGCCGGACCCGACGGATACCGTCATTGAGGCCGGCACCGCCATCTTCGCCGAGGGCCGATACGACTGCATCATCGGCTTCGGCGGCGGCAGCCCGATGGACACCGCCAAGGCCATCGCCATCCTCGCCGCGACCGGTGGCCATATCCGGACCCAGAAGGCGCCGCACGCCGCCGACCAGGCGGCCTGCCCGGTGATCTGCATCCCCACCACCGCGGGCACGGGCAGCGAGGCCACGCGCTTCACCGTGATCACCGATACGGCGAATGACGAGAAGATGCTCATCGCCGGCCTGGGCGCGCTGCCTCTCGCTGCCATCGTCGACTACGAACTGACGCTCACCGTGCCGCCGCGCACCACCGCCGACACCGCCATCGACAGTTTTTCGCACGCGCTGGAGGCCTATGTGTCCAAGCGCGCCACACCGGTCTCGGACATGTATGGCGAGCGGGCCATGCGGCTGATCGGCCCCAATCTTCGCACCGTCTACTCCCAACCCGGCGACCTCGCGGCGCGCGAGGCGATGATGCTCGGCGCCACCCTGGCGGGGCTCGCCTTCAGCAATGCCTCGGTGGCGCTGGTGCATGGCATGTCACGGCCGATCGGCGCGCATTTCCATGTGCCGCATGGGCTGTCCAATGCCATGCTGCTGCCGGCGGTGACGCGCTTCGGCCTCTCCGCCGCGCTGCCACGCTATGCCCAGGCCGCGCGCTGCATGGGTGTGGCCAAGGACAGCGATGCCGATCAGGTCGCCGGCGCCAAGCTGATCGAGGAGCTCGAGGCGCTCAATGCCGAGCTGCACGTCCCCCGCCCCGGCGCCTGGGGCATAGATGCCGATCGCTGGAACGCCCTGCTGCCCACCATGGCGGCCCAGGCGCTGGCCAGCGGCAGCCCGGGCAACAATCCCGCCGTGCCGACGGCGGAGGAGATCATCGCGCTCTACCAGGATGTCTACTGATCATTCGGCCGCCGGCCAGGGCGGGATGGGCTGTTCACCCCGGCTGAAGCGCGCCCAGTAGCGGCAATCCGCCAGGCGCCAGCCCGGCCCGGGTGGCTCGGCGCCCTCGATGCTCGGGCAGGTCGGTAGGCTGGTGGCGCCGGCTTCATGCTCCCAGCGCTCCCAGCGGATTTTTCCGAGGTCACGGGCGAACCAGAAGCGTTCGAGATGTCGGGCGCGGGCGATCGTCCAGCCGTCATAATGCTCCGAGATGATCGTCTCGGCCTGGAAGGGCGGGCGCTGCGTCTCGCCCTCGCGCCAGGGGAAGGCGATGGTCAGGCGGCGCCAGCGGGTATAGGCCGGGATATAGCGCAGGGGGCAGCGGATCGAATCGCGGGTGATGCGCAGGCGGACCACACGTTCGCGCCATTGCGGCCCGGCCTGGTCATCGAAGAGCAGCCAGCCGCCCAGGCCACCCTCCGGCTCGTCCTCGCAGCCCGGCCCCTGCAGCCATTGCACGCCGCCATTGCCGTCCTCGGACATCAGGATCGCGGTATCGCGCCCGCGCTGGCCGACGAGGTCGCCGCCATCGCCGATGGCCAGGCCGGGCTGGTTGTCCATGCGGCCGAAGCGGCGCGGACCATCGCCGAAATCGAAGAGCTGGCGGGCGACGGGCTGCCCGCGCCGGGTGGCCAGCAGCGAATCGGAGGCCTGGCTGCCCTGCCAGTCGAATTTCCGCCAGGGCAGCGAGGGCCCGGCCTGCGCCGGCCGCCGCGCGCCGCAGTCGGGCTCAAAGGGCAGGGCGCTGGGTTCGGCGCAGACCGCCTGGGTGACATAAGGCAGCGCCCCCTCCCAGGCCGAATTGGCCGAGGCGGAAACAGCAAAAAGGGCGGCGACCAGAAGGCCACCACCCCAAAAACCAGCCAGACGGACCATGAACGGCCCGGGTGGGATCAGAAACCCTCGCGCTCCAGGCGCTTGCGCTCGACCTTGCGGGCGCGGCGCACGGCCTCGGCGGCCTCACGCGCACGGCGTTCGCTGGGCTTCTCGTAGTGCCTGCGGAGCTTCATCTCGCGGAACACGCCCTCGCGCTGGAGCTTTTTCTTGAGCGCCTTGAGCGCTTGATCAACATTGTTGTCCCGAACGACGACTTGCACGCAGTGATCACTCCGATGGATCAAAAGGGAAGAAAAACAAGAAACGCCGCTGGCCGGAACCCGACCGCGTCGCCTGCTGGGAGTGTGTAGACAGTTTTATGGCGCCGGGTAAAGCCCTTTCATGCGGTATGGGCCGCACCACATGGCTGCCATGGCCATCCTGAAGATCGCCCGCCTGGGCCACCCCGTCCTGCTGCGCGTCGCCGAGCCCGTGCCGGACCCGACCACCCCCGAGATGCGCCGCCTCGTCGCCGACATGGTGGAGACCATGGAGGATGCCAATGGGCTGGGGCTTGCGGCGCCGCAGGTGTACCGCTCGTGGCGCCTTTTCGTCTGGCGGGTGGATGGCGGTGTGGCGGCGATCTTCAATCCCGAGCTCACACCTCTGGAGGGGCCGGCCGAGCCGTATTTCGAGGGCTGCCTCTCCATCCCCGGCCTGCGCGGCGAGGTGACGCGGCCCAGCCGGATCGCCTTTCGCGGCCTCGATGGCGAGGGCCAGCCGATCGAGGGCGTCGCCCAGGGCCTCGCCGCCCGGGTGATGCAGCATGAGCAGGACCATCTCGATGGCGTGCTCTACCCCATGCGCATGACCGACCTCTCGCGCCTCGGCTTCACCGAGGAACTGGCCAGGAACCAAGCCCCATGACCGACCCCACCGATGCCGTCATCGACCGCCTTCTGCCCCTCATCGCGGCGCATGGCTGGACGCGGCTGGCGCTGGCCCAAGCGGCGGGCGATGCGGCGCTGGCCGAGAGCCTGTTCCCGCGCGGCCCGCGCGATGCCATCGCCGCCTGGTCCGCGCTGGCCGACCGGCGGATGAGCGCGGCGGCGCAGGTGGAGGATTTGGCCGCGCTCAAAACCCCCGCGCGGATCCGCCGGGTGGTGGAAATCCGTCTGTACCAGTCCCTGCCGCACAAACCCGCGCTGCGCGATGCGCTGGGCATCCTGGCGCTGCCCTGGAATGCTCCTCTCGCGGCCCGGATCACCGCGCGGACGGTGAGCGCGATGTGGTATGCGGCGGGCGATTCCAGCGCCGATTTCTCCTGGTACACACGGCGCGCGACGCTGGCCGCGATCTACGGCGCGACGCTGGCTTTCTGGCTGCGCGACCCCTCGCCGGACATGGCGGCGAGCATGGCATTCCTCGATCGCCGACTGGCCGATCACCGCCGTCTGCAGCAGGCGATTCCCCGGAAAGCGGCGTGAATCCTGTTGTCGTATCGATGCGTTACATTGCAGGGGCTTGAAAACGCTCAAAATTAAGAGGGCTTCGCGCGGCGTAATTCTGGTTGTAGAAACCCTCCGTAGAGACACACCCATTTTTGGAGAAAAGGCGCCATGTCGCCCATCCGCACGATGATGACCGGCCTGCTGGCCGCCAGCCTGGCGACCCCTGCCTTCGCGCAGTGCATGCAGCCCGCCGAGAAGGTCGGCTTCGACATCCGCGCGCTGCAGAGCCAGCTGATGGTGCTGGCACTGACCTGCAATCAGACCGACGACTACAACCGCTTCGTCACCCAGCATCGCCCGGCGCTCGGCGGTGCCTACAATGATGTGCAGCGGCATTTCCGCCGCGTCGCCGGCGGCGCCTGGCAGCGCCAGATCGACGCCTACATCACCAATGCGGCGAACAGCCACAGCCAGGTCGGCATCAGCCAGGGCTCGCTGTTCTGCTCCAACCAGGCGCAGCTCTTCCCGGCCGCCCTGTCGGCCAATAGCCGCGAGGCGCTGGCCAGCCTGTCGCAGCAGCGCCAGATCGTTCAGGTTTATTCGCTGCCGACCTGCACCACGAACACCCCCGCCGCGCGCAGCAACACCACGCGCGCCAGCAACCAGCCGCCGGCCAACCGCCCGCCGCAGCAGGGCACCCGCACCGCGGCCGCTCCGCGCAGCTGACCCGTCTACCACCCCACCTGCCCATGGTTTGGGCAGGGGGGGTGGCATGCGCCGCCGATCCGGGCGGGCAGGGTGGTTGCCGGCTTGCCCGGCGCTTGCCATGCTCGGCCATGGCCCATCCCGACATCTCCGCCCGCCTCGGCGCCGCTATCGCAGCCAATTTCGCGGCACAGACCGGTTTCCTCGCCGATATCGTGAAATTCCCCAGCCTGCGCGGCAATGAAGCGCCGTTGCAGGATTTCCTTGCCCGCGCGATGGCCGCGCGTGGTTGGCGGGTCGATCGCTTCTCGCTGGCCGATGTGCCGCTCGAAACCCACCCCAAGGCCAGCCCGATGGTCGATATCGACCCGGCGGGCTCCATCCAGGTCGTGGGCAGCCTGCGGGCCGCCAATCCCACCGGCCGCAGCCTGATCCTGCAGGGGCATATCGACGTGGTGCCGGAGGGCCCCGCCGCGATGTGGACCCACCCGCCCTACGCCGCCCATATCCAGGATGGCTGGATGTATGGTCGCGGCGCGCATGACATGAAATCCGGCGTCTCGGCCATGTTCTTCGCCATGGATGCGCTGAAATCCGCGGGCTTGCGTCCCTGCGCCGACATCCATGTCCAGACCGTGACCGAGGAGGAGAGCACCGGCAATGGCGCGCTCGCCACCCTGCTGCGCGGCTATCGCGCCGATGCCGCGCTGATCCCCGAGCCCACCGGCGGCACCATCACCCGCGCCCATACCGGCACGCTGTGGTTCCGCCTGCGGGTGGCCGGCGTGCCCGTCCATGTCGCGGTGGCGCAGACCGGCAGCAATGCGATCATGAGCGCCTATCAGCTCATCACCGCGCTCTATGCCCATACCGCCGAGGCCAACAGGGCGGCGGCCGCGCATCCCTGGTATAAGGGGGTGGAAAACCCGATCAAGTTCAACCCCGGCATCATCCGCGGTGGCGACTGGGCGAGTTCGACGCCGGCCTGGTGCGAGGTTGATTGCCGCATCGGCCTGCTCCCCGGCCAGGACGTGGCCGAGGTGCAGCGCGCGGTCGAGGCGGCGGTGGCCGCCGCCGCGCGGGCCGACAATTTCATGGCCAACAACCCGCCCGAGCTGACCTGGCACGGCTTCCTGGCCGATGGCTATGTGCTGGAGCCGGGCAGCGAGGCCGAGGCGGTGCTGGCCGCCGCCCATGCCAGCGCCTTCGCCGATGCGATGGGCGCGCGGATCACCACGGCGGTGAACGACACCCGCTTCTACGGCCTGTATTTCGGTATCCCCGGCCTGTGCTACGGTCCGAAGGGCGAGGGCGCGCATGCCTTCGACGAACGCACGAACCTGGACCACCTGAAGACCACAACGCTTGCCATAGCAACATTCATCGCCGACTGGTGCGGCGTGGAGGAGGCATGATGCATCGCCGCAGCCTGTTTGGGGTCGCCCTCGCCGCGCCCGCTCTCGCGCAGGAGGCCTGGCCCGCCCGCCCGCTGCGCATCGTGGTGCCGTTTGCCCCCGGTGGATCGTCGGACACGCTGGGGCGGCTGATCCAGCCCGGGCTGCAGGCCGCCCTCGGCCAGCCCGTGATCGTTGAGAACCGCGCCGGCGCAGGTTCCATGCTGGGCGCCGAATTCGTCGCCCGCGCCCCCGGCGACGGCTACACCGTGCTGCTGGCCGACCTTCCCTTCGCCATCTTCCCCGCGCTGCAGGAGCGGCTGCCCTTCGATCCGCTGGGCGACTTCACCGCCATTTCGATGATCGGCGTGGCGCCGCTGATGATGTTCGGCGCCAGCAATGTCGCGGCTGCCGACGCTCGCGAATTCGTGGCCCTGGCCCGCGCCCGGCCGGATGTGCTGAACTATGGTTCGGGCGGCGTCGGCGCCTCCAGCCATCTCTCGGGCGAGTTGTTCCAGCGCGCCACCGGCACCCGCCTGACCCACATCCCCTATCGCGGCGGCGGGCCGGCGATGCAGGATCTGGCAGCGGGCAATGTGAACGCCGTCTTCGTCACCCTGGCCTCGGCCTTTCCGCAGATGCAGGCCGGCCAGGTCCGTGCGCTGGGCGTGATGGGCACCGAGCGGCTCTCCGTGCTGCCCCAGGTCCCGACCATGCGCGAGCAGGGGATCGACCTTGTGAACGAACACTGGTGGGGCCTGCTCGGCCCCGCCCGCATGCCGCCCGTCGCCATCGCCCGGCTGGCCGAGGCGCTGCGCGGCGTGATGGCCGCGCCCGAGATCATGCCGCGGATGGATGCCCTGGCCGTGCTGCCCCGCGCCACCGGCCCCGCGCCCTTCGAAGCCCTGGTCCGCGCCGACCTCATCCGCATGGCTGAACTGGTGCGCGTGCAAAATATCCGCGTCCAATGAGCCTCGACGCGATCCTCGACACCATCACCGGCGACCGCCTGTTGTGGAGCGATTTCAACGCGCTGTGCGATACCGGTGGCCGCCAGGCCGGCACCGACAGCGCGGCCAGCGCCTTCACCTTCGCGGCCGTCCGGATGGCGGCCATCGGCGCCGTGCGCAACGAGCCCTCGACCTATGCCGGCTGGACCTGCCACGAGGCGAACATCCGGCACGAGCCCAGCGGCCGGCTGATCCCCTGCGTGCCTCTGCTGGGCACCATGCCCTGCGAGGACCTCCTGCTCGATGTCCGCGACCTTGGCCGGGGCGCGCCGGCGCAGTTCGGCGGGGCCGGCGGGATGGCTGGCCTCGCCGCAATGGTGCGGCATGAATACCCCTTCGCCACCCATGCGCTGCACCGCCGGGTGAAGGTCGCCGCCGCCGCCGAGGCCGGGGCGGGCGCCATCCTCATGGTGCAGCCGGAGCCTGGGGTGGGGCCGGTTTCCGGCTCCTCGGCCCGGCATGGCGGTCCTGGCATCCCCGGGCTCGGCATCGCGATCGAGGATGCCGCGCTCCTGGCCGAGGGCGGCCGGATCCGCATCACCATCGCCGCCGAGGACCATCCGGCCGAGACCCCCAACCTGGTGATGGAGTGGCCCGGCCGCGGCCCGGGTTTCGTGGTGCTCAGTGCCCATCTCGATGGCCATGCGCTGGGCGAGAGCGCGCTGGACAATGCCACCGGCGTGGCCGCCGCCCTCTGCCTCGCCCGTGCCGTGGCGCCCCATCTCGGCGCCTGCGAGAACGGGCTGATGCTCTGCCTCTTCGGCGCCGAGGAATGGGCCCTGGCCGGCAGCCGCGCTTGGCTGGCCGCGCAGCCGGCCGAGCGGGTGGCCGGGATGCGCATGAACCTCAATCTGGACAGCGTGGCGGGGCATGGCCAGCTCACCGCGCTGACCAGCGGCTTCGCCGGGCTGCCCGGCCTGCTGCGCGGCGCCTGGCCGGCGCTGGGGGTGCATGAGCCGCTGATGCCCAATAGCGACCACGCCAATTTCGCCGCCCGCGGCGTGCCCGCGGCCCGCATCATCGCCGGCTTCGACGAGCCCGCCAGCAATCTGCGCTTCCTGCTGACCGCGGCGGACAGGCGGCAGCTCACCTCGGATGCAGAGCTGCGCGCGGCGACCTCGGCCATCGCGCGCATGCTCTGGGCCTGTCTTACGCCTTCGCGGTGACGCCGGCCTCTTCCATCAGGCTCTGCAATTCGCCGGCCTGGAACATCTCGGTCACGATGTCGCAGCCGCCGACGAATTCGCCGTTGACATAGACCTGCGGAATGGTCGGCCAGTTGGTGTAGGACTTGATGCCCTCACGGATCTCCATGTCCTCCAGCACGTTCACGCTTTTGAACGGCACGTTCAGATGCGACAGGATCTGCACCACCCGGGCGGAGAAGCCGCATTGCGGGAAGACCGCGGTGCCCTTCATGAAGACGGTGACGGGGCTCGAATCGATCTCGGCCTTGATGCGCTCGAAGGTTGGGTTGTCGGACATGGCGTGGTTCCTTTGCGAAAGATGGATTATTCGGGAATGGCGGTGGTGAGCGCAAGCGCATGCAGCACCCCGCCCATCCGGCCCTGCAGCGCGGCATAGACCATCTGGTGCTGGCGCACGCGCGGCAGGCCCTTGAAGGCGGCCGAGGTGACATGCGCGGCGTAGTGGTCGCCATCGCCGGCGAGGTCCTTGATGATGACCTCGGCATCCGGCAGGGCGGATTTGATGAAGCCCGCGATTTCGTCGGCTTGCATGGGCATGGGCTCAGTATCCTTGCATCAGCATGGGCAGGGTCGCTTCATGCGCCGTGCTCAGTTCATTGATGGATATGGCGCCGATTTCGGCCAATTCCAGGCTGTCGCCACCGCTGCGGCCCAGCGCCATCGCCGGCACGCCGGCGGCCCGGGCGGCGGCGAGCAGGGCAGGGGCGTCGGCCACCGCCAGGACATAGCGGCCCTGATCCTCGCCGAACCAGAAGCCGTGATCGCCGGTGGCCGCAATCACGGCACCCCTGCCGGTCGCCATCGCCATTTCGGCGAGCGCCACCAGCAGGCCGCCATCACTGAGGTCGTGGCAGGCCAGGACCTTGCCCGCCAGGATTTCCCCGCGCACGAAATCGCCGTTGCGGCGCTCTTCGGACAAATCCACCGGCGGCGGCGGCCCGGCCTCCTGCCCCGCGATCTCGCGCAGCCAGAGCGACTGGCCGAGATGGCCCTGGCCGGTGCCGATCAGCACCAGCGCCGCACCATCGGGCATGCCCAGCCCCACTGCCAGGGCCAAATCGTCGATCACGCCCACACCGCCGATGGCCGGCGTGGGCAGGATCGGGCGGCCTTCGGTCTCGTTGTAGAGCGAGACATTGCCGCTCACGACCGGGAAATCGAGGGCGATGCAGGCGGCGGCCATGCCGCGGCAGGCGGCGGCGAATTGGCCCATGATCCGGGGCTTTTCGGGATTGCCGAAATTCATGTTGTCGGTGATCGCGAGCGGCCGCGCGCCCGTCGCGGTGATGTTGCGCCAGGCCTCGGCCACGGCCTGTTTGCCGCCCTCCTCGGGGTCCGCGACGACGTAGCGCGGCGTGCAGTCGGTGGTCATGGCGAGCGCGCGGCTCGTGCCCTCCACCCGCACCACGGCGGCATCGGCCTGGCCCGGGCGTTTGGCGGTCTGGCCCCCGACCTGGGCGTCGTACTGGTCCCAGATCCAGCGGCGCGAGCAGAGGTCGGGCGCGGCGACCAGGGTTTTCAGGGCGGGCAGGATGCCCACCGGATCGGCCACCGGGCCGAGCGGCGGCTGCTTCGGCGTCTCCTCGGTGGGGCGGTGGTAGAGCGGGGCTTCGGATTCGAGGGGGGCGAGGGGGATCAGCGCCTCGGTCATGCCCTTGTGGCGGATTTCGATCATGCCGGTGTCGGTGAGGTGGCCGATGACGGCGAAGTCGAGCTCCCACTTATGAAAAATCGCCTCGGCGACATGCTCCTGGCCGGGCTTGAGCACCATCAGCATGCGCTCCTGGCTTTCCGAGAGCATCATCTCATAGGCGCTCATGCCGGTTTCGCGTTGCGGGACGCGGTCCATTTCCAGCACCACGCCCATGCCGCCCTTGCCGGCCATCTCGACGCCGGAGCTGGTCAGGCCGGCGGCGCCCATATCCTGGATGGCGACGATGGCGTCGGTCGCCATGAGTTCCAGGCAGGCCTCGATGAGGAGCTTTTCGGCGAAGGGGTCGCCGATCTGCACCGTGGGGCGCTTTTCCTCGCTGTCCTTATCGAATTCGGCGGAGGACATGGTGGCGCCATGGATGCCGTCGCGGCCGGTCTTGGAGCCGACATAGACGACAGGATTGCCCACGCCGGTGGCGGCGGCGGTGAAGATGCGGTCGGCCTTGAGGATGCCCACTGTCATGGCGTTGACCAGCGGGTTGCCATTGTAGGCGGGGTGGAAGTTCACCTCGCCGCCGACGGTGGGGACGCCCACGCAATTGCCATAGCCGCCGATGCCGCGGACCACGCCGTCGAGGATGCGGCGGGTGCGGGGCAGGGCGGGGTCGCCGAAGCGCAGCGCGTTGAGATTGGCGATGGGCCGCGCACCCATGGTGAAGACATCGCGCAGAATGCCGCCGACGCCGGTGGCCGCACCTGAATAAGGCTCGATGAAGCTGGGGTGGTTGTGGGACTCCATCTTGAAGACGGCGGCGAGACCATCGCCGATGGCGATGACGCCGGCATTCTCGCCCGGGCCGACCAGAACCCAGGGGGCGGTGGTGGGCAGGGTCTTCAGCCAGACCTTGCTGGATTTGTAGGAGCAATGCTCGGACCACATCACCGAGAAGATGCCGAGCTCACACAGCGTGGGGTCGCGGCCGAGGATGGCGAGCGCGCGGGCGTATTCATCGGGCTTGAGGCCGAATGTCTGGGCGAGATCGGCGGCGGCTTGCGGGGCGAGGGCGGGGACGCTGGGCATGGGCGGGTTGTCGGGCGGGGCGGCGGGCTTGTCCAGAGTGGTTTGTGTTAGCGCATTGATGTTGTTTGCGGACAAATTGGCGGGCGGGGCGGGGTTGGCGCTGGAATTTAGGGATTCGGACACATTGCTGGCCGACTGGGGGGCGGGTTTTGGGGGGTGGGCGACGGCAGGGGGGTGTGGGTCGGCCATGGGGTGTATTTAGGAAAAAATACTGAAAAATGCAAGCTTGGAATTTTTGTCGTGACAGATATTGATCCTCCGGTGGGCGAGGACTAAGTGTTGGTGGCGCGGATCAGCTTCGACCCGACGAAGCGGCAAAAGACCCTGGGAGAGCGGGGGCTGGATTTCGCCGATGCGGCGCTGGTCTTCGCCGGCGTGTACACCGCCGACCCGGATGACCGCAGGGACTATGGCGAAACGCGATTCATCTCGGCCGGGCGGCTGCGCGGCCGCATCGTTGTTCTGGTCTGGACGCCGCGCGAGGGCGCCCGACGCATCATTTCCATGAGGTATGCCCATGACCGGGAAGAAGCCCGCTGGCGGGAGCGTCTGGATCGACCCGGATGACGCGCCGGAATTGACCGAGGAATATTTTGATCGCGCGGCGATCTACCACGGCGCGACGTTGATCCGCCCTGGCCGCCCGCCGGTCGAATTCCCCAAACCGCGGGTGACGCTGCGCCTCGATGCCGATCTGCTGGCCCGGCTGCGGGCCTCCGGGCCGGGGTGGCAGACCAGGCTGAACCAGGCGGTGCGGGAATGGCTTGACAAGGGGGCGGCGTAAGGCTGGCCGCGCGATCCACGCCGGCATGGCAACCTTCACCCTTGCCCCGCGTTCCCTTGCCACACCAGGCAGGAGAGAAGTGGATGAACAGCATCGTCTATATCGTGGGCGCCGTCGTCATCGTGCTGGCGATACTGAGCTTTCTGGGGCTGCGCTGAGGCGGACTACAGATTTAGCCGGCGGATGACTCTGCGCGCCCAGGCGGCGTTGTGGGCCGAGCAGACGCTTTCGTAGAGGGCGATGGCTTGGTCGAGCAGGCGGCGGGCTTGGGCAGGATCGCCTTCGGTGGCAGCGACTTCACCCAGTCCGGCGATGCAGCCCGCCTCGCCGACCATATCGCCGATCTCTCGATAGACGGGCAGGGCCTGTTTAAATCCGTCGCGCGCGGCAGCGTGGTCGGAGCATTGCAGGTCAATCTGGGCGCGGCGCTGTATGCAGTTGGCCTCGCCCAAGCGGTCGCCGAACTCGTGATGGATGGTCAGCGCCAGCTGAAATCCGTCGCGCGCGGCTGCGTGGTTTGAACGTTGCAGGTCGATCTGGGCGAGGCCCTGGATGCAATTGGCCTCGCCTAGGCGGTCGCCGATGTCGCGATGGATGGCTAGCGCCTGTTGGTAACCGTCGCGCGCGGCGGCGTGGTCGGAGCGTTCCAGGTCGATGTCAGCGAGACTCTGGATGCAGTTAGCCTCGCCTAGGCGGGAGCCGATGTCGCGGTGGATGGTTAGCGCGAGTTGATATCCGTCGCGCGCGGCAGCGTGGTCGGACCGTTGCAGGTCGATCTGGGCGAGGCTCTGGATGCAGTTGGCCTCGCCCAAGCGGTTGCCGAAATCGCGAAAGATGGTCAGCGCCTGTTTGTATCCGCCGCGCGCGGCCGCGTGGTCGGAGCGTTGCAGGTTGATCTGGGCGAGGCGCTGGATGCAGTTGGCCTCGCCCAGGCGGTCGCCAATGTCGCGATGGATGGGCAGGGCCTTTTGATATCCGTCGCGCGCGGCGGCGTGGTCGGAGCGTTCCAGGTCGATCTGGGCGAGGCTCTGGATGCAGTTGGCTTCGCCGAGGCGGTCGCCGATCTCGCGATGGATGGACAGCGCCTTTTGATATCCGTCGCGTGCGGCTGCGTGGTCGGAGCGTTGCAGGTCAATTTGGGCGAGGCTCCGCATGCAGTTGGCCTCGCCGTGGCGGTCGCCGGCGGCGGCGCAGGCCACAGCCAGGGCGCGCAGCGCCACGCCGCCTTGTCCAATTCGCTCGCATACCATCCCATAACACCAAGACGCCCGTAGCCCCTTCGCGCGGATCGCCGCATCGCCGCCGGAAAGCCGGAAGGCCGCTTCCAGATTGGCGATCTCCGGTGCCAGCCGCTCCGTCGCCAGCCTGCCGCGGGACAACATGATATCCTCGAACCCGGCGGTCACGCCCAGCAGATGCAGCGCCCAGGCCGAGGCATCCTCCCCTTGCGGCGGATAAGCGGCGGCAGCGTGGCGGCGCAGCGGCGGCAACAGGTCGATGCGGCCCTTGTCGCCCTGCGCTAGCGCCAGCGCCCGCAATTGCCGCATCGCCTCGCTGGCCGCCTCGCCCAGCAGCGCCCGGGCATCCTCCTCCGCCATGCCCGCCGGCATGGCGCCGAGGATGGAAAACAGCCGCCGCCCGGCCTCGCCCAGCCGTGGCGAGGCCAGCGAGAGATCGATGGAGCGCGGCAGCGACGCCTGCCGGTGGTTGCCCGGCCTGGTGTCGCTGGCCGCCGCGGCCCCCAGGCGCTGCCACTCGCCCCAGATGCGGCTGAGCGATGTGTCCACCTCCGCCTGCCAGGCCACCAGGGTGACGGCCAGCGGAATGCCGGCCAATTCGCGCAGCAACGGCGCCAGCAGCGGGTCGTCCTCGGCGATGCGATGGGCGATGTCGAGGAACAGGCGCCGGGCCTGCGGCTCGGCCAGCGGCGCCAGGGTCGGGCGATGGTACCAGCGGATGCGCGGCGCCTCGGCGCCGCGCATCGAGGCCATGAGGGCGAGGCCGGGGAGTTCCGTCAGCGCGCGCAAAAGCGCCTCCACCTCCCCGGCTTCGGCCTCCCAGGGGGTTTCCAGATTGTCCAGCAGCAGCAGGGCCGGGGCGCTGCCGAGGCTGGCCCGGATGGCGGGCAGACCATGCGAGGGATCGCAGCCCAGCGCCCGGGCAATGGCGGCCTGCATGTCGGCGGCCGAGGTCGCGGTCTCCAGCATCGCCTCGAAGCGGCGCGGACCGAAGGCGGCTGTCGTAGCGGCGTGATGGCTGGCTTCGCGCGTCAGGGTGGTCTTCCCCATGCCGCCATCGCCGAGAATGAGGGCGGTGCGGGGGCCGCCGCCGGTGAGGGTGGCGACGAGGCTTTCCAGCTCGGCATCGCGGCCCCAGCAGCGGTCGGGGCGGGGGATGGGGGTGGTTGTCGTGGGCGGGGGGGCGGGTTTGGCGGGGCGGCCGGGTGTGCGGGCCTCGCGCGCCGCTTCCCACAGCTGGGTCAGCTCGGCATAGGGGCCATCTTCGGCCGGCGCCTTGCCGAACAGCGCCTCGCAGATCGCGTCAAATGCCGGCTGCTCCGGCACGCGCTCGCCACTGAGCCAACTGCGCACCGTGCGCTCGCCAAACCCCGTCTTCTTCGCGAAGAGCGCAACGGTCCATTTCGCGCTGCCCTGTGCCGTGCCGGCATCAAGCAGCGCCTGAAGTCGCTCGTGGAACAGGTTTTTCCCCAAGGCTCACCCAATCCTGTGCCGGCACTGCGCCGCCAGCGGCGGCCAAAGCCCCTGTGCCGAAGTCTGAATGAAGGAGGCCGACGCAACAAGGAAAGGATTTCGGCCATGGACGCCTTCATCTACGCCATCTTCAGCTGCCACTACTGGCAAGAGGCCGCCTGCGGCCATCGCAACCGCCGGGCCTGCCTGGCCCTCTGGCTGTGCATGGCGGGCTACGCCCTCTTCGCCATCACCAAGCAGCTGGGGTGAGCCGCGCATCAGCCGGCCGGGGGATCAAGCGCCAGGCCGGCATAGAGCACGCGCTGCACGAAAACCCCATCGGCCTCCACCAGATAGGCGATGGTCACCCGTCGCTCGAAGCCGATGATGCGCAGGCCCACCCCCAGAGCGCGGCCGGCATGCGGAAAGCTGTCGAGCATGGCGCAGCGCCGCTCAATCCGCCGCAGATAGGCATCGGCCCGCGCTACACCCGAATCATGGGCGATGGTGTCGAACAACGCCTCCAGATCCGCCACGGCCTCCGGCGTATAATCAACCAGGCGGCCCAGGCTCCCACGCCGCGCGGCGGGCAGCCAGGGCCTGGCGCAGCCCCGCCGCGGAAACCCGCCGGCCCGGCTCCTGCCGGCTCAGCGCCACCACCGGCAGAACCTCGTCGCGCAGCCAGGCCTCGATCCTGTCATCGGCCGGAACCAGCGCATCCAGCCCCGCGGCGATGACCGCGCCGGCATCGGGATAGGCGCCGGAGGCAACGATGCGTTCGATCTCGGCGGCCAATTCCCGCGGGAGGGTGACAGAGGCATGGTCCTGCATGGCGTCACTCTAACGGCAACGCGCCATGGCTGCACCCGAAAACCGCCACCTCACGCCCCAAAACGCCTCCGCAACCGCTGGAACATCGGCAAGCCCTCGGCGCCCAACTCAAGCCGCCGGCCGAGCCTCGCCCTGCGGCTCGGCCGAGCGCCGCCGCACATCCAGCACCTCGATGCCGATCACCCGCCCCTCGGCATCCAGGTCCAGCATGATCCCCGGCTCCAGCTCGCGCGTCTGCGCCACCTTCGTCCCCTTGGGCGCGATGCGGAGATACATCGCATCCGCGTCGGGGTCATAGCTGGTGGAGATCATGGCCTGGCTCCGCGATCAAAATGCGCTGTGACGATCACCTCCTCGTCACCCTCGCGCCGATGCACCACCCTTAGCACGCGCCCGTCCGCCTCGGGAACAAAACCATAGCTGCGCCGCAACGGCGGCCCGCGCGGGTCGGTCTCCGACCAGGCCGGCGCGGCCAAGACCCGCGCCACCCAGGCCGCCTCGACGCCGCGCTCCTCCAGCATCTGAGCGGCGTGGACGGTCAGTCGCATTCACGCCGCCACAAACGCCTCCGCCAACCCCGCAAACATCGGCAACCCCGCCGTGCCCCCCACCAGCGGGTCCACCCCATTCTCCGGATGCGGCATCAGCCCCATCACCCGCAGATTGGGCGAGAGCACCCCCGCAATCGCATGGAGCGACCCATTGAGGTTCTCTCCGGCATAGCGCAGCGCCACCAGCCGCTCGCCCTCCAGCCGCGCCAGGGTCTCGGCATCGCAAAAGTAATTGCCATCGCCATGCGCCAGCGTCGCCCGGAACACCGCGCCCTGCTCAAACCCGCGGGTGAACGCCGTATCGGCGCGCTCCACCCGCAGAAGCGCATCCTGCGCCAGAAACCGCAGCGCGGCATTCTTCAGCAGGGCGCCGGGCAGCAGCCCCGCCTCGCAGAGCATCTGAAACCCGTTGCACACGCCCAGCACATGCCCGCCGCCCGCCGCGAAATCGCGGATCGCCGCCATGACAGGCGATTGCGCCGCCATCGCGCCACACCGCAGATAATCGCCATAGGAAAACCCGCCCGGCAGCACCACCAGGTCCAGCCCCGCCGGCAATTCGGTGTCGCGATGCCACAGCATGGCCGGCTTGCGGCCCGAGGCGCGCTCCAGCGCGATCGCCATGTCGCGCTCGCGATTGGTGCCGGGGAAGACCACCACTGCCGATTTCATGCCCTGATCTCCTTCAACACCGCCATGCCCGGCCTCACTCCGAAGCCGGCTCCGCGCCCGCCGCCCCGCGATTGGGCAGGAGGTGGCGGAACAGCGCCTGGCGCTCGCGCACCTGCTCCATGGTTGGCTTTTCGTACAGCACCACCTCGCGCGGGGGCGCGGTCAGCACCACCCCCATCACCGCGCAGAGCAGCAGGATGGGCGCCACCAGCATGCAGGCGGGAAACACCGTGCCAGGGGTCAGGTCGCGCATCCAGCCCGGCGGCAACAGCCAATAGGCCATCCACATCAGGGGTATCGCCGCCACCGCCATGCCGAGCAGCATGCCGCCCAGCACCGCGGCTGGGATGACGGGAAAGAACAGCAGGATACCGGCGCCGGGTTGCATCGCCCACCTCTGGCGGAAACTGTGGCATCACCCCTGCCAAACCCGCAACCATTGCAACCCGCCCAGCATCAACATGGTGCCCACCGCGGCGATCGCGGCGGCGGTGACCCAGCGATTGGCGCGGCGCTTCTGCTTGTCCACCCAGCCCAGCCGCGGCGCCGGCCCGCCGCGCTGCTCGCGCCAGCGCAGCCCCATCGCGGCCAGCACGGTGAAGGCCGCCATCAGCAGCAGCGATGCCTTGATCATGCCTCAGAAGCTCCAGGGATAGAGCAGCCAGCCCAGCGGGTTGGAAAACCCCTCCAGCGCCAACGAGACCGGCCAGAACAGCCCGCCCAGAAACGCCTTGCTGAGCATGAAGAAGACCTGGGCGGTGGCGTGCTGCGGCAGCACATCGGGCCTGGGCCCCAGCAGCAGATAGGCCAGGGTCGAGACCAGGCGCAGCGCCGTCAGCCCCAACGAGACCGCGATGAAGACGCGCAGCGACAGCGCCCTCACGCCAGCTCCACCGAAAAGCTTTCGATCACGCCATTGGCCAGCAGGCGGCGCGCCATCTCCTCGGCCGCGGCTTGGGCGGCCGCGGCGTCGGTCTCGGCCAGATCAAGCAGGATCACCTTTCCCGCGCGCACATCCTGCACGCCGGCAAAGCCCAGGCCGCCCAGCGCCTGCTGGATCGCGCGGCCCTGCGGGTCGAGCACGCCCGATTTCGGCATCACCGTCACCTTGATCTTCACTGCACCGTCTCCGGACCTTTCAAATCGCGCACCCCCGCCTCGGGCAGAATCCCCAGGCGCCGCGCCACCTCCTGATAGCCTTCCTCGACCCGGCCGAGATCGCGGCGGAAGCGGTCCTTATCCATCTTCTCGCCCGTCTTGCTGTCCCACAGCCGGCAATTGTCGGGGCTGATCTCATCGGCCAGCACAATGCGCATCTCGTCATTCTCATAGAGCCGGCCGAATTCCAGCTTGAAATCGACCAGCGTGATGCCGACGCCGAGCAGCAGCCCGGTCAGGAAATCATTCACCCGGAGCGTCAATTGCACGATGTCGTCGATATCGGCGGTGCCGGCCCAGCCGAAGGCGGTGATGTGCTCCTCGCTCACCATCGGGTCCTGCAGCGCGTCATTCTTGTAATAGTATTCGATGATCGAGCGGGGCAGGCGGGTGCCCTCCTGGATGCCCAGCCGGGTGGCGAGCGAGCCGGCCGCGACATTGCGCACCACGACTTCGAGCGGGATGATCTCGACTTCGCGGATCAACTGCTCGCGCATGTTCAGCCGGCGGATGAAATGCGTCGGCACGCCGATCTCGCCCAGGCGGAGCATGAAGTACTCGCTGATGCGGTTGTTCAGCACGCCCTTGCCGGTGATCGTGCCCTTCTTCTGGGCATTGAAGGCGGTGGCATCGTCCTTGAAGTATTGCACGAGCGTCCCGGGCTCGGGCCCCTCGAACAGGATTTTGGCCTTGCCTTCATAAAGCTGGCGCCTGCGTGCCATGCGCGGTGTCCTCGAATTCCAGGGCGCCTATAGCAGCGGGGGCGCCGCAGGGCCACTGAGCCCCCCCACGGGCCGGAACGGCGCGCGATCCGGCGGCGCTGCGGCAAAATCCCAGCGGGTGGTGGCACCCAGCGCCAGCAGGGAGGAGGAGACGGTGCCGAAGCCATCGCGCGGCGGCACATTCAGCGCCTCGGCCGCCCCGCCGCCCGAATCGGCGAGCAGCGCCGGCCAGGCGCCCCAATCCTCGGGCGAGAGCGGCGGCGCCGCCGCCCGCCAGCGCGGGAGATGTCGCGCCGTGCGGGCGCTGGCGGGGTCATTGGGCGGATAGGCCGTCACCATCGACAGCCCCTCCGGCAACACCGTGAGCACCGCGCGTCCCTCGCCCAGCCCGGCGGCGAAAACCCCACCATTGCGGTCCGCCAGCACCATGTTGAAGGGCCGGTACAGCCCGCAATCCAGCCCCGCCACGATCTCCGCGGCCGCCGCCGCCGAAGCCGCCCGCAGCGCCAGCAGGGGCAATTCCCCGCGTGAGCGCTTGCCCGGCCCCGGCCCCAGGCTGCCCACCCGGTTCAGCACCGCGGCCATCACGCCATGCCTGTTCACCGCCATCCAGGTGCCGCCGGCCAGCCTGTCCCGCCCACCGATCAGGCCCGGCCAATACGGTCCGGGCGGATCCCAGGCCCGGTCCAGCCGCTCATCGCGATTGGCCGCGACCATGACCGGCCAGGCCAGTCCGGGGCGATGGAGAAGGATGACGGTGCACATCGGAGGGCTGGCATAGCCCGCATGCCGGGCGGCGGGAAAGACTGCCGCGGGATGGCATGGCGGTTGCTGCGCGCGGCACGCCGCGGCAAGCCGCCGGGCCCCAACCATGGAGAATGACATGCAGATTTCAGGCGTGGGCGGCGCCGGACAGGCCGCCCAGATCCAGCAATGGCGCGACAGGCTCTTCGCCCGCGCCGATCAGGACCGCAGCGGCGGGCTTTCGCTCGATGAATTCAGCGCCATGGCCAGCCGCCGGCGGGAGTCGCGAACGGCCGAAAGCCCGGCAGGAATTGCCGGCGCACCGGCAGCTTCCTCGCTGCAGGGCGCCTTCAAGCGTCTCGACAGCAATGGCGACGGCAGCCTCACCAGGGCGGAGATGGCAGCCGCCCGCCCCGGCGCCCAGCCATCAGGCGGGCTCAGCACACAAAGCCTCCATGCGCTGCTCAACAGCCAGGGCCAGGAGAATCGCAGCCAGGGCCGCCCTCGCCACAGCCCTGACGACGCCAGCCGGCGCGATGGCGGCGGCCCGGCGCAGGGCGAGCTCGCGCTGCGCCGGCAGCTCGCCGCCTACCAGGCCCGCCAGCCCGTGCTGACCGCCGGCGGCGCGACGCTCAGCCTGCGACGCGGCCTACCAGCGGCGGCCGTGGTGATGACGATAGGCCCAGGGCGGCGGGCCGTAGAAGCGCGGCCGTGGCGCGAAATACACCGGCGGCGGCGGCAGGAAGACCGGCGGCGCGTAGTAGCGCGGCGGGTGGTAGATCGGCCGGGGCGGCGGCGGCGGCGCCCAACCGTAATAGGTCGGCTGGCCATACCAGCCCACCTTCACGACCTGCGCCTGGGCCGGCGCCATGGCGATGAAGCCGAGCCCCATCAGGGCGACGGCGGAAAGGCGGAGCAGGGAACGCATCGGGTGGTCCTCCTTGGGATGAGCGACAGCATGCCCCGGGCTTGCGGCGGAAACAGGGCGGGGTTGTGGCCTGACTTTGAATGAACCTGCCCGTGCCGGCAGGGTAGCGGCGATCAGGGAGCGGCGCGCAGCCGTTCGCAACCCGCGCGGCGGCCGGCGAGATAGGCGTCCCGCGCCGCCTCGAAGCTCATCTCGCGCGAATCCACAGCCTCGCTGCGGCCCATCCGCTCGGCCAGCGCCCAGATCGGGATATTGTCCAGCAATTCGACCGCGATGAGGACCTCGATCGGCGGCGCCGGCCCGGTGAAGGGGATCAGCGAGCCATAGATCAGCGCATTGGCGATGATGATATCCGACAGCCCGTCGCGCAGCGTGCGGCCGCCGATGATGGGGAAGACCACATAAGGCCCCTCGCCCACGCCGCGGGCGCAGAGTGCCAGGCCGATATCGGCATGCGGCGGGGTGGGCATGCCGCGTTCGGTGGCGCGATCGCGCAACCCGCCCTGGCCCTGGGTGATATTGGTGGCGACACGGTCGAGCACCGCCAGGGAATCGGCCGGCCGGCCGGCGGCGGCGAGCGCCAGCGCCTGCCAGGGCTCGGCGATCCAGGTGCCGATCAGATTGGCCGCGGCCTCGCGCCATGCCGGGGCGATGTCCGGGCTGGGCAGATGCCCGGCCAGCGCCGCGACCTGGCTCCGCACCTCGCGGTTGAAGTCGTGCTGGGCGCGGTTGGCGCGTTCCAGCCAGCCCGATGGCGCCTCCTGCGCGCGGGCCATCTGGGGCAGGGCGAGCAGGAGGGTGCAGAGCAGGATGCGGAGCAGCGTCGTCATGGATTCATGCCTCAGGCCATGGCGGCCGAGCATAGCCGATTCCTTCGCCGGAATGCAGCCACGATCGCCTGGGTTCAGGCCCCGAAGACCCGCGCGAAGACCGTCTCGACATGGCTGAAATCGCGCGCCGGATCCATCGCGGCATCCAGCGCCGCCCCATCCATCACCGCCGCCACCGCATCACTCGCCAGCAGATTGTCGCGGAAGCGCTTCGCATCGGGCCGGCCCAGCATCGTCCAGGTCGCCATCGCCGCGGCCTGCACGGCGGCATAGGCGGCCTCGCGGCTCATCCCCGCCTGGGTCAGCGCCAGCAGCACTTTTTGCGAATGCGCCACGCCGCCGAGGGATTCGAGGTTCTCCGCCATGCGCTCGGGATAGACCGTCAGCTTCTCCATCATGCCGGTCAGCCGGGCCAGGGCGAAATCCAGCGTGATGGTGGCGTCGGGGCCGATCACCCGCTCGACCGAGGAATGGCTGATGTCCCGCTCATGCCACAGCGCCACATTTTCCAGCGCCGGCATGGCATAGCCGCGCACGATCCGCGCCAGGCCCGTGAGGTTCTCCGACAGCACCGGGTTGCGCTTGTGCGGCATGGCCGACGAACCTTTTTGGCCGGCGTGGAAGAACTCCTCCGCCTCGCGCACCTCGGAGCGCTGGAGGTGGCGGACCTCGGTGGCCAGCCGCTCGATGCCGCCGGCGACCACGGCGAGTGCGGAAAAAAACGCCGCATGCCGGTCGCGCGGGATCACCTGGGTGCTCACCGGCTCGACCGCCAGCCCCAGCTTTTCCGCCACGAATGCCTCGACCCGCGGGTCGACACTGGCAAAGGTTCCGACGGGGCCGGAGATGGCACAGGTCGCAACCTCGGCCCGCGCCACGCGCAACCGCTCCAGGTTGCGGGCGAACTCGGAAAAATGGCCGGCCAGCTTCAGGCCGAAGGTGGTGGGCTCGGCATGGATGCCGTGGCTGCGGCCGATGGTGGGCGTGTATTTGTGCTCGATCGCCCTGGCCCGCAGCGCCGCCAGCAGCGCTTCCACCCCCTCGATCAGAAGGTCGGCCGCGCGGGTGAGCTGCACGGCGAAGGCGGTGTCCAGCACGTCGGAGCTGGTCATGCCCTGGTGCATGAAGCGGGCATTCTCGCCGATCCCCTCGCCCATCCAGGTCAGGAAGGCGATGACGTCATGCCGGGTCACCCGCTCGATGGCGTCGATCGCCTCGACGGCTGCGGCGTCGATGGCGGCCGCCCGGGGCGCGCCCTTTTCGCGGATGTCGCGGGCCGCCTCGGCCGGGATGGTGCCGAGCCCGGCCATCGCTTCGGCCGCCAGCGCCTCGATCTCGAACCAGATACGGAAACGGGCCTCAGGCGACCAGATCGCGACCATCGCGGGGCGGGAATAGCGGGGAACCATCGGGCATTCTCGGGTTTTGACGTGCGATCGGTCTTTGGCCCCGGGGGGGCGGTATGTCCAGCCCGCGCAGATTATGCACGTTCGGACGGCTTGTGAAATGATGGGCCGTAGGTTATCGGCGCCGCAACGTATATTGAGAGAGAGAAGTCCATGCCAGATTGGCTTCCCGTATTGCTTCAGGTGCTGATGATCGACCTTGTCCTGGCCGGGGACAATGCGATCGTCGTGGGCATGGCCGCCGCCGGCCTGCCCGCCGCGCAGCGCCGCACCGCCATTTTCTGGGGCATTATCGCCGCCACGGTGATGCGCATCGGCTTCGCCGCCATCACGGTGCAGCTGCTTGCCATCGTCGGTATCACCCTGGCCGGCGGCGTGCTGCTGCTCTGGGTGTGCTGGAAGATGTTCCGCGAATTGCGCGATGGCCATGGCGGCGACCATGCCGATGCCCTGGCCGAGGCCGAGGCCAAGCCGAAATCGATGTTCCAGGCGATCACCCAGATCCTGATCGCCGACGTGTCGATGAGCCTGGACAATGTGCTGGCCGTGGCCGGCGTGGCGCGCGACCATCCCAATATCCTGATCATCGGCCTCATCGCCTCCGTCATCCTGATGGGTGTGGCCGCGACACTGATCGCCAATCTGCTGAACAAGCATCGCTGGATCGCCTGGGTCGGCCTGCTGATCATCGTCTATGTCGCGGGCGACATGATCTGGTCGGGCACGCATGAGGTGGCGGAGCGGGTGCCCGGTTCCTACGCCTTCCTGCTGCTGCCGCTGGGCTATCTCGCGCTGCCCGGCGTGTTTCCGCCCTGGATATGGGCCGGCGCCACCATGCTCCAGGTGGCGACGCTGACCATCATCGTGGCGGCCATCGCCTCGGCGATGCTGAAGCGGCGGAAGGATAGCTGAGACCTCGCCGGCCGACCCGGCTGGTTGTCCAACTCGTCGCGGCGCCGTAAAGACTCGTCCAAGGCGGCGCCAATGCCGCCATGCGAACTGGTGACGAGAAGGCAGAAGACATGTTTTGGGGTGCGATCACCGCGAGCTGGGATTGGGGGCTGTTGTCCACCATCCTGGGCGTCAACCTCGTCCTGTCGGGCGACAATGCGGTGCTCATCGCGCTCGCCGCCGCCGGTCTTCCGGCCGAAAAGCGTGCCAAGGCCATCCTCTTCGGCATGGTGCTGGCGGTGGTGCTGCGCATCGTGCTCAGCCTGGCCGCGGTCTATCTGCTGGCCATCCCGGGCATTCTGCTGGCCGGCGGCCTGGTGCTGCTCTGGATCGCCTATGGCTTCTTCAAGGAGCTTCGGCAAAAGGAGAAGGAGAGCGCCGAGGGCCACCACCAGGAACCCGAGTCCAAGACCATGGCCGTCGCCCTGCGGCAGATCGTCATCGCCGACGTCTCGATGAGCCTGGACAATGTGCTGGCGGTGGCCGGTGCCGCGGTCGGCAATACGCCCATGTTGATCGTCGGCCTGATCATCTCCATCCTGGTGATGGGTGTCGCGGCGACGCTGATCGCCAAGCTGCTCGAGCGCTTTCCGATCATCGCCTGGATCGGCCTGGCGCTGATCGTCTATATTGGCATTAAGATGGTTTATGAGGATGTGCATCGCTTGACCATGGGGCATGCCGCGCAGATCGTGACCGCTCCGGCCGCAGAACCGCCGCATGCTCCGCTGGTGCGGTTCTCCTGATGCGGCTTGGCGCGTTGTTCCTGATGGGCGCGGCGCTGGTGGGCTGTGCCGCCGAGGGCCCGCCCGCCGACCCCGCGGCCAGCGCGCTCAACAGCGTGGGCGCGCTGGTGGCCCGGCTGCCGGACACGATCGGCAATTTCCGCCGCGGCGGCACCACCATCTTGAATGAGCCGAGCCCGGGCGGGCAGGAAATCGCCTATGCCACCGCCAGCCGCGCCATCGCCGGCTATGTCCAGGTGATCCCGCGGCCCGAACCCCTGGTCGAGAGCGCGGTGCCAGAGGCGTTGCAGCGCTTCGTCAGCGACACCACGGGCAATACGCCCATGCACCGCCGCCTGCGGCCACGCCAGGCGCTTGGCCTGCCCGAGTCCGAGCCGCTGCTGCGCTGCAACGAGCTGGACGGCACCTTCGGCCGCCAGGCGGTGGAGAGCCTGGCCTGTGTCGGCGCCTTTGGCGGCCAGATGGTGCGGCTGCGCATCTCCCATGTCCGGCGCGAGGGCCGCATGGCGGAGGCGCGGGCCTTTGCCGAGCAGCTGGCCCAGACGCTGCGCTGAACCCGCCTGGGCGGGTGCTTGGCGCGCGCCGCGGCTTGCGGCATAGGCGGGTCGTGATTCCAGGAGAGTTCTGATGAGCGATACGGTGCTGGCTTTGCTGCGGGGTGCGGATGCCGCGCCCGCGATCGGCGCGCCCGAGGCCGCGGCCCTGACCCATGGGGCCTTGCGCGACCTCGCCCATGCCACCGTCGCGGGGCTGAACGCCATCGGCATCGGCCGGGGCGACCGGGTGGCCATCGTGCTGCCCAATGGGCCGGAGATGGCGGCGAGCTTCATCGCCATCGCCGCCGGTGCCACGACCTGCCCGCTGAACCCGGCCTATCGCGCCGATGAATTTGAATTCTACCTCAACGACCTCAATGCCCGCGCGCTGGTCGTGCTGGCGGGGGGCGAGACGCCGGCCCGGGGGGTGGCGGAAAAGCTGGGTATCCCGCTGCTCGAACTCACCCCCGGCGCGGTCGCGGGCGCCTTCACGCTGAGCGGCGGTACGCCGGGTGCGGCGCAAAACCCGGGCCTGGCCGAGGCCGATGACGTGGCGCTGGTGCTGCACACCTCCGGCACCACCTCGCGCCCCAAGATCGTGCCGCTGAGCCAGCGCAACCTCTGCGCCTCGGCACGGCATATCGGAACCGCCCTGGCGCTGACGCCGGACGACACCTGCCTGAACATCATGCCGCTCTTCCATATCCATGGGCTGATCGCGGCCACCCTCTCCTCGCTGGCGGCCGGCGGACAGGTGGTGGCCACGCCCGGCTTCAATGCGTTGAAATTCTTCGGCTGGCTCGATGCGGTGAAGCCCAGCTGGTACACGGCGGTGCCGACCATGCACCAGGCGATCCTGGAACGCGCCAAGCGCAATGCCGAGGTGATCGCCCGCGCCAAGCTCCGGCTCATCCGCTCCTCCTCGGCCTCGCTGCCGCCGCAGGTGATGACGGAGCTGGAGGCGGTCTTTGGCTGCCCGGTGCTGGAGAGCTACGGCATGACCGAGGCGACCCACCAGATGACCTCGAACCCGCTGCCGCCGCGGCCGCGCAAGCCCGGCTCGGTCGGCATCGCCGCCGGCCCCGAGGTTGCGATCATGGATGAGGAAGGTCTCATCCTGCCGCAGGGCGCGCTGGGCGAAATCGTCATTCGCGGCCCCAACGTGACGCTGGGCTATGAGAACAATCCGGACGCCAACCTCAAGGGCTTCGCGGGTGGCTGGTTCCGCACCGGTGACCAGGGCTCGCTGGATGAGGAAGGCTTTCTGCGCATCACCGGCCGGCTGAAGGAAATCATCAACCGCGGCGGCGAGAAGGTCTCGCCGCTCGAGGTGGATGAGGTGCTGATGGACCACCCCGCCGTGCAGCAGGTCGTCACCTTCGCCGTGCCCCACGCCAAGCTGGGCGAGGAAGTGGGCGCGGCCGTGGTGCTGCGCGAAGGTGCTGCCTGCGCCGAGAACGAGCTGCGCGATTTCGCCCGGCAGAAACTGGCCGATTTCAAGGTGCCGCGCCACGTCGTCTTCCTGGACGAGATCCCCAAGGGCGCGACGGGTAAGCTGCAGCGCATCGGCCTCGCCGCCAAGCTGGGGCTGGGCGAGTGAAGATCGCGATCTTCGGCGCCGGGGCCATCGGCGGCTTTCTCGGCGCGAAACTGGCGGCGGCGGGCACCGACGTCTCGCTCGTCGCCCGCGGCCCGCACCTCAAGGCCATGCAGGAACGCGGGCTGATCCTGCGCGAACACGGCACGGAAACCGTCACCCACCCTAAGGTGGCCGCCGACGCCGCCGAACTCGGCGTGCAGGATTACGTGGTGATCGGCCTCAAGGCCCATTCCGTGCCCGCCGCCGTGCCCGCCATCGCCCCCCTCATCGGACCGCACACCGCCGTCGTCATGGCGGTGAACGGCGTGCCATGGTGGTATTTCTATGGCCTGGATGGGCCATACCGCGACATGCGCGTGCGCAGCATCGACGCAGATGACGTGCAATGGAGCGTCTGGGGCCCGCAACGCGCCATCGGCTGCGTCGTCTACCCCGCCGCCGAAGTGCCTGAACCCGGCATCATCGAACTCCTCGAAGGCGACCGCTTCACCCTGGGCGAACCCGATGGCTCACGCTCCGAACGGGTGACCAAACTCTCGGAGTGCTTCATCGCCGCCGGCCTCAAAGCCCCGGTGCGGCCGCGCATCCGCGACGAGATCTGGGTGAAACTCTGGGGCAACCTCTCCTTCAACCCGATCTCCGCCCTGACCCACGCCACCCTCGAAGACATGGTGCGCGACGACGGCACCCGCGCCGTCATCCGCAACATGATGGTCGAAGCCCAAGGGGTCGCGGAAAAACTCGGGGTGAAATTCCCCATCGGCGTCGACAAACGCATCGAAGGCGGCGGCGCCGTCGGCGCCCACAAAACCTCCATGCTGCAAGACCTCGAACGCGGCCGCCCGATGGAATACGAAGCCCTCGTCGGCGCCGTCGCCGAACTCGGCCGCATCGTGGACCTGCCGACACCGACCATCGACACGGTGCTGGCGCTGATCCGGCTTCGGGCCAAGGCCGGATAGGGCGGCCCTCGTCAGGGGGCTTTGCCCCCCGACACCCCCCAGCAGGGGCGAGCCGCCCCTGCACCGTCATCGGATTGTTCGGGTATTGGGGGAGGGGGCATGTGGTGCCCGTTCAGCGGTCCCGCCCTGGATGCCCCCTCCCCCAATACCCGAATGAAAACAGAACACGGTCCAGGGCCGGGTCGGCCCTGGCGGGGGTGCCGGGGGCAGAGCCCCTGGCGTGGCCAGCCCTACTCAGCCCGTGCCCCCGAAATCCTCACCGCTTCGCGCCAGCGTTCCAGGTCCTGGCGGTGGATTCGCGCCGTTTCCGCCGGCCCGTCCCAGATCGGGAAGAGCCCGTAGCGCAGCAGGGTGGCCTGGCCTTCCTCCGAGCGCACGATGCGTTCCAGTTCCGCCGCCAGGAAATTCACGACCGCATCCGGTGTGGCGGCGGGGGCGAAGAGGGCGTGCCAGCCGATCAGGGTGAGGGGCACGCCTTCTTCGGCGAAGGTCGGGAAGTCCGGAAATTCCGGCCAGCGGCGGTTGCCGGTCAGTGCCAGGCAGCGGACCTGGCGGGTTTCCATGAAGGCGCGGGTCGGCGCGAAGTCGATGAGGAAGACGTCCACCCGTCCGGTGGCCAGTTCCTGTGCCGCCATGGCCGAGCCGCGGAAGGGCACGTGCAGCAGGTCGGTGCCGGTGAGGTGCTTGAACATCTCCATCTGCAGATGCGTGGTGCTGCCGATGCCGAAGCTGGCATAGGTCAGCGCGCCGGGTCGCGCCCGGGCCAGCGCCACCAATTCGCGCAACGATCGCGCCGGCAGCCCATCGCGCACGAACAGGCATTGCGGTGGGATGCCGAAGCGCAGGATGGGCCGGAAGTCGCGCAGGATGTCGAAGGGCAGATTGGGTTGCAGGGCGGGGTTGGAGACGACGAAGGCGGCGGCGCCATAGGCGAGCGTCAGCCCGTCCGCCGGCTGGCGCGCGGCATATTCCAGCCCCACCGCGCCATTGGCGCCCGGCCGGTTGTCGACGAGGACGGGCTGGCCCAGCACCGCGCTGAGCCGTTCGGCCAGGAAGCGCGAGACGACGTCGCCCTGGCCGCCGGGCGGCGCGGGGTAGACGATGCGCACCGGCCGGGCGGGGTAGCCTGGCGGCCGTTCCTGTGCCCAGGCCAATCCCTGGCCCAGCAGCAGCGCCAGGGCGCAGACCAGCGCCCTCATGCTGCGAAGCTCGAGCGCAGCTGGGCCGCCCATCGCCCCTCCAGCTCCGCCACCACCCAGAGTGAGCGAAAGCTGCCCATGCTCGAGCCATCGGCGCGGTAGCGGGTGAACTGCACGTCGAAATGCACCTTGTCGACCGAGGCGGCGACGGTGTTGCGGAAATCCCAGGCCGAGCGGTCCCAGCCCTCTCCGGCGCGGGCGAAGAAATCGGCGAGGTAGCTGTCCGGCGTCTGCCAGCATTGCAGCCGTCCCTGGCTCAGCCGGTAATGCGGGAAATGCAATGTGGCGGCGAGCCCGGCCGCGTCGCGCGCGTTCAGCGCGGCCATGTGGCGGTCCAGCACCGCCATGGCCTCGCTCTCCGCCTGTCTCAACCCGTCCATGTCCATCTCCTAATCGGCGCGCACGCCGTAGCGGTTGATCGCCTCGCGCAGGCGCGCATCCTCGGCCCGGGCGAAGGCCTCGAATTCGGCCGGGCCGAGCGGCGCGGCGACGGCGCCGAGCGGGGCCAGGCGCGGCCCCAGCGCCGGGTCGGCCAGCACCGCCAGCGTCGCCCGGCCCAGCTCCCGGACGATCGCGGGCGGCGTGCCGGCGCGCAGCAGCAGGCCGCACCAGGTCGTGAGATTGGCCGGCGCGTGGCCGAGCTCGGTCAGCGTCGGCACCTGCGGAAAGATCGCCGAGCGGCGTTCGGCGGCGATCGCCAGCGGGCGCAGCGTGCCGGCCTGCAGGTAGGGTGTGGCGACCGAGAGCGGCAGCACCGCCGTCGTCAGGCTGCCCTGCAGCAAATCCGGCACGATGGGGGGCGAGCCGCGATAGGACACCGCCTCCATTTCCAGCCCGGCCAGGCGCAGCCAGATCTCGGTGACCAAATGCGGCGTGGTGCCGAGCCCGCCATGGCCATAGCTCAGCCCGCGCGGCCGGGCACGGATCAGGCGCTCCAGCGCCTCCAGCCCGGTGGCGGGGCTGGCCGTCGGCACCACCAGCAGGTTCGGCGCTTCCACCAGCCGGGCGGCGAATTGCCAGGCGGCGAAGGCGTCGCCGCCGCGGCCGGGCTGGAGATGCGGGTTGGCGAGGACATAGGGCGCGCCGAGCAGGATGGTGTGGCCATCCGGTGGCGCGTCGCGCGCCACGCCGGCGGCGATGTCGCCATTGGCGCCGGTGCGCACCTCCACCAGCACGGTCTGCCGCCAATGCGCCGACAGCGCCTCGGCGGTGATGCGCGCGACGAGGTCGATCACCCCGCCGGCGGGGTAGGGCACGATGATGCGCAGCGGCCGGGTGGGGTAGGCCGCCTCCTGCGCCAGCGCCGGCAATGGCAGCATCGCCAGGCCGCCGCGCAGCAATCCCCGGCGCCGCGCCATCACGCCGCTGCCCTCTGGTTGCGCTCGGCCAGGATCATCGCCGCCCCCTTCTCGCCGATGGCGATCGCCGGCGCATTGGTGTTGGAGGAGACGATGAAGGGCATGATCGAGGCATCGATCACCCGCAGCCCATCCACCCCATGCACGCGGCATTGCGCATCCACCACCGCATCCCGCCCGCTGCCCATCCGGCAGGTGCCCACGGGGTGGTAGCTGGTCTGCCCCACCGCCTGGGCATAGGCCAGCAGCCCGGCATCGTCGGTGATATCGGGGCCGGGCCGGGTTTCCTCCACCAGCCAGGGCCGCATCGCCGCGTGGCTGCCGATGGCGCGCGCCAGGCGCATGCCGCGCACCGCGGCCGCCCGGTCCGCCTCGGTCGCGAGGTAATTGGCGATGATCAGCGGCGG
The DNA here is from genome assembly GCA_964395305.1 of uncultured Rubritepida sp. Taxonomy (GTDB): domain Bacteria; phylum Pseudomonadota; class Alphaproteobacteria; order Acetobacterales; family Acetobacteraceae; genus Rhodovarius. Next base: position 80,684 of record CAYNBM010000007.1, read on the forward strand.
CGTCGCCATCTCGGGCGCCGTCGCATGCACGCTGCCACGGCTTTCGGGATAGAGATCGAAGAAGCCGATCGAGACGCCGGAATAGGTATCGAGCCCCGAGCCCTTCAAATAGGCCGTGCGGTCGGTCGCGCTGATCTTGTGCAGCTGGAACTTCATGTCGGGCCGCGTGCTGTCCGCGCGCGTCCGCGCCAGGGCATGCGCGGTGGCCGAAACCGAGGCCATCATCCCCGTGCCCAGCAGCGCCCATTCCAGCCAGGCCCTGGGGCCATGCAGCCAGGGCCGGTTCATCAGGTCGTTCACCGTCACCACGCCCTGGCTGCGCCAGGTCACCCGGATGTGGAAATGGTCGGAGAGATTCTCACCCACCCCCGGCAGGTCGGCCAGCACATCGATCCCAAGGGCCCGCAGCCGCGCGGCATCGCCGATGCCCGAGACCTCGAGCAATTGCGGTGACTGGATGGCGCCCGCCGCCATCACCACGCCGAGACGGGCGAAGGCCCGAAACACCTCGCCGCCCCGGCTGTATTCCACCCCCACCGCGCGGCGCTCCTCGAACAGCACCCGCCGCGTGAGGGCGCCGGTCTCCACCCGCAGCCCGGCATGGCGCATGGCGGGCCGGAGGTACGAGATCGCCATGCTCTGCCGCCGGCCGCGCCTGGTATTGGTCTGCAGCCGGCTCACGCCCTCATGGGTCGCGCCGTTGTAGTCGGGGTTGGCCGGGATGCCCTGGGCCTGGCAGGCGGCGATGAAACCCGCCGTCACCGTCTGGTCACCGCGAATGGGTTCGATGGTGACCGGCCCCTCGCGGCCGCGCAGCGCGGCATCGCCGAGGGCGGTGTTCTCGATGCCCTGCATCACCTGGCCGACATGCCGCCAGTCCCAGCCCGGGCTTTCCGCGCCCCATTCGTCCCAGCGCGTGGGGTCGCCGCGCACCCAGAGCATGCCGTTGACGGTGCTGGAGCCCCCCAGCAGCTTGCCCCGCGGCCAGACCATGGCGCGGTTGTTGGCGCCGGGGTCCGGCGCGGTGGGAAAGCGCCAGACCGCGCCCTCATCGGTCAGCAGCTTGCCCGCGCCGAGCGGCATGGAGGTCCATGGCCTGCGGTCATCGCCGCCGGCCTCCAGCACCAGCACCCGCAGCCCGGCCTCGGCCAGCCGGGCCGCGACGACGCAGCCGGCCGAGCCGGCGCCGACCACGATATGGTCCCAGATGTCGGTCATGACGGACCGTTCCCCCGTGTTGCCGGCAAGTCTGCGGCCGGCCGGGGGCGGGTGGCAAGGGCGTTATTCCGCCCGCACGCCCGCGCGGCGGATCAAGGCACCCCAGCGGGCTTGTTCGGCGGCGATGAAACGGCCGAATTCCTCCGGCGTGCCGGCCGCGGGGTCCGCCGCCTCGGGTTCGAGCCGGGCGCGGGTCTCGGGCTCGTCCAGCAAGGCGCGGATGGCGGCATTGATCCGCGTCACCGCCGCGGCCGGCATGCCGGCGGGGCCGACCACGCCATACCATTGCAACGCCTCGAAGCCCGGCACGGTGGCGGCGATGGCCGGGATTTGCGGCGCCGCCGGCACCGGCGCCAGCGCCGAGACCCCGAGTGCGCGGATCTGCCCGGCGCGGATCGGCGGCAGGGCCGGGGGGCCGCCGGTCATCGTCATCTGGATCTGGCCGGCGATGAGGTCGGTCATCATCGGTCCCGTGCCGCGATAGGGGACATGGGTGAACCGCACCCCCGCCGCCTCCTGCAGCGCCGAGACGGCGATATGCGTGGCCGAGCCATTGCCGCCTGAGCCATAGGTGATGCCGCCGGGATCGCGCCGGGCGAGTTCGAGGAATTCGGCCACGCTGCGCGCCGGCAGGCCATTGGTCACGGCCAGGAAATTCGCCACCGTCGCCACCAGCGCGATGGGCGCGAAGGCCCGCTGGTAATCATAGGGCAGGCGCGGATAGAGGCCGGGATTCACCGCCAGCGTGCCGATATGGCCCATCAGCAGCGTGTGCCCATCGGGCGCGGCCTTGGCCACCTGGTCGCTGCCGATGGTCCCGCCCGCGCCGGGCCGGTTCTCCACCACCACCGTCTGGCCCAGCGCCGCGCCCAGCCGCTGGGCCACGACGCGGGCGATGATGTCGGTCGAGCCGCCGGGGGTGAAGGGCACGATGAGTCGCATCGGCCGCTCCGGCGCCCAGCCCTGGGCGAATGCCAGTGCCGGGACCAGTGCCGGGGCGGCGAGGAAGGGCAGGGCGCGCCGGGCGATCATGGCTCCACCGCCGTGCCATCGGCGAACATCGCGGCGATCGCGGCCGCGTCGCAGCCGGCCTCGGCCAGGATGTCGCGGCTGTGTTCGCCGATCCGCGGCGCGGGCAGCGTGGCGTCGCGCATGCCGCCCGAGAAGACATTGGCCACCCGCGTGCGCCGGATCATGCCCTCGCTGGGGTGTTCCTCATTGTAGACAAAGCCGGTCGCTTTCAAATGCGGGTCCTCCAGCAGGCCATCGATGGTGTTGTAGGGGCCGGCGGGCACATCCGCCGCACGAAAAATCGCCAGCCATTCGGCCGAGGTTTTCTGCGCGATCGCCTCGATGCGGATCGCGAAATACTCCGGCGTGTTCTGGGTGCGGGCGAACGCGGTTTTGAAGCGCGGGTCCTCGCAGAGCTCCGGCCGGCCGATCGCGCGGAAGAAGGCAAAGGCCTGCCCATCGGTATTGGCCGCAAGAGAGATATAGCCATCCAGCGTTTTCAGCGGCTTGCCATCGGGCGAGAGCAGCCGGGCGTCCCCCGAAGGCCCGATCGGCGGGTCGAAGGTGGCCGAACCGAGATGCTCGGTCAGCACGAATCCCGCCATGTTCTCCAGCATCGGCACCTCGATCATCTCGCCCAGGCCCGTGCGCTCGCGGCGGAACAGCGCGAAGCCGATGCTCTGGGCGGCGATCAGCCCCGAGATATGGTCGGCCATGACCATGGGCACGTAGCGCGGCTCGCCGATCGAGCGCTCGAAGGTGGCGGAAACCCCGCCGGCGGCCTGGATGACGGTGTCGTAGGCGGGGGCTTCGGCATAGGGCCCATCCGAGCCGAAGCCGAGGATCGAGCAGGCGATCAGCCGCGGATTGGCCGCGCAAAGCGTCGGCGCATCCAGCCCCAGCCGCGCCAGGGAGGAGGGCCGGATATTGGAGACGAAGACATCGGCCTGCAGCGCCAGGGCGCGGACCGCCGCCTGCGCGGCGGGGCGGCGCAAATCGAGCGCCAGGCTGCGCTTGTTGCGGTTGAAATTGATGAATTTCCCGCTCATCGCCGGGTTGCGGCCAATGCCCGCCATATGCCGGAGAAGATCGCCCGAGGGCGATTCGACCTTGATCACATCCGCCCCCTGGTCGGCCAGGGTGCGGGTGCAGATCGGGCCGACCACCACCGATGTCATGTCGAGCACCCGCACCCCGGCCAGCGGGCCGTTGTTGCGCGGGCGGGAATCGGCCTCGGGCCGTTTCGCGATGGCGCCGGTCATGGCCGGGGCCGGGTCTGGGATGTTTCCTGCATCCCCGCAGCTTGCAGCCTCACCGCCCGCGCGTGAAGCTGGGCGCCATGGAAACGCAGCGGATCATCATCATCACCGGCGCCGCCCAGGGCATCGGAAACGCCATCGCCCGCGGCTTCGCGGGGCAGGGTGCCCAGGTCGTCATCGCCGACCGCCATGGCTCGCAGGCCGCGGCCGCCGCACTGGGCGGCATGGGCGTCGATACCGACGTGGCCGATCCGGCCTCGGTCGATGCCATGGTCGCCGCCGTCATGGCCCGATTCGGCCGCATCGACGGGCTGGTGAACAATGCCGGCATCTTCACCGCGCTCCTGCCCGGACCGCTGGAGGAGATCACCCCCGAAGCCTGGCGCCGCGTCATGGCGGTCAATGTGGACGGCATCTTCCACACCGCCCGCGCCGTCGTGCCGGTGATGAAGGCGCAAGGCTCCGGCGCCATCCTGCACATCGGCAGCGCCACCGCCTTCAAGGGCAACCCGCTCATGCTGCACTACGTCACCAGCAAGGCGGCGGTGCTCGGCCTCACCCGCTCCATGGCCCGCGAACTGGGCCCGCACGGCATCCGCGTGAACAACCTGGCCCCCGGCTACACCCTCAGCGAAGGCATGCTGGCCAACGACGTGCAGCTCAAACGCGGCCGGCAAAAGAACATCGATGAACGCGCGGTGAAACGCGACATGATGCCGCAAGACCTGGTGGGCGCCGCGCTGTTCCTGTGCAGCGACGCGGCAGGCTTCGTGACGGGGCAGACGCTGGTGGTGGATGGCGGGGTGTTCATGCATTGAGGGTGGGAGCGTGGCCCGGGGGAAGGCGCTGCCTTCCCCCGATACCCCCATCCGCCAGGAGCCGACGGGCTCCTGGACCGCGGGGTAAAAGACGGGGTGGGAGAGGGGGCGGCCAGGGCTTGCCGGTTGCGACCCGTGCGCCGCCCCCTCTCCCACCCCGTCTTTCTCATGGTTTCCAAAGGCCTTTCGGCCTTTGGTGGGCGGGGGTCCGGGGGAGGGCAAAGCCCACCCCCGGGACAGCGCCCCGCCCCCAGGGCTGACACCACCCCGCAAACCCGCCACAACGCCGGCCATGGGCCTTCATCTCCACGACATCCACCATGCCTTCGGCCCGAAGCAGGTCCTGCGCGGCGTCAGCCTCGATGTGGCGCCGGGCGAGATTCTCTGCCTTCTCGGCCCCTCGGGCGATGGCAAGACCACGCTGTTGCGCCTGGTGGCGGGGCTGGAGGCGGTGCAGCGCGGCCGCATCACCCTCGATGGCGCGACCCTGGCCGAGCCCGGCCGCGACATGCTGCCCGAGGCGCGCCGGGTCGGCTTCGTCTTCCAGGACTACGCGCTCTTCCCCCATCTCACGGTGGCCGAGAATGTCGGCTTCGGCCTGTCGAAGCTGCCCCGCGCCGAGCGCGAGGCCCGGGTGGCCGAGGCGCTGGAGCGGGTGCGGCTGGCCGAGCGCGGCCAGGCCTGGCCGCATCAGCTCTCGGGCGGGCAGCAGCAGCGCGTCGCCCTGGCCCGGGCGCTGGCCCCGCGCCCGGCTGCGCTGCTGCTGGACGAGGCCTTCGCCAGCCTCGACGCCCGGCTGCGCGAACAGGTGCGCGACGACACGCTGCATGTCCTGCAGGAGGCCGGCATTCCGGCGCTGATCGTCACCCATGACGCCGAGGAGGCGATGTTCATGGCCGACCGCATCGCCCTGATGCGGGCCGGCAGGGTCGAGCAGCTCGGCACGCCCGAGGAGCTCTATCTGCACCCGCAAAGCCCTTTCGTGGCCCGGTTCCTGGGCGAGGTGAATGATATTCCCGCCATGGTCACCGCGGGTTGGGCGGATACCGCGCTGGGCCGCCTGCCCGCCGCATTGCCCGATGGCCCGGCGCAATTGCTGCTGCGCCCGGAGGGCCTGCGCGTGCTGCCCCCAGGCACCCCTGACGCCGCGCCGGCCGAGGTCGAAGCCTGCCGCCTGCTCGGCGCCACCACCATGGCGCATATGGCGCTGCCCGATGGGCAGGGCCAGATCCTGCATGTCCATGCCCGCCTGCCGCCGGGCATCCTGCTGCGCCGGGGTGAGGCTGTGAGCCTGCGCGCCGATCCGCAAAGGGCCTTCGCCTTTCCCCTGGCGCTTGCCGATGGCTGCCGCGCGGTGCCGGGCGGGGGGTGACGTGGCCCGCCCGGCTTCCTAGATGAACCCCCAGGTGTTAGGGAAAGCGCTTCCACCCGTGGCGCCCCTGCCGCCCATTGATGTCAGAAGGTTTTGATGTTCGACCTGGCCTGGTCCGAGATCGCGCTGATTGCGGTGGTGGCGCTCATCGTCATCGGCCCCAAGGATTTGCCGACTGCCATCAAGGGCATCGCGGCCTGGATCCAGAAGGGCAAGAAGATGATCCGGGACTTCCAGTCCCAGGCGGATGACCTCGTGAAAGAGGCCAACCTGCAGGAGGTGCGCAACCAGATCCAGGATGTGCGCAGCACCATCAGCGACATCCGCAATTTCGACCTCAAGGGCATGGTGGACAAGACGGTCGATCCGGATGGGTCGCTGAAATCCTCGCTGAACGGGATGGATGGCGGCTCCGGCAGCTACTCCACGCCGGCCTGGACGCCGCCCGCCACGGCGGCCAATACGCCCGGCGCGCCGGCGATGATCCCGCCCAGCACCATGGCGCCCTATGTGCCGCCGCCGCTGCCGCCCACCGCGGGGGATGTGGCCGATGCGCCGGCCTTCCTGCCGCCCAGCACGCCGGCGCCGCCGCCGCCGCCGGTGGTGGCAGCACCCGTGGTCCAAACGCCGGTCGCGGTGCCCGCGGTGGCGGCCGACCTCATCCCGCCTGCGGTCCTGCCGCCGGACAGCCCAATGCGCAGCGCCGCACCCGCCGCCGCCACCACCACCCAAGCCTGAGAGCAGACGCCAGTGGCACGCGCCCCCGTGGAAGACACGATCGACGACAAGCCCATGCCGCTGATGGAGCATCTGCTGGAGCTGCGCACGCGCGTGCTCTGGTCGGTCGGCGCATTCTTCCTGGCCTTCGCGATCTGCTATTATTTTTCCGCCGCGATTTATGGCTTCCTGGCCCGGCCGCTGGCCGACATCCTGATGCAGCAATCGCTGGCCGCCGGCGGCTCGGGCGCCGACCGGCGGATGATCTTCACCCAGCTCTACGAGGCCTTCTTCACCTATCTGAAGGTCGCCTTCTTCGGCGCCGTGTTCTTTTCCTTCCCGATGTGGGCGACGCAGCTCTGGCTGTTCGTGGCACCTGGTCTTTACCGGTCGGAAAAGCGGGCGATCGTGCCCTTCCTGGTCGCCTCGCCCTTCCTGTTCATCCTCGGCGCGGCGCTGGCCTATTACTTCATATTCCCGCTGGCCTGGAAATTCTTCATCTCCTTCGAGACACCGGCCGGCGCCGACAGCGTGGCGATCCAGCTCGAGGCCAAGGTCAGCGAATATCTCTCGCTGGTCATGCACATGATCCTGGCCTTCGGCATCGCCTTCCAGATGCCGGTGCTGCTGACGCTGCTGTGCAAGGTTGGCATCCTGAACGTGGAGAGCCTTCGCAAGGGCCGGCGCTACGCCGTGGTGGCGATGTTCGTGGTGGCGGCGGTGATCACACCGCCCGACATCATCAGCCAGATCGGTCTCGCGATCCCGCTGATCCTGCTCTACGAAATTTCGATCCTGGCCGCGGCCTGGATGGCGCGGAAGCCTGATCCGGATGAGGCGGCGTGATGAATGTCGCCTTCCAGTACACGCCGGGCGCGGCCTTCGATGAGGTCGTGGGCTGGGAGCTTGAGGATGACCCCGTCGAACTGGCCAATCTGACGGAGCGTGATACCGGCGTTCCGGGGGTGATCTATGTCTCCACCCGCCAGGGTCGTCATGGCCCCCGGGTGAAATGGTATCCACGGCGCGGTGGATCCGATCAGCCTTTCCTGACCATCACCCTGGAGGAGCCGCCGCGCGTGCTGAACCACGGCGTGGCGCCGCGCGACGCCTCCGGCGCGGTGGCGGCCGCGGAATGGACGGCCCTCAATCGCGCAGCATTGCTCAGCTTCTGGGCGGAGGGCACGTCGCTGGCCTTCGATGAAATCGTGGTTTTTGTGCGCGGGCTTGAGAGGCTGCCGTGATGGACACGCTCCCGCCCCCATCGATGGCCGAGGATGACCTGTTCGAGATGGCCAACCTCTACCCTCGGACAACCGGGCTGCCGATGACGGTCTGGGTGAGCCCACGCGGCGGCGCGCGGCATGATGTGCGGGTGAAGGTTTCGGTTCAGGGCGGTGATCGGATGGTGCCGGAGGGTGCGGCCGTGGTGGGCATCCGGCCGGAGCCGCGGTTGATCGAAGGTGACCTCGGCCGGGCGGAGTTCGAGGCGGTGGCGTCCTGGGTTGCTTTGAACCGGGATGCGCTGCTGGCGTTCTGGGACGGCGAGATCGACACCATCGAATTGGGCCAGAAGCTGGTTAGGGTTTAGGCCGTGCATGATATCCGTTGGATCAGGCTGAACGCAGAGGCGTTTGATGCCGAGATGGCGCGGCGGGGTCTGGGTCGCCAGGCCGAGGCCATCCTTGCCATCGACACCGCCCGGCGAACCGCCATTTCTGAGGTCGAGGCGGCGCAGAAAGCACGGAACGAACGGGCAAAGGCCATCGGAATCGCCAAATCGCGCGGCGATACCGCCGAGGTCGAGCGCCTGATGGGCGGGATCGTCGAGGATATCGCGCAAAGCACGGTGGAGGTTCTCGCACAGCGAGAGGCCGAGCTGACCGCGGCCATCTCCTCCCTGCCCAACATCCTCGCCCCCGAAATCCCCGAAGGCGCCGACGAAACCGCCAACACAACTCTCCACCAGCACGGCGAACTCCCCCGCCCGAATTTTACGGCCAAACAGCATTTCGAGCTCGGCGAAGCCCTCGGCCTGATGGATTTCGAGGCCGCCGCCCGCCTCTCCGGCAGCCGCTTCGTGGTGCTGCGCGGCCCGCTGGCCCGCCTGGAGCGCGCGCTCGGCCAATGGATGCTCGACCAGCACAGCGGCACCAACGGCTATACCGAAATCGCCCCCCCGCTCATGGTCAATGCCCAGACCCTCTATGGCACCGGCCAGCTGCCGAAATTCGAGGAAGACCTGTTCAGGACGGGCGACAAATACCTCATCCCGACCGCCGAGGTGCCGCTGACCAATCTCGTCGCCGGCCAGATCATCCCCGAGCCCACCGAACCCCTGCGCTTCACCGCCCTCACCCCCAGCTTCCGCTCCGAAGCCGGCTCCGCCGGCCGCGACACCCGCGGCATGCTGCGCCAGCATCAGTTCCACAAGGTCGAGCTCGTCTCGATCACCCGGCCGGAAGACAGCGAGGCGGAACACGAGCGCATGACCCGCTGCGCCGAGGGCATCCTCACCGCCCTCGGCCTGACCTGGCGCCGGCAGCTCCTCTGCGCCGGCGACACCGGCTTCGGCGCGGCCAAGACCTATGACCTGGAAGTCTGGCTCCCCGGCCAGCAGGCCTGGCGGGAGATTTCCTCCTGCTCCAACACCCACGCCTTCCAGGCCCGCCGGATGAATGCCCGCTTCAAGCGCGGCAAGGAGACCATCTTCGTCCACACCCTCAACGGCTCCGGCGTGGCCGTCGGCCGCGCATTGATCGCGGTGCTGGAAACCCATCAGCGGGAAGACGGCAGCATCGCCATCCCTGACGTGCTGCACCCCTATATGGGCGGCCTGACCAGCCTGGGCTGAGCCGCCCCAGCACCGCGGCCGCCAATACAGGCCTGCGCATCCCTGACATCTGTGCTACCACCGCGAGTGACTGGCCCTGCCCATGCCGTCGGTACCGGCAGCGCTGCGCTTTCCGCCAGACCTCCCCATCGTGTCGCCGCCCAGCCTGGCTTCCAGCAAGGATCCCCGATGCATTCCGCGGCCCGTGCCACCATCCCCGTCGTGGCGATCGGCGCCTCCGCCGGGGGGCTCGAGGCGTGCCGGACCCTGCTCGATGCCCTGCCGCCCACCCCCACCGGCATGGCCTTTGTCCTGGTCCAGCATCTCGACCCCAGCCATGACAGCCTGCTGGTCGAGCTGCTGGCCTCGCACACCCGCCTGACGGTCGTTCAGGCGGCCGAGGGCATCCGCATCCAGGCCGAGCACCTCTATGTCATCCCGCCCGGCACCGCGCTGGCCATCCGCCATGGCCAGCTCCGCCTCTCGCCCCCGGCCGAGCGACACGGCGCCCGCATGCCGTTCGATTTCCTGCTGAAGTCGCTGGCCCTGGAATGCGGCCCCCGCGCCATGGCCGTGGTGCTCTCGGGCAGCGGCGATGATGGCAGCCTGGGCGCCATCGCCATCCATGCCGCGGGCGGCCTGGTCATGGCGCAAGAGCCCGAGGAGGCCGGTTTCGCCGGCATGCCGCGCGCCGCCATCGCCACCGGCGCGGTGGCCGCGGTGCTGCGCGCAGCCGCCATCCCCGCGGCCCTGCTGCAACATCTCCACGCCCCCCTGGTCACGGTGGACAGCCATCTCCCGCATATCGTCGACATGCTGCGCGCCCGCACCGCGCATGATTTCAGCCTCTACAAGCCCGGCACGCTGCAGCGGCGGATCGACCGTCGCAGGGCGCTGACCGGCCAGGCCAATATCGCGGCCTATTCCACCTATCTCGAAAGCAATGCCGTCGAGCTGGCTTTGTTGGCCAAGGACCTGCTGATCCACGTCACCAGCTTCTTCCGTGACCCGGCCGTGTTCGACATTCTGGCCAGACAGGTCATCCCGCCGCTGGTGGCCTCGCAGCCGGTGGGAAAGCCGCTGCGCATCTGGGTCGCCGGCTGCAGCACGGGCGAGGAGACATGGTCGCTCGCCATCCTGTTCCGCGAGGCGATCGCGGCCCTTGGCACGCCGGTGCGGTTGCAGATCTTCGCCTCCGACATCGATGCCGAGGCGGTGGCCGCGGCGCGGCAGGCGCATTACCCCGCCTCGATCAGCGAGGATGTCTCGGCCGAGCGGCTGAGGAATTTCTTCGAGCATGACGAAGGCGGCTGGCGTGTCAGTGCCGAGCTGCGCGGCCTTGTCGTCTTCACCGTGCAGGATGTGCTGGCCGATCCGCCCTTCTCGCGGCTCGATGTCGTCTCCTGCCGCAACCTGCTGATCTACCTCAAGCCGGAGGCGCAGGCGCGCAGCATCGGGCTGTTCCATTTTGCACTGCGGCCGGGCGGTATCCTGCTGCTGGGCGGCGCCGAGACGCTCGGCCCCTCCGAGAAGGGCTTCGAGCCGGTCTCGCGGCCCGAGCGGATCTGGCGGCGCGATGGCAGCCCGCGCCGGCATGACGCCATCCTGCCGGTGGTCGGTGGCGATGGCCTGCGCCCGGCACCGCGCCCCAGCGCGGCCAGCCGCCAGGCCCGCCTGGCCGAGCTGTGCCGGCGCGTGGTGCTCGATCATCACGCCCCCGCCGCGGTGCTGATCGATGGGCAGAACCAGTGCCTCCATGCGCTCGGGCCGACCGGGCGCTACCTCACCCATGCCCCCGGCCCGGCCAGGGCGCGGTGATCCACAATGAGGGGGCGGGCCCCACGATCGAGGTCCACGCGCTGGCGCTCGATGACGAGGCGCTGCTGCTGGTCTGCTTCCTCGATCGCGCCGCCCGGGCCGCGGGCCAGGCCGCGCCCGCGGCGGCCGAGACGCCGCGCATCGCAGCCCTCGAACAGGAGCTGGAAGCGACGCGCGCGGAGCTGCGCGGCGCCATCCAGAACCTCGAGCAATCCGGCGAGGAGCAGCGCGCGATCCATGAGGAGGCGCTCTCGGTCAATGAGGAATACCAATCCACCAATGAGGAGCTGCTGACCTCCAAGGAGGAGCTGCAATCGCTCAACGAGGAGCTGACCGCGCTGAACGCCCAGCTGCAGGAGACGCTGGAGCGCAGCCGCACGACCTCGAACGACCTGCAGAACGTGCTCTACAGCGCCGATGTCGCGACGCTCTTCCTCGACCGCGCGCTGCGCATCCGCTTTTTCACGCCCGCCACGCGGGCGGTGTTCAGCGTGTTGCCCGGCGATGTCGGCCGGCCGCTGGCCGATCTGCGCTCGCTGGCCGGCGATGCGACGCTGCTGGATGATGCGCGGGCGGTGCTGGCCGGCGGGATGGCCGGCATCAGCGAAATCACGACTGCTGGCGGCGTCTGGTTCAGCCGCCGCGTGGTACCCTATCGCGCCCAGGATGGCGCGGTGGAGGGCGTGGTGATCACCTTCGCCGACATCTCCGACCGCCGCGCCGCGGCCCTGGCCCTGGCCGAGGCCTCCCGCGTGGCCGACCAGGCCAGCGCCGCCAAGACCCGCTTCCTGGGTGCCGCCAGCCACGATTTGCGCCAGCCCTTGCAGACGCTGACGCTGTTGCAGGGCCTGCTGGCGCGCGCGGTGGCGGAGCCCGAGGCGGCCAAGCTGGTCTCGCTGATGGAGCCCACGCTGGCCGCCATGACGGGCATGCTCAACACCCTGCTCGACATCAACCAGATCGAGGCCGGCACGCTCAAGCCCGAGCCCATGCCCTTCGCCGTGGGGCCGCTGCTGGCCAGGCTGGGTGCTGAATTCGGCTACCTCGCCCAGCCGCAGGGGCTGGCGGTGCGCGTGGTGCCCTGCGGGCTTTCGGTCATCACCGACCCCCAGCTGCTGGAGCAGATGCTGCGCAACCTGCTCTCCAACGCGCTGAAATACACCCGGCGGGGCCGGGTGCTGTTGGGCTGCCGCAGGCGGGCGGGCGGGCTGTCGATCGAGGTGTGGGACACCGGCATCGGCATTCCGGCCCGCGACATCCAGGCGATCTTCGACGAGTACCACCAGCTCGACAATACGGCGCGGGAGCGGGTGAAGGGCCTGGGCCTCGGCCTGTCCATCGTGCAGCGCCTGGCCGGGCTGCTGGGGCATCGGTTGCGGGTGCGCTCCACGCCCGGCCGCGGCTCGGTCTTCGGCGTGGAGGTCGCGTTGACGGTGGCGCAACCCGGCGGCGCGGCGGCCCTCACGCCCCCCCAGGGGGCGCCAGAAGGGGCGCCGGCCGCAGCACTGCGGCAGGGCCTGGTGATGGTGGTCGAGGACGACCCGGATGTGCGGGACCTGCTCTGCCTGCTGCTCAAGGCCGAGGGCCACCGCGTCATGGCCGCGGCCGATGCCGATTCGGCGCTGGCGCTGTTGCCGCGGGGCGGTGTGATGCCCGACCTGATGCTGGCCGATTTCAACCTGCCCAAGGGCACCGATGGCCTGCGCCTGGCCGCGTTGCTGCGCGAGCGGCTGACGCGCCCCCTGCCGGTGGTCATGCTGACCGGCGACATCACCACGGCCACGCTGCGCGCCATTGCGGCACAGGATTGCGTGCTGATGCACAAGCCGGTCAGCGCGCAGGAGCTGGCCGCGCTGGTGCAGCGCCTGCTGCCCGCCGTGGTGGAACCACCCCCGTCGCGGGCCGAAGGGCCGGCCGTGTACATCGTCGATGATGACGCGATGCTGCGCGGCGTGCTGCGCCAGGCGCTGGAGCAGGCCGGCGAGGCGGTGGTCGAGCATTGCAGCGCCGAGGCCTTCCTGGCCGCCGATCGGCCGGCAGAAGGAAGCTGCCTGCTGCTCGACGCGCATCTGCCCGGCATCAGCGGGTTGGAGCTGCTGGCCCGGCTGCGCCGGCAGGGCGATGCCATTCCGGTGCTGATGATCACCGGCTTCAGCGATGTCTCGGCTGCGGTGGCGGCGATGCGCGCCGGCGCCTCGGACTTCATCGAGAAGCCGGTGGCGGCGGCGGCGCTGCTGGCCGGCATCGCGCAGGCCCGCGCCCTGGCGGCGGATCAGGGGCAGCTCGCGAGCTGGCGGCAGGACGCCGCCGCGCGCCTCGAAAGCCTGACCTATCGCCAGCGCGAGGTCATGACACGGGTGCTGGCCGGCGAGCCGAGCAAGAACATCGCGGCCGATCTGGGCATCAGCCAGCGCACGGTGGAGACGCATCGCGCCGCCATCATGCGGCGCACCGGCGCGCAGTCGCTGCCGGGCCTGGCACGCCTGGCACTCGCCGCGGCGGGGGACAGGCAGGCGGGCGGGCCAGGCGGGAGCCCGGGAGGGGGAGCCCTCGTGGAAGATACCGGCTGAAATCCCAACCTCAGGCGGGGCGCCAGGCCAGCGCGCGGTCGATCGCGGCGGTGAGACCGGCCTCGGTGAATGGCTTCTCCAGCTGCACCGTGCCGCTCGGCAGGCCCTCCAGCACCGCACCGCTGACCATGACATGGGGCACGAAGCGGCTTTGCAGGATCGTGGCCATCGCCGCCACCCCGCTGCCGCGGCGCAGCCTGTCATCGACGATCATGAGCTGCGGCAGATAGGCCGCCGCCGCCGCCACGGCGCCATCCTCCGTGCTCTCGGTGGCGCAGACCTCATGGCCCAAGGCGCGCAGCACGCGGGCCAGCAGCATCGCGATCACCGGCTCATCCTCGACCAGCAGGATCCGCAGGCCCTTGCCGGATTCGGTCATGTCGGCGGCGCGTGCGATTCCACGAACCAGAGCTGGCGGTCGATCCCCCGGGAGATGCCGGTGAAGAGATCCGCCGTGTCCTGGTCGCCGAAACCCGCGGCCAGCCCGATCGCCTGCCGGGCGGATTGCCCGAAGGCCGCGAGTGCCGCGGCCACCGCGAAGATGTGCTGCCGCTCATCGGCGACACCCAGCGCATAGGGCACCATGAAGGATTGCGAGGCCGCCACCTGGATGGTGCCCTGCGCCGTGCCGCCCAGCGCGCCCGCCCGTTCGGCGATGAGGTCGCTGACCGCTTCGACCTCCTCCGCCACCCGGTCGAACAGCTCATGCACCGCGATGAAGGCGAGGCCGCGGACATTCCAGTGCGCCTGCTTGAGCTGGCCATGCAGGTCGATCGCCGCGGCGAGGTGGCGATTGAGCAGCACCACCGCTTCCTCGCGGATGGGCAATGGCAGGGTATTGTGGGTGACATGCATGGGTTGGATGCGCTTTCGGCGAGGGTTGCGGGGGGGTCAGACGGAAAACAGGCCGAGGCTGTAGTAGACCGACATCGCATCGGCGTAGGTGCCATCCACCGTCACGGCGTCGCTGTAGGGCGGGCTGTCGCGCAGCTTCTGCCGGGTGCAGTCGAGATGGATCAGGCTGCCCGGCCAGTCGACCTCGCGGATGCTGCGCGGCAGCACCAGCACCCGCGCGCCGGGCCACCAGTTCTGCGTCTCCACCGCGACGTAGTGGATGCGCCAGTCGGCATCGTCGAACAGCAGATCGTAGACATGGCCGATATCGCCGTCGGTGGCGCGGATGTGATAGCCGGTGACGGCGCTGGCGCTGCGCAGATGGGCGTCGCCCATATCGGCCACGATATCCTCGCCCTCATAGGGCCGCCGGCTCTCCTGCAGGTAGGGCGAGGCGATCAGCGGCAGGTCGTTGCTGCCATCGGCCCAATAGGCATCGGCGCCATAGTGATCGGACAGATGCCGCTCGGCCTGCCGCGACACCGGCAGGTCGGAGGCGCTGTCGGGCGCCTCGCGCACCTGCTGCATGGTCAGCGCGACCGCGAGGTGCCGCGCCCCGGCATCGGGCGGCTGCAGGGCCGAGATCGGCAGCAGCACCTCGCGCCCCGGCAGCCAATGGCCGGTATCGACCACGAGCCAGCGGGTGATCCAGCTCTTATCGTCGAAGAGCAGGTCGCTGACCGAGCCGAGATGGCCGTCGCTCGCCTCGATGCGGTAGCCCTTGATGGCGGATGCGTTCCACAACATGGCGGTGTCCAATCGGGTCTGGGGTTTCAGGCGGTTGCGGCCAGCGCGGGCGCGGCCGGCAGGGCGATGACGGAGGGATGCACGGCCACGTCGCGCGCACCGGCGGCGAGGATGGCGCTGGCACGCGCCGCATCCTCGGCGCTGCCATGCGCCATCACCAGGAAGCCGTCGGCCTTCACCACGGCCTCATAGGCGATGACGCTGTCGCGCGGCACGCCCATGCTGTAGAGCGCCGCCCCCAGCGCGCTGAGGCCGCCGATGATCATCGCGTTCTCGATGGCGATCAGCAGCGTGGTGGCGAAGGCGCCGAGCACGACGAGGCTGCCCACCACCGGCACAGTGAGGAACATGCCGCCGGCGAAAAGCCCCCACATGCCGCCCCAGAACATGCCCTGCCGGCCCCAGAACTTCACCCTGTCGCCGGTGCTGTAGAAGCCGGTCACCTGTTCCTCGGTGTGGTAGCCGCGGCCGACGATGCTGAGCCGGTCGATCGCGAAGCCCGATGCGGCCAGCCTGCGGATCGCCGCATCGGCGCTGTCATGGTTGTCGAAGCTGGCGATGGTGGTGTCGGCCATGGGGGTACCTCGTGGCTGGGATGGGTCGGAGCCCAAGCCTAGTGCTGCCCCGGCACGGCGCGGCAGCATCGGAAATCACGTGCATCGCGCGGGGCGTGGGTGCGGCGCCCTGCGTGGTTTCCGCAACCGCGCGGCCGGGCCTGGCAATGTCCGCCCTTGTGTTTCCACCCAGGGCGATTGCGGGTTACAGCAGGCCGCGCAGCGGCAGCGGCATCGGCTCCATCCGGTCCACCACCCCGGTCACGCCCGGCACCGTGCGGGCCAGCACCATCAGCCCCTGGCGCATCGTCTCTGACCGGGCATAGCCGTAGAGCGAGACCACCCCCGCATCGACATCGGGATAGACCCAGAAGCTGTCCACCCAGGGCTGCCCGCGCAGCGAGGCCGCGACGTCGCGCAGGATGCCGGCATCGCCGTCAAGCCGCGCCGGGCCCGGGGTTGCGCGCAGGATGGCGCGCAACAGGTCGGCGCGGCTGACGATGCCCACCAGCCGGCCATCGCGCAGCACCAGCACGCGGCGGATGCCATGGTCCTGCATGAGCTGGGCGATGCGCTCGGCCGAATCCTCCTCGGCCACGCTCACCAGCGCGGCCGACATCACGTCGCGCGCGCTCGCACCATGCGCCTTGGAAAAGCGCTCGATCAGCGGCCTGGTGCCGGCGAAGGCCTGCAGGAACCAGCTGAAGGGGCCGGCCGGCTGGTCGGCCAGCCGGCGGATGAGGTCACCCTCGGTGACGACGCCGACCGGCGCGCCCTGCGCATCCACCACCGGCACGGCCGAGATGCCGCGCGCGGCCAGCAGCTCGGCCAGCGCGGTGACGGGCATGTCGGGGGGCACCACGACGAGGTCGGTCGACATCAGGTATTTCGCGTTCATCGGGCTTGTCCGTTGCTGGCTGCCGGCCGCCGCGCCGCAAAGGCACGGCTTCACCGCCGAAGTTCAACGCATGGTCCTGGCCGATCGCCGGCGGGGCGCGGAAAATCTTTTCGCCGCCCGCCTCGCCACGGGGCGGGCATCGCGCCGCGGGATGGCGATGAATTCCTCCGGCGTGTCGTCCCGGAAGGTTTTTTCGACCGGCCCGCGCCCGCCGGCGATGTTCAGCTGCACGTCGCAGCGGCCGAAGGTGGCCAGCGCGGCCTTGCCCATCGCCGCCGTCTCGCCGCCGCCAGGCGCGATATCGGCGCATTTGTCGGCCCCCGGCCGCCCGGGCGGCGTGTTCAGCCCAGCTCGGCCAGGAATTCCCGCAGCGCCTCGTGCCAGAACCGCGCCTGGCCGGTGGTACCGTGCCCGACGGTCTCGGCGCTGGCGGGAATGAGGTGCAGCCTGGCATTGGGGATGCGCCGCAGCGCCGCCTGCATCACCCCGGTTTCCGGCGGGTTGCGCTCGTCATCGGCGGAATTGATCGCCAGCACGCGCGCCCGGATGCGCTCCAGATCGGCGCCCGGATTGTAGTCGCGCGAGCTGTCCCATTGATAGACGAAGTCATTCGCATCGGCCGGCGGATTGGCGGCCAGCCGCTGCTCCACCAGCGCATCGGCCCGGGCGCGGTTGGGGGCCTGCGCCTGCAGGGCCTGCGTGCCGCCATTGGTGGCGGTGGCGTAGAACACACTGGCCATGCGCAGGGAGGGCGGCGGCGTGGTGTAGTTGCCATCGGCATAGGCGGGGTCGCGGCGGATGCTTTCCACCAGCAGCCGGCGCAGCATCCAGTTGCGGCTGGCCATCTCGGTCGGCTGCGATGCCATCGGCACGAGGGCATCCATGAAGCCCGGATGGGTCACGCCCCAGAGCCAGGTGTGCATGCCGCCCATGGAATTGCCGAGCAAGAGCCTGAGACGGCCAAGCCCCAGCCCCTCGGTCAGCAGGCGGTGCTGGGCCTGGACCATGTCGGCATAATTGTAGCGTGGGAAGCGGCCGCGCAGCCCGTCCGAAGGCTTGGACGAGGCGCCGGCGCCCAGCGCATCGGGCAGGATGATGTGGTAGCGCTGCGCGTCCAGCGGCTGGCCCGGGCCGAACAGCGCGCCCGCGAAGCCCGGGTTGAGCAGGCTGCGCGCTGAGCCCGCGGTGCCATGCAGCACCAGCACCGGCACGCCGCCGGGCGCGCCGATCGTGGTATAGGCCAGCCTGACCTCGGGCAGCACCTCGCCGGTATGAAAACGAAAGTCACGCGCCACCCAGCTGGCCTCGCGCGGGGCGGGATAGTCGGCGCCGGCGGCGGGCAGGGCGGCCAGCGCCAGGGGCAGCGCCGCGCGGCGCGGGATGGCGGGCGGTTGCATGGTCAATCCTCCGGGGCGGCGGTTGGCGGCCGGCCAGGATCGATCCGGCCGTCGCCGATCTTGTAGAGCCGCTCGGCGGAACCCGCCAAGGTGCGGATCTCGTTGCAGCGCTCGCGGCTGTTCATCGCCGAGCCTGCGGCTTGCAGCCGCCAATCCTCCGGATCGCGCCCGAGCAATTCCCGGAAGGCGGCCTGGATGAAATCGGCATAGCTCTCGATCTCCTCGAGATGGCGCCAGTGGCGCTGCTTGCTGGCCTCGACATGCAGCCGGCAGCCCTCCTGCGCGGTGATGGCGCCGGGCTCGAACCCCACGGCGCGCAGATAAACACCCAGGGTCGCGGCCGAGAAGACGTTGTGCCGGTGGTCGAGCCGGCTGGTCTGGTTGCCGAAGAGGTCGGCTGTGGTGTTGTGGCTGTTCTCGAAGCCATGGTCGCGCGAAAAGCGGGCGATGAAGCCGGCGAGGTCCGCGGTGACGATGCTCAGCCGCCCGCCCTGCTGCAGGAGATCGGCGCAGTCATAGAGCGTGTCCATGAGCTTGGGACGGGGGATGGTCTCCAGCAGGCCATGGGCGAAGACCATCTCGAAATGGCCGCGCGGCAGCATGGTGTAGTCATGATCGGTGACGAGGATGTCGGGCGCGACCTCACTGCTGCTGTCGACATTCAGGCAATCCGCGCGCCGCGCGGCGCCGCATCCGAGGTTCAGCGCCTTGGGCCACATCACCTCGCTCGCTTCTTCGTTTGGCATTTTCCTCCTCAGCCCGGCGGGTTGGTCTGGCCGGTGCGGTTGTGGGGGAAGTATGCCGCGCCATGATGGACGTTGTCATCATTCTGCCAAATCAAAAATCGTTCGCATCGCGCCATCACTTGCGGGTGGAGCCTGAGCCTGCGCCTGAGCCTGATCCTGATGCGCTGGCGGCGGCCGCGGCGGTGCCAATGCGCTGAGGATCCTGCGAGGTTGTGAAGCCGCGATGCTGGCGGCTGACCGGTCCGGGCGATGACGGAGACAGGCCGCAGGGCTCGCCAAGGACACGGCTCTTGGCTCTTGTCACCGGCATATCTATTAAGCTTTCAGAACATGAGAGAGATGAGAGCCATGGGCGAAGCGTTTTGTGTGGCCGATGCCTTCCGGCGATTGCATATGGGCATCGTGACCCCCGATTACGAACGGCTGCTGGAGCAGACCTACAGCACGTTTCTCAAGCCAGGCGACACCGTCATCGATCTCGGCGCCCATGCCGGCCGGCACACCGAGGTCTTCGCGCGCATCGTCGGTCCGGGCGGGCGGGTGGAGGGCTTCGAGCCGATCCCGCATCTCTTTGCCGGGCTTCAGGCGCGTTTTGCGGATACCCCGCAGGTCCACATCCACAATAAGGCGCTGTCGATTTCCGAGGGCACCATGCCCTTCACCGTGGTGTCCGATGCGCTGGAACTGTCGGGACTGCGTGGTCGGGTCTTCGCCGACAATGCGGCGGGCAATGCCACGATCATGGTCGAGGTCAGCACCCTCGACGCGGTCTGCGCCGGGCTTGATCGGTTGGATTTCATGAAGATCGACGTCGAGGGAGCCGAGATCAATTGTCTCGATGGCGGTGCCGGAATGCTGCGGCGGCTGCGCCCGCTCATCAGCGTGGAATATGGCCGCCCCAGCTACACCCTCTACGACAACCAGGCGCGCACGCTGTATGACTGCGCGGCGCGCCACGGCTATGTCATCGCCGATCTGTTCGCCAACGTCATGCAGGACCTAACGGAGTGGGAAGCGGTCTGCGACCATTCCTACTGGGATTTCTGCCTCGTGCCCGAGGAGAAGGTCCCGGCCTTCCGCGCCATGTTCGGCCGGGCCTGACCGGCCGCGGGTTCAGGCCTCGCCGGCGAACATCCGCATCACCTTCTGCATGTCATAGGGCATCTCGCGCAGCGATTCCGGTTCCCATTCGCTGCGCGCGGCGGCAAAGAAATCGCCGCCATAGACATGGATGGCGCCGGTGATGCGCGTGATGGGGTTGATCACGGAATGGATGACATCCGCGCCCAGCACCAGCGTGTCCTTCGCCGACAAGGTCTTGGCGCCCGCGCCCTCGATCCGGCCATCCGCGTCATCGGGCAGGCGGCGCCAGAGGATATTGTCCTCACGCCCGGAATAGACGCCGATCACCGCCCACATATTGTGGTTGTGCGGCATGATGACCATTTTCGGCTGCCATTGCACATTCAGGATCGTCAGCGTCTCCGAGCGATGGATCACGCCCAGGCCGCCATGCTCTGGCGCGCCCAGGCTGGCCATCAGCGCTGTGGGGTCGCTGACCGCGCGGGCCACCACCTCGCGCATCTCGCGTGAGGGGTGGGGGGTGGCGATCGCGGCCTGGCAGTCTGCGATGAAGCGGTCCTGGTCGAACATGTCGCACTCCTATGGGGGAAGTTCAGCCTATCGCGTCACAGCGGATTTCAAAGCGGCATTCCGGCGCGCCGGCCGCGGCGCAGGCCACCTCATGGCAGACCGGCTCGCCGGCGCGGCCGGCGCATTCCAGCAGGTATCGCATGCCGCCGGCGAAACTCCCCTCGAAGACGTAGCACACGCAGCGCCCCGCCTGCGGCCCATAGCCTAGCGCGAAGGCGGAGTTGCGCGCGACGATGCTGCCGGTGCCCGCCGCCACATCCAGCGCCTCGATCGCGATCTGGCCATGGCCGCGCTGCGACATCCGCCGGAGGTAGTGGCGGAAGGTCTGCAGCGGCGCCAGGCCATGCGTCCTGGCCTCTGCCCGGCACCATTGCAGCGCCGAGAGGTCGGAGGAGGCATAGAGGATGTCGCGATAGGCGGCGGGGCCGATCGCCGCCTCCACCCCCTTCTGCATATTCACCATGAAATGGCGTGGCAGATACATCATCGGCAGCCCGTCGGTGGACCAGATGCCGGTGGCCGGATCGACGTCGATGGGAATCTCGGGTGCGGCCATGGCGCTATTCTACACGCGCGCCGGAGGCCCGGATAAGGGGGGCGAAGCTGGCCTCATTGGCGGCGCGGAAGCGGATGAACTCCTCGGCGCTGGTGTACCAGGGGGTGCCGCCATTATCGGCCAGACGGCGGATCAGGTCCGGGCTCTGCAGCGCCTGGCGGGTGAGGTCGTTCATCCGCGCCACGATGGCGGGCGGCATGCCGGCGGGTCCCATCACACCACCCCAGGAGGTGATCTCGAAGCCGGGCAGGAATTCCGCCATGGTCGGCAGTTCCGGCGCCTGCGGGCTGCGCGCGGCGCCGGTCACTGCCAGGCCCCGCACCTTGCCTTCGCGCGACAATGCCAGCGCCTGCGGGATATTGTCGAAGATCATGTGCACCCGCCCGCCCAGCAGGTCGATATGCGCGGGCGCCCCGCCGCGATAGGGCACATGCAGGATGTCGAGCCCGGCGAGGTGCTTGAACATCTCGCCCGAGAGATGGACCGTGGTGCCCGAGCCTGAGGAGGCATAGGTGTAGCGGCCGGGATTGGCCCGCAGCAGGGCGATGAGCTCGGGCACCGTGCGCGCCGGCACGTCATTGTTCACCACCAGCATGTTGGGCAGTTGGTACATTCCCGAGACATAGGTGAAGTCGCGGGAGGGGTCGAAGGGCAGGCGGCCATAAAGCGTGGGCGCGATGGCGAGCGAGGCGACGCTGGCCAGGCCGATGGTATAGCCATCGGGCGTCGCGCGCGCGATCGCCTCGGTGCCGACATTGCCGCCGGCGCCGGCGCGGTTCTCGATGATGAATTGCTGGCCGGTCAGTTCGGCCATCTTCTGGCACCACAGCCGGGTCATGGTGTCGGTGCCGCCGCCGGGCGGGAAAATTCCGATGAAGCGGACCGGCGCATTGGGCCAGGCGGCCGATGGCTGGGCATGGCCGGGCATGGCGAAGGCGGGGGCAGCGAGCGCGGCGATGGCCGCGCGCCGCCCTGTCGGGTATGGTCGTGTCATCAATCCTCCCTGGCCAGCTCTCCGGCTGGCCCGCCAATCCAGCGGCCGGGCGGGCTTCAGGTCAAGCCAAATCCGCGGCCGCCATCACGCAGTCCAGCGTCACAGCCGCGTCCAGACCCCGCCGTCGGCGGCCGAGCGCACGGCGGCGGCGATGAAGCGCAGGCCGCGCAGCCCTGCCTCCAGGCCCGGCGCGTCCATCGCCAGCGGGTCCGGATCGCGGCCCTCGCGCCAGGCGGTGATCTGCTCGGCGGCGTCGCTGTAGAGCTGGGCAAAGGCTTCCAGATAGCCCTCCGGATGGCCACCGGGCAGCCGGCTGGCATGGCCGGCCGCGGGGTGCAGGCCCGGCCCGCCGCGGCGCAGCAGCCGCGGCGCCTCGCCCAGCGGCGCATGCAGCAACTGGTCGGGCTGCAGGTGGCTCCAATCCAGCGCCGCCGCCTCGCCATGGACGCGCAGCCTGAGATCGTTCTGCGCCCCCGGCGCGACCTGGGAGAGCCAGAGCATCCCGCGCGCGCCACCCCCGAAACGCAGCAGCAGATGGGCGTTGTCGTCGAGCCTGCGGCCGGGCACGAAGCTTTGCAGATCGGCCAGCACGCTCTCGACCTCCAGGCCGGTGACGAATTCGGCGAGCTGGTGGGCATGGCTGCCGATATCGCCCAGTGCGCCGCCCAGCCCGGCCCGCGCCGGATCGAGCCGCCAGGCGGCCTGCTTGTGGCCCTGCTGCTCCAGCGCCGTGCAGAGCCAGTCCTGGGCATATTCGGCCTGCACGATGCGCAGCCGGCCCAGCGCGCCCTCGGCGACCATGGCGCGGGCCTGGCGGATCATCGGGTAGCCGGCGTAATTGTGGGTGAGCACGAAGACCCGGCCGGCGGCGGCGGCGCAGGCCCGCAAATCCTCGGCCTGCGCGATGTCGAGCGCCAGCGGCTTGTCGCAGATGACATGCAGCCCGGCCAGCAGCGCGGCGCGCGCCGGCGCGTGGTGCAAATGGTTGGGGGTGACGATCGCCACCGCCTCGGCGCCATCCCTGCGCGCCGCCTCGGCCGCGATCATTTCGGCGAAATCGCCATAGCCGCGAATCCCCAGCGCCTCGGCCGAGGCCAGGGCGCGGCCGGGCTCGGAGGCCAGGGCCCCGGCGACCAGGGTGAAGCGGCCATCCAGCCGCGCCGCCATGCGGTGCACGCCGCCGATAAAGGCGCCCTGGCCACCACCGACCATGGCCAGGCGAATGGGCCGCATGCTCAGAGCCCGAGCATGCGGCGATTGGCCGCCTGGTCGGTGCCGCCGGCGGCGAAATCATCGAAGGCCCGCTCGGTGACGCGGATGATGTGGCGGCGGATGAATTCGGCACCCTCGCGCGCGCCATCCTCGGGGTGTTTCAGGCAGCACTCCCACTCCATCACCGCCCAGCCGCCGAAGCCGTATTGGGTGAGCCTGGAGAAGACCGCGGGGAAATCCACCTGGCCATCGCCGAGCGAGCGGAAACGCCCGGCGCGGTCCACCCAGGCCTGGTAGCCGCCATAGACGCCGATGCGGCCATTCGGCCGGAACTCCGCATCCTTGACATGGAACATGCGGATGCGCGGGTGGTAGAGGTCGATGAAGGCGAGATGGTCCAGCGCCTGCAGCACGAAATGGCTGGGGTCATAAAGGATCATCGCGCGCGGATGCTGGCCGACCGCGTCGAGGAACATCTCGAAACTCGCGCCGTCATGCAGATCCTCGCCGGGATGAATCTCGAAGCAGAGATCGACGCCGGCGGCGTCGAAGGCGTCGAGGATGGGGCGCCAGCGGCGGCCAAGCTCGGCGAAGGCGGTTTCGACCAGCCCGGGCGGGCGCTGCGGCCAGGGATAGATGAAGGGCCAGGCCAGCGCGCCCGAGAAGGTGGCATGCGCGGTGAGGCCGAGATTTCGGGAGGCCCGCGCCGCCAGCAGCAGCTGTTCCACCGCCCAGGCCTGCCGCCCGGCGGGATTGCCGCGCAACGCCGCGGGCGCGAAGCCGTCAAAGGCCTCGTCATAGGCGGGGTGAACCGCCACGAGCTGGCCCTGGAGGTGGGTGGACAATTCGGTCACGACCATGCCGTGCCGGGCCAGTGTGGCCTGGATGTCCTGGCAATAGGCCGGGCTTTCAGCGGCGCGCGCCAGATCGAAGAGGCGGCCATCCCAGGAGGGGATCTGCACGCCCTTGAAGCCCAGCGACGCGGCCCAGCCGGCGATGCCGTCCAAGGTGTCGAAGGGCGCCGCGTCGCCGGCGAATTGGGCGAGGAAAATCGCCGGACCCTGCAGCGCGCGCATCAGGCCGCACCCCGCCCTGCCGGTTGGTGGTTGGTTGTCATGTCGTCCTCCCTCTCTGGCGTGGCGGGCTTTCAGCCCTCTTCGAACCGCAGGTTGCGGGCGGCGATCAGCGTGCTCCATTTCCGCCCCTCGGCGGCGATAAAGGCCTCGGCGCGCTCGACGCCCGTGCCCTCGGCCAGGAAGCCCGATTCCTGGATCCGGGTCTGCACATCGGGCTGCGCCAGGGCATGCAGCGCCACCTGGTTGAGCCTGCGCACCACCGCATCGGGGGTGCGCGCGGGCACCCACCAGCTGACGAAGCTATAGGCCTCGAAGCCGGGCAGGATGGTCTCGGCCAGCATCGGGACGTCGGGGATGGCGGGCACCCGGCGCGCGGTCGTGACCGCCAGCGCCCGCAGCCCGCCGCCGCGGATCTGGCCGATTGCCGCGGCGAGGTCGGCGAACATGAAATCCACCGTGCCCGCGCGCATGTCGGTCAGCGCCGGCGCCGTGCCTCGATAGGGGACATGGGTGATCTGCGCGCCACTGATGCTGGCATAGAGTTCGGCCGCCATCTGGTGCGGCGTGCCGATCCCGGCGGTGGCATAGTTGTAGCGGCCGGGATTGGCGCGCAGCACGCTGTCCCATTCCTGCACGGTCTGGGCCGGGAAATTGTCGCGCACCACGAGCACCAGCGGCGTCACGGTGAGGATGCTGACCGGGCGGAAATCCTCGATCCGGTAGCCCGGCTCGCGCGCCATGAAGGGGGCGAGGACGGCGGAGATGGCGGCGAGGAAGACGGCCTGGCCATCGGCCTGCTGCTGCGCCGCGAAGCGCGCGCCGACCATGCCGCCGGCGCCGGGGCGGTTTTCCACCACCATGGGCTGGCCCAGCATCTGGCTGACATGCGGCGCCATGGCGCGGGCCAGGATGTCGGGGCTGCCGCCGGGCGCGAAGGGGTTGATCAGGCGGACGGGCTGGCCGGGTGCCCAGTCGGCACCTTGCGCCATGGCCGGCGCGGCCGGGAGCAGGGCTGGCAATAGCAGCGCCTTGCGGCGGGGGAGAGGGCTCATCATGAACTCCGCGTCATGTCCACGAAACTAGTGAGGCCGCGCGGGGGGCAAAGCAAGCGGATTCTCCGGGTTGCCGCCGGCCCTGCCGGAACTGCGTCGGTAAGCCGGCCGGCCTGCGTAGTTTCCGAGGCTGACCCCCGGCGGCGCCTGCGGGTAGATCATGGCTGTCCGCGCATCACGCCGGCCGCCCTGATCGGACATTGCCATCGCAACCCTCGCCCCCGCCGCATCCGGCGCCAAGGCCGCCCCCGCCGCGCCCATTCCGGCATGGCGCCGCGCCGCCGCCCATTGGCGCTGGCTGGTGCTGGTGCTGCCCATCCTGACGCTGGCGGGATATTTCGCCCCGCGCCTGCTGCTGGGCCCTGAGGTCGCCACCCTGGCCGTCATCCGCGGCACCTTGCTGCGCAGCGTCGTGGCCACCGGCCGTGTCACCACCCCCTATCGCGTCGCCATCGGCGCCCAGGTCACCGGCACCGTGGCCGCGGTGCCGGTCGAGGCAGGGCAGGTCGTCACCCGCGGCCAGGTGCTGATCCGGCTGGAGGATAGCGAGGCCCGCGCGGGGGTCGACGAGGCGCGCAGCGCCGTTACCCAGGCCGAGACCCAGCTGCATCACCTCAATGACGTGACGCTGCCGGTGGCCATCCGCACCCTGGCCCAGGCCGAGGCCACGCTGGTCAATGCGCAGCGCCAGTTCGGCCGCAGCGAGGCGCTGCAATCCAGCGGCTTCGCCACCCGCGCCGCCCTCGACGAGGCCCGCGTGGCGCGCGATGTGGCGCAGGCGCAGATGCAGGCCGCGCGCATCCAGCGCGACGGCAATACGCCCGGCGGCACCGATGAGGTGCTGGCGCAGAATGTCCTCACCCAGGCGCAGGCCGGGCTGCGCGCCGCGCAGTCGCGCCTTGAGTACACCGCCATCGAAGCGCCGGTGGCCGGCACGCTGATCGCCCGCAATGTCGAGCGCGGCGATGTCGTGCAGCCCAATGTCGCGCTGATGAGCCTCTCCCCCACCGCGGCGCCACAGCTCGTGGTGCAGATCGATGAGCGCAATCTCGGCCTGCTGGCGCTGGGCCAGGCGGCGCTGGCCTCGGCCGACGCCTATCCCACCCAGCGCTTTGCGGCCCGGCTCGCCTACATCAACCCCTCGGTCGATCCGCAGCGCGCCGCGGTCGAGGTGAAGCTCGATGTGCCGGACTGGCCGGAGACGCTGCGCGAGGACATGACGATCTCGGTCGATATCACGGTGGCCGAACGCGCCGGCGTGCTGATCCTGCCCCTCGCCGCGATCCATGATCCGGGCGATGCGGCCTGGGTGTTGCGCGCGGAGGGCGGCCATGCCCGCCGCGTGGCGGTGCGGCTGGGCCTGCGCGGCGCCCGGGCGGCGGAAATCCTGGAGGGGTTGGAAGAGGGTGACCGCATCATCCCCACCACCGCCGGCATCGTCGCGGGCAAAAGATTGCGCGCGCAATGATCCCCTGGCTGCCCTTCGAGGCGATCGCGGCCCTGCGCTTCATGCGCGAGGGCTGGATCCAGACCATCTTCATCCTTGTCGGCGTCTCGCTGGGGGTTGCGGTGACGGTGTTCGAATCCTCGGTGCTGACCGGCGTGCAGGCCAATTTCCTCAAGCGCGTGCTGACCAGCCAGGCGCATATCGTGCTGCTGCCGCCCGATGAGGTCGCCCGGCCCCTGCACCCCGAGGTGATCGAGGACGCCGCCCAGCAACGCCCCAACCAGCGCCTGCGCTCGATCGACCAATGGCAGACCATCCGCCAGACCGTCGCCGCCACCCCTGGCGTGCGCGTCGTGGCCTCTGTCGCCGCCGGCGCGGCGCTGGCGGTGCGCGGCGATGCCACCGCCGCCATCGCCATCACCGGCGCCGAGCCCGGGGATTATTTCTCCATCGTCCGCGTGCCCGACTACATCGTGCAGGGCACGCTCCGGCTGACCAGCGACGACATCCTGATCGGCACCGACCTCGCCATCCTGCTCGGCGTCACGGTGGGCGACCGGCTGGTGGTGACGGCGCGCACCGCCACCCCGCGCGCGCTCACCATCACTGGGATTTTCGACCTCGGCAGCAAGGGCGCCAATCTGCGCTCGACCTATGTCGCCTTCCGCACCGCGCAGAGTTTGCTCGACCTCGTGGGCGGCGTCACCAGCCTGGAGATCGCGGTGAACGACGCCTTCGCCGCCGAGACCATCGTCCAGGACCTGGCCGCACGCACCGGCGTGCGGGCCGATAGCTGGATCAAGACCAATTCGCAGTTCTTCACCGCGGTGCAGGCCCAGAATACCTCCAACCTGGTGATTTCGGCCTCGGTCGCGCTGTCGGTGGCCTTTGGCGTCGCCTCCGTGCTGGTGGTCTCGGTGGTGCAGCGCGGGCGGGAGATCGGCATCCTGCGCGCCATGGGGGCGCGGCGGCAGCAAATCCTGCTGGTCTTTCTCATCCAGGGCGGCGTGCTGGGGTTTCTCGGTGCGGTGATCGGCTCGGCACTGGGTGCTGGGTTGCTGCTGGTCTGGCATGACCAGGTGCGGCAGACCGATGGGACCGAGCTGTTCCCCTATATCCTCGACCCCTGGCTGATCGGCCCGACCATCGCCTTCGCCGCCCTGGTGGGGGTGCTGGCGGGCATGGCGCCGGCGATGCAGGCCGCGCGCCTCGACCCCGCGGTGGCCATCCGTGGCTGAGGATGCGCTGCGGCTCACCGGCATCCGCAAATCCTTCGGCCTCGGCGGCCCGGCCGAGGTGGAGATCCTGCACGGCATCGACCTCACGCTGGAGCATGGCGGCTTTTGCGCCCTGATCGGCCCCTCGGGCTCGGGAAAATCCACGCTGCTGAACATCATCGGGCTGCTCGACCGGCAGACCGAGGGCCGGCTGGCCATCGGCGGCCAGGACACGCTGGGGATGGATGACGCGGCATTGACCCGGCTGCGCGGCAGCAGCATCGGTTTCGTCTTTCAGGCACATAACTTGATTCCCGCCTTCACCGCGGCCGAGAATGTGATGATGCCCATGCTGCTCAACCATGGCTGGCCCGATGCCGCGATGCGCGGCGCCGCCGAGGCGCTGCTGGACCGTGTGGGCATGATGCGCTGGCGTGACGCGCCGGTGGCCAATCTCTCGGGCGGCCAGGCGCAGCGTGTCTCCATCGCCCGCGCGCTGATGATGCGCCCGGTGCTGGTGCTGGCCGATGAGCCGACCGGCAATCTCGACACCGCCTCGGCCGATGGCGTCTTCGACATGATGCATGCGATGAATGCCGAACAGGGCATGACCTTCCTCATCGTCACCCACGACCCCAGGCTGGCGGCGCGCTGCGGCCGGATCATCGAGCTTGTGGACGGCCAGCTGAAAAGCGGGGCGGCCTAAATGTTGCGCGCCGCCATGCTGGGCTGGGTGGTGCTGGGGCTGATCCTGGGCGGCGGGCTCGCACTCTCTGGCCAGGCGCCGATCGCGGCCTGGGTCTGGTCGATCACCGCGCTGCCGGTGGCGGCGCATGTCGGCTGGGGGGTGATCCGCTCGCTGCTCGGCGGGCAACTCGGCGTGGATATCATCGCCCTCGCCGCCATCGTCACCGCGGTTGCAATGGGCGAGCCGCTGACCGCCACGGTGGTCGCACTCATGGTCGCGGGCGGCGAGGCGCTGGAGGCCTGGGCCGAGGGCCGCGCCACCCGGGCGCTGACCGCCCTCCTGGCCCGCGCGCCGCGCCATGCCGCCCGCGTCACCGCCACGGGCATCGAGGAGATCGGCGTCGAGGCCATCGCACCGGGCGACACCTTGCTGGTGCGCGCCGGCGAGACCGTGCCCGCCGATGGCGTGCTGGAGGATGCCGCCGCCACCCTCGATGACAGCGCGCTGACCGGTGAATCGCTGCCCGCCAACCTGCTGCAGGGCGCGAAGCTGCGCAGCGGCGCCATGAATGCCGGCGCCGCCTTCCGCATGCGCGCGGAACAGACCGCCGAGGCCTCCAGCTACGCCGCCATCATCCGCCTCACCCGTGCGGCGGCGGAAACCCGCCCGCCGCTCGCCCGCCTGGCCGACCAATGGGCGCTGGGCTTCGTGGCGCTGACCGCCGTGGTCGCCGGCGGCGCCTGGCTCCTCACCGGCGACCCGCGCCGGGCGCTCTCAGTGCTGGTGGTGGCCACACCTTGCCCGCTCATCCTGGCCGCGCCCATCGCGCTGGTGGCGGGCATCGGGCGTGCGGCGGCGCGCGGCATCGTCATTAAGGGGGGGGCCGCGCTGGAGCGGCTGGCCAATATCCGCACCGTGCTCTTCGACAAGACCGGCACGCTGACCACCGGCCATCTGCGCCTGGCCGCGATGGATGTGGCGGCGGGGCAGGGGCGTGACGAGGCGCTGCGCCTGGCCGGCATCCTGGCGCAGGGCTCCACCCACCCGGTCTCCGATGCGCTGGCCGCCGCCGCCCGCGCGCGCGGGCTCGACCTGCCGATGCCCGACGCGCCGGAGGAGGCGGCCGGCGGCGGTGTCGCCGCCGAACTGGCCGGCCAGAGCCTGGCGCTGGGCAGCCAGGCCTTCCTGGCCCGGCGCGGTGTGGCTGACCTGGGCGCCCTGGCGGGCTCCGCCACGCTGGTGGCGGTGGCGGGTTCGGTCTCCTGGCTGGCGGTGGATGGCCGGGCGGTGGCGGTTTTCGTCCTCGCCGACAGCCCACGGCCGGAGGCGGCACGCACCCTGCGCAAGCTGCGCGCGCTGGGCGTCACCCGCATGATGATGCTGACCGGCGACCGTGCCGCCGCCGCAGCACCCATCGCCGCCGCGCTGCGGCTGGATGCGGTGCAGGCGGATTGCGGGCCGGCGGAGAAGATCGCAGCGGTCAAGCGCGAATCCGCCGCCGCCACCACCGCCATGGTCGGTGATGGCATCAATGACGCGCCGGCGCTGGCCGCGGCCGGCGTGGGCATCGCGATGGGCGCCCAGGGCACCGCGGCTGCGGCCGAGGCCGGCGATGTCGTGCTGCTGGTCGACCGGCTGGACCGTGTGGCCGAGGCGGTGGCCATCGCCCAGCGCAGCCGGCGCATCGCCCTGCAATCCATCGCGCTGGGGATGGGGCTGTCCGGCCTGGCCATGGCGGCCGCGGCCATCGGCCTGCTGACCCCGCTGGCCGGTGCGATCCTGCAGGAGGGCATCGATGTCGCTGCCATCCTCTACGCGCTCACCGCGCTGCGCCCCGGGCGGGATGACGGGGCGGCCGTGCCCCTGCCGGCCTCCGCCGGCCTGGCCGAGCGCCATGCCGAACACCAGGCGCTGCGCGGGCTGGCCGAGGCCCTGGCCGATGCCGCCGAGGCCATCGCCGCCGGCGCCCAGTCCCTGCCGGCCATCACGGCGCTTGAGGCTCGGCTGAAGGGCGAACTTCTGCCGCATCAGCGCGCCGAGGAAGCGAGCCTCTACCCCCAGGCCGCGCCGCTGCTGGGCGGCACCGACCCGATGGGCCCGCTGATCCGCATGCACACCGCCATCGAGGTGCTGGTCGACCAGATCGGCAATCTCCTCGCCGCCGCGCGCGCCCCGGAGGGCTGGGCCCATGCCGCCGGCCCGCTGCGCCGCAGCCTCTTTGAGCTGGAGGCGCTGCTCAGCCTGCACCTGACCATCGAGGAGGAGGCGCTGGCCGCGCTCGCCCCGCCCGAACCGGCTGCGTAGTTTCCGACCCTGCCCGGCCCGGCCGGCCGATGCCTAGATGGGTGGCCCATGAGCCGCCCGGGACGGGCCGCGCCCACCCATGCCCAGGAAGCCCTCGCCATGCCCGACCAGACACCGCCAATGCGCCGGGCAACCGGCACGCCCGGGTCAGGCAGCACCACCCCGGCCGATTTCGACCGCAAGCTGCCGGCCAACGCCGCCGCCATTGGCGCCGCCGGCGATGGGCGCCTCGCGCGGGCCCGCCCCCGGCGATGATGTGCGGGAGCGCCAGGCGATGCCCGATGGCTTCATCGAGAACCGCACCTTCGACGAGCTGACCCTGGGCGAAAGCGCCAGCCTGACCCATCGCGTCACCCAGCGCGACATCGACCTCTTCGCCACCGTCACCGGCGATGTGAACCCGGCGCATGTCGACCCGGCCTATGCGGCGGGCGACATGTTCCACCACATCATCATCCATGGGATGTGGGGGGCGGGGCTGATCTCGGCCGTGCTGGGCACGAAGCTGCCGGGGCCGGGGACGATCTATCTCGGCCAGGAGCTGCGTTTCCGGCACCCCGTGGCCCTCGGCGACACCATCACCGCCACCCTCACGCTGCGCGAGAAAGGCCCGGCGAAGGGCGACGTGACGCTGGACTGCATCTGCACCAACCAGGCCGGCGAGGTGGTGATCGACGGTACTGCCCGTGCCCGCGCGCCGCGCGAGAAGGTGCGCCGCCCGCGCATCGTGCTGCCCGACATCCTCGTGGCCCGGCATGACGGCATGCGCGCGCTGCTCGAACGCGCCGCGGGCGGCGTGCCGGTGGCGACGGGGGTGGTGCATCCCTGCGATGCGGCGGCGCTCTCGGCCGCCCTGGCCGCGGCGGCGGCGGGGCTCATCACGCCGGTGCTGATCGGCCCCGCTGCCATCATCACCGCGGTGGCGCTGGCGCTGCAGGCCGATATCGCCGCCTGGCGGCTGGTCGACACCGCCGATGCCGCGGCCTCTTCCGCCGCCGCCGTCGCCCTGGTCCACGCCGGGGAGGTGGCGATCCTGATGAAGGGCGATCTGCACACCGATGTGCTGATGCATGCCGTGGTCGCAACCGGCACCGGCCTGCGCGGCAGCCGGCAGATCAGCCAGGTTTACCTTATGGATGTGCCGGGCTTCCCGCGCCCGCTGCTGATCACCGACGCCGCCATCAACATCGCGCCCGATCTGACGGCCAAGGCGGGGATCGTGCAGAACGCGATCGACCTCGCGCATGTGCTGGGCATCGCCTGCCCGCGCGTCGCCATCCTGGCCGCGGTGGAGGTGGTGAATGCCCGCATGCCCGCCACGCTGGACGCCGCAGCGCTGTGCAAGATGGCCGAGCGCGGCCAGATCACCGGGGGCGTACTGGACGGACCGCTGGCCTTCGACAATGCGATCTCCCCCGCGGCGGCGGTGGAGAAGCACCTCACCTCCCCGGTCGCGGGCCAGGCCGATATCCTGGTGGTGCCTGACCTGGAGGCCGGCAATATGCTGGCCAAGCAGCTGACCTTCCTGTCCGGCGCGGCGGCGGCGGGGGTGGTGCTGGGGGCGCGGGTGCCGATCATCCTGACCAGCCGGGCGGATAGCGCGGCCACGCGTCTCGCCTCCTGCGCGCTGGCGGTGCTGATGGCGCGGGCGGCATGATCCTCACGCTCAATGCCGGCTCCTCCAGCCTGAAATACGCGGTCTTCGATGCCGATGGCAAAGCCTTGCTGCGCGACGAGATCGAGGGCGATGGCGAGGACATCCAGGCTTTGCTGGACCGCCTGGCGCGGGACCTGCCCGGCGCCGAATTGCGCGCCGTGGGCCATCGCGTGGTCCATGGCGGCGCGGAGCATGTCGCGCCCGAACTTGTCACGCCGGCCCTGCTGGAGGCCCTGCGGGCGCTGACGCCGCTCGACCCGCTGCATATGCCGCGCAACCTCGCCCCCATTGCGGCGCTGCTGGCGGCCCGGCCGGGCCTGCCGCAGGTGGTCTGCTTCGACACCGCCTTCCACCACACCATGCCCGATGTCGCGCAACGCTTCGGCCTGCCGCGCGCGCTGAGCGAGGCGGGGCTGCGGCGCTATGGCTTCCATGGCCTGTCCTATGAATACATCGCCGGCCGCCTGCCGCAGGGGTTGCGGCGCGTGGTGGTGGCGCATCTCGGCGCCGGCGCCAGCCTTTGCGCCATGCTCGATGGCCGCAGCCAGGCCACCACCACCGGCTTCTCGGCGCTGGACGGGCTGCTGATGGCAACGCGCTGCGGCAGCCTGGACCCGGGCGTGATCCTGCATCTCGGCCGGCAGGGCCGGAGTTTTCCGGAGATCGAGGACACGCTCTATCGCCACAGCGGGTTGCTCGGCGTCTCCGGCATCTCTGGCGATATCCGGGTGTTGCTGGCCAGCGAGGCGGTGGAGGCGCGGCAGGCGATCGACCTCTTCACCTATCGCGCGGCGCTCGACATCGCCGCCATGGCGACCGCGCTGGGTGGGCTGGATGGGCTGGTCTTCACCGCCGGCATCGGCGAGCACGCGGCGCCGATCCGTGCCGCCATCACTGCCCGCCTGGCCTGGCTTGGGCTGGAGATCGACGACGCCGCCAATACAGCGGGTGCGGGGCGCATCAGTGCCGCGGCAAGCCGTGTGGCGGTTCACGTCATCCCCACCGATGAGGAGGCCATGGTGGCCGGGCACACCAGGGCTGTGCTGTTGCGGGGCGGCGGATGAAGGCCGCCAGCCCGCCGGGCGCAGACGATGGTCGGCGGCGTCACGGCCCGGCCGGCGGCCGGTCAAGCCAAGCATCCACCGGCCGCGCCCGCCCTTACGCCGGCAGGTCGTGCAGCGCCCGGAAGGCGCGGTAGAGCACCCGTGGATCGAAGGCGCCGCGATAGACCGCGGGCGGCGCGCGCTCCAGCCCGAGCAGGCCATAGACCGCGACCTGCGCCGAGCGGATGGAGTATTCCACAGTGAAGACCACATCCTCCGGCAGCTCGCAGAACTGGCCGATGAGGGCGAGGTTGGCCCAGCCCGCGGGCAGCACCGCCGGCCTGTCGCCCGCGCCCCGGCAGAGGAACTGGCTGGTGATGAAGGGCATCATGCAGGGCACGCAGATGCTGCTCTCCAGAATGCCCTGCGCCTCGGCGGTGATGCCGAGCTGGCCCAGCACCTCTTGCAGGATCTCCCGCCCGGTGCAGGCCGACATCGGCTTCGCCACGAAATCGCCCGGTGCATCGACGCGCAGGCCATAGCCCCAGATCACGCCGACATCGTCGGGCTGGCCGATGAAATGCGGCTGCTGCGGGACGACGATCGAACACAGCCAGCCCGATGTCGGAAAGGTGATGAGGCCGCCCTCGCCCGGAACATTGCCCGTGGCGTCGCGCACGAGGCGCAGCAGGGAAGGCTGATGCAGGGTCACGGTGAAGGAGACCCATTTCGACTGGTCGATATGGCCGTCGAAGACGCCGGGATTGCCGAATTCGGGGCGGCCCTCGGCCAGCCTGTCCCACAGG
This sequence comes from uncultured Rubritepida sp., assembly GCA_964395305.1. Taxonomy (GTDB): domain Bacteria; phylum Pseudomonadota; class Alphaproteobacteria; order Acetobacterales; family Acetobacteraceae; genus Rhodovarius. Next base: position 115,241 of record CAYNBM010000007.1, read on the forward strand.
CGCCAGGCCTCACCATCGGGCTTGCCCAGCAGGGGCGCCGCCGCATCCATGCCGCCCAGGCTGGCCGCATCGGTCATCGAGCCCAGGGTGATGATGGCGCGGTCGCCCTCCGCCAGCAGGATCTGCCCGGCCTCGCCGCCACCCTCATAGGCGATGCTGGTGACGTGATGCTGGCCCGCCCGGAACACGCTGCCCAGATCGGTGACGCGGGTGTTCATCCGGAACGCGACCCCGCGTGCCTCCAGCCACTTCCGCAGCGGCCGCACGAGCGAGTCGTTCTGGTTGAGGCGGGTGCGCATGATCCCCTCCAGCCGGTTGAAGCCGCCCACCATGTGGGAGAAGCGCACGAGGTAGCGCTTGAACTCCACCGCGCTGTGCCAGGGCTGGAAGGCAAAAGTGGTGCACCACATCAGCCAGAAATTGGTGCGGAAGAAGGCCTGGTCGAACTGCTCGGCGATGCTGGTGCGACCCAGCATCGCCTCGGGCTCGATCGCCAGCCGTTCGATCGTCAGGATATGCCGCTCGCTCAGCCCGAATTCCGGGGCGAGCTGGCGCTGGCCATCGGCGAAAAGGCGCGACTTCGACGATGTGTGCTGGGTCTCGTTCCAGCTCAGGATTTCCTGCGTCACGCTCTGCCCGCCATCGAGCGTGGGAATGCCCGCGAAAAGGCCGTAGGTGCAGAGATACTTGCTCTCCAGCATGCGCCCGCCGCGCAGCACATAGCCGGCCTCGGGCGTTCCCGCGCCGTCCAGGCTGCCGCCGGGAACGTCCCCCGCCTCGATGATGCTGATGTCATGCCCCGGCACATCGCCGTCCCGGATGAGAAAGGCGGCGGCGGCCATGGAGGCGATGCCGCCACCGACGAGATGGTAACGTGGCGGCGCGGAATGGGCGTCGGGCATGATGGTTGTCCTGTGCTGGGGGAAGGGCCGCCGGCGCCAGGCATGGCGCCGGCGCAGGCGCGGCTATGCGACGGTGATGAGGTTCTCGACCGAGACCGTGCCCGGCGCGGCCCAGGCGGCATTGGCTGCGACCTGGCGGTCATGCCAGCTGTCCACGCTGCCCGAGAGCTTTACCGCGCCGCCATCGGCGGTGACGGTCACATTGTCGCCGTCGGGGTCCCAGAACCAGGAACGATGCAGCGCGTGGGTGATGTCATGGCTGATGGTCGCGACATTCACATACGGCTTCACCGTGACCAGGTTGGAGACGCCGATGACGCCCATGAGATGCCGCACTTCGGCGGCCGCGGCCTGGCCCTGGTAGTGCCACGGCACCTCGCCCGACAGGGTGAGCCAGCCCTTCTCGACCTTCACCTTCACCGCGTCACGGGGGATGGAGGTGGTCCAGCTCAGCCGGTCGATGGCGGCGGCGGCGATCGCTTCGTCATCGCGCCTGACGGTCATCGGCAGGCGGACCTCGATCTCCTCGGCCACCGCCTTCACCCCGCGCACCCGGCCGGCCGCGACCTCGGCCGCATGCTTCTCGCCAAAGCTGGTGACGTGGCCGGACAGGGTCACCACACCATCGCGCGCGGTGATGCCGATATGGGCGGGGTTCACGCTGGGCTCCCAGTGCAGCTCAGCCAGTACGTCCTTCTTCAGCTGTGTATCGTCGCCCTGCATGGCACTCTCCTGTCGCAGGCCCCGCGCCCCGCCGGGGTGACGGTGCGGGCCTGCCGAGGGGGTAAAGCTCTGCCGAGATGGCGCGGGCTCCCAGCCTCGGAAAACACCCAATGAGGGGATGGGCGGGTTGGCCGGCGCACTGCGTGGTTTCCGATACTATCGGGCGCCGGGCGCCCCGACTGACCCTCCCCGACCCCGGGCGCGCGGCGGTTCGGGAGAGGACCCAGGCGTTGGTCGCGCAAGCCCTTCGCACCCTCGGCCGCATGGCGCACCCGCAGCCTGCTGACCCGGCGACCCGATATCCCCAAGGACGCACCAGCCCAACCCAAGCCCGGCCGATGACGCTCAAACGCTTCCTCGAATCGGGTCGCGAAAACCTCCAAGAGCTTGATTCTCCAATGCATCCGACGCTCCCAGAACAGGAAACGACCATCCCGCACATGTCACGCGCTTCGCGGGATGGCGACGTGATGCGCCACCCACAAAACATCAGGCAAAACTTGACCGCGCCCGCCATCGGCGCTTTGCTGTGACCGCAAACACTTGCTGGACATCCTTCATACGATGGAAACACTCACCCGGGCGCAATTGGCGGAAGCCATCTATGCGGAGGTCGGCCTCTCCCGCAATGAATCCGCGGCCTTGCTGGAGGCTGTGCTGAGCCGCGTCTCGACGGCGCTCGGGCAGGGCCAGGCGGTGAAGATCTCGGCCTTCGGCACCTTCGCCGTCCGGCAGAAGGCGCAGCGGATCGGCCGCAACCCCAAGACCGGGGTCGAGGTGCCGATCATGCCGCGCAAGGTGCTGAGCTTCCGCGCCAGCCAGGTGCTCAAGGCGCGGATCAACCACGAGCCGGTGCCGCGTGGTGGAGGCGATGAATGAGCGGCCAGCAACTCATGCCCGGCCTGATGCCGGAGCCTGTCATGCCGGCTGAGGCCCTTGTCGCTCAACCCCAGGTCGCGGAACCCCTTGCCGCCGAACCCCGGGCCAAGAAGGGCGCGCAGGCCTTCCGCACGATCAGCGAGGTGGCGGATGAGCTGAACGTGCCGCAGCATGTCCTGCGCTTCTGGGAGGGCAAGTTCCCCCAGCTCAAGCCGCTCAAGCGCGGCGGCGGGCGGCGTTATTACCGGCCCGAGGATATTGCCCTGCTGCGCCGGATCTCCGGCCTGCTCTACAGCCAGGGCTATACCATCAAGGGCGTGCAGCGGCTGCTGAGCGATGATGGCGCCGGCGGGGTTGGCCCGGATGCGCCGGCGCAGGGGATGGATGCGGCGATGGCGGCGCTCGATGCCGTGGCGGCGGAGTTGCGGGATCTGTTGCGCAAGGCGTGATCGCCCTTCCGCGGGTCCGGCACGGCTTTCGCAATGCGGGCCGTCGTTGGATCGCCATCGCCGGCGGGAACAATGGGTTCTTATTGTTCACCATGTCGTGAGTTTGATCGCTGTCGCGAAACCAAGGTTGCGCAGTCTCTAGGAGGTCCCCAGGCTTACTTTACGTAAAGGAAAGCGACATGGGCAAAGTGACGGCGAAAATCACGGTGTTTGTGATGATCATTCTGGCAGGCCTCACCGGCCCTTCGCTGGCGCGGACGGGCAACCCGTCGCACGACGCGCTCGCTGCCATGAACTCTTCCGACCAACGCGCCACCCTGGTGCGCTTCCTCACCTCGGACGGCAATGCCGGCTGCAGCGACGCCATTTCGATTTATGATGCCGGACTGGACCCGCAGCGCAACGCCTTTTGGGATGTGCGCTGCCGCGAGGGGGCGATGTACCGCGTCAGCCTGCCCTCCGCCCGCTGGTCGCGCCCCAGCGCTCTGCTCTGCGGCGCCGCCGCCACACCGCCGGCGGGCGGCCCATGCTTTCGGCCGGCCGCCGAGGGGCTGACCGCGGTGACCGACGCCCAGGCCGGCAATGCCGCCGTGGCTGGTCAATGCCGCGTCTCCTGCGCGGCCAACCAGCCGGCGGGGCTGGTGGCGGCCTGCACCCAGCGCTGCATCGTGGGCGGCGGGGTGGAGGTCGGCGCCCAGGCTTCGGCAGCGCTGCCGCCGGGCACCCGTTTCGGGGTGATCTTCGCCTCCGACACGCCGCTCGCCGCGCATGGCTTTGGCAATGGCCAGACCGACCGGCTGGCGGTGAACATGGCGGCCGCCCGCGCCTGCCAGGCCCAGGCCGGGCGCGCGCCGTGCAAGTTCCGCGCGGAGCTGGTGAACACCTGCGGCGCCTTGGTGCAGGCGATCAGCCGCAATCCCGGCGCGATCGCCATCACCGCCGACCCTTCGACTTACGTCGTCAACCGCCTCGATGTCGCGACCGGCCCAAGCCAGGCCGCGGCCGAAGCGGAGGCGTTGCGCGCCTGCCGTGCCGGGGTCAGTGGTCCTGGCGTGCAATGCATCGTCGCGGCCTCGGGCTGCTAGGAGCCGCCCGACCAAAGGTAAAGACGGTGAAACGGCTCCAACTCACTGTTTTTCTTAAATTTCTCAGTCGCCAGGCTTGAAGATGCGCTAGCCACCGCCCGGCCACCCGCGCCGGCGTCATCCCAGGAGAATTCATCATGCGTCTGTCCACGATCCTCCCGCTTGCCACGGCGTTGCTGGCGATGCCCGTCCAGGCCCAGACGACCCTGCAGGCCGTCACTGCGCGCGGCCATCTGCTCTGCGGCGTCGCCGGCGACCTGCCCGGCTTTTCGGCGCCGGCGGCCGATGGCGCGATGCGTGGCCTGGATGCGGATTACTGCCGCGGCCTGGCCGCCGCCGCCCTGAACAACCCGGCCGCGGTGCGCTTCGTGCCGCAACCCACGGTCGCGGCCGGCATCGCCGCACTCGGCGCCGGGCAGCTGGACGTGCTGGTCCGCAACGCCACCCTGACCTTCTCGCGCGATGCCGGCCAGCCGGTGGTTGGCGTGGGCGTGCTATACTTTGACGGTCAGGGTTTTCTCGCGCGCGGCGGTGCCGGGGTGAATGGGCTGAACGATCTCGCCGGCAAGCGGGTTTGCGTGGGCACGGGCGGTGGGCTGAACGCGCCCTTCATCCTCGACCGCCTGGCGCGTGAGCGTTCGCTCAGCTTCACCCAGGTGCCGGCCGACGGCTCCGCTGCCGCCTTCGCCGCCTTCCTGGCGGGGCAATGTGAGGTGGTGACGGGCGACCGCAGCGCGCTCGCCGCCCGCCGCGCGGTCAGCCTGCCCGCCCCGACTGCTGCGGTGCTGCTGGCCGAGACGGTGAGCCGCGAGCCGCTCGGCCCCATGGTGCGCAGCGATGATGCCCGCTGGCAGGAGCTGGCGTCCTGGACCCTGCAAGCCCTCTTGGTGGCCGAGGAGCTGGGGGTGAGCCAGGGGAATCTCGCCCAGGCCGTGCTGGTCGATGACCCGGAGGTGCGGGTGCTGCTGGGTGTGGACCCGACACTGGCGGAAGCCGCCGGCCTGCCGGCCGACTGGGCGCTGCGGGTGCTGCGCGCGGTGGGCAATTATGGCGAGGTCTTCGAGCGCAATCTCGGCGCGGGCTCGGGCATCGGGCTTGATCGCGGGCTGAATGACCTTTGGCGCGCCGGCGGGCTGCATTTCCCCCTGCCGCTGCGCTGAAGCCGGGGGTCAGACCCGCGCCCGCCAATCGGCCAGGACGTCGTCCAGCGTCCTCTCCCAGTCGATGGCGGGGGCCCAGCCCAGCAGGGCCTCGGCACGGGCGGCATCGCCCAATGAACGGATGATGTCGTTGGGCCTGAGCGCGTTCGCCGCCTCCTCCACACGGATCGGCAGCCGCGCGCGGGCGAGCAAGCCCCCCAGCACATCACCGATCTTTCTGGGCATGCCCGAGGCGATGTTCAGCGCCACGCCATTGGGCAGGCTGTCCCACTTCGCCAACGCCCGCGCATAGGCGGCGCAGACATCGCGCACATCCAGAAAATCGCGCCAGCGCTCCAGCGCACCCACGCCCATCACCGGCGGCTGCTGGCCGGCCTCGATCAGCGCGACCTGGCGGGCGAAGGCGGCCACCGCATAGCCCTCGGACTGGCCGGGGCCGACATGGTTCAGCGGCCGCATCCGCACCACCCGCAAGCCGCGCAGCGCCATTTCGCCCAGCGCGATATCGGCCGCGGCCTTCGCCGCGGCATAGGGGTTGCCCGGCGCCAGCGGCGCGTCCTCGTTCAGCGCCACGCCCTGCTGGAAGCTCAGGCCATAGATTTCGCCGGTGGAGGCGAAGAGCAGCCGGCATTCCGGCCGCGCCTGCATGAGGGCCGCACCCAGATTGAGGGTCGCGGTCAGATTGGCGTGCCAGGTCGCCGCGACATCGCGAAAGCTCAGCGCGACATTGGCCTGGGCGCCGAGATGCAGCACCGCATCGGGCGCCAGCGCGGCCAGCCGGTCGGGCAGGGCAGCCGCATCGCCGAGATCGAGCGCGGCACTCTCATCCCAGCCCGTGGCCGGGCGGCGATGGATGGCCGCGATCAGATGGGCATCTGGGAAGGCCTGGCGCAGCGCATCGCGCGCATGCCCGCCCACGAAGCCGGCCGCGCCGGTGACGAGGATGCGTGCGCCCGGCGGCATGGCCGGTTCAGTCCTGCCACTTCACCTGCAGGAAGGGCGCGGGGATCAGCAGCTTGTTCTCCTGCGTGATCGTCAGCGGCCGGGTCTTGGCGGTATAGGCCTGCCAGGCGGGGTCGGCGCCGAGTTTCGCGCGCTTGGCCGCGCGCTCCTCCAGGCTCTCATAGGCCCACATGTGGATGATCTGGTTCAGCGGGCCGAATTCGGTCTGATAATAGCCGACCATGCGGCCCAGGATGGGCTTCTGGATCGCCATGCCCTCGGTCTCGTAGAGCTTGAGATACTGCCCGGCCATGCCGGCATGGAGCGTGTAAGTCCTTTGTTCGACGATCATCGGCCGAAGCCCCCTGGTTTGCGGCCCCGGTGTAGCGCGCCGGGGCGCGGCGCGAAAGCCGCCGCGCCGGGCCGGACAGGGCTATTCCCCCGCCGCGCGCGAGCGGCTGCGCATGATCTCGGAGAAGCCGAAGAGCAGCAGCAACTGGCCGATCAGCATCTGGATCGCGGCCAGGATGCGGATCCCGTCATCGACCGGCAGGATGTCGCCATAGCCCACCGTCGCCAGCGTCACGACGGAGAAATGCAACGCCTCGGAGAAGTCGAGCCGGCCCATCGTGCCGATCTTCTGGAACAAGGGGCCCTGGCTCAGCGCATCGGCGATGCGGTAGAAACAGCCGAACGCCACGGCGATCAGCGCGAAGAGGCTGACATAGGTCGCCATCGGCACGGCGAGGAAGCGGATGCGCGCCGTCACCAACGTCAGGATGGCGGCGATATCGACCAGCAGCCGCACCACATCGCGCACCGCGATGACGGAGATGGTCGAGATCACCCCCATCGCCGCGAGCAGCACGATGGTCTGGATCTCCGCGCTCTCCCGGTTGAAGGGGGAGGCGAGGGAGAGGACGCCCACCACCCCGCACAGCGCCAGCCAGCGCAGGAAGCGCGGGAGATGCGTGATATCGGCATCGTCCAGCCCTTCGGAGGCGAGCGCCACCAATTCGCGCCGCCGCAGCCAGCAGGTGCCGACGAAGGCCGCGACCGGCATGAGGAAGCCGATCGGCACCGCCCAGTCCAGCACATGCGGGAAGGCGCTTCGCCCGATCACGACATAGAGGCACATATAGACCGCGAGGCCATTGGCCACGCCCAGGCCGAACAGCGGCCCATGCGGAAAGACGAGGTAGAGCCCGCCCATGGCGAGCCCGGCCACCGCCAGCGCCGCCACCGAGAAGAGCCAGCCGTCATCGCCCGCGGCCGCGGCGACGAGCAGCATGAGCGCCAGCGTGACCACGCCGCTGCGATAGGCGGTGCGGCGCTGCTTGCGCTCGTCAGGCAAGGTCGTTCATGCCCGCGTCGGGGGGGGCGGAGACCGGCGGTGGGATGGCGGCGATGCCGGTGATCTCCACCCGCCAGGCAGGATCGACCAGGGCTGCCTGGATGGTCATGCGCGCGGGCTTGTTTGCGGGGTCAAGCCAACGGTCCCAGGCGCGGTTCATAGCCGCGGCATCGCCGATATCGGCCAGGACGATCGTGACGCTGAGCAGCCGGGATTTATCGGTCCCGGCCGCCGCCAGCAGGGCGTCGATCTGGGTCAGGATGTCGGCGGTCTGGCCCTCGGCATCCAGGCTCGCATCATCGGCCACCTGGCCGGCGAGGTGGAGCAGGCCGGCATGGGCGACGGCCCCGCTCAGCCGCGCCTCCTCGGCGAATCGAATGATCGTCATCGGCTTGCTTCGCCATCCCGCTTGCATGGCGCCAGCAGGCCATGGCAGAGGGCGGGCATGCAATCCCTCATCGATCGCGCCGTGCTCGGCAGCCGCCATATTCTGGTGGTGTTCTTCCTCGGCCTGGCCGCCGCGCTGGCACTCTATGCCGCGCGCTTCGTGGTCAAGCTGTTCAGCTATGCCGAGAAGGCGCTGGGCGGGGCCACGGACACCCAGCTGCTGCTCGACCTGCTCTATCTCGTGGACAGCGTGCTGGTGGCGAGTCTGGTGGCGATGGTGATCATCTCATCGCATGACAGCCTGGTCTCGCCGCTGTCGGACAGCGTGGAGCCGTCGCGCGCGGCCTGGGTGCGCAAGCTCAACCCCGGCAATCTCAAGCTGAAGCTGGCTTTGGCGATCGTGGCGATCAGCTCGATCCACCTGCTGCAGCTCTTCCTCGAGGTCACGGATCATAGCGACCGTGACCTCTACTGGGCGATGGCGATCCATGCCGCCTTCGTCGCCGGTGCCCTGTGCCTGGGCATTCTCGACCGCTTGGAGGCGGCCGGGAAGAAATCCTACCCGACGATCTCCGAGCCGGAGAAGAAATAGGCGATCTCGACCGCGGCGTTCTCGGCGCTGTCGGAGCCGTGGACGCTGTTGGCCTCGATGCTCTCGGCGAACAGCTTCCGCACCGTGCCTTCGGCGGCATTGGCCGGGTTGGTCGCGCCCATCAGGTCGCGATGCGCCAGGACGGCGTTCTCGCCTTCCAGCACCTGCACGACCACAGGGCCGGAGATCATGAAGCTCACGAGGTCGTTGAAGAAGCCGCGCTCGCGGTGCACGCCGTAGAAGCTTTCGGCCTGGGCCTGGGTCATCTGGATGCGCTTCTGCGCCACGATGCGCAGGCCCGCCTTTTCATAGACGGCGTTGATGGCGCCGGTGAGGTTGCGGCGCGTCGCGTCCGGCTTGAGGATGGAAAAGGTGCGTTCGATGGCCATGCGAGAAATCCCTGCGTTTCGCGCCGGGCCATAGACGGGGCAACGCGCGGGCGCAACCCCAAGGGCGCAGGTTCAGCGCGCCAGGACCGGCCGGTTGCCGAAGCTTTCCTGCGGCACGCCGCGCTCCAGCGACATGTGGCTGTGCACGCCCACCCAGCCCTCCGGCCCCCCGCGCATCAAAATGATGCTGGCCCGGCCCGGACGGTCGAAGGCAGTGCCGTCGGGGTTGTAGCCGGTGCTGCCCCAGGGGGTGATGGCGATGGCCATCTGGCCATCGGGGCTGGCCAGCACGCGGGTGGCCTCGGCGTCGAAGGTGAAGCCATCGGTCTTTGGCCAAACGCTGTCCCATTGCCGGTCGCGCCAGTCCCACAGCCCTTCCAGGACCTTCTTGTGGGTGCCGAAGGCCAGCGCCTGCTCATGCCAGAAGGGGTAGGCGTCGCGGTAGTTCACCGCGCGCACGCAGGTCGCGAAGCGGGCCAGCCAATCGAGGATCTCCGCCCGGATGGCGGGGCTGGCTTCGGGCAGGCTGGGGGCGCTGGTCATGGCGGGTTCTCTTCCGGCAATCTATGGAGAGACAGCCTGCAACAGGAGCCTGCCCTGGCCAATCCCGACTATGCGCTCTTCGTGGAGCGCAACCCCGAATTCGCCGGTAAATTCGCCGAGTTCGTGAAGCACAGCCTGGCGCCGGGCGCGCTTTCCGTGGCGCAGAAGGAGCTGATCGCGATCGCCCTGCTGGCCGCTGCGGGCTATATGGGCGGCGTGCGCAGCCACACCCACCGGGCGCTGGCGGCGGGTGCGACGCCGGCGGAGCTGCGCGAGGCCGTGGCGCTGCTGCTGCCCTTCGCCGGTGCCGGGCGGTTTCTGGAGACCTATCCGGAGGTGGAGGCGATTCTCGACGGCGCCGCCGCAAACTGACATTCTCGCGCCATGAATGACCGCGTGATCCTCGTGACCGGTGCTGCCTCCGGTATCGGCGCCGCCTGCGTGCGGGCGATGGCCGCGCCCGGCATGGCCTTCCTGGTGCACACCCGGCGCAACCGGGATGGCGCCGAGGCCATGGCCGCCTTCGCCCGCGACCGGGGCGCGAAGGCCGAGACCATACTGGCGGACATCGCCGACCCCACGGCGCCGGAAGCCCTGGTCGCGGCGGCCGCCGAAAAATTCGGCCGGCTGGATGTGGTGGTGGCCAATGCGGGCTTCGCCGACCGCACGCCCTTGGCCGAGCAGACGGAAGAAAAATTCGCCCGCAGCTTCGACACCATCCTCTGGGCCTTCCTGCGGCTGGCGCGCGCGGCCACGCCGCTGATTTCGGCGGCGGAGCATGGGCGGATCATCGCCATCTCCTCCTTCGTCGCGCATGTCTTCCGGCCCGATGTCGTGGCCTTTCCCGCCACCGCCTCGGCCAAGGCGGGGATGGAGGCGCTGGCCCGGACCCTGGCGATCGAGATCGCGGCCAGCGGCGCCACGGTGAATTGCGTGGCCCCGGGCTTCACCCGCAAGGATGCCGCGGGGCATTCCGCCTTCACGCCCGAGCAATGGCGCGCCGTGGTGGAGAATATCCCACTCGGCCGCCTCGGCACGCCCGACGACGTGGCGGCGGCGGTGGCCTTCCTCGCCTCGCCAGCGGCCGGCTATATCACCGGCCAGGTGCTGCATGTGAATGGCGGGCTGGTTTAGAGCATGATGCGTTGAGGCGGAAACGCCGAAAACGCTGAATCATCCTCTCAGCAACGGCTGGACCATGCGCAGTGAACGCATGTGAACGCAGCATGGTTTAGAGCATGATGCGTTGAGGCGGAAACGCCGAAAACGCTGAGTCATCCTCTCAGCAACGGCTGGACCATGCGCAGTGAACGCATGTGAACGCAGCATGGTTTAGGTTTCCAGCATTTTTCGCAGCAGCGTCACATCCTCGGCCAGCACCCGGTCCTCGACCATGAGTTCGGTGATGCGGCTGACGGCGTGCATCACCGTGGTGTGGTCGCGATTGCCGAAGCGGCGGCCGATCTCAGGCAATGAGCGCGAGGTGAGCTGCTTGGCCAGGAACATCGCGACCTGACGGGGACGCGCCACGGCCCGGGCACGCCTGGCCGAGAACATGTCGGTCATGCGGATGGAGTAGTGCTCGGCCACCTTGCGCTGGATGTCGTCGATGGTGATGCGGCGCTCATGGGTGCGCAGCAGGTCGGTCAGCACCTCGGGCACCGTCTCCAGCGTCAGCGGCCGGCCGAAGAGTTTCGAGTGTGCCACCAGCCGGTTCAGCGCGCCCTCCAGGTCGCGCACATTCGATGCGATCTTGTGCGCCAGCAGCTCCTGCACCTTCAGTGGCACCTCGACGCCGGCCTGCTGCGCCTTGGCCTGCAGGATGGACAGGCGCAGCTCATAGGTCGTGGCGTGGAGATCGGCCACGATGCCGCCGCCCAGGCGGGTGCGCAGCCGGTCCTCGATGCCCGAAAGGTCATTGGGCGACTTGTCGGCCGAGACGACGATCTGTTTGCCCGCATCGACCAGTGCGTTGAAGGTGTGGAAGAATTCCTCCTGCGTGTTGTCCTTGCCGATGAGGAATTGCAGGTCGTCGATCATCAGGACATCGACGCTGCGCAGCTGGGCCTTGAATTCCATAGTGTTGCCGCCGCGCAGCGCGCCGATGAAGCGGTACATAAACTTCTCGGCCGACATATAGGCCACCGGGCGCTCGGGATGGTTGGTCCGGATGGCCCAGGCGATGGCGTGCATCAGGTGGGTCTTGCCCAGGCCGACACCGCCATAGAGGAAGAGCGGGTTGAAGCCGGCCATGGCCGGGCGCTCGGCCACGCGCCGCGCGCAGGCATGGGCGAATTCATTCGGCTTGCCGACGACGAAGGTGTCGAAGGTCAGGCGTTGGTCGAGCGGCGCCATCCACTCCGCGTCGCGCGAGTCGGCCTGGCGGTGGTTGGAATAGCTGCGGGCTGGGCTGGCAGCGACGGGGACGGCAGGTTCGCTGTCGAAGCCGAATTCGGCCTCCTCCCGCGCCGGCGCGGTGGCGGCCTCCGCGGGGGCCTGGGCCGCGGTGGAGACGCGGAAATCAAGCCGCTTGACCTGCGGCCATTCCGCCTGCGCCAGCACCCGCAGCCGGTCGCCATAATGGTCGCGAACCCAGTCGCGCAGGAAGCGCGAGGGCAGGGTGATCAGGGCGATGTCACCATCGACGGTCTGCAGGACCATCTGACGCAGCCAGTTGCGGTACTCCGCTTCGCCAACCTCGTCACGCAGGCGGGCGCGCAGTCTCGCCCATTGCGCCGCCAGCTTGCCGGCATCGGGGGGGGGATTGCCGGTTTCCGTCATCATCCAGGACACCTGCCTTTTCCAATCATGACCCCGACCCGCCGGCCGGAGAAAGTGTGGCGCCACGCGCCTGCGCCCCGACATGCGCTTCGCTGTTCAGGCTGAGTTGTGACCGGGTATGGTCAAGGGGATAACTCAACCTGCAGTTGCGGACGATCCGTCGATAATGTGAAGTTAGAACCGACATCGAACCGACCGCAAACGGTAAATATTCGTCAGAAGCAAAGAATTGGCGATGTTGCCCTAAGAACAACACCATCAAAGAATAGTAATGGCGACGGATAAGGCAGGCCAAAATAGCCTGCCCGCCACGCCACGCCAGCAATGTCGAGGGAGAGCGATAACGCCGCTTCAGGCGGCTGCGAGGGCCTTGATACGCGCCGAGAGGCGCGACATTTTGCGGGACACGGTGTTCAGGTGCAGCACACCCTTGCCGACGGCACGCTGCATTTCGGGCTGCGCGGCCTTGAAAGCGGCCGCGGCATCGTCCTTTTTGCCACCCTCGATGGCCAGCTCGACCTTGCGCAGAAAGGTGCGGACGCGTGAACGGCGGGCGCGGTTGCGCTCGGTACGCTTGGCGTTCTGACGAATGCGCTTTTCAGCAGAGGGGTTATTGGCCATGTGGTTGCTTACCGTGGAATGGTGAGGCTGCGAAGCCTGAGTGAATCTGGCCGGAGAGCGAACCCCGCCGGCGGGAAGGGGTATCTATCGCCGGGGGGGGGCGAGCGTCAAGAGATGCGCTCCCTCATTGGTGACTGAAATTCGCCCTGCGCTTTTCCGCGAAGGCCGACATGCCTTCCTTCTGGTCTTGGGTCGCGAACATGCCGTGGAACAGGCGGCGTTCGAACTTCACGCCCTCGGCGAGCGTGGTCTCGAAGGCGCGGTTGACGGCTTCCTTGGCCATGGCGAGGGCGGGCTGGCTGAGTGTGGCGAGCTTCTCACCGACCTTCAGCGCCTCGGCCATCAGCTGGTCCAGCGGGACCACGCGGGCGACGAGGCCCGAGCGTTCCGCCTCGGCCGCGTCCATCATGCGGGCGGTGAGGCAGAGGTCCATCGCCTTGGCCTTGCCCACCGCGCGGGTCAGGCGCTGGGTGCCGCCGGCGCCGGGGATGATGCCGAGATTGATCTCGGGCTGGCCGAATTTCGCATTCTCGGCGGCGATGATGAAGTCGCACATCATGGCCAGCTCACAGCCGCCGCCGAGCGCGAAGCCGGCCACCGCCGCGATGACGGGCTTGCGGATGGTCGGCACCACTTCCCAGTTCGCGCCGATGAAATCATTGAGATAGACGGCGGGGTAGGTGCGGTCCTTCATCTCCTTGATGTCGGCGCCGGCGGCGAAAGCCTTGTCCGAGCCGGTGATGATGATGGAGAAGATCGCGGGATCAGCATCGTAGTCCCGCAATGCGGTGCCCAATTCGATCATCAGCTGGTCGCACAGCGCGTTCATCGCGGTCGGTCGATTGAGCCGGATCACCCCGGTGGGGCCCTGGGTTTCGACCAGGATCATGTCATAGGCCATGCGTTGCTCTCCCTTGTTGATGGGATTGTCGGGGAGAGTGGGGCGGGCGGCAAGGGCGTTGGCGCTCCGGGTGTTTCCACCCAGAGCGATTGCGGGCTAGGCCGGCTGCATCGCGGCGAGTTCCGCCTTTGCTTCCTCCACGCCATTCGCGGCGGCGCGCTCCAGCCAGATCCGCCCTTGCGCCACGTCGGTGCTGCCGCCCAGGCCACGCAGCAGGTAGCGGCCGAGCATGAGCTGCGCCGTGGCGTGGCCGGCGGTGGCGGCCTGGAGAAAATACTGTTCGGCGCGCGGCCGGTCCTCCGGCACGGGATGGCCGCCGCCCAGCATGGCGCCGCAGGCGAAGGCCGCGCCGGCATGCCCGGCCGCCGCGGCCTCGACGAACATGGCCAGCGCCGCCACCGGATCGGCGGGCAGGCCATGGCCGTTCAGCGTCATGTCGGCGAGCAGTGCCATGGCGTCCGGCATGCCCTCCTCCGCGGCGCGGCGCACCCAGGGCAGGGCGCCCTGAGGGTCGGGCGTGCCCAGCGAACCATCCATCAGGATGCGGCCCAGCCAATAAGCGGCATTGATCACCTGGGGGGCGGCGATGCGCAGCCAATGCTGCGCCTCGACCCGGTCCTGGACGATGCCCGTGCCGTTGTAGAGGGCCACGGCGAGGTTGAAGGCGGCCACCGGGTCGCCCTCCTCGGCCAGGCCGCGCAGCCGTGGCACCACGAGCCGCATGACCGTCTCGCTTTCCGGCGATTCGGCCGCGGCCATGCCGAGGTCGAAGAGCGCCATGCGGTCGCCCGCCTCGGCGGCCTGCTCGAGCCAGCGCATCGCGGTCTCGGCATCGGCCGAGACGCCGCGGCCGGCGAGGTACATCAGGCCCAGCTTGCGGGCGGCGAGGCGATGGCCGCGCTCGGCCGCCATCTGGTACCAGCCGGCGGCCTCGAGGTGATTGGGCACGCCATGCTCGGTCGCGCATTGCAGGTCGCCCACGATCGCCGCCGCTTCGGCATCACCCTCCAGCGCCGCGCGGCGGAGCCATGTCTCGGCCGTCAGCGGGTCGCGCGGGGCGCCCCAGCCATTCATCAGCGCGAGGCCGAGCCGGGCCTTGGCCTGCCTGACTCCGGCCTCGGCCGCGCGCTTGTAGAGGGCGGTCGCGGCCTTCTCGTCGGGCGGCAGCGGCGGCACGCCGGCCTCATGCAGGGTGCCCAGCACATAGATGGCGGTCGCCACCTCGGCCTCGGCGGCCTGGGTGATGAGCTGGACGGCCTGCGGCGTGTCCGTCGTGCCATCGAGCCCGAGCAGGCGGATCAGGCCGAGACCCAGTGAGGCCTGCATGCTGCCGGCGGTGGCGGCGCGCCCATACCAATGCGCGGCCTGGACATAGTCGCGCTCACCACCCTCGCCGGTGCTCAGCAAGTAGCCGAGCAGGGCCTGGCCGTCGGTCTCGCCGGCCTGCGCGGCCAGCAGCGCGAGCGCGCGGGCCTTGGTGGGATCGGCCTCGACGCCCGCCGCACCAAAGGCGCCGGACCGGGCCGGTGCCGTGAGACCGCGGAACAGAACGGTTGCGAGCCTGGCCTGGGCTTCGGCATCGCCAGCCTGCGCCGCGGCTTCCAGCCAGCGCACGCCCTCGGCCGGATTGGCCGGCACCCCTTCGCCGCGCAGATAGGCGGCGGCGACGCGCTTCTGCGCCTCCGGCTTGCCGGCGCGGGCATCGGCCATGGCGCGCCGGAGATCGACCAGCGGCTCGGTGATTCTGGGCGCATCCTCGGCCCGGGCGGTTTGCTGACCGCCGGTGAAGGCGCGCCGCAGGGTGAAGGCCCAGCCTCCGGTCCTGTTGTCACTCATGGCTCGCGCATGCCCTCCTGCAGCGTGGGGACGATGCGCTGGAAGAGGTAGCCCAGGATCGTGCGATGGCCAACCACGATATCGGCGGTGACCGGCAAGCCGGGCACGAGGCGGAAGTCGGGCGGTAAGTTGCGCAAGGCGAGTTCGTCGATGGAGATCCGGGTTCGGAAGAAGGGCTGCTGGAGCGGCTGCCTGGTATCGGGATCCTGGCGGAAGGAGTCCTCGCTGATGGTCCGCACCTGGCCATGCCCGAAGCCATGCCGGATATAGGGGAAGCTGTCGAACTTGATCGCGACCGGGTCACCGATGGCGACGAAGCCCAGATCCTGCGCGCTGATCTGGCCGTCGATCACGAGTTCGGCATTGAGCGGGACGAGGGAGACCAGCAGCTCGCCCGGCGCCAGCACGGCGCCGACCGAGCTCTTGCCGATCTCCAGCACGACGCTGTCGGTGGGCGCGCGCATTTCCACCAGGCTGCTGCGAAGCTGCGCCTTGGTCAGGTTCTCGCGCACCTCGGAGAGCGAGCGACGGCGCTCGGCCAGGTCCTGCGAGATCTGGGTCTGCAGGTTGGTGATATAGGCCTCGCGCTCCGCGGCGACGGCTTGGCCATCGCGCGCGGCGCCGCGCGCGACGCCCTCGGCGGTCGCCATCTGGCCCTGGATTTCCAGCCGGCTGTCGGCGGCGAGGAGGGATTGTAGGCGGCTGCCGACCTGGACGCGTTCGAGCTCGCGGCGCATGCCCTCGATCTGGCTGCTGATCACCTGGCGGTCGCGGAGCTGGCGCAATTCGCCCTCGGCGCGCTGCTTGATTTCATCGAGGCTGTTCATCCGCTGGCGGTAGTTTTCCAGGCGGAAGGAGCGCTCGGCGGCGCGCTGGGCGAAGATGGCGGCCTGCAGCGCCGCCTGGGTGGTCAGGCCGCCCATATAGGACCGGCCGGCGGCCTCGGCCTCCAGCCGATCCACCTCGGCCTGGAGGCTGGCGTGCTGATTTTCCAGCGAGGCGAGGTCGGCGCCGGTGAAGGTGGGGTCGAGCCGGGCGATCAGGTCGCCGGCGCGCACCACCTGGTTCGCCCGGACCTCGAAGCTGCGGACGATCGAGGTCTCGAGCGGCTGCAGCAGCATGGTGGGCGTGGTGGCGATGAGGCGGCCGCGCGCCACCACCACCCGTTCAATCGGCATTAATGCCATGAGCGCCACGAAGGAGGCGAAGAGCGAGGTGAAAATCCAGACGGTGCGGCGCGCCACCAGTGGCGCCGGCTCGGCGATGACCGCAGCGCTGGGCGAGATGAATTCGAGCGCGACGAGGTTCAATGGCTCCTTCGTCGCCACCGAGGTGCGGCGTTCCAGCGTTTCAGCCATCGATCATTACCTTGTGGGTCGGAGCCCGGTTCTGCTGCAGCCAGAGCTTGCGGTAGATCTCGCAGCGGGCCAGCAGGTCGGCATGTGGCGCGAGATCGATGACCTTGCCGCGATCCAGCACCAGGATCAGGTCGGCATCGATCAGCGCGGAGAGCCGGTGGGAGACGACCAGCATGGTGCGACCGCGGGCGATGCGCAGCATATTGGCATTGACCAGGGCCTCGCTTTCCGGGTCGAGCGCGCTGGTCGCCTCGTCGAGCACGAGGATGGCGGGGTCGATCACCAGCGAGCGGGCAATGGCCAGGCGCTGGCGCTGGCCGCCCGAGATGTTGGGCGAACCCTCTTCGATGAAGGTGTCGTAGCCGCGGGGCAGCCGCTCGATGAACTCCTCGGCGCCGGCCATGCGGCAGGCGTGGATGACCTTCTCGAGCGTGATGCCCTGGCGCCCCGCGGCGATATTGTCTCGGATCGTGCCGCGGAAGAGGAAATTGTCCTGCAGCACCACGCCGAGATTGCGGCGGAGATGCCGCAGGTCGATCTCGCGCAGCTCCGCGCCATCGACCTTCACCATGCCGGCATAGCCGGTGGAGATGCCCTGGATGAGGCGGGTGATGGTGCTCTTGCCCGAGCCGCTGCGGCCGACCACGCCGACGAAAGTGCCGGCGGGAATGTCAAAACTGACCTTCTCCAGCGCCGGGGACATGGTGCCGGGATATTGGAAGGTGACGTCCTCGAAGCGGATATTCCCCTCGAAATGCGGGCGCACGCCGATCTGGCCGGATGAGCGCTCCGGGCGCTGATTCATGACGGTGGCGGCTTCGATGATGGCTGCCTTCGCCTCCTCCCATTTTTCGGTGAGACCGGCCAGCGCCACCAGAGGGCCGGCGACGCGGCCCGAGAGCATCATGAAGGCGAGAAGGGAGCCGGCGGTTGCCGCGTCGCCATTGAGGACCATCAGGCACCCCACGGCGAGCAGGCCGAGGGTCATGAATTGCTGGATCGGCGCTGTCAGGGTTTGCGGCCAGTTCGAGACCCGGGCCAATTCCAGCCTCGCCCTCGCCATCTCGGCGGTGCGGAGGTTGAACTCCTCGGCCTGCTTGGGCTCCAGCGCCAACACCTTGACCGTCCGCATGCCAGCGATGGTTTCATAAAGCGTGGAGCCCTTGGCGATGCCGGCCGAGATCACCCGGCCATTCGCCCGGCCGACCGCCGGAAGAAACACCATGATAATCAGGGCGATCAACAGCGCGCAGCCGATCACGAACCAGGTCAAGGTCGCGTTGACCCAGAACAGCACGGGTATCATGATCACCAGGGTGATCAGGTCCAGGATGGCCTTGAAGACCGGGCCGGTCATGAAGTCCTGAACCTTATTGATCGAAAAGGCGCTGGCGGTGATTTCACCCACCCGCATCTTCTCGAAGAAATCCTGCGGCAGGCGCAGGATTCGCTGCATCACAAAGAGGCTCATCCTCGTATCGATGCGCGCCGCCGCCACCGCCAGAAGACTGCGCTGGGCATAGCCCAGCAAGGTCTCATGCAGCGCGATGATGGCGATGGCAATGAAGAGCAGGGTGAGCGTGCCCCAGCTCTGATAGACCAGAACCCTGTCCACCACCGCCATCATGAGCAGCGGCGGCGCGACGCTCAGGAAGGCCATCACCACCGAGGCGATGCCGATGTCGCGGAACAACACCCGCTCGGTCACCATCTCCTGCACCAGCGTGCCGACGGTCAGCGGCCCATCCTCCAACCGCTGCCCTGCCCCGGGTCGCAGGATCACGGCGATGCCGGTCCACATCGACTGCAGGCGGAACTCGTCGAAGGCCTCGCGGCTGCCCTCCGGATCGGAGACCAGCGGGTTGCTCAAAATCAGGGAGCTCTTGTCGGGTGCCGCGCCATCGAGCAGTGCTGCGCCATCATCGCGCAGCAGCAGCAGCGTGGGCGTGCCGGAATTCGCCAGCCCCACCAGATCCTTCCAGCGCAGCCGCAGCGCCTTGGCGCGAATTCCGGCATCGACCGCGCAGCGCACCAGCGCCGCCGGCTCGATCACCTCGGCCTGCCCCAGAATATCGACCATCTGGCGGTCCAATTCGACACCCAGGCGCGCGGCTGCCGCCGTCAGGCCGACAACCCTGGCATTCCGAAACATGGAGTGATCCAAAGCCAGTTGCTCCTTCAGCAGCGCAGCGTCGATTGCCACTTTGACTGTACTCGGCCGAAACGCACGAATACACAATTTCTGCGGAGTCCGCCAAACCCAGCCAGTCCTTCGACCTGACACTCGCGGGCAGGTCAGGCAAGGTCGTCAAATCTTATACCGCGAAATGCCATCTGCGTCCATTCGGCCGGATTGTCACCAAACCTGTTGAAGGTTTGCTGAATGAGAAAGCCCACGGCTCCGCCTGGCCCGGCCCGACGACCCGTCAATGAATTGCAACATGACCCGGTCATGGACGGGATGCTAAGTTTTTCATTCGTTCTGCCGGAGCCGTCATGCCGATCCACCGCCGCGGCCTCGCCGCCTTGACCTTCGCCGCCGCGGGCCCGCTGCGCGCCCAGGCGCTGCCCGAGATTCTGGTCGGTTTTCCCAATGGCACCTTTCTCGAAAACCTTCTGGTTGCACCCAACGGCGCCGTTCGCTTCACCAATTACTTCGCACGCGCGGTGGAAAGCTGGGCGCCCGGGGCTGGCGTCAGCCGCCTGGCCGAATTGCCGGGCCATCCCGTCAGCCTCGCCCCCATGGGCACCGGGCGCTACGCCGTCGTGCTCCATGGCGTGCCCTTCAATGCCGGGCCGGCGGCGATGCGCGGGCAATCCGCGCTGTTGCTGATGAACAACCAGGGGGTGGTGCTGAACCGCATCGCCATGCCGGAGGCAGTTTTCCCCAATGGCATGCTGTTGCTGGCCGCGGGCCTGCTGCTGGTGGTCGACAGCGTGCTGGGTGGCATCTGGGCCATCGATATGGGGACTGGCCAATGCTACCTCTGGTACCAGAACCCCGCCCTGCGGCCGGACCCTGCGCGGCCGGTGCCCGGGGTGAACGGGATCAAGCGCGGGGCCGATGGCCTGCTGCTGTCCCATTCCGCCGGCAAGCAACTGCTGCGGCTGACCCTGCGCGCCGACGGCATGGCCCCCACCGGCGCGCTCAGCCCGGTGGCCGAGATGCCCTATGGCGTGGATGATTTCTGCCTGGCGCCCGATGGCACCATCTATGCCGCGACCCATGCCCAGGGTCTGGCTGCGGTGACGTTGGCCCGCGCTCCTGGCACCGCCGCGTCGGTGCGGCTGATGCCCGCCCCTGGCCTTGAGGGCAGCACGGCGGTGGCCATGACGCCCGATGGCCGCGGGCTCTACGCCCTGGGCACCGGCGGCCTGCTCGAGGGTGGCCGGGGCGAGGCGGTGCTGGCGCGCCTCGCGCTCGACTGACACCCAATCAACGTCGCCCACTCAGCGTCGCCCACTCAGCGTCGCCAGGTCATCATCGCAACCCCCAACATCACCAGCACCAGCCCCCCCACGGCCACCAGCGGAAAGCTCTCGCCCAGAAACACCACGCCGATCGCGGCCCCAATCGGCAGCCGCAGATAGGCCTGGCTGGTCGTCGCCACCACGCCCAGCGTGCGCAGCAGCCGGAACCAGATCACCGAGGCCAGCGCGGTGCACAGCAGCGCCAGCGCCAGCAGCGCCAGCAACGACTCGCGGGAGGGCTGGATGGCCCAGGGCCGCTCCCAGAGCAGCGCCGCGGGCAGCAACAGCACAAGGCCGCAGAGCTGCGAGCCGATCGCCGGCAGCATCGGATCCATCCCGCCAAAGGCCCGCCCGGTATAGCCCGACAGCGCGAAGAGCAGCCCCGAGACCACCAGCGCCAGCATATGCGGCCAGGACCCGCCGGCCATGCCCTGATGGCCCACGATCAGCGCCACACCCGCGATGCCCAGCGCCGTGCCCAGGCCCTTCAGCAGGCTCGGCGCCTCCGTCCGGCGAAACGCGAAGCCCAGCAGGAAGGCGAAGATCGGCGAGGTCGAGGCCAGGATGATGGCCAGCCCCGACGGCACCTCCTGGCTGCCCCAGGCGATCAGCACGAAGGGGGTGACTGTGGCCAGCATCGCCTGCAGGGCAAAGGCACGCCAGCTCGCCAGGTCGCGCGGTATGGCCACGCCGCGCGCCAGCAGCACCGCCCAGAGCGCCAGCGCCGCCACGATGCAGCGCAAGCCGATGAGGGTGATGGGCGGGATCGTCTCGATCCCCACCCGGATCAGCGCGAAGGACGAGCCCCAGAGCAGCGCGAGCAGGCCCAGCAGCGACAGTTCCAGGCCTCGCCCACGCATGTGCCGTCCCCCAAGCCCCCCTGATCTGGGGCGCGGCCCCGTTGCGGCAACCGCCTGTCCGTCCCATACCATGGTTGAAACAGCGTTTGAGGAGCGGGCCATGGCCGCCATACCCGATATCGCGCCGGCGCAGAGCTGGGCCGCGATCCAACAGGACCCGGCCGCGATGCTGGTCGATGTGCGCACCGATGCGGAGTGGAACTTCGTCGGCATTCCCGACATCGCCGTCACCGGCAAGCGGGTCGTGCTCATCCCCTGGCAGGTCTATCCCTCGATGGCGGTGAACGATCACTTCGCCGAGGCCCTGCACAAGGCGGGCGTGCTGCCCGAGCACAAGGTGTATTTCATCTGCCGCTCCGGCGCGCGCAGCCTGGCCGCGGCGCAGGCCGCGCAGGCCGCGGGCTACCCCGCCGTGTTCAACGTGGCCGATGGCTTCGAGGGGCCGGTGGATCATGAGGGCCATCGCGGCGTCGCGGCCGGGTGGAAAGCCGCGGGCCTGCCCTGGATGCAGCGCTGAGCATGGATGGCACGCCCAAGACCGAGGATGCGCTGACGGCGTTGATGACGCTGCTGCAGGACGACATCGCCGCCTGCAACGCCGTCATCATGGCGCGAATGGCGAGCCCGGTGGCCCTCATCCCCCAGCTCGCCGCCCATCTCATCGCCGCCGGCGGCAAGCGGCTGCGGCCGCTGCTGACCATGGCGGCGTCGCGGATGTGCGGCTACGACCCTGCCGGCGGCCGCCATGTCGTGCTCGCCGCCTGTGTCGAGTTCATCCACACCGCGACGCTCTTGCATGATGACGTGGTGGATGAGAGCGCGCTGCGCCGCGGCCAGGCCTCGGCCAATGCGCTGTTCGGCAACCAGGCCTCGGTGCTGGTGGGGGATTTCCTCTTCGCTCGCTCGTTTCAGCTGATGATCGCCGATGGTTCGCTGCCGGTGATGGCGATTCTCTCGGGTGCGGCCGCGACCATCGCCGAGGGCGAGGTGCTGCAGCTGATGACGCAGAACGACATCGCCACCACCGAGGCGCAGTATCTCGAGGTGATCCACGGCAAGACCGCGGCGCTCTTCGCCGCCGCTGCCCGGCTGGGCGCCGTGGTGGCCGACCGCCCGGCGCTGGAGGAGGAAGCGCTGGACAGCTATGGCCGCAACCTCGGCGTCGCCTTCCAGCTCGTCGATGACGCGCTGGATTACTCGGCCGACCAGGCGGTGTTGGGCAAGACGGTGGGCGATGATTTCCGCGAGGGGAAGATCTCCCTGCCGGTGCTGGTGGCAATCGCCCGCGCCTCGGAGGAGGAGCGCGTCTTCTGGCGCCGCACGCTGGAGGAGGTCGAGCAGACCGAGGAGGATTTCGCCGAGGCGCAGCGGCTGCTCCTGCGCCATGGCGCCCTGACCGAGACCTTTGCCCGCGCCCGCGACTATGGCGCCGCGGCCCTGGCGGCACTCGCCCCCTTCCCGGACAGCGCGGAGAAGCGGGCGATGGAGGCCGTGGTGGCCTATTGCATCGAGCGGGCGCGGTAAAGTCTTTACCGATTTACCGCCGGGCGTGTCGCAACACAGACAGCTTCCCGGTCGCAACCCGCTGTTGCCGCTGTATTCCCGACGCGCTTTGTCGCACATCTCCGGCCACAGATTGGAGATCGACATGGCCCATATCACCCGCCGCGCGACGCTTGGCGCGCTCTTTGCTTCCCCGCTGGCGATGCCGGCGCTGGCCCAAGCCTGGCGGCCGGAACGGCCGGTGGAGCTTGTCGTCGGCTTCGCCCCGGGTGGCGGCACCGATATCGTGGCGCGGCTCTTCGCCCGCCACCTCGAGGCCCGGCTGGGCCAGCCCATCACGGTGGTGAACAAGCCCGGCGCCTCGAGCGAAGTGGGCATGACCTATGTTTCCCGCGCGCGGCCCGATGGCCATGTCATCGGCCTGACCAACATGCCGAGCTTCGTGACCGTGCCGGTGGAGCGCCGGGCGCAGTACAATCTCGACAGCTTCGCCTTCATCGGCAACATCATGACCGATGCCACCGGCTTGATCGTGCGGGCCGATAGCCCGATTCGCGACATCCCCGACCTGATCGCCCGCGCCAAGGCCGACCCCGAGGGGATCATCATCTCCACCTCCGGCATTGGCACCGATGACCATCTGCTGCTCAGCCTGATCGCGCAGACCACCGGCGCGCGCTTCACCCTGGTGCACTACACGGGCGCGCCCTTGCAGCGCAACGCGCTGATGGGCCGCCAGGTCCATGCCAATACCGTCAGCGTGGGCGAGGTGATGCCCAACCCCGACGGCGTGCGCTTCATCGGCCATGCCGGCAAGGACCGCAGCCGATTCGCCCCGGCGGTGCCGACGCTCAAGAGCCTGGGCCTCGACATCACCATGTATTCCGAGCGTGGCCTGGTGATGCCGCGCGCCACGCCCGCCGCGATCGTCGAGCGGATGCGCGAGGCGGTGGCCGAGACGGCGGCCGATGCCGCCACCATCGCGACCTTCGCGGCGCAGTTCATTGAACCGTCATACGAGGCCGGCCCGGTCTGGGAGGCGCGGATGCGCGCGACGCAGGGACAATATGCCGAGCTGTGGCGCCGGGCGCCCTGGATCAACAGCTGAGGCAGGGCAGCGGCGGCGCGCCCGCGCTGCCGCGCTTTTTTCTCCGCGTCACATTTTCCGCGGTGGCAGCGACGACCGGGCCGGCTAGACCATGCTGCGTTCACATGCGTTCACTGCGCATGGTCTAGCCGTTGCTGAGAGATGATTCAGCGTGTTCGGCGATTCCGCCTCAACGCATCATGCTCTAGAAGCTCCTGACCGCCAGGGTCGGCGGTCGTCGCGCGGAGTTTCCCATCATGGCTGCCACCAATATCGGCGCGGGCATCACCCGCACCACCCGCCTCGACCTTTCGGGCACCGACACGCTGACCATTGCCACCACCGGTGCCATCTCGGTCTCGGCCAACGCGCAATCGGTGCGCTTCAATGGCCCGACCAGCGCGGGGGACATCGACAATGCGGGCTCGATCATCAACACCGCATCGGGCGGTCGGGCGATCCGCATCGAAACCTCGGTCGGCAGCAATTTCACCGCCAGCATCACCAATCATGCGACGGGCATCATCCAGGCCGGCGATGACGCCGTGCAGATCCAGGCTGGTTCGGTCACCGCCGGCACGCTGACCTTCGCCAATGCCGGCAGCGTCACCTCGGCCGTTGGTCAGGCGCTCGACCTTGCCGGTGGCACCCTGGCCTTCGTGGCCACTATCACCAACACCGGCACGCTGGGCTCGGGCACCAATGACGCGGTGCGCTTCGGCGGCGCCAGCAACACGCTGACCAATACCGGCGGCACCATCAATGGTGGCACCGCGTCGGGCTATGCACAGGGCGCCGATGGCGTGCAGTTCGATGCGGTGGGCAGCGGCGGCACCGTCACCAATGAGAATGGCGGCGCCATCAGCGGCGACCGGCACGGCATCAACGCCACCACCGGCACCGTCGTCACCGTCACCAACGACGCGACCTCGACCATCACCGGCCGCAACGGCTCCGGCGTCGGGCTCGACGGCTCGGGCTCGATCATCAATTACGGCACCATCACGGGCGCCTTCAGCGATTCCGCCGGGTCGGATGTCAACGGCACCACACTCGGCGCATCGAATGGCGGCGGCCCCGATGGCATCAATGACGGCGATGGCGATGGCATCGACATCGACGGCCAGGCGACGATCGACAATTACGGCCTGATCCAGGGCACCGGCGCGGGTGGCAGCGGCAGCGACGGGCGGCTCAACACCTCGGAAGGCATCGCCGCCGGGGGGGGCAGCATCACCAACCGGGCGGGCGCGACCATCCAGGGGCTGGGGCTGGGCATCCTGATCGATGACAGCTCGACCGGGCCCGCGCCCTTTGTCACCACCGTGACCAATCTCGGCACCATCACCGGCACCAATTCCTACGCCATCCGCATCATCGGCGCGCAGAACGACGTGGTGGATAATGGCGGCGCGATCTCGGGCGGCGGCGGCCTGGCTATCGCCCTGGGCGGCGGCAATGACGCGCTGATCCTGCGCAACGGGTCCAGCATCACTGGCACGGCGAATGGCGAGGGCGGAACCGATACGCTGGACTATGGCAACTGGGCCGGCAGCGGGGTTGCCGCCAACCTGGCAACTGGCGCCGCCACCGGCACCGGTGGCGTGACGAATTTCGAGGGCGTCATCGGCAGCGCCCAGGCCGATAGGCTGACCGGCGGCAGCGCGGCCGAAACCCTGCAGGGCGGCGGGGGCAATGACACCATCGATGGCGGCGACGGCAGCGACACCGCGATCTTTTCGGGCACCCAGGCGCAGGCCCGCTTCGGCATCCGCGACAATGTGCTGATCGCCAACGGGCCGGACGGGCTGGACCAGCTCAGCAATATCGAGCTGCTGACATTCGGCGCCGCCGCCGCGGTGAGCATCGCCTCCATCGCCGCCAGCGCCGACAATGTCGGGCTGTTCTATGCCAATCTCGGCGGCACCATCGGCTATGTGCTGGGCGATGCCTATGCCGGCCCGGTGGCGGGGCTGGTGAACCAGCAGCTCGGCACCGCCGCGACCGACACCGTGCTCGGCACCGACCGCGCCGATTTCATCAATGCCCTGGGCGGCGATGACGCGGTCAATGGCGGCGCGGGCAATGACATGATCGATGGCGGGCTGGGCTCGAATTTTCTGACCGGCGGGGCAGGGCTCGACATCTTCTTCATCGACGGGCGGGGTGCCGCGCTGGCCAATACCTGGTCGACCATCACCGATTTCGGCCCGGGCGAGCAGGTCACGATCTGGGGCTACAAGCCCGGGATCAGCGTCTTTCTCTGGCTGCCGAGCGACGGCACCCCGGGCTATACCGGCGCCACCTTGCATGCCGATCTCGACGGCAATGGGCTGATCGACACTTCGGTGACCTGGTCAGGCCTGAGCCAGGCGCAGCTGCCCGTGGCGCAATATGGCACGGACTACATCTTCTTCGGATGAGACCCGGCGCCGGCCGGCTTCCAGCCCGGCCTCACCGCCGCTGGCGACGCCGCCCTGCCTTAGACCATGCTGAGAGATGATTCAGCGTGTTCGGCGATTCCGCCTCAACACATCCTGCTCTAGAGGCAGGAGACCCGCAGCGTCTGCGCCAGGGCCTCACCGCGCAGATACTGCTTGCCCGGGATGGCGTTGCTGATGCCCATGGTGATGGTCAGACGCTGCCCGGCATTGATGCTGGTCTGCTGGTTATAGCGGTTCAGCATGTCACCCACCACCTGCACCTGGGCGCGCACCAGTGAGCCGCCGGCATTGTACAGCCGGGTGGAATAGGTGGCGCGGCCCGAGGGGCCAGGGATCACATCGGTGTTGAAGATCTCGGCCACCACCCGGCCACCGCAAAAGGGCGTGGGGGTGGCGTAGATCTGCGCGGCCGCTGGGCTGGCCAGCGCCAGCAGGGGGAGGAGATGTCTCACGCGCGGGATATTGCCAGCGCCAGGCCAGGCTGGCCAGCGCGAATCACCGCGCCGCCAGCTCCGGGTTCACCATCATCGCCGTATCCGGGCGCCCATCCAGGCAGTCGATGATGTTCTGCGCCGCGATCCTGGCCATGCGGGCCAGCCCCTCCTCCGTGCTCGCCGCATTGTGCGGGCTGAGCAGGACATTGGGGTGGGCGAAGAGCGGGTGGGGGTCGGCCGGCGGTTCCACCTCCAGCACGTCCGAGCCAAAGCCATGCAGCCGCCCGGCATCGAGCGCCGCCAGCAGCGCCGTCTCATCCACGACAGGGCCACGGGCGGTGTTGACCAGGATGGCGCCGGGCTTCATCGCCGCGAAAGCCGCCGCGTTCATCAGGTGCCGGGTGTCCGGCCGCAGCGGGCAATGCAGGCTGACGACATCGGCCACGGCCAGGGCGGCATGCAGGTCGCGCGCCGCGGTCACGCCATCGGCGGCAAGGCGCGAGGGGCGCCAGAACGGGTCAAGCACCGACACCTTCATCCCCAGCGCCAGGCCATAGCGC
Organism: uncultured Rubritepida sp.; assembly: GCA_964395305.1. Lineage (GTDB taxonomy): Bacteria > Pseudomonadota > Alphaproteobacteria > Acetobacterales > Acetobacteraceae > Rhodovarius. The sequence goes on from CAYNBM010000007.1 coordinate 142,502, forward strand.
GCGACGCGCGTGCCAATCCGCCCATAGCCCACCACGAGCAGGGATTTCCCGGCGAGGTCCAGCATGTCCGGCCCGCCCGGCGGCCACCAGCCGCCGGCCTTGATGTGGCGGTCATGCTGCGCGGCACGCCGCGCCACGGCCAGCATGAGCATCAGCGCGTGCTCGGCCACGCTGAGGTCGTTGCTGCCATTGGCCACCATGACGGCGACATCGCGCGCGGTGCAGGCGGGCACGTCCACCGTGTCGAAGCCGACGCCGTAGCGGGAGACGCAGCGCAGCTTTGGTGCCGCGTCCAGCGCCGCCTGATCGACGCGCTCCAGCCAGCACAGGGTGGCGTCGGCCTGGGCCAGGGCGGCGTGGAATTCCGCCACCGGCGGGTCGTGCATGATGGTGCAGGCGATGTCCGGACGGGCATCGAGCAAGGCCATGCCCGCTTGGTGCAGGCGGCGGCAGAGCAGGACCTGGAAGGGGTTCACTCGGTGATCCTCTCGATGTTGTTCACCCGCACCACCTCCGCCCAGCGCGCGAGTTCCGAGCGGACATGGGCGGCGAAACGCTCGGGCGGGCCGCCCTCGGGCCGCGCCCCCAGGGCGCGCAGCCGGGCCTGCACCTCCGGGTCGGCATTGGCGCGGTTGAGCATGGTGTTCAGCGCCAGCACCACATGCGCGGGCGTGCCGCGCGGCGCCATGTAGCCGAACCAGGGCTCGACCACGGCATTGGGCATGCCGGCCTCCTCCAGCGTCGGCACATCGGGCAGGGTGGGGTCACGCTCGCGCCCGCTCACCGCGAGGGCGCGGAGCTGGCCGCCGCGAATGGCACCGATCAGGGTGGGGGTGTTCTCGAAGAACATCTGCGTGGCCCCCTGCATCACCGCCTGCATGCCCGGCGCGCCACCGCGGAAGGGCACGTGCTGCATGGACAGCCCCAGCCTTCCATTGAGGAATTCGCCCAGCAGGTGGTTCGAGGCGCCGAAGCCGCTGGACGAAAAATTCGCCCGGTTGCCCTGCGCCCGGGCCCAGGTCACGAATTCCTGGAAATCGCGCGCGGGATGGTCCGCCCGCACCGCCAGCGCGTTCATCACGCTGCCCGACCAGAAGACCGGCACCAGGTCTGTCGCGATGTCGAAAGGCATGCGGGCATAGATGGCGGCGTTGATCGCGCAATTGCCCACCGTGCAGCCGCCCAGCGTATAGCCGTCGGGCGGGCTTTGGGCGGCGGCCAGCATGCCGATATTGCCATTGGCGCCGGAGCGGTTTTCGACCAGCCAGGGGTGGCGTGAATCGCGGCTGATCCGCTCGGCCAGCACGCGGGCGATGAGGTCGGTCGCGCCGCCGGGTGGGAAGGGCAGGATGATGCGCACCGGGCGCGCCTGTTCCCATTCCTGCTGTGCCTGGGCGATCGGCGCCATGGCCAGCAACAGCATCAGCATCAGCATCAGCATGCGTCGCATCGAAACCTCCCCTTGTGTCTTGCCGCCAGCTTGGCCTGGGACGGGCCGGCCGTCCATCGCGGCTGAAACAATCGAAACACGGATCCGTGTTCCGGCAAGGCGGGACTGAAACATGGGCGGGCGAGAAGGGTGCATCGAAACACCCTCCAGGAACGGAACAAACCCATGCCCTTCACCCTGCTCAACGGCTTCTTCAATGGCACCGCCGGCAACGACACCGGGACCTTCGGCGCCGGGGGCCAGTTCGTCCTCGGCTTCGGCGGCAATGACCAGATCGATGGCGGCGCCGGCAATGATTTTCTCTCTGGCGGCGAGGGCAATGACACGCTGCTGGGCGGCGCCGACAATGACACGCTCGATGGCGGGGCGGGCGATGACGTGCTCGATGGCGGCACCGGGCTGGATAGCCTGATCGGCGGCGCGGGCAATGACACCTATTACGCCAACAAATTCGGCGTTCCCGACGATGTGGTGGTCGAGGAACTGGATGGTGGCATCGACACCGTCATCGCCGACGGATCGGGCTACATCCTGACCGCCAATGTCGAGAACATGATGGTCACCTTCACCGGCGGCCTGGCCACCTTCAGTGGCAATGCCGGTGCCAATTTCATCTCCACCAGCGGCAACATCGATGCCGGGCTGGCCGGCGGCGGCGGCAACGACACGATCTGGGGCGCCACCGGCCGCAGCTACCTCTACGGTGATGAGGGCGACGATGTGCTGATCAGCTTCACCACCAACAGCCAACTCCCGCATGAGATGGATGGTGGCGCCGGCAATGATACCTTCAGCTTCCAGGGCGCCGTGAGTGGCGCCAAGGTGACCGGCGGCAGCGGTGTCGACTTCCTCGACCTCTTCAAGGCTGGCAAGGCCGTTGTTGTCAGCCTCTTCGACAATTCCAACGATGCCGGCGTCACCTTCACCGGCATCGAGGGCCTGGGCGGCACGGCCTTCGCCGACCAGCTGCAGGGCGACGCGCAGAACAACCTTCTGGTCGGCAATGGCGGCGCCGACACGATCTATGGCGGTGAGGGCGACGACATCATCCGCCTGATCAACGGCACCGATCTGGCCCAGGCCACCGTCTTCGGCGGCAGCAACCCCAATGACCATGACGTGCTGGAGGTCACCGGCAATGGCGCGGGCTATACCGGCGCGCTGCTCAACACGAAGAACATCGAGGAGCTGCGCTTCACCGGCACCGGCAACATCAATGTGACGCTGACCAACCAGGTGGTGGGCGGCGTGACCAAGATGGCCGAGAGCGCCTTCGACGGCCGTGCCGAGATCACCGCCACCAACGCGCTGTCCTTCAGGATCGACGCCTCGGCCTTCTCCTCGGTGGCCGACCTGCTCGCCACCGGCGCCGCCGGCAACGACACGCTGATCGGCGGTGCCGGCGATGACGTGCTGGAGGGCCGCGGCGGCGCCGACAGCCTCAATGGCGGCGCGGGCGAGGACACCGCGAGCTACGAGCATGCGGTGGCCGGCGTCACCGCCTCGCTGATCAACCCCGCGGGCAACACCGGCGAGGCTGCGGGTGATACCTATTTCAGCATCGAGGGGCTGCGCGGCTCGGCTTTCGGCGATGTGCTGACCGGCAATCTCGGCGCCAATATCCTCGAAGGCGGCCTGGGCGATGACGTGCTGGATGGCGGGGTCGGCACCGACACGGCGGTCTTCAGCACCGCCGCGACGCCGGTCCGCATGGGCAGCCGCGATGGCGTCACCGTGATCCAGGGCGTCGATGGCGCCGACCAGCTGCGCAACATTGAGATGGTGAAGTTCGGCTTCAACGCCGCCATCTCGATCAACTCGGTGCAGGCGCAGCTCGGCAATGAGGAGCTCTTCGTCGTGGCCTCCGGCGGCACCACCACCTACAAGCTGGGCGAGATCTACAACGGGCCGGTGCAGGGGCTGCAATATCAGCTGCTGGGCTCGGCCAATGGCGAGACCATCCTGGGCACCACCAAGAACGACTTCATCAACGCGCTCGGCAACGTCGACGCCATCGATGCCGGCGCGGGCAATGACGTGATCGATGGCGGCACCGGCTCCAACTTCATCACCGGGGGCGCGGGCGTGGACAGCTTCTTCCTCGACGGCCGGGGCGGCGTGTCGTCCTGGTCCACGATCACCGACTTCCAGGCCGGCGAGAGCGTGGCCGTCTGGGGCTGGCAGGCCGGCGTCAGCCAGGCGATCTGGGTCGCCCAGGACGGCGCGCAGGGCTTTCAGGGCGTGACCTGGCACGCCGATCTGGATGGCAATGGCCAGATCGACACCTCTGTCACCTGGTCGGGCCTGGCCCAGGGCGACCTGCCCGTGCCGACGGCCTTCCCGGACCTGCTCTGGTTCGTCTGAGCCGCCGGCCTGGCCCAACCGCCCCGCATGGCCCCGGCCATGCGGGGTTTTTCATGCCCTGCGGCTGACATGATTGAAACATGCGGACCTGCGCGCGCAGTGCGGAATTGAAACATGCCCAGCGCAAAACAGTCTCACGCCAAAACGCCATCCCGGCCCGGCGCCAAGGAGACGAACATGACCTTCATCCGCACCCTGCTCCGCCGCCCCGCAGCCCCGGTGGCCGCCCCCGACGTCACGATCGAGAAGGGCCGCGCCGTGGTCTTCGGCAGCATGCTCTATGGGTTGTGGAGCTGAGCTGGTGGCAGCGCGCGGCGTGGCGATGTCCCCCCTGTGGCCGGCCATCCGCCGGCGCTGGGGGTCAGTCGCGCAGCAGGCGGATATCCACCTCGCACGAGACATAGCCCCATTCCTCGCTGGCGCGCAGGCGGACCAGCCATGCCTCGAACTTGGCCTCGTGCTCCGGCGCCCATTCGAACCAGGTGAGGACATCGAATTCTCCGCCGATGTCGCGACAATGATGCAGCCGCCTTGCCACCTCCGGCAGGTATTCCATGCCGATGGCGTTGTGGCGTGAGCGGGTCTCCAGGATGGCCCGGCGCTCATCCTGCGCCATCATGCCCAAGGCGGTGCGCGGGGATTTCCCTGAGATGGCGCGCTGGTTCGCGCCCCGTGAACATCGCCTGCTGATGGCGCCGAATCAGGCGCTCACGCCGTGCGACCGGGCAATCGCTGCGCGATGGCGTCGAACACCGAGGCATCCCCGGTCGCGCGCGCCAGCAGCAGGGCGCCTTCCAGGCTGGCGAACAACACCCGCGCATCCGTGGGCGGCTGCGTCCCGGTGTCGATCCTTTCCAGCATCCGGCCCGTCCAGCTCAGGTTCAGCGAGACGAAGCGCCGCAACTCCTCCTGCATCTGCGCAGGGATGGCCTCGGCCTCCGCCGCGAGCATGCCGCAGAGGCACATGCGGCCATCGAGCAGGAAGACCGTGCGAAAGACATCAACATACTCTGCCAGGGCCTGGGCCGGGGGGTGGCTGGCTTCGAGCGTGTCGAGCCGCGCGGCCAGCCGATCCGTGTAGCGGCGGGTCAGGGCACGGCCGAGATCGGCCTTGGTGGGGTAGTGGTAGTGGACGCTGGCGCTTCTGATGCCGACGCAAGCCGCCAGGTCACGAAAGCTCAGCCCGGCGAAACCCAGTCGCTGCACGATGGCCTCGGCGGCGTCCAGCAGGCGGTCGGTGGTGAGGGGGAGAGCGGTGGTCATGACGATTGTCTATCACGAGATGGGTGTTGACGCGCGGGCCTGCAACTGCGACAAAGGAAAACTACCTATCGATAGGTAGATACCCAGATGAAGGAGATCCCATGTTCTTCCACGTCATGCTCGGCGCCAACGACCTCGAAGCCTCCAAGACCTTCTACGATGCGGCACTCGGCGCGCTGGGCATCCCCAGCAAGGGCCAGTTTCGCGCCGACCCCCAGGCCTATATGTAAGGTGATCCGGAGAATGGCCTGTTCTTCATCACCAAGCCGATGAATGGCGAGGCGGCGACCCATGCCAATGGTGGCACCGTGATGTTCCGCGCCAAGGATCGCGCCGCGGCCGAGGCGTTCTACACCGCAGGCCTGGCCGCGGGCGGGCGTGACGTGAACGGCCCGCCGGCACCCGGCGGGGTGCCCGGCTCCATCATGGGCTATCTGCGCGACCCCTGCGGCAACAAGATCTCCGTCATCGCCTTCACCTGAGCCGAAGCATGGAACTCAATGCCGATTTCACCCGGCGCGCGGCGGTCCATGCCGCGGCCATGCCATGGGTGGCCTCGCCGATGGCTGGGGTGGAACGCCGCATGCTCGACCGCGTGGGCGCGGAGGTGGCGCGCGCCACCTCCATCGTCCGCTACGCGCCGGGCAGCCATTTCGCGCCGCACAGCCATGGCGGGGGCGAGGAATTCCTGGTTCTGGAGGGTGTCTTCCAGGATGAACACGGCGATTATCCGCCGGGCACCTATGTGCGCAATCCGCCGGGGACAGGCCACCAGCCCGGCTCGTCGCCGGGCTGCACCATCTTCGTGAAGCTCTGGCAGTTCGACCCGCGGGACCGGCTTTCGGTCCGGCGCGAAACCGGCGCTGGTTGGCTGGAAGCCGGGCCGCCCGCTGCCGGCGAAGCCTGCCTGCCGCTGCACTGTGACGACAGGGAGGATGTGCGCATCGAGCAATGGGCGCCGGGGGCCGGCCTGTCGTTGGCCCTGCCCGGGGGCGGCGAATGGCTGGTTCTGGCCGGCGGATTCACCGAGGGCGGCGAGGATTTCCGCCCGCTCTCCTGGCTGCGCCTGCCGCCTGGCGACACGCTGCTGGCGCAAGCCGGGACTGAAGGGTGCCGGGTCTGGGTGAAGACCGGGCATCTGCCGCCACGCGGCGACCTGCCGGCCGGGTGAGGACGGCACCGGCCGCGCCGTCATCAGGCGCGGCCGGCCCTGCCGCTGTGGCGCCGAGGCGCCGCCTCAGTCCCGCACCAGGCGGATATCCACCTCGCGCGAGACATAATGCCATTCCTCGCTGGCGCGCAGCCGGACGAGCAAGGACTCGAAGGCCGGATCATGCTCCGGCGCCCATTCGAACCAGGTCAGGAAATCGAATTCGCCACCGAGATCGCGGCAGTGGTGCAGCCGCCTCGCCACCTCCGGCAGATACTCCATGCCGATGGCGTTGTGGCGCGAGCGGGTTTCCATGATCGCCCGGCGCTCATCCTGCGCCATGGCCCACCAGGCGGCGTTCTTGCTGATCGGGATCAGCGCGGCGTGGCGTGCCGGTGGGCGGCCCAGCCCTTCCTGCTTCGCCACCAGGCCCGCGCGTTCCTCGACCGTGGTGTAGCGCAGGTTGGAGGTGACGCCGTGCAGGCTCCAGACCCCCGGCGGCGCCTCGCCCGGGCCTTCGCGGATATCGAGCCGCGGGGCCATGGCCAGGCTCTCGCCGATCACCGGCAGCACGGCCGCGATGCGCCACTGGCCGCCATCGCCGGCGGTGAAGCGGACGGGCAATGGCGCCGCCATCAGATGCGCACGCGATCGGCGGCGACGCGGGCGAGCGGCGCGGACCAGATCACCTCGGCGGGTGTCACCGGGCGGGAGAGGCGGTTCATGCCGCGCAGCTGGTCGATGGCGAGCTGAATATTGCCCACCGAATCCGCAGTCAGGTTCATCGTGTATTCCACCTTGGTCATGAGTTCGGCGATGAAGGCGCGGTCCTGCCGCAGGAAGCGGGCGACATGGCCCGCCGCCTCGGCCGGCTGGGCTGCGATGAAGGCTTGCGCCTCGACCATCGAGCGCATGAAGCGCGTCGTGGCTTCCGCGTTCGCTTCCGCCCAGCCCTTGTTCATGTAGAGAAAATTGCGGACGATCTGGATCTGGTCGTTCGAGACCAGGATGCGGGTGTTGGGGATGGCGCGCATGGCGCGCGTCGGCCAGGGCTCCCACACCGCGAAGGCGTCGATATTGCCGCGTTCGAGGGCGGCGACCATTTCCGGCGCCTCGACATTGACGATGGTGTAGTCGGCCGCATTCAGGTTGAGCTTGCTCACCACCGAGAGCCAGAAGGTCTCCGAGCCCGTGCCGCGGGCGACACCCACGCGCTTGCCGCGCAGTTCCTCCATGGTCGTGATGTTGCGGCCGAGCACGCTGATCCAGCGCAGCAGCGCCGTGCCCTCGGCCACCGCCACCACATTGGGGTCGACGAGATGGGCGGAGACGCCGGCCTGCTCGGCGCCATAGGCGGCGTTGATCTGGTTGCCGACCAGGAAGGCGATCATGGCCGAGCCGGAGGGGCCGGTATTGACCGTCACGTTCAGCCCGTTGCGGGCAAAGATCCCGGCCTCGCGCGCGACATAGAAGGGCGCGAAGGAGGGATCGACGCCGGTCGCGATGGTCATCGCGATGGGGGCCTGGGCCCCCGCTTTCATGATGAGTGCCGGGGCGGCGAGGAGGGGGGTGGCGAGGAGGGCGCGGCGGTTCATGACTTTATCCTACATGGTGGGGTTATATCGGCCGGCGAAGGCCTTGATCAGAAAACGAAAGCACCGGTCGGTGGCGAAACCGAGCAGGCCCAGCGCAACCAGCGCCACGAAGATGTCGTTGATCTCCATGAACAGCCGGGCGTCCCAGAGCATTTTCCCCAGCCCGTCATTGCTGGCGATCAGCTCGGCGGCGACGATGGTGACGAAGGAATTGGCCATCGCCAGCCGCATGCCGGTGAGGATGAACGGCACGGTGGCCGGCAGCGCCACCAGCATGAAAACCTGGAAACGGGTCGCACCCAGGCATTGCGCGGCGCGGATCTTGTTGCGCTCCACAGCACCCACGCCGGCCGCGGTCGAGATGATGATGACGAAGATGGTGGTATAGGCGATGAGGAAGATCTTGCTCTCCTCGCCAATGCCGAACCAGATGACCGAGACGGTGATCATGGCCACCGCGGGGATGAAGCGGAAGAACTCCGTCCAGGGTTCCAGCAGCACGCGCACCGGGCGGAAACTGCCGATGGCCAGGCCAATGGGAATGCCCAGCGCGGTGCCGAGCGAAAACCCCTGAAAAATGCGGCGCAGCGAGGCCCAGATCTGCTCCTGCAGGATGTTTTCCTCGATCAGCCATTGCGCGCGCACGAAGACCGGGATGGGCGAGGGAAACAGCGCCGATTTCACCACGAAGACCGCGGCGAGATGCCAGACCAGGAAGAGCAGCGCGAAGCCGGCGAGGTAGCCCGCCACGATGTTGATGCGATCCCTCATGCCAATCTCTCCTGGCGCGTCATGACGCGACGATCTCCTCGCGGATCGCCGCATGCACCTGGCGGAAGACGGCCATGAAGCCATCCGAGGTGCGGTCGCGCGGGAAGGGCAGGTCGACCGGCACCACCTCCTTCAGCGTGCCGCCCGGGCCGCGCTTCATCACGCCGATTCGCGTGGCCAAGGCGCAGGCCTCCTCGATGTCATGGGTGATGAAAAGGATGGTCTTTCGCGCCTCCTGCCATATCCGGGTGAGCTCGGTCTGCAGGATATTGCGGGTCATGGCGTCGAGCGCGCCGAAGGGCTCGTCCATCAGCAGCATGCGCGGGTTGTTGGCCAGGGCGCGGGCGATCTGGATGCGCTGCTTCATGCCGCCCGAGAGTTCGGAGGGGTGTTTTTCGGCGGCGCCCGCCAGGCCGACCAGCTCCAGATAGCGCTCGGCCGTGGCCCGGCGTTCGGCCCGCGAAACCCCGGCCAGGCGCAGACCGAAAGCGATATTGTCGCGCGCGGTCAGCCAGTCATAGAGGCTGTCGGTGCCCTGGAAGACCACGCCGCGCTCGGCCGCGGGCTTCGTCACGCGGTGACCATCCAGCGTGATGCGCCCGGCGGTCGGCGCCTCGAACCCCGCCAGCATGTTCAGCACCGTGGTCTTGCCGCAGCCCGAGGTGCCGAGGAGGCAGAAGAACTCGCCCTCCGCCAGCTCCAGCGAAAAATCGCGCACCGCCTCATAGGCGCCCGAGCGCCCGCGATAGGTTTTTCCAACGGCTTCAAGGGTGACCAGTGACATGGCGCGCAGGCTGCTTGTTTCCGGCAGCCGGGGCAAGGCGGCTTCACGGGCGCCGGGGGCGCGTCTAGGCTGACATGACCAATCAATGGGCAGGAAAACGCGGATCATGATGCTTGAGGGAAAAGTCGCCATCGTCACCGGTGCGGGCGGCGGTATTGGGCGCGAGATCGCCATCGCCATGGCCGCGGCAGGGGCGAAGATCGTCATCAACGATATCGGCGCCTCGCTGGGCGGTGACGGGTTTTCGACCAGCCCGGCCGAGGGCACGAAGGCGATCATCGAGCAGGCCGGCGGGCAGGCGGTGATCAACACGCAATCCGTGGCGGAATGGGAAAACGCCCAGGGCATCGTGAAATCCGCGATCGACGCCTTCGGCCGCGTCGACATCGTGGTGAACAATGCGGGTATCCTGCGCGACCAGATCTTTCACCGGATGACGCCGGAGGAATGGCTCTCCGTCATCAACGTGCATCTCAACGGCAGCTTCTTCGTCTCCCGCGCCGCGGCCGAGTACTTTCGGAAGCAGGAAAGCGGGTCCTTCGTGCATATCACCAGCACCTCGGGGCTGATCGGCAATTTCGGCCAGGCCAACTATTCCGCGGCCAAGCTCGGCATCGTGGCGCTGTCGAAGTCGATCGCGCTGGATATGAAGCGCTACAATGTCCGCTCGAACTGCCTGGCCCCCTTTGCCTGGAGCCGCATGACCTCCTCCATCCCGGCCGAAACGCCGGAGCAGAAGGCCAGGGTCGAGCGCATCCAGAAGATGGGGCCGGAGAAGAACGCGCCGCTGGCGGTGTTCCTGGCCTCCGACGCCGCGAAGGAGGTCACCGGCCAGATTTTTGCCCCGCGCATGCACGAACTCTTCCTGTTCAGCCAGAACCGCCCCATCCGCTCGGTGCACAGTGAAAACGGCTGGACGCCGGAGAAAATCGCCGAAATCGCATTGCCTGCCTTCCGCACCGGCTTCGTGCCGATGGAACGCTCGGGCGACGTGTTTTCCTGGGACCCGGTGTGAGCGGTCTTCTGACCGCGCGCTACGGCGCGCTGCCCTTCGAACCCCCGGCGGAGATTCCCGCCGGGCTCGCGATGATTCTCGACCGGCGCGTCACGCGCAAATACGCAGACACGCCGCTCGATGACGCGCTGCTCAACACCGTGCTGGCGGGCGGGCAATCCTCCCCCAGCAAGTCGGACCTGCAGCAATTCTCCATCATCGTGCTGCGCAACCGCGAAAACATCGCAAAAATCGCGGGCTGGATCGGCACCATGCCGTGGATCGCCGATGCCCCCGTCTTGCTGATCTTTTGCGGCGACATGCGGCGCGGCCAGCGGATTTGCGAGATCCATGGCCGCGAGCACGCCAACAACAACATGGACACCTTTCTCAACTGCACCGTCGATGCTGCATCGGCCATGGCGCATACCATCCTGGCCGCCGAGGCCGCGGGGCTGGGCACCTGCCCGATTTCCTATGTACGCAATTACAATGAGAAGATCGCGCCGATGCTGAAGCTGCCCAAGGGCGTCTTCCCGGTGGCCGGCCTGACGTTGGGCTGGCCCGCCGCGCGCGAGCGGACATCGCCCCGCCTGCCGCAAAGCGTCGTGGTGCATCGCGAGGTCTATGATGATAGCGGGTTGGAGGCGGCGCTGCCCGGCTATGATGCGCTGCGCCCGCCGGCCAATCCGCGCTACCCCGAGGTGTTCGGGCCGGCGAAGGAAAGCTGGTCGGCCAATGCGTCGCGCCAATTGGGTGTGCCGGAGCGGGCGGGGTTCCGCGCCTGGCTGCGCCATCGCGGCTTCGCGCTTGACTGAAAAACCGTTCGACAATCCCGGTGGCGCCGATGTCGCGGGGGCCACGAAACGCGCGGTGCGGCCGCGCCACGCGGCGTCGATCCTGGTCTGGCGCGATGGGCGGGACGGCCCGGAACTGCTGATGGGCCGCCGTCACAAGGCTCTGCGCTTCATGCCCGACGTGATGGTCTTCCCGGGCGGCCGGGTGGACCCCGGCGATACCAGGGCGCCGGCCGGTGCGGAGATGCGGCCGGAGGTGCTGGCGGCGCTCGCCCGCATCGGCACCCCGCGCCTGGCCAGGGCCTGCGCGGTGGCCGCGGCGCGTGAGCTTCTCGAGGAAACCGGGCTCTCCCTGGGGGAGCCGCCCGATCTTTCGGTGCTGGACTATCTCTGCCGCGCGGTCACGCCGGTCTCCCGGCCGATCCGCTTCAACGCCCGCTTCCTGATTGCACCGGCCGGGGCGGCGCGCGGCACCCTCACCAGCAGCGGGGAGCTGGAGGAGCTGGGCTTCTATTCGGCTCAGGCGGCGCAGGCGGCGGGCATGGCCTCGATCACCGCGGTGATCCTGGCGGAGTTCCTGGCCTGGCACGCCATGCATCCCGCCGCGCGGGCGACGCGCCCGCTGGTGCGGTTCCTGGGAATGAACAGCCGGGTGGCGGAGCGCTGATTCGACGCGGCGCCTGGGCTTTTGGCGATTTGAGTCCAGCGCGGTTGGTTTGTGTTGCGGGCTATCGCGGTTCGGGCGGTGGCGTTTCGATCAGGACATTGAGCGCCGCCACCATGCGACCATCGCTGCCATGAACCGGCGTGGGCAATTGCAGGAAATGGCTCCTCGTCCCGTCAGGACGGATGGCAACCCCGCGCTTGCCGCGAATCGCGGTCTGGGTGCGGATGCAATGGGCCATGGCGCATTCCCTGTGTTCGAGGGCTTGGCCGTCTTCCGTCATCAGCCGCCAGGAACCGCACCACCGCTGTTCGCCGATCGGGGGCGACCACCCCCAAAAACCTTCCGCGGCAGGGCTGTACATCTGCAGGACGCCCGCCGTGTCTGTCATGTAAAATGGCAGGCTGAGTTCGTAGAGGAGGTCGAGATAATTGAAGTCATCATTCAACATGCTGGCCATCTCGCCAGTCGATGCTCCTGAGACATTGAAATCCTCATCGATGCTGGTGCCCATGTCACAAACATCGAGCAGCAGCGCCGATCGGGTTGCAAGCAGCGACGCGGCGAGGAGCGGTTGATCATTGTCATGAGCGGCAACCGCCATGGCGCTGAGTTTGTCCAACAGCGCCATCATCTGGATCCAAGCGGCAGAGGGCAGGCGATGCTGCCGCGAGAGGTGGGACGGCGACATCGAACGACGCTCTGCCATCATCCCGGCGCCGTTGAACGTGTTCATCGCGGATCTCTGCCAACCAACATGGTAAAAATTTAATATCACAACCGGTTGCGCGATGTAAGTGTAATTAATCCAACGCATGCTACCAATTGATGTCCCGGCCGCTCACCCCATCACCCACTCCTCACCCTCGCGCCGGACCACCCCCTCCTCCTCCAGCATGATCAAATTCGCCAGAAGACTCCGGCTCGCCGCCCCGATCAGCCGGGGTTCCATCGGCCCATAGACCGGCCCCACCAGCCCCAGCGCCGTGGCCCGCCCCGCCTCGCGCAGGGCCGCCACCACCCTGGCCTCCCGCCGGCGCCGATGCGTCGCCAGCGCGTCCAGGAAGGGCATCGGCTCGGGCAGCGGCGGGCCGTGGCCGGGCAGATAGAGGTGATCCTGCCCCTCCCGCGCGCGCAGCTTGCCCAGGCTGTTCATATAGTCCCGCATATTGCCATCGGGCGGGCTGACCACGGTGGAGGACCAGCTCATCACGTGATCGGCCGAGAACAGCACGCCATTGCCCGCCATGGCGAAGGCCAGGTGGTTGGCGCAATGGCCGGGCGTGTGGATCGCCGTCAGCCGCCAGCCATCGCCCAGGATCTCCTCGCCATCAGCCACCCGCATCATCGGCGAAAAATCCTCGTCGCCGCCGGAGCCCGCGGTCATATGCGGGCCGAAGCCCCAGGTCGCGGCCCCCGTCGCGGCGACGAGGCCGGCCGCCCCCGGCGAATGGTCGCGATGGGTGTGGGAGATGATGACATGGCTCACCACCTCGCCATCGAGTGCGCGCAGCAGCGCCTCGAGATGCGCGGCATCCTCGGGCCCGGGGTCGAGCACGGCGACGCGCCCCTCGCCGATGATCCAGGTGTTGGTGCCGCGCCAGGTGAAGGGGCCGGGATTGTTGCAGAGCAGCCGGCGCACCCCCGGCGCCACCTGCTGGATCTGCCCATGGACAGCGCTGTCGTCGCGCAGGAAGGGAATGTTCAAGGCTTGGTCCGTTTCAGCTCGCGGTGGAGGATATAAAGCCCGGCGGCGACGATCATTGCAGCCCCGGCCAGCATCGAAACCCCGGGCCAGGTGTCGAAGACCACAATCCCCAGGATCGTCGCCCAGAGGATGGAGGTATAGGAATAGGGGCCGAGCGCGCTGACCTGGGCGCTGGCATAGGCCTCCGTCAGCATCACCTGGGCGACGCCGCCGGTCACACCCACCGCCAGCAGGATGAGCAATTCCAGCCCTGTCGGCGTCACCCAGAAGAAGGGCAGGGTGGCGCCGGTGAAGAGGGTCATCAGCAGCGATTGCCACATCACGATGGTGGTGGATTTCTCGGTGGCCGAAAGCCCGCGCACCAGCATGGTGGTGAAGGCCGAGAAGACGCCCTGCAACACCGCGAAGAAGATGCCGATGAAGATCGGCCCATGCAGCCCGCCGCCGATCTCCATGGCCGACAGCCCGCCGGCGAAGGCGCCCTGGCCGAGCGCGATCACCACGATGCCGGCGAAGCCCATCAGCACCGCACCCCAGCGATGCACCCCCGGCCGCTCGCCGAGGAAGGGGATGGCGAGCAGGGTGACGAAAAGCGGCGTGGTGTAGGACAGTGCCGTGTGCTCGGCCAGCGGTAGCAGGGTCAGCGCGTAGAAGGACGAGCTCATCGCCGCCATGCCGGTGCAGGCGCGGAAGAAATGCGCGACCGGCCGCTTCGTCCGCAGCACGCCCCAATCGCCGGTGCGAAAGACGATCAGCCCCACCACGGGCATGGCAATGAAACAGCGGAAGAACATGACCTCGGTAAAGGGCAGCCGCTCGCCCACCAGTTTGACGAGTGTGGACATGATGGTGAAGAGCGCGGTGGCGCCCAGCATCAGCAGGGCGCCGCGCTTGATGTCATGCCGCAGAGCCATGCCGCTCCCTCGCCCGAACCCGCTCACGATGCATCGAATAGAAGCCGGCGGCGATGATGATGGCCGCGCCGTAGAGCGTGCTCGCCCCCGGAATTTCCGCAAAAATCAACCAGCCCAGCAAGACGCCGAAGGGCAGCACGGAATACTCCAGCGGCGCGATGGCGCCCACCGGGGCCAGCGCGAAGGCGCGGGCGAAGAGCATATGCGCCGCCGCATTGGCGCAGCCGAAGGCCAGCAGCGCCAGAAGCGCGCCGGCTTCGAGCGGCAGCAATGTCACTGGGGCAGGGAAGAAGGGCAGCATCACGAGGCCGAGCGGCAGATGCGCCAGCATCAGCCAGAAGGAGATGGTGGCGGCATTGTCGGTGCGCGCCAGCACGCGCGTCCAGGTCCGGCTCAGCGCCATGCCGACCACGGCCAGGATCAGCAGCGGCGCCTCCCACCGCCACAGCGCGCCGCCGGGTTGCAGCATGACCAGGGCGCCGGAAAACCCCACTGCGCAGGCCAACGCCCGGCGCCAGCCCACCCGCTCGCCCAGCAGGGGGATGGCCATCAGCGTCATGAAGATCGGCGCGAGTGCGGCCACCGCGTAACTATCCGCCAGCCCCACCCCGCGTGCCCAGCAGAAATACCAGATGATGGCGACCACGGCATGCAGGCAGGAGCGCGCGGCCACCAGCCTGACATTCTTCGGCCAGATCGAGCGCCCGCCGGCCATGGCCAGAATCGCCAGCCCGCCGACCAGGCCGCGCCAGATCATCACCCCGGCCACGCCGACCTGCGGCAGCACGTATTTCACCGCCGCATCGGCGCAGGAGATGATGCCATAGCCGAGGGCGGCGTAGAGGATGCCGCGCAGCGCGGCATCCATGGGAACACCCGGTTTCTCAGCCAAGCACGGCTTCGGCCTGCATGCAGGTGGCGCCCTTGTCGTCGCGGGTTTCCAGGCGCGCCACATCGCCCTCCAGCACCGCATGCAGCGTGAGCGCATTGCCGGCAAAGGCCGGGCGCATGCCACGGAAGGAGAAGCGCGCGAGGTGCCGCCCCGGCGCCTGCGCCATGGCATGCGCGGCCAGCAGCGTGGCCTGCAGCGGCCCATGGACGATCAGGCCGGGATAGCCCTCCACCCCGGTGACATAGGGCATGTCGTAATGGATGCGGTGGCCATTGCCGGTCAGGGCGGAGTAGCGGAACAGGAACAGCGCGTCGGGCAGGGTATTCGCCACCACCTCGCGCGTATCCACCGCGGCCGCTTTGGCCGGCTTGACCGCGGCCCCCTCGGCGCCGCGATAGACGATGTCGTGCTCTTCCTCGAGCACTGTTCCGCGCGGCCCCTCGATGACGTGGGCCACGGTGACGAAGACCAGTTCCCCTGACCCGCCGGATTTCTGGCTGATCGCCTTGATGGTGGAGACCCGCGTCACCGTTTCATCGGCGCGGATGCCCGGGCCGAAAAAGCTGAGCCGCCCGCCCGCCCACATCCGCCGGGGCAGGTGGTGCACCGGCGGCAGGAAGCCGCCGCGTTTCGGATGGCCGTCGGGGCCGATGCCATCGGGCCGCTGCCAGTCCTGGAACAGCATCCAGTGCCACAGCGGCGGCATCGCACCCTCGGGCGTGGCGATGCCCAGCGTGGCCGAAAACCCCTCGATCAGCCGGGGGTCGGCGCGGTCGGTCCTGGTTTCGGTCTTGCCCAGGAACTCATCATACTCGGCCAAATCTCACTCCTCGCGTCGGTACAGCTTGTAGCCCTCGAACTCGCTCGCCCTGCGGTAGTGGGAAAACGCCTCGGCGAAGAGGGGGTGTCGGCTGAAATAGCTGATGATGTCGAATTCCCGCCCGTTGCAGGCGGGGATGCCGGCCCGGTCGGCGATCAGGATGGCGGTGGGCGGCGCGCGGGCGAAATCCTCGGCCACCGTGCGGTAGACGAAGAATTCGGTCCGGCTCATCTCCCAGGGCTCGCGGTAGCGGGCGCCGTTGCGCGGGCATTGCTCATAGACGCCCTGCAAAAGCCAAAGGGTCATCGTCCGCAGCGTGCTTTGCGCCTGGGCGTAGTTCAGCGCGGGGTAGACCGGAAAGATATCGGGGCTGAGCACCAGCAGCCGCTCGCCATGGGCCTCCAGGCGCAGCTGCTCCGCCAGCATGCCGCCGCGCGACCAGCTCCAGGTCACCTGGCGGTAGGGCGCCTCATTGCCCAGCAGGTGGAAGAAGGCCAGGGCGGCGGCCGCGATGGCGGCGGCGGGTGCCGCCACGCGCTCGGCCCGGGCGGGGACGAGGGCACGGCCCAGCCAATGCGCCGCCACCAACGCCAGAGCCAGGCCGAGGAAAAGCTTGGCGGGCAGCAGGTGATAGGACCAGCCACGATGCTGCACCCAGGCGGCGATGAAGCCGCCCAGCGCGGCCAACGCCACCGGCCGGGCTAACGGCGGCCCGCCCCGGAAGGCCATCGGCAGCACCGCCAGCAGCAGCAGGGCGGCGGGCAGCATGCGCTCGGTGAACAGCACCTGCCACCAGTTCAGCCCGCCCAGTGCCAGGTAATTGTCCACCACCAGCGGCACGACCTGGGTGAGATAGGCCGGAAACAGCGTGGGCAGGCTGAGCAGGTAGAGCGCCCAGATCCCCGCCATGATCCAGGGCACCGGGTCGCGCAGCGCGAGCCGCGGCCCCAGGCAACACAGCACCCACAATTCCACCAGCGCGGGGATGGCCAGGAAATGCGGCTTCAGCGCGAAGCCCAGCGCCGCCATGATGGTGATGGCCAGGCGCAGCCAGGGGCCGGCGCGGCCGCCCTCGGCGCGCAGCGCGGCCAGCATAAGATATGGCAGGGCGCAGATCACCATGAGATGCTCGCGCTGGCCGAAATCATAGCCGGCGCCGAGCATGGTCAGCCCCAGTGCGGCCAGCGTGACCTGCCGCAGCAGCGGCGGCAGGCCGAGTGCGGGCAGCAGCCGCGACACCGCCACCGCCGCCCCGGCCATCAGCGTGAACACGCACAGGATGAAGGCATGCACCGCGGTGATCGGCAGCACCGCCTCGAAGGCCGCGGGGATGAGGTTGAGGACGAAGATCAGCGGCGGATTGACGTCGATGAGGTCGATATAGAGCCGCTCGCCCGCCAGCCAGCGGCCGGAGAAATTCAGCACCGCCGCCACGTCATGGTTGATTGGTGGCAGCAGGGCCACGAGCAGGAAGGGCAGGCCGGGCAGGGCGGCGAGCAGCCAGAACAGGTTGTTCCGCGCGGCCTCGAAGCCCGCGGCCGGGCGCGGCGGCAGGGGCATGGCCGGTTCCAGGCTGCGCTGGAGGTTCGGGCGGGGCGGGGCGGGCTGCATGGCGTTTCCGGCGGCAGTCTCGGCCCAAGGGCGGGCCGCGTCCACCTCCCTGCCACGCGATCATGGCGGAATTGCCACGGTGACGCCGCGGCCTTGGCTTGTTCTGGCCGCTATTGCGGTCGACAAGCGGGATTGTGGAAGCAGATGAATACACCCTGATGGACGCGGCCGAGGAGGCGATGTGGTGGTATCGCGCCATGCATGGCCATGCCGCCCGGGCGCTGCCGGCGGCGGGCCTGCTGCTCGATGCCGGATGCGGCACCGGCGGCTTTCTGCGCCGGGTCGCCCGCCCGGGCGCGATCGGGCTGGAATTCAACCCCGACGCGGCGCGCCGGGCGGCCGAGAAATCCGGCCTGGCGGTGGTGGCGGGCAGCGTCAATGCGCTGCCGCTGCGCGATGCCAGCATCGATGCGATCGCCAGCCTGGACGTGCTCTGCCACATGGGGGCAAGGCCGGACCAGCTGCTGTCGGAGAGCCTTCGCGTGCTGCGGCCGGGTGGCCGGCTGGTGCTGAACCTGCCGGCGTTGCCCTGGCTGACTTCGGCGCATGACAAGCGGGTCTTCACGGTGCGGCGCTACACCCGCGCCTCGATCGAGGCGCAGCTGCGCCAGGCCGGTTTCGTCGAGGTGCGGGCGCGCTACTGGAATGCGCTGCTGCTGCCCTTGATGATTGTGCAACGCAAGGTGCTGCATGCCAGGCGGGACGCGCCCTCCGATGTCGGGGCCTTTCCGCCCTGGCTCGATGCGCTGCTGTTTGCCGCCACCAGGCTGGAGGCCGGGCTGATGCGGCTCGGCCTGAATTTTCCGGTGGGCGGCTCGCTCATCGTCACCGCAACCCGTCCGTGATGGAAGCGTCCATGGAACACCCCGTTGGTTTGTCTATTGTCGTGCCGGTCTATCGTGGCGCCGCCACGGTGGGGCGGCTGGTCGAGGCGCTCTCCGCGCTGCGCCCGGCCGGCGGCATCGAGATCGTGCTGGTCAATGACGGCAGCCCCGATGACAGCGGCGATGTCTGCCGGGCGCTGGCGGCCAGCGCCACCGTGCCGCTGACCTATCTCGAACACGCCCGCAATTTCGGCGAGCACAACGCGGTCATGACCGGCCTGCGCCATGCCCGCGGCGCCTATGTCATCACCATGGATGACGACCTGCAGAACCCGCCCGAGGAGGTGCTCAGGATCTACGACCATGCCCGGATGGGTGGCTGGGACGTGGTCTACACGCGCTATGCCAAGAAGGAGCATGAGGGCTGGCGCAACCTCGGCAGCAAATTCGCCAACAAGGTGGCGGATTGGCTGCTGGACAAGCCGCGCGGGCTCTACCTCTCCAGCTTCCGCTGCATGTCGGCCATGGTGGTGGGCGAGGTCACCAAGTATCGCGGCCCCTATCCCTATGTGGATGGGCTGATCATGCAGGTGACGCAGCGCATCGCCTCCATCGAGGTCGCGCATTACCCGCGCGCCGAGGGGCGCTCGAACTACACCTTGAAGCGGCTGGCGCTGCTCTGGCTGAATCTCGCCACGAATTTCTCGGTGGTGCCGCTGCGCGTGGCGGTGTTCGCCGGGGCGGCGATGGGCGTGCTGGGGCTGCTGGCGGCTTTCGGCGTCACGCTGGAGGCGATTTTCTGGGGCACCCCATCCGGCTGGGCCTCGACGCTGGTGGTCTATCTGTTGCTGGCCGGCGTGCAGTTCATGATCCTGGGCGTGATGGGCGAATATGTCGGCCGCGCCTTCCTTTCGGCCAATGGCAAGCCGCAGGGCGTGGTGCGCGAGGCAATCCTGGCGACCGACCGTGAGCGCGTGACATGATCGTGTACTGGGCGGTGCTGGTCGCCGCCATCTGCACCTCGCTGGTCGGGCAACTTCTTCTGAAGGCCGGCACCGGCGACGGCACCGGCAGCTTCATCGCCCAGCTCTTCCGCTGGCAGACCGTGGTGGGGCTGGGCTGCTATGGTGGGGCGGCGCTGCTCTACATCATTGCACTGCGAAAAATCCCGATGAGCGTGGCGCTGCCCTGCACCGCGGCGAGCTATGTGGTGATCGCCGTCATGGGCTGGTGGTTTTTCGGCGAGTCGCTGGGGGCGCAGAAGCTGGCGGCGATCACATTGATTGGAGCAGGGGTGATTCTCCTGGCTGCGAGTGCCTGAATTCACAGCCCGTTCACCGGCGATGGTGCATGCTGGGTTTCCCCCCGCAGAGGCCCGCGATGCAGGTGACGATGAAACGGGCGATCACCGCCCCGGCGACGGCATGCGCCCCCCTGCCGCCAGCCATGACCGGCGCCGAGCAGGCGCTGCTGCGCGCGGCGGCCGCCGGCGCGCCCGCGATGCTGGAATTCGGCTGCGGCGGCAGCACCGCACTGTTGCTGGAGGCCGGGGCCGGGCCGCTGCTCTCCGTCGATTCCGATGCCGCCTGGCTGGCCCGGGTGGCGGCGCAGCAGGCCGCGGCGATCGCCGAAGGGCGTCTGGTGCAGTGGCATGCCGATATCGGGCCGCTGCGGGAATGGGGCTGGCCGCTGCACCCGCCGGGCCCGCTGGAGGGCTGGATGTATTGGGGGGCGCCCTGGCGGGACATAGCGGAGGTCGCGCTGGTGCTGGTGGATGGCCGCTTCCGGGTGGCCTGCGCGCTGGCGGCGCATGGCAGGCTCTCGCCCGATGGGCTGGTCGCGATCCATGACTACTGGTCCAGGCGTGCCTATCAGGAGGGGTTGGCCGGGTTTTTCGACGTCGTGGGCTCGGCCGGCAGCATGGCCCTGCTCGCGCCCCGCGCGGTGGAGGAGCCGCGGCTGCTCGCGGCCCGCAAGCTCCATGCGGCCGACCCGCGTTAGGGCATGACCGGCATGGTTGATCATCGTCTGGCCTTTGTGGCGCGGGTCATCGGCTGTGCCGATTTCGGCGCCGGCGATCAGGCAGCGGCGCATAGCCGGCCTGGGCCGGCCAACCGCCCAATTGCGGCGGCACCGGCCGCCGGGCGGCCCGGCGACACCCCCGCCATTGCCTCGCGCCTTGAGTCTACGCCCGCCGAAACACCACCGAAAGATTATTTGCCGGCATCGGAATGACCTCAGGCGCCGCGAATCCGGCGGTGGCGGCCGCCCCGGCCACGGCTTCCAGGTCACGGATGCCCCATTCGGGGTTGCGGCCGCGCAGGCTGGCATCGAAGTCGTGGTTGCTCGCCACCATCGCGCCGGCCACCCGATAGGGGCCGTAGAGATAGAGCAACCCGCCCGGCCGCAGGCTCAAGCCCGCGCCGCGCAGCAACCCCAGCGTCGCCGCCCAGGGCGCGATGTGGATCATGTTGATGCACAGCACCGCATCCACCGCCAATTCCGGCCAGGCGCCGGTGGCGTCGAGCGCCAGGGCAGGGCGGATATTCGCCTGCCCGACCGCCCAGGCGTCGATGCTGGCGCGTGCCGTCGGATCGGGGTCGCTGGGCTGGATGGTCAGGCCGGGAAAACCCGTGGCGATGGCCAGGGCATGCTCGCCAGAGCCGCTGGCGACCTCCAGCACCACGCCCTGCGCCGGCAGCAGCCCGCGCAGCGTGGCCAGGATGGGTTCGCGATTGCGGGCGACGGCGGGGGCCTCGCGGCGGGCATTGTCCATACCCCGCTGGTAGCCCGCCCCGGGCCGGCGCGCGAGGGGGTTGATTTCCACTATAATGGAATGCAGGATCACGGCATGAGCGAGCTGGACCTCTCGATCGGGCGGCGCATCCGTGCCCTGCGCGGTGCCATGACGCTGGAGATGCTGGCCCGCCAGGCCGGCGTCAGCCGCGCCATGCTCAGCCGGGTGGAGCGCGGCGAATCCAGCCCCACGGCGCAGTTTCTGGCGCGTCTGGCGCTGGGGCTGGGGGTCCGGCTCAGCACCCTCCTCACCGAGGAAACCGCCAGCCCGCTCTCCCGCGCGTCCAGCCAGCCGCTCTGGCAGGACCCGGCGAGCGGCTATCTCCGGCGCGCGATCTCGCCGCCGGGCACGGGCGCTTCCGTCGATATCGTGGAAATCATCTTTCCGGCCGGCGCGCGGGTCGGTTTCGACAATCGGCGCGACATCGGCCTCGACCAGCAGGTCTGGGTGCTGGAGGGGTCGCTGCGGCTCACCCTGGCCGGCCTGCGGCATGAGCTCGGCGCGGGCGACTGCCTGCATATGCGGCTCGACCAGCCCGTGGAATTCCACAACCCGACGGATCAGCCCACCCGCTATGCCGTCATCATCGGAGGTCGCGCATGATCCGCGAAATATCCCCGGCCGAGGCCGAGGCGGGGCTGGCGGAACTGGCCGCCATCCTGGTCGATGCCGTGGCGCATGGCGCCTCGGTGAATTTCCTCGCCGGGTTTTCCCAGGCCGAGGGCGAGCGCTTCTGGGCCGGCCAGATGCCCGGGCTGCACGCGGGCGGCACCAGGCTGTTCGTGGCGGAGCAGGACGGCCGGCTGCTCGGCACCGTGCTGCTCTTCCTCGCGCATCAGCCCAATGCGCCGCACCGCGCCGAGATCGGCAAGATGCTGGTGCATTCCAGCGCCCGGCGGCGGGGGGTGGGGCGTGCGCTGCTGGCGGCGGCGGAGGCGGCGGCGCTGGCGGTCGGGCGCGACCTGCTGCTGCTCGATACCGAAAGCGGCAGCGCGGGCGACATGCTCTATCGCGCCGCCGGCTGGGTGGAATGCGGCCGCGTGCCCGGCCATGCGCTGCGCCCCGACGGACAACCCGCCGAGACCACGATGTTCTACAAGCGCCTTGGTGGTGCCATAACCGCCGCATGATCCTCGTCACCGGCGGCGCCGGCTTCATCGGCAGCAACATCGTGGCGGGGCTGAACGCGGCCGGAGGCGGGCCCGTGGTGGTCAGCGACCTGCTGCGCGACGGCGGCAAATGGCTGAACCTGCGCCGCCGCCAGCTCGCCGATATCGTCCCGCCCGAGGACCTCGCCGCCTGGCTGCCTGGCCGGCGACTGGAGGCGGTGATCCATATGGGCGCCAATTCCTCCACCACCGCCAGCGATGGCGATGAGGTGATGCGGCGGAATTTCCGCTTCTCGCTGATGCTGCTGGACTTCTGCACGGCCAATGGCGTGCCCTTCCTCTATGCCAGCTCGGCCGCGACCTATGGCGATGGCGCGCGGGGCTATGATGACGACCCGGCGCCGGCGGCGCTTGCGATGCTGCGCCCGCTCAACCTCTATGGCTGGTCAAAACATCTCTTCGATCAGGCGGTGGCGGCGCGGCGCGCGGCGGGGGAGGCGCTGCCGCCGCTGTGCTGCGGGCTGAAATTCTTCAACGTCTATGGGCCGAACGAGCAGCACAAGGGGCCGATGCGCAGCGTCGTCCACAAGGTGTTCGAAACGCTGAGCCGTGGCGAGGTGGTGGAACTCTTCCGCAGCCACCGCCCGGATTATGCCGATGGCGAGCAGCTGCGCGATTTTGTTCATGTCGATGACGTGGTGCGGGTGGTGCTGTTCCTGCTGGCGAAGGGTGAGGCGCCACCGCTGCTGAATGTGGGCGTGGGGGTGGCGCGGAGCTGGCTGGACCTGGTGCGGGCGGTGGGGGCGGCGATGGGGATCGCGCCGGAGATCCGGTTCATCGATATGCCGGAGGCGATCAGGGAGAAGTATCAGTATCACACGCTGGCGGCGCTTGGCCGGCTGCGCGGGGCGGGGTGGAACGCGCCGATGACCAGCCTGGAAGAGGGCGTGGCGGCGACGGTGCGGGTGCTGGCCTCGCCCGATCCCTTCAGGTGAATTTTTCCGGATAAAGCCCCGCCAGCCCCGCCTCGCTCGCCGCGCAGCGCCCGCGCTCGGTGATCAGCCCGGTCACCAGCCTGGCCGGCGTCACGTCGAAGGCCGGGTTGGCCGCGGCGCTGCCGGGGGCTGTGACCTGGATGCGGCGCAGCACCCCCGTCTCGTCGGGGCCGGTCAGATGGGTGACCTCGGAGGCCGCGCGCTCCTCGATGGGGATTTCCGCCACCCCATCCACCACCGCCACATCCAGCGTGGAATGTGGCAGCGCCACCCAGAAGGCCACGCCATTGTCGCGCGCCGCCAGGGCCTTGAGATAGGTGCCGATCTTGTTCGCGACATCGCCCTGGCGCGTCACCCGGTCGGTGCCGACGATGCAGATATCCACCTCGCCATGCTGCATGAGGTGACCGCCGGCATTGTCGGCCACCACCGTATGCGGCACGCCATGGGCGCCCAGCTCGAAGGCGGTGAGCGCCGCGCCCTGGTTGCGCGGCCTAGTCTCATCCACCCAGACATGCACATCCAGCCCGGCATCGAAGGCCTGGTAGATCGGGCTCAGCGCCGTGCCGAAATCCACCGTGGCCAGCCAGCCGGCATTGCAATGGGTGAGCACATTCACTCGGCCCTTGCGGGCGGCGATCTCCTGCAGCAGCGGCAGGCCGTGGCTGCCGATCAGGCGGCAGGTCTCCGCATCATCATCGGCGATCGCAGCGGCCTGGGCATAGGCGGCGGCGGCGCGCTCGGCGGGCGGCAGATTGGCCAGGGCCAGCACCATCCGGTCCAGCGCCCAGCGCAGGTTGATCGCGGTGGGGCGGGTCTCGTTCAGCATGGCGGCGGTGTCGTGCAGCGCCTGCGGGGCGGTGCGCATGGACAGCGCCAGGCCATAGGCGGCGACGGCGCCGATCAATGGCGCGCCGCGGACCTGCATGGAGCGGATCGCATGGGCGGCTTGGTCGGCGGTTTCCAGGCGGAGTTGCTCGACCCGCCAGGGCAGCATGGTCTGGTCCAGGATGCGGACGGACCAGCCGTCATCATCGAGCCAGACGCTGCGGTAGGTTTGGCCGTTGATCTTCATGCGGGGCTCAGTCCTTCAGGGGGGCGGCGCGGGTGGCTCCCGGAAGGGGCGCTGCCCCTTCCGGACCTTCCCCGCCAGGAGCCACGGGCTCCTGGACCGCGATATAATTGGCTTTTCGCAGGAGTGGCAGGGCCTGAATCAAATCCGCTGATGCAGCGCGCAGATCAGGGTGAACAAGCGCCTGGCCGTTTCATGGTCCAGCGCCACGCGGCCTTCCAGGCGGGCGATCAACAGCTCCGCACCCTCATTGTGCAAACCGCGCCTGCCCATGTCGATGGCCTGGATCCTGGCCTCGCCATCGCCCGACACCACCGCCAGTTCATGGCTTTCCACCACCATGATGTAGTCCTTGATCAGCCGGCGGAATGGGCCCAGCGCCAGGATGATGGCCTTCAGCGGCTGGTCCGCCGCGTCGCGAATCTCGAAGGCGAGCCGCCCATCGCGCAAGGTCAGCGTCAGGGAGAAGGGGCCGTCGCCGAGATCCGCCGGATCGAAGCGGTTCCCGTTTAGGATATCGGCCACGGCCTGGCGCCGGTCGGCCTCGGCATAGGCGCTTTGCGGCGGTGGCGCCTCGGGCAGCTCGAGGCGGATCAGGCGACGGTCGGGCACGGGCTCAGGGCTTGTCGGGGTAGAGGTTGGGCATATGCTCATTGCCGGTGAAGCCCAGGCGGCACAGCAGCCCCACCACCGCGCCCTTCACGGGGCGCAACAGCAAGGTGCAGGCGATGGTGAAGAGCGGCAGCCACAGCGCCATATGCACCCACATCGGCGGCTCGAAGGCGCGCTCCACCCAGAAGACCGGCGGCAGCAACACATGGCCGGCCAGCAGGATGACGAAATAGGGCGCCGCATCATCCGGCCGCAGGCGGCCCAGCGGGGTGTGGCAGGCCTCGCATTCCGGCGCCAGCTTCAGATAGCCCTGAAACACCCGCCCCTGGCCGCAGACCGGGCAGTGATTGGTCGCGCCCCGCCGCAGCGCGGTCCAGAAGGCCGGGCGCGGATAGGCCGGCTCGGGTTCGATGCGGACGGGTTCCCAGCTCTCGAGAGCCGGAACGGGGGGAGCCGCTTGAGCGGGCATGTTTATGGCGTTCCGAAAGATTGTGCGATGCAGCAATTCAACGCCTCGCCGGCAAAACTGTCCAGCAAAACCGTCTTGCGTGCAAGACAATGCAGCAGCAAGGTGGAGGAATGGTCGAACGCATCCTGATGATCAACCCCAATTCCTCGCTCTCCTGCACGGCGGGCATGGTGGAGGCGGTGGCCGGTTTTGCCGCCCCCGGGCTGCCGCGAATCGAGGTGACCCGGCTGGCCGACGGGCCGCCGGCCATCGTGACCTGGCGCGACTGGTTTTCGGTGGCCGAGCCCCTGGCGCGGATGATCGAGGCCGAGCCAGCCGCGGCCTATGTCATCGGCTGCGTCAGCGACCCGGGGCTTGATCTGGCAAGGATGGTCACCGGGGCGCCGGTCTTCGGCATGCTGCGAAGCGCGGTGACGGCGGCGCTGAACCGGGCCGACCGCTTCGGCATGATCGGCTTCACCGACCTGTCCCGCCCCAGGCAGAATAAATGTTTTCAGGCCCTGGGGGTGGAATCCCGCCTGGCCGGCTGGATTCCGCTCAATCTCGACATGGAGGAGCTGACCGACCCGGTGGCGCCGCGCGCAAAAATCTGCGCGACCGCGAAGGCGCTGGTCGCCGAAGGCGCCGGGGTGGTGATCCTGGGCTGCGCCGGCATGGCCCGCCATCGCGCGGCGGCCGAG
Source organism: uncultured Rubritepida sp. (assembly GCA_964395305.1). Lineage (GTDB taxonomy): Bacteria > Pseudomonadota > Alphaproteobacteria > Acetobacterales > Acetobacteraceae > Rhodovarius. The sequence continues at coordinate 168,837 of CAYNBM010000007.1, forward strand.
GATGCCGCCGGCGTTCCGGTGATCGAGCCCGCCCAGGCGGCGGCGGCGGCGGCCATTGCCGCCGTGCTGGCGGCGCGCGAGATGGCCGGGCTGCGACTGGCGGCGGAATAGGCCGCCACCGGGCTTTCCGGGCGCGCGGCCAATGCCGGCCGCGCCCCAAGACCTCATCGGATGACGATCTCCACCCGGCGGTTCTGCGGCTCGCGCACATTGTCGCCGGTCTGCACCAGCGGCCGCGTTTCGCCGAAGGCCTGGATCGCCATCTCCGTGCGCGGCACGCCGCGGCGGGTCAATTCGGCCGCCACCGCTTCCGCCCGGCGCATCGACAGCGCCTGGTTGTAGGCCGGCGAGCCCGAGGTATCGGCATGGCCCGAGACCTCGATGCGCGTCGAGCGGACCTGCGTGCGCGCGCTGGCTGCATCGGCGATGATCTGACGCGCGCGGTCCGTCAGGTCCGAGCGGTTCCAGTCGAAGAAGACGAGATAGGTGCGGGCGATCTGCTGCTGCACCGGCTGCGGCACGGGGGCGGCCACCGGCACCGGCCGCGGCCGGTTGAAGGCGTAGCGCAGGCCCAGCATGGCGGATTGGTTCACGCTGCCGGGATTCTCGCGCAAGGCCACCAGCCCCACCCCATTGGCCGGGCGGTTGTAGCTGGTGTTGTCCGTGCCGGGCGACCATTGGTAGCGGTAGTCCAGCGTGGCCGAGAGGCCGGGGACGTAGCTGTCGAGCGGGAAGGCGAGGCCGGCGATGCCCTGCACCGCGACGCGCCCCAGCGTCTGGTCGATGCGCGAGAAGCCGGCCGGCCCGACGAGACCGCCGACGCGGTTGTAATCGGTCCAGTTGTAGCCGACGCCCGCACCCAGATAGGGCACAACGAAACGCGGGCTGATGCCCAAAGCCGTCAGGTCGAAATCATACAGCGCGTTGCCCATGATGGCGAATTGCCGGACCGAGCCGCTGGCCGAGCGATTGGCTGTGGCGCCAAGGCTGGGATTGGCAAACCCCGCAACCTGGTTGTTGCGGGCGATGCTTTCGAGCTCGGCCCGGATGCCGTTGCCAAAGCCCCAGCCGATGCTGGCCGCGCCGGCGATGCCCCATTCATAGGCCAGCTCGCGCGAGCCGGCGCCGAAGGCGGTGTCGGTGAAGGTATTGGCCTGGCGCGAATTGGCGCCCACCGCGCCGCCGATATAGAGGCCGGTGACGGGCTGGGCGAAGGCGGGCAGGGCGAGGCCAGCCAGGGCGGCGGCGGCGAGGATGGGGCGGGCGAGGGTCATAGGCGTTCTCCGGTGGATGCCTGGGCAGAACGGGGTTCGGGTTGCGGGGTTTCAGGATATCTTCGTCATGCCTGCGGCAGTGGCGGAAAGGCCACATCTGACCCCTGCCTTGCCGGCAGGCCTATGCGTTGATGATCCGCGGCGCCGCCCGTTCGGTGTCACTTCGCACCCGATTTCGCAGCGACCAGCCGCTTGCCATCCCTGCAATGTCATGATTTTTTGTAACGGGAAGTTTAGGTTCGGGCATGGATTGCACCGGTTCTGGGCAAGGCAGGGAGTTTCCGTTTGATGTTTTCGCGTGCCATTCTCCGCCCGCTGGCGCTGTTCCCGCTTCTGATCGTGGCGGGATGCGGCGGCCCCGAGGGCACGTCGACCAGCCCGGCCACGCTCTGGCTGCGCGTCTCGCGCGAGCCGCAGCCGCCGACGATGGCGCAGCTCCACACCCGCTATGCGCAGGATCTTCCCAGCTACGACGCGAATACGGCGGCGACCACTGTGCCGACCCCTGCGGATTGGCAGCGGCTCACGGGGCTGCAGGTCGCACGCCTGGCGCGCGTCCTGGTGGATCAGGATTGCGCCCATTTTCTCAATCGGCTGCGCGCGGCCCAGGCCGGGTCCCGTTTCACCTCCATCGGTATCAGTGCCACAAATGTGTTCACGCTCGGCATCCTGGCCGCGACGGCGGCCGCGGCGCCGGCGACCGCCATCGTGGGTGCTGGCATCGCGGCCGCGAATGTCGTCACCCAGGGCTTCGACGAGACCGTGCTGATGACGCAACACGCCGACCGCATCGCCGTGCTGGTGACGGCAAGACAGACCGTGCTGCGCGACCAGTGGCCGAATGATGCGGAGTTGAGCGGCGCGGACGCGGTCAGCCGCGCCGCCGGGCTGGCCCGCGGTGTGGAATATGCGCGAAGCTGCAACTATTCGGGCATTCGTTTCGTCATCGACCAGGCGCTCCGTGACGGCACCTTGCAGGCCCAGGCCGCTGCTTCCGCCGCGACCCTCGATGAAGCGGCGCTGACCAGCGCCCTGGTCGGTATCAGGGCGCTTCTTGGCCCAGATATCCCAAATATCACGGTCCCGACCGCGGCACAGTTTCGCGTGGCCTGGAGCGACCCGACCCGCTTTGCCAACCTGTCGCAACCCACCAGGACCAGCGTCCAACCCCTATTGGACAAGGCCCGCGCGCTCAGCAGCGACGACAGCCGGCGCCTGGCGATCTATCTGGGCCAGGCGGAGCGATCGAGCACCTTCCGCGCCGCCATCGACGCGGTTCGTTGATGGCGCCCGAATTGGAATAAAATCCTTGACCGAGGCGGAGTTTTCAGCATAAATTCCGGATTTTCCGGAGACCCCGCCATGCCCCGCCTCTTCCCCCACTTCCGCGCCACACCGCCGGGCATCACCGCCCGCCTGACCACCCCCGTCCCCTGGCGCCCCATGACCGATGCGGAATGGGAGGCGGTGATGCACTTCATGGTCTTCGTCCATCCCGGCCCCGGCCGCCCCACCATCGCCGGCGCGCGGCGCTCGCTCGATGCCTGTTTCCACGCCGCCTGCCACCCCGGACCCTGGAAGAAACTCCCAGGCGCCTATGGCAAGCCCGACAGCATCCACCGCCTGTTCCGCCGCTGGACCCATGCCGGGCTGTGGACAATGATGCTGAAATTCGTGGCCAGGGAGCGGCCGGGTATGCAGGCCATCCAGTATTGGGTCTGCCGCGCCTTTCGCCGCGCCTGGCGCATCCAGGGCTTGGCCGGCCTCACCCTCGCCCGCCGCCTGGGCATGGATTCCGCGCTGCGGGCGCCGAGCTGGTACCTGCCGGACCCGGATTTGTCCGCTTTCCTGCATAAACGGTTGATTGACCCCATGGCCGATACCCTCTTCGACCGCCCGATGGCGGTGGTGCGGGGGCATATCCGGCTCTGGAAGCGGCTTTATGGGCTGGTGATCGGGCGCGCCAGCATCACCCGCTGGATGGCGCCGCCGTGATGGGGGGACAGGGCGCCGCAAATCTGTCATGGAAGCCGGCGGAATTGAGTGCTACTTCGAAACGTCGCATTGCATTGCAACAAGAATGACCAAGGTTGAGCAAATGGAAACGCACCTCACAGGGCAGGGCGCCCTGGTTACCGGCAGCACCTCGGGCATTGGCCTGGGTATTGCGCGGATTTTCGCCGCCTCCGGCGCGCGCGTCATGCTGAACGGTTTCGGCAAGCCGGCCGAGATCGCCGCCGCCCGGGCCGAGATCGGCGCGCTGATGGGCGGGGGCGACGCGCCCTATTCGGCGGCCGACATGTCCAAGCCTGCCGAGATCCGCGCCATGGTCGCGGCCGCCGAGGCCGAGCTGGGTTCGCTGGACATCCTGGTGAACAATGCCGGCATCCAGTTCGTCTCCCCGGTGCAGGATTTCCCGGATGACAAATGGGACGCGATCATCGCGATCAATATGACCTCCAATTTCCACGCCATCAAAGCCGCCCTGCCGGCCATGCTGGCCAGGGGACGGGGGCGGATCATCAACGTGGCCAGCGCCCATGGCCTGGTGGCGAGCCCCTACAAATCCGCCTATGTCGCCGCCAAGCACGGCGTGGTGGGGATGACCAAATCCATCGCCCTGGAGGTGGCGCAGACGCCGATCACCTGCAACGCCATCTGCCCCGGCTTCGTCCGCACGCCCCTGGCCGAGGCGCAGGTCGCACCGCTCGCGGCAAAATTCGGCATCTCCGAGGACGCCGCCCTGCGCGACCATTTGCTGGAAAAACAGCCCTCCAAGCGCTGGATCGAGGTGGAGGATGTCGCCCGCATGGCCCTCTATCTGGTCGGCCCCGGCTCTGGTTCGGTGAATGGCGCGGCACTCTCCATCGATGGAGGCTGGTTGGCCGCCTGATGGACAGCACGACACAAAACCTCCCCTCCCCCATCTCCCACAGCCGGGAGAGCCGCAAGATCAACCTGGCCCTGCAAGGCGGCGGCACCCATGGCGCCTTCACCTGGGGCGTGCTGGAGCGGCTGCTCGATGAGGAATGGCTCGATTTCGACGGCATGTCCGGCACCTCCGCCGGCGCCATCAACGCGGCGATCTTCGCGCTCGGCCTGAGCGAGGGCGGCCGCGCCGGCGCCCGGGTGGCGATGGAGAAATTCTGGCGCAGCCTGGGTGCCAGCTTCGCGATGAGCCCGATGAAGGCGAGCCCGATCGAAAAGGCGATCTGGGGCTATGACCTCAGCTATTCCATGGCCTGGAACGCCTTCGAGGCGCTGACCCGGGTGGCCTCGCCCTACCAGCTCAACCCCTTCCCGATGGAGTTCAACCCGCTGCGGCGGGCTTTGCAGAACAGCCTGGACCTGAAGAAGCTGCGCGATGACAAGAACGCCATGCGGCTGTTCATCTCCGCCACCAATGTCCGCACCGGCAAGCCCAAGGTGTTTCGCCGCGAGGAATTGACCGTCGATGCGCTGCTGGCCTCGGCCTGCCTGCCCAACGTCTTCAAGGCGGTGGAGATCGACGGTGAGGCCTATTGGGATGGCGGCTATCTCGGCAACCCCGCATTGTGGCCGCTTTATCACGAGCGCTCGGCGGCCGACATCATCCTGGTGCAGCTCAACCCGCTCTACCGGGCCGAGATCCCGACGACGGTGTCGGACATCATGAACCGGCTGAACGAGATCAGCTTCAACGCTTCGCTGATGTCGGAGATGCGGGCGATCGACTTCGTGCAGCGGCTGCTGGAGGGCGGGCGGCTGGAACAACCCCGCTATCGCCGCCTCTTCCTGCACAGCATCGAGGATGAGCCGCGGATGCGGGCCTTCAAGCTGAGCACCAAATTCAATGGGGATTGGGATTTCCTGCAGACGCTGCGGCAATATGGGCATCAGGCCGCCGACCATTTCCTGACCCACTCGGCACCGCGCATCGGTCGGGAGAGCACACTTGATATCCAGCGCTATCTCTGAGGGCGGAATCTGGGAGGGGCTCTGCCCCTCCCAGGCCCACCTCGCCAAGGGCCGAAAGGCCCTTGGATCCCGGGGGAAAGCCGGGGCGAGGGAGGGGGGCAGCCGGCGCCTTGCCTGCGGCTCGCGCCGCCCGCCCCCCTCCCTCGCCCCGGCTTTATCAGACGACGGTCCAGGGGCGGCTCGCCCCTGGCGGGAGGGTCTGGGAGGGCAGAGCCCTCCCGGTGGCCACCCATGATCCTGGGCCTGGGCAGCGACGTCGTGGATATCCGGCGGGTGGCCGATGTGATCGAGCGTCACGGCGCAAGGTTCCTCGACCGCATCTTCACCGCCGAGGAGCGCCGCAAGGCCGAGCGTCGCACCGAGAAAATCCGCGTCGCCACCTATGCCAAGCGCTTCGCCGCCAAGGAGGCTGCCTCCAAGGCGCTCGGCACCGGCTTCAGGGCCGGGGTGTTCTGGCGTGATCTCGGCGTGGTCAACCTGCCGAGTGGCCAGCCGACCATGGCGATGACCGGCGGTGCCGCCGCCCGCCTGGCCTTGCTGGTGCCGGCGGGGATGGTGGCCGATGTGGCGCTGACCATGACCGACGAGTTCCCCTATGCCCAGGCCATGGTCATCATCTCGGCGAGGCCGGCGTGATGGCGGGGGCCATGTTCGGGTGGCCCCGCTTCCTTGACTTTGCGGCCCCCCATGCGCTTCATCCGGCCGAAATCACCCCTCGCCGGACACGCCGCACCCATGAGCCAATCGATGACCAAGAAGAAGGGCGGATGGGGCGAGAGCATCCGCACCATCATCTATGCCGGGCTGATCGCCATCGGCATTCGCACCGTGGCTTTCGAGCCCTTCAACATTCCCTCCGGCTCGATGATTCCGACGCTGCTGGTGGGCGACTATCTCTTCGTGTCGAAATTCTCCTACGGCTATTCGCGCCATTCCATGCCCTTCTCGCCCAATCTCTTCGAGGGGCGGCTCTGGGGTGCGACGCCGGCGCGGGGCGATGTGGCCGTCTTCAAGCTGCCGCGCGACACCACGCAGGACTATATCAAGCGGATCATCGGCCTGCCCGGCGACCGTATCCAGGTCATCCGGGGCGTGCTGCACATCAATGGCGCGGCCGTCGGTCGGGAATCGATGGGGCCCTATATCGCCGAGGGCGATGGGCCCAGGCTGACGGTGCGGCTGTATCGCGAGACCCTGCCCGGCGGGCGGATCCATTCCATCATCGAGCAGAGCGATGACGGCCCGCTCGACAACACCGGCGAGTTCCTGGTGCCCGCCGGCCATGTCTTCGCGATGGGCGACAACCGGGACAATTCACTCGACAGCCGGGTGCAATCGGCGGTGGGTTTCGTGCCCATCGAGAACCTGGTGGGACGGGCGGAGTTCATCTTCTTCTCGGTCGATGGCTCCAGCCCGATCTGGCAGGTCTGGAACTGGCCCTTCGCGATCCGCTGGAGCCGGCTGTTCAGCCCGGTGCGATAGCGTGGCGAAGGCGTCGATCGCGGCACGGCTGGGGCACGACTTCGCCGATGAGGGCTTGCTGGAGACGGCGCTGACCCACCGCTCGGCGGCCAGCGGGACGGCGAGCAATGAGCGGCTGGAATTCCTGGGCGACCGGGTCCTCGGCCTGTGCATCGCGGAGTGGCTGGGCGAGCGCTACCCGGATGAGCGGGAGGGCGACCTCGGCAAGCGCCTGGCCGCCCTGGTGGCGCGCGAGGCCCTGGCCCCCATCGCCGAGGCCATGGGCCTGGCCAACGCCGTGCGCGTCCCCCCGGCCGAGAGCCGCAGCGGCTTGCGTGAGAGGGCCAATGTGTTGGCCGATGCGCTCGAGGCTCTGCTGGGCGCGCTCTACCTCGATGGCGGGCTGCCGGCCGCCCGCGCGGTCATCCGCCGGGAATGGGCGGGTCTGATGGAGGCGACGGCCCAGCCGCCGATGTCGGCCAAGACCAGGCTGCAGGAACTGACGCTCGGGCGCGGCGCTGGCCTGCCCGAATACACCGCCGTCTCCACCACCGGCCCGGCCCATGCGCCGCTCTTCGTGGTGCGGGTGCGGGCGCTGGGGCGCGATGCCGAGGGGATGGGCGAAAGCAAGCGTGTGGCGGAGACCGCGGCGGCGGAGAATTGGCTGACGGCAGGAATTTCGGCTTGACTTAGGACATTAGTCTGGTCTCTACTACTCACCGTCACCCAAGGCTTGCGCGCATTACCGGTTCAGCCACCACTCTGGCTTCCGGACGTCGGCAACCCTGTGCTCTTGAGCACAATGTCAAAAATGTTATCGTTCACGCGATCTTGAAAATTTATCGCGGAGTGAAACATGTCCGGAAGTGCTTTTCCCGCTACGCTCAACCTCGCTGCGCTGAGCCTCACCCAGGGTGTGGTTTATTCGCCCACTGCCGGCTCCGCGGTGAATCTGGGCTCGATCGGCGGCGCGGGCGACGTCAATGGCGATGGCTTCGACGATATTCTGGTCGGCTCGTTCAACGCCAACGGCCAGCGCGGCTTCGGCTCGCTCATCCTGGGCAGCGCCAGCGGCTGGACCAACCTCAACCTGCAGACGGCCAGCCCGCCCGCGGTCTACGACCTGAATGGCGCCACCGGTCTCAACCGCACCGGCTCCGCCGTCGCCGGCGCCGGCGACGTGAATGGTGACGGGCTGGCGGATTTCATCGTCACCGCAACCTTCGCCACGGCGGCGGGGCGGAGCGGCGCGGGCATCGCCTATGTCGTCTTCGGCAAGACCGCGGGCTGGGCGGATACCGATCTCACCAGCTTCACCGGCGGCAGCAGCGGCGGCTACCAGATCCTCGGGCCCACCGCCGGCGCGCAATTCGGCTCGCAGGTGGCCAAGGGCCTGGGTGATGTGAATGGCGATGGCTTCGCCGACATCTATGTGCTGGCCAATACGAGCAGCGGCGCGAGCTTCGGCTACGTCGTCTACGGCAAATCCGGCGGCGCGAACAACGTCAGTTTCAGCAATCTCGACCTCGCCACCGCCACCACAGCCCAGGCCTTTCGCGTCGACGGGCCGACCACGGCGGGCGTCAACAACACCACCATCGGCACGGCGGGCGACATCAATGGCGATGGCTATGCCGATTTCGCCTGGGGCAATTTCGGCAGCACAGTGGGCGGCTTCGCCAACGCCGGCACCGCTTATGTCGGCTTCGGCGGCACGGCACTCGGCAATATGGATTTCAACAATCCGCTGCCCAGCGGCGCGGGCTTCAAGATCAGCGGCGCCGCCACCAACAACCGCCTGGGCCTGTCCATCAACAGCGCGGGCGACGTGAATGGCGACGGCATCACCGACCTGCTGGTGGGCGGCGCCAGTGTCGCCTACCTCATCTTCGGCCATACCGGCGCCTGGTCGGACATCAATGTCGGCAGCCTGACGCCCAGCATCGGCGTCAGCTTCCGCATGAGCGAGGGCGACTTCGGCGCCGGTGTCAGCGCCGCGGGCGATGTCAATGGCGATGGCTACGCCGATATCATGATCACCCGCCCCAGCTCCACCGAGAATGGGCTGACCACTGCCGGGTCGGTCTATCTCGTCTATGGCAAGTCCGCGGGCTGGGCCAATGTCGACTTCAACACCACCGCACCCGATTCCCTGATCCAGGGCGCCGTCGCCAGTGGCCGGCTGGGCAGCCTGCGCAACGTCGCCGAACTGGGCGACATTGATGGCGATGGCTTCGGCGATATCGGCGTCGGCGCCGTCAACGCCAATTCGAGTGAGGGCCTGGGCTATGCCCTGTTCTCGCAATCCACCGGCAATGTCACCAATTTCGGCACCACGCTGGCCGACGGCATCCGCGGCGGGGCGGGCAATGACGCGCTGTCCGGCGGCGCGGGCGGGGACAGCATCACCGGCGGGGCGGGCGACGACACCATCGATGGCGGCGCGGGCAATGACACGATGGATGGCGGCGCGGGCAATGACACGCTGAGCTACGCCTCGGCCACCGCCAATGTCACGCTCAGCCTGGCCGTGACCACGGCACAAAACACCGGCGGTGCCGGGACCGACACGGCCACCAACTTCGAGAACCTGACCGGCGGCGCGGGCAATGACAGCCTGACGGGCAATGCTGGCGACAATGTCATCGAGGGCGGCGCGGGCAATGACACGCTCGATGGTGGCGCCGGCAACGACACGGTGAGCTATGCCGGCGCCAGTGCGGCCGTGCAGGTTGGCCTGAACGCTCAGACCATTGCGCTGGACACCGGGGGTGCCGGTATCGACACCCTGTTCAACTTCGAGAACCTCATCGGCAGCGCCTTTGGGGACCGTCTGAGCGGGGTGTCCAACGGCAGCAGCGTCATCAGCGGTGGCGGGGGCGACGACCTCATCGAGGACGGCAATTCCCTCAACGACACGCTCGATGGTGGCCCGGGCAACGACTATCTCAACTCCTTTGCCGGCAACGATGTGATCATCGGCGGTGCCGGCACAGATGACCTCAATCTGAACCTTGGCACCGCCAACCTCACCTTCAGCCTGTTGCTCAGCGGGCCGCAGGCCGCCTTTGGCCGGACCCTGACGGTCAGCGGCATCGAGAACCTCTTCAGCGGTGGCGGCAATGACAGCCTGACCGGCGATGCCGGCGCCAACACCATCCGCGGCGGCGCGGGCAATGACACGATCGATGGCGCGGGTGGCGCCGATGAACTCGACGGTCAGACCGGCATCGATACGGTGACCTTCGCCTCGGCCAGCGCGGGCGTCATTGTGTATATGAACGACAACTCTTTCGTTGACCCCGCAAGCGGGCTGTTCGGCAGGTTTGTCAGTTTCGAGAGCCTGATCGGCGGCGCCTTCAATGACAGCGTGTCGGGTTCCACCGACAATGACGCCGTCAACGGCGCGGCGGGCAATGACACCATCGATGGCGGCGCGGGCAATGACACGCTCAATGGCGGCGCGGATATCGACACCCTGAGCTACGCCTCGGCCACCGCCAATGTGTCGGTGAGCCTGGCGCTGACCACGGCGCAGAACACCGGGGGCGCGGGCACCGACACAATCCTCAATTTCGAAAACCTGACCGGCGGCGCCGGCAATGACAGCCTGACCGGTGATGGCGGCAACAACGTCATCCGTGGTGGCAACGGCAACGACACCATCAGGGGCGGTGGTGGCGATGACACCATCGAAGGCGGCGCGGGCGATGACCTGCTCGATGGCGCCGCCGGCATCGACACGCTGACCTATGCCTCGGCGACGATTGGCGTGGTTGTCAGCCTGGCCGAGCCCTTTACCAGCGGTGGCGCCGGCCATGACATCATCAGCAACTTCGAGAATCTCATCGGCGGCGTGGCCTCCGACATTCTGGGAGGGAGCGACGCTGCCAACATCATCCAGGGCGGCGGCGGCGATGACCTCATCGAAGGTGGCCTGGGCAATGACACGCTCGATGGCGGCGCCGGCACCTCCGATAGCGTGACCTACTACACTGCGACCGCGAATGTGGTGGCCAATCTTGTCACTGGCCTGGCCACCGGCGGCGCGGGCAATGATGTGCTCAGCAACTTCGAGAACCTGTCCGGTGGCGCGGGCAATGACAGCCTGACCGGCGATGACGGCGCCAACATCCTCCAGGGCGGCGCGGGCAATGACACTATCAATGGCGCCGCTGGCAACGATTCGATCAATGGCGAGGCCGGGGACGACCTGCTCGTCGGTGGTGAGGGTATCGACACGGTGCTCCTCGCCGCCACGACGGGTGTGGTGGCCAGTCTTATCACCGGCCTGGCCACCGGCGGCACTGGCAATGACACGTTCAGCGGCTTCGAGAACCTCTTCGGCGGCGCGGGCAATGACAGCCTGATCGGCGATGCCGGCAATAACGAGCTCGCGGGCAGTGAGGGCGACGACACCATCGAAGGCGGCGCGGGCAATGACCGGTTGAATGGCGGCGCGGGCAATGACACGCTGAACTACGCCACGGCCACCGGCAACATCACCATCAACCTGGCGCTGAACACGGCGCAGAACGCCGGTGATGCCGGAACCGACACGGTCTTCTTCTTCGAGACCCTGATCGGCGGCGCCGGCAATGACAGCCTGACCGGCACCATCGTCGCCAACAGCATCGCCGGCGGCGCCGGCCATGACACGATCGATGGTGGCCTGGGCAATGACACGCTTGATGGCGGGACGGGCAATGACACGCTGAGCTATACCTCGGCCACCACCTCCCTCACCGTCAGCCTGGCCGCGCAGGGCGGGGCGCAGGTCACCGGCGGGTCCGGCACCGACACGGCGAGCAATTTCGAGAACCTGACCGGCGGCGGCGGCAATGACAGCCTGACCGGCGATGGCGGCAACAACGTCATCCAGGGCGGCGGCGGCAATGACACCATCGTGGGCGGCGCGGGCAATGATACGCTCGACGGCGGTACCGAGACCGACACGCTGAGCTATGCCGCTGCCACCGACGGCGTCACGGTCAGCCTGGTGCTGGCCACGGCGCAGGTGACCGGCGGGGCCGGCACGGACACCGTGAGCAATTTCGAGAACCTGACGGGCGGCGCCGGCAATGACAGCCTGACGGGCAATGGAGGGGCGAACATCATCGGCGGCGGCGGCGGCAGCGACACCATCGATGGTGGCGCGGGCAATGACACGCTGGATGGCGGGGCGGATAATGACACGCTGAGCTACGCCTCGGCCAACGCCGGCGTCACGATCAGCCTGGCGCTGACCACGGCGCAGGTGACCGGCGGCTCTGGCACCGACACGGTGAGCAATTTCGAGAACCTCACAGGCAGTGCGGGCAATGACCGGTTGACCGGCGATGCCGGCAACAACGTCATCGAGGGCCGCGCCGGCAATGACACGCTGGATGGCGGCGCCGGCATCGACACGCTGAGCTACGCCTGGGCCACGACGGGTATCTTCATCAACCTGACACAGACCACAGCACAGACCCCTTATTCACCGATTTCCATCTACGTCGGCATGACCAATACGATCAGCGGCTTCGAGAACCTGGTGGGTGGCTCGGACACGGACGTCATGGCCGGTGATGGCCATGCCAACGTCATCAGCGGCGGGGCGGGCGATGACCAGCTCAATGGTGGCGGCGGCAACGACACCATCGATGGCGGCCTGGGCAATGACATCATCGAGAGTGACCTCGGAGATGACCTGCTGACCGGCGGCGCGGGCGTCGATCTGCTGATATATGCCACGGCGCCGGGTGCCGTCACCGTCAGCCTGGCACTGACCACGGCGCAGGCAACGGGCGGCGCCGGCACCGACATGGTGACCGGCTTCGAGGATCTGACCGGCAGCGTTTACAATGACAGCCTGACCGGCGATGGCGGCGACAACTTCCTCAACGGCAACAACGGTGACGACACCATCGAGGGCGGCGCCGGCAACGACACGATGAGCGGCGAGGGCGGCAACAACACGCTGAGTTACGCCTCGGCCACCAGCAATATCGTGTTCAGCCTGGCGCTGTTCACGGCACAGAATACCGGCGGCGCCGGAATTGACACGGCCTTCAGCATGCAGAACCTGGTGGGCGGCGCCGGCAATGACAGCCTGACCGGCAGTACCGACAACAACATCATCCAGGGCGGCGCGGGCAATGACACGCTCGTCGGCGGCACCGGCAATGACACCATCGATGGCGGCGCGGGAAGCGATCTCGCGCAGTTCTCCGGCAGCCAGGCCTCCTACCGCATCGGCGTGCGCGATGGGGTGGTGCTGATCAGCGGCGCCGACGGGGTCGACCAGTTCGTCAATGTCGAGAGCTTCCAGTGGGGCGAAGCGGCGTCGGTCAGCCTGGCGGCGGTGGAGGCCCTCGACACCGGGCTGGTCTATGTCAGCCTCGACGGCGGAACGGGGCGCTTTGTGCTGCCCGATCCTTACACTGGCCCGGTCCCCGGCCTGGTGAACCAATTGCTGACCGGGCCCGGCAATGACGTCGTGCTCGGCACCGAAACGGCCGACTTCATCAATGCCGGCACGGGAGACGACGCGATCGACGGTGGCGCCGGCAATGACGTGATCGATGGTGGCACGGGCTCCAACTTCGTCACCGGCGGCGCGGGGGTGGATACCTTCTTCATCGACCGCCGCGGCGCCATCGCCGGGTCGGTGTGGAACACCATCACCGACTGGACGGCGGGCGAGCAGGTCTCGCTCTTCGGCTGGACGCCGGGGACCAGCCAATCGATCTGGGTGGCCAATGATGGGGTGGCGGGCTGGAAGGGGGCGACCCTGCATGCCGATATCGACGGCAATGGGTTGATCGACACCTCGCTGACCTTCACCGGCCGCGTCCAGGCGGAACTGCCGGTGCCGTTCGAATTCCCCGGCCTGCTCTGGTTCGTCTGAAAAACCTTCCCGCGGCGCGGGAAGGGCGTAGAAGGGCGCGACATGACAGACACACGCTGCGCCCTCATCGCCATCATCGGCGCCCCGAATGCGGGGAAATCCACCCTGGTGAACCAGGCTTCGGGCACCAAGGTGACCATCGTCTCGCCGAAACCGCAGACCACGCGGTTCCGCATCCGCGCCGTGGTGATGCGGCCGCCGGCGCAGCTCATCCTGGTCGATACGCCGGGCATCTTCGCCCCCAAGCGCCGGCTGGACCGTGCCATGGTGGCCGCGGCCTGGGGGGGCGCGAAGGACGCCGATATCGCCCTGCTCGTCGTCGATGCCAAGGCCGGCATGACCGATGCGGTGCGGGCGATCATCGACAGGCTGAAGGGCACGACCCGGCCGATCTGGCTGGCGCTGAACAAGATCGACCTGATCGACCGCCAGCAATTATTGCCTTTGACGGCCGCGCTGAACGCCGAACTTGCTTTTTCCGAAACCTTCATGCTCAGCGCCACCAAGGGCGATGGCATCGACCTGATGCTGCAGGCCATGGCGGTGGAGGCCCCCGCCGGCCCCTGGCTCTTCCCCGAGGATGAGCTGTCGGACCTGCCCAACCGCATGCTGGCCGCCGAAATTGTCCGCGAACACATCCTGCGGCTCACCCATGACGAGGTGCCGCACCACGCCACCGTGGAGACCGAGAGCTGGAAGGAGCACCAGGACGGCTCGGCCCGGGTGGACCTCACGATCTATGTCTCCCGGCCGACCCAGAAGGCGATCCTGATCGGCGAGGGCGGCAGCAAGATCAAGGATATCGGCCGCCGCGCGCGGCAGGAGCTGAGCCAGCTGCTCGAAAAACCCATCCACCTCTTCCTCAACGTGAAGGACCGGGCGAATTGGGATGACAGTCGCAGCCATATCCGGGCACTCGGCCTGGAGGATGAGGGGTGACGGAGGCCTGGGAGGGGCCGGCCGTTGTCATCGGCGCCCGCCCTTTTGGCGAAAGCGGCCTCGTCGTCACCCTGCTGACCGAGGCGATGGGCCGCCACCCCGGCATGGCGCGCGGCGGGCAGTCCCGCGCCCAGGCGCCGCTCTGGCAGCCCGGCAATCTGGTGGAGGCGCGCTGGGTGGCGCGGCTGTCCGACCAGCTCGGCGCCGTGAGCGGCGAGATGGTGCATGCCGCCGCCGCGCTGGCCATGGACGACCCGCTGGCGCTGGATGTGCTGACCGCGGCCTGCGCCGTGGCCGAGGGTGCCCTGCCTGAGCGCCAGCCCCACCCCCGGACCTTTCATGGCCTGGTGCGCCTCGTGGTCGCCCTGGCGCGGGACCCGCATCGCGGGGTGGAGGCCTTGATCCGCTGGGAAGCGGCTTTGCTGGCCGAGCTGGGCTATGGCCTTGATTTCTCCTCCTGTGCCGCGACCGGCGCGACCGAGGATCTGGTGTGGGTCTCGCCGCGCAGTGGCCGCGCCGTCAGTGCCGAGGCCGGCCTGCCCTATGCCGAGCGGCTGCTGCCATTGCCGCGCTTCCTGCGCGATGACGGCCAGGCCGGCCCCCTGGAATGGCGGGATGGCCTGCGGCTTACCGGCTATTTTCTCGAGCGCGATGCCTTCGGCCATTTGCACCGGCCGCTGCCCACCGCGCGGCAGCGGCTTGGCGAGCGCGTGGCAACCATGGCGTGAAGGCGGGGCAGGGGGTCTTTCCTTCGTTCACCTTCTGCCCACATCCTATCGGTTACCCTGTGGGCTGGCCGGTGATTCGGCGGCCCACGCCAACCCGTGGCCGCCCATCATTTGAACCCAGCAGGCGGGGGCCACGAACGAGGATGCCAAGCAGCATGTCCATCATCCAGGGCCGCGATCCGGTCGAAATCTACAACAACTCCCTCGTGCCAATGGTCGTGGAGCAGAGCGCGCGGGGCGAGCGCGCCTATGACATCTATTCGCGCCTGCTGAAGGAGCGGATCATTTTTCTCACCGGGCCGATCTTCGACCAGGTGGCGTCGCTGATCTGCGCCCAGCTGCTGTTTCTGGAGAGCGAGAACCCGAACAAGGATATTTCCTTCTACATCAACTCGCCCGGCGGCGTGGTGACCGCGGGCCTCGCGATGTATGACACGATGCAATACATCCGCTCGCCGGTTTCCACCGTCTGCGTGGGCATGGCGGCTTCCGCCGGCTCGCTGCTGCTGATGGCGGGTGAGAAGGGCAAGCGCTACGCCCTGCCGAACAGCCAGGTGATGATCCACCAGCCCTCCGGCGGCGCCCAGGGCCAGGCCACGGATATCGAGATCCAGGCGCGCGAAATCCTCAAGACCCGGGCCCGGCTGAACCAGATCTACGCCAACCACACCGGCCAGCCGGTCGAGGAGATCGAGAAGAAGATGGAGCGCGACACCTACCTCTCCGCCGAGGAAGCCCGGGATTTCGGCCTGATCGACCATGTCGTCGACAAGCGGCCCTTGACCGGCGCCGAAGCGGCGAAGAGCTGAATTGTTTCGCTCTTCGTACCGAATTGAGACGAATCTTCCCCCCGGCCTTCGCCGGGGCTACAATCTGATGACGCTCGCCTCCGCCGTCCCGGCGGGCCAGGCGGGCGAGGAGCAAGCATGAGCAAGTCTTCCGGCGATTCCAAGAACACGCTGTATTGTTCCTTCTGCGGCAAGTCGCAGCACGAGGTTCGCAAGCTGATCGCTGGCCCGACAGTGTTCATCTGTGATGAATGCGTCGAACTCTGCATGGATATCATCCGTGAGGAGCACAAGACCACGCTGGTCAAGAGCCGCGATGGGGTGCCCACCCCGCGCGAGATCTGCAAGGTGCTGGATGATTACGTCATCGGGCAGGAGCATGCGAAGAAGGTTTTGGCTGTCGCGGTGCACAACCACTACAAGCGGCTGGCGGCGCAGGCGAAGAACAACGAGATCGAGATCGCCAAGTCCAACATCATGCTGCTGGGCCCCACCGGCTCGGGCAAGACCTTGTTGGCCCAGACGCTGGCGCGGATTCTCGATGTGCCCTTCACCATGGCCGATGCGACCACGCTGACCGAGGCGGGATATGTGGGCGAGGATGTCGAGAACATCATCCTCAAGCTGCTGCAGGCCGCCGACTACAATGTGGAGCGGGCGCAGCGCGGCATCGTCTATATCGACGAGGTCGACAAGATTTCCCGCAAGTCCGACAACCCGAGCATCACCCGCGACGTGAGCGGCGAGGGCGTGCAACAGGCCCTGCTGAAGATCATGGAAGGCACGGTTGCCAGTGTTCCGCCGCAGGGCGGGCG
>CAYNBM010000008.1:0-20254 GCA_964395305.1 uncultured Rubritepida sp.
GCCTCTCTCGCGACCGCGGCGCCCGTGACAGTCAGCCCGGCCTTCCGGCTGCAGCGGCCGATCCGCGCGCTGAGCCCGGTGATCTTCGCCTCGCCGCATTCCGGGCGGAATTATCCCGCGGAGTTCGTGGCCGCCGCCAGGCTCGATCCGCTGGCGCTGCGCCGCTCCGAGGACAGCTTCGTCGATGAGCTGTTCGGCGCCGCACCGGAACTCGGCGCGCCGCTGCTCGCCGCGACCTTCCCGCGGGCCTATTGCGACGCCAATCGCGAGCCCTGGGAGCTGGACCCCACGATGTTCGACGCCCCCCTGCCGGCCTGGGTGAACAGCGCCAGCCCCCGCGTGGGGGCTGGCCTGGGCACCATCGCCCGCGTGGTGGCGAGTGGCGAGGGCATCTATCGCCGCAAGCTGCCCTTTGCCGAGGCCGAGGCGCGGGTGCGCAATTGCTGGCAGCCCTATCACGCCGCGCTGGCTGCGCTGATCGCCGAAACGCGGGACAATTTCGGCCATTGCCTGCTGGTGGACTGCCATTCCATGCCGACCCATCCCGGCCAGCAGGGGCCCCCGCCCGACATGGTTTTGGGCGATGCGCATGGCACGACCTGCGCGCCGCGCGCGACGCGGCTGGTGGAAAGCACGCTGGCGGGGTTTGGCTATCGCACCCAGCGCAATGATCCCTATGCTGGTGGCTATATCACGCGGCATTACGGCCGCCCACGGGAAGGGGTGCATGTGCTGCAGCTCGAACTCGCGCGGCCGCTCTACATGGATGAGGCGCGAATCGAGCCGCATCTCGGCATGGAAAGGCTGCGCGCCGATATGGCGCGGCTGATCTCGGCGATGGTGACGGCGGGATGGGGATTTTTGGGCTGAGTGCGAGGCCCGGACGAGGGCGCGAGTCCCAGACGGTTACAGGGTGTGCGGCGCACGCCAGCGCACCTGACGCATGAATAAGTTCTAATCTGAACCAGTCAGGCGGCGCATTTCAAGGCGCCGCCCAAGCCAGTCACTTCAGGCGTTCAAGCTCAGATAGGCTTGAGGTTGATCGCCGCTTCCTTGCCGCGTTCCACCGCGACCTCATACTCGATCTTCTGATTCTCCTGCAGGCCCTGGAGCCCGGCCTTCTGCACGGCAGTGATGTGCACAAAGACGTCCTTGCCACCGCTGGGAGGGGTAATGAACCCGAATCCTTTGGTAGCGTTGAACCACTTAACTGTCCCGACGGGCATTCGCGTTATCCTCTTCGTCACGCTGAGATACAGGGCGCATATCAGAGGCGCAGAGTCAAACAAAGACGACGCGCGTGCACATGAAGATCGAGAAAGACCGTCATCATTCCGCCTTGCGATTGAAAACATTCACCCTGCAATCGATTGATCGCGGCTAGTCGCCCAGGGGTTGTGGCCGAGGCCCGGGCACCACGCATCCCTGCCGCCTGTCCGGGCATCACAATGCGGGCGGAACGAGATGGGCGAGCACCGCCCTCGGCGGCGATCGTCCTCTTCTACCAGCTCGGCGCAAGGCGCGAGATGCGGCGGCATGTACAGGCCGGCGTGCAGGAGCAGCCCTCGCTCATGCCCGGTGTGGCCGCGGCCTTCCGCCTGCCCGACAGCCCGGTGGGGGCCGCAGCCTGGGGCGACGGTACCGCGCGCCATGCCAGGGGCCTGCGCCGCCTCTATGCCGGTCCGCGTCGCGGACAAAAAAAGGGGCGGCCCTTGCGGACCGCCCCCTTCATTCGACCACCCGATTCTGACCTCAGCGCCGGCGGCACTTCGGTCAGGGGTGTATCCGTCAGGCCGGACTTAGAAGTCCATGTCGCCCATGCCGCCCATGCCGCCGCCGCCGCCGCCGGCCGGAGCCGAGGACTTCGCCGGACGCTCGGCCACCATCGCTTCCGTGGTGATCAGAAGCGAAGCGACCGAGGCCGCATCCTGCAGCGCCGTGCGCACGACCTTGGTCGGGTCGATGATGCCGGCGTCGACGAGGTTCTTGTACTCGTCGAGCTGCGCGTCGTAGCCGAATTCCCACACATCGCTGCGCAGGACTTCACCGCAGATCACGGCGCCATCCTTGCCGGCATTCTCGGCGATCTGCTTCGCCGGGGCCTGAATGGCCTTGCGAACGATCTCGATGCCGACCTGCTCGTCGGAGTTGATGCCCTTGAGCGTGTGCAGGTTGGTGCTGGCGCGCAGCAGCGCGGTGCCACCACCCGGAACAATGCCCTCCTGCACGGCGGCGCGCGTCGCATGCAGCGCGTCGTCCACGCGATCCTTGCGCTCCTTCACTTCCACTTCGGTGCTGCCACCGACGCGGATGACGGCCACGCCACCGGCGAGCTTGGCCAGGCGCTCCTGCAGCTTCTCGCGGTCGTAGTCCGAGGTGGTCTCCTCGATCTGCGCCTTGATCTGCTCGCAACGGCCCTGGATTTCGCTCTTCTCGCCAGCGCCATCGACGATCGTCGTGTTCTCTTTCTCGATGCGGATCATCTTCGCCTTGCCGAGCATGGCGAGGGTGACGGTCTCGAGCTTGATGCCGAGGTCTTCGCTGATCAGCTGACCACCGGTCAGGATCGCGATGTCTTCCAGCATCGCCTTGCGACGATCGCCGAAGCCCGGCGCCTTGACGGCGGCGATCTTCAACCCGCCACGCAGCTTGTTCACGACCAGGGTCGCCAGGGCTTCGCCCTCCACGTCCTCGGCAATGATCACCAGCGGGCGACCCGACTGCACCACGGCCTCGAGCAGCGGCAGCATCGGCTGGAGCTGGGAGAGCTTCTTCTCGAAGATCAGGATGTAGGGCTGATCCATCTCAGCGATCATCTTCTCCGCATTCGTGATGAAATACGGGGAGACATAGCCGCGGTCGAACTGCATGCCCTCGACGACGTCGAGTTCGGTCTGGATGGACTTGGCTTCCTCGACGGTGATGACACCCTCGTTGCCGACCTTCTCCATCGCTTCGGCGATCATCTTGCCGATTTCGCTCTCGCCATTGGCGGAGAGTGTGCCGACCTGCGCGACTTCGGCCGAGGTCGTGATCTTCTTGGTCTTGGCTTCCAGCTCGCCCACGATCTGGGTGACGGCCTTGTCGATGCCGCGCTTCAGATCCATCGGGTTCATGCCGGCGGCCACGGCCTTGGCACCCTCGCGGATGATGGCCTGGGCCAGCACGGTCGCGGTCGTGGTGCCGTCACCGGCGGTGTCGTTGGTCTTCGAGGCCACTTCGCGCACCATCTGGGCGCCCATGTTCTCGAACTTGTCGGCCAGTTCGATTTCCTTGGCGACCGTCACACCGTCCTTGGTGATGCGGGGCGCGCCGAAGGACTTGTCGATGACCACGTTGCGGCCCTTGGGGCCGAGCGTCACCTTGACGGCGTCGGCCAGAATATCCACGCCGCGGAGCATGCGGTCGCGCGCCTGGGCGCCGAACTTGACGTCTTTAGCTGCCATTGTCTGGGTTCTCTCTTGCGAATGTTGCGGAAATGGGCGGCGCGCCGCTTTCGGCGCGCCGGGCCCGAAATCAGGCGGCCTTGGTGTCGATGATGCCCATCACGTCGGATTCCTTCATGATCAGAAGGTCCTTGCCGTCGAGCTTCACTTCCGTGCCGCTCCACTTGCCGAACAGGATGCGGTCACCGGCCTTGACGTCGAGCGGGCGGACGTCGCCATCCTCGTTGATCGCGCCATTGCCGACGGAGATCACGAGACCTTCCTGCGGCTTTTCCTTGGCGGTGTCGGGGATGATGATGCCGCCGGCAGTCTTGGCTTCGGCTTCGATGCGCTCGACCAGGATGCGGTCGTGCAGGGGGCGAAAGCTCATAGGGCTGTTCCTCTCCTGAGAAGGTGGAAGTGATGCAGCCCAGGGGGTCCCCCGGGCCACAGTCCCCTGGAAAGACCGCCGGACACGAAGCCCGCTAGCAGTCTCACCCAAGGAGTGCCAGCGATGTAGAAGCTGACCTGGCCGTCGTCAAGGCATTTGCAGCACTCCTGGAGTGCGAGTGCCAATCGACTGGAATCGCAGCGATTTTTCTTGCGGACCGCAGCCGAACCCATGGCAGAATGGTGACAGTCAGGGGTGCCGCGAGTGTGCCCAGGCCAGGAAGTGCAAGGCGCGCGGCATCCTTACCACCAAGGAGAAGCCATGCTCGACGTGCTCGCCCCGATGATCCGCCAGCCCGACTGGCGCCTGACCACAGCTGAAATCCTCTACCACATGCCTGACCATCCGGCGGTGCTGCAAAGCTTCATCTGGCAGAAGGTGGATCGCGCGCCGGGTTTTCCTGAACTGAGCCGTTTCCTCGATTTCTGGCGGCGTGAAATCGAGGGCGCGCTGCATTCGGTGCGCGTGGCCTCGGCCGCGCTGACGCAGCCGGCGGAGCTGCGCTATACCAATGGGGTGTTTCGGCTGCACTGACCCCGGGTTGTAGCGCCCGCCCGCGCATGCTTCGCTTTCCCCCAGCAAATCACTGGAGGAAAGCGTGGCAAAGCACCGCATCATCACCCCGGCAGGGGCCAGCTTCACCGTCGGCAGCAGCGACTATTCCCTGGAGATGGAAGCGCTGCAGGGCATGGATGTCGAACTCATCGAGGCGCCCACCGACACGGCGGGCTTCATCGCCGCTGCCGCCACGGCCGATGCGATCTATGCCAAGGGCATTCCCATCTCCGCCGAGATCATCGCCGCCCTGAAGAACTGCAAGGTGATCTCCCTGGGTTCCGTCGGCGTGGACAGCGTGGATGTGAAGGCCGCGACCGCGGCCGGCATTCCCGTCACCAACGTGCCCGACACCTTCATCGAGGAGGTGGCCGACCATGCCATGACGCTGCTCCTCTCCACCTTCCGCCGCGTCATCGAGCAGGACCGCATGGTGCGCGAACACCGCTGGAAGGAAGGCCGCCCGGCGCTGCTGAAAATCCCCCGGCTGATGGGCCAGACGCTGGGTTTCGTAAGTTTCGGCCGCGTCGCCCGCGCCGTGGCCCGCCGCGCGGCACCCTTCGGCCTGCGGATGATCGCCTATGACCCGTTCCTGGACGAGACGCAGATCGCAGAACACGGCGTGATGCCGGCAACCCTCAACGAGGTGATGAGCCAGTCCGATTTCGTGTCCATGCATGCCCCGGCCCGGCCGGAATGCACCCACCTGCTGAAGGAGCAGCACTTCAGGCAAATGAAGAAGAGCGCGATCTTCATCAACACCGGCCGTGGCCCCACGGTGGATGAGAGCGCACTGATCAAGGCGCTCAGCGAAGGCTGGATCGCCTATGCCGGGCTCGATGTGCTGGAGGTGGAACCGCCCAGCCACAACAACCCCATCCTGTCGATGGACAATGTCATTCTCTCCGCCCACACCGCCTCGGCCTCGGCGCGGTTCGATGAGGCGCGCAAGCGCCGCGTGGGCAGCGAATTGGCGCTGGTGCTGTCGGGAAAATGGCCGATGAGCTGCGTCAATCCGGCTGTTCTGCAAAGCACGGCGCTGCAACGGTGGCAGCCGATCGGGCTGGGCCGCGGGCCCAACTCGTAAGCTGCGCCTTGGGGAAGGCGCGGCCTTCCCCTGGCCGCCATCCGCAAAGGGCGGAAAGGCCCTTTGGTACGCCTACCCCACCCGAACATGCCCCGGCGCCGGCCGCAGCTTGCCCGCCGTGGTCGCCCAATGGCCATCCACCGGCAGAAAACCCGCCTTCTCGTAGAGTGTCCGGCAGAGGATATTGGCGTCGGTCTCCACCATCATCCCCCGCGCCACGCCATGTTCGAGGATGAGTTCGGCGGCCAGTGTCGCGATCGCGCAGGCCTCCACCTCCAGCCCCAGCACGCGGCAGCTCATCACATATTGGGTGAAGGCCGCGCCATCGATCAGGGCGACGCAGACCAGGCCGTATTGGGTGAAGTTGTCCGCCACCTCGAAGGCCTCGATCCGCCCGCCGCCGGCGAGGAAGGCGTGCATCTCCTCGGGCGACCAGCGCCGACCGGTGGTGTTGAACTGGTTGGATTTGTTCAGCAATTCGAAGGCGCGGGGGTATCGCGGATGGTCGGCCGCGGTGATCGTCAGCCGCGTCATCGCAACACCCAGCCCGGCCAGGAACTCCTCGCGCGGCATCTGCGCGCGCGCCTCCTCGCGCTGGGTCTGGGCCTGGATCATCTCGGTGCGGCGGCCGGCTTCCTCGGTGATGGCGGCGACCTGGAGCTCCGGCGCCCAGAGCAGGATCCGGCGGATGTAGTAGAGGTCCTGGCCCAGCACCCGGATATCGGGATGCGCGCCCTGCACCGCCGCGCGTTCGACGGGATTGTCGTCGATGAACAGCGCGCTGCGGGCCAGCAGGTTGCAGTCGGCCAGCACCGCCGCGACATTGCCGGGCTTGGGGTCCCAGTTGATCCGTACGCTCGCGAATTCCTCCAGCGGCAGCTTGTCGCCGATGACATCGGGCCAGAGCCTGCGGATCGTCGCCTCGTCATTGCGGCTGACGATGGCCAGCAGGATGCCGCGGCGCTTGAGCATGGTCAGCGCCTCGATGATGCCCAGCGGCCAGCCTTCGAGCAGGGCGGGGTTGTCCACCCCCTCCTCGGCGATCACACCGCGCCAGAGCGTGTCATCGAGGTCGATGATGACCAGCTTGACGCTGTCCTGCTGGCGGATGGTGCGCAGCATCGCCGCCGCCTCGGTCCAGATCGCCAGGATGAACTCGTCGGACTTGATCTCGTGCATCCGCATGATCGAGGCGGGCGGGTGCAGCCGGTTGCGGTCGCGGGGGTAATCCCAGTCCGAGATGAACACGTTGTGGCTGTTCATCGCGATGATGTCGTCCTGGATGTGGCGGCGGCCGATGGTGGCGGCGATGCCGTCGAAATCCAGGACATAGGTGTTGGGGTGGGTGGCCGCGCGCTCGGCGATCACCGCATTGAGGCGGGCGACGAACCAGGCGGGGTTGCGCGCGTCGTTCTGCGGCAGCAGCCGGCCCATGGAATTCTGCTGCGGCAGGAGGAAATTGGCGATGAAGGTGGGCAGGCCATGCGCCGCGCCATAGCCGGTCGAGCCGTTGAGCATGTGCATCAGCCGCAGCTCGGATTCGGCCAGCGCCCGCTCATAAGCCGCGAGGTCGGCATGGCGCAGGTTGAAGAACATCCCCTCCGGCATCACGCTGCGCAGCGGCAGGGCGACGAGCTGGAAGGCATAGGCACCGATGGGGTGCGGCGGCTGGCCGGGCAATTCACCCACGAAATTATAGGTGAGATGATCGCAGCCGGCGCCGGCGAACACGCGCTCGCAGAAATGGCTGAGGCCCCCGGCGAAGCAGGAGCCCACGATCAGCACGCGGCCGACAGGGAGTGCTGCGCGGGCGAGGTCCACGGGCGTGCGGAAGCGGTGGTCATTGTGTTGCAGCCAATGGGCCTGGGGCATGGGCACCCCGCGCTCATCATGCTCCAGGGCGGCATCCATCAAGGGCTCCTGTGGTCGAAGGGCCGGGCAAGCCCGGCTTCCCGCGCCACACATCACCGATGCCGCGATTTGTCCACCGGGCGGCGGGTTGGATCAGCTCGGGCTGCTGGTGCCAGCCGTCGCCGCCAGCAGGCTCTCCACCGGGTCCCACAGCAGGGCCTGCTGGGTCAGGGTCTGGTCGGCGACATGCACCTCGCCGCGCGCGACGGTGCGGCCACCCAGCCGCTCGTAGAACCAGCGCGAGGGATTGTCGGCCAGCACCCAGACGACGGCATTGCGGCAATGCAGGGCGTGGAGGTGGGCGGCCATGGCGCGCATCAGCCGCCGGCCGATGCCCTGTTCGCGCCAGTCGTCGAGAATATAGAGGGTCTCCACCTCGCCCTCGGCCATCTCGGGCCGGCGGGAGCGGCCACCGGTGACGAAGCCCACCACCAGCCCGCCCGGGGGCGCGCGGGTGCCTTCGGGCATGTCCTCCTCGCCAGCCACCGCCACGAAGGCGGCGTGACCATGCTGCCGGCCGGCGATGCCGCGCTGATAGGCGGCGGCCTCGCGCACGGCGGAGAGCCTGGAGAGGTAGGCCTCGGGCAGGATGCCGGCATAGGCGCTGCGCCAGGCCGCGACATGCGCGAGGCCCATGCCATTGGCATCCTGCGGCCGGGCGCGGCGGATGTGGATCACGGGGCTGGGCCGGCGGGTGGGCCGGAGGCCGGGGCGGAGGCGGCGGGCGGCGCGGCGCGGCGCAGCACCGCGGCAAAAAATCCATCGGTGCCATGGCGCGCCGGGGTCATCAGGAGATGCGGCCCCTGCCCCGGCGGCGGGCCTGGCATTCCTGCCGATTCCCATGCCTGGGCAAGCGGCAGAACGCTGAATTCAGGGTGCTTTTCCAGAAAGCGGTCCACCTGTCGCTCATCCTCCTCGGGCAGCAACGAGCAGGTAGCGTAGACCAAAAGCCCACCGGGTCGCACCAAAACGGCAGACATAACCAAAATGTCATGCTGCTTTTGGACCAGCTCGGCGAGGTCATTGGCATTGGTGCGCTGGCGGGCATCGGGGTTGCGGCGCCAGGTGCCGGTGCCGGTGCAGGGGGCATCGACCAGCACCCGGTCGAAGGTTCCGGCGCGCCGCTTCGCCCATTTGTCGCCGGCGGTGAAGAGATGGGTCTCGGCATTGTCGACGCCGGCGCGAGCGAGGCGCTTCATCGCCCCGGCAAGGCGGGGGGCGGAGACGTCGCAGGCGGTGATGCGGCCCTTATTGGCCATGTTCATCGCCATGGCCAGGGTTTTTCCGGCAGCGCCGGCGCAGACATCGGCGACGCGCATGCCGGGCCTCGCATCGCACAGGGCGGCGATCAACTGGCTGCCCTCGTCCTGCACCTCGACAAGCCCGGCGGTATAGGCGCGGGCCGTGCCGATGGGCGTGCGGTTCATCAGCCTGAGGCCCCAGGGCGAGAACAGCGTGGTCTCGGTGGTGATGCCCTCCCCCGCCAGGGCGGCCTGGGCGGTCTGCCGGTTGCCGCGCAGCAGGTTCACCCGCAGGTCGACCGGCGCGCTGCCCTGCATCGCGGCGGCCTCGGCCGGCAGGCTGTCACCAAAGCGCTCGCGCAGGCCCGGGCTTGCCCAATCCGGCAGGTTCAGCGCGACCCCCTCGGGCATGTCGGCATGCAGCAGGGGCTGGTGGCGCAGGCTTTCGGCCAGGGCAAGCTCGGCGCGGTCGAGCGCCGGCGGGCCATAGAGGTCGGGGACGAAGAGCGCGGCCGGCGCGCGGTTCTGCACCAGCACCAGGAAGGCCAGCACCAGCAGCCGCGGCGAGGGCTCGGCACCACCGCGGGCGATCCACCAGGCCAGGCGGGAATGCTCGCGCACCACGCCCCAGACGGTGTCGCTGACCTCTCGCCGGTCGCCACCGCCGATGTAGCGGCGGGCGCGAAAAAAATCATGCGCGATGGCGTCCGCTGGGCGGCGCGGCTGGGCGGTGAAGGCAGCCAGCAGGTCGATGGCGGCCGCGATCCGGGCGGAGGGGGTCAAACGCCGGCCAGCTCCGGCAGGCCGGAGAGGTCGGGCAATTCGGCCAGCAGCATCGGGGCCAGGCCGTATTCATCCGGGCCGCCGTCGCGGTTGATCCGCACCACCTGGAAGCCGGCATGGGCCGCCGCCTGGCCGTCCCATGGATTGGCGGAGACGAAAAGCATCTGGTCGGCCGGGCAGCCGAATTGCCGGGTGGCGAGCTGGTAGACCCGGGGGTCGGGCTTGAAGACGCCCACCTCCTCCACGCTGAGCACCGCATCGAGCAGCTTGTCGATGCCCGCGGCCTCCACGGCGCTCTCCAGCATGAAGGGCGAGCCATTGGAGAGGATGGCGGCGGGGATGCCGGCCGCGCGCAATTCGCGCAGCATCGCCGGCACCTCGGGATAGGCCGCGAGCACGCGGTAGGCATCCAGCAGATCCTGCCTGAGCTGCGCGTCATGCAGGCCGTTACGCGCCATCACCACATCCAGCGCGTCGCGGGTGCAGAGCCAGAAATCCTCATGATGCGCGGCCCCGCTCATGCTGCGCACCCAGGTGTATTCCAGCTGCTTGGCGCGCCACTGCACGCTGATGCGCTCCCAGCTCTCGCCCAGGCGATCGGCGTGTTTCTGGGTCGCGCTGTTCACGTCGAGCAGCGTGCCATAGGCATCGAAAATGACGGCGGCGGCGCGGGGCATCATCCATCCTGTCGGTAGTTGGGTGCCTCGCGGGTGATCGCCACGTCATGCACGTGGCTCTCACGCAGGCCGGCGCCGGTGATGCGGCGGAAGCGGGTGTTGCGTTGCATCGCCTCGATCGTGGCGCTGCCGGTATAGCCCATGGCGGATTTCAGGCCGCCGACCATCTGGTGGATTACGGCGCTGACCGGGCCCTTGTAGCCAACGCGGCCCTCGACGCCTTCCGGCACCAGTTTCAGGGAGTCCTGCACCTCGGCCTGGAAGTAGCGATCGGCCGAGCCGCGGGCCATGGCGCCCAGGCTGCCCATGCCGCGATAGGATTTGTAGCTGCGGCCCTGATAGAGAAAGACCTCGCCCGGCGCCTCGTCGGTGCCGGCGAAGACGCTGCCCATCATCACGCAATCGGCGCCGGCGGCGATCGCCTTGGCGATATCGCCCGAGGAGCGCACGCCGCCATCGGCAATCGCCGGCACGCCCCTTTCGCGCGCGGCGCTGGCCGCTTCCATCACCGCGGTGAGCTGGGGGACGCCCACGCCGGCAACGATGCGGGTGGTGCAGATCGAGCCCGGGCCGATGCCGATCTTCACCGCATCCGCCCCGGCATTGATCAGCGCCAGCGCGCCCTCGGGCGTTGCGATATTGCCGGCCACGACCTGCACCGAATTGGACAGGCGCTTGATCCGCTCCACCGCCTCCAGCACGCCACCGGAATGGCCATGGGCGGTGTCGACCACGATGACATCGGCATCGGCCGCGACCAGCGCCTCGGCCCGGCGAAAACCATCCTCGCCCACGCCGGTGGCCGCCGCCACGCGCAACCGGCCCAGCGGGTCCTTCACCGCGCCGGGGAAGTTGGAGGCCTTGTCCATGTCCTGGACCGTGATCAGGCCCATGCAGCGCCCCTGGTCATCGACCACCAGCAGCTTTTCCAGCCGGTGCTTATGCAGGAGATGGCGCGCCGCATCGGCGGTGATGCCGACGGGGGCAGTGACCAGATTCTCCCGCGTCATGAGCTCATAGACGCGAAGATTGGGGTCGGTGGCGAAGCGGGTGTCGCGGTTGGTGACGATGCCGACCAGGCGGCGGCTTTCGCGTTCGACGACCGGAAAGCCCGAGATGCGGGTCTGGGCGGTGATGGCGCGCAATTCGGCCAGGGTCTGGTCGGGGTGGACCATGACCGGGTTCACCACCATGCCGGATTCGAAGCGCTTGACCCGGCGGACCTGCTCGGCCTGTTCCTCGGCCGTCATGTTCTTGTGGACGACGCCGATGCCACCGGCCTGGGCCATCGCAATCGCCATCGGCGCCTCGGTCACGGTGTCCATCGCAGCGGCAATCAGGGGGATATTGAGCGCGATCTCGCGAGTGAGGCGGGTGCGCGTGTCCGTGGCGTTGGGCAGCACCGTGGAATAGGCGGGCACCAGGAGAACATCGTCGAAGGCATAGGCCTCGGCGATCGTCATGCGGTCCATCACTGAAGTATCCAACGCCATGGCAAGACCTTTCGGGTCAAACAACCTTGGCGAACCGTGTTAGAACCAAGGCCGCTGCGCCGCAAGCGTGGGATTGTTGCGGTGCGGGAGATCGCCTCAGCCCAGCGTGAAGGCCTCATGGATCGCCGATTGCACCATGCCGCCCAGCACGGCCCCGCCGCCGGCGACATAGACCCAGTCGCCAATGGTGACCGCCGCGACCGCATGCCGCGGCGTCGGCATCGGCGCGTGGCTCTGCCAGCTGTTGGTCGCCGGGTCGTAGCTTTCCATCTGGCCGAAGACCTTGGCATCGCGCGCCACGCCGCGCTCGATGATGCCGCCCTCGCCGCCCATGACGAAGAAGCGGTCGCGATAGATCACCATGCCATGGCCGGAGCGCGAGGTCGGCAGCGGCGCCAGTTCCTCCCAGGTGTCGCGCGCGGGCAGGTACACGTGGTGCATGTCAGTGTTGTACTGGAATGTGTTGAAGCGGCCGCCGATGACGTGGATGCGGCCGTTGAAGGTGACGCAGCCGACATGGTCGCGCGCGGCGGGCAGCGGGCGGCGGCGTTCCCAGCGGTTGGTGGCGGGGTCATAGACCTCATGCCAGCCGATGGAGGCGCGTTCATCGCCCGGGTCGGTGGCGCCGCCGATCAGGTGGACTTTACCGTCCAGAATGGTCGCCGCCGCGGCGCCGCGCGGGCGGGGCATGCGGGCGATTTCGGCCCAGCGGTCGGTTCCGATGTCGTAGGCGAAGGCGAAATCATCGCAGACCCGGTTCTGCTCAATGAAGCCGCCCATGGCGTAGACTTTCCCGGCATCGGCCACCACGGCCACGTGGTTGGCGCCGCGCGGCAGGGGGGCGGCGTCGTACCACTGGTTGGTCCCGGGGTTGAAGACGGTGTGGTAGGCGCGGTTGAAACGGCCCTCGCCATAGCCGCCCACGACATGCATGCGATTGCCCCAGGCCGTGGCCCAGGCCATTTCGCTGCGCGGAATTGGCATGTCGGCGCGGGCCACCCAGCGGCCGGGGGCGCCGGCGGGGGCGGGGCTGGCGGTGACGCGCTGCGCCTCCTGAGCCGGCGTGATGTGGTGCGGCGCGCCACCCTGGAAGACATTGGCGAAGGGCTGCGGCGAGGAGGGCAGCGGCCGCAGCGCGGGGGCGTGGTGCTGGTGCTGCTGCGCCAATGCGGGGGCGGACAGCAGCGCGGCGGCGGCGGGCAAGATGTGGCGACGGTTCATCGGGCTGCTCCGGGTGGATGAATTTCAACAATCTAGCGCCGCCGTGACATTTGTCAGGCCGCTTTTCGGCCCTCGCCGCGCAACCGCACGAGATTGGTGAGGATATCGCGGGCGACCTGCACCCGCGCGGGCAAATCCATCTCGCGCAGCAAGGCCAGCTTGTGGTCGGGGCGCAGTTTCACCAGGCCCTTCTGCGCGCCCACCCAGCCCACCAGCCCGGCGGGGTTGGCAAAGTTGTTGCGATGAAAACTCAGCACCACGCCCTTCGGCCCGGCATCGAGCTTCTCCACCCCAGCCTCCTTGCAGAGCCGCTTGATGGCGACGACCGCCAGCAGGTTGTCAACCTCCTCCGGCAGGGTGCCGAAGCGGTCGGCCAGTTCGGCGCCCATGGCGTCGATCTCGGCGTCATTGGCGAGGCTGCCGATGCGCCGGTAGAGGCCGAGCCGCACCGGCAGCTCGGCGACATATTTCTCCGGAATCAGCACGGGCAGGCCGAGCGAGATGTTGGGGGTGAAATCCGTCTCCACCTCGCGCCTGCGGCCGTGTTTCAGGCCGGCCACGGCATCCTCCAGCATCTGCTGGTAAAGCTCGATGCCGACTTCGCGGATATGGCCGGATTGCTCGTCGCCCAGCAGGTTGCCCGCACCGCGGATGTCAAGATCGTGCGAGGCCAGGGTGAAGCCGGCGCCGAGATTGTCCAGCGTCTGCATCACCTCCATGCGCTTCTGGGCGGCCGGAGAAAGCCGATGCGCGGCGGGCCAGGTGAGGTAGGCATAGCCGCGCTGCTTGCCCCGCCCCACCCGGCCGCGCAGCTGATAGAGCTGGGCGAGGCCGAACATGTCGGCGCGGTGGATCAGCAGCGTGTTCACCGCCGGCATGTCCAGCCCGGATTCGACGATGTTGGTCGAGAGCAGGATGTCATGCCGGCCATCGCCGAATTCGGTCATCACGCGCTCGAGTTCGGTCGGCGTCAGCCGGCCATGGGCTTCGATGATGCGCGCCTCGGGCACGATGTCACGCAGGCGTTCAGAGACCTTCGCCATATCCTCCAGCCGGGGAACGACACAGAAGATCTGGCCGCCCCGAAAACGCTCGCGCTGCACCGCCTCGCGCAGCACCACCGGGTCCCAGGGCATGATGAAGGTGCGCACGGCCAGCCGGTCGGTCGGCGGCGTCGCGATGATGCTCATCTCACGCACGCCGGTCAGGGCGAGTTGCAGGGTGCGCGGAATGGGGGTGGCGGTGAGCGTCAGCACATGGACGTCGGTCTTGAGCGATTTCAGCCGCTCCTTATGCGCCACGCCGAAATGCTGCTCCTCATCGACGATGACCAGGCCGAGCTCGGCGAATTCGATGCTCTTGGCCAGCAGCGCATGGGTGCCGATGACGATGTTGATCGAGCCATCGGCGACGCCAGCGCGGACCAGCGCGGCCTCCTTCGGCGTGACCATACGGCTGAGCTGGGCGACCTTGATCGGCAGCCCCTCGAAGCGCGCCGAAAAGGTGCGGAAATGCTGGCGCGAGAGCAGCGTGGTCGGCACCACCACCGCCACCTGGGTGCCACCCATGGCGGCGACGAAGGCAGCGCGCAAAGCCACCTCGGTCTTGCCGAAGCCGACATCGCCGCAGATCAGGCGATCCATCGGGCGCCCGGCGGCGAAATCCTCCAGCACATCGGCGATGGCGCGGGACTGGTCCTCGGTCTCGACGAAGGGGAAGCGGGCGCAGAATTCGTCCCAGGCGCCTTCGGGCGGCGTAAAGCTGTCGGCCTCGCGCGTGCGGCGTTCGGCGGCGACGCGGATGAGCTGCGAGGCCATGTCGGCGATTTTTTGCTTGGCCTTGGCCTTGCGGGACTGCCAGGAGGCGCCGCCCAGCTTGTCCAGCGCAACGCCCGCGCCCTCCGAGCCGAAGCGGGAGAGCACCTCGATATTCTCGACCGGCACGAAGAGCTTGTCGTCGCCGAGATAGAGCATCTTCAGGCAATCATGCGGCGCGCCGGAGACGGTCAGCGTCTCCAGCCCATCATAACGGCCGATGCCGTGGTCCTGGTGGACGAGCAGGTCGCCGACCTCGATGCCGGTGGCATCGGCGATGAACTGGTCGGCGCGTTTCTTCCGGCGCGGCGGGCGGGAGATGCGTTCGCCCAGCAGGTCCTGCTCGGCGCAGACCGCCAGCGTGTCGGTGGTGAAGCCGCGTTCGAGGCCGAGCAGCGCCACGCCGACCACGCCCGGATTCAACCGCTGCACGGCATAGGCATCGGCCACCAGCTCCGCCGCCACTCGATGTTCGGAAAACATGTGGCGCAGGCGCTCGGCCGAGCCGCGCGACCAGGCCGCCACCACGTTTTTCCGGCCGCGCGAGGCCTGGGTTTCGGCATGCGCGGCATAGGCGCGAAAGACGTTCTCGCCGGCCTGGCGGACATCCATGAACAGCCGGCCCTGCCGCCCGCCGGCATCCACCCCGGCCGCACCCTCGGGCTTGTTGAAGGGGTTGAGGATGGTGAGCTGGGTGCCCTCCAGCATCCCGTCCCAATCCTCGCGGTCGAGATAGAGGCGGCCGGGGGGGGCGGGGCGATAGGGCGTTTCGCCATCGGCGATGCGGGCGGGGATGCGGCGCGCCTCGTAATGATCGGCGATCATTTCCAGCCGCGCGGTCAGCACATCGCCGGCCTGGTGGTCCAGGCTGACGGTGGCACCCTCGCCGAGATGGTCAAGCAGGGTTTCCATATGGTCATGGAACAGCCCGGCCCAGTGCTCCATGCCGGGGTGGCGACGCCCGGCCGAGATCGAGACATAAAGCGGGTCATCCGCCGCCGCCGCGCCGAAGAGCTCGCGATAGCCCTCGCGGAAGCGGGCGATGCCGCCCTGGTCGAGAAACACCTCTCCCACCGGGCGCAGCATCAGCGCGTTCACATTGGCGCCGGAGCGCTGCGTCGCCGGGTCGAAGCTGCGCATGGCGTCGATTTCCTCGCCGAACATGTCGATGCGGATGGGCTCGGGCTCACCCGCCGGAAAGAGGTCGATGATGCCGCCGCGCACGGCGTATTCGCCATATTCCATGACGGTGCCGGAGCGGTTGTAGCCATTGGCCTCAAGAAAGGCAGTGATGGCCGCGGGGTCGACCCGCCCGCCGCGCTTCAAGGCCAGGGTGCTGCCGGAAAACACCGCGCGCGGCGGCACCTTCTGGACCAGCGCATTGACGGTGGTCAGAAGAATCCGCGGCCGGGTCGGCGGCACCGCCAATTGCGCCAGGGTGGCGACGCGCTCGGCCACGATCTCGGGATTGGGCGAGACGCGGTCATAGGGCAGGCAATCCCAGGCGGGAAAGCGCAGCACCTCGGCCTCGGGCATGAAGAATGCCAGGCCCTCCTCCAGACGGGCCATGCGTTGGTCGTCGCGCGCGACATGCAGCACGGGGCCGGCGGTCTCGGCGCGGCGGGCGCGCAGCAGGGACGCGTCCACCCCCTCCGGCGCGCCGTAGATGGTGAGCATCAGCCGGGCATACCCGCGCCGGGCTCGGCGCATTCGGCGGCCATGCGGGTCAGCATGGGGGTGGCGTGGCTGTCGGGGATGGGCAGGCGGCCGGTCAGCCAATCCGTCAGGTCGGTGTCCTGGTAGTCCAGCACGGCTTCCAGATCATCCAGCTCCGCCTCGGTGAAAGCCGCGATGTGGCGGGTGACGAAGCGGCCCACCATCAGGTCGGCCTCCTTGGTGCCGCGGTGATTCCCGCGGAAGACGAGCCTGCGACGCCTTGGGGAGAGTTCGGTTTCGGTCATTGGGGTGGCATATAGGCCCGCGTGAACCACCCTGTCAGCACCATCGAAACGATTCTGGAGGCGCCACTGGTCAGCCTGCCGGGCATCGGCCCCAAGCTGGCCGCGCTGCTGGAGCAGGCGATCGGCGGCAAACGGGTGCTCGACCTGCTGCTGCACCTGCCCGAGCGCTTTGCCGAGCGCGTGGCGGTGCCGGGGCCGGAGGCGGCGCTGCCAGACCGCGACTCGGTGTTCCCGGTGGTGGCCGAAGCGCATCGCGCCGTGCGCTCGGCCAAGGGTGCCCGTTACGTCGAGGTGCGGGCGGCGGCGGGCGAGGCGCGGGTGGTGCTGCGTTTCATGAACGCGCATCTGCCCTGGATCGAGGGAAAACTCCCGCGCGGCGAGGCCCGCTACATCTGCGGCCGGGTGCGGATGGAGGGCGAGGCCTGGTCGGTGATGAACCCCGAAGTGGCGCGCGACCTGGGCGAATTGCCCGAACGCCAGGCGATCTGGCCGTTGGTGGCGGGGCTGAAGCATGGCCATGTCTTCCGCGCGGTGTCGGCCGCGCTGGCACGGTTGCCCGAAGTTCCGGAATGGTCCGACCCGCCGCTGGTGGCGCGCGAGGTCTGGCCGGGGTTTTCCGCCGCCCTGCGCGCCGCCCATGGCGCGCCGGCGCCACCCGCCCGCGCCCGGCTGGCCTATGACGAGCAACTCGCCGGCCAGATTGCCCTCGCTTTGGTGCGGCGGCGGGAGCGGCAGAAACCGGGCCGCGCTCTGCTGGGCACTGGCCAGAAACGCGCGGCGGCGCTGGCAGCCTTCGGACATTCGCCGACGCCCTCACAGACCGCTGCCCTGGCCGAGATCGATGCCGACCTCGCCGCACCGCACCGCATGCTGCGGCTGCTGCAGGGCGATGTAGGGTCGGGCAAGACGCTGGTGGCGCTGCTCGCCATGCTGCGGGCGGTGGAATCCGGCACCCAGGCGGCGCTGATGGTCCCCACAGAATTGCTTGCGCGACAGCATCTGCGCACGCTGGACCGGCTGTGCATCCCCGCCGGCGTGCGGGTGGCGCTGCTCTCGGGCAGCCTGAAGGCGGCGGAGCGGCGGCGGGTGCTGGCGGGCCTCGCCGATGGCTCGATCGACATCGCCATCGGCACCCATGCACTGTTCCAGGAGGGCGTGGTGTTCCGCGACCTGGGCCTGGCCGTGGTGGATGAGCAGCACCGCTTCGGCGTGGAACAGCGGCTGACACTGGCCGGCAAGGGGGAGGCCACCGACCTCCTGGTGATGACGGCCACCCCCATCCCCCGCACGCTGCTGCTGACGCATTGGGGCGAAATGGCGGTCAGCCGGATCACCGGGAAGCCGGCCGGCCGAAAACCCATCGCCACCTCGGTGCATGGGCTCTCCACGCTGGAGGAGGTGGTGGCCGCCGCCGGCCGGGCGATGGCCAAGGGGGCGCGAATCTATTGGGTCTGCCCGCTGGTGGCGGAGAGCGAGGTGCTGGATGTCGCCGCCGCCGAGACCCGATTCGCCGCGCTGTCCGAGCAATTCGGCGCCACGGTGGCGCTGGCCCATGGCCAGATGGATGTCGCCCTGCGCGAGGCCGCGCTGCACCGCTTCGCCCGTGGCGAGGCGCAGCTTCTCGTCGCCACCACGGTGATCGAGGTCGGCGTCGATGTGCCCGAAGCCACCGTGATCGTGATCGAGCATGCCGAGCGCTTCGGCCTGGCGCAGCTGCACCAGCTGCGCGGCCGGGTCGGGCGTGGCGCGGCGCGCAGCTATTGCATGCTCCTGTATGACGAAGCGGTGGGACGGACGGCGCGCGACCGCCTGGCCATCCTGCGCGACACCGAGGATGGTTTTGTCATCGCCGATGAGGATTTCCGCCTGCGCGGCGCGGGCGAGGCCTTGGGCACCCGCCAATCCGGCCACGACATGGCCCGCCTTCCGCTGGAGGATTCCGCCGCGCAGGACCGCCTGGTGGAGATCGCCCATGCCGATGCCGAGACCCTGCTGAGCCGAGACCCCAGCCTCACCACCCCACGCGGTGAGGCGGCACGGCTGCTGTTGCGGCTTTTCGGCAAGGACTCGGCGATGGCCACGCTGGGCGCGGGTTAGCCCGCAATCGCCCTGGGTCGAAACACCCAGGGCGAAAATTGCCGGGCCAAGCAATGCTAGACTCACATCGCCCTGACACAGTCAGGGCGATGTGAGTCTAGCCGCGCACGGTCTCGATCAGGCCGGTGAGGGCGGGGAAATCCAGCTCCTCCTCCAGCAGGGCAGCGAGCGGGATGGGGCAGGTTTTCGGCAGGCCGGGCGCCAGGGGCACCCCATGGGCAGCCAGTGCCGCCTGCGCCTGCCGCACGCCCCGGCGCCATTCCAAATCCAGGTCGATCTTCGCCTGCATGGCGCGGGTGATGTCGTTCAGCAGGTCGTCATGCCAGACAACCATCTCCGCCCGCCAATGCCCCACCGCATCGGATTCGGGCTGAGACACGCATTTGATCAGATGCGCCAAAATCAGCCGAACCCGGCTGGCCATGGCGTTGAGCTGGCTATTGCCCACGCCCTCGATCTCCTCGGCGATATTGGCGATATCCAGCGCATTGGGCAGGCCCGCGGGATTCCGCGCCAGGGCGCGCAACATGTCTGCCTGCTCCTGCGACCAGGCGTAGAAATCAACGTCGTACAGGGTTTCTCCGGGCATCGCCGCCTCCACGCATGAATATGGTCCCGGCCCAACCCCTTGCCAATGGAATTCGCCCTTGCCATGGAACCCCCCGGCATGTCTGTCAGGGGTTCGCTGTGTCCGCGCTTATCGAGATTGACCGCCTTACGAAACGCTTCGGCAGCTTCACCGCCGTCGATGATGTCAGCTTTTCGGTGAAGAAGGGCGAGGTCGTGGGTTTTCTCGGCCCCAATGGCGCCGGCAAATCCACCACCATGCGCATGTTGGCCGGCTTCATGGCGCCCACCGCCGGCACCGCGCGGATCTGCGGCGCCGATGTGGTGGAGGCACCGGTGCAGGCCAAGCGCTCGCTGGGTTTCCTGCCTGAGGGCGCGCCGACCTATCCCGAAATGACCGTCTCGGGTTTTCTCGGCTTCACCGGCCGGATTCGCGGCTTCCGGGGGGCCGAACTCACCCGCCGCGTGGCCCGCGCCATGGAGCGCACCCAGCTCGAAGGCGTGCGCCTGCAGCCCATTGAAACCCTGTCGAAAGGCTTCAAGCGCCGCGTCGGCCTGGCCCAGGCGCTGCTGCACGAGCCGCCGGTGCTGGTGCTGGACGAACCCACCGACGGCCTCGACCCCAACCAGAAACACGAGGTGCGCGCCCTGATCCGCGAAATGGCACCCGAGAAGGCGATCATCATCTCCACCCATATCCTCGAGGAGGTGGGCGCGGTCTGCACCCGCGCCATCATCATCGCGCGGGGTAAGGTGGTGGTGGATGCGCCGCCCTCGGTGCTGGAGCAGACCGGGCGCAGCCTGGAAGACGTGTTCCGGATTCTCACCACGGGAGCGGCGGCGTGATGGCCATCGATTCGTCCCGCCGCGGCCTGCGGCCGCTCCAGCCATCGGAGGCCGGGACATGATGGCCGCCGATTCAGCCCTCCGCGGCCTTCGGCCGCTCCAGCCATCGGAGGCCGGGATATGAT
>CAYNBM010000008.1:20354-107413 GCA_964395305.1 uncultured Rubritepida sp.
GATTCAGCCCTCCGCGGCCTTCGGCCGCTCCAGCCATCGGAGGCCGGGATATGATGGCCGCCGATTCAGCCCTCCGCGGCCTTCGGCCGCTCCAGCCATCGGAGGCCGGGATATGATCTCCATCGCAAGGCGCGAACTCGCCGGCTATTTCGCCACCCCGGTGGCCTATGTCTTCATCGTCATCTTCCTGGTGATGTCGGGCGCGCTGACCTTCACCCTCGGCAATTTCTTCGCCCGCGGGCAGGCCGATCTGAACCCGTTCTTCTCCTTCGTGCCCTGGCTGTTCCTGTTCCTGGTGCCTGCGCTCACCATGCGGCTCTGGGCCGAGGAACGCAGGCTGGGGACCATCGAGCTCCTGCTCACCCTGCCGATCGCGCAATGGCAGGCGGTGGTGGGGAAATTCCTCGCCGCCTGGGCCTTCTGCGGCATCGCGCTGGCGCTGACCTTCCCGCTCTGGCTCACCGTGAACTATCTCGGCGAGCCGGATAATGGCGTGATCCTGGCCGGCTATGTCGGCTGCCTGCTGGTGGCCGGCGCCTATCTGGCGCTGGGTTCGGCGATCTCGGCACTCACCAAGAACCAGGTCGTGGCCTTCGTCATCGCGGTCGCCGCCTGCTTCGTCTTCGCCGCCTCCGGCTCGCCGGTGGTGACGGGTTTTCTCTCGACCAACATCCCGCAACTGGCCGAGGTGTCGCGCGCGCTCTCGGTGGCCGACCGGTTTCAGGGCTTTACCCGCGGCGTGGTGTCGGCGCGCGACATCATCTTCTTCGCCAGCTTCATCGGCTTCTGGCTCTTCGTGAACAACCTGGTGCTCGACCACCGGAAGGCGGATTGATCCCATGGCAGACGAGACACGCCCCCCCGCGCGCCCCGGCCCGCGGAAACTCTGGTTCTCCGCCGCTGGCCTGCTGGCGGCGGCGGCGCTGGCGATCGGCATCAACATGCTGGCCGACCGCTTCGCCACCAACCTGAGGGTCGATCTGACCCAGGCACGGCTTTACACGCTGTCGGAGGGCACCCGCCAGGTGGTGTCGGGCCTGCGCGACCCTATCACGCTGCGGCTGTTCTATTCCCGCCGCCTCGGCGCCGAGATCCCGGTCTATGGCGCCTATGCCGAACGGGTGCGCGACATGCTGACCGAATATGTCGCGGCCAGCGGCGGGAAGCTGCGCCTCGAACTTCTCGACCCCGAGCCCTTTTCGGAGACGGAGGACCGCGCGACGGCGCTGGGCCTGCAGGCCGTGCCGCTAGACCAGGCCGGCGAGCAGGTGTTTTTCGGCCTCGCCGCCAGCAATTTCGCCGATGAGGAACGCACCATCCCGTTCTTCCAGCCCGAGCGCGAGCGGTTTCTGGAGCTCGACCTGACCCGGCTGATCTATGAATTGTCCTCCCCCGCCCGCCCGGTGATCGGCGTGCTGACGGCCTTGCCGCTCAATGGCGACCCGCGGGCGATGATGATGCGCCAGCCGCAGCTCGCCCAGCCGCAGGTGGTGATGACCCAGCTGCGCCAGTTCATGACGCTGCGCGACGTGGCGCCCGACGCCCAGGTGATCGACCCCGATATCCGCGTGCTGATGCTGGTCCACCCGCAGGGCCTGCCCGAGACCACGCTCTACGCCATCGACCAGTTCGTCATGCGCGGCGGCCGGCTGCTCGCCATGCTCGACCCGCATAGCGAGATGCAGGCGGCCCGCGCCCCCGGCGGCCCAGGCGCGCCGCCGCCCGAGACCGCCTCCAACCTCGACCGCCTGCTGAACGCCTGGGGCGTGGAGACGGTGACGGACCAGGTGGTGCTGGACCTGCGCGGCGCCTGGCGGGTGCGCGCCGGCCAGAATGACCGGGTGCAGGCGGTGGATTACGTCGCCTGGTTCGCCATGCAGGGCGACAGCCTGAACCGCGACGAGCTGGTGACAGCGCAGCTCGAACAGGTCAGCCTGGGCAGCGCCGGGCCAATCCGGCCGCGCCTGGGCGCCACCACGGAATTCACCCCGCTGCTCACCAGCTCGGCGCAATCCATGCTGATGGACGCGGCCCGGGTGCGCGAACAGCCCAACCCGACGCGGATCCTGGCCGATTTCCGCGCCGATGGCAGGCGCCATGTCATCGCCGCCAGGGTGCGCGGCGCGGTGCGCAGCGCCTTCCCCGACGGCCCGCCGGCGCTGGCCGAGGGCCAGGAACGCGCCGCCGACATGCCTGCGCATAAGAGCGGCAGCGACGACGTCGCCAATTTCGTGGTGATCAACGACACCGATATCCTCGATGACCGCTTCTGGGTGCGGGTGGAAAACTTCTTCGGCCAGCCCTTGGCCACGCCCTTCGCCGGCAATGGCAGCTTCATCGTCAATATCGCCGAGCAGCTCGGCGGTTCCGATGCGCTGATCGGGCTGCGCAGCCGCGGCGAATCGCTCAGGCCCTTCGAGGTGGTGGATGCCATCCGCCGCACCGCCGACGCCCAGTACCGCCAGACCGAACGCGGGTTGCAGGAGCGGCTGGAGGCCACAGAGCGGCGCCTGCGCGAGCTCCGCCAGGGCACGCCGGTTGCTCCCCCCGGGACGACCGGCGAGCGCAACCAGAACCAAAGCCTGATCACCCCCGAGCAGCGGGCCGAGATCGACCGCGCCCGCGAGGAGATCGCCAATACCCGACGCCAGCTCCGCTCGGTGCAGCTCGAACTCCGGCGCGACATCGAATCGCTGGAGACGACCCTGCGCATCCTCAACATCGCCGTGGTGCCGCTGCTGGTGACCGGCTTCGCCATCGGCCTCGCCCTGCTGCGGGTGCGGCGGCGGGCCGCGGCCCGGGCATGAGGCGGCGCGGGCTGCTGCTGCTGGGCGGGGGTGCCGCCGCCAGCATCGGCGCGGCTCTCACCCTGGCGCCGGGGCTGGAGACGCCGCCGCCGCCGGGCAGCGGGATGCTGGCCTTCCCCGGCCTGGCCGCGCGGCTGCCGCAGGCGGCGATGCTGGAGGTCCAGCGCAACGACGCGACCCTGCGGGTGCGG
This sequence comes from uncultured Rubritepida sp., assembly GCA_964395305.1. Taxonomy (GTDB): domain Bacteria; phylum Pseudomonadota; class Alphaproteobacteria; order Acetobacterales; family Acetobacteraceae; genus Rhodovarius. The sequence goes on from CAYNBM010000008.1 coordinate 23,353, forward strand.
CGCGACGGCAACCGCTGGGTGCTGCCCGACCGCAACAACCACCCCATCCGCGAGGCCAGGCTGCGCGAGCTGCTGACCGGGCTGAGCGAGCTGCGGCTGGTGGAATCGCGCGGCGCCGACCCGGCCAACCTCGCCCGCTTCGGGGTGGATGACCCGATGACCCCCGGCAGCACGGCCAGCCATCTGCGGCTGCTCGATGCGCAAGGCGCGCCCATCATCGACGTGACGCTGGGCCGGCGGCGCATGCGCACCCAGGGCAATGTGCCGGAGACCATCTATATCCGCCGCGGCACGGAGACGGAGGCCTGGCTGGCCGAGGGGCGCATTCCGCTGGAGGGCGACGCCGCCTCCTGGATGGAGCGCGACGTGGCCAATTTCCCCGCCGAGCGCGTGCTGCAGGCCAGCATCCGCCGGGTGGGCGCGCTGCCCCTCACGCTGGGGCGCCCGGCCGCGGGGGCGCCGCTGATCGTCACCAACCCGCCCGACCCGCCCTCGCTGAACCGCGCGGCGCTGGATGATGTGGCCCGCGCCTTCGAATACCTCACCTTCATGGATGCCGTGCCCGAGGCGCAGACCCCCGGCACCGCCCAGGGCGAGGCGCGTTTCGAGTTGACCGAGGGGCTGGTGGTGCAGGTCTGGGCCAGCCGGCTGGACCAGTTCCTGTTCATCCGGCTCAAGGCCGAAGGTGGAAATGCCGATGGGCTGGAAGCCCGGCTGCTGAACGCCCGCTGGGAAAGCTGGGCCTATCAGGTGGGCATCTGGAAGGAAAAGGCCTTCCTGCCCACGCTGGAAGAGCTGACCGAAAGCCGATGACCGATCGCGAGTTCCCGACCCGGCCCTGGGTGGGCATCGGCGCGGTGGTGTTTCGTGGCGATGCCGTGCTGCTGGCCCGGCGTGGCAAGCCGCCGCGGCTGGGAAGCTGGTCGCTGCCCGGTGGCGCGCAGCATCTCGGCGAGGCTGCCGAAGCCTGCGCCCGGCGCGAATTGCTGGAGGAAACCGGCGTGCTTGCCGGCCCGCTGCTGCTGGCCGATGTGATCGATGCCATCAGCCATGATGACCAGGGCCAGGTGCGCTACCACTACACCATCATCGACTATTGCGGGCATTGGGTGGAGGGCGAGGCCCGGCCGGGCGATGACGTGGCCGAAACCGCCTGGGCCTTGCCTGATGAACTGGCGGGCTATGCCCTCACGCCCGAGGCGATCGCGGTGATCGCCAAGGCACGCGGCCTTTTGGCGGGCTGAAACACTGGATCGGCGGCGCGGGCTGGGTCATGCTGCTGCCATGACAATCCATCGCCGGACCCTCCTCGCCAGCCCCGCCCTGCTCGGCGCATCCGCGGCCCTCGCGCAGCCCATCGCCGGCGGCCGCACCGTGCGGCTGGTGGTGCCCTTTCCACCCGGCGGTGCCGTGGATCTGCTGGGCCGGCTGCTGGCCGAGCGGCTCGGCCCCGCACTCGGTCAGAACGTCGTGGTGGAGAATCGCGGCGGCGCCGGCGGCATCCTGGGCGCCGATGCGGTGGCCAAGGGCGACCGCGATGGCACCATGCTCGGGCTGATCGGCGTGACCACGCTGGCGGCCTTCCCCTTCATGACCACCCGCCTGCCTTTTGACCCGGTGCGCGATTTTTCCCCGATCAGCCAGATCACCGATGGCGCGCTGCTCTGCGTGGTCAATGCGGAGGCGGCGCGGCGGCATGGCTGGACGGATTTCCGCAGCATGATCCATTGGTCGCGCGCCAATCCGGAACGGGTGCGGATGGGCTCCTCGGGCAGCGGCACCTCGAGCCATCTCAATATCGAGGCGATCAACCGCGCGGCCAATGCGCAGATCCTGCACGTGCCCTATCGCGGCGGCGGACCGGCGATCAACGACCTCGTGGCCGGCAATATCGAGATGATGTTCGACGTGATGCCCGCGCTCATGCCGCATGTGGAGAGCGGGCGGTTCCTGGCCTTCGCCGTCTCCTCCAACGCCGCCCTGCCCTTCCTGCCAAACGTGCCGGGGATGGGCGCCTTCGCCGATCTGGGGCTGGGCGCCCATAATGTGGTGACATGGAACGCCATCATGGCGCCGGCCGGCGTGCCGGAGGCGACCATCGCGCGGCTGCACCAGGCGGTGCTGGCGGTGGCGGCGGACCAGGCCTTCGTGCAGCGCCTGCAGCCCCTGGGCTACGGCACCGTGACCAGCCGGCAGCCCTCCGACCTGGCCGCGCTGATCCAGGCCGAGCGGCCGTTCTGGCAGCGGCTGGTGGAAATTTCCGGCGCGCGTCTGGAGTGATCAGGCCCGCCGGCGCAGCACCAGCGTCGTCCATGGCCCGACATTGATGCGTCGGGCCAGCACCATCCCCTGGCGGCGATGCGCGGCTAGCACCATCCGCGCCTGGGTGCCCAGCAGCCCGGCGAGGATGGCGGTGCCGCCTGGGGCCAGGGCGCCGGAGAGGTCGCGGGCCATGGCGCAGAGTGGCCGGGCCAGGATATTGGCGAAGACGAGGTCATAGGGCCCGTCGGTCTTCACCCGGTGATGCCGCCAGCCATCCGCCAGCCGCGCCGAGAGCAGGTTGCGCAGCCCGTTCATCACCCCGTTCTGGGCGGCGATGCGCACCGACCAGGGCTCGATATCGGTGGCCAGCACCGGCCGGTGCAGCCACTTCGCCGCCGCCATGGCCAGGATGGCGGAGCCGCAGCCTAGATCGAGAATGCGCCGGGGGCGGCGATGGGCCATGCCCTCAAACGCCATCAGGCAGCCGCGGGTGGAATTGTGCTCGCCGCTGCCGAAGGCGAGGCCGGCATCGAGCACCAGCACATGCCGGCCATAGTCGCGGGTGTTCGGCACATGGGTGGGGCGGATGAGGAAACGCCCGCCGATCGGCTGTTCGGGAAAGCTCTGCACGGTGCGGGCCAGCCAGCCCTCCGCCTCGACGGGGGCGTGTTCCGGCACCGCCTCATGGCCCGAGACCAGGGCGGCGAGCGCCAGGGCCGCCGTCAGCGCGCCCTGATCGGCGGATTGCGGGCGCACCGCTTCCAGCCGCCAGGTCTCGCCCGGTTCCTCGCGGAAATAGCCCACCGAGGTGGCGATGGACTGCAACGCCGCCTCATAGGCCGGCACCGCCTCATCGGGCAGGCCGCTGAGGGTGATGGTTTCGAGGATTTCGGCACGGCGCTTCATGCCCGCCTCCGATTCGTAGAGCCCGCGGTCATGATTGCAACTCCACGAAACGATCCAGCACCTTCTTCAGCCCCGCCTTCTCGAATGATATTTCCAGCTTATCGCCATCCACGCTGACCACCCGGCCATAGCCGAATTTCTGATGGAACACCCGCGCCCCGCGGGCGAAGCCGCCGGCGGGCGTGGGGCGCGACTTCACCTCCCAGGCGCCGGTCTCGACCATGCGCGGCCGGGTGCTGATGGGGAACTGGCCGGAGAAGGCCGGCGCCGCGCGCGCGGTGGCCGCGCTGCCCTCGCGCTGCACCCATTCCGCCGGCAATTCATCGAGGAAGCGCGACGGGATGGAGCTGGTCCAGCTGCCATAGATCTGCCGGTTGGCGGCGTGGCTGATGATCGCGAGTTTCCGAGCCCGCGTGATGCCGACATAGGCGAGGCGCCGCTCCTCCTCCAACCCCTTGCCGCCGGCCTCATCCAGCGCGCGCTGATGCGGGAAGAGGCCTTCCTCCCAGCCCGGCAGGAAGACCATGTCGAATTCCAAGCCCTTGGCGGCGTGCAGGGTCATCAGCGAGAGGCGTTCGCCGCCCGCGGCCTCGTCATTCTCCATCACCAGCGCGACGTGTTCGAGAAACGCCTGGAGCGACGGGTAATCCCCCATCGCGCGCAAGAGTTCCTTGAGGTTGTCGAGCCGGCCCGGGGCTTCGGGGGAGCGGTCCTGCTTCCACATCTCGGTATAGCCGCTCTCATCGAGCATGGTTGCGGCGACAACCACATGGCCCTCGCCGTCCAGCCCGGCGCGCCACCGCGAAAAACCTTCCAGCAATTCGCGCAGCGCGGCGCGCGGGCGGGGGCGGAGCGCGTCGCTTTCGGTCAGCAGGCTGGCGGCCACGCTCATCGGCACCTCGCGCTCGCGCGCCAGAAGCTGCATTTCGCGGATGGCGGTATCGCCCAGGCCGCGCTTGGGTTGGTTCACGATGCGCTCGAAGGCGAGGTCATCGGCCGGCTGGGCGATGATGCGCAGATAGGCCATGGCGTCGCGGATCTCGGCGCGTTCGTAGAATTTGGCGCCGCCGACCACGCGGTAGGGCAGGCCTAGCGTGATCAGCCTTTCCTCAAACGCCCGCGTCTGGAAACCGGCGCGGACCAGGATGGCGACTTCGGAGAGGTTCTGGCCGCGGCGCTGCGCAGCCTCGATTCGCTCGCCCACCGCGCGCGCCTCCTCCTGGCTGTCCCAGAGCGAGAGGACCTGCACCTTTTCGCCGGTGGCGTCGTTGCGGCCGGTGCGCAAGGTCTTGCCCAACCGCCCCTCATTATGCGCGATCAGCCCCGCCGCGGCGCCGAGGATGGGCGTGGTGGAGCGGTAATTCGCCTCCAGCCGGACAATCCTGGCGCCCGGAAAATCCCGTTCGAACCGCAGGATGTTTTCGATCTCCGCCCCGCGCCAGGAATAGATCGACTGATCGTCATCCCCCACGCAGCAGATGTTCTTCGAGGCCTGCGCCAGCAGCCGCAGCCAGAGATACTGCACCGTGTTGGTGTCCTGATACTCATCGACCAGGATGTAGCGGAAGAGGCGGTGATACTGCGCCAGGATCGCCTCATCGGTGCGCAGGATTTCGGTCACCAGCAGCAGCAGATCGCCGAAATCCACCGCGTTGAGCTGGCGCAGCCGGGCCTGGTAATTCGAGTACAGCTCCATCGCGCGGTTGTTGGCGAAGTCGGTGTCCTCGGCCGGCGTCACCCGCTCGGGCGTGAGGCCGCGATCCTTCCAGCGCTGGATGATCGCCATCAGCGCATTCAGCGGCCAGCGCTTGGTGTCGAGGCTTGCGGCCTCGCAGACCTGTTTCAGCAGCCGGTTCTGGTCATCGGTGTCCAGGATGGTGAAGTCGCTTTTCAGCCCCGCCGCCTCGGCATGGCGCCGCAGCATCCGCGCGCAGAGCGCGTGGAAGGTGCCCAGCCACAGCCCCTCCGCCGGCTGGCCCAATATGGCGGCGACCCTCTCGCGCATCTCGCGCGCCGCCTTGTTCGTAAAAGTCACGGCCAGCACCTGCCAGGGCTGGGCGCGGCCGGTCATCAGGATATGGGCGAAGCGGGTGGTCAGCACGCGGGTCTTGCCGGTGCCGGCGCCGGCGAGGACGAGGAGAGGCCCATCCACCGCCTCCACGGCTTCGCGCTGCTCGGGGTTGAGACGGGTGAGGTATTCTGGGGGGAGAGGTGCGGTAATCACACCAAGGCGTATAGTCCAGCCTGAAAAGGGAACAAAGCTTGCACGCCATCCGCCGCTTTCTGGAGGCCTGCGCCCGGCAGGGGGCGCGGATCCTGGCCGTCAGCATTTTCGTGGGGCTCTTTGTGCCGCCGCTGGCCAGCGTGTTTCGCGATGTCGTCACCATCACGGTGGCCGGGCTGATGACGCTGGTGCTGCTGCGGGTGGATTTTTCCCAGGTGCTGGGCTGGTTGCGGCGTCCCTTGCTGATCGCGGGTTTGCTCGCCTGGCTGCTGATCGGCTGCCCGATCCTGGCCTTCGCGCTCACCGCCTTCCTGCCGCTGAGCCCGGGCTATGTCGCGGGGCTGGTGGTGCTGGCCACGGGTTGCGCCGCCACCTCCAGCCCGGCCTTCGCGCGGCTGGTCGGCCTGGATGGCGAGGTGGCCTTCGTGGTGTCGATTCTCTCCACCTTCCTGGTGCCCTTCACCGCGCCGCCGATCGCGCTGGGGCTGATGAATATCGACCTGGCACTCAGCCTCGGCGGGCTGATGGCGCGGCTGGCCTTGCTGGTGGGGCTTCCCATGGCGCTGTCCCTGGTGCTCCGGCGGATCATTCCGCCCGCCGCCCTGGCACGTGACGCCCGGGCCATCGATGGCTGCGTGGTGCTGCTGGTGGCAGTGTATGGCGTGGGGGTGATGGATGGCGTGCTGGCCATGCTGCTGGCCGCACCGGTGCATGTCGCGAGCGGCGTGGGAATGGCCTTCGCCGGCTGCCTGGGGCTGAACCTGGCCACCGCGCTGGTGTTTTCTGCCGCCGGGCCGCGGTTTTCGCTGGCCGGCGGGCTGCTCTCGGGCAATCGCAACATGGCGCTCTACCTCGCCGTGCTGCCGCGCGAGACGGATGCCGATATCCTGCTGTTTCTCACGCTGTGCCAGTTCCCGCTGTTCCTCTCGCCCTTCCTGCTCGGCCCGGTCTATCGGCGGTTGCGGCGTGGCTGATTTTTCGCATGAGGCCGCGGCCGGCGGGCGGGTGGCGGGGGTGGATGAGGCCGGGCGCGGGCCGCTGGCGGGGCCGGTGCTGGCGGCCGCGGTGGTGTTTCCGCAGGGCGTGCCGGGGTGGCTGGCGGCGCTGCTGGATGACAGCAAGGCGCTCTCCGCCGCGCGGCGCGAGACCGCCTTCGCCGCCCTGGCCGAGGCCCGGGCGGGGGGCATCGCCGAATGCGCCGTGGCCGCCGCATCGGCCAGCGAGATCGGCCGGCTGAATATTCTGGGCGCCACCCATCTGGCCATGCGGCGCGCGGTGCTGCGGCTGCCCGCGCTGCCCGACCTCGCGCTGATCGATGGCAATCGCCCGCCCGCCCTGCCCTGCGCCGCGCGTGGCCTGGTGGGGGGCGACGCGCTGTCGCTCTCCATCGCCGCCGCCTCCATCCTGGCCAAGGTGCTGCGGGACCGGGCGATGGTCCGGCTCTGCGCGCGGTGGCCGGGTTATGGCTTCTCGCGCCACATGGGCTATCCCACCGCGGCCCATCGCGCGGCGCTGGCCAGCCTCGGCCCCACCCCGCATCACCGCCGCGGCTTCGCGCCCGTCGAGGCGGCGCTGGCACGGATGCCTGGGGGGATGGGTTGAATCCGGAGAATATCTGCCGCGATTTCGCGGTCACCCCGGCGGCCCGCGTGCTAGAACCGGCCATGCCCGCACCACCACTTCCGGCCGCGGCCGCCCCGTGATCGCCGCGCTGCAATCCTGCCTGCATGACCTCTCGGCCCTGGGGCCTGGGGGCGTGATGGCCCTGATGTCGGCCCTGTTCCTGGCCGGGCTGGCCGGGGGGACGACCCATTGCGCGGCGATGTGCGCGCCCTTCGTGCTGGCGCAGACGCGCGGCGATGGCGCCGGTGGCGGTTTTTTGCAGCGCCTGAGCGGCGCCGCGCTGCTGCCCTATCACGCCGGGCGGATGCTGGGTTACGCGACGCTGGGCGCCCTGGCCGGGGCCGGGGCGGGGCTGGTCAGCCAGATCACCGGCCTGCGCTGGCTGCTGGCCCTGCTGCTGGCGGCGGCGGCGCTGCTGATGGCGGCCCAGGCGGCGGAGCGGCTGGGTTTTTCGCGCCTGCACCTGCCCGCCCCGGGCCTGCCTTCGGCCCTGCGCGCGCCGCTGCGCCGGTTGCTCGCCGCGCCCACGGGCGGTCAGGGCGTGTTGCTCGGGCTGCTGCTCTCCGCCCTGCCCTGCGGGCTGCTCTATGCCGCGCTGGCGGCGGCCGGGGCCTCCGGCTCGGCGCTGGGCGGGGCGATGGGCATGGCGGCTTTCGTGGCCGGCACCGTGCCGGGGCTGGTGGGGGTGGCGCTGCTGGGCCGGCTTTTCGCCCGCGCCGGGGGGGCAGGGCTGCGGCGCTGGGGGGCCGCGCTTTTCGCACTCAACGCCGTGGTGCTCGGCGCGATGGCCGGCCGGATGCTCAGCTGACCTCGACGAGGTCGCGATAGGCGTGCCAGCTGGCATGGCCGATCAGCGGCATGGCGATGGCGAGGCCGAGAAAGAACGGCACCAAAGCCAGGCCGGTGAAGACCACGATCAACCCGGCCCAGAGCGCCATCGGCCGCGGATTCTCCATCACCGCCTGGATCGAGACCGTCACCGCTTCGAGAAAGCTCACATCACGGTCGACCAGCATCGGGATCGAGATCACCGAGACCGCGAAGGTCCCCACCGCCAGCACGGCGCCAAAGCCGGTGCCGATGATCAGGAAGGGAATGAAATCGGGCGATTGCAGCATGCGAAGCGGCAATTCGGCCAGGCTGGGGGCAAAATTCAGGCCGAAGAACAGCGCGAAGAGCAGCCCCGCCACCCGCACCCAGAACAGATTGATGAGCAGCAGCACCGCCCCCATCATCGAGATCTGCGTGCCGTTGCGGCGGAAGCCGGCCATGGCGTCGGCCAAGGTCACGGGCAGGCCCTGCTCGCGCCTGCGGCTCACCTCATAAAGCCCGGCCGCGGCCAGCGGCGCCACCATGAAAAAGCCCGCCGCCGCCGGCAGGATGGCCCAGGCCGCGCCGAGCTCCAGCAGCAGCCAGGTCAGCAGCCAGCCGAACAGCGCCAGCGCGCCGCCATAGGTCAGGCCGATGGCCTTGTGCGCCATCAGATCCTGCCAGCCCAGGGTCAGCCAGGCCCAGGGCCGGTCGGTCGCGACGCGGCGCAGCCGCGGGCGGGCGGCGGGGATGGCGACAACTTGGCTGTCCGACGGCATGGCCGATCTCCGTAATCGTTGCAAAACCATAACCCAATCGCGCAGGTTATCGCTTGATAATTATCAAAGACGTTTCGCGGTGCGTCACCTTTCATGCACCGCAACACAGGAGTGCAGGGCATGCAGCCACGGAGCGAGATCAGCTATGTCGAGGGGCCGATCCGTGCCTTCGCCATCGCCACCATGTTCTGGGGCGTGGTGGGCTTCCTGATGGGGGTGATCATCGCCTCGCAGCTGGCCTGGCCGCTGCTGAACCTGGACCTGCCCTGGACCAGCTTCGGCCGCCTGCGTCCCGTGCACACCTCGGCGGTGATCTTCGCCTTCGGCGGCAATGCGCTGTACTGCACCTCGCTCTACATCGTGCAGCGGACCTGCCGGGCCAGGCTGTTCGGCGGCGACGACATGGGCTGGTTCCTGTTCTTCGGCTACCAGTTCTTCATCGTCACTGCGGCACTCGGCTATGTGCTGGGCGTGACCCAGGGCAAGGAATATGCCGAGCCCGAATGGTATGTGGATCTCTGGCTCACCCTGGTCTGGGTGGCCTATCTCGTGGCCTTCGCCGGCACGATCGTGAAGCGTGAGGAGCCGCATATCTATGTGGCCAACTGGTTCTTCCTCGCCTTCATCATCACGGTGGCCATGCTGCATATCGTCAACAACCTGGCGCTGCCGGTCGGCGATGGCTCATCCCACTCCTATGGCCTGGCCGCGGGGGTGCAGAACGCGATGATCCAGTGGTGGTATGGCCACAACGCGGTGGGCTTCTTCCTGACCGCGGGGTTCCTGGGGATGATGTATTACTTCATCCCGAAACAGGCGAACCGGCCAGTCTATTCCTACCGCCTGTCGATCGTGCATTTCTGGTCGCTGATCTTTCTCTACATCTGGGCCGGGCCGCACCACCTCTTCTACACCGCGCTGCCGGACTGGGCGCAGACGCTGGGCATGGTGTTTTCCATCATGCTGTGGATGCCGAGCTGGGGCGGCATGATCAACGGAATCATGACGCTCTCGGGTGCCTGGGACAAGCTCCGCACCGATCCCGGGCTGCGCTTCTCCGTCACCGCCGTGGGCTTCTACGGCATGAGCACCTTCGAGGGGCCGGTGATGTCGATCCGCGCCGTCAATTCGCTCAGCCATTACACCGACTGGACGATCGGCCATGTGCATTCCGGCGCGATGGGCTGGGTGGGCTTCATCACCTTCGGCGCGCTGTACTGGCTGTTTCCCGTGCTGTGGAAAAAGAAGGGGCTGTATTCCGAAAAGCTGGCGGCGTGGCATTTCTGGATCGCGACGCTGGGCATCGTTCTCTACATCACCGCGATGTGGGTCAGCGGCATCATGCAGGGGCTGATGTGGCGCGCCTATGACGAGAACGGCTTCCTGCAATACGCCTTCATCGAGACGGTGGCGGCGATGCACCCCTACTACGTCATCCGCTGGCTGGGCGGCGTGCTCTACCTTACCGGCGCGCTGATCATGGCCTTCAACCTGTGGAAGACCGTGACGCAGGTGGAGGGCACCGAGCCCGCCGCCGCACCCGCCAACGCCCTGGCCGCAGAATAGGGGGACCTAGAAATGTTCAAGAAATTCTCCCATGGCCCGATCGAGCGCAACGTGCTGATCCTGGGCGTGCTCACGCTCATCACCGTCTCGCTCGGCGGCCTCGCGCAGATCGTGCCGCTCTTCACCATCGAGACCACCATCGAGCGCGTGGCCGGCATCCGCCCCTATACGCCGCTCGAACTGATGGGCCGCGACATCTATGTGCGCGAGGGATGCTATGCCTGCCACAGCCAGCAAATCCGCCCCTTCCGCGACGAGGCCGAGCGCTACGGTCACTACTCGCTCGCGGCCGAGAGCATGTATGACCGCCCCTTCCAATGGGGCAGCAAGCGCACCGGCCCCGATCTCGCCCGCGTCGGCGGCCGCTACTCCGATGACTGGCAGGCCGCCCATCTGCGTAACCCGCGCGCCCTGGTGCCGGACAGCATAATGCCGCCCTATTCCTTCCTCGACCGGCGGCTGGACGCGGCGCGCGTGCCGGCCTCGTTGCGCGCGCAGCGAAGCCTGGGCGTGCCCTACAGCGACGAACACATCGCCAACGCGATGGCCGACCTGCGCACCCAGGCCAACCCCGATGCCGACCCCACCGCCTTCAACCGCCGCTACCCCCGCGCGCGGCAGGGGCTGTTCGACGGCAATGCGCGCGAGATCACCGAGATGGACGCCCTCGTCGCCTATCTGCAGATGCTGGGCACGCTGGTGCAGTTCCGCGACGTGACGCCCGAACAGCTCCGCCAGCAGTGAGGACACCCATGAACATCGCCGAGTACCAATGGGTCTTCTCCACCCTGTGGGTGACCTGGTTTTTCATCCTCTTCACCGCGATCCTGGTCTGGGTGCTGCGCCCCTCGCGCCGCCGCGCGATGCAGGACCACGCGCAAATCCCCTTCCGCGAACAGGATTGAGACATGGCCGGCAAGATCGAACACGATAGCGTCTCGGGCCAGGACACCACGGGCCATGAATGGGATGGGTTGCGCGAACTCAACACGCCGCTGCCGCTGTGGTGGCTCTACACCTGGTATGCCTGCATCGCCTTCGCGGCCGTCTGGGTGGTGCTCTACCCCGCCCTGCCGATCAGCGGCGCCACCGGCCTGCTGGGCTGGACGGCGCGCGGCGACATGCCGCGCATCACCGCGGCCGACCGCGCAACGCGCGAGCCCATGCTGGCCCGGCTGCGCACCGCCACCCCCGAGGCGATCGCCGCCGACCCCGCGCTGCGCAGCTACGCCATCGCCGGCGGGCGCATCGCCTTCGCCAACAATTGCGCGGCCTGCCATGGCGCGGGCGGCCAGGGCGCGGTCGGCGGCTTTCCCAGCCTCGCCGATGACGACTGGCTGTGGGGCGGTGAACTGGCCGATATCCACACCACCATCACCCATGGCGTGCGCAACCAGGACAGCGAGGAAGCCCGGCTCTCCGTCATGCCGACCTTCGGCGCAGGCATCCTCACCGCCGCCCAGATCACCGATGTGGCGGAGCATGTCCTCAGCCTGAGCCACCGCGAAACCAACCCAGCCGCCGCCAGCCGCGGCCAGGCCATCTTCGCGGAGAATTGCGCGAGCTGCCACGGCGAGAATGGCCAGGGCAATCCGCAATTCGGCGCCCCCAATCTCGGCGACCGGATCTGGCTGCATGGCAGTGAAAGGGCGCAGATCATCGCCTATATCGCCAATCCGCGGATGGGCGCGATGCCCGCCTTCGGCCCGCGGCTCGACCCGGCGATGGTGAACATGCTCACGGTCTATGTCCACACGCTGGGCGGCGGGCGGTGATCGGCATCAGGATCCTCTCGGCATGACCCATGCCGCTCCCCTGGAGCCCACGGGCAGCCTCTATGCCCGCCACAGGAAGGTGCAGCCGCGCGCCGTCACCGGCCATATTCGCCGGATCAAATGGGCGGTGGTGGTGGTGCTGCTGGCGCTGTACTACCTCGTGCCCTGGCTGCGCTGGGACCGTGGCGCCGGCGTGCCGGACCAGGCGGTGCTGGTCGATATCGCCCATGGCCGGCTGTTCTTCTTCTGGATCGAGCTTTGGCCGCAGGAGGTGTATTTCCTCACAGGCGCGCTGGTGCTGGCAGCGATCGGGCTCTTCGCCGTTACCTCGCTCTTTGGCCGGGTGTGGTGCGGCTTCACCTGCCCGCAGACGGTCTGGACCGATCTCTTCATGTGGGTCGAGCGGCGGATCGAGGGCGACCGCAATGCCCGCATCAAGCTCGATGCCGAGCCATGGTCGCCGCACAAGCGCCGGCTGAAGCTCACCAAACACGCGGTCTGGATCATGATCGCCGCGGCCACCGGCGGCGCCTGGATCTTCTACTTCAACGACGCGCCCAGTGCCGCGTGGGAAATGCTGACCCTGCAGGCCAGCGCCACGGTCTGGTTCTTCTTCGGCCTCTTCACGCTGACCACCTATATGCTGGCGGGCTTCGCGCGCGAGCAGGTCTGCACCTACATGTGCCCCTGGCCGCGCTTCCAGGGTGCGATGCTGGATGACCAGTCGCTGGTGGTGACCTATCGCGACTGGCGGGGCGAGCCGCGCGGCAAGCTGAAGGAGGAGGGCCATGGCGATTGCGTCGATTGCGCCGCCTGCTTCCATGTCTGCCCCACCGGCATCGACATCCGCGACGGGCAGCAGCTGGAATGCATCGGCTGCGGCCTCTGCGTCGATGCCTGCAACGACGTGATGCGCAGGCTCGACCGGCCGCAGGGCCTGGTGGCTTTCGAGACCCTGGCCAATCTGGCGGCCAGCCAGGCCGCCACCGCCGGCATGGCCCCCGATGCCCGGCGGCAGCAGGCCGGCATGGCGGCACGGCGCATCCCGCGCCTGCTGCGGCCCCGGGTGCTGATGTATGCCGGCGTGCTCTCGGTGGTGGTCGCGGTGATCGCCGGCGCCTTCCTGCTGCGGCCGACGCAGTCGCTGACCGTGCTGCGCGACCGCGCGCCGCTCTTCGTCCAGCTCTCCGATGGCGGGGTGCGCAATGCCTTTTCGCTCAAGCTGGTGAACAAGACGCGCGATGCGGGCGAATACGCGCTGGTGATGGAGGGCGCGCCGGGGGTGACCATCCTGGCCCAGGGTGCCTCGCTCGACCCGCAGGGGCGGCCATTGCTCACGATGCGCCCCGACGGCATCGCCGAATACCGCGTGCTGGCCACGGCGGGGCCCGCGCTGCGGCTGCCGGCGAACCGCAGCGTGGAGTTCCGGCTGCTCGATCAGCACGGGCAGATTATTGCTCGCGCAACCACTGCGCTGCTGGGGCCGGGCGCGTGAACGGCGCCTTCGATCCGCGCCGCAGCCGGTGGATCCCCTGGGCCTTCGTCGGCGCCATGCTGCTGGTGGTGGTGGTGAACGGGCTGATGGCGGCGCTCGCCCTGAGCACCTTCACCGGCGTGACCACGCCGCGCCCCTATGACCGCGGCCGGACCTATAATGACGTGCTGGCCGAGGCGGCGCGGCAGGATGCGCTGGGCTGGCGGGGCAGCGTGGAACTGGCCGAGGGTCAGCTTCGGGTGCGCGTGAGCGATTCCCGGGGCGCGGCCGTCACGGGCGTGCTCGAGGGCATCCTGCAGCGGCCCCTGACGCGCCAGGCGCTGCCGCTCGCTTTCATCGCCGCCGGCCCCGGCCTGTGGCTTGCCGAGGCGCATCCCGAATGGCCCGGGCAATGGGAGGCGCGGCTGACGCTTTTCGGCAGCGAGGGGCCCTTCGATATCCGCGCCCGGGTGCTGGCGCCGTGAATGCGCTCAGCCCCACGCTGCCTGCCGAACTCCAGGCCTCGCGCGCGGCCTGCGTGCATTGCGGCGCCGACCTGCCGCCGCGCAGCGCCGCCCGCTTCTGCTGCGCGGGCTGCGAGGCTGCGCATGGGCTGGTGGCCGGCCTCGGGCTCGATGCCTTCTATCACCGGCGCAATGGCCAGGCCGGAGGCTTGCGGCCGGTGGAGGCGGTGCCGCTCGACCTCGCCGCCCGCGCCGAGGCGCTGCCCGGTGGCGAGCATCGGCTGGATCTGCTGCTGAGCGGGCTGAGCTGCGGCGCCTGCGTCTGGCTGGTCGAGCAGGCGCTGGCCGCCGAGCCCGATGTGCTGGCCGCGCGGGTGGCGCTGGGCAGCCGCCGCCTGAGCCTGCGCTGGCGCGGGCCGGCGGCGCGGGCGGATGCGCTGGCGGGGTTGCTGGCCAGGCTGGGGTTCCGGGTGGCGCCCTGGTCGGCCTCCTGCCTGCGCGCGGCCGATGATGCGCAGGGGCGGGAGCTGGTCCGCGCGCTGGGCATCGCCGCCTTCGGCGCTATGAATGTGATGCTGGTCTCGGTCGCGGTCTGGGCGGGCGGCGAGATGGGCGAGGCGACACGCCTGCTCATGCATTGGCTGGCCATGCTGATCGCGCTGCCGGTGGTGCTGGTGGCGGGCATGCCGTTCTATCGCCCGGCCTGGGCGGCGCTGCGGGCGGGGCGGCTGACCATGGATATGGCGGTGTCGCTCGGCGTGCTGGCGACGACGGCGATGTCGGTCTCGGAGGTGTTTCGGAACGGGGCCTTCACCTGGTTCGACAGCGCGACAGCGCTGCTGGCGCTGCTGCTGGCGGGGCGGGTGCTCAACCATGCCGGCCAGCGGCGGGCGCGGCAGGCGGGCGCGCAACTGCTGGCGATGCAGCGCGGTGCGGCGACCTGCCTGCGGCCCGATGGCAGCACCGCGGTGATGGCGCTGGAACAGATCCAGCCCGGCGCGCGCATCCTGGTCGCGGCCGGCGAGGCGCTGCGGCTGGATGCGGTGCTGGAGGCGGGCGTTGCCTTGCTCGACACCGCCGCCACCACCGGCGAGAGCCTGCCCCGCGAATACCGCGCGGGCGAGGCGCTGCCTGCGGGCTCGACCAATATGGGCGCGGCCTTCGTGGCACGAGTGACCGCCGGGCTGCGCGACGGATCGCTGGCGCGGATGACCCGGCTGCTGGAGCAGGCCGAGCAGGCGAAGGGCCGCCTGCCCAGCCTGGCGGACCGGGCGGCGCGGATCTACGTGCCCGTGGCCCATACGATTGCTCTAGCAACTTTCATCGGCTGGTGGCTGCTGGGCGATGCGGGATGGCAGGCCGCCCTGGTGCCGGCGGTGGCGGCCTTGATCGTGACCTGCCCCTGCGGCCTGGCCATTGCGGTGCCCGCGGTGCAGGTGGTGGCGGCCGGGGCGTTGTTCCGCCGCGGCGTGCTGCTGGCCAGGCCCGATGCGCTGGAGCGGCTGGCCACCGCCGGGCATGTCGTGCTGGACAAGACCGGAACGCTGACCGAGGGGCAGCCCAGCCTGCTGCCAGGCGCCCATGACGCGCAGGCATTGCGCCGCGCCGCGGGCCTGGCTGCCGCCAGCCGCCACCCGCTGGCCCGGGCCTTGTCACGCGCCTGCCCCGATGCGGGCCTGACCCCCGGCGTGCGCGAGGTGCCGGGCCAGGGGCTGGAGGGCGGCGGGATGCGGCTGGGCAGCGCGGCTTTCACCGGCGTGGTGGCCTCACCCCTGGGCATGACGCTGTGGTTCACCGCGCCGGGCGAGGCGCCGGTCTGCTTCCGCTTCGCCGATTCGCCGCGGGCGGATGCGGCCGAGGCCGTCGCGGCCTTGCGCGCGGCGGGGTTGTCGCTCGAAATCCTCTCCGGCGACGCCGCCCCCGCGGTGGCCGAGGTCGCGGCGGGCCTGAGAATCGAGCGATTTGCCGGCGGCGTCACGCCCGAGGCGAAGGCGGCGCGGGTGGCGGAACTGCAAGCCAGCGGGCGGCAGGTGCTGATGATCGGCGATGGCAGCAATGACGCGGCGGCGCTGGCGGCGGCACATGTCTCGGCCTGCCCGGCCGGCAGCACGGATCTCGCGCAGTCGGCCGCCGATATCGTGCTGACGGCGGAGGGGCTGTCGCCCATCCCCGCCGCCATCGCAGTCGCCCGCCGGGCGCAATCCATCGCGCGGCAGAACATTGCCTTCTCGCTGGCCTATAATGTGGTGGCGGTGCCGCTGGCGGTGGCCGGGCTGGTCACGCCGCTGCTGGCCGCCGCGGTGATGGCGTCCTCCTCGCTGATCGTCATTCTCAACGCCTTGCGCGCGGGGGGCGGGCGATGGATTCGCTGATCCTGCTCATCCCGCTGGCCTTGGGGTTGGGGCTGCTGGGGCTCGCGGGCTTTCTCTGGGCGCTGCGGGCCGGGCAATACGACGATCTCGACGGCGCCGCGTCGCGCATCCTCTTTGACGACACCCCCACCAGGAAGGAACCCTGAACCATGCCGCCCTCGCGCGTTTTCTTTCTCGCTCTCGCCCTGCTGATCGGCGTGGTGGGGCTTTTCGCGGCCGCCTGGGCCGAGGATTACCTGCATGGCTTCGGCCTGGGCCTGGTCGCCTTCGCGCTGTTCTTCGCCGGCCATACGGTGAAGCGGCATTTCGACGAGCAGGAGGGCCACTGACCACCTGGCATGTGGCCGCCACAGGAAACTTGAGTCATCCCGCCGGCGTTCGCTATCCTGCTCAATAACTTGAGGAGGAGCGCCGGTGAACACACGCGACATTGCGGCTGGCCAGGCCGGGGTGGCGCCCATGCCGGCGCCCTGCACGCGCTGCGGCAGCCGGATCGCGGGGATTTGCGCGGCGCTCGACATCGCGGGCCTTGATGAGATGGCGCATGAGGCCCGTCGCAGCCCGGTCGGCGCGCACGAGACCCTGTTCCGTGACGGCGACCCGGCGAGTTCGATCGTCATGCTGGTCCGCGGCATGGCCAAGCTGTCGCGGCTGATGCCCGATGGCAGGCAGCAGGTGCTGGGTTTCCGCTTCGCCGGCGACATCATGGGCTTCACCCAGGGCAAGTGCCATTCCGCGGATGCCGAGATGCTGACCGAAGGCGTGGTCTGCCGAATGACCCGGGTGCAGCTCGATGCGATGCTGGCCAGGTTTCCGGCGGCGCAGCGGCGGATGATGGATCTTTGCGTGCAGGAGCTGGCGCTGGCGCAGGACCAGCTGGTGACGGTGGGGCGGCGCCATGCCGAGCAAAGGGTGGCCGCCTTCCTGCTCTCACTGTCCGTCGCCGCGCGCCGGCGCGGCGAGCGGACACAGCAGCTCGACATGCCGATGACGCGGGCCGAGATCGGCGACCTGCTGGGCCTGGCGCTGGAGACGGTGAGCCGCGCCTTCACCGCCCTGCGCAAGCGCGGGCTGGTGGTCGAGAGTGCGGGGCATCGGGTGGAACTGCCGGATCTCGAGGCTTTGGCGCTGGTGGCGGACGGGGCTTAGGGGCGGTCTTGCCTCAGTCCCCCAGGAATTCCATCACCACGGCTGCGGAGTCCGCCGGCGCCTCCTCCATCGGCACATGCGCGACGCCGGGCAGCAGCACCAGGCGGGCATTGGGGATCTCGCGCAGGTAGTCGCGCGCATTGGCCGGCGGGATCATGCGGTCCTGCTCGCCCCAGAGCAGCAGCGTGGGGGCCTGGATGCGGGCGAGCAAGGGCTCGGGGCGTTGCAGGACATGGCCGCCGGTGCGGTCGACGATGGCCTGGCGAACGCCCGGCGCCAGCATCATGGCGCGGTAGCGCTGATAGGTCTCCTCGGGGATTTTCGTGGGATCGGCATAGGCCGGCGCAATCGAGGGGCGGAGCATGAAATCGGGCAGCACATAGGGCAGCAGGCGAAGCATCAGCGGCACTTTCGGCGCGCGGTCGTAATCGGCGCCCGGGCTCGCGAAGCCATCGGGGGCGAGGAGGACGAGTCGGTCGGTCCGCTCGGGATGGGCGCTGGCGAAACTCCAGGCGATGCGGCCACCCATGGAGCTGCCGAGCAGCGTCGCCCGGCGGATATTCAGCCGGTCCATCAGCGCGGTGATGATGGCATGCGCCCGGGCGTCGGAGTAATCCCCCGCCGGGTCGGGGCCGGTGAGGCCGAAGCCGGGCAGGTCGAAGCGGATCATCCTGTGGCGGGTTTCCAGCGCCGGGGCCCAGCCCTCCCAGGTGTGCAGCGAGCTGCCGAAGCCGTGCAGCAGGATGATGGCCGGCGCATCGCGCGGCCCGGTGTCGCGCAGGTGCAGGCGGATGCCCGCGACCTCGACGAATTGCGAGGGCGGCGGCGCCCAGCGTGCCTCCAGCGCGGCGCGATCCTCATCGGGGGTATAGAGCCACCAGGCGGCGGCGATGACGAGAACAAGCAGAACGGCCAGGGCGATGCGCATGCGGGGTAGTTGGCCGTTTCGGGGGCCTTGTCCACTCAGCGGGCGAGGTCGAAGCGGGTTTTCTCGGCCAGGGTGGTGCCGAACCAGGCATCGATGCCGGCGGCGAGGTGGCCTTGGGGCTGGGGGGTGCCGTCGGGGCCGAGGATCATGGCGACGTCATGGCCGGGCAGCAGCACACAGCCGGGGCGCGCCGCCCATTCGGCCTTGAGGCGGGCGATGGAGGCGGCGGATTGGGCGGCGTTCATCGTCATGTCGGTGTCGCCGGTGGTGAGCTCGACCCGGTTCTTCGCGCAATCGGCGGCGAAGATGGTCGGCGGCGCGCCGTCGAGGGCGAAGGCGACGTGGTGGGGGGTGTGGCCGGGGGTGGGGAAGGATTTTATGCCGGGGAGAGGGGAGTCGCCGGCGGCGAAGGGTTTTGTCCGCGGGCAGGCGGCGAGGGGGTGGACGGCCTCGGGCACTGTCAGATGGCCGGGGGGGAGGGAGAGGGCCCAGGCGAGTTCGGCCGTCTCCACGTGGATGGTGGCGCGGGGGAACATGGGCCAGTTGATGCAGTGGTCGTGGTGGAGATGGGTGAGGAGGAGGTCGGTCACGTCCTCGGGCGTGAGGTTTTCGGCGGCCAGGCCGGCGAGAATGTTGCGTCGGGCGGAAAAGCCGCCGGTGTCGAGGATGGCGATGTTTGGGCCGCTTCTGGCCAGGGCGATGGTGGACCAGCCGAGGCCGCCGTGATGGGTGGTCTTGCCGGGGTAGCCGAGCTGGAGGGTTTTGACGGTCCACATGGGGCGGGGCCTCGGGTTACGGTTCGTCGCCCAACGCCTCCAGCAGCGCCGCAAGATGGAGGGCCAGCGCGGGCATGTCCTCGGTCGCGACGCGCCAGACGATGGCGTTGTCCACCACCGCATAGCCGTGGATGAGGATGTTGCGGAAGGCCACGGCCTGGGCGAGTGCCGGGATGCGGGCGGCAATGCCAGGCGCGGTGCGGGCGAGGGTGTTCAGCGCCTCCCCCACGATCTCCGCCCGGCCTTTCGACGGCGGAGCGCAGCATCGGGTCGGCCTGATAATCGGCCAGGGCGCGGCCGGCGATGAAGCTGGCAATGGATTGCGTGGCGCGATGCGCGTCCCACAGCAGCCCGCGCGGGTCACGCCGCATAGAGGGCGGCCTTCTCCCGCTCGATGCTGGCGCGGAGGAAGGGGTTTTCGATGGCATTGGCCATGACGAGGTCGATCTTGCGGGCGAAGAGGTGTGTCAGGGCTTCGCGCAGGGCGAGGTATTCGGCGAGGGAGGGGGTGGGGTGGTCCGGCTGGTATTCCAGCAGGAGGTCGATGTCGGAGGTTTTTGGGCAGAAATCATGGCCGCGGGCGGCGGAGCCGAAGAGGGCGAGGCTGCGGACGTGATGCTGGCGGCAGAGGGTGGCGAGGGCTTCTTGGTCGGCCGGGGTGAGGTGGGGGAGCATGGTGGGCGGAGGGTAGCATGGTTGGGGGGTGGGGTTCAGCTGATTTGGAAGCGGCGGCGGATGACCAGCAGGAGTTGGAAGATCAGCACCACCGAGATCAGGGATTGCAGCGAGGCGAGGCTTCGGGCGGCGAAGGCCAGCGGGTTGTCGCCCTTGGCGAAGATGAGTTCCTGCAACGGCGATTTTTCGACATTCCAGGCACCGATGGGCAGCATGCGGTGGGCCGAGAGGGTCCAGAGTTCGGCCCAACGGACCTGCGGGGGGAATTGCTGGGCCAGGGCCAGCAGCCCGTAGAGGCTGACGCAGACGAGATAAAGCAGCGCCAGCCACCCCAGCGGCAGGGCGATGGAACGGCCGTAATCGCTGGTCTTCTCGTAGAGCCAGGAGGCGATTTTCTCGCTGCGCGCGACATGGGTCTGCTCGCGTCGGGCGATGAGTTCGAAGGCGAAGAACATCTGCTCGCGCTGCTTGTCGGCGGATTTGGCCATGGCTTGCTTGAGCACGCGGCAGCCGCGTTCGAGGTGCTTTAGGGCCGCCTCACGCACGTCTGCCGGCGGTTCGGCTTCGGCCGGGGTTTTCCCGGGCGCGGGCAGGGCAAGGGCGGCGGTAAGTTCCTGCCGGAATTGCCGGTTGGCATCGGGCTCGGCGCTGTCGTCGAATTGCAATTCTCCGCCGAAGACCGCACCGTCGAAGGCCGCGAAGGCGCGGCAGCCCGAGCCACGGAAGTTGGCTATGTCTTTGAACTGCGCTTGGTCGAACATGCCCTGCCAGAGGACCAGGGTTTTTGGCAAGGTCAGGCTGCTGAAGCGGGCGTTCCGCTCGAAGACGGTGGCTTTGAAGTTAGCGCATTGGTGGAATGCTGCAGAGTGGAAGCTCGTGATGTCCTTAAAACGCCTTCCGGTAAAGCTGATGGCTGCCTTATCGGAAGGCTGTTTCGCCTGGCCACCAAAAACTGCCGAATCGAAATATGCGCCCGCCTTGAACTCGCCCTGATCAAAGAGGGCGTCACCTGAGAAGGAGGCGCTGTCGAAGTCGGCCTTTCCAGAGACGGACGCGCTGGTGAAGGAAGCGTCTCCCGCGAACGCAGCGCTGCCGAAGCGAGCGTCTCCCGAGAAGGTGGCGCTGCCAAAGTCAGCCGTGTCCGAGACGGTAGCACGTTCGAAACGGGCATATTCTAAGAACGTGGCCATGAAAAAGCCGGCACTTCCCGAGAATGTGGCGCTGCCGAAGCCGGCGCCCCCTGAGAAGGTGGCGCGGTGGAAGCTCGCGTCTGCCAGGAAGGTGGCGTGATTGAAGCCTGCGAATCCCGAGAAGGTGGTGCGATCGAACCTCGCGGTTCCCGAGAACTCTACCATGCCGAAAAGGGCGTCTCCCGAGAAGATGGCGCTGTCGAAGAGGGCGTGTCCGTAGAAGTGCGCCCGGTCAAGCTGCGCCCCCTCCACAAAATGTGCACGTTGGCAACGAAAACCGGGCCCGAAACTCCATCCTAAGCTGCGCCAGAGCGGCAATCTCGCCCCATCACAGACTACATGGTAGGAGTCGTCTTGGCTGTCCGACCATTCCAACAGCACTGTGCCGGAAAGCTGCGCTCGCCCGTCCGGCCCCTCAGCCACGCAATACTCGTCAGTCTTCGTTACCAAAGCCAAAGCCAACCGCGCGTCGATAAGTGCGGCAAGCCTGCCTCGTTGAGTCGCGTTCCAACCGGCCTTGGCCGGCACGCCATCCCGCCAATGCAACGGCACATGCGCCAAATGCCACAGCGCCCCATCCGGCGCCAACATCAACTCGCCAGCCTCATTCATCTCGTCGTCGTCGCGAGCTTTTCCGGTCGTCGGGTCCCGCCGCCAATAGGCCTGAAGGTCCATCTCCCCGTGCGCGCCCCCATGGGTTTCGTGCAGGTTTTCTCCAACCTCCTTCTCCGCCAACCGCGCCCAAGACCAATCGGCCTTCCACCACTCGTCCCACCACTCCGCCTCGATCTCCGCCGCGCTCTCAGCCACCGCACACCCCCATCCGCTCACAAAACCCTATGCCAAGGCCGCCAATCCCCCAAGCCCCAAAACCCATCCATCCTTGACAATCATGGAAATATTTCCTAGGTTCGCCGCTCGTTGTTTGAAACCCGCATCAGCCCCAGCCCCCGCCCCCAAGGCGAAGCCGCCATTTGTCCGCAACCCGCGCCAACCGCCCACCCCAGCCACGCCGGGCAAAAACCACCCCGCCACAGCCCCACCACCATTTGTCCGCAAACCGCCAAAACCGCGCATCCCCACATCTAGCCCCCACCCCCCACCACCCCCCAACCCCTGGTATTTGTCCGCAAACAACACAAACCGCGCATCCCCCTGCACAACCCCCGGGCAACCCCCGCCCCGCCCGCCCCCCGCACCCCCGCAAAACCCCTTCTCCCCACCCCCACCTCAGGCCACCCTCCGCCCCAGCAACCGGAGCCCCGCCATGACCCCCACCCGCCGCGCCCTCCTCGCCACCCCCCTCGCCGCCACCCTCCCCTGGGACATCGCCACCGCCCAAACCCCCGCCGGCACCACCCTCCGCGTCGGCATGACGGCCTCCGCCATCCCCCTCTCCAACGGCGTCCCCGACCAGGGCGCCGAGGGCCATCGCTTCATGGGCATCACCCTCTATGACCAGCTGGCGATGTGGGACCTCACCAAATCCGACACCCCCGTGAACATCCGCCCCGGCCTCGCCACCGCCTGGCGCGTCGACCCCGCCAACGACAAGCGCTGGATCATCACGCTGCGCGAAGGCGTCCGCTTCCACGACGGCAAGATCATGACGGCCGAGGATGTCGTCTTCTCCTACGACCGCGCCCTGAAGAACGACGCGCCCCACTACGACCCCCGCGCCGCCGCCCAGGCCCGCATCCGCATGCCCACCGTCGTCGCCTGGAGCGCCGAGGGCCCCAACACCTTCATCATCGAAACCCGCATCCCCGACAGCCTGGTGCCCTTCGGCATGACCTGGATCGGCATCACCCACAAAGGCGCCTGGGAGGCCGCGGGCTCGAACTGGGACAATTTCATGCTCCGCCCGGTGGGAACCGGTGCCTATAAGTGCGAGCTCTTCTCGGTGCGCGAACGCGCCATCCTCACCCGCCACGCCGAATACTGGGACGCCACCCGCATCCCCCGCCACGACCGCCTGATCCTCCTCCCCCTGCCCGAGGCGAATACCCGCGTGGTCGCGCTGCGCGCCAACCAGGTTGATTTCATCGAGGCGCCGCCGCCCGACGCCATCCCCACGCTCCGTCAGGCCGGCATGCAGATCGTCTCCAACACCTACCCGCACAACTGGACCTGGCATTTCTCCATGGTCGAGGGCTCGCCCTGGCGCGACATCCGCATCCGCAAAGCGGCCAACCTCGCCCTCGACCGCGCCGGCATGCGCGCCATGCTCGGCGACATGATGCTGCCCGGTGCCGGCCTGCTGCCGCCCGCCCACCCCTGGCATGGCTCGCCCGCCGACCCGATCCGCACCGATGTCGCGGCCGCAAGGCGCCTGATGACCGAGGCCGGCTTCTCCACGAGAAACCCGCTGCGCACCCGTGTCGGCATCTCGCCCTCGGGCTCGGGCCAGATGCAGCCGCTGCCGATGAATGAGGCGGTGCAGCAGAACCTCAAGGATATCGGCATCGAGATCACCTTCGAGGTGGTCGAATGGAACGCCCTGCTCGGCCTGTGGCGCGAGGGGGCGCGGGCGCCGAGCAACCGCGGCATCACCGCGATCAACATCTCCTATGCCGCGCTCGACCCCTTCCTGGCCCTGGTGCGCTTCCTGAAATCCGACCTGACGCCACCCGCCGCCAACAACTGGGGCTATTTCAACGATCCCTGGTATGACGACATCATCGCCCGGATCTACGCCACCTTCGACACGCCGGCGCAGACCGCCCTGCTGCAGCAATTGCACGCCAAGGTCGTCGATGACGCGCTCTTCCTCTTCGTGGCGCATGACCTGAACCCGCGGGCGATGAGCCGGCGGGTGCAGGGCTTCGTCCAGGCGCAGAGCTGGTTCCAGGACCTCAATCCTATTCGTCTACAATGACGCCGGGGCGGCCGCCCCGCTAACACTTTGTTTGCATTCCGCAGCGATACTCTCCCGGCCGGGTAGGAAAACCAGGCGCAGGAGATCGCCTGATGGCTGCTGGAAGCCTGTTGCCGGGCCAAGAGCCGGGATTTGCACGTCGCGTGGCACAACGTCGCGCCCATGATGTTTCGGCATGATGCAGGGCCAGCCCGCATCGACCATCCCGCGCGGTTTCGGCCCCAGGCGGCTGCGCCGGCTGTTGCTGATCATGGCGATCGCGGCCGGCCTGCTGATCGGCTGGCTGGGCCATGGTCTGCGGCTGACCACGGCCGGCTTCCAGCGCGATGGCGAAAGGCACCGCGCCGCGACCTGGTTCCTGATGCAGACCGAGATGGAGCTGCGCCACTTCGCCGACACGCTCAGCACCGCCGCCATCGCCGATGATGCCCGGCAATGGGCCGCATTGCCGGCGCATCTGCTGGGGCTGCGCGCCCGCCTGGCCGAGCTCGCGGCCGTTGATTCCGCCTTCGACAGCCCGGGCCTGGCCGGGCTGCAGGCCGCCCTGCCCGGCATCCTGGCCTCCATCGACGGGATCGAGGCCGCGCTGGACCGGCCACCGGTCACCCTGGCCCCGCTGCTGCCGCTGATCGTGGCCCTGGAGCAACCGATCCGCGCGGCCATGCTGCACCTGCATGCGCAGGAAAACGCGCATTCCCGCGGCGCCATGGTCGCGCTGGCCGACCGGCTGCTGCTCTTCGCGCTGGGGTTCATGGTCCTGCTGGCCGCCAGCGCCGCGCTGATGGCGCTGCTGGTGCTCGCAGGGCGGCAGACCCGGCGCGCGTTGGACACCGCCCGCGTGGCAGAGGCAGCGGCGCGCACGGCGCATGGCACGCTGCGCTCGCTGCTGGACAATATCCCCGCGCTGATCGCCACCTTCGACACCAACCTGCGCTGCGTCTACGCCAACCGCTACGCCCAGGATTTCCTGGGCCTCGACGAGTCGGCGCTGATCGGCCGCGGCGCCGGCCTCGCCGGCCTGCCGCCTGAGCTCGCCGCCGAATTGCGTGAGGTGCGCGACACCGGCAAGCCCATGCCCACCATCGAGCGCCGGCGCATCGACCGCTCGGGCCAGCCCCGCCACCTTCTGGTGAGCACCGTGCCGATCTTTGGCACGACGGGTGATCTGCATCAGATCCTGCGCACCGGCATCGATGTCACCCAGTGCCGCCAGGCCGAGGAGCGGGTCCGCCACCTCACCGAGCATGACGCGCTGACGGACTTGCCGAACCGCCTGCGTTTCAAGGCCGAGCTGGAGGCCCGCCTGGCTGCCAGCCCGGCCGCCGGCCTCGCGCTGCACGTCATCGACCTCGACGGCTTCCGCTCGGTGAACGACACCCATGGCCAGGCGACGGGCGATCTGCTGCTTCAGGCCATGGTGCGGCGGCTCGCCGGGCTGGTGCGCCCGCAGGACATGCTGGCGCGGCTGGGTGGCGATGAATTCGCCATCCTCCAGCGCATCCGGACCGAGGGCGAGGCGATGTCGCTGGCCGCGCGCGTCACCCAGGCCCTGGCCCAGCCCTACCAACTCGGCCCCACCCATATCCGCTGCAGCGCCAGCCTGGGGCTTTGCGCCCTGCTCGATGGGCAGGTCAGCGCCGAGGTGGTGCTGTCCCGCGCCGACCTGGCGCTGGCCAGCGCCCGGCGCCAGGGCATCGGCCACTTCAAGGCCTTCCAGCCCGAGATGGAGGGCGAGGCCCTGGTGCGCCGGCAATTGCAGGCCGAGCTGATCGAGGCGCTCGCCGCCGGGGCCCTGCACCTCGCCTACCAGCCCAAATTCTGCCTCCGCGATGGCCGAATGGAGGGGGTTGAGGCGCTGCTGCGCTGGAACCATCCCAAGCGCGGCCCGGTCAGCCCGGGGGAATTCGTGCCCCTGGCCGAGGAGGCGGGCCTCGCCCTGCCGCTCGCCCGCTTCGTGCTCGAAGGCGCCGCGGCGCAAATCATGGCCTGGCGCGCCATGGGGTTCGACATGCCCGTCGCGGTGAACCTTTCGGGCGAGCTGATCGGCATGAACGAGGCGCTGCGGATGGTGGAGAACGTGCTGGCGACCACCGGCATCCCCGCCCGCCTGCTCGAGATCGAGGTGACGGAAAGCACCTTCATCGGCGATGGCGAGGCGGCGCGGGACATGCTGCTCGGCCTGCGCCGGCTGGGCATCCGTGTCGCGCTGGATGACTTTGGCACCGGCTTCTCCTCGCTGGCCTATCTGCAGGAGCTGCCGATCGACGTGCTCAAGGTGGACCGCTGCTTCGTTCAGGGGCTGGAGGCCGGCGGCGCGAGCCTGCGAATCGTCGACACCGTCGTGCGCCTCGCCCATGGCCTGGGCGCACGCGTCGTGGCCGAGGGGGTGGAGACCAAGGCGCAGCTGGAAGCCCTGCGCCGGCTCGGATGCGATTCGGTGCAGGGCTTCCTGCTGGGCCGCCCGCAGCCGGCCGAGGGCATCACCGCGCTGCTTCAGGCCGCACCGCACCAGGAAACCCTGGCAATTCCCGCATGAACGGGTTGACACCCAATGGGTCAACCCGTATCCGCCCCCTGCCTTCAGCGGGTATCCGCAGGAGGGGCACGAATGAGCAAGCAGGACGGCTTCGACAAGCGGCTGAACGAGGCACGAGCCCGCCAAGGGTTGGATCGTGCCGAGGAGGGCAAGGCTGGTCTTCCTGGGGGCTCATACGGGGTCGGTTTCCGGGCCGGGGTTGAGGTTTTCTCCGCCCTTCTGGTCGGCGTGGTCGCAGGGCTGCTGCTCGATCGGTGGTTGGGGACCTGGCCATGGCTCTTCCTGCTGATGTTCGTGATAGGCAGCGCCGCCGGGGTGCTGAACGTGTTTCGTCTGTTCAAACCGCGGGCGCTGAAACGCGACTGATTTTTTGGGGGCATACCCGTGGCGGCCGAAGGCAAATCGATTGACGCGCTGAGCCAGTTCGAACTGGGCACCGTGCTTGGCCCGCTCGGCGCCTCGGTGAATTTCACCCACTCCAACCTCCACATGCTCATCGTGGCGGGGCTGATCATCGCGCTCATGTCCTATGGCATGCGCGCCCGCGCACTGGTGCCGGGCCGGCTGCAATCGCTGGCCGAATCATCCTACGAATTCATCCAGAACATGGTGACGGAACAGATCGGTGCCGAAGGCCGGCGCTTCTTCCCCTTCGTCTTCACGCTGTTCATGTTCGTGCTGTTCGGCAACATGCTGGGCCTGTTTCCCTACGCCTTCACCTTCACCAGCCACATCGCGGTGACCTTCGCGCTGGCGGCGATGGTGTTCGTGCTCATCACAGTCGTGGCGCTGATGCTGCACGGCAAGAAATTCTTCGGCTACTTCTTCCCGGAAGGCGCGCCGCTCTGGCTCGCGCCGATCATCATCCCGGTCGAGGTCGTCTCCTACCTGTCGCGCCCGATCAGCCTCTCCATCCGTCTCTTCGCCAATATGGTGGCGGGGCACGTGATGCTGAAGGTCTTCGCGACCTTCATCGTGATGCTCGCGGGCCTCGGCACGGTCGGGCCTCTCCTCTCCCTGCTGCCGCTGACGATCAATGTCGCGCTGGTGGGCTTCGAAGTGCTGGTGGCGTTCCTGCAGGCTTATGTCTTCGCCATCCTCACCTGCATCTACCTGCATGACGCGGTGCATCTGCACTAAATCTGGCAGCCGTTATAACCACAGATATTCTGACAAGAAGGATTGAGACCATGGAAGTTGCAGCCGCGAAGGCGCTTGGCGCCGGTATTGCCGTGATCGCCCTGTTCGGTGTTGGCCTGGGCATCGGCAACATCTTCTCCGCGCTGATCACCAGCGTGGCGCGCAACCCGGCCGCCCGTGACGCCGTCTTCCCGATCGGCATCCTGGGCTTCGCCCTGACCGAAGCCGTGGCGCTCTTCGCCCTGCTGATCGCCTTCCTCATCCTCTTCGCCTGATCCGGCCGGGGGCACGCCGCCGGCGCGCCCCCACCCATCACACGAACAGGGAGGGCGCGATGCCGCAGCTCGATTTCGCCAACCCGATGGTGCTGGCGCAGGCCGTATGGCTGCTGATCATCTTCGGCGTGCTGTACTACGTGCTGAACACCTATGTGCTGCCGCAGGTGGCCACGGTGCTGGAAGACCGCGCCCAGCGCATCGCAGCCGACCTTGACGCCGCACGCGCGTCCAAGGCCAGCGCCGATGCGGCACTTGCCGAGTTGCAGGCGGCCACCGCCAAGGCGCGTAGCGAGGCCCAAGCCGCCATCGCCGACGCGGTGCAACAGGCCAATGCCCAGGCGCAGGCCCAGGCCGAGGTGCTGAATGCCCGCCTGGCTGAACAGGTGGCCGCCGCCGAGACGCGGATCAACGCCTCACGCGATGCCGCCATGGCCTCGCTGCGCGGCGTCGCCACCGAAACCGCAACCGCGCTCGTCACCCGCCTCATCGGCCGCGCCGACAGGGCCGCGGTGGATGGCGCCGTGGGCCGTGCGCTCAGCGCGCGGGGGAGCCTCTGATGCATCAGTACGAATACTTCTGGCTCGATCCGAAATTCTGGGTCGCCGTCAGCTTCGCGATCTTCGCGGGCCTGGCCATCAAGCTGGCCTGGGGCCGTGTGATGGCGATGCTCGATGGCCGCGGCCTGCGCATCGCAGCCGAACTGGCCGAGGCCGCGCGCCTTCGCCAGGAAGCCGAGGACATGCTGCGCCACGCCCAGGCCGAGCGCCTGGCCGCGATGGAGGAAGCGACCGCCCTCATCGCCCGCGCCAAGGCCGAGGCTGAGCGTGTGGCCCAGGCCGCGGCCGCCGATACGCAAGCGCAGGCCGCCCGGCGCGAGCGCATGGCGATGGACCGGATCGCGGCCGCCGAGACCTCGGCCATCGCCGAGGTTCGCACCGCCGCCGCCGAAATCGCCACAACAGCCGCGCGCAGCCTGATCGCCGAGACTTTTTCTGCATCCGATGACGCAGCCATGATCGACGCCGCCGTGTCCGATCTCCCCAAGGCCCTGCGCGCCGCCTGACCATCGCGCCCGGTATGGGTGCATCTGCCGCGGCCTTGTCGCGGCGTGCGCCATCCGGGCCGGCTCAGCCCAGTACCTTCCCCTCGCCCGGGCGCCATTCGCCGGTGCCCTTCCGCGTATCGTCGGGGCCTGGCCAGCAGCGTGCCTGTCGCCATGCTGCTGCGAGGCGCCGAGAGCCAGGCGGCACCCGGCCTGCCCGGCTCCCAGGCGCGACACCGGCTTTCCAATGCGAAAACCGCGGCAAGCTGGGCTGCGGCGGAGCCGTCCTGTGCCGCCCCCGCTGGGGAGAATGGGCCAAGGCCACCTTCCCCGCCGCCCCCGGCCCCGCTAGCCTCGACCTATCGCAACAGGGACGGGTCCATCAACAATGCGCAACATCTTCGCCGCCGCACTTCTGGCCGGCACCATGCTGACAGGCATCGCCCACGCCAATGTCTTCCGCTGGGCCAATGACGGCGACGTCAATTCGATGGACCCCTATACCCGGTCCGAAACCTTCCTGCTGACCTTCAACGCCAATATCTACGAGCCGCTGGTCCGCCGCGACCGCAACCTCCGCCTCGAAGCCGCCCTGGCCGAACGCTGGGAACAGGTGGACCCGCTGACCTGGCGCTTCCACATCCGCCGCAATGTCCGCTTCTCCGACGGCTCGGCGCTCACGGCCGAGGATGTGGTCTTCTCCATTGCCCGCGGCCGTGGCCCCGGCTCCAATGTCTCGGCCTATTTCGCCGCGGTGGCCGAGGTGCGGAAAGTGGATGACTTCACCGTCGACCTCGTCACCCGCAACCCCAGCCCCATCCTGCCCGAGGAGCTGACCAGCTTCGGCATCATGTCCAAGGCCTGGCTGGAGCGGAACAACGCCACCCGCGTCGCCGATCTCACCTCGCGCGAGGAAAATTTTGCGACGCGCAATGCCATGGGCACCGGGCCCTTCGTGTTGGTCAGCCGCGAGCCGGACCGGCGCACGGTCCTCGCCCCGAACCCGCTGTGGTGGGACCGGGTGGAGCACAACCTGACCCGGGTGGAATTCAACGTCATCGCCAATGACGCGACCCGCGTGGCCGCCCTGCTCTCGGGCGAGGTCGACATGGTCTACACCGTGCCGCCGCAGGACATGGAGCGCATCACCCGCACCGCCAACCTGCGGATCATTCAGGGGCCGGAACTGCGCACGATCTATCTCGGCATGGACCAGATGCGACCCGAGCTGCTGAAGAGCGACGTGCGCGGCCGCAACCCCTTCCAGGACGTGCGGGTGCGCCGCGCCATGTCGATGGCCATCGACATCGAGGCGATCCGCACCCGCGTGATGCGCGGCCAGGCCCGGCCCACGGCGCAGATCTTCGGCCCCGGGGTGAATGGCTTCCTGGAGGAAAACGACCGCCGCGCACCAATGGACGTGGAAGGCGCCCGCCGGCTGCTGACCGAGGCGGGCTACCCCAACGGCTTCGGCGTTACCCTCGACTGCCCGAACGACCGCTACGTCAATGACGAGGCGATCTGCACCGCGGCGGTCTCCATGCTCGCGCGCATCGGCATTCGCGTGACGCTGGCGGCGCAGACCCGGGCGCGCTTCTTCGCCGAGGTCAATGCGCCGCGCTACAACACCAGCTTCTACCTGCTGGGCTGGACCCCCAACACCTATGACGCCCACAACGCGCTGTTCAACCTGGCCGGCACGCGCGACGGCACGCGCGGAGTCTTCAACAATGGCGGCTACTCCAACCCCGCCTTCGACACACTGGTCAGCCAGATCGAGGTGGAAACCACCCCGGCACGCCGGCAAGCGCTGATCACCCAGGCCAGCCGAATCCTGCAGGAGGATGTGGCCTATATCCCGCTGCACCAGCAACAGGTGGTCTGGGCGTCGCGCACGAACATCACCCTGCAGCAGCAGGCCGATAACGGGTTTCCGCTGCGGCTGGTGCGGGTGGGGAACTGAGGACGCCGCAGGGGGGCTTTGCCCCCCTGCACCCCCCAGCAAGGGCCGAAAGGCCCCTGCACCCCATGAGTTATGGGTAGACATGAGGAGGGGGGCAGCCACCGCGAGCGTTCAGCTTGCGCGGGTTGCCCCCCTCCTCATGTCTACCCACAGAACACGGTCCAGGGGCGGGTCGCCCCTGGCGGGGGTGCAGGGGGCAGCGCCCCCTGCCGTGCCACCCTCAGCGCGCCGGCGCGCTTGCCACTGCCAGGAAGTTCGCCTGGGAATCCTCGGCCAGGCGGAACCACTGCACCTGGTCGACCCGGAAGGCGTCCCATTGCTGATGGATGCGGCGGAAGCGCGGATTGGCGGCACCCACCTCCGCGTAGAATTCCTGCGCGGCGCGGTAGCAGGCTGCCAGCACGTCACGCGGGAAGATGCGCAGCTGGGTGCCGGCGGCGACGAGGCGGCGCAGCGCGGGCGGGTTCTGGCTGTCGTAGCGCGCCATCATCCAGTGCCAGGTCTCGGAGCAGGCGGCTTCGAGGATGGCCTTGTAATGCGCGGGCAGCGCCTCGTAGGCTGCCGGGTTGACCATCATGTCGATCGACGGCGCGTATTCCCACCAGCCCGGCGCGTAATAGAAGCGCGCCACGCGCTGGAAGCCCAGCTTCTCGTCATCGGCGGGGCCGACCCATTCCGCGCCGTCGATCACGCCGCGTTCGAGTGCCGGGTAGATGTCGGCGCCGCCGATGAGCTGCGGCACCACGCCCACCTTCTGCAGGATATTGCCGCCGAAGCCGGCGATGCGGAATTTCAGCCCGTTGAGGTCGGCGACCGTGTTGATCTCGCGCCGGAACCAGCCGCCCATCTGCGCGCCGGTGTTGCCGGCGGCGATGCCGATCACGCCCTGGTCGCGATAGACCTCGGCCAGCGCCTGCTTGCCGCCGCCTTCCTGCAGCCAGGACCAGAGCTGGCGCGAGCTCATGCCGAAGGGCAGGCAGGTCGCGATGCACAGCGAGGGGTCCTTGCCGAGGTAGTAATAGGCTGAGGTGTAGCCGCATTCGACGCTGCCATTGCCCACCGCATCCATCACCTGCAGCGCCGGCACCACCTCGCCCGGGCCGAAGGGGGTGATCTCGAAGGCGCCATCGGTCATCTCCCGCACCCGACGGCAGATGCGTTCGTGGCCGCCATACAGCGTGTCCAGGCTCTTGGGGAAACTGCCGGGCATGCGCCAGCGGATGCGGGTCTGGGCATGGGTGATGGCCGGAATGGCCAGCACCGGGGCCACCGCGCCGGCGGCCAGAATCTTTCTGCGGTCCATGGAACAGTTCCTCGATGGTTTCTTCTGCGCCAAGCTTGCGCGGGAGCGCGGGCGGGCGCAACCGGGGTTTTTGGCGCAGCATGGGGAAACGACATGGAAAAGATCGGCTTTATCGGCCTTGGCAATATGGGACGCGGCATGGCGAGCAATATTCGCCGCAAGCAATTCCCCATGATTGTCTATGACCTCAATCCGAAGCCGATGGCGGCGCTGATGGAGCTCGGCGCCGAGCAGGCGGGTGATGTCGCGGCGCTGGGCCGGGCCAGCGCCATCGCCATCACCATGCTGCCGGGGCCGAAAGAGGTCTCGGCCACCGCCACCACGCTGCTGGCGCATATGGCGCCGGGCGGGCTGCTGATCGACATGTCCACGGTCGACCCCGAGACGACCGATGCCCTGGCCGCGGCCGCCGCGGCGAAGGGGGTCGGCTTCGTCGATGCCCCTGTCGGCCGGCTGGCGGCGCATGCCGAGCGGGGCGAGAGCCTGTTCATGGTCGGCGCCTCGGATGCCGATTTCGCCCGGGCGAAACCGCTGCTGGAGGCGATGGGCAGCACCATCCATCACTGTGGCCCGCCCGGCAGCGGCACGCGGACCAAGCTGGTGAACAATTACCTCGCCATCATCCTGTGCCAGCTCAATGCCGAGGCGCTGTCGCTGTCGCAGGGTTTCGGGCTGAATCTGGAGACGACGCTGGAGGTTCTGCATGGCACCACCGCCACCAATGGTCAGTTGAAGGTGAACTGGCCGAACAAGGTGTTGAAGGGCGACACGGCGCCGGGCTTTGCGATCGACCTGGCGCATAAGGACCTCTCGCTGATCCTGCAGGCGGCGAATGCGGCCCGGGTGCCGCTGCCGGTGGCCGCCGCCGCGCGCGAGGCGTTTTCGGCGGCGCGGGCGCAGGGGCATGGCGGGTTGGATTTCTCGGCCATGTTGGACGTACAATGCGCCGTGGCCGGGGTGAAGCCGCCGCGGCTGGGGTGAGATTTGTCTGGAATATCCCCATGGCTGGAATTAGGATATCCCAATGCCCCTGTTCATCAAGAATGAAGAGACTGCGGCGCTGGTAACCCAGCTTGCCCGGCGGCGCGGCACCAGCAAGCAGGACGCCGTGCGGCAGGCCGTGGCCGCGGCGTTGGAGCAGGAGTCCCGCACCCAGCCCCTGCGCGCGCGGCTGGCAGGGCTGCGCACGGAGCACCCCTTGCCGCCCGCCACCGGCCAGGCCGCGGACAAGCAATTTTTCGACGAGCTCTCCGGCGAGGCGGGGTGATCTTCGTCGATGCCTCGGCGCTGATCGCGATCATCACCGGCGAGCCGGGCGCGGACCTGCTGGCCGATAGGCTGGAGGGCGATGCGGACCGGCTGTGCTCCGCCATGTCGGTCTGGGAAACCGTGGCCGGGCTGAGCCGCTCCTACGCCTTCACGCCGCCGGATGCGCGCCTGCATGTCCAGCGCTTCCAGGCCGCCCTGGGGCTGCGCCTGGTGGCCATTGGCGAGGTGGAGATGAACCTCGCCCTCGAATCCCATGGCCGCTATGGGCGCGGCCGGCACAAAGCGGCGCTGAACATGGGCGATTGCTTCGCCTATGGCTGCGCCCGGGCGCATGGCGCGCGGCTGCTCTATCTCGGCGAGGATTTCGCCCAGACCGATCTCGCCTGGGCGGAATAGCCCCCCTCACACCACCGGGCTGCGCCCACCATCGACATTGATCGCCGTGCCCGTGGTATAGCCTCCCATGTCGCTCGCCAGCAGCAGGGCCTGCGCCGCGAACTCATAGGCATAGCCCATCCGCCCCAGCGGCACGGATTTGCCCTGCTCGGCCTTCCACTCCTCCCAGGAGATGTTGCGCTTCTCCTGCGCATGCCGGCGCACCCATTGGTCGCTCTCGATGATGCCCACCAGCATGGCGTTCACCAGCACATTATGCGGGGCGAATTCATTGGCCAGCGCCTTGGTCAGCGCCATGCCGGCGGCGCGGCTGATGCTCGTCGGCGCCGAGCCCGCCGCCGGCGCCTTGGCGCCGATGTTCAGCACATTGATGATCCGGCCCCATTTGCGCTCCACCATGCCCGGCAGCACCGCGCGGCACAGCCGGATGGCGGCCATCAGCTTGAGGTCGAGGTCATCCCGCCACAGCGCCTCGGACACTTCGAGAAACGGCCCGCGCTGCGAGGTTCCGGCATTGTTCACCAGGATATCCACCTGCCCCAGGCCGCGGATCGCCGCGGCGGCGGCATCGGCGCAGCCTTGCTCGGTGCGGATATCGGCCTGCACCACCACCACCTTCGCGGCCGGTGCCGCGGCGCGGATCTCGGCGGCCGCCGCCTCCAGCGCCTCGGCCCCACGCGCCACCAGGGCGACATGGCCGCCCGATTCGGCGAACATCTTCGCCATCGCCAGCCCCAGCCCCTTCGAGCCGCCGGTGATCATGGCCGTGCGGCCGTCCAATGTGATGTTCATGCTCGTTCCCTCCGAAGCCGCGATGTAACCACGGCTGCGGGGGAAGGACCATCAGGCCGGCAGGGCGGGATAGTCGGTATAGCCCTCGGCCCCGCCGCCATAGAGGGTGGCCTGCACCAGCGGGTTCAAGGGCGCATCAGCGGCCAGGCGGGCCACCAGGTCGGGGTTGGCGATGAAGGGCCGGCCGAAGGCCACCAGATCGGCCCGCCCCTCGGCCACCGCCGCCATGGCCATCGCCCGGTCATAGCCGTTATTGGCGATATAGGCGCCGGCAAAGGCCCGCTTCAGCGCGCCGTAATCGAAGGCCAGCGCGTCGCGCGCGCCGCCGGTCTGGCCCTCGATGAGGTGGATATAGGCCAGGCCTCGGCGCGACAGCGCCTCCACCAATGCGCCGAACAGCGCCTGTGGGTTGCTATCCGCCGCGTCGTTCACCGTGGCCGGCGAGAGGCGGATGCCCAGCCGATTCGCCGGAATCGCCTTCAGGATCGCGTCCACCGCCTCCAGCGCGAAACGCATCCGGTTCTCGATGGTGCCGCCATAGGCATCGCTGCGGTGGTTCGAGCCATCCTTGAGGAACTGGTCGATGAGATAGCCATTGGCGGCATGCAGCTCGATGCCATCGAAGCCGGCCGCCTGCGCCGTGGTCGCGGCATGGGCATAGTCGGCCATGATGCCGGGGATTTCCGCCAGCCCCAGCGCCCGCGGCATGGAGGTTTCGACGAAGCCGGAGGGGATGAAGGTCTTGGCCTTGGCCTGGATGGCCGAGGGGGCGACGGGGGCCTGGCCATTCTCCTGCAGCGCGACATGCGAGATGCGGCCGACATGCCAGAGCTGGGCGAAGATGCGGCCGCCCTTGTCATGCACCGCCTTGGTCACGCCGCGCCAGCCCTCGCGCTGGGCGGGGGTGAACATCCCCGGCGTCCAGGCATAGCCCTGGCCCTGGCGGGAGATCTGCGTGGCCTCGCTGATGATCAGCCCGGCCGAGGCGCGCTGGCCGTAATACACCGCGTTCAGGGCATGCGGCGCCTCGGTGCCATGCTCGGCGCGGTTGCGCGTCAGCGGCGCCATCACGATGCGATTGGCCAGGGTGAGGTCGCCCAGGGTGAAGGGCTGGAACAGGGTTTTCGCTTGGGGGGACATGGGGATTCCGGTCAGGTGTTCGGGGGCGGAACGCGCAGGCGCCGCCAGGGTTGCGATGGGGCCAGGCCCCCTGGGCTGGCTGTGCTGCACTGCGGCATACCGGCTCATGTTGGCGCCCGGGCGGCCCGCCGCAAGCCGGCGCTACCCCGGAACGCAGCGCACCGCGCCCGCCTGGGCCGATGCCGCCGGCACCGTCCCCGCCGGGCAGGGCGCCTGGCCGCGACTGGCCGGCGGCAGCCCGCTATCCCAGCCCCGCACGTCGCTGTCATCGCCCGGGCCGCCGGTGGCGGGCACGCAGCGCCCGCCCCGCCGGCCATTGACCGCGCGCTGCGGCGTGCCGCCATGCGGGCAGAGGTAGCGCCTGGCGGCCTCCAGCGCCGCCGATGAGGGGCGCGACGGCGTCGCCCGCTGGGCCGCCACCGGCCCAGCCAGCACCAGCATGGTTGCGAGCAGGGCCAAGCCATGGCTAGTTGCCCGAACCAGCCCGGAGCACGCAACGATGAGTGAGCAGGTCATTGTCGAGACACGCGAGAGCAAGCGCTCCTACGGGGTGGTGGGGATCATCATCGCCATCCTTTGTCTGGGCCTTCCCTTCCTGGGGCGCCAGCGCGTGCGGGTGACCAATGAGCGGATCGTCATCGAATCAGGCTTCTGGAACAAGGTCCGCGACGATGTCGAGATCTTCCGCATCCGCGACGTGGTGGTGAAGCAGAATATCTGGAACCGGATGTTCGGCATTGGCGACGTGGTGGTGAAATCCACCGAGGGCCGCACCGAGGAGACCCATGTGCTCAAGGGCCTGCCCGACCCGGTGGGCGTGAGCGAGGCGATCCGCACCGCCTGGAACCGCTCCGCACGCCCCACCGGCCCGGCCACCGCGCTCGACTGATGGCCAAACGCCCGGCCCACCCCGATGAGGCCGTGCGCCCCACCCGCGACATCGACCCGATGGAGGGGCTGGAGCGCCTGCCGCGCGCCGATATCGCCGTGCTGGAAACCTCCCAGCCCAAGCTGATCGACGCCGCGCTGCGCGGTGCCGTGGTGCTGACCCGGCATGGCCGGGATGCCTTCGTGCTGCTGCCGGTGGATGAATTCCAGACCCTGGCGCGCGAGGCGATGGCACGGCGGCTCGCCGGCCCGCCGGTGATCGAGGGCTGAGAGCCGCGGTTCGGATGGACATCGGGCGCCAGCTCGGGGCAGATATGGCCATGGCCGCGCATCCCTCCCCCCAGGCGTCGCGCCGGACCCGCGCCGGCTGATGGAACGCGCGCCCGATCTGCTGCCGGAAGCCGAGCCCGAGCCGGGGGAGGAACCCGCGCGCCGGGCGCTCTCGGCCAATCTGGTCCGGCTGCGCATCGCCGGCTTCAAGAGCTTTTGCGAGCCCACCACGGTGGAAATCCTGCCCGGGCTGACCGGCATCGTCGGCCCCAATGGCTGCGGCAAGTCCAATGTGGTGGAGGCGCTGCGCTGGGCGATGGGCGAGAGCAGCGCGCGCAGCTTGCGCGGCGGCGAGATGGATGACGTCATCTTCGCCGGCACCGCCACCCGCCCGGCCCGCAACCTGGCCGAGGTGACGCTGAGCCTGGAGGAGGCGCTGGGCGTCGCCGCCCCGCCGCTCGATGGCGAGCGCGAGCTGGAAATCGCCCGGCGCATCAACCGTGGCGAGGGCTCGGGCTACCGAATCAATGGGCGCGAGGCGCGGGCGCGCGATGTCCAGACGCTGTTTGCCGATCTGGCCTCCGGACCGCGCGCCTCGGGGATGGTCAGCCAGGGGCGGGTCTCGACGCTGATCGCGGCCAGGCCCGAGGAACGCCGGGCGGTGCTGGAGGAGGCGGCGGGCATCGCCGGCCTGCGCGCCCGACGGCACGAGGCGGAGCTGAAACTGCGGCAGGCCGAGAACAACCTGCTGCGCGCCGATGACCTGACGGCACAATTGGCGGCCACGGCTGAAGCGCTGGGCCGGCAGGCGAAGCAGGCGCAGCGTTACCGCAACCTCTCGGGCCTGGTGCGCGAGGCGGAGGCGGCGATGTTCGCGCTGATGGTTGCCCGCGCCGAACTGGCGCTGACCGCCGCCGGCGAGGGGCGCGGCCAGGCGGCTGCGGCGACCCGCCGGGCCGAGGCCGGGGCCGAGGCCGCGACCATCGCCGCGCATGAGGCCGAACAGGCCCTGCCCGCCCCCCGTGCCGCCGAGGCGCAGGCGCGCACCGCCCTGGAACGCCGCCGGCTGGAGGCCGAGGGGGTGGAGGCGGCACTCGCCCGCGCCCAGGCCGCGCTGGAGGCGGCGCAGGCCCTGGCGGCGCAGATCGGGGCCGACCTCGCCCATGCCGAGGCCATGGTCGCCGATGCGGCCCAATCCGAGGCCCGGGCCGACCGCGAGGATGCCGCCGCGGCCCAGGCCCAGGCCGCCCTGCCCGCCCGCATCGAGGAAGCCACGGGCCACCTCACCCTGGCCGAGGATGCGGTGCGCGAGGCCGAGCGCGCCGCCAATACCGCCACCGACGCGGCCGCGCAGGCCGCCGCCCAGGCCAATCAAATGGCCGCCGAACTCGCCTTCGCCGAGCAGCGCGCCCGGCGGCTGTCCGAGCAGCACGCCAGGCTGGAGGCCGACCACGCCGCCGCCGAGGCCGCCGCCGTGCCGGCCGAGATGCTGGCAGCGGCCGAGGCCGAAACGGCGGCGCGCGAGGTCGCGCAGCGCGAGGCCCGCGCGCGCCTCGACGCCGCCGAAACCGCCCGTGCCGAGGCCGCCACCCAGGCCGCCGAGGCGAACCGCGCGATGCAGGATGCCGAGGCCAACCGCACCCGCGCCCGGCGTGACCTGGACACCGCCGAGGCCCGCGCCCGCCGCGCCGCCGAACAGGCCCAGGCCATCACCCGCCAGCACGAGCAGGTGCTGGCCTTGCGCGTGGCGCCGGAGGCCGTCACCGCGGCTGAGGCGGCGCAGGACGCGGCCGA
Source organism: uncultured Rubritepida sp. (assembly GCA_964395305.1). Lineage (GTDB taxonomy): Bacteria > Pseudomonadota > Alphaproteobacteria > Acetobacterales > Acetobacteraceae > Rhodovarius. The sequence continues at coordinate 62,015 of CAYNBM010000008.1, forward strand.
GGCGCAAGGCCGTGCCACCGCCCAGGCGCTGGCCGAGGCCGCCGCCGCCCGGCAGGCCGCCGGCGAAGCGCTGGCGCAATCCCGCCAGGCCGCCAGCGCCGCGGAAGCCGCCGTCACCCGCCTCGCCGCCGAGGTGGAGGGGCTGTCCGCCACGCTGGCCGGTGCGCGGCCGGCCGAGGCGGCGCCGATCATCGACGCCATCACCGTGCCCGAGGGGCTGGAAGCGGCGCTGGGTGCCGCGCTGGGCGAGGCGCTGGATTCGGCGCGCGATCCGCGCGCGGCGCGGCATTGGCGGGCGCTGCCGCCGCTGGCCGCGCCGGCGGCGCTGCCCGAAGGCGCCAGGGCGCTGGCCGATCTGGTGCAGGCGCCGCCGGAGCTGTCGCGGGCCCTGTCGCAGATCGGGCTGATCGAGGGCGATGGCGCTGTGCTGCAGGCGGCGCTGGCCGCCGGGCAGTCGCTGGTGGACCGGGCCGGAAAGCTCTGGCGCTGGGATGGGCATACGGTGGCGGCGGGCGGGCCGAATCCCGGGGCCGCGCGGCTGCAGCAACTGGCCAGGCTGCGCCAGGCGGAGGCGCGGTTTTCCGCCCTGCGCGCGGCCGAGACGGCGGCGCTGGCCGCGCGCGCCACCGCCCAGCGCGAGGAAACGGGCGCCGCCCAGGCCGAGGCCGCCGCCCGCATGGCGCGCGACCAGGCCGAGGTGTTTTCGCGTGAGGCCCGGCGGGGCGCGGCCGATATCGCCGCACGCCACGCCGCCGCCGAGGGGCGGATCGCAGCCCTCACCCCGCAGATCACCGGCATGGCGGCGGAGAGCGCGGAGGCCGAGGCCATCCTGCACGCCGCCCGCGCCGCGCTGGCCGCCCTCCCGCAGGGCGATGCGCTGCGCGAGGCCCAGGCGACGACGGCGCGCGCACTGCGCGAGGCCCAGGCGGAGGAAGCCGCGGCGCGCGACGCCCGGCGCATGGCCGAGACCACGCTGGAACAGGCGCGGGCAAAAACCTCGGCGTTGGCGGCGCGGGCGGCCTCCGCCACGGCCAGGATCGCCGCCCTGGCGCCGCAGCGTGAACGGCTCGGCACGGAATGGCGGGAGGCCGAGGCGGCGCTCGGCGCCTCGCGCGCCGCGCGCGCCGCCTTGCCCGATCTGGCCCGGGCGCGCGATGCGGTCGAGCAGGCCAGGCGGGCGCTGAGCGAGGTGCGCGGGGCAGAGAACACCGCGCGCGCCGCGCGTGCGGCGCTGCTGGCCGAGGGCGAGCGCCTCGCCCAGCGCCGCGCCGCCCTGGCCGAGGAGCGGGCCGGTTGGGCGGCGCGGCGCGGCGATGCCGCAAGCCGCCTGACCGGGCTGCGCGCCCGCGCCGAGGCCGCCCGGGCGGAGGTGGCAGGCTTGGCCGATCTGCCATCGGAGGCCACGGCGCGGCGGGATGCCGCCGCCCGCCACCTCGCCACCGCCGAGGCCGAGCATGCCCAGGCGCAGGCCCTGCTGAACGCGGCCGAGACCCAGGCGCGCGCCACCCTCGATGCCCGGCGCGACGCCGATGCCGCCTTCAGCGCCGCGCGCGAAAACCAGCTGCGCGCCGAAGCGGCGCTGGCGGCAGCGCAGACCGCGCGCGAGGCGTTGGCGGCGCGTGTGGTCGAGCGCCTGGGCGAGGAGGCGACGCTGCCCGACCCCGCCGAGGCCCCCGGTGAAGCCGCCGAGGAGCGGGCCCGGCGCAAGCTCGACCGCCTGACCCGGGAACGCGAGGAGATGGGCCCGGTCAATCTGCGCGCCGAGATCGAGCTGGCCGAGATCGAGCAGCGCCTGGTCGACATCGCCCGCGAACGCGAGGAGGTCACCGCCGCCATCGCCAAGCTGCGCGGCACGATCGGGCATTTGAACCGCGATGCGCGGGCCAGGCTGCGCGAGGTCTTCGACCGGGTGGACCGGGAATTCCAGGCCTTGTTCCAAAAGCTGTTCGGCGGCGGGCGGGCGCATATCGCCCTCGTCGGCAGTGAGGATCCGCTGGAGGCGGGGCTGGAGATTTTTGCCGAACCGCCGGGAAAGAAACTCTCGGCGCTGTCGCTGCTGTCGGGCGGCGAGCAGGCGCTGACCGCGCTGTCGCTGATCTTCGCGGTGTTCCGCTGCCAGCCCGCGCCGGTCTGCGTGCTGGACGAGGTGGATGCGCCGCTGGATGACGCGAATGTCGAGCGGCTTTGCGACCTGCTCGACGCCATGGTGGCCGATGGCGCGACGCGCTTCCTCATCATCACCCACCACGCGCTGACCATGGCGCGGATGCACAGGCTCTATGGCGTGACGATGCAGGAGCGCGGCGTGTCGCGGCTGCTCAGCGTCGACCTCGGCCAGGCCGTGGCGATGGTGGAGCAGCCGGGGGGCTGACCAACGTCGCCCGGCGGGCGCGGGCGGGCATCCGGCGGGCGCGCGTGCGCATCCGGCGGGCTGATGTCAGGCCTATCGCAACCTCGCCAGCACCTGGTCGACGAAGACCACGGCCTGGCCGAGGTAATTCTCCGGCGCGCAGAGGGCGTGGACCTCCTCGGGCCGCAGCCGCGCGCTGATCTGCGGGTCGGCCAGCAGGGCCTCGGCCAAGGGCATGCCATGGGCCAGCGCCACGTCGCAGGCGTGGTTGACGATGTGATGCGCCTCGCCCCGGCCGAGCACAGGGGCGAGCCCCATCATCACCTGTTCGGCCGCGATCAGCCCGCCGGTGGAGGCGAGGTTGCGCGCCATCCGGGCCGGGTCCACCACCAGCCCATCGGCGATGCTGCGCGCGCACATCACGGCGCCATGGGTGAGGTTGAAGGCCTGGCCGATCGCCAGCGCCTCGGCCTGCCAGGGGCCGGTGCCGCGTTCCAGGTCCTGCGCCATGGCCGAGAGCATCTGCGGCACCAGCGCATGCACGCCGCGGGACTGGGCGAGGACATATTCGCAGGAAATCGGGTTGCGTTTCTGCGGCATGGTGGAGCTGCCGCCGCGGCCGGCCTGATGCGCCTCGGCCACCTCCGCCACCTCGGTCTGCATCAGCAGCATCACGTCGGTCGCGATTTTCGACAGCGCTCCCGCCAGCAGGCCAAGGAAATTCACCACCTCGCAAAACCCATCGCGGGCGACATGCCAGGGGATATCGGGCAAGGCCAGGCCAAGCTCCAGCGCCAATTCGCGCTGCACCTCGATGCCGCGGGTGCCGAGCGAGGCCAGCGTGCCGGCAGCACCACCGAATTGCAGCTTTTCCACCCGCGGGCGGAGCTGATCGAGCCGCTCCACCATGGTGATCAGCGGGCTGAGCCAGACCGCCACCTTGTAGCCGAAGGTCACCGGCAGGGCGTGCTGGAGATGCGTGCGCCCGGCCATCACCGTCGCCTTGTGGCGCATTGCCAGCGACGCCAGCGCGGTGTTGAGCTGTAGCAGGTCCATGCGGATCAGCGCCAGGCCCTGGCGCATCTGCAGCACCGTCGCGGTGTCCATGATGTCCTGGGTGGTGGCGCCCCAATGGGTCCATTTCGCGCCTTCGGGACCCGCGAGCGCCGAGAGCTGCTTCACCAGCCCGACCACGGGATAGCCGGTATTGGCGGTGGCGCGGGCGAGTTCCTCGATGTCCAGCCGGTCGACATCGGCGGCGGCGGAGATGGCGGCCGCGGCCTCGGTCGGCACGATGCCCAGGCGGGATTGCGCGATGGCCAGCGCGACCTCCACATCGAGCATGCGGGCGAGCCAGGCGCGTTCGCCCATCGCCGCGCGCATGGCGTCGGTGCCGTAGAGGGCGCCCATCACGGGGCTGTCGGCGGGGTTCACGGGCATGGGTTTGTGGGTCCGGGGAAGCGGGTGGGATCAGACATCGAGAAACACCGTCTCGCCCTCGCCCTGCAGGCGGATGTCCAGCGTCCAGACGGCAGGCGCCGTCTCGCGCGCGAGCATGGTGGGGCGCCTGGCCTCGGGCACCAGGGCCAGGATGGGGTCGGCGTCGTTGCGCGGCTCGGCCGCGAAATAGACCCGGGTGGTGACATGGTTCATCAGCCCGCGGGCGAAGATGGCCAGCGTGATGTGCGGCGCCTGGAGCGTGTTGCCGGGGCCGGGTACGGGGCCGGGTTTGAGGGTGGTGAAGTGGAAGCGCCCGGCCTCGTCGGTGGCGCAGCGGCCGAAGCCATGGAAGCCGTTTTCATAGGCGCCGTCGGGGCCGGCCTGCCAGATCTCCACCATGGCGTCGCCGCAGGGCGTGCCGTCGCCATCGGTGATCTGGCCAGTCAGCGTGATGCGATCGCCCGCCACGCCGGCATTGCCGCCGCGCAGCATGTCGGCCCATTCCGGGTGGTCGATGATATGCCAATAGGGGCCGGCGGTCTGGCTCGCGGTCGTCACTTCGGCTGCTCCAACGGCGTGGCCTGGCGTCCCCGCAGCACGATGTCGAAGCGGTAGCCCAGCGCCCAGTTCTCCACCGCATAGTCGAGGTCGAACTTCGCAATGAGGCGCTCGCGCGCCATCGCATCGGGTGTCGCCATGAAGACGGGGTCGAGTGGCAGCAGCGGGTCGCCGGGGAAATACATCTGGGTGATCATGCGTTGGGCGAAGCCCTGGCCATGCAACCCGAAATGGATATGCACCGGGCGCCAGGCTTTGGGATGGTTGGGCCAAGGATAGGCGCCGGGCTTGATGGTGGTGACCTGCCAGCGGCCTTCATCATCGGAAAACACCCGGGCCGAGCCGGCGAAGTTCGGGTCGAGCGGCGCGTCATGCTGGTCACGGATGTGGTGGTAGCGGCCGGCGGCATTGGCCTGCCAGACCTCCAGCATCGCGCCGCGCACCGGGCGGCCATCCTCGTCCAGCACGCGGCCGCCGACGATGATGCGCTCACCCATCGCGGCCTGGCCGTTGTGGACGGACATGTCGGCATGGGCGGGGTAGGCGCTGGGCGAGAAGCGCGGCGCCGAGGATTCCGTGAGTGTGTGCGGAATGCGGATGGGCGGCTGCAGCGCGTGGCGCTTGCGGGTGCTGCCATAGGCCGGCGCGTTCATCGGCGGCCAGGTGCCGGGGGCGGGCCTTGGAAATGTGCTGCCCGGCGGATTCACGCCGCCGATGCTCGGCTGCGCCTCCGCCCTTTGGCGATCCGACGGGTGGGTCACGCCAGGATCTCCTTCACCAGCTTCAGCGCGTGGTTGGCCCGCGGCACGCCGGCATAGCTCGCGACATGCAGCAGCGCCTCGGAGATTTCGGCCGCCGTCACGCCGGTATTGGCGGTGGCGCGGATATGCAGCTTGAATTCCTCGTCCAGGCCGAGGGCGGCCAGCATGCTCAGCGTGATCAAGCTGCGCTGGTGGCGCGACAGGCCGGGGCGGGTCCAGACGCGGCCCCAGACGCCTTCCAGGATGAAATCGCGGAAGGGCGCGTCGATGGCGGTGAGATTGGCCTCGGAGCGGTCGACATGGGCGTTGCCGAGGACGGCGCGGCGGACGGCCATGCCGGCCTCGGCGCCCGGGGCATACAGGCCGGCGAGGTGCTCCAGCATGGTTGCCGTGACAACCTCCGCGGCCTCGAAATTCGGGATGTGGCTGGCATTGGGGATGATCACCAGCGCAGCACCTGGAATGCCGGCGGCGATCTCCTGGCTTTTGGCAACGGGGGAGGAGGGGTCGGCCTCGCCCACCACCACCGTCGTCGGGCAGGTGATGGGGCCGGGCATGGTCGCGTCCCGCAAGGCCGCGGCGCAGCCGAGATAGCCCATCGGGTCCGTCCGCAGCAGCATGCGCAGCAGCGCGCGCGAGGACGGCAGCGAGGGGTCGATCACCCAATTCGCCATCACCGCATCCTGCACCGCGGCCATCCCGCCGGCCCGCACGCCCTCCATGCGGGTGATCCAGCGCTCGGGCGGGCCGGAGATGAAGGAGGTGTCGCAGGGCATGATGGAGAGCACGCGATCGGGATAGGCGGCCGCGAGTTCCAGGCTCAGCCGCCCGCCGATGGAGACGCCGGCGACATGCGCCCGCGCCACGCCCAGGGCATCGAGCACCGCGATGGCGTCGGCGGCGAGGCTGGCCATGGAGTAATCGCCCTCCGTCGCGCCGCTCAGCCCATGGCCGCGCAGATCCATCCGGATGACGCGGTATTGCCGCGCCAGGGCTGGCACCTGCGGGGCGAAAATCTCCATGGTGGTGCCGAGCGAATGGAGCAGCAGCAGCGCGGGCGCGCCGGGTGGGCCTTCCTCGCGGACATGGAAGATGGTGCCGTCGATGTCGATAAAGCTCATGTCAGCAATCTCACCAGGTAGAGCGAAAGGGAGGGGAAGGCGACGCAGATCACCAGCCGGATCACATCCATCCCCAGGAAGGGCATGACGCCGCGATAGGTCTGCGCGATCGGGATATCCCGCGCGATGGAGGAGATGACGAAGACGTTCAGCCCGATCGGCGGCGCCGTCAGCCCGATGCCCACCACGCAGAGCACGAGCATGCCGAACCAGATCGCCACCTCCTCCGTCGGCATGCCGAAATCGAGCGCCGTCACCACCGGGAAGAAGACCGGCAGGGTGAGCAGGATCATCGCCAGCTCATCCATCACCGCACCCAGCACGATATAGCTCAGCAGCAGCACCGCCAGCACGCCATAGGGCGGGAAATCCTGCTCGGTCACCCAGAGCGAGAGCAGGTCGGGCGCCTGGGACAGCGCGAGGAAGGCGTTGAAGATTTCGGCACCCAGCAGGATGGCGAAGATCATGCCCGTGGTCTCGGCGGTGGCGAGCAGGGCCGCACGGATATCGCCCGCCGAGAGCGAGCGGCGCAGCAGCCCCACCACCAAAACGGCGATGCAGCCCACAGCCGCTGATTCGGTGGGGGTGAAGACACCGCCATAAATCCCACCGATGACCGCGACCGCGATGCCCAGCACCGGGATGACATTGCGAAAGGCGCGGGCGCGCTCTCCGGGTGCGGGCGGCGGCGCGGGCGGCGCCAGCTCTGGGCGGCGGCGCACGACCAGCCAGATCGCGAGGATATAGAGCGCAGTGGCCAGGATGCCCGGCAGGGCGGCGGCCATGAACAGCTTGGAAATATTCTGCTCGGTGGTGATGGCATAGACCACCAGGATGACGCTGGGCGGAATGAGAATACCCAGCGTGCCGCCCACCGCGATGGTGCCGGTGGCGAAGCCGGGATGGGTGCCATAGCGCAGCAATTCCGGCAGCGCCGCCCGCCCAAAGGTGGCGGTGGTGGCCACCGAACTGCCGCAGACCGCGCCGAAGGCGGCCGAGGCGCCGATCACCGCCATGGGCATGCCGCCGGGCCTGCGGCCCATCATCGCATTGGCGGCGGCGAAAAGGTCGCGCGCGAGCCCGCCGCGCTCGGCCAGCGCGCCCATCAGGATGAAGAGCGGAATGACCGAGAGGGTGTAATTGGCGAAGAGGTGGTAGGGCGTGGATTTGAGGTAGTTCAGCAGCGCCGTCCAATCGAGGATATGGACATAGCCCAGGGCGCCGACCAGCAGCATGGACAGCGCAATCGGCGCCCGCAGCACGATCAGCCCCAGAAGTGCGGCGAAGCCCCAGGCGGCAATGACGAATTCGGGGGCCATCAGCGCGGCAGCCGCCAGGCCCAGGCCAATGCGATCATCGATGTCAGCCCGAAGCACGCCGCGCCCACCGCAATGGCCCAGCCATAGGGCAGCGCCAGCAGCCCTATGGTGCGGGTACCATTCGCCATGGCCTCCAACCCACCCAACGTCATGCGCCACGCGATGACACCCATCACCGCGGCCCAGACGAGCTGCCAGAAGGCGTCGATCCAGTTGTTCAGCCGCGCCGGCAGCCAGGTGGTGAAGCTGTCCACCAGGATATTGCCGCGCCGCAGCGCACAGAAGGCCAGAGCCGCCAGCACGGCGAGGCCGGAGGCGATGGAGACCAGTTCGAAATCGCCACGCACCGGCTGGCTGGTAAACCAGCGCAACGTGCCGGAGACCACCGTCAGGCCCGCTGCCGCCAGCAGCACGGCGCCGCCCAGCAAAGCCAGCAGGCGGGCCAGGCGGCCGAGCGGGCCGCCCAACTCATCGGGCAGGGTCAAGCAACACCCTGGCCGAATTGCGCCACCAGCGCGCGCGCCTCTTCCAGCAGGGCGCCACCATCGATGTTGCGCTCGCGCATCGCGGTGATCCAGTTGGCGATCACGGGCTCCGTCGTGCGGCGGAAGCGGGCGGTTTCCTCGGCCGACAGCGAGATGATCTGGTTGCCGCGGCGGCGGACCATCTCCTCGACCACCGGCCCCTGATCATCCCAGGGTCGGGCGGCCATCCGCGCCGCCGCCATGCCGGAATTGGCGTCGAGGATGGCGCGCAGGTCGGGCGCCATGCCCTCGTATTTCGCCTTGTTCATCGCGAGGATGAAGGTGGCGATGTAGAAGGTGGGCGAGCCGTCGAACTCAGTGTGGTGGCGCAACGTCTCATGCAGGCGGATCGCGGGCACCACCTCCCACGGCACCACCGCGCCGTCGATCACGCCCTGGGCCAGGGCCTCGGGGATTTGCGGGACGGGCATGCCGATGGGGGCGGCGCCGAGTGCGCGCAGCGCCTCGCCGGCCTGGCGGGTGGGGAAGCGCAGCTTCAGGCCGGCCATGTCCTCCTGCCGCCGCACCTCGCGCCGGGCATGGATGACGCCGGCATCATGGCCCCAGGCCGTGATGATGTGGGTATCGGCATATTCGCCGCGCATCCGCCGCTCGAACAGCGTCTGCACCGCCTGGACGTTCACGCTGGCGCGCTTATGGGCAACGAAGGGGAGTTCGAAGGCCTCGATGCTGGGGAAGCGGCCGGGGGTATTGCCGGGCAGGGTCCAGACGATGTCGACCACCCCGTCGCGTGCCTGATCATAAAGCTGCGGCGGCGCGCCGCCCAATTGCATGGAGGGGAAGATCTGCACCCGCAGCCGGTTGTTGGATTCGGCGGCCAGCTTCGCGGCCCAGGGCATCAGGAAGAAGCGGTGCACGTTGGACACGGCCGGCAGGAAGTGATGCAGGCGCAGCGTGAGTTCCTGGGCGCGTGCGGCCTGCGGGCGCAGCAGGGCGGGCGTGGCGAGGCCAGCCAGCAGGATGGTGCGGCGGTTTGTCATTGTTCTTGAGTTCTCCCGGATAGGTGGCTCCTGGGAGAGCATGTGCCTTGTTCTGGTGCCGCGCTCAAGCATGGGTTGTCGGGCCGGCATCGGCATCGGTGATCGACAGCGGGCGCGACAAGCCAGGCTTCGCCCATCGGCCGGGCGGCTGGCGGATGCTCCGGGGCGAGTTGGATGACCGGATCCAATGGTCGGAAGCCTTCGTCACAGAGGAGTAGCGGGCCACGCGACAGCGCATTACGCTTCGCCCAGGGCAACAAGACCCCCGCAGGAGACCCCCTTGATCCGCCTCGCCACCCTCGCCCTCCTCGTCCCTCTCGCGGCGCAGCTTCCCTTCAGCGGCTCCGCCGCCCACGCGCAGCTCGCCATCTCCGCCGGCGACAACAAGCCCCGCCTCGTCGACGGCGTCCCCACCATCCAGGGCAACCCGGCCCCCGACATGCTCACCCTGCTCGACCTCACCCCCAGCCCGCCGCGCGTGCTGGGCGAGGTCGCGGTGCCGCATTCCGTCGCCGGCCCGCCCAATTCGCTGGCCATCACGCCCGACAGCCGCTTCGCCATCGTGCCCTCCAACCAACGCATCGACCCCGCCAACCCCACCCGCACCATCTATGACAACCGGCTCTCGGTGGTCGACCTCACCGCCCGTCCGCCGCGGGTGGTGCAGACGCTGGAGGTGGGCGCGGGCCCGGCCGGCGTCTCCATCAACCGGGCCGGCACGCATGTTCTGGTCGCCCATCGCGGCACCGGCGATGTCACCCTCTTCCGCCTCGCCAATGGCCAGCTTTCGCAGGCGGCGAGCCTGAACATCACCACCCCCGCGGCCATCATCGCCTCGGCCGTCTTCACCCCCGATGGCAAACACGCCCTCGTCACCCGCTATGGCGAGGCGATGGTGAGCGTGATCACGATCGAAGGCGACACCCTCACCCGCACGGGGCGCGACATCACCACGGGGGTGAACCCCTATGGGCTGGTGATCGGCCCCTCCGGCCGCTTCGCCGTGGTCGCCAATATCGGCCGCGGCAGCGGCGATTCGGATACCATCTCCTATATCGACCTCGCCGGCCCGGTGGCGACCTGGCGGGTGACCGAGACGGTGACGGTGGGGCAGACGCCCGAAGGCCTCGCCCTCTCGCGCGATGGCAATATGCTGGCCGTCACCGTCATGAACGGCTCGAACAAGCCCGCCGCCAGCCCCTTCCGGGGCGATGGCCAGGTGCAGCTCTGGCGCATCGCACGCCAGCCGGCACGGGGTGCACCGCACCTCTCGCGCGTGGCGGTGGGGACGGTGGGGCATTGGTCGCAGGGGGCGGGATTCTCGGGCGACGGGCACCGGCTGGTGGTGCAGAACATGGTGGAGCAGGATCTGTCGGTGTTCCGGATCGAGGGGAACCGGCTGGTGCCGATGGCGCGGATTCCGCTGCCGGCGGGGCCGGCTTCCATGGCGGTGGCGCCGCGGTAGCGGGGAAGGCTCTGCCTTCCCCGGGCCCCATCCGCCAGGTGCCAGGGGCACCTGGACCGCCGGTGAGTCCGCCGGCGTGAGGGCTGCGCCTTGGCTTTTTGTGCTGTTGTGGTCGGGGGGGTTTACCGCCGTCGCCGTGGCGCTGCCCTATACTGAGCCGCTGACCTTGCAGGTGCTGCGTTACGCGGCGGTGGTGTCGCTGCTGCTGCCGCCTGTGCTGGTGCTGCGGCCGGCCTGGCCGAACCGGCTTGCGCTGCGCCACCTCGCCCGCATGGGGCTGGTGATGCAATTCGGCTATTTCGCCTGCACCAACCTCGCCTTGGGCTGGGGCATGTCGCCCGGCGGGCTGGCGCTGCTGATCGCCTTGCAACCGATCTTGGTGGCGCTGCTCTCGGCCCGCGTCACCGGCGATGTGGTGCCACGCGCCGCCTGGGCCGGGCTGCTCATCGCGTTTTTCGGCGTGGCGCTGGTGGTGGTCTCGGGCTCGGCGGTGGCGGCGCGGGACTGGCCTGGGCTGGTCTTCGGCGTGATCTCGCTCGGCGCCATGACCGCGGGCGCGCTGCTGGAACGGCGCGATGGCGCCCCCTGCCACCCGCTGGTCTCCAACCTCGTGCTCTACACGGTGGGGCTGGCCGCCACGCTGCCGGTGGCCTGGGCGCTGGAGGAGATGCGGGTGGTCTGGAGCGGCGACCTGGCCTGGGGCCTGGGCTACCTCGTGATCGTGAACTCCCTCATCTCCATGACGCTGCTGCTGGCCATGCTGCGCGCGGGGGAGGCCGCGCGGGTCTCGGCGCTGTTCTTCCTGGTGCCGCCGCTGGCCGCCCTGATCGGCTGGGTGGTGCTGGGGCGGGAGGTGGCGCCGCTGGCCTGGCTTGGCACCGCGATTGTCGCGCTGGGGGTGATTTTGGCCCGCCGCGGAGCGGCCAAATGATACGCCGCGGAGCGGCCAGGTGATTCGCCGCGGCACGGCCCGCTGACATGCCAGCCCGTTGACCACGCCCTGCCCCGCGTTCACGCTCTGGCCAAAGGGAGACTGAGAATGGCGCATGCAGGCTTGAAATTCGGCATCTTCATGGCGCCGTTCCACCGGCTGGGCGACAACCCCACGCTGGCCATCCACCGCGACCTCGAACTGATCGAACACCTCGACCGTCTGGGCTTTGACGAGGCCTGGGTGGGCGAACACCACTCCGCCGGCTGGGAGACGATCGCGAGCCCCGAGGTCTTCATCGCCGCCGCCATCGAGCGCACGCGGCACATCCATCTCGGCTCCGGCGTCACCTCCCTGCCCTATCATCACCCGCTGCTGGTGGCGCAAAGATTTGTGCAGTTGGATCATATGTCGCGCGGCCGGATCATGCTGGGCTGCGGCCCGGGCGCATTGGCGTCGGACGCCTATATGATGGGCATCCCGGCCGACCGGCAGCGCCACCGCATGGAGGAGGCTCTGGCCGCCATTATTGCCCTCCTGGCCTGCGAGGAACCGGTCTCGATGCAGACCGACTGGTTCACGCTGAAGGATGCAAGACTGCATCTCGCGCCCTATACCGCGCCGCGCTTCCCGATTTCCGTCGCCACCTCCACCACCCCTTCCGGCGCGCTCGCCGCGGCGAAGCATGGGCTGGGCATGCTCAGCCTCGGCGCCGGCCTGCCCGGCGGGCCACAGAAACTGGCCGAGCAATGGCGCATGGCCGAGGCCGAGGCCGCCCGCCATGGCAAACAAATGGACCGCGCGAATTGGCGCCTGGTGGTGAACCTGCATGTCGCCGAGGATGACGAGACCGCCATCCGCCAGGTCCGCCTGGGCGAACGCGCGGAGACGGAAAGCTATTTCGGTGAGGTGCTGGCCCGCCCGCCCTCGCGTTCGGAGAACCCGCTGGGCGATGGGTTGCGCGCCGGCACCACCCTGGTCGGCAGCCCGGAGACGGTGGCGGATGGCATCGAGCGGCTGCTGGGCTTCACCGATGGCGGGGCGGGTGGCGTGCTGTTTCGCGCCCATGACTGGGCCAATCGGCGCGACACCTGGGAGAGCTACGAGCTCTTCGCCCGCTGGGTGATGCCGCGTTTCCAGGACAGCCTGCGCATGCCGGCGCAGAGCCGGGAGTGGTGCGTGGAGAATCGCGGCGGCATTTTCGCGCCCAATATCGCCGCCCTGCACAAGGCCTTCACGGATGCCGGGCTGGCCGTGCCGGAGACGGACAGGCTGAAGCTGCGCCAGAGCTGAGGCCAGCCAGCCCCCCCGGGGTCTTCTCCCCGGGGATGCTCGACCGTCCTGGCCGTCACAGCCGCGGCGAAATCCCGCTCACACCCGTGGCCAGCTCCAGCTGCGCCAGGGCCACGAGGTAATTCGTCCGCGCCGCATTGGCCGCCAGCCGCGTGGTGTTGAGCGTGCGCAGCGCGTCCAGCACCTCCAGCAGCGAGGAGCCGCCGGCGAGATAGGCCTGCTCGGCCGAGCGATAGGCCGCTTCCGCCCGCCCCAGCGCGCCGCCGGTATAGAGCCGGAGCAGGTTGCGCGCCTGCTCCACGGCCGACCAGGCGGTGGCGAAATCGGCGCGGGCCTGCAGCAGGGCGCCGCGGGCGATGGCATCGGCCTGGCCGGCCTGGCCCGAGGCCACGCCCACATTTCCCTCGACGATGCGCCGGGTGAAGATCGGCACCGAAAGCTGGAAGCCGAACTGGTTGTTGGCCTCCAGCGGCAACGGGCCGGACGGCACGTTCTGGCTCAGCCGGGTGCGGGCGGCCGTGGCGTTGACGGTGACATCGCGCCAGCGCGCCGCCTCGGCCAGCGCCACATTGGCGCCGGCCGCACTGGCCTGCCGCAGGGCCGCGACGACATCGGGGCGGTTCTGCACCGCATCGCCCAGCTCCTCGCGGCTGACGCCGAGATCGGGAATGGTGGTGAAGCGGCCCTGCACATCGAAGGCGATGGCGGAGAGGCTGGCGCGCACCGGGTCGGCGCTGGGCGGGCCGCGCCGGGTGGGGGGCGGGGGCGCGGCGTTGGGGCGGAAATCGGCGGCGTCGGCGGCCAGCGTCACCGCGATCTGGGCGATCGCCGCGGCATAGGCCTGGGCGTTGGTCGCCACGTCATTCTCGAACACCACGCGGCTGGCCTGGAAGCGCAGCAGGTCGCCCTCGGGGATGGCGCCGTCGCGCAGCTGCCGGCGCAGCAGGGCCTCGGTCCGGTCGAGCCCGGCGCGATTGGCCAGCGCCACCTCAAGATTGGCCCGCGCGCCGAGGGCGGTGAAGAAATTCTGCCGCAGCACATAGAGCTGGCTGCGCAGCGCATCGAGCACCTGGGCCTCGGCGGCGCCGATGTTCTCCTCGGCCAGGCGGGTGCGCAGCGTTCGCTTGCCGCCGAGCTCCACCAGCACCGTGAGGCCGACCTGGATGTTGTTGTCCGGCCCCAGAAAGCGCGCGCCCTGGATAGTGCGGGGCTGCGGTGTTCCGGGGGGCACGCGGCCAGCCTCATTGAACTGGCCGAAGATATTGCCGGCAGAGACGGTCGGCGGCGGCAGGGAGCTCGAGACGAGGCGCTGCGCCCGCGCCGCATCCACGCCGCGGCGGGCCGCGATGACGGCGAGGTTGCGGTCGACCAAAAGCCGCTCGGCCTGTTCCAGCGACATCACCTGGGTGCCCGGTGCGAGCGGCACCGCGGCCTGGGCCGGGGTTGCCTGGCGGCGCGCCTCTGCCCGTCCAGGCGGGGGGGTCGGGTTGCTGCGCGGCGCCGCCGCGGGGTTGCTGCGCGGCGCCGCCGCGGGGTTGCTGCGCGGCGCCGCCACAGGTGGGGTTTGCGCCATGGCGGCGGTGCCCGAAACGAGCAGCGCGAACACCGGAAGAAACTTCATTCAGCCAACCCCGCCCGCGCCCTGCGCAGTTGTAGAACCCGCTCCGACTGGGCCAGCCCACGGGGCTTGCCGAACAGGTCGATCATCGCCGGAAACACCACCAGGATGAAGAAGGGCACCAGGCCGATGCCGCCCACCACCACGATGGCCAGCGGTTTTTGCACGTCCGAGCCGATGCCTGTCGAGAGCGCCATCGGCAGCAGCCCGCAGAAGCTTGCGAAACATGTCATGAGCACCGGGCGCATCCGGTCCTCGCCCGCCAGGTCCAGCGCCTGGCGCCATGGATGGCCCTCGGAGCGGACGTGGTTGAAGTGGGAGAGGAAGATGATCCCCTCCATCACCGTGATGCCGAACAGCGCCAGGAAGCCGATCGCCGCCGGCACCGAGAAATTCAGCCCGGCCACCGCCAGCGCCGCCACGCCGCCTGAGATCGACAGCGGCACAATGCCAAGCACCAGCAGCGTCTCGCGCAGATTGTTGAACTGGACATAGAGCAGCACGGCGATCAGGCCGAAGGCGACGGGCACGATGGTGGTCAGCCGCGCGATCGCTTCCTGCAGGTTCTTGAACTCACCCTCCCAGGAGAGGCGGTAGCCCGGCGGCAGGGTGACGCGGGCGGCGACGGTGGCCTGGGCCTCCCGCACCGCGCTCGCGGGGTCGCGGCCGCGCACCGAAAAACGCAAGGGAACGTAGCGGGCGGAATCCTCGCGGTAGATATAGGCGACGCCGGTCTGGAGCTGGATGTCCGCCACATCGGCCAGCACGGCGCCGCGCGGCCCGCCCACCGGCACGCGGCCGATCGCCTCCACCGAATCCCGGTATGGGCTGTCCAGCCGCACCATGATGGGGAAGTTGCGGTCGGCGCCGCGTTCATAGAGCCGCCCGGCCTCGCGCCCGCCGATGGCGGCCTGCACCACATCATTGATGTCATCCATCTGCAGGCCAAAGCGCGCGGCCCGCGCCCGGTCGATCTGAATGGCCACCGTGGGCTGGCCGAGGGTGCGGAACACCGCGAGATCCGCGATGCCCGGCACCGGTTCGATGGCGCGGCGCACCTCCTCGGCGATGCGCGCGAGGATATCGAGGTCAGGCCCGAAGACCTTGACCGCATTGGCGCCCTTCACCCCTGAGGCAGCCTCCTGCACGTTGTCGGAAATCGCCTGGGCGAAGGCGAATTCGATGCCGATGTAGCGCGCCATCAGCCGCGCATTGATCGCCGCCACCAGCCCGTCGCGGTTGGGTGCGGTGGTCCATTGATTGGGTGGGCGCAGGGGGACGAAGAACTCGGCATTGAAGAAACCGGCGCTGTCGGTGCCGTCATCCGGGCGGCCCTGCTGGCTGGTCACCGTCACCGCCTCGGGGAATTGGGACAGGATCTCGCGGATGCCGGTCACCGTGGCCTGGCCCTCTTCCAGGCTGATGGTGGCGGGCATCGTGGCGCGGACCCAAAGATTGCCCTCTTCCAGCGTGGGGAGGAATTCGGCACCGAGCAGGCTGAACAGGAAGATGGTGGCGGCGAAGAGGCCGACGGCCAGCGCCATGCACAGCGCGCGGGCGCGCATCGCGGCGGCGTAGCAGCGCCGGTGGATCCAGCGGCTGCCGCGCACGATCAGCGTATCCTTCTCCGTGCTGTCCTCGCGCAGCAGCACCGCGGCCAGGGCCGGGGTGATGGTGAAGGTGGCGATCAGCGCGCCGATGATGGCATAGGCATAGGTCTTGCTCATCGGCCCGAAGATCCGGCCCTCAATGCCGCCCAAAGTGAACAGCGGGATGAAGGCCGCGATGATGATCAGCGCCGAGAAGAAGATCGCCTTGTCCACCTCCGACGCCGCGCGGAGGATGGTGAGCTGCACGCCGGACAGGCCGGTCCCACCCGCCACCGGCCCCTGATGCGGATTGCGCCGGGCGAGGCCGAGATGTCGATAGATATTCTCCACCATGATCACGGTGGCATCCACCAGCAACCCGAAATCCAGCGCGCCGAGGCTGAGCAGATTGGCGCTCTCGCCACGCGTGAGCATCAGCAGGATGGCGAAGAAGAAGGCGAAGGGGATGGTGGCCGCGATCACCAGCGCGCCGCGGAAATCGCCCAGGAACAGCCACTGGATGACCAGGATGAACAGCACACCCTCGATGATGTTCTTCACCACCGTCTTGGTGGTGATCTTCACCAGATCCTCGCGGTCATAGATCGGCACGATGCGCACGCCGGGCGGCAGCACGCCGCCGGCATTGATCCGCGCGACCTCGGCCTGCACGCCATGGATGGTGGGCAGGGTCTGCTCGCCGCGCCGCATCAGCACGGTGGCCAGCACCACGTCATCATCGCCCTCGTGGCCGGCCACACCCAAACGCGGCAGGCTGCCGGTCTCCACGGTTGCGATGTCGCGCAGCAGCACGGGCGTGCCGCCGGCACCACTGCCGAGCACGATATTGCTGATATCGTCGAGGCTGCGGATCAGGCCGATGCCCTGCACCACGGCCGATTGCGGCCCGATATTGATGGTGCCCGCACCCACGGTGACATTGCCCGAGCGAACCGCCTGGATCACGCCGGGCAGGTCGAGCCCGAAGGCGTTCATCCGCGGCAGGTCGATAACGACGTTATAGGCCTTGGAGCGGCCGCCGAAGCTGGTCACGTCCACCACGCCCGGCACGCGCTTGAAGCGGCGGTCCAGCACCCAGTCCTGCAGCGTCTTCAGCTCATCGACCGAGAAGCCGGGCGGGCCGACCAGCCGGTAGCGCATGATCTCGCCGATCGGGCTGAGCGGCGAGATGGTGGGGGAGACACCCTCGGGCAGGCCCTGCAGCACCGCCAGCCGGTTGAGCACCTGCTGCAAGGCCTGTTCGTAGGTATAGGCGAAGGTGAACTGCACCCGCACGTCGGACAATCCGAAAAGCGAGGTGGAGCGGATGGTGTTGAGATTGGGCAGCCCCGCCATCGCCACCTCGATGGGGATGGTGACGTAGCGCTCGATCTCCTCGGCCGATTGGCCGGTGTTCTGGGTGATGATCACGACCTGCGGCGGCACCGGGTCGGGATAGGCCTCGATGTTCAGGCGCAGGAAGCCGACGACGCCGGTGATGATGAAGACCACGAACAACAGCAGCACCAGGGCCCGCCGTTGCAGGGAAAAGGCGACGATCTGGCGCATGGCGTGTCCTGCTCTCTATCGGCCGACTAGTCGATCCTCGCCGCGCGGTCGATGAACAGGGCGCCGCCGGTGACGATGCGCTCACCCGCGCGCAGGCCCTGCACCACCTCCAGCGTATCGCCGCTGCGGTTGCCGATGCGGATGGGGCGCATGGCGAAGCGGTTGCCATCCATGGCGACCCAGACCGAGGCATCGGCGCCGCGATGGATCACGGCGGAGGCCGGCACGGCGGGGGAGCGGGTCTCGGCGCCCACCGAAATGCGGAAGGTGGCGAACATTTCCGGCCGCAGCACGCCGTCGGGGTCCAGGATCTCGGCCTGCACGGTCATCCGCCGCGTGCCGGGGTCGAGCCCGGCACCCATGCGCACGATGCGCGCGGTGAAGTTGCGGTCGGGCAGCGCGCCCAGGGCCACCTGCACCTCCTGGCCAACGCGGATCAGCGGCACATCCAGCTCCCGCACCGCGGCGACGAGCCACATCGTGCTGAGATCGCTGATGGTGACGGCCGGGTCGCCCTGGCCGGCGGTGAGCCACATTCCCGGCGAGACGCGGCGCTGGGTGACGGTGCCGGCGAAGGGGGCGGTGACCATCACCACGCCGCTGACCTGGCGGCCGCGCTCGATCTCGGCGATGGCGGCGGCGTTGCGGCCCAGCACGCGCAGCTTGTCGCGCGCCGAATCCAGGCTGGCCTGGGCGATCGAGACATCGGAATTGGCGGCGGTCAACGCGGCGCGGGCCTGCTCGACATCGCGCTGCGAGGCGGCGCGGGCGCCGAGCAGGTTCTGCTGGCGGGTATCCTCGCGCCGGGCCTGGGCCAGGGTGTTCTGCGCCTTGGTCACCGTGTCCAGCGCGGCCAGAAGGTCGTTGGCGGCCTGGCTGACATCGGGGGTTTCGACCTCGAAGAGCGGCGCGCCCTGGGCGACGCGGTCACCGAGCTGGGCGAAGGTGCGGGTGACGCGGCCGGTGAAGGGCGCCAGGACCGGGGTGCTGCGGTCCTCGTTGATGGAGATCCGGCCCTCGGCCACACGCTCGGCGCGGAAGTCGCGCGCCACGATGGGCTCGATCCGCAGGGCGCGCATCTCATTGTCGTTGAGGCGGAATTCACCGGCCGGCAGGGCCGGCGCGGGCGGGGCCGCGGCGAGGCGGGGTGCCTCCTGCTGCGAGCCGCCCAGCACCATGAAACCGCCGGCCGCGGCGCCCACGCCCAGCACCAGCAATCCAATCCACAGCCAGGGCTTGCCACCGGCGGGGGTGACCGCGGCCTCGGGCAGCGGCGCCTCGGTGGCGGGGGTGACCCGGCTGGTATCGGGCTTGGTCTGCGATTCGATGGCGTTCATGGCGTTTCCAGACAGAAGCAACGATGAAGGATCAGATCAGGCGCCCCGATTGCGCCGGCAGCGCGGCGCAATCACGGCAATCCCGCAGCGGCGGCGGATCCAGAGTCTGGTTCAGCTCCGCTTCAGGAAGCTGAACCATAGCTGAACGGATGGCCGGTTTCTACTGCATAATGCGGCGGGACGGAAACTGAATCGCCATGGCGGATGGTTACATCCCGCTCAGATCACCAGCTCGATCAGGAAGGGGCCGGACTGGGTCAGGCTCTGGGCCAGCAGGTCGCCCACCTGCTCCAGGCTCGTGGCCTGCGCCGCCTCCACGCCGAGCGACCTCGCCAGCCCCACCCAGCCGATATCGGGATTGCCGAGATCCATCATGTCGAGCGCGGTGCGGCCCGGATTGGCGCCGACACCCTGATATTCGCCCAGCAAAATCTGATACTTCCGGTTGGAGAGGATGATGGTGGTGATGGGCAGTTTTTCGCGCGCCTGGGTCCAGAGCGCCTGGACGGTGTACATCGCGCTGCCATCGGCCTGTAGCGAAATCACCCGCCGGCCGCCGCCGCCCACCGCGGCACCGGTGGCCAGCGGCAGGCCGCAGCCGATGGCGCCACCGGTGATCTGCAGCCAGTCATGCGGCGCCGCGGCATAGGTGTGGGGGAAGAAGCCGCGGCCATAGCTCACCGCCTCATCGACGATGATGGCATCCTCGGGCATCAGCGCGGCCACGGTGCGGGCCAGGCCCTCGGGCGTCGGCGGGCCGCGATCCACCGCGGGCTTCGGGCCTGGGTCGGGCATGTCGACCTGGGCGGGGCAGCCCAGCTCATCGGCCAGCGCCCGAAGCGCGCTCTCGGCGTCCATTTCGGGGCGCGTCAGCACGGTGATGCCGGCATCCTCGGGGTAATGCTTGGAGGGCTTGTTGGGATAGGCGAAGAAGCCGATGGGGGCCTTGGAGCCGACCAGGATGATCTCGCGCACCGAGGCCAGGGACGCGATGGCCTGGTCCGCCGGATAGGGCACGCGCTCCAGCTGCAACCGCCCCTGGCCGCGCTGGAAGCGGCTGTTCGAGGTCTCGGCCATCAGCCGCACGCCCGTCTTGGCGTGGATGCGCTGGGCCTGACGCTGCGCGCCCTCGGAAATCGCCAAATTGCCGCCGAGCAGCAGCAGGACGTTGGATTTTTCCCGCAGCACGCGGGCGGCGGCGCGCACCGCGGCGGGCTCGGCCTGCGGCACGGCGGGCACCGGCAGGGGCGCGGCCACCTGGCCGCCCGGGTTCCAGCAGGTGTCGGAGGGCAGGATCATGGTGGCGATCTGCCCGGGCGAGGAGCGCGCGGCCTGCACCGCCACCATGGCGTCGCGCCCCACATCCTCGGCGCGTTGCGAGGTGCGGACCCAGCCGGAGACGCCGCGGGCGAAGCCTTCCGTGTCGCCGGTCAGCGGCGCGTCATACTGCCGGTGATAGGTCGCGTGGTCGCCCACGCAATTGACGATGCCGCTCTTGGCCCGCTTGGCGTTGTGCAGATTGGCCAGGCCATTGGCCAGGCCCGGCGCGCAATGCAGCAGCGTCACCGCCGGCTTGCGCGCCATGCGCCAATAGCCGTCGGCGGCACCGGTGACGACGTTTTCCTGCAGGCCCAGGATGCAGCGCATGCCGGGCACCCGGTCCAGGGCGGCGACGAAATGCATCTCCGATGTGCCGGGGTTGCTGAAGCAGACATCGACGCCGGCCCCCAGAAAGCTGTGCACCAGGCTCTCGGCGCCATTCATTTCACTCACCAGTCTTCTCCCGATCTTCACCGGAAGCCTGCCCATCCCGGGCGGCTTGGGCAAGGGGAGGCGGTGGCAATCCGCGCCGCTTGGCCTATGGTGGTGCCATGCAAAAAGCGATCACCCTCGGCTTTGTGGCCGGCATCCTGGGCGTGCTGGTGTTCCACCAGGGCACCGCCTTCCTGCTGAACATCCATGGCAATGGCTACCCCGATCTGGTGGCGGTGCTGGGGCGGACGGGACCGGCGTTCAACATGAACCCGGTGGCCCCGCTGGGGATACCGACGGTGGCCAGCCAGGCCTTCTGGGGCGGGATCTGGGGCATCGTGCTGGCGATCATCCTGCGGTTCACGCCGGTGCCGGACCTGCTGTTCGGACTGGTCTTCGGCGCGCTGGCGCTGACCCTGGTGGCGTTTACCGTGGTCGCGACGATGAAGGGGCTGCCGACCTTTGCCGGGGGGAACCAGCAGGTTTGGGCCCGGGCGGGGTTGCTGAACGGGGCCTGGGGCTGGGGCACGGCGTTTTTGCTGCGGCCGCTGGCGCTGCGGGGATGAATGCGGCCTGATCTTTACCGACAAAAATCCTATATCACAGGGGTTTTTGCTGTTTCAAAGCCGCATTCCCAAGCCCACCGCTCCCATCCCGGGCCGGCACACTGATTCGGGATAGGCAATTTGTCCGAAATCGTGCATGTGAACATCGGGCCTCGCCGCTATCCCTCCGCCGGCAACTCCCGCTCGACGATCGCCGCCAGAACCCCCGCCCCGAAGGGAATGGCCTCGTCGCAAAAGTCATAGCCGGGGTGGTGTAAATCCCGGGTCGCCCCATTGCCGATATTGATGAAGGCCCCGGGCGCCGCCTGCAGGAAATAGGCGAAATCCTCGCCCCCCATGCTGGGTGGCTGGTTGCGGTTCACCTGTGCCTCGCCCACCAGCCCGGCCGCGGCATCGGCGATCAGCGCCGCATTGGCCGCATGGTTCACCAGCGGCGGCGTCAGCACCCGGAAATCCAACGCGGCCGTGCAGGCAAAGCCCAGCGCCACATCCCTGGCCAGCACGTCCATCCTGGCGCGCACCAGCTCCATCACCTCGGCCGAGAAGGCCCGCACCGTGCCGAAGAGCCTGACCGTGTCGGGAATGACGTTATAGGCCCGCCCCGTCTCCATCCCCGTCACGCTGAGGACCGCCGGCGAATGGGCGGAGATGTTGCGGGCGACCACGCTTTGCAGCGCCGAGATCAGCGCCGCCCCGGCCACCACGGGGTCCTGCGTCACCTCGGGCCGCGCGGCATGGCCGCCGCGGCCCTGGACGTGAATGTCGAAAAACGCCACCCCCGCCAGCATCGGCCCCGGATTGAGCCCGTAATGGCCGAGCGGCATCCCCGGCTTGTTGTGCAGGCCATAGACGGCATCGCAGGGGAAGCGCTCGAACAGCCCGTCCTTCTGCATCGCCGGCGCGCCCTGCCCCAGCTCCTCGGCCGGCTGGAAGAGCAGGTGCACGGTGCCGTCGAAATTGCGCGTCTCGGCCAAATACCGCGCGGCGGCCAGCAGCATGGTGGTGTGCCCGTCATGGCCGCAGCCATGCATTTTTCCCGGGCTGGTCGAGGCATGGTCGAAGCCATTGGTCTCGCTCAGCGGCAGCGCGTCCATATCGGCGCGCAGGCCGATGGCGCGCGGCGCATTGCCGCGCCCCCGGCCGCGAATGACCCCGACCACCCCGGTGCCGCCCAGGCCGCGATGCACCTCGATGCCCATCGCCTCCAGCCGCTCCGCCACCAGCGCGCTGGTGCGGCGCTCCTCGAAGCCCAGCTCGGGATGGGCATGAAAATCGCGCCGCCAGGCGGTGTATTCCGGCAGATGCTGCCTGATGGCATCGATCGGGTTCATGGCTCTCTTTCCAGCAGCGCGCGTGCGAGGCGGTCGAATTCGGCGATGGTGAGCGTCTCGGCACGCCGTTCGGGGGCGATGCCGCAATGCTCCAGCAGCGCCTCCGCGCTGCCAAGTGTCTTCAGGCTGCCGCGCAGCATTTTTCGCCGCTGACCGAAGGCGGCGGCGGTCAGGCGCTCCATCGCCGCCAGCAGCGCCGGCGCCGGCTGGTCGGCATGCGGCACCAGCCCGACCACGGCGGAATGCACCCTGGGCGGCGGAAAGAAGGCCCCCGGGGGCAGGTTCAGCAGCACCGTGCAGCGGCACAACCACTGGCTGAGCACCGCCAGCCGGCCGTAATGCTCGGTATCCGGCGCCGCGCAGATCCGCATCGCCACTTCCTGCTGGAACATCAGGGTCAGGCGTTCGAAGCTTCCGGCCTGCCGCAACCAGCCGATCAGCAGCGGCGTGCCGACATTATAGGGCAGGTTCGCCACGACCTGGCGCGGTGCCGCCAGCGCCGCCACGGCATCGAGCTTCAGCGCGTCCTGGTTCAGCACGGTCAGCCGGGGTTCGGCCAGTTCGGCCAACGCCGCGATGGCGCGGCTGTCCAGCTCGCAGGCCAGCAGCGAGGCCAGCTTCGTCGCCAGCAGCGCCCGCGTCAGCCCGCCCGGCCCGGGGCCGACCTCCAGCACATGCCGCCCCGTGAGGTCCCCCGCCACGGCGGCGATGCGGGCGCAGATGCCCTCATCGAGCAGGAAATGCTGGCCGAGCGCCTTGCGCGGCGCCAGCCCATGCCGGGCGATGACATCGCGCAGCGAAGCCGTCTGGTTCAGGTCCGGGCCTCGATCACGGCCCGGCGGCGCAGCTCGCGCAGCAGCTGGCGCGAGAGCAGTTCCACCCGTTCGCCCAGCAGCACCTGGCGGGCCTGGTCGTTGCTCATCGCCACCGCCTCCCGCTGCTCGCGCGAGCAGACCATGATCACCGCCACGCCATCGGGCGAGATCACCGGCTGCGACGGGCGGCCGATGGCCAGCGCGGCCAGCATGGAGCGCAGCTGCGGCGGGTTGACGCCCTCCAGCCGCACCGGGCCCGGATCCATCGGGCGTTCCGGCGGCTGCACGCCGCGGCCCGCGGCTTCCAGCGCCTCGCAACCGCGCAGGGTCTGCGCGATGCGGTTTGCCCGATCAACCACGGCGCGCTGGGCATCCGTCGGGTTCTGCGGGTCCAGCCTGCCGGGGAAGGGGATGAAGAGCTGGCGGAGGCTCAGCTGGGTGCCGCTGGCCTCCCGCCCTGCTTCGCGCCGCTGGCGCATGGCGACGATCTGAAAGCCGCCGGCCACGCGGATGGCGTTGGAGACGGCGCCCGGCGGCATGCGATTGACCACGCCCGCGACCTCCGGGTCCAGCCTGCGCTCCGTCACCCAGCCGAGGTCGCCACCGGCGAGCGCGGTCTGCGACTGGCTGAACTGGGTGGCGGCCACCGGGAAGGGCAGGCCACGGCGGAGCTGGCCCACCACCTCGTCGGTGAAGCGGCGAACCTCGGGCTCCGAGCTGGGGTCGTCGACCGGGATGAAGATCTCGCTGAGCAGGAATTCCACCTGGCCCTGGCGGGCGCGGGCGGCGGCGATGGTCTCGGCCAGCTCGCTGGCCTGCGGCTCGGCCTGGGGGCCCAGCAGGCCGCGCAGCAGGCGGCCCCAGCCGATCTGGGCGCGGATCTGGTCGAACAGCACGCGGGGCTGGATGCCGGCGCCGCGCAGCTGGGCGGTCAGCGCGCCGCGGGGCAGCTGGTTGCGGCGCTCGATATCGGCCAGCGCCTCGGCGATGTCATTGTCGCTGACCTGGATTTGCCGGCGCTGGGTTTCCTGGATCCGCAGGCGCTCATCCACCAGCAGGCGCAGCACCTGGGGTTCGAGGCGCAGCATCGCCTCGGGCGTCACGCTCATGCCGGCGTTCAGCGCGAAGAGGCGGGTGCGGCTGCGCACCTCGGCCTGCGTCACCACATCGCCATTGACGATGGTGAGGATGCGGTTGCCGCCGGGCGGCGCGGGCGCGGCGGGCGTCGCGGGCGCCGTCTGGGGCGCGCGCCCCTGAGCCCAGGCCGGGGCAAGCCCGCCCGCGGTGAGGGCCATCAGAATCGCAAGGACAAGTGGGGCTGCGCGGAACATGCCGCGGTCTTTAGCCCCGCGCGGCGCCGCTGGAAATGGCCTGCATGCAGCCATCGAGGTAGCCGATGGCGCGCGCCGCACAGGTTGCGCCATCCGGCATGTATTCGAAGGGCTCCACGCCACAGCGCCCGACATAGCCCGCATCGCGCAATGCCCGCAGGATCGGCCCGAAGCGGTCATGCCCCTGCCCGGGGCCGCGCTTGTTGCGGTCGTTGAGATGAACATGGCCGATCTGGCCGCCCGGGATGTGCCGGGCGAGCAGCGTGGCGACCGGCTCGGCCTCGCCATTGCCGGCGGCGCAGACATCGAGCATGGCGCGCAGATGCGGGTTGCCCAGCCCGGCGGTGAAGGCCGCGGCCTCCGCCACCCCGGTCATCCAGTTGGTCTGGCCGGGGTCGAGGGGCTCGAGGCAATAGGTGACGCCGGCCTCGCGCGCCCATTCCCCGGCCATGGCGATGGCCTCGCCGGCGCGGCCGGCGTCGCCGGGGGCCGCGACCCGCCGCTGGCCGGGGCTGCCATGCACCAGGTATTCGGCGCCGAGATCGGCGGCGAGAAAGATCAGGCCGCGCACCACCGCCAGCGTGCGGGCGCGCAGGTCGGGCTCGGCGCTGGTGATGGACAGCCCGGCGGGGGCCACCAGCAGCCAGTGCAGGCCCAGGATGGGGGCGCCGGCATCGGCGGCGGCGCGCTTCAGGCGGGCGCGCTCGGGGCCGGGCAGCGCGTGCGGGGCCTCGGCCTCCAGGGTGAAGGGTGCCACCTCCAGCCCGGCATAGCCCAGCCGGGCGGCGAGATCGGCCTGGGCCGAAAATTCCAGGTCGCGCACGACCTCGTTGCAGAGCACGAATTCCATGGGGCCAACCTAGCCCAGAGCGGCCCGGACCGCGAGCGTGGCACCGAGCCCGGGCAGGAGCGGCAATTCAGCCTCGGCCATGGCCTTGCCCCAGGCAGAGGGGCAGGCTGACGCCCAATAGCCCCGCCGCCGGCAGGCCCCAGGCGGATAGCAGCGGCAGCAACGCCAGGGTTGCTCACGGCCTCTCCGCGCGAGGCTCAGCGCCCGGTGAGGATGCGCTCCACCAACTGCTTCACACTCGGCACGAAGCCGTTGGAATAGAACGGGTCCGAGGTGAACCGATACGCATTATGCCCGGCGAACATCAGGTTGCGGTCGAGCGAGCCGTCATGCGCGATGTCCTGCAGGGTCTTCTGGATGCAGAAGCTGCGCGGATCTGCCTTCTTGCCGGTGGAATAATCCGGCCCGTGCTGGGTCCAGTTCGAGAAACGGCAATGCGTCAGGCAGCCCATGCAGGCGACCTGGTCATCGATGATCTCCCGCGCCTCCGCCGGCGTCACAAATATCAGCGTATTGTCCGGGGTGCGCAGCGCTTCCGTAAAGCCGGATTGTTCCCAGGCCTGGGCGCGGTGGCTGTCATGCGGCGTCACCCAGACCACGCGCTTGCGCGGGCCGATGCGGTATTCGCTGGTGTGGTCGCCCACCGCCTCGGCCGAATAGGCGATCTGGCGCTCGCTGCGCCCCTCCAGCTCGGCCAGGAAATCGTTGCGAACGGCCGAGCTGTAGAAGCCGGTCGGCGAGAAATTCTGCAGCGACACATCGCCGGGCTGCAGCGAGGTCAGGCGCTTCTTCCAGGCCTCGCTGATCGGGCTTTCCTGGGTGAGAAGCGGCCTTGTGCCGAACTGGAAGGCGATGGGGCCGAGATCGGGATTGTCGATCCAATCCGCCCATTCCTCCAGCCACCACACACCGCCTGCCATGATGATCGGCGTATCGCCCAGGCCGAAGGCGCGCATCTGCTCGCGCAGGGCGAGCACGCGCGGGAAGGGGCTTTCCGGCCGCTTCGGATCCTCGGAATTGGACAAGCCGTTATGGCCGCCGGCCAGCCAGGGGTCCTCATAGACCACGCCGCCCAGCAGCTCCCGCGCCTTGGAATAGCTGCGCTTCCACAGCGCGCTGAAAGCGCGGGCGGAGCTGACGATGGGGTAGTAATGCACCGAGAATTCACGGGCGATATCGGCCAGCCGATAGGGCATGCCGGCGCCGCAGGTGATGCCGTTGACGAGGCCCTTGGCACCCTCCAGCACGCCGCGGATGACACGCTCGGCGCCGCCCATCTCCCACAGGATATTGGCGTGGATGCGGGCATTGGCGCCACCGCGCTCACGCGCCTCGATCGCCTGGGCGATGCCGCCCTTGATGCCGTATTGCACCAGCTCCTCATGCCGGTCCCGCCGGGTCTTTCCGGCATAGGTCTGGCGGATGGTGCGACCCTCGGGGTCATAGCTATCGGCATTGACGGCCGAGAAGGTGCCCACGCCGCCAGCGGCGGCCCAGGCACCCGCGGTCGCGCCATTGGAGACGGCAACACCCTTGCCGCCCTCCACCAGGGGAAGAACATCCACCCCGCCCATGCGTATTGCGTTGATGGCCTTCACTGGCAGCCGTCCTCAGATGTAAGTCCTACATAATCAAGAAAACGCGGCGGTCCAGATGGACGCCGCGCTTCTTGCCAAAAAACCGGGCAGATCGACCGCCCGGCATCCCGCAAACCGCTCAGTCGCGGTCATTACGGCGCGGGCGGCGCTCGCCATCGCGGCGCGGGCGACGCTCGCCCTCGTCGCCACCTTCCTCACCATCCGGGCGGCCGCCACGCTTGGGGCCGACGCTTTCGGTGATGTCGGCGCCGGTGGCCTGGTCGACCACGCGCATGGAGAGCTTCACCTTGCCGCGGTCATCGAAGCCGATGACCTTGACCTTCACCGCATCGCCTTCCTTGACCACATCGGTGGTCTTGTTCACGCGCTCGGCGGCGAGTTCGGAGATGTGGACCAGGCCGTCCTTGGCGCCGAGGAAATTCACAAAGGCGCCGAATTCGGCGGTCTTCACCACCTTGCCGGTGTAGATCGCGCCGATCTCGGCCTCCTGCGTCAGGCCACGGATCTTGGCGATGGCCATGTCCGTGTTTTCCTGGCTGGCGGAGGCGATCTTGATCGTGCCGTCATCCTCGATGTCGATCTTGCAGCCCGTCTGCTCGACGATCTCGCGGATCACCTTGCCGCCGGTGCCGATCACGTCGCGGATCTTCTCCTTGGGCACCTGGATCACGGTGATGCGCGGCGCGGTGGCGGCGACCGAGGTGCGCGCGCCGCCGATGCCCTTGGCCATCTCGCCCAGGATATGGAAGCGGCCGTCCTTCGCCTGATCCAGCGCGGTCCGCATGATGTCGAAGGTGATGGAGGTGATCTTGATGTCCATCTGGAGCGCGGTGATGCCCGCTTCCGTCCCGGCCACCTTGAAATCCATGTCGCCGAGATGGTCTTCGTCGCCCAGGATGTCGGAGAGCACGGCGAAGCCGCGGTCTTCCTTGATCAGACCCATGGCGATGCCGGCCACCGGGCGCAGCAGCGGCGCGCCGGCATCCATCAGCGCGAGGCTGGTGCCGCAGACCGTCGCCATCGACGAAGAGCCGTTGCTCTCGGTGATCTCGGAGACGACGCGCATCGTGTAGGGGAAGGCCTCCTTCGCCGGCAGCACGGGGTGGATGGCGCGCCAGGCGAGCTTGCCATGGCCGATCTCGCGACGGCCGGGGGAGCCCATGCGGCCCGTCTCACCCACCGAGTAGGGAGGGAAGTTGTAGTGCAGCATGAAGCCCTCGCGGTACTCGCCCGCCAGCGCGTCGATGATCTGCTCATCCTGGCCGGTGCCCAGGGTCGCGACGCAGAGCGCCTGCGTCTCGCCACGGGTGAACAGCGCCGAGCCATGGGCGCGCGGCAGCACGCCCACTTCGGCGATGATCTGGCGCACGGTCTTGGTGTCGCGACCGTCGATGCGCATGCCGGTGTCGAGAATGGCGTTGCGCACCACATCGGCTTCGAGCTGCTTCATCAGGCCCTTCGCGGCGGCGACGTCGGCGCCTTCCGCTTCGAGGGCTGCGATGGTGGCCTTCTTCGCCTCGGAGACGGCCTTCTGGCGGGCCATCTTCTCGGTGATCTTATAGGCCTCGGCCATGCCGGCCGTGCCCAGTGCGGCGATGCGGGCCTTCAGCGCCTCGGCTGCCGGGTCTTCCAGCGCCACGTCCCAGGCATCCTTCGCCGCATGCTCGGCGAGTTCGATGATGCCCTGGATGACGGACTGGAAGCTGTCATGGCCGAACTTCACGGCGCCCAGCATGACGTCTTCCGACAGCTCCTGCGCCTCGGATTCGACCATCAGCACGCCCTCGGCGGTGCCGGCGACGACGAGGTCGAGCTGGCTCAGCTTGCGCTGCGCCGCGGTGGGGTTCAGCACATAGCCGCCATCGATGTAGCCGACGCGCGCGCCGGCGACGGGGCCGAAGAAGGGGATGCCCGAGATGGTCAGCGCGGCGGAGCAGCCGACGAGCGCCACGATATCGGGGTCATTCTCGAGGTCATGGCTGAGGACGGTCGCGATGACCTGCACCTCATTGCGGAAACCTTCCGGGAAGAGGGGGCGCAGCGGGCGGTCGATCAGGCGCGAGATCAGCGTCTCGCTCTCCGAGGGGCGGCCTTCGCGCTTGAAAAAGCCGCCGGGGATTTTCCCCGCGGCGAAGGCCTTCTCCTGGTAGTTCACCGTGAGCGGGAAGAAATCCTGCCCCGGCTTGACCGAGCGGGCGCCGACCACGGTGCAGAGCACGATGGTGTCACCCAGCCGCGCCATGACGGCGCCATCGGCCTGGCGCGCGATCTTGCCGGTCTCGAGGGTGAGAAGCTGGCCGCCCCAGGAAACATCCTTGCGGAAATACTTGTCGAACATGAATCGTCCTTCTGGGGCATCGGTGCCCCGCAACATTGACAGGACGGTGAACGGCAGGAGCAGCCCGCATACGAGGCGACATGAAGCACTTCGGGGCATGCGGTGCGGATGGGCCCGACGTTTTCCCGGGATTGGGATCGCGCGAGGTTGAGGCCGCCCACATGGCCGGAAATGCCATGCCGGGCCGGAGATATTCCGGTTCGTATCAGGGCGCCGTGTTGCCGCGCACCGTTGTGGCCCGCCTCGTTAAAGGCGTTCCATGCGCCCCTATGCCTGAGCCGGCGGGAAAAGGCCAGCGCGGATCAGTGGGGGCGCCGGCTCGGGCTGGAACGGCGCCTGATGATGAAGCCGGCAGGCATCGGGTTCAGCAGGCCAGCGCTTTGATCTATAGCGTCGGGTTGAACGAGCGTAGCGAACAACGCCGCTTCCCTGGAGGAACCCCTATGATCACCCGCCGAAGCCTGGCACTCGCCACCCTCGCCACCCCCCTCTTGGCCACCCCTGGCCTGGCCCAGCCGCAATTCCCCAATGCGCCGATCCGCATGCTCGTCCCCTGGGGTGCCGGCGGCACCACGGATGTGCAGATGCGCGCGCTGTGCGAGGCGGCCTCCCGCCGGCTGGGCCAGCCCGTGGTGGTGGAAAACCGCGCCGGCGCCGGCGGCGTGCTGGGCGCCCAGGCC
Organism: uncultured Rubritepida sp.; assembly: GCA_964395305.1. Taxonomy (GTDB): domain Bacteria; phylum Pseudomonadota; class Alphaproteobacteria; order Acetobacterales; family Acetobacteraceae; genus Rhodovarius. The sequence continues at coordinate 92,152 of CAYNBM010000008.1, forward strand.
ATGCTGTCCGCACGGCCGGATGGCTATACCATCGGCCAGATGCCCATCTCGGTGTTTCGGCAGCCCCTGTTGAACAGCCGGGCGCTGTTCGACCCGCTGACCGATTTTTCCTACATCATCCACATCACCGGCTATCTCTTCGGCACCGTGGTCCGGCCCGATGCGCCCTGGCGGAACCTGGGCGAACTGATCGCCCATGCCCGCGCCAATCCGGGGAAGCTCAATTATGGCAGCCCCGGTGTGGGCACCTCGCTGCATCTGACGATGGAGCAGATTGCCATGCGCGCGGGCATCGAATGGACGCACATTCCCTTCCGCGGCTTCGCCGAGAACATCACCTCGCTGCTGAGCGGGCAGACGGATATCCTCTCCGACAGCTCCGCCTGGGCGCCGATGGCGCTGGAGGGCCGGGTGCGCGTGCTGGCGCAATGGACCGAGACGCGCGCCAAGCGGTTTCCGGACGTGCCGACGTTGCGCGAATCCGGCGTGGATATCGTCTCCGCCAGCCCCTATGGCCTGGCCGGACCGAAGGGTATGGACCCGCATGTTGTGCGCATCCTGCACGACGCGTTCCGCGAGGCGACGCTGGACCCCAGCCATATCGCGGTGCTCGACCGGTTTGATATGGCGCCGATGCTGAAGAACACGGCCGATTACATCGCCTTCGTGCGGCAGACGATGGAGGAGGAGCGGGAGTTGATCACGCGGTTGAATCTCAGGCTGAGCTGATCTTTTCGCTGAGGCCGGGCGGCGCTTCAGCGGCGGGGCCGCAGGGTGGCGTTGTGGTCCGGCCAGGCCGGGGATGAGCCGGCGCTTCCGGGTGGAAGAGGCATTTAGGCAAAAAATCCTTGACCATCTGCGCCAGACCGGCTATCTCTATGGCTTTATCCAACCGGCAGGCCGGTCAGCGCTCCATCCGGGGCGCCTTCCGGCCTTCATGACATGCGCGCGATGCCGGCCGCGCCCCCTTGCGGCCAGGCGGCGAATTTGTCGGAAAACCGCAATTTCGATTCTTGCATCGCAGCGCCCAAACCACATCCTGTGGTGAGAGGCCCTCCGTACACCAGATCTGGTATTTGTCCGCAAACACCGCTTTCCGGCGCCGAAACGCCGCGGTCACCCCCGCAGAGGGCTGAGCCGGTTCACATGGCCGAGCTTGCGCCCCGGCCGCACCTCCGCCTTGCCATACCAATGCGGCACCGCGGCGGGGTCGGCCAGCGCCGCGTCCCACATCGCCACCCCCTCCGGCCCCACCAAATTCTGCATCACCACATCGGCATGGCGCCGCGGCGCGATCACCGGCAGGCCGGCCACGGCGCGGATATGCTGGTCGAACTGGCTGACCTGGCAGGCATCCATGGTCCAATGGCCGGAATTGTGCGGCCGGGGGGCGATCTCGTTGGCGATCACCGTGTCGTCGGGCATCACGAACATCTCCAGCGCCAGCACGCCGACCACCTCCAGCCCCTCCAGCAGGCGGCGGATGTTCTGCTCCGCCACGGCGCGGGTGGCCGCGCTGATCCGGGCCGGGACGATGCTCTGGTCCAGGATGTGGTGGCGGTGGATGTTTTCGGTGATGTCGAAGACGGCGATGGTGCCGTCCACCCCGCGCGCCGCCACCGCCGAGATTTCCAGGCGGAAGGGCATGAAACCCTCCCAGACCAGCGGGTGCGGCGCCAGGCGGGCGAAGGCGGCCCGCGCCTCGGCCAGGTTTTCCACCCGGGCCTGGCCGCGGCCGTCATAGCCCAGCCGGGTGGTCTTCAGCACGGCAGGGAAGGGCATGGTGTCGAGGTCTTCGAGCCGCTCCACCACCCCCCAGGGAGCAACCTGGATGCCGATGCCGCCGAGGAACCGCTTCTCCAGCACCCGGTCCTGGCCGATGCGCAGCACCGCCGTGCCGGGGCGGCATGGCACACCGGTCCCGTCCAGCACATCCAGCACCTCGGGCGGGATATTCTCGAATTCGAAGGTGACGACATCGACGGCGGCGCAGAATGTCTGGAGCGCCGCGACGTCATCAAAACCGGCCAGGGTCATGGAAGAGGCCACTTCCCCACCCGGGCTGTCGCGCTCGGGGGTATAGACATGGCTGCGAAAACCCAGCCGGGCCGCGGCATGGGCCGACATCCGGCCGAGCTGCCCGCCGCCCAGAATGCCGATGGTGGCGCCGAAGCCCAGCGGCTCAGACCGGCCGGTCACCGATCGCCTCCGTCTGCCGGGCGCGGAAGGCGATGAGGCGGTCGCGCAGATCAGCATCGCCCAGCGAAAGGATGGAGGCCGCCAGCAGCCCGGCATTCTTCGCCCCCGCCTGGCCGATCGCCAGCGTGCCGACAGGGATGCCACCGGGCATCTGCACGATGGAGAGCAGCGCATCCATCCCCTGCAGCGCGCCCTTGCCCACCGGCACGCCCAGCACCGGCAGATGCGTCATGCTGGCCACCATGCCGGGCAGATGCGCCGCCCCGCCGGCGCCGGCGATGATCACCCCCACACCGCGCCCGGCGGCAGCTTCTGCATACTCCACGAGGCGCTTGGGGGTGCGGTGGGCGGAGACGATCTTCGCCTCATGCGGCACGCCCAGTTCCACCAGCACCTCCTGGGCGCGGATCATCACATCCCAATCCGATTGGCTGCCCATGATGATGCTGACGATTGGCGACACGAGCCGGCTCCGGTCTTCCAGTGAAGGGCGCGCGGTTAGCACTCCGCGCCCGGCCGCGCCAGCGGGCGGCATTCCCGGGCCAACCAGGCGGCGGTCGCGGGGTCGCAGAGCGGGCCGATCTCGGCCAGCACCCGGGCGTGATAGGCGTCGATCCAGTCGGCTTCGGCGGCGGTCAGCAGCGCCGGCTCGATCAAGGCCTGGGCATAGGGCGCCAGCGTCAGCGTCTCGAATTCGAGGAAGGGTTTTGCCTGGTCGGGCTGTGACGCCGCCTCGCGCACCAGCAGCAGGTTCTCGATGCGGATGCCGTAATGGCCGGGGAGATAATAGCCGGGCTCGTTGGAGAGAATCATGCCCGGCGCCAGCGGCACCACCTTCGCGGCGCGGGAAAACGCCACCGGCCCCTCATGCACGGAGAGAAAACTCCCCACGCCATGGCCGGTGCCATGATCGTAATCGAGCCCGGCATCCCATAGCGGCCGGCGCGCCAGCGCATCGAGATGCGGCCCCGCCACGCCGCGCGGAAACCGGGCGGTGCCCAGTGCGATATGGCCGGCGAGCACCCTCGTGTAGCGCGCCCGCAGCCCGGCCGGCGCGGCGCCTGGGCCGGTGAAGAGGGTGCGGGTGATATCGGTCGTGCCATCCAGATATTGCCCGCCGCTGTCGAGCAGGAAGCATTCATCCGGATTGATCGCGCGGTTGGTCTCGGCCGTGGCGCGGTAATGCACGATGGCGCCATTCTCCGCCGCGCCGGCGATGGCGGGGAAGGCCTCGCCCTGGAACAGCGGCACCTCGCGCCGGAAGGCCAGCAATTGCTCGGCCGCGGCCATTTCGGTCAGCCCGCCCAAGGGTGCGGCCTCGGCGAACCAGGCCAGGAAGCGCGCCATGGCCACGGCATCGCGGCGATGGGCGTTTCGCGCGCCCTGGCGCTCCGTCGGGTTTTTCTGGGCGCGCGGCAGGCGGCAGGGATCGTCGCCCGCCACCACCGTGGCGCCGGCCTCGCGCAGCGTCTTGGCGAACCAGGCCGAGGTGGCATCGGCATCCAGCCGCAGCGTCTTGCCCGCATAGCCGGCGAGAACGCCGGGCATGGCCGAACGCTCGGCGACGGAGACGGCATTGCCGAGATGGGCGCGCACCGCCGGCCCCAGCTTTTCCGCCGGCATGAAGAGCTGCACCGAGGCATCGGCGCCCAGCAGCGCAAAGCCGAGTGCCAGCGGGGTATGGGCAAGGTCGCCGCCGCGGATGTTCAGCAGCCAGGCGATGGAATGCGGGTCGGCCAGCACGGCGGCATCCTCGCCGGCGGCGCGAAGGGCGGCGGCGGCGGCCTCGCGCTTTTCGGCCGAATCCTGGCCGGCATATTCGGCGGGTTGGATACGGGCCGCGGCCAGGGGCGGCGCGGGGCGGTCGGGCCAGATGGCGTCGATGGGGTTCTGCGCCAGCGGCACCAGGGTCACGCCGGTGTAGCGGGCCAGCGCCGCCTCGCTGTGCAGCCAGGGATCGTAACCGATTCTGGCCCCCGGCGCCGCCTCCCGCAGCCATTCCGGCGCGGGCTGTTCGATGAGGTGGCGGCGTTCCCACAATGCAGGGTCGGTCTGCTGCGCGACCTGGGTGGTGTAGCGGCCATCGGTGAAGATGGCGGCACGCCCGGCCAGCACCACGGCCAGCCCTGCGCTGCCGGTGAAGCCGGTCAGCCAGGCCAGGCGCTCGCCCGAGGGGGGAACGTATTCGCCCAGGAATTCATCGCTGCGCGGCACGAGAAAGCCATCCACCCCCAGGGCGGCGAGCTGGGCGCGAAGGGCGGCGAGGCGTTGGGCGGGGTTCATCCCGCCAATCTGGCCCGGAATGGGCGGCGATTCCAGTGGAGAGTGGTGCTGCCATTATGGTACTGCCCTACCATTGGATGATGGAGATGGCAGATGGGGCATGTTCGGGTATCGGTCGATGGTGCCGGCCGCTTTGTCGTGCCGAAGGAGATTCGCGACCAGCTCGGCATTTCCCAGGGTGGGGAGCTGATGCTCTCGGTGGAAAACGGCGCGCTGGTGGCGATGACGCGGATGGAGGCACTCCGGCGTGCCCAGGCCATGGTGCGCGCGGCGGTCCCGCCCGGGGTATCGCTCGCCGATGAACTGATCGCCGACCGCAGGCGGGAGGCGGCCGAGGACGCGTTGCGTGGCTGAAGCCCTGCTGGATGCCTCGGCCGTGCTGGCATTGCTGCAGGACGAGGCGGGCAGCGCCATCGTGGGCGCGGCGCTCGCGCTGGCCGCCATCTCCGCGGTCAATGCGGTGGAGGTCCTGGCCAGGCTCGGCGCCAATATGGCGGAGGCCGATGCCCGCACCGCTTTCGCCGCGCTGGAAATCCCCCTTCTGCCCTTCACCGCGGCCGAAATCGGGCGGGCACAGGGGCTGGTGCGGCGGCATCGCGGCGTGCTGTCGCTGGCCGATTGCGCCTGCATCGCCACCGCGGAACGGCTCGGCATTCCCGTCCTCACCGCCGACCGGGTCTGGGCCACGCTGCCGCTGGGCATCGAGGTTCGCCTGATCCGCCCATGACAAGCCGGGCTTTCGGCCCTATGTGAGCGTCAACCCATGGCGCGGGTGTCTTCCCGCCCCTGTCCCATCCCGGAACCCTCATGTCCGACACGCCTCTGGATCGCATCCGCAATTTCTCGATCATCGCCCATATCGACCATGGGAAATCCACGCTCGCGGATCGGCTCATCCAGACCACCGGCGCGCTCTCCGCCCGGGAGATGACCGAGCAGGTGCTCGACAACATGGATATCGAGAAGGAGCGGGGCATCACCATCAAGGCGCAGACCGTGCGCCTGACCTACCGCGCCAAGGATGGCCTCGACTACACGCTGAACCTCATGGACACGCCGGGGCACGTGGATTTCGCTTACGAGGTCTCGCGTTCGCTGGCCGCCTGCGAGGGTTCGCTGCTGGTGGTCGATGCCTCCCAGGGGGTCGAGGCGCAGACGCTGGCCAATGTCTACCAGGCGCTGGATGCGGGCCACGAGATCGTCCCCATCCTGAACAAGATCGACCTGCCCGCCGCCGAACCGGACCGGGTGAAGCAGCAGATCGAGGATGTCATCGGGCTGGACACCACGGATGCGGTGATGATCTCGGCCAAGACCAGCCTCAATATCGAGGGCGTGCTGGAGGCCATCGTCACCCGCCTGCCGGCGCCCAAGGGCAACCCCGATGCACCGCTGAAGGCGCTGCTGGTCGATAGCTGGTACGACGCCTATCTCGGCGTCATCATCCTGGTGCGGATCAAGGACGGCATCCTCAAGCGCGGGATGAAGATCCGGATGATGTCGAGCGGCTCGACCCATCTTATCGACCAGGTCGGCGTCTTCACGCCCAAGATGGTGCAGCGGGAATATCTCGGACCGGGCGAGATGGGCTACCTCAACGCCGCGATCAAAACCGTGGCCGATACCAATGTGGGCGACACCATCACCGAGGATCGGCGCCCGGCGGAGGAGGCCCTGCCCGGCTTCAAGCCGAGCATTCCGGTGGTGTGGTGCGGGCTGTTCCCAATCGATGCCGATGATTTTGAGAAGCTGCGCGACGGCCTCTCCAAGCTGCGGCTGAACGATGCTTCGTTCCATTACGAAGCGGAGAGCAGCGCCGCGCTGGGCTTCGGTTACCGCTGCGGTTTTCTCGGCCTCCTGCATCTGGAGATCGTGCAGGAACGCCTCTCGCGCGAGTTCGACCTCGACCTGATCGCGACCGCACCCTCGGTCGTTTACAAACTCCGCAAGACGAATGGCGAGGAGTTCGATCTGCACAATCCGGCCGACATGCCCGATGGCAGCCTGCTCGACAGCATCCAGGAGCCCTGGATCAAGGCCACCATCTTCGTGCCGGACGATTACCTCGGCGCAGTGCTGACGCTGTGCAACGAGCGCCGCGGCCAGCAGGTGGAGCTGACCTATGTCGGCAGCCGCGCCATGGCGGTCTACCGCCTGCCGCTGAACGAGGTGGTGTTCGATTTCTACGACCGCCTCAAGAGCATTTCCCGCGGCTATGCCAGCTTCGACTACGCCATGGATGGCTACGAGGAGGGCGACCTCGTGAAAATTTCCATCCTCGTCAACAATGAGCCGGTTGATGCGTTGAGCTTCATGGCGCATCGCAACGCCGCCGAGCGCCGCGGCCGCAGCATCTGCGAAAAGCTGAAGGAGCTGATCCCCCGCCAGCTCTTCAAGATCCCCATCCAGGCCGCCATCGGTGGCCGGGTGATCGCGCGCGAGACGATTTCCGCGATGTCGAAGGACGTGACGGCCAAATGCTACGGCGGGGATATTTCCCGCAAGCGAAAGCTGCTGGACAAGCAGAAAGAAGGCAAGAAGCGTATGCGCCAGTTCGGCAAGGTTGAAATACCGCAGAGTGCCTTCATTGCCGCCCTGAAGATGGATGCCTGAATATGGCGGAGCATCGGGGGTGTGTTTACACGGTCGGCCCGCTGAAGGGCCGCAACAATTGGCGCTGGACGACCTATAACGGCGCCGGCGCGGATGCGAAGCCGGTGACGACCGGCGATGTGGCGGGCCAGCATGAACGGGTGGCCAAGCAGGAGGCCATGGCCGCCATCGATGAGTGGCGGAAGAAGAACCGGGAGTAGCCTATTCCACCCGCAGCGAGGTCGCCCGCGCCACCTCCCCCCAGCGGGAAAAACCCTCGCGCACCCAGGCCTCCGCCGCCTCCCCCAGGCGCAGCTCGGCCACCATGCCAAAGCCCTCGATCCGCGCCCGCCCCTGCGCCGAAGCGAAAACCTCCCGCGCGCAGGCCATCCAGCCCGCGCGCATCGCCTCGGGCATGCCGCGCGGCGCCGAGAGAAGACTGCCGAAGCGCAGCACCATATCCGTGATCCCCGCCTCGGCCAGGGTCGGCACGCCGGGCAGCGCGGGGTCCGGCCCCTCGCCGGAGGTGGCGATGGCGCGTATCCGGCCCTCCTGCACCACCTGCACCCCGCCGCCGATCGCCAGCATGCCGACCTGGGCGCGGCCGGCCAGCAACTCCATCACCGCCTGGGCATTGCCCCGTGTCGGCGCGTGCTCCAGCGCCCGCGCGGGCAGGCCAAGCCGCAGCCGCAGCGCCTCCATGCCCAAATGCCCGGGGCTGCCCGCGCCGGCCGAGGAATAGAACAGCCCGCGCTCCCGCGCCGCGGCCGCGAGGCCCGCGACATCGGTGATCCCGGTCTCGGGATGCACCAGCAGCGCCAGCGGGAAATGGCCGAGCAGCGCGAGATGCTCGAACCCCTGCGGATCGAAGCCCGGCGCGGCGTAGATATGCGGGTTGATGGTGAAGGTCGGGTCGATGGTGACCAGCACGGTGCGGCCATCCGGCCTGGCCCGGCCCACCAGCGCCGCCGCGATGCCACCGGTCGCACCCGGCCTGTTCTCGACGACGCTGGTGCCCAGCGCCCCTCGACCGGCGGCTTCGGCCAGCAACCGGCTCAGGCCATCGCTGGAGGCGCCGGGCGGAAAGCCCACGATGATCCGGTTGACCTCGCCCTGCGCCCGGCCGGGCAGGGCCAGGGCAGCGGCGGCCGCGGTGAGGAACGTTCGGCGGTGCATGGCATTTCCCTCCATTTCGCCTAGGCTGTGGCGGGAAGCGGGGAAAAGTCCAGCACATGCGCAATGTTCTCTTCATCATGGCCGACCAGTTCCGGTACGATCACATGGGCTGCGCCGGCCATCCCTTCCTGCGCACGCCCAACCTCGACGCCCTGGCCGCGCGCGGCACCCGCTTCACCAATGCCTTCGTGCAGAGCGGGATCTGCGGGCCGTCGCGCATGAGCTACTACACCGGCCGCTACGTCTCCTCGCATGGCGCCACCCACAACCGGGTGCCGCTTTCGGTGGGCGAGGTGACGCTCGGCTGGCACCTGCGGGAATCCGGCCGGCGGTTGATGCTCGCAGGCAAGACGCATGTGATCCCCGATCGGCACGGCATGGCGCGGTTGCACGCCGACGGGGCCGATGAACTGGCCGTGCTGCTGCACGAAGGCTGGTTCCAACTCGTCGACCGGCATGACGGCCACCACGCCGAACCCAACGGCGCCTACGCCCATTGGCTGCGCCAAAAGGGCTATGACAGCCCCGACCCCTGGAGCGACTACGTCATCTCCGTCACCGACGAGAATGGGCAGACCCAATCGGGCTGGCACATGCGCCATGCCCGCCACCCCGCCCGCATCCAGGCCGAGCACAGCGAAACCGCCTATACCACCGACAAGGCGATAGGCTTCATCGAGGAGCAGGGCGAAAAACCCTGGGTGCTGCATCTCAGCTACGTGAAGCCGCATTGGCCCTATATCGCGCCCGCGCCCTACCACGCGATGTATTCCGCCAATCAATGCCTCCCCGTCTCCCGCCACCCCGACGAGCGCTCCGCCCATCCCGTGCAAACCGCCTTCATGGATGAGGAGGCGGCGCAGAGTTTCCAGCGCGACGACTGCATCGCCACCGTCCGCCCGGCCTATCAGGGGCTGATCGCCGAGCTCGACCACCACCTCGGCCGGGTGTGGGAGACGCTGGACCGGCTCGATCTGTGGAAGGACACACTTGTTATTTTCTGCGCCGATCACGGCGACTACCTCGGAGATCATTGGCTGGGCGAGAAGGAGCTGTTCCACGACTGCATCCAGAAGGTGCCCTTCATCCTGGTCGACCCGCGGGCCACGCGGCGGGGCGATGACGACAGCCCGGTGCAGGCCATCGATGTGGTCCCCACCATCCTCGATGCACTGGGCCTGCCCCCCGCGCCGCATTTCATCGAGGGCCGCTCGCTGCTGGAACTCACCCGGGGGCCGCCCGCGCGGCCCTGGCGCGACGTGGTGTTTTCCGAGCTCGACTGGACATTCCGTGGCGCTCGGCTGCGGCTGGGCATTCCGGTGGGGCACCACCATGCCTGGATGGTCCGCACCGCGGAATGGAAATACATCCACTGGTCGACCGGCATGCCGCCGCAGCTCTTCGACCTGCAGGCCGACCCGGAGGAATTCCACGATCTCGGCCAGAGCCCAGGGCATGAGGCGGTGCGGGCGGCGATGAAGGAGCGGCTGCTGGCCTGGTTCGCCAGCCTCAAGCGGCGCACCACCATCACCTGGGACGAGGCCGAGAAGGGCACCGCATCGTACAAGAAAGCAGGGGTTTTCTTCGGGCAATGGTGATTGCCGCTTGATTGCGGCCGGCGCTTCGCTAATTACCGCCTCACTCCTGGGAGAAACATCAATGTCACATCCAAGCCGCCGCGCCGTGTTCGCCCTGCCGGTCGCGGGCCTCGCCGCGCCCGCCCTGGCCCAGGCCTATCCCACTCGTCCGATCACCATGATCGTCCCCTTCGCCGCCGGCGGGCCGACCGACACCGTCGCCCGCCTGATCGCGCAGGAAATGGGCCGCGACATGGGTGGCTCCGTCGTGGTCGAGAATGTCGGCGGCGCCGGCGGCACGCTGGGCGCGCAGCGCGTGGCGCTGGCCCGGCCCGATGGCTATACCGTGCTGTGCCACCACATCGGCATGGGCGTGATCCCCACCCTCTATCGCCGCCTGGCCTATGACGCGGTGAACGGTTTCGAGACCATCGGCATGATCACCGAGGTGCCGATGACCATCGTGGGCAAGCGCAGCCTGCCCGCCACCAACCTGGCCGAGCTGGTGGCGCTGGTCCGCCAGCGGCGCGATGGCATCAACATGGCCAATGCCGGCATCGGCGCGGCCAGCCACCTGTGTGGCCTGCTGTTCCAGTCGGCACTGGGCGTGAACCTGACCACGGTGCCCTATCGCGGCACTGGCCCCGCGATGAACGACCTCGTCGGCGGCACGGTGGACCTGATGTGCGACCAGACCACCAACACCACCGAGCAGATCCGCGCCGGCACCATCCGCGGTTTCGCGGTCACCACCACCCAACGCGTGGCCTCGCTGGCCGACCTGCCGACCGCCAATGAGGCGGGCATGCCGGGCTTCGCGGTGAGCGTGTGGCACGGGCTCTACGCCCCGCGCGGCACACCGGCGGAGATCGTGGGCCGGCTGTCGACCGCCCTGCAGCATGCGCTGGCGGTGCCCGCGCTGGTCAGCCGCTTCGCCGATCTCGGCACCGCGCCGGTGCCCGCGGCGCAGGCGACGCCGGCCTTCCACAAGCAGTTCTGGACCGCCGACATCGCCCGCTGGCGCCCGGTGATCCAGGCCGCTTCGGCCTTCGCCGACTGATACAGTCAGGCCGGTAGGGCGCTGCCGCGCAGCACTGCCAGCTCCCGCCGCAGGGCGTAGAGCTGGTCGAGCAGCGACAGCACGACAGGCAGCGCCGCCTCGCCCAGATCGAGCTCATCACGCAATTCGAGGATGAGCCCGACCCGGGCGACATCCATTTCGGTGAAGGCCGGGCCCGGCTCGGCCCTCACCATGCCCTCGATCAGCCATTGCTGGATCTGCCCGGGGTCGAGCCGGGGGTAGCGGGCGACCAGGAGCTCCAGGGAGATCACGCCGGGAAATCCAGCGCGGCGCGTGGATCCTCCCCGGCCGGCGGTGACCAATGGGTCAGGAATTCATCCAGCGCGGCATCGGCCGGACCGACCACGACCTTCAGCGTCAACAACAGGTCGCCCGCCGCGGCATCGCCATGCGCCGCCACCCCCTTGCCGCGCAGCCGGATCTGCCGGCCGCTGTCGCTATGGGCGGGCAGCGTGACGCGCAGCCGGCCCGATGGCGTCGGCACCTCGACAGGCCCGCCCAGCACCGCCTCGCGCAGCGAGACCGGAAGCTCCATCAGAATGTTGCGCCCATCGCGCACGAGCAGCGGGTGATCCGCCACAGTGATGGCGATCATGGCATCGCCCGCGCGCCCGCCATTGCGGCCGGGGCCGCCCTGGCCGCGCAGCCGCAGCACCTGGCCGGTGGTGATGCCGGGCGGGATGCGAACGCTCAGTGACCGTCCATCGGGCAGGCCCATCGGGATGGTGGTGCCCAGCATGGCATCGATGAAGGAGACGTCGAGCCGGTAGGATTCGTCGCGGCCCTGACGTGGCGCGGCCTCGGCCCTGCGCTGCGCCTCGAACATGTCGGCGAAGAGGTCATCGAAGGCGGCATCGCCCGACCCGCCGCCATAGCGCGCACCCTGCGCCGCATCGGCATGGCGACGGTAGCCGCCGGCGGGGCGCTGCTCCTGCCCTTCGGCGTCGATCTCGCCACGGTCGAAGCGGCCGCGCTTTTCGGGGTCCGACAGCAGGTCATGCGCGGCGGAGACGGATTTGAACCGTATCTCCGCCTCGGGCTTGCCGGGATTGAGATCGGGGTGGTGCTTGCGGGCGAGCTTGCGGTAGGCCGCCTTGATCGCCTCGGGCGAGGCATCGCGCTTCACGCCCAGCACGCCATAGGGGTCATCGGCCATGGGCCACTCCTGTACGGATGGCCGGTTTCAGGAATTTGGCGGGGCGGACCATCACCTGTAGGTGTGGCCGCGCCATGCCAGGTTCAACCGGCGGCAGCCCGACTTGCGGCGTGGCTCAGCCGTTGAGCAACGCGTCGATCTCGGCCTGCGCCATGTCGCTCTGGCCGCGCGCCGCGGGTTCGACCGTGTGCATGCCGGTGGCGACGACCAGCCGCTCCGCCGGCGTGGCGGGCACGGGGACAAAACGCTCGAGCATGGTCTCCACCGTCTGCAGATGCTGGATGGCGCGGCGGATGCGCTGGCCGGTGACGTCCTGGAAGGAACAGGCCTCGAAGATCGCGTTCACCCGGCTGGCGAGGCATTCGATGGATTCGGCATCGCGCCTGTCGCCCAGGATCCAGTCCTGGATGGCCTCGGCCGCCTCCATGATGGTGTTGGCCGCGGCTTCGGTGGCGATCACCACCGCCTCCAGCTCGACCCCGCTGTTGCGGCGGTGGGGCTGGGGCGCGGCGATCAGGCCGGCGATCTGCTCATGCACCATGCTCAGTTCGCGGGAGAGCTTGGCCTCGTTCATATCCACCAGCTCGACACTGGCATGCAGCTCGGCACTGAGTTCGGCAATGCGCCGGTCCACCAGCCGCGTCATGTCGGCGAAGAGCGGCTGGAACTCGGCCCGCATGGCGCCGCGCAAGGCATGCACCAAATCGGCATCCGGTGGCGTCGTCATGCGCGGGCTCTCTGGCTGATGGCGAAACTGCGACATCAGTCCAATAGGCGGCAGAAAGGTAAACGGCTGATGTAAGTGGGCGGAATTGGCCGCAGGTTCAGCCCGGCATCGCCTTGAGCTCGGTCTCCACAAAGCTCAGCGGCGCGACACCCGCATTGACCACATTGTGCTCCACCCCGGCCGGCCGCTGATAGGCGAGGCCGGCGGTGAGCGAGGCATGGGCGGTGCTGCCATCGCCCATCTCCAGCAGCAATTCGCCATCCGTCACCGGCACCACCACGTAGTACCAGCCGTGGCGATGAAAGCCGGTCTCGGCACCCGGGGGGAAATCCCACCGGGTGATGCGGACATGCTCATTGTCGAGCTGCACCGTGGCGGTTGCAGGCTCGCGGCAGCGGAAGGGCTCTTTCATTCCGCCGCCAGCCGGGCGGCGAGCCCGGGAAGCGGAATGGCGCCGGTGGCCGACCAGGCGGCCCAGGCCGCATCGGCCTGGGCGGCGGTGAGCGGCAGATGCGGCGGGCGGATGTGGCGGAAGCTGGCATCGCCGGTGGAGCGCGCGATCACCTCGCGCAGGTTGGGAATGAGGGGGGCCGCGGTGGCGGCGCGGCGGGTGGCGCTGAGCATCGCCTGGGCCGCGTCTGCCTCCGGCCCCGTGCGCTGGGCATAGACGATGCCGCCCCAATGGCAATTGGCATTGCCGGCGGCGGTGATGCAGCCGGCACCGCCCTCGGCCAAAATGCGCTGCACGTATTCGTCCGAGCCGGTATAGACCTCGAAACCGCGGCCGGCGAAGGCGTCGATCATCGCCTTCATGTTCGCGTAGTCGCCGGAGGAATCCTTCACGCCCTTGAACACGCCGGGATGCGCGTCCAGCAGCCGCCCGATCAGCGCCAGCGAGAAGGGCACCGCCGATTGCTGCGGGAAATTGTAGAGGTAGAGCGCGATGCCGCCGCCGACCCGCTTCGCCACCTCGTCGAAATAGGCGAAGAGCCCGTCATCGCTGGGCGCCTTGTAGTAGAAGGGCGGCAGCAGCAGCACGCCGCGGCAGCCCTGGGCGCGGGCATGTTGCGTGAGTGCCACCGTCTCGGTCAGGCTGCTCACACCCGTGCCGGGCATCATCTTCGCCGCCGGGATGCCACGGGCAACCAGCCCCTCGACGATGGCCATGCGCTCGACCGCCGAAAAACTGTTCGCCTCGCCCGTCGTGCCCAGCACGCCCAGGCCATTGGCGCCATTGGCCAGGAGCCAGGAGGCATGCGCCGCCATGGCATCTAGGTTGGGGGAGAGGTCGGCATGCATGGCGGTGAGCACCGCCACGTTGATGCCGCCATAGATCGCGTCTTTCATCTCGGTCTTTTCCTTTTGGGCAATGGTCCGGCCTGGCGCGGGAATTTCCCGGGCCAGGGCACGACATGGTCTTCCAATCCACCGGAATCGCGCTCGGCCACCACCCGGCCGGCCACGCTGATTCCGGCCTCGATCACGGTTTCCGGGCGGCCGGAGACCAGCGGGTGCCACCAGGGCAGGTCCCGCCCCTCCTGGATGAGGCGATAGGCGCAGGAGGGCGGCAGCCAGTCAATCTCATTGAGCAATTGCGGCGTGAGCTGGATGCAGTCCGGCACGAAGCGCCTGCGCTCGGCGTAATTCGAGCAGCGCGCGGTCGCGCCATCCAGCAACCGGCAGGCCACATTGGTGAAATGCAGCTTTTCCGTGCGGTCCTCCCGCAACTTGTGCAGGCAGCAACGCCCGCAGCCATCGCAGAGGCTCTCCCACTCGTCACGCGACATGGCGTCGAGGCTTTTGCTGTGCCAGAAGGGCGTCATCTGCGGAGTGTAGGGGGTAATGCGCCCGCGTCCAACCGGGCGGGGCGCGGCACGCCATGCCGCCGCGGCCGCAAACCGCTTCGCGTCAAACGGGGGACTCTTCATGGACCAGCTGAAAAAATGGATGGCGGCCAATCCGCTGCTCGGCAATGTGGCCGTGGCGGCGGTGACCGCGCTTTTCATCAACCTGGTGTTCGAGGCATCGCGCGGCCCGGGGCCCGTGGGCCCGATCGGGCCGGCGGGTGAGCGTGGCGCGGTGGGGTCGAGCGGCCCCGCCGGCGCGCGCGGCGAGATTGGCCCGGCCGGCGCGCAGGGCCCGGTCGGCCCGCAGGGCATTGCCGGCGCTGTCGGCGCCCCCGGGCCGCAGGGCGAACGCGGTGAGACCGGCCCTGCCGGTCCCGCTGGCCCGCAGGGGCCCACGGGCGCCCAGGGCATCGCCGGTGCGACAGGTGAGCGTGGCCCGGCTGGCGAGGCCGGCCCGGCGGGTGCGGCTGGCGCGGTGGGTCCGGCTGGCGCGATGGGTGGGGTTGGTCCCGCTGGCCCGGCCGGTGCGGTCGGTCCGGCGGGTCCGATGGGTCCGGTCGGTCCGGCAGGTGCCGTCGGCCCTGCGGGTCCGGCGGGCGCGATTGGCCCTGTGGGTCCGGCCGG
>CAYNBM010000008.1:107513-175009 GCA_964395305.1 uncultured Rubritepida sp.
CGCAGTTGGACCCGTCGGCCCGATGGGTCCGGCGGGCGCGATTGGCCCGGCGGGCACGGCCGGCGCAGTTGGACCCGTCGGCCCGATGGGTCCGGCGGGCGCGATTGGCCCGGCGGGCGCGGCCGGCCCGATGGGACCTGCCGGCCCCGTCGGCCCGGCAGGCCCGATCGGCCCAGTCGGTCCGCGCGCCCAGTAACCCCGGGGGGCCTATTCGCCCCGGACTTCGCCACCGACTTCACCCCGGGCTTCGACCCGGACCTCCCCTCGGACGCGGATGGTGGCGCCAGCAGCGCCGCCTTCCGCGTCGAGAACCGTGACACGGTAGATGCCCGGCCCCGGCGGCTGCCACGCGATCTCGCGACGCGCCGGCTCGATCGGCAAAGCCACGCCATCAACCAGAAATGTCAGCGGGCGCTGCCCGCCGGCCGCGCGCAACACCAGCGCGCCTGATTCCACGACGGCGCCGGGCGGCGGAAACAGCAGGCGCAGCCGGTCTGCCGCCTCGGCCATGACAGGGCGTTCGGGCCGCGACCGCAGCCCTTCCAGCGGCGCCGGGGGCACCAGCTCCATGACCCCCGCCAGGATGGGCAGGGCCAGGCGCGCGCCGGTGGCGCCGGGCATGGGCGTACCATCCGGCCGGCCGACCCAGACGCCCGCGACATGACGGGCATCGAAGCCCATCGCCCAGGCATCCCGCCCGCCCCAGCTCGTGCCGGTCTTCCACGCCACGCCCGCGGGGCCACCGCCGGGGAAGGGCTGCACCAAAACGCGGGCGACCAGCCGCGCCGCATGCGGCTCCAGCGCATTGGCACGCGGGCCAGGGACGCCGGTTTCAGCCACGCCGGGGCGGATCAGCAGCGGCGCCACACGCCCGCCATCGGCCAGCATCGCGTAGAGCGTCGTCATGTCGCGCAATGTCAGCCCAACCCCACCCAGCGCCAGCGGCAGCGCGGGGTCGGCGCCCGGCGGCAGGCGGGGCGCGGCGCCGGCGGTCTTCAGCAGGCCGGCGAAACGCACGGGGCCGAGCTGGCTGAGCAGCGCCACGGCGGGCAGGTTCAGCGATTGCCGCAGCGCCTCGGCCACCGTGACCTGCCCGGCGAAGCCGCGGTCGAAATTCTCCGGGGCGTAGCCGCCGAAATTGCGCGGCATGTCGGCCACCAGGCTGCCCGGGCCGACGATGCCGTCCTGAAACGCCAGGGCGTAGAGCAGCGGCTTCAGCGCCGATCCCGGCGAGCGCACCGCGCGCGACAGGTCCAGCGCGCCCGCCCGGGCCTCCTCCATCCAGGCCCCGCCGGTCACCGCGCGCAGCTCCCGCGGCACGGCCTCGGCCAGCATGATGGCGATGGAGGCGCGTTCGGGCAGGCCGCGCAGCGCGTCGGCCGCGATGCGCTCGACGGCGCGTTGCAGCCCGGCATCGAGCGTGGTGGACCCACCGCCGAGTTGCCGTGCGAGATGCGGCGCCAGCGCCGGCATGGGCTGGCGCCGCAGCGGCACCGGGGCGGCGCTGGCCAGGCTCCCATCCACCGGCGCCTGGGCGGCGGCCGCGCGGGTCAGCAGCACCGCGTCGCGCGCGCGCCGCGCCGCTTCGGGGTGGCGGTCGGGCCGGGTGCGGGTGGGCTGTCGGGCCAGCGCCACCAGCAGCGCCGCCTCCGCCACGTCGAGCTGCCGCGCCGGGCGGCCGAACCAGGCCAGGGCACCGGCGCGCATGCCCTCCAGATTGCCGCCCTGCGGCGCCAGGGTCAGCCAGAGCGCCAGGATCTCCTGCTTGGAATGCCGCGCCTCCAATTGCAGGGCGCGCAGGATCTCGATGGACTTGCTGCGCAGGGTGCGCGGCCTGGGTTCCAGGAGGCGGGCCACCTGCATCGTCAATGTCGAGCCGCCCGAGACCACCCGCCCCCGCCAGGCCCATTGCGCGGCGGCCCGGCCGAGGGCGAGCGGATCGACGCCGGGATGCCAGTGAAAGCGCCGGTCCTCGGCGGCCAGCAGCATGGCGATGAGGTGCGGCGGCACGTCGCGCGGCGTGGTGGCAAGGCGCCAGACGCCGCCGGGCGCGGGCAGCACCGACAGGATGCGGCCCTGGCGGTCCAGCATCTCGGCACCCGTGGCCTGGGCGCGGCTGAGATCGGGCGGCAGGGCGCGGTCGAGCGCCCAGAGAGCGCCCAGGCACCCTGACAACAAAAGCAAGCCAGGCAGGAGTTTCCGCATGCCATATCCTGCCGCATTCCCTGGCCAGCCGGGAAACATGGCGATCTTTTTATGTAAGGATTGTGTGAAAATGCAGCGACATGGTAGGCGCGGCCTGTGGGAAGTCCCAACTGTGGCGGGTGTGTGCCGCGTCTGCCATGCCGCGCCGCAATTGCTGTCGTCTATTGCCAAGGATTTTCGGATGGCGTTACGCCACGCGACCCTTCTTCTCTCCCTTCTTGCCGTGGCACCCGCCCAGGCACAGTTCGGGCCTCAGGGCCCCCCGGCGGTCGGCGTCCAGCCGGCCGAACGCCGCCCGGTGACCGAGACCTCTGAATTCGTGGGCCGGATCGAGGCTGTGAGCCGGGTCGATATCCGCGCCCGCGTCACCGGCTTCCTGGAGGCCCGGCTGTTCCAGGAGGGCGGCGAGGTGGCCGAGGGCGCACCCCTGTTCCGCATCGAGCGCGCGCCCTTCGAGGCGCAGCTGGCCCAGGCCCGCGCCACTGTCGCCTCGGCCCAGGCCACGCTGGAGAATGCCCGCGTCAACCTGGCCCGCGCGCGGGAATTGCGCGCGACCGGTGCCGGCACGCAGGTGGCTCTCGACACCGCGCTGGCCGGCGAGCGCACGGGTGCCGCCGCCGTGCTGGGAGCGCAGGCGCAGGTGCGCGTCGCCGAGATCAACCTGGCCTATACCGACGTGACCTCGCCCATCGCCGGCAAGATCGGCCGGTCGGTCTTTGCCGTGGGCAATGTGGTGACGCCGAGTTCCGAGCCGATGGCCAGCATTGTCAGTCAGGACCCGATGCGCGTCGCCTTCACCGTCAGCCAGCGCCAGGCGCTGGAGCTGCGGGCGCGCTACGAATCGCGCGGCGGCCCGGCCGCGGTGGTCATCCGGGTGCGGCTGGTGGATGGCACGCCCTACAATCAGGTCGGCCGCATCGACTTCATCGACACCCAGATCGACCGCAACACCGACACCATCCTGGTCCGCGCGCTGATCCCAAACCCGGTGCGCAGCGCGCCGGGCAGCCAGGGCGACTCGCGCGAGCTGATCGACGGGCAATTCGTGACCGCGACGGTGGAGGGCATCGAGCCGGTGCAGGCCATCGTGGTGCCACGCGCCGCGGTGGGCCAGGACCAGAGCGGTTTCTTCGTCTTCGTCGTGGGCGCCAACAACGTGGCCCAGCGCCGGCAGATCAGGCTGGGCCGCGGCACCGCCGAGCTGGCGGTGGTGGAGGAAGGCTTGCAGGCCGGCGAGAGCGTGATCACCGAGGGCGTGCAGCGGGTGCGGCCCAACACGCCGGTGAACCCGGCGCCGGCCGGGGGAGCAGCGGGGCGCCCGCCCGGCGCGCCGGCCCCCGCAGCCGCGCCGGCGGCCCCCGCGCCGCCCGCAGCGACTCGCTAGGCCCGGCACATGCTCAGCTCCGTCTTCGTCGACCGCCCCCGGCTTGCCATCGTCATCGCCATCGTCACCACCATCGCGGGTGCGCTGGCGCTGTCGGTCATCCCGGTCAGCCAGTTTCCCAACATCGTGCCGCCGCAGGTCTCGGTCACCGCGCGCTACCCCGGGGCCTCGGCCGCCGTGGTTGAGGCGACAGTGGCGCAGCCGCTGGAAAGCGCGGTGAACGGCGTGGACCGCATGCTCTACATGCGCTCCAACTCGGCCAATGACGGGACCTATACGCTGAGCGTCTCCTTCGCGCTGGGCACCGACCCCGATATCGCGACGGTGAATGTCAACAACCGCGTGCAGGCCGCACTGGCGCGATTGCCGCAGGAGGTGCAGCGCAATGGCGTGACGGTGCGCAAGCAATCCTCGGCGGTGTTGCAGTTCCTTTTCGTCTATTCGCCGGACGGATCGCGCGCGCCGATCTTCCTGTCGAACTACACCACCATCAACATCCTGGACCGGCTGGCGCGAACGCCGGGGGTGGGCCAGGTGCAGCTGTTCGGCGCGCTGGATTATTCCATGCGCATCTGGTTCGAGGTGGACCGGCTGATCAGCCTCAACATCGCACCTTCCGACATCGTCGCCGCCATCCAGGGGCAGAACGTGCAGGCGGCTGTGGGGCGCATCGGCGCGCGGCCGATCGGGCCGGACCAGCAATTCCAGTTCAACATGCAGACCCAGGGGCGGCTGACCACGCCCGAGCAGTTCGGCGACATCGTCATCCGCGCCAACCCCGATGGCTCGACGCTGCGGGTGCGCGATGTGGCGCGAATAGAGCTCGGCGCCGCGAATGAGGACACCGAAAGCCGGCTGAATGGCCAGCCGGCGGTGACCATGGGCATCTATCTCTCGCCCGGCGCCAATGCCGTGGCGGTGGCCAGCGCCGTGGGCCGCGCCATGGAGGAGCTGAAGACGCGCTTCCCCGAAGGCGTGGATTACCGGGTGTTCTACGACACCTCCACCTTCGTCTCGGACACCATCAAGGAGGTGCTGAAGACGGTGATCGAAGCCTTCCTGCTGGTGGTGATCGTGGTCTACCTGTTCCTGGGGTCGTTCCGGGCCACCATTGTGCCGGCCATCGCGGTGCCGGTGTCGCTGATCGGCACCTTTGCGGTGATGCTGGCCATCGGGTTTTCCGCCAACACCATCTCGCTGCTGGCCATGGTGCTGGCCATCGGCATCGTCGTCGATGACGCGATCGTGGTGGTGGAAAACGTCGAGCGGGTGATGGAGGAGGAGCCCGAGCTCACCCCCGCCGAGGCCACCAAAAAGGCGATGGGCGAGATCACCGGGCCGATCATCGCCATCACGATGGTGCTGCTTTCGGTCTTCGTGCCGGTGGCGTTCATCCCGGGCGTGGCCGGCGTGCTGTTCCGCGAATTCGCGGTGACGATCATCGTCGCCATGATCATCTCGGCGATCAATGCGCTGACACTGTCGCCGGCACTTTGCGCGCTTCTGTTGACCCATGGCGGGCCCAAGCGTGGGCCGATCAAATATGTGCTGCGCTTCATCGATGGCGCGCGCGATGGCTATGCCTGGATCGTGGCCAAGCTGGTGCGGGTGGCGGTGCTGGCCATTCCCATCACGTTGGTCATCGGCTTCGGCATCTATTCGGTGGCCGGGCGCACGCCGCAGGGATTTTTGCCGCAGGAGGACCAGGGCGCCTTCTTCGTGCAGCTGCAATTGCCGCAGGGCGCGTCCGTGTCGCGCACGCGGGCGGTGGTGGAGCAGGTGGAGGGGATCCTGCGCTCCAACACCGCCGTCGAGAACACGCTGGCGATTGTGGGGTTCTCGCTGATCGATGGCGGCGCGCAGTCCAACGCGGCCTTCCTGGTCGCGCGGATGAAGCCCTTCGCCGACCGCACGGCGGTGCAGGACAGCGTCTTCGCCGCCATCGGGCGGCTGTTCGGCGCGGCGCAGGGCATCCGCCAGGCCAATGTCTTCGCCTTCAACATCCCGCCCATCATCGGCCTGGGCACCGGCGGCGGCTTCGAATACCAGCTGCAGGATTACGAGGGGCGCGACCCGGCGGAGCTGGGCGGCGCCATGCTGGGACTGATGATCGCGGCCAACCAGGACCCCAGGCTGCGCGGCGTCTTCTCCACCTTCTCGCCCACCACGCCCTCGCTCTACCTCGACGTGGATCGCGACAAGGCGCAGGCGCTGGGCGTGCGCATCTCCGACATCTTCACCGCCCTGCAGACCACGCTGGGCGGCTTCTACGTCAATGATTTCAACCTGTTCGGCCGCACCTGGCAGGTCAATATCCAGGCCGAGGCGACCGACCGCGATGAGCTGTCGGATATCTGGCGCATCCAGGTCCGCAGCCAGCGCGGGCAGATGGTGCCGCTGCGCGCCTTCGCCGATGTCCGCGTCGTGCTCGGTGCCCAGACCATCAGCCGCTACAACAACACCCGCTCGGTGCTGATGAACGGCTCGCCCTCGCCCGGCACCTCCTCGGGCGATGCGCTGCTGGCGATGGAGCAGCTTTCCGCCCGCGTGCTGCCGCCGGGCTATGGCTTCGAATGGACCGGCACGGCGTTCCAGGAGAAGCAGGCGGCGGGGCGGACGGGGGTGCTGATCGCGCTCGCCATGCTCTTCGCCTATCTCTTCCTGGTCGCGCTGTATGAAAGCTGGACCATCCCGATTCCGGTGTTGCTCTCGGTCGCGGCCGGCGGGTTGGGGTCGTTCGGCGCGCTGCTGATCGCGGGCAAGTCGCTGGACGTTTATGCCCAGATCGGGCTGGTGGTGCTGATCGCGCTGGCCGCCAAGAACGGCATCCTGATCGTGGAATTCGCCAAGGAGCGGCGCGAGGCGGGGATGTCCATCCGCGACGCCGCGGTGCTGGGCGCCAGGATGCGGTTCCGCGCGGTGATGATGACCTCCATCGCCTTCATCCTCGGCCTCGTGCCGCTGGTCTGGGCGGAGGGTGCCGCGGCCCTGTCGCGCCAGGCCGTGGGCACGCCGGTCTTCGGCGGCATGATCGCCGCCGCGGTGGTGGGGATTTTCATGATCCCGATGCTCTACGTGACCTTCCAGAGCATGCGCGAGACCATCAAGGGCTGGTTCCGGCGCAAGCCGCGTGCGCCACACCCGCCGGCGCCCCAGCCGGCGGCGTGAAGGCGCCGGCGGGAAGCGGCCGACCACCCCTTCCCGAAATGCCGCGGCCACCCCATCCTCTCCCCAAAGCAACGGAGCGACCCCCATGGCAAAATTCGGCCTCAGCCAATCCATCCGCCGCGTCGAGGATCCTCGCCTGCTGAAGGGCGATGGGCGCTACACCGGCGATATCGCCCTGCCCGGCCAGACCCAGGCATATGTGCTGCGCAGCCCGCATGCCCATGCAAAGATCCTGTCGATCGACACCGCGGCGGCGAAGGCCATGCCGGGCGTGCTCGCGGTCATCACCGGGGCGGACCTTGTCGCCATGGGCGTGGGCGAGGTGCCCTGCGTCATTCCGCTGAAGAACAGCGATGGCAGCCCGCGCGGCGAAACCCCGCGCCTGCCGCTGGCCACCGACGCGGTGCGCCATGTCGGCGACCCCGTGGTCTTCATCGTCGCCGAAAGCACCGAACAGGCCCGCGATGCCGGCGAGGCGATCGAGATCGACTATGAAGTGCTGCCCAGCGCCACCGACCTCGCCACCGCGCATGAGCCCGGCGCGCCCACCGTGTGGCCTGGTCTCGCCAACAACACCGTCTTCGACTGGGAGGCTGGCGACAAGGCGGCGACCGACGCGCTCTTCAAGACGGCCGCGCATGTCACGCGCCTGACGGTGGTGAACAACCGTGTCGTCGTGGCCAGCATGGAGGGCCGCGCCTGCACCGCCGAATACGACGCGGCCCAGGAAAAGTTCACGCTGTATGCCGGCACCCAGGGCTCGTGGCTGGTGAAGAACCTGCTGGCCGGCAATGTGCTGAAGGTCGCACCCGAGAAGGTGCGCGTGGTCACCCCCGATGTGGGTGGCGGCTTCGGCATGAAGCTCTATCTCTATGCCGAATACGCGATGTGCGCGATCGCGGCGCGGCAGGTCGGCCGCC
Source organism: uncultured Rubritepida sp. (assembly GCA_964395305.1). Classification (GTDB taxonomy): domain Bacteria; phylum Pseudomonadota; class Alphaproteobacteria; order Acetobacterales; family Acetobacteraceae; genus Rhodovarius. Next base: position 115,191 of record CAYNBM010000008.1, read on the forward strand.
CGGTCCGCTGGGCGGCGGAACGGACCGAGGCGTTCCTCTCCGACACCCATGGCCGCGACAACATCACGCTGGGCGAGCTGGCGCTGGATGCGGACGGAAAATTCTTGGCGCTGCGGACCAAGAACTACGCCAATATGGGCGCCTATCTTTCCACCTTCGCGCCCTTCATCCCCACCGGCGCGGGCACCAAGGTGCTGGCCTCGATCTATGGCTTCCAGGCCATCCACGCGAATGTCATCGGCGTGCTGACCAACACCGTGCCGGTCGATGCCTATCGCGGCGCCGGCCGGCCTGAATCGAACTATCTGGTCGAGCGGCTGATCGACACCGCCGCGGCCGAGATCGGCGTCGACCGGATCGAGCTGCGCCGCCGCAACATCGTGCCCTCCTCCTCGATGCCCTTCACCACGGCGATCGGCCAGCGCTACGACAGCGGCGAGTTCGAGACCATCATGGACGCCGCGCTCGCCAAGATTGACTGGGCCGGCTTCCCGGCGCGGCAGGCGGCGGCGGCGAAGAAGGGCATGAAGCGCGGCATTGGCCTCGCCTATTACCTCGAGGCCACCGGCGGCGGCCCGACCGAGCGGGCCGAGGTGCGCTTCACCGGCGATGGTTTCGCCGAGGTCTGGGTCGGCACCCAGAGCACCGGCCAGGGGCACGAAACAGCCTATGCCATGCTCACCAGCCATGAGCTGGGGATTCCCATGGAAAAGATCCGCATCATGCAGGGCGACACCGACCAGGTGCCGACCGGCGGCGGCACCGGCGGCGCGCGCAGCCTCTATTCCGAGGGCACAGCCATCCTCGCCACCACCGCGACCGTGGTGGAGAAGGGCAAGCAGGCCGCCTCCGAGGTGCTGGAGACAGCCGTCGTCGATATCGAATTCGAAAAGGGCCGCTTCTCGGTCACCGGCACCGATCGCGGTATCGACATTCTCTCGCTGGCGCTGCGGCAGAAGGAGCGCGCCGCGGCCGGCGAGCCGGCGACCCTGCTCGACGCCGCCGAAGTCGCCGATATCCCCGCCCACACCTTCCCCAATGGCTGCCACGTCGCCGAGGTGGAGGTGGACCCGGAGACCGGCATCATCTCCATCCCGCGCTACATCGTGATGGATGATGTGGGTCACGCGCTGAACCCGCTGATCGTCCGTGGCCAGGTGCATGGCGGCGTGGCCCAGGGCGTGGGCCAGGCGTTTTTCGAGCGCACCTCCTATGACGAGGCCTCGGGCCAGCTGCTCAGCGCCTCCTTCATGGATTATGCGCTCCCGCGCGCCGATGACCTGCCGGATATCGAGGTCGATTTCGTCGAGGTGCTCTGCGAGACCAATCCCCTGGGCGTGAAGGGGGCCGGTGAGGCCGGCGCGGTGGGCTCGCCGCCCGCCGTGATCAATGCCCTGGTCGATGCGCTGGCGGTGAAGAGCATCGACATGCCGGCCACGCCCGAGGTGGTGTGGAAGGCCCTGGCAGGGGCGGCGTGATGCAGACCGCGCTGACCATCCTGCTCGTCACCGCCATGATCGGCACGCTGGTCGTGCTGGCGCTGGGGGTGGTGCAGATGGTGCGCGGCGATACCAATGGGAAGCGTTCCAACACGCTGATGCAGTATCGCGTGCTGTTCCAGGGCCTGGCGATCGCCTTGTTCCTGGGGCTTGCGATGCTCCTAAAAGGCTAGGCCCCGGCGGCGCATCCGGGCCAGCACCCAGCCGGCCCAGACCAGCTGCACGGCCAATGCGGGGATCAGCACGCTGGGCTTCCACGGCGTGGGCAGATTGATGAAGACCGCGGCCAGCACCGCGTGAAACACGGTGAAGCCGGCATGGATGGCGGCGAGATGGGCGGGCTCCATCCCCGCCCGCACCGCCATCTGGTAGAGATGGGTGCGGTGTGGGGTGCTCACCCGCTCGCCCGCCAGCGCCCGGCGCAGCAGGGTGAATCCCGCGTCAAACAACAGCCCCAGCAGCAAGAGTGGCACGATCAGAAAACTGATCTGCGTGGCATCGAAGCGCGACGCCGCCACCGCCAGCACCGCCATCACGAAGCCGGCGAACTGGCTGCCCACATCGCCCATGAAAATCCGCGCCGGCGGCAGGTTGAAGGGCAGAAATCCCGAAAAACCCGCGGCGAGGAAAAGGGCGGCGGCATAGACGAACCAGGCGCCCTCGCTGGCCGCGATCAGGGCCAGCGCCAGCGATGCCACCAGCATCACCGAGCCCACCAGCGCATCGCTGCCATCCATGAAATTCACCGCATTGGTGCAGCCGAGGATCCAGAACAGGGTCAGCGCCACGCCGAACCAGCCCAGCGGCACCTCGCCGAAGCCCGGGACCGCGAGCCGCTCCAGCACCAGCCCGGAGGCCGCCGCCACCACCGCAGCACCGCATTGCGCGCCCAGCTTGACCACGAAGCGGAAATCCCGCGCGTCATCGGCCAGCGCCACCCCAGCCATGGCCAGCGCGGCCAGGATGACGCCCAGGAACTGCATGGCACCCAGCCGGGCGAAATCAGCGATGCCGAACAGGACCAGCATGCCCAGCATGAAGGCCACCACCACCCCTACGCCGCCGCCCTTTGGCGTGGGGTGGAAATGCGCCTTGCGGGCATCGGGGTGGTCGAGGATGGGGAAGCGGATCATCAGGGCCACGCAGCCGGCCGAGACCAGGGCCAGGAACAGCGCGAAACCCAGATGGGTGAAAATGGCCTGGAGCTGCATGCGGCGCCGCTATGGCCCGGGCAAGGGCCATGCGCAACCTCAGGGGCCGGCGTTCAGCCCCACCCGCAAGCGCTGGCCCTCGGCGCTGGCGGCATCGATCAGCCCCTCGCGCAGGAAGAGATCGATCAGCACGAGGTTCACGTTGAACTTCACATCCTCGGTCTCCCGCACCGCCTCCAGCAGGCGCTGGGCGGGCCAGAGCTCGAAGCGCTCGACCTCGTCGTCATTCGGCGCCGGCGTAAAATCTTCCGGCAGGTCGATGTCGTAGACATGCAGCACATCGCGCCGCAGCCCCTCGGGAAGCGTCAGGATATAGCTGATGCGACCGGTGCGGCGGGCCTGGGCGGCCAGGGCAGCCGGCATGCCGGCCTCCTCCTCCGCCTCCTTGATCAGGCATTGCTCGGGCGTGAGCCCGGCCGGGATGCCGCCCGCCACCACATTGTCCAGTTGGCCCGGCGCCACCGCCTTGTCGCGGGCGCGGATGCCCACCCAGACATGCAGCCCGTCGCCCCGGCGCACCAGCCCGTTCAGATGCACCCCCTGGCCGATCACCCCGAAGGCGGGAAGCGCGCCGCGATCCAGCGTCGCCAGTGTCGGCCCCTCGGCGGTCGGGCGGACATCGAAGGGCTCGCCCCTGACGCGCAGATGCCCGCGCGGCGCCAATTCGCCGCAGAGATCCTCCAGCGCCGCGCTGCGCGCCGCCGGGCTGCGATGGCGCGAGGCGAGCGCCACGCCCCTGGCGTCGAAATGCACGTCGCGGGGGTGGAAGGTCAGCGCCTGGGCAAGCGCGGGCGCGACCCACCCCACCTGCTGCTCGCCGATGCGAAAGGGCAGGAGATGTGCCGGTGATGGGGTGTTGTTGCAGGCCTCGATATGGCGATAGAGGTCGTTCATGCGTCCTTATCGGGCGGCATCGGGGGCAACTCAATCCTGCCGCCGCGGCAGGGCGATGCCGGGCGCCGGCGCGGCGGGCGCCGCCTGGCCCGCGCCTGGCCCTATGCCGGCCTGGGGCGGGGGCGTCAGGCTCAGCCAGGTCGCCAGCAGGGAAGGCCAGAGGCTCGTGGCCATCGTGTGTCTCTCCCGGTTGCGTCGGAAAGAGGTTGGCCAGCCGAGTGTGGCGCGGGAATGACCGAAACATGTCGATGTGTATCGGCGGCGGGCGCCCCGGAAGCACCCGCCGCCGCGCACTCAGCCGCGCACTCAGCCCGCTGGGGACAGCGCCTCGCCGAGATGCTTCACCTGCTCGGCATGCTTGGAGTCGGCCTTTCCGGCCAGCTTCACCGTGGCCTCGCCCAGCTTGCCCATCAGTGCCTTCACCGCGTCGCCGTCGATCTTGTCGTGCTGCAGCATCGTCTTCAGGTGTTCGAGGTCGCGCGCAATGCCCTTGGCGCCGGGGGTGTCCATGTCATGCAGGGTGGCCTCCCAGCCTTCGATATTCTTGACCGCGGCGCTGATCGTGAAGCCTTTCACGCCCTCGCTGAGATGTTTGATGGTGGCTGCGAATTGCGGCATGCGTCGTCTCCTATTGGCCGACGGGATGCGTCGGTCCCGGTCAAACCGGCGGCGAGCATGCCGGTTGCATCGGCCCGGGCTATTTTCGAAGGGCAGCGGTGGGCGAGACGGCGGCGATCAGCGCCTGGCCAAGGTGGCGAATTTTCTGCGCCACGGCAGGCTCCGCCCGGGCAGCCAGGACGACCGTCTCCTGCCCCAGCTTGGCGACCAGGCGCTTCACCGCATGGGTGTCGATCGGCTCGGCGGTGATCTGCTGCCGCAGCTCCACCAGGTCGCGGATGATGGTCTTGCTGGTGCCGCTCTCATGCCCGGCGAGGTGATGCTCCCAGGCCTCGATGCTCTTCGCGGCGGCCTGGATGGTGAAGCCGTTCACCCCGGCGGCGATGTTGTGGATGGTGGCGGCGAAATGCGGCATGGGGGCCTCCCGTGGCGGCGCTGGATGCGCCGCCACGGGAGACAACGCGGCCGGGGATGGGAGGGTTGCGCTGGCTGGCAAGCGGCGCTCTGGGTGTTTCCAGCCAAAGCGATTGCGGGCTGGAGCCGTTTCACCGGACGTGAAGACGGTGAAACGGCTCCAGCTCATTGTTTGGGCGCGTTTTCCGAGTCGCCTTGCGAAGCCGCAAGGCTTGAAAACGCTTTACCCGCCGCGCGCGCCCGTCTCGCGCAGGATGGGCAGCCAGCGCGCCTGCTCGGCGGCGATGAAACCGGCGAGGTCGGCGCTGACGGGCTGCACGCCCACCTCGGCATAGCGGGCGCGCAGGCCAGGGTCGGTGAGGGCAGTGGCGGCGGCGGCGCGCAGCCGGGCGAGCTCAGCCGCCGGGGTCGCCGCGGGGGCGTAGAGCGCCTGCCAGGAGGAGGCGTCGTAGCCGGCCAGGCCGATCTCGGCCAGGCTGGGCAGGTCGGGCAGCAGGGCGGAGCGCGCCGCGGTGGTCACCGCCAATGCCCGCAACTGCCCGCCGGCGGCCAGCGGCGCCATCAGGGTCTGGCTGTCCAGCATGAAATCGACCCGGCCGGCGACAAGGTCGGTCACCGCCTGCGGGGTGCCGCGATAGGGCACGACCTCGAAATCCACCCCCGCCAGCTTCTTCAGCAATTCTCCGGCGAGGTGCGATGCGGCGCCGATGCCAGTGGTGGCGAAGGTCGCGCGGCCGGGGCGTGCCCGCAGCCAATCCAGGAACCCCGCGGCATCGCGCGCAGGGTTGGAGGGGTGCACGGCCAGCACGAAGGGCTGCTGGCCCAGCAGCGCGATCGGCGCGAAATCCGCCACCGGATCGAACCCGGCATCGGGATACAGCACGGGGATGACCGCATGCGCGGCGCCGGAGAGCAGCAGCGTCGCGCCATCGGGTGCCGCCCGGGCCACCGTGCGCGCGCCGATCACGCTGCCCGCACCTGGCTGGTTCTCCACCACCATGGTCTGGCCCAGGGTGCGGCCCATCGGCTCGGCCAGGATGCGCGCCACCACATCGATGATGCCGCCGGCGCCGAAGGGCACAACGACCCGAATGCTGCGGGCGGGCTGCGCCATGGCGGGGCCGGGGATGAGGGCGAGGAGGTGACGGCGGCGCATTGGCTACTCCATGCGGATGTTGCTGGCGCGGATGATGGCGGCATAGCGGCTTGCATCCTCGCGCAGCAATCTGGCGGCATCGGCGCTGGTTCCGCCACCCGGGATGAAGCCGGCATCGCTCACCCGGCCACGCAATGTGCTGTCGGACAAGGCACGGTTGACGCTCGCCACCAACCTTTCGGTCACCGCGGTGGGCGTGCCGGGCGGCGCCATGAGCATGTACCAGACATTGGCATTGAAGCCGGGAAAGCCGCTCTCGGCCACGCTGGGGATATCGGGCAGCCAGGGCGTGCGCTGGGGCATGGTGGTGGCCAGCGCGCGCACCCGGCCGGCGCGGAGGTGGTTGAGGTAGGTCGGCAGCGTGTCGATGGCGATGTCGATGCGCCCGGCGAGGAGCTCCGTCACCGCCTGGCCGGTGCCGCGGAAGGGGATATGCACCATGCGCAGGCCAGCCTCGGCCGAGAGCAGCTCGGCCGCCAGATGCTGCTGGGTGGCGACGCCCGAGGAGGAGTAGTTCAGCACCCCGGGATTGGCCCGGGCATGGGCGATGAAGCCGGCAAAATCCCGCGCCGGCGACGTCGTCGGCACCACCGCGACCAGCGGCACGGTTCCCGCCAGCACCACCGGCAATTGGTCGGCGAAGATGTCGAAGGGCGGGGGGTTCATCTGCGGCGGCACCACGGCCGAGGCGCTGACGGTGGTGATGCCCAGCGTATAGCCATCCGGCCGCGCCCGCCCCACCGCGGCGGCGGCCAGCGTGCCGGAAGCACCGGGCCGGCTCTCGATCGCCAGCGGCTGGCCGAGATCCTCCTGCATCGCGGGTTGCAGCGCGCGGGCGATGATGTCGGTGCCGCCGCCGGGGGCGAAGCCGATGAGCACATTGATCGGCCGGGTGGGCCAGGCCTGGGCATGGGCGGGCAGCGCCAGGACCGCTGGTGCGGCCAGGACGAGACGACGGTTCAGCATGGCAATCCTCCCTGTTGTTCTTGCCGCCACCTTCGCCCGCCATGACATCGCGGTAAAGAACCCGTCACCGCCCGCCGCATTGTGTAACAGCCGATGCGAAGTGCCCCGGGGCTGCCCATCTTGCGTCACAAGGCGGCCATGAATGCCCCTGAAGGTGAGAGCATGACACAGAGAACGCCTATTCTGGCCCTGGGCCTTGCCGGCGCGGCATTGGCATTGACCGCCTGCGCCATCCCGCCGCCCTCCGGGCCGGGCGTGGTGGCGCTGCCTCCCAAGGGCGGCGACTATACCCTGTTCCAGCAGCAGGATGCGGGCTGCCGGCAGAATGCCTCCGCCAGCATCGGCTACGGCAATCCGGAGATCGCGGCGAACCAGGCCGCCGCCGGCACGGTGGCGCTGGGCACGCTGGCCGGCGCGGGGCTGGGGGCGGCCGTGGGTGCGATCGCGGGCAACCCCGGCGCTGGTGCGGCCATCGGCGCGGGCACCGGGGCGCTGGTGAGCGGCGGCGCGGCCGCCAATGCCGCCGCCGCCAGCGGTTACGGCGCGCAGCGGCAATACGACATCACCTATGCGCAATGCATGACGGCGGCGGGCAATGAGGTGCAGAGCTATGAGGCCGGCGGGCCGGTCGCCGTCGCCGCGCCCTATCCCTACGCTTATCCCTTTGCCTATCCCTATCCGATCTATGGCGGCGGGGTTTATCTCGGCATCGGCCCGCGCTGGGGCGGTTATTACGGCGGATGGCGCGGCGGATATTATCGCGGCGGCAGGGGCGGGCGGTACCGCTGACCGGGCCGGGCGGCGATGCCCGGCCGCCCGCGTCAGAGCCCTATGCGAAGCCGGGTGATGCCCCAGACCAGGGCGGCGGAAAGCCCCAGCAGCGCCAGCCCCAGCGCCGGGCTGGCCATGCGCGGCGCCGGCACATCGGCCGGCAGCTTCTTCACGCCATGGATCATCGGGCCCAGCAGGTCATGATGCTTGGCCACGAAATAGACGCCCACCGCCACCACATGCAGCGCGATGGCGCCGAGCAGCCAGTAGAAATTCTTCACATGGATGGAGGAGGCGAAATCCACCCACTCCTCCGACACCCGCCGCGACAGCGGGCCGCGGGTGAAGATCTGGTCATAGGTGAACAACCCGGTCGTCGCCTGCACTAGCAGCAGGGCCAGCAGCAGCAGAACCATCCAGCCGCCGGCGGCGTTGTGCGTCACCTCGCGGTCGGGCTCCTTGTTGCCGATCTTCGTCAATTGCCGCAGCGCCGCCAGGGGTGAGGCGACGAAGCGGGAAAACCGCGCGGTATCGCTGCCCACCACGCCCCAGAGCACGCGGAAGATCAGCAATGTCAGGATCGCGTAGCCCGAGAGCATGTGCCAATCCATCCGATGCGCCTTGGCCGTGCCGAAGGAGACCACCATCAGCACGAGGATGAGCCAGTGGTTCATCCGCACCCAGCCGTCCCAGACCTTGATGTAGTGAAACTGCATGCTGGCTCCTGCGAATGATGCGGCAGCGCAGCATGCCCCGGTGCCGGGATCAATATGCGATTTCCCGCAGCGGCTGGCCGGGGCAGAATGAGCCATGCTCGATGACCCACGCCTCACCGCCGGCCTCGCCACCGCCCTGCTTGTCCTGACCGGCGCGGGGCTGGCGCGCTTCGCCGGCCTGCCCCGGCTGGGCAAGGCCTTGCTGCCGGTGGCGTTGCTGGTCGGCTTCACGCTGGTCATCGGCGGCCTGCAGGCCAGCCCCAGGCAATTGGGCGAGAGATTGCCGATGCTGGCGCTGTTCCTGCTCGGCCCCGCATTGGTGGCGGCCTGGCGGCCGCGCCCCCTGCTGGGCTGGGCGATGCTGGGCCTGGCCGCCCTGGCCACCGGCTGGTGGATGAGCGGGGGCGCGCTGCATGGCCCCGACCTGCTGCGCGCCCTGCCCGTCCTGCTGGCGGTGGCGATGGCCGCGGGCCTGGCCGGGGTGGTGCTGCGCGGCCCCTGGCAGGGCTGCATCCTGCCCCTGGGCCTGGCCGGCATGATGGCGGTGGCGCTGCCACCCGGCCCCTGGTTCGAACTGGCCCTGGTGCTGGCGGTGATCGGCGCAGCCGGCCTGGCCTTCGGCCGCCTTCAGCCGATGGCGGGCTGGATCGCGCTGGGGCCGGCAATGGCGGCGCTGGCCGCCGGCCCGGTCATCGCACTCGGCCGACCGCAGGCCTGGATCATCGCCCTGGGCCTTCTGGCCGCGGCCGTGATCGCATCCCTGCCCTTGCCGCCCAGGGCGCGCCTGGCCATCCCAGCCGGGCTGCTGGCGGCGGCCACGGCGGTGCTATGGCTGTGGTGAGCGCAACACCATCAAGCCCGAAGGCTTTCCATCGCGCCTGACGGCATCATCACCGGCGATGTCGCCCCCACCGCATCGAGTTGATCGAGGAAGGGGTCGAGCGCGAAGACGAAGCGCACCATCTCCGTCACCAGGCTGGTGGCGGCCAGTGGCGTGGCATCGGGCGGCGCAGAATCCTGCCGGCGCAGCAGCAACCGGTGGTCAGGCAGGATGTGGAAGCTCAAGCCCCGCGACGGCCCACCGCGCATCGCCGACACCGCCTGCATCACCGCCATACGGTTACCCTGACGCTCGATGGTGGAGGGGATGCGCCCGACCAGCGCGGTCAGCCGCAGGCCTTGGGGCGTGACCTCCGCCACGCAGCCGCGCCCGCGCCATGCGAAACGCAGCAGCGGGCGGATGCCGTTTGCGCGAGGACAGAGCGTGCCGTCCTTTGCCACGAGAAAGGGTCCGAGCGTCAACATGACCGGCAACTTGCCGCCTTCGGATGAAGAGAGGATAAACCGCGATCATGGCCCTCGCGCAATCCCTCAGCATCGTCCTCGCCCGCCCACACCCGGCTGGCTATCCCTTCATCGGCGGCGGCGCCGCGGCCTGCGGGCTGGGGCTCATCCTGGGCGGCTGGCTGTTCTGGCCTTCGCTCGCCTTCACGCTGTTCTGCCTGTATTTTTTCCGTGATCCCGACCGTGTGCCGCCCACCACGCCGGGCCTCGTGATCGCGCCGGCGGATGGGCATGTCGTCAGCATCGGGCAGTTTCCCCCGCCGGCCGAACTGGCGATGGGCGATGCGCCGGTGTGGCGGGTGGCGATCTTCCTGTCGGTGCTGGATGTGCATGTGAACCGCAGCCCCGTCGCCGGCCGCGTCACCAAGATCGTCTACCACCACGGCAAGTTCCTCTCGGCCAATCTCGACAAGGCGTCGGACGAGAATGAGCGCAATGCGCTGGCGATCGCGCTGCCCGATGGCCGGATGGTGGCCTGCGTGCAGATCGCGGGGCTCGTCGCCCGGCGCATCGTCTGCGACGCCAAGCATGGCGACAGCCTGCAGGCCGGCGAGCGTTTCGGCATCATTCGCTTCGGCAGCCGCACCGATGTCTATCTGCCGCCGGGCGTGCAGCCCACGGTCCTGCTGGGGCAGACCATGATCGGCGGCGAGACGGTGCTGGCGGATCTGCGTTAGTGACCAGGCCTGCCCGCGAGGCGGGAGAGAAGCTCAGCGCCCATGAACGTGCCCGCCGCGCCCTGCGGCGACGGCTGGAACGGCGCCCGCGCTATCGTGGCCCCTCGATCAACCGTCTCATCCCCAATATCCTCACCATGCTCGGGCTCTGCGCCGGCATGATCGCGGTGCGCTTCGCCTTCGAGGGCCGTTTCGGCCTTGCGGGCGCCATGATCGTGGTGGCGGCGGTGATCGATGGGCTGGATGGGCGCATCGCCCGGCTGCTGAAGGGCACCTCGCTGTTCGGCGCCGAATTCGACAGCCTGAGCGATTTCCTCAGCTTTGGCGTGGCGCCGGCGCTGGTGCTGTATTTGTGGGCAATGCAATCCGTCGGCCCGCTCTTCTTCCTGCCCTCGCTGCTCTATGCCGTGGCGCTGGCCCTGCGGCTGGCGCGCTTCAATGCGATGCTGTTCGAGGACCCTGCCCTGCCCAAGCCGGTCAAGCCTCTGTTCGTGCACAATTTCTTCACCGGCGTCCCGGCGCCGGCCGCGGCGGGGCTGGTGATGTTCCCGCTCTTCGCCTCCCAGGCGCTGCTGGAATGGGGCTGGCTTGCGAGCGCGCAGGCCTTCCGCAACCCGATCTTCGTCGCGCTGGTGCTGGTTCTGGTGGCCGGGCTTGCCGTCTCGACCCTGCCGAGCTGGAGCTTCAAGCGGGTCAAGATCAAACCCAGCTGGGTGCTGCCGCTGATGCTGGGCGTGGTGGCCTATGCCACCCTGCTGGTGACCGAGCCCTGGGCCGCACTCGCCCTGGCCGGGCTGATCTATATGGGCATGCTGGTGTTTTCCGGCCGACATTACCGCCGCCTGGCACGGGAATGGGCGGCGGCGCATCCCACCCCCGCCCTGTCGACCCCCGCTTCAGGCGGGTAGCACCTCGTCGAGGAAGGCGCCCACCGCCGCCCATGCCTGGGCGGCGCCGCGCGGGTTGCGGTCGGCGCGCAGCAGCGAGCTGCCATGCTGGCCGGCCGAGGGGCGGAACTGCCGCTTCACCCGGGCCTGGGTCGCGGCCAGCAGGCTGGCGGCGGCGTTGATCTCGCCGGCATCGTCGGAGGAACTGACAAAGACCGGGCAGGTCACCCGTGCCGCCGCCGCGCGCACGCCGGAGAAATACTCACCGGGCGAGAAGGCCAGCAGCCCGGCCACCGGCGGCTGCGCGGCCGCGGCGAGGAAAAACACCAGCGCCGCCGAATAGCTGCTGCCCCAGAGCAGCACCCGCCCCGCGCCAGGTCCTTGCGCCCAGGCCAGGGCGGCCTCGAGATCGGGCAATGCCGCACGATAGCCGGGGTCACGGCCCAGCCGCGCCGCGGTTTCATTGCCGCGGCCGAAAGCCGCCCCGCCGGAGCGCTGGTCGATGGCCAGCGTCTCGAAGCCACGCCGCGACAGCTCGGGCGCGATGGTGCTGTATTCGCCGTAATTGGAACCGGCCATGTGGAAGAGCAGGATGGTGCCGCGCCGGGGGCCCTGCGCCGGCTGCATGTCGGCGGCAATGACCAGCCCATCGGCCGTGCGCAGCGACAGCGCCGTCGCCAGGGCTGGGGTCGCCAGGGCTGGGGTCGCCAGGGCTGGCCCCACCAGCGACCCCACGGCCAGGGTGCGGCGGCTAAACACGGGCGGCGCCCAGAATGCGGCCATCGCTGCCTTGCAGCAGCAGCGCCGCCTGTTCACCGGCCGGCGCGCGGGCGGGTATTCGCAAGGCCGCCCCTTCCCAGGCACCCAGATTGGCGACGCCGCGCACGACATGGGCATGCGCCAGGGTGCGGCCGCGATTCTCGCCGCTGGCCACGGGGGTGAGGTGCTCGCGATCGAAGCCGACCAGCCAGAGCGTGCCGCGGCCGGTGCCGGCCGGGGCCTCTGCCAGCAACTCGGTCCCCTCGCGGCTCAGGCGTAGCGAGAGGGCCGGGTTGCGCGCGGCGCTGCGCATGGCCGCCAGCACCGCATCCCGGCGCGAGCCGACAACGTCGAATTCACCCTGCACGACGGCCTGCGGCGTATAAATCTGGCCATCGGCGTAGACCCGGTTCCGAAGCGTGCCGGCATAGCGGCGCTGGCGCTCGGTGGCCTCGGCCAGGGAGAAACGGTCGCGCCAACCCAGATTGTTCCAGTAGGTGACATGCCAGGACAGCACCAGCACATCGGGCCTGTCGCGCAGCTCGCGCAGCAGGGCATCGGCGGGCGGGCAGGAATCGCAGGATTGCGAGGTGAAGAGCTCCACCACCACCAGCCCTGCGGCCTGTGCCGGGGTTACGATGGCCGCTGCTGGGGCGGCAGCGAGAAGAGTGCGTCGGCGCATGCGGGGTCCTCCTGTGGCCAAGGTTTCGCCATCGGCCAGGGGAAGGTTACGCCCTCACCGCACCAATCCGCGCGCCATATCGTCCAGCCCCGAAAGGGTGAGGGGGAACATCGCCCCCTCCATGATCTCGCGCAGCATGCCGATGCTGCCGGTGTGGCGCCAATGCGCCTCGGGCGTCGGGTTCAGCCAGGCCGAGCGGCGGAAATGGCCGCGCAGCCTTTGCATCCACACGCGGCCCGGCTCCTCGTTCCAATGCTCCACGCTGCCGCCGGGCTGGATGATCTCATAGGGGCTCATCGCGCCGTCGCCGACGAAGATCAGCTTGTAGTCGGGGCCATAGGTGCGCAGCAGGTCGTTGGTCGGCAGCATATTCGCCTGGCGCCGCTGGTTGGTGGTCCAGACCCGCTCATAGACGCAATTGTGGAAGTAAAAGTGCTTGAGGTGCTTGAACTCGGCGCGCGCGGCGGTGAAGAGCTCCTCGGATGCCCGGATATGGTCATCCATGCTGCCGCCGATATCGAGCAGCAGCAGCACCTTGATCGCGTTGCGGCGTTCGGGGACCATGCGGATGTCGAGCAACCCGCCCTTCGCCGCGGTGTCGCGGATGGTGCCGTTGAGGTCGAGCTCGGTGGCCTCGCCCTGCCGGGCGAAGCGGCGCAGGCGGCGCAGGGCCAGCTTCATGTTGCGGGTGCCGAGTGCCACGTCATCGGCGAGGTCGCGGAATTCGCGCTTGTCCCACACCTTGGTGGCGCGGCGGTTGCGCGACTTGTCCTGGCCGATGCGCACGCCCTCGGGGTTGTAGCCATAGGCGCCGAAGGGCGAGGTGCCGGCGGTGCCGATCCATTTCGAGCCACCCTGGTGGCGGCCCTTCTGCTCCTCCAGGCGCTTTTTCAGGGTTTCCATCAATTTTTCGAAGCCGCCCATCGCCTCGATCTGCGCCATCTCCTCGGGTGTCAGGTTCTTTTCAGCGATCTTGCGCAGCCACTCCTCCGGCAGGAGGGGTGTCTCCTCGCCCTCGGGCGGCTCCAGGCCCTTGAACACCTGGGCGAAGACGCGGTCGAAGCGGTCGAGATACCGCTCATCCTTCACCAGCGCGGCGCGGGCGAGGAAATAGAAATCCTCGACCGAATAATCGGCCACGCCCGCGCGCATGGCGCCGAGCAGGGAGAGCCATTCGGTGAGGCTCGAGGGCACTCCGGCGCGGCGGAGTTCCAGGATGAAGGGGGCGAACATGGGCCTGAGGCTAACATCCTCCACGGCGGGATGGACAGCCGGCCGGCCGTCGCGTCACCAGCCCAAGCGGTTTGCCCGAAACTGCGCGCTATGCCCGCGCGCCGATCGCCCGGTTCAGCAGCAGCGACACCACCGACACCACGATCGCCCCCAACACCGCCGGCAGGACGCCATCGACCATGAAGCCGGGCAGGATCCAGCCCACCAGCCCCAGCATCATGGCGTTGAGGAAGAGCACGAAGAGGCCCATCGTCAGCACGGTGATGGGCAGGGTCAGCCAGAACAGCACGGGACGGAGGAAGGCATTCACCCCGCCCAGCAGCAGCGAGGCCAGCAGCAAAGCGCCGGTGCCCGAGGCCTCGATGCCCGGTACCAGGGCCGAAGCCACCCAGAGCGACAGCGAGACCACGAACCAGCGCAGCAGAAACCCGGCAAAACCGCCCATCATCGCCCCCTGATGAAACCCGCGCCGATGACGCGCGCCCCCTGATACACCACACAGGCCTGGCCGGGGGCGGCGACCGCGGGATTGTGCGGGCGCACCAGCAAGGTTTCGCCCTCGAGGCGCAAGGTAGCGGGGTGCGGCGCCTCGCGCGCGCGCAGTTTGATGTCAGCCTCGAATTCGCCGGCGGGTGGCCGGGTGAGCCAGTTCAGCTCGGCCACGGTGATGTCGACGGTCGCGGGCCTGGGGCCCACGGTGATGCGCCGGCGCGTCGCGTCCACCGCCTGGACATAGAGCCGCTCCGGCGCCGCCACGCCCAGGCCGCGGCCCTGGCCCACGGTGTAGCGGGCGATGCCGCGGTGTTCGCCCAGCACGCGGCCCTGGCCGTCAACGATCTCGCCGGGCTCCAGCGCCTCGGGACGGAATTTTTGCACCACATCGGCGTAGCTGCCGGATGGTACGAAGCAGATGTCCTGGCTGTCGGGCTTTTCCGCCACCGCCACGCCCAGGCGCGCGGCATGGGCGCGGACCTCGGCCTTGCTGGCCATGCCGCCCAGGGGGAAGAGCGTGCGGGCGAGCTGGTCGCGGGTGGTATGGGCCAGGAAGTAGCTCTGGTCGCGCATGGGGTCGGCGGCCATGTGCAGCTCGGGGCCGGGCAGCGCCTGGGCGTAATGGCCGGTGGCCATGGCCTCGCAGCCCATATCCTCGGCCAGTTCCAGCAGGTCCTGGAATTTCACGGTCTGGTTGCAGCGGATGCAGGGGATGGGGGTTTCGCCGCGGGCATAGGTGTCGGCGAAATCCTGGATGACGGCGCGGCGGAACCGCTCCTCGCGGTCGAGCACGTAATGCGCGATGCCGAGATGGTCGGCCACGCGGCGGGCATCGTGGATGTCTTGGCCGGCGCAGCAGGCGCCCTTCTTCTGGATCGCGGCGCCATGGTCGTAGAGCTGCAGCGTGGCGCCGATGACCTCGTGGCCCTGCTCATGCAGGAGCGCCGCGACCACCGAGCTGTCCACGCCGCCGGACATGGCGACCAGGATGCGCATCAGAGTAGTTCCGATGTCGCGGCGCGTTGAAGCATGGTCTCGGTCAAGCTCCGAAACTCCTGCTCTGCCCTGGATACAGCTGTTTGGTGGCCACCAAAGGCGCCGTCCGCACTGCGCAGATGAAAGATGGGCTTGCGTCGCTCATGCGACATTGCCACCAGCGAGCGATAATCTCGAAGATTGGCCAGGCACTCAGGATCGGGCCCATCACCCTGCGCAAAATCTGGTCGGTTCAGGACACTCCTCGCATACTCCTGTGGCAACCGCCCGATCCAGTTGGAGTAAGCCTTCACCGGGCGATCAAGACGAACAGAATGACGCATGACGACATAGCCAAGCGGCGCCATGTTTCCCGAAGGCGGTCTTGGCTGGAAGTTGGGCGGCGCCAGCGGCAGGCGCTGCGCCCACTCGCTGCGCCAACGCCTCACCGTAGGTCCCATGTTGCGCAAACCTTGCAACGAAAAGAAGTCGGCACCAACAGGGACCACAACATGGTCGCATGCCAGGAGCGCTGCACGGTTCAGAGCACCGAGATTTGGTCCGACATCCACGAGCGCGATATCCGCGCCATGGGCCGAACCAGCTTCCTGAATCAGGCGGGAGAATCCACATATCAGGCGAAAATCTCCTGGATCTCCGGTCAGCATTCCGTTCCACGATTGGCCAAGTTTGTCCTCAAGCAAGGACAGTGACAGGTCACCCACGAGCAGCGCTATGCGATCCCCTATCAATTCCGGCCGCGGCGCCTGCTGCGGTCCCTCACGGTCAAACACCGGTCGAAGCGCGCCAAATGAGGTTGCACGGTCGGCATAGCCCCAGATTTCCTCAAGGCGTTCCTCGTCCAGAAACAAGCCGGTGAGATTTGCCTGCGGGTCGAGATCGGCGACGACAACCCGCTGCCCAAGATCGGACAGCATCCATGCCAAATGATAGACCAAAGTGGTCTTGCCCACCCCGCCCTTGTTGTTGAAGAAGGCGATAGTCTTCATGGCCTCCTCCTGATCAGGACATGCACGAAGCTCTCTTCAACACGAAATTCGGCTGGCGGATTGCCATTGGCGCCAAGCGCGCGCTGTGCACGGGCGATACCCGAACCGAAACGCTGCATAAAACGCATATCCCGAGCAATGGCCGCAATGGTGGGATTGCGATAAGAGGTCGCCGCTGGCGATCCGAAATTCCCGGCATTGACCTCGCCGAAAGGCCCGCCGGGACTGGTAACTTCCACTCGGTCCGCAAACCACGTCACACGGGACGGCGTGGCAGTACCAATATAGTTTCGATGAATTACCGCGTTTCGTATCAACTCTTGCAAGGCGATGATTGGATATGTTGGCATCTGCTGTTCCAACAAGCCAGAGAGCACCGTTTCTGCAGAAATATTGATCGCCAGCAATTCGTCAACAAGACGCAACTGCTGGGCCAAAGCACCAGTGATTTCTTTTTGATCCATGACAATGTCGTCAATTTCAGCGCCAGGATATCGAGTAAACTGGATGTAGGCTCCGGGCAACAATTCTCTGGGATCTTTGCCAAGTGTCAGGACACCGGCCACGGTCGGCACCCCGTCCCGTGAGACCATTCTCATTGCTTTCAACTGATCCGACTGTGAACGGCCGTTTTCGGCCAGAACGTCTGGGGCGAAGGCAGAGGGAAGCAGTTCACGTTCAAAGGCCAGCAGGTCGAGATCAGCCAGCGAAGCGCCCGTTACCGCCTGAAGGTCTGCCGGGAGGTTGAAAGCGCTCCTGCGTTCCGTCAGGCGCCGATCCTCGTCCGCCGTGGAGAACCCGGCTCTTGGCCCGCGACGGACGCAAACTCGCCCTTCAAACTTCACCGGCGGATTTTGCGAGGGTTCCACCTCCACCACCAGCATGTTGCAGCCGTTCAGTGTCTCCTTGCGGACCCACATCGAGGGCAAGGGGTTGATGGTCCCGTTGCTTGCGAAATCGGCCACGCTTTCCAACAACTGTTCGGTGATCTCCAGGCCGGCGCAGCCGCCATCCCGCGTGACCCCGATGAACAGGACGCCAACGCTGCCGCGCCCGGGCAGATCGTTGGCAAAGGCGCATATGGCCTGCCCAATCTTCGACCGATCCTGCGTCGCTCGCGTACGCTCAACACAATCCGACTCGAGGTCGAGCAAAAGCCGTTCGAGTTGTTCTGCGTTATACATACACAAATACTACGGACCGGGTCCGACTGCGTCCAACCCCTGCTGCCAGAAGCGGGCTTCCAACTGCGCGGCCATGCGAAAGTCGCGCGCCAGGGTTGCGAAGCGCGCCTCGCCGCCATGGCTGTCGCCCAGCGCATCAAGGCGGGCGGCGGCGGCGCGCGCCATGGCCTGATAGTCGTCCGAGGCATAGGCCTCGATCCAGCTCTTGTAGGTGTCGGCACGGGCGGGGTCCGCCATAATGCGCAACGCCACCTCGCCATAGCCCACCGTGCAGGGGGCGAGTGCCACCTCCAGGTCGAGGATATCGCCATGCATGCCGCGATCCATCACCCAGCGGGTGTAGGAGACGGTTTCCATGGTCTCGGGCGTGGCGATCACCGCGGCCTCGTCCAGGCCCCATTCGGCGCAATATTTCAGGTGCAGCTTGGTCTCATCGAGAATCGCCAGCACGGCCGAGGCCTTGCCCCGCATGGCGTCGAGGCTCTCGCCTTTGACCACCGCCAGGGCCTTGGCCCGGGCGAAATGGATCAGGAAGAGATAGTCCTGCACGAGGTAATGCCGGAAGGCCGGCAGCGGCAGCTCACCGCTGGAAAGCCGCTGCACGAAGGGATGCCAGGTATAGGCCACCCAATCCGCCGCGCAGGCATCGCGCAGGCGGCGGTACAGCCCGCCCTCGCGCCCGTAGCTCTCATGCGACTGATCGACGCGATCTGCCTGCGACGACTCGCGATCCGGCGCCCCGTCAGCCACCCGCGTTGCGCGTGCCGGCCGGCAACTTGACCACCAGCCCGTCCAGTGCCGCGGTCATCACGATCTGGCAGCCCAGGCGGCTGGTTTCCTGCAGGTCGAAGGCGAGGTCGAGCATGTCTTCCTCATCCTCGGTCGGCTTGGTGAGCTTGGCGAACCATCCGGCATCCACCACGACATGGCAGGTCGAGCATGCCAGCGAGCCCTCGCAGGCGCCCTCGATGTCCACGCCGTGGCGATGGGCGATTTCCAGCACCGAGAGGCCGAGCGGCGCCTCGACTTCCTTGCGGGTTCCGTCGCGTTCCACGAATACCATCTTGGGCATACAAAAATCCTACTCGGCGGCTTGAGAGCGGGCCACGACCTGGCGCCACGCGGCGGACAGCAACGCGGCGGCCTGATCGGCTTCCGCGGGCGAGGTAAAACGACCGAAGCCCATGCGCAAGGTGGCGCGGGCCCGGGTTTCGGGAATTCCCAGCGCCGCCAGCACATAAGAGGGCTCGATATCGGCCGAGGAGCAGGCGCTGCCGGTGGAGACGCACAGGCCCGGGGCGGCTTCCATCAGCGCCTGGGCATCGACGGTGCCGGGGAAGGAGATGTTCAAATTGCCGGCGACGCGGGCGGTGGGGTGGCCGTTCAGGGTCAGGCCGGGGATCTCGGCCGAGAGGGCGTTGAAGAAGCGCTCGCGCTGGCCGGCGATGCGGCCGGCATCGAGCAGCCCCTCGCTGGCCGCAATCCGCGCCGCCTCGCCAAACCCGACCAGCAGCGGTGCGGGCAGCGTGCCGGAGCGAAGACCCCGCTCCTGCCCGCCGCCGGAGAAAAGGGGGGCGAGGCGCATGCGCGGCCGCCTGCGGACATACAGCGCGCCGACCCCCTTGGGGCCGTACATCTTGTGCGCGGTGATCGAGACGAGATCGGCCTGCACCGCATTCACATCGAAACCGATGCGGCCGCAGGCCTGCGCCGCGTCGATATGGAAGGCCGCACCGGCCGCCTTCACCAGGGCTGAGATCGCGGCAAGGTCCTGGGTCACGCCGATCTCGTTGTTCACCGCCATCACGCTGACCAGCAGGGTGGGGGTCTCCAGCGCCGCCTGCAGCACCGCGAGGTCGAGCAATCCGTCGGGCTGGACGGGGAGGATCACCGGCTCGAAGCCCTCGGCGGCCAGGGACTTCACGCTCTCGAGCACGCATTTGTGCTCGGTGGCCAGGGTGATGACGCGCCGGGGGCCGTCCGTGCCAGCGAAACGCGCGGCACCCTTGATGGCCAGGTTGTTCGCCTCGGTCGCGCCGGATGTGAACACGATCTCACGCCCATCGGCGCCGATCAGGCTGGCGACATGGGCGCGGGCTTCCTCCACCGCCGCCTCGGCCTCGCGCCCCATGGCGTGTTCGGCGCTGTGGGGATTGGCGAAATTCTCCTCCCACCACGGCCGCATGGCGGCGAGCACGCGCGGGTCGAGCGGCGTGGTGGCGTGGTGGTCGAGATAGATCGGGCGGTTCGGGCGCATGGAGTTCCGAAATGGCCCCTGGCGGGCGGAACGGCAAGAACGTCACAGCCCGTTGCAATTCGAGGGTTGCCCCGTGAACGGTGCATGGGCGATGCAGGGCGCATGAGAACCCCCGCCGCCCTTCCCAGCCGCCGTCACCTCGCCGCCCTTGCCCTGCTGCCGGCGGGTTGCGCCCAGGCGCAGCCCGCCGGCGCCACGCCGCGCCAGACCACCGGCCCCTTCTACCCCACCGATTGGTCGGGCGATGCCGATGCCGATCTGGTGCGGGTGATGGGGGAGGCGGCGCAGGCCCAGGGCATTGTCACCCATCTGCGCGGCCGGCTGCTGGGGCTGGATGGCCAGCCCCTGGCCGGCGCGCGGATCGAGATCTGGCAATGCGACGCGCGCGGCGTCTATCGCCACCCCCGCGACCGCGAGGCGGCGCGCGACATGGGCTTTCAGGGCCGCGGCCGGGCCGAGGTCGGCGCTGATGGGCGCTTCGCCTTCCGCACCATCCGCCCGGTGCCCTATCCCGGCCGGACCCCGCATATCCATGTGCTGGTGGCGGCGCCGGGCCGGCGCGAGTTGGTGACGCAGCTCTACCTCGATGGCGAGGCAGGGAATGCGCGGGACTTCATCTTCAGCCGGCTGGATGCGGCCGCACGGGAGGCGGTGACCTTGCGGCCGGTGCCGGCGGAGCGGATCGAGGCGGGGGCGCTGCTGGCGGAGCGGGACATCATCCTGGGCTGAGCGGCGCGTCGATCAGGAATTTTGCTGTCGCGTCATCGATCGTTTCCGGCCGGCCGCGAAAAACCCGCCCCAGCATCGCCCGGTACCCCGCCAGGAAGCGCGCCGGGGCATCGTCCGCCGCATTCCACGGCAGCGAGACCCGTATCCCGCAGCCGGCATGTTCGGAAAAACCCATCGCCGCCAGCACGTGGCTCTGCGCCACCTTGCCCGAGGAGCAGGCGGCCCCGGCCGAGACGCAGATGCCCAGGCTGTCCAGCACCATCACCTGGCGCTCGGCGGCGATGCCGGGCAGCACGATCTGGCTGGTATTGGGCAGCCGCGGCGCGCCACGGCCGGCCACCACCACGCCCTGGGGCAGCCCGGCCTCGATGGCGTCGCGCAGCGCCTGGAGATGGCTGGGCGGGCTGGCCTGGGCGGCGGCGGCCATGCCGGCGATGGCGGGCAGTGGCTCGGTGCCGCCACGCCGCCCGCGTTCCTGCCCGCCGCCGGCCATCATCGCCCGGGGGTGCAGCCCGGCGCCGAGCAGCAGCGCCCCCGCCCCCTGCGCCGCGCCCAGCTTGTGGCCGGACAGCGCCAGGCTGTCCCAGCCCGGCGGAATCGCCACGCGCCCGGCCGCCTGCACCGCATCGACATGCAGATGCGCGCCATGCGCCGCGCACAGCGCCGCTACCTCGGCAATGGGGTGCAGCACGCCGGTCTCGTTATTGGCGGCCATGACGGCGACCAGCGCCGGCCCCTCGCGCAGCAGAAGCTCCAGCGCGGCGAGGTCGAGCGTGCCATCGCCCAGCACCGGGATGGGGATATGCGGGAAGGCGCGGATGGCCGCATGCTCGGTGGCGCCGGCGAGGATGCGGCGGTGTTCCGAAAACCCATGCAGCGCCAGGGCATTGGCCTCGGTGCCGCCGGCGGTCAGCACGGTCTGGCCGGGTGTGGCGCCAAAGCGGGCGGCGATGGCCTCGCGCGCATCCTCCAACACGCGGCGCGCCGCGCGGCCATGGGCATGCACCGAGGAGGGATTGCCGCCCAGCGCCATGGCGGCGGCGGCGGCGGCCAGCGCCTCGGGACGCGGCGCTTCGGTGGCATTGGCGTCCAGATAGAGCAGCATGGACGCGGATATGGGTCCTCAGGCCTCGACGGTCATCCTGCGGGCCGGTGCCGCGGCGCGGCCGGTGATGTCGCCGGCCAGCACATCGGCCAGGGTCAGCCCATCCATGAACAGGCGCACATGCTCGCTGAGCTCGGCCCAGAGGTCATGCGTCGCGCATTTGCCGCCGCCGACGCAATTGGGCGATTCCTCGTCGCAGCGGATGGTGCGGATATTGTCCTCCACCGCCTCGACGATCATGGCGATGGAGATATCGGCGGCGGGATAGGCCAGCCGGTAGCCGCCGCCCGGGCCGCGCGCCGAGGCCACGAGCCCGGCACAGCGGCCCGAAGAGCTGTTCGAGATAGGCCAGCGAAAGCATTTGCGAGGCAGCGATCTCGGCGAGCGAGACCGGTGCGGCCCGCTTGCCGGGCGGCGGCGCCAGAGCCCGCCCCTCGCGCGCGGCCAGTTCCACCATCGCCATGACCGCGTAGCGTCCGCGTGTAGAGAGCCGCATGTGACCTGTCCCCTTGAACGGAATGCGGTTTGACATGCGTTCTGGGAACCCCAGCCATGCGTCCGCCGCCATGAATCCATTATGAAACGCAGATGAGAAACAGTATGCTCGCCAAGCCGTCGGGGAGGGACACCACCCGCGGCATCCTGAACCAGCATCCCACCGTTTCCGGCAGGCGCCAACCGCCCTTCACCGGAAAGCTATGGGTGAGAGCGCGCCGCGTCAATGACGCGGTTGTGGGAGGCGCCGGAAGGCGCTCCGTGCTGGCCAGGGATTTTCGCGAAAACGCCCCAAAAGAGGGCGCGCGATTGGTGGCCACCCGCACGCGGCAGCGTGAGGGGTCCGGGCACTCCCTGCCCTGGCCTAACGCTGCCCATGAAGAATGGATGCATGGGTCAATGCCTGAAGTGATGTTCGCTGGGCCCGATGGCCGTCTCGAGGGCCGTTATCACCACGCCAAGAAGCCCAATGCGCCGGTGGCACTCCTGCTGCATCCGCACCCGCTGCATGGCGGCACGATGAATAATCGTGTGGTTCACGGTCTCTACGGCCGCTTCCAGGCCATGGGTTTTTCCGTTCTGCGCTTCAATTTTCGCGGCGTGGGCAAGAGCCAGGGCCGCTATGATGGCGGCATTGGCGAGATCAGCGATGCCGCCTCGGCGCTGGATTTCGTGCAGGCGATCAATCCGGCGGCGAGCATGCTGTGGGTGGCCGGCTATTCCTTCGGCTCCTATGTCGGCATGCAGTTGCTGATGCGCCGGCCGGAAATGGGCGGCTTCGTCTCGATCTCGGCGCCGGCCAGCCATTATGATTTCGGCTTCCTCGCCCCCTGCCCCTGCTCGGGCATGATCCTGCATGGCGAGGATGATGAGCTGGTGCCGGTGGCCAGCGTGGGCCGCCTGGTGGACAAGTTGAACACCCAGAAGGGCGTGAAGATCGACTACCGCACCCTGCCCGGTGCCGGCCATGTCTTCACCCCGCCGCAGGTCGAGACCGTGGTGGATATGGCGGAAGACCATGTGCTGAGCGTGCTGAACCGCAGCCGCATGGCCCTCGCGGCCGACTGAACAGGGATGCCGGCGGGGGAAAGGCTCCTCCGCCGGGCCAAGCCCTCGCCTTCAGCCGCGCGCGTAACGCAGCGCGACGCTGCCGGGCGTTCCCGGCGAACGCTTGATCGGCACATTGCCCTCAGCGCCGGGCTGCGTCGCCAACCATGCCGCATAAAGGCCTTCCAGCACCGCACCCACCCATGCGCCGCTGGCGTCGTGATGCGTGGCGACCAGCGGAGCCGCCGAATGGTTGATCACCAGAGCCTTGGCAGTGGCATCCAGCGAGAGTTGGACATAGCCCCAATCCGCCGCGGCCAGCACATCATTCATCCGGCTTTCCAGCTCGGCCAGGGTCCCACAGGGCGGCATGGGCGCCAGCGCGGCCATGCGTCCGCCAACCGCGCGCAACAGGCTGTCCCGACTGGCTGGGTCGAGATGGGAGTCCAATGTCTCCAGCAGCGCGCGGAGAAAACCGCGCCATTGCACCGCCACGCCGCGACGCGCGAGGTAGGACAGGGTGGTCGGGTCGGCAAGTTGGGTCGCGCTCATGGCATCACCGATCAAACCGATAGCGGGCGAAGGCGAGGCCGCGCACCTCTTCCCAATTGGCTGTCCGCTCGTAGCGGATCAGGCCGCCGATGCGAAGATTCGGGCTCACGGCATATTCGATATCGCCCCGGATGCCACCGATCACACCCGATTCCGACCGCGCCGGCTGGATCGCCCGCGCCGTCGTGTCGCTGGCCAGCTGCAATTCCAGCTGGCGCTGCAATGCCGGGTCATTGGGGAAGAAATTCGCCGCATTCTCCCGGAAGGACTGGTAACCGATCGTCCCGCCCAGACGCCAGGCCAGGTTGCCGCTGCGCGCCCGCCAATCGATCGGCAGGTTCACCGCGAAGTAGGATTGCGGCGAGAAGTAGCCGCCATTGCCCACGGTGAAGAGGCGCTGGTTGTTGTCATAGCCGAAATAGACCAAGTCGGCGCCGACCGTCAGCTCCTCATCCGGCAGACGCCAGACAGTGTATTGCGCCCCGGCTCCAGCCTCGAAACGGTTGTTGCGGGCTACACTCTCACCGGTAAAGGTGCTGTAGCCGCCCAGCATGTAAACGCCGACCGGACCGGTCACGTATTCCAGCTGCACCCGCCCGCCGGTGCGGACCACGCCACCCCAGCTGCGGCCGGTATTCGGATCCCGCGCGCCGGACCAGCTGAGCAGGCTGTCGGTGACCGAACGCTGTTCGAGGATGCCACGCACCCGGAAATTGTCGGTGATGGCGGGTGCGATCTCGATGCCGCCCAGGATGTTCTGCCGGCGGAAGCCGATCGGCGAGGTGCCGACATCGGCGGCGAAGGCACCGCGACTATAGGCCAACCCCAAACCCACGCCCTGCACCGAGGTGTCGCGCGGCGAGAAGCGGTCGCGCACCGCCTGGGTCAGCTGGGTGTTCTGGGAGGCGTTCTGCTGCAACGCGGTGGCCAGCGCATTGGTGCCATAGGTCCGCAGCAGCGTGCTGCTGGAGGCGTCGAGGCGCCCGCTGGTGATCGCCACCGGCGAAACGCTGAAGGTCAGGCGACCGCCGGCGCGGGGCACGCCGGTCGAGAAGTCGATCGGCGCGGAGTATTCCTCCAACCGGTCCAGGCCGCCGGTGCCGGTGCGGCTGCGGAAGCCGATGCCGCCCTGCAGCCGCGACGCCGTCTCCTCGCGCACCTGCGACAATTCGCGGGCGATTTCGCCGGAGAGGGGATCGGTCTGCACCAGCGAGGAACCACCCAGCGCACCGGCGCGCGAGACCCGCCGGAAGGGGTTGTCGAAGGCGCCGGTGGTTTCGCCGCCCACGCCGGTGCCCGGCGCATCGGCCACGATGCCCTGCGCCCGCCGCTGCTCGGCGGCGAGTTCGAGCGCGCGCAGCGCCCGACCGGAATTGCCCGAGGCGCGGGCGATGCGCGCTTCCATCAGCGACACCCGCGGGTCGCCCGGGTTCAGCGCCCGGGCCTCGACCAGCAGCGCCTCGGCGCGGCGGAAATCGCCCGCGGCGACCGCGGCCTCGACCGCGCCGACACGGGCATCGACGCTGCGCGGGTCGCGCTGGAGGATGCCCTCGGTGATTTGCCGGGCCTGGGTCGGCTGGCCGGCGCCCTGGTAGAGCCGGGCCAGGGCGAGGTTGGCCGGCACCGAGCCGGGATCGTTCTGCAAGGCCGGCGCCAGCACATCGAAGGCCGCGGCCTGCTGGCCACGCTCATTCAGCCGGTCGGAGGATTGGATGGCGAGGCCAGTGCTCAGCGCCGCGGCCTGGCGACGATCCTCAACAGAGAGGTTCGGCGCGCCCTCGACCGAGCGCGACAGCGCCGTGGCCTCGGCCGTGGCGCCCGCCGAGAGCAGCGCGCTCGCGACGGCGAGCCGTGCCTGGGCGCCCGAGGACGGGTTGCTGTTAATGTAAGCGCGGCCAGCCTCCGCGGCACCGGCGCGATCATTGGCCACGCCCAGAGTGCGGATCGCCGAGGCGGCGGTGGCACCCGAAGGGTCGGGGCGGCCGGCAAGCGAGACCAGCGCGGCACGGCCTTCGGCCCGCCGTCCGCCGCGGTAGAGTGCCAGCGCCTGACGGGCCTCGGCATCGGTGCGGGCGCCGGCCAGCAGCCGGTTCATGTCGGGCGTGCGCAGCCGGACAGGGATGCCGGAGAGGTAGCGCTGCACATCCTCGGGCCGGTTGTCTTCATTGGCGAAGAGCGCCGCGGCAAAGAGCTGATCGGGCGTGGACACGCCGCTGCCCTCGACGATCTGCCGCCCCTCGGCGCCGCGTCCCATACGGGCATACATCCGCGCGAGGTCGAGCCGCGCCCAGGGGTTGGAGGGGTCGAGGCGGATCGCCTCGGCCAGCAGGGCGGCGGATTGGTTGGGGTCGGCGCTGCGCTGCGCCTCGGCGCGCAAGGCGGCCGAGCGCTGCTGGCTGGGGTCGCCACCGCCCACGCCCAAGCGGCCACGAAGCTGCTCGGCCTCGGCGAAGCGGCCTTGCTGGTTCAGCACCTCGAACAGGCCGGAAGCGGCAGCGCCGAGATTGGGGCGGCGGGCAAGCGCCGCACGGTAGCGGGATTCCGCGCCGGCGAGGTCACCGCGGCGCAGTGCGAGATCGCCCAGCAACGCCTCGGCATCGGCGCGGTCGCCGGTGTTGCGGGCGATGGCGCGGCGCAGATTGGTCTCAGCGGTGTTCAGGTCACCGCGCGCCAGGGCGCTGCGGGCGGCGGCGAGTTCGGCGGCATAGGAAGCGCCGTCGAGCGCCTGCTGCCATTGCTGGCGGCTGTCGGGATTGGCGGCGATGGCGCGTTCGAGCAGCGTGCGAGCTTCGCCGAAGCGGCCCTCGCGCAGGCGCACCACGCCCAGCCCGCCCAGCGCGTCGCTGTCATCGGGGTTGGCGGCGATTGCGGCCTCGAAGTCGCGGCGGGATTCGCCGAGGCGGCCGGCATTGAGCGCCTCGAAGGCCCGGATACGGCCTTCGGCCGCGGGGTCCGGGCGCCCGGCGGGGGAGTTGCGCACCTCCTCCAGCCGCTGGACCAGCGCGGTGTCGTTGGGGAAGCGCTGGAGATAGGCCTCGATCTCGGGGATCACGGCCGGGTTGTTGCCCTGCCAGATCAGCGCCTGACGCCAGGCCGCATTCGCGGCCGTGGCCACTTCGGGGTTCTGCGCAAGCTGGCGCAGGCGGGTGATGCCGTCGCTGCGGGTGCTGTCGCGGAATGTCTGGGTCTGCGCCAGGGCCAGCTGCAACCGCTGGTCCTGCGGGAAGCGGCCGGACAGGCGCTGAAGGCCGGCCTGCGCCTCGGCATAGCCGCCCTCGGTGCCAGCGAGGGTCTGGTAGAATTCCACCGCATAGGCGTCGGGCGGCTGATTGCCACGGAACAATTCGCGGTAGCGGGCAATGGATTCGGCGGTGCGGCCGGCCTGGGCGAGGCGCCGCGCTTCGGCAAGGGCGCCCTGATCCACCGTGGCGGCGCGGACATTGATGTCGGTCTCGGCCACCCGGGGGTCATTCGGCGCGACCTGGCGCAGGCGGGAGAGATAGGCCTCGGCGGCCGAGCGGTTGCCGCTCTGCGCCTGGGCCAGCGCGGCGCCGGCCAAGGCATCGGCGTTGCGCGGGTCGACCGCCAGCACGCGCTCCAGCGTGCGGACGACGAGTTCCGGCCGGTTCTGCAGCCGCCAGTAATTCGCCTGGTCGAGCAGGGCCTGCACGCCGCGGGTATCCTGGGCATGGGCCGCCACGGGCAGGCTCAGGGCCGCGCCGAAAACCGCGGCCAGAAGGCGGTTCCGATGGGTCATTACGACGTCCTCGCACGCAGGCGAAGCGCGGCGCGGCGCCGCAGGCCCCAATAGACCGGTGCCACCACCAGGATGATGCCGAAGGCCAGGATCAGCAGGATCAACCAGGGCTGGTTGGCAAGGTAGTGCTGTGGCCAGAGCCAGACCGGCAGGCTGCCCACATTATAGGTCGAGCCCAGGCGGAAACCCTCGATGCGACCACCAGACAGCAGGGCGACGTCACCCTGGATGCGCGACAGCTGCTCGGGGTCACGCAGCGCGGCCAGCATGCTTTCCATCCCGGCGGCCGTGGAACCGCTGAGCGCCACCACCGAGCGGCCTGCGCGCAGCGGGCTTTCGAAGCCGACCAGCAGGCCCAGCGCCTCGCCGGGCGAACTCAGCTGGGCTGCCACGCGTTCACGCTGTTCGCGCGCGGGATTGC
This sequence comes from uncultured Rubritepida sp., assembly GCA_964395305.1. GTDB lineage: Bacteria > Pseudomonadota > Alphaproteobacteria > Acetobacterales > Acetobacteraceae > Rhodovarius. The sequence goes on from CAYNBM010000008.1 coordinate 143,042, forward strand.
CGCCGAAGATCGCGCGGAAATCGCCCAGCGGGTCGGACAGGTTGACCGTGAGGCGGTTGCCTTCCAGCCCGACCGGGCCGTTCTGCAACAATGTGGCGAGCGCGGGCTGCCGGCCCAGCGCGCCGATCACGATCAGGTCGCGATCGGCCGAAGCCTCAAGCCCTTGCGGCCGCGCCACCGAAATACCGATGGCGGGGTAGCCCACAATGGCCGCGATGCGGCCGACGAGGCCAAGTGCCGCGCTCAACTCCTGCGAATTCGGCCGCTCGGGCAGCACCAGCGCCGTCTGGCTCATATCGGCCAGCCTGGTGAAGGGGAAGCCCGCGCCGACGAAATGCGCGAGGTTGGGCAGGGTGGTCCAGCGATGCGCGTTCGACAGGTCAATGGTGCTGTCGGGATCGACCGAGGCACGGACATCGCCCGGCACCGCGACGCAGTCACCACGGTGCAGCGGCCGCATGTCGAAGCGCATCTGCAACTCATTCTGGCCGAAGATCATCCAGGGCGGGATGCCCAGGGTGGCCTGGGTGCGCTCGACCGCGCCGACCTGGCGGGACAGCCAGTTCCACGGCCATGTCGGCTCTGCCCCGCGCAGCGGCAGGCTGCGCAGGAAGACGTCGTTCACCGCGACGTCGAGGCGCGAGACGGCGACGTCCATGATCGGGCCCGGCGGCGAGCGGAAGCGGATATCGGCGTTCAGCGGCCGGTTGCGCCAGGTGTAGAGGTCGGGCGCGGTGCGGAAGGGCACAGAGATGGCACCGGGCACATAGCCGAAGGCCTGGAGTTCCGACGGGTCCATGATCTCGCCAAGGCGGACCGGACGGTCGGTGCGGATCCAGCGCGGCGCGTCGTAGGGATTTCGCACCGGCACGTTCTGCGCCTGCACCAGCGCGACCTCGCCCGAGAGGGATTCGCGGCCGACGGCCAGCGCCGTGGCCGCCGTGACGGCCTCGGCGCCCGAACGGCCCCCGATCACCAGCAATAGGCCAAACTGGTCATTGGGGTTCTGCACCAGCGCCAGCGTGGGGCCGTCGAAGCGCGGCAGGGTCACGCCGGGCACCGAATCGGGGCCGGTGGCGATGACGACAGCGTTGCCACGCTCGGGCAGCGAGGCCTGGACCGGGAAATTGGCGCCACGGTAATCCGCCTGCACCGCGAACCAGGAGGAGGCGATGACGGCGGCGCGCACGGCCTCATTGGCGGCTGCCTCGCTCATGATCATCGGCAGGTTCAGCGGTTCACGCAGCAGCCGCTGGTCGAAGAAGGGCTCGGGCAGGCGCGCCAGGTCGCGCGTCAGCGGCAGGCGTTCCAGGGTGAGGCTCAGCGTCGAGGTGTCGCTGATCGTGCTCCACAGCAACCCCGAAAGCGGATCGTTGCATTCGACGGCATAGCGGCCGCTGAACCGGAAATTCAGCCGGTTGTTGTCGGCGAAGAAGACAGGGTTGACCGGGAATTGCAGCGGCCCGAAGGCCGGGCGGTTCCGGTCGGGCTGGATCGCGCCGATGAACTGCTCGTTCAGCGTGATGGCGATCTGGCTCAGCTCGGGGATCAGCGCGGGTGAGGTCGCGCCTTGCAGATTCAGGGTGGCGGCGGTCACGACCTCATCGCCGCGCACGCCAAACAGCACGCCCTGCAGGTCTGACACGCCGCGCAGCTGCATCGGCGCGCGCAGGCCAAGCTGGCGCAGGGTGCGGGTTTCGCGCCGTGTGCCGGAGGCGTCGTTGCCACCCTGCTGGGTGGTGAGGATCGGCGTGGTCCCGATCACCGGCTGCTGCGCGGCGGGCAACGCTGGTGCCTGGCCAAACGGAGCCAGGACAGCAGGTGACGGCGGGGCGGCGGCGGGCGCCGCAGGCCCGCGCTGCGCCGCGGCGGGCGCCGCCATCAGGCCCAGGACCAGCAGCACCGAAGCGACACGGCGGCCAGCCCGCAGGGCTGCCTCGCGCGCCGTCGCCGGCGGGAGCGGCGGGCGCTGGACGGCCTGTGGCCGGCGCCGGAACGAGAACTGAGAACCACCCGCGAACAGGCCACCAATCGACACGGCGACCTCCTTGAGCGAGCGCATCGGCTTGTCGGGACGGATGTCGTCCCAATCAACCCAGGCATCGGCACGGCCCAGCACGGCACGCACGATCTGACCTTCGTCGCGCAGGTCCTGCGGCACGAAGCGCAGCTGGGCACGGCCATCCTGCCAGCGCAGGACCTCGGCGGGCACGGCGATGCTCTCGGAGCCGACCTGGAATTCAACGGTCACCAACTGATCTTCCTCCAGCCCCGAGGGCCTTTCCATGCTCAGGGCGGCGCCGCCGAGCGACAGGTCTTCAGACAGGCCCGGAACGCGGCGACCATCGGGAAGCACGATGGCAGCGCCGATCTCGGCGCCGATGCGGGCACGCTCGCGCACCTGGCGGCGCTCACGGCCCACGGCCAGCCCGGCCAGCACGGTCAGCAGGCACAGGGTCGCCCAGACGATATTCAGCGCGTAGGCCTGGAATTCCAGGCTGGCCGGCGGGTTGGCGGCCAGGCCGTAGATACCGAACATCAGCCCCAGGATGAGGAAGACGGCCAGCACCATGTTCGGCCCCACGGCGCGCAGGTCGAAGAAGCCTTCCTGCAGCGTGCCGCCCTTGTCGGTCACGTTGAATCGCCCACGGCGGGGGTCGAGAATGGTCGCGAGCGTCACCGGCAGCAGATAGATGGTCAGCACGCTCTCATAAATCTCGGACCAGAAGCTGTGGCGGACCGAGCGCTGCACGCGCGAGGCGGTGATGATGGAGTGCACGATATGCGGCCCCGCATAGGCCACGATGGCGAGCGGCGAGGCGGCGATGATGTTCTCGCCGAACAGAAGGAAGGCGAGCGGCGCGGTGAGGAACACGAAGCGCGGCAGCGGGAACAAAAAGTGGAACATCGCAAGGAAATAGCAAAGTCTTTGCGCGATGCTGAGCTGGCTGGCGAAGAGAGGGTTTTCGATGCGCAGGATCTGGATCATGCCGCGCGCCCAGCGCATGCGCTGGCCGATATGAAGCATGAGCCGTTCGGTGGCGAGGCCGGCGGCCAGCGGCACGCGCAAATACGCCGTGCGCCAGCCCGCCTTCTGCATGCGCAGGGAGGCGTGGCAATCCTCGGTCACCGTCTCGGTCGGCACCCCGCCGATCTCATCCAGCGCGGTGCGCCGGATGACGGCGCAGGAGCCGCAGAAGAAGGTGGCACCCCAGAAATCATTGCCCTGCTGAATCAGGCCATAGAACAGCAACCCCTCGTTCGGGACGCGCTGGCCGGAGGCGAGGTTCCGCTCGAAAGGATCGGGCGAATAGAAATAGTGCGGGGTCTGCACCATGGCCAGGCCGCGGTCGCGCAGCATCCAACCCACGGTCATCTGCAGGAAGGCGCGGGTGGTGACGTGGTCGCAATCGAAGATGACCACGTATTCGCTGTCGGTCTGCGCCAGCGCGTGGTTGATGTTGCCGGCCTTGGCGCCCTTGTTGTCGGGGCGAATGATGTAGCCGGCGCCGCATTCGGCGGAGAACTGACGGAATTCCTCGCGCCTGCCGTCATCGAGCACATAGACGTTCAGCTTGTGCTTCGGCCAGTCCAGCGCGAGTGCCGCGAAGACGGTCGGCCGCACCACTTCCAGCGGCTCATTATAGGTCGGGATGAAGACGTCGATCGAGGGCCAGCTCTCCGGGTCGTCGGGCAGCGGCACGGGCTTGCGCTCCAGCGGCCAGAGCACCTGGAAATAGGACAGCACGAGCGCGATGACAGCGTACATCTCGGCCATCAGCAGGCCGGTGCCCAGGAAGGTCTGCCAAAAGCCGGAGTAATCCAGCGTCTCTGTCAAGCGCCAGTAGATGTAGCGCAGCGAAATCACGACCGAGAGCAGGCAGAGCGAGAGGGTGATTGTCCGCCCCTCCATCCGGTTCACCAGCAGGAACAGCAGGAAGCCGCCGATGGCGAGCACCACCTGCTGCTCAGGCTCCAGCGGCACGACGATGACGGCGAGTGCGGCGATTATGCCAATCGTGGCGGAGATCCAGCCGAACCAGGCCTGCCGCATGAGCGGCAACCTGGCGATGCGTTCCCGTCTTGCTGCGATGAAACTCATCGCGCGCCCCAACCCTGCTGCAGCGAATCCGGCACAGGGGGCAGCGCGGCCTCGATGCCGCGGGCGACCTCGCGCAGGTCCTCCGCGGCACGGCTGGTCGGCGCCAGGTCGAGCACGAGGCGCTGCGCGGCCAGCGCCTCGGCCACCGTCTCATCGCGGCAGACCGCACCGAGCAGGCGTGGGCCGAGGTGGCGGGCCACCGTCTCGGCGGCAGCGCGGCTCAGCCGGGCATTGGGGTCGACACCGTTCAGCACCACCCGCAGGCGGCCGGCGAACAGCGCCGCCATGGTGCCTGAACCCAGGAAGCGGCCATTGTCGATCTCGGGGATCAGCGCCGCCGAGGTGGCATCGGCCAGCAGCACCGCCACCACCATGCTGGCCATCGGCGCCAGCAGATTCAGCGCATGGCTGGCACCGGGCGAGGTATCGGCGATCACCAGCAGGCCAGGGTCAGAGAGGATGGCGCGCATTGGCGCGGCCAGCAATTCCGGATCGCGTTCGAGGGCGGATGCGAGGCCGAGGGTGCCGCGGATGTCGATCGCGCCATGCGGCAGCAGCATCACGCCGCTCGCCGTCTGGCGGACGACGTTGCGCCAGTCCGGCCGCTTCGGCAGGTCGGCCATGAAGCCGGCGGTATCGTTCAGCGGCACGCCGAAATGCAGGCGAAGCGTGTTCTGCGGGTCGAAATCCATGACCATCACGCGGCGCCCGCCCCGCCGCATCGCGTCGGCGATATTCGCCGCCATCGTGGTCTTGCCGACGCCACCCTTGGGAGACGCGAAAACGATCAAGGGCATGTGGCCTCCGGCAAACTAGCGGCCGGGCTGCGCGCCAAGCGCAGCCCGAAACGCATCAAAGGGGGACGGCGGTGGGGTGGCACCGGCCGCTATCAGCCGCATAACGTCTGAAAGGGGAACTGTCACGCTCGCGGCGGCCAGCAGGCCGGCCATCTGCCCGCTGGTGTTGCCCAAAGACAACCCCGCTGTGGCAACAAAGCCCGCCCCGCCGGAGGCGCCGCCCTGCGAACCCGCCAGAATTCCCGCCATGGTTGACTCCGCAGGGCCGGACGCAATCGCGCTTCGCAACATGCCCAGGGTGCCGCCGGCGACCGAATCCTGCCGGGCTGCGCCGGTTTCCCCGGCGCGGTGGCCGATGGACTCGAGCAGGCGGAAGCCGCCGCCCATGGGGGGCATCGGTTCGGCGGCTTCGGCGGCCTGAGGCGGCTGCGGCGCATAGGCCCGCGCGACTTCCGGCAGCAAGGCGGGTGCCGGCGGCGGCGGCATCGCGGCCGCCGGCGTTTCGGGCCAGGAGAACAGCGGCACCGGCGGCGGTTCGGGCGGCGCGGGCTCGGGCACCGGCATGGCGACATCGGCCGGCGGCGCCTGCGGCATCGGCGGTTCGGGCGGGAGGTAGCTGGGCATGACCGGCTCGGCCACGGGCTGCGCCATCATCGGCTCATCCATCGGCGCCGGCGCCATGGCGAGCGGCTCGGGCGCCATCCGGAAGCCGGCCTGCTGGCTCAGGTCGAAACTTTCGGGGAGGGACTCATAGCTGGAGAGCAGCGCCTCGGAGGTTGGCATCTCCTGCGGCTCGTAGGCCATGGGAGGCGGCGCATAAGGCTCGGGCATCGCCATGGGCTGTGACACGGGCTGCGCCCCCGGCTGGGTCAAGGTGCCGGCCTGCCCGGGCCTGATCCGCACAGGCTCGTTGCCGAAGCTGCGGTAGCGGAAACCCGGCGCGTTCATCGCAGCCGCCACGCGCGCCACATCACTGTCTTTCGCCATCTCTACCGATCCCCGTGACACGGGCGGACAATGCCCTCAACAAGCCGCGAACGGAACCTGCTGCCTATGCGATTCCAACTGGTTTCCGAAGGTTGTCACCAGATATTTGCACCGGAATCGCGCCGCGCGAGCGAAACCAGGGCTGTCAATGCGCCAGAGTAGTAGTCCGGCATGGGATCAGCCGGTGTCGATGCACCGGATTGCATGCGCGGTTGGCGTCGGGACAGGGCGCCGGCGAATCCGGCAATCGCCGCAATCCCGGGCGAGGCCCTGTAGGGTGCGACGGCATTGGTGGACAGATCGGTCCAGGCCGGAAGGTCGCGGTGCTGGTTGTCCGCCCAGAAGGCGGCGGCGGCCTGCACCGGGGGCTCCCCGCCCAGGCCACCCCAGCCGAGATAGAGCGGCACCCGCACCGCGTCATAGGAGAAGCGCGGCGCCCAGTTGCTGGGCAGGCTCAGGCGACGATCCGCCTTGCCCACCATCAGCCAGTCCGGCGGCAGGCCCCAGCGGCCAAACCGCGCCGCACGCAGCAGCAGGATGCCGTCGCTCGCCACCCGCACCCAGGCCGGGTCGGGCAAGGCCGCGGCAATGCGGCGGATGGCGGGGAAGCAGTAATAGGAAGGGTTGACCACCAGGTGGTCGCGCCGGTCGAAACCGCGCGCACCGGGCAGCAGCAGCGTCATGCCGCCGGCGCCGCGCAGCAGCAGGCGCAGGATGTCGCGGCCGATCGCCTGACCGGCCTGGGTGTGCTCGGCCACGCCCCAGGCCTGCCCGGCCTCGATCAGCGCCCAGGCCAGGAACAGATCGCCATCGGTGGCATTGTTGCCATCATCGGTGGGGTTGGCGGCGCCGGGGCGATAGCGCCAGACATGCAGCGCGTCGCGCGGCCTGGCGAGGTGCCGCCGCGTCCAGCCCCACATCCGCTCAAAACTCGCCCGGTCATCGGCCCGCACCGCCAGCAGCATGGAAAACCCCTGCCCCTCGCTGTGCGACACGTTGCGGTTGCCGGTATCGACGATGCGCCCATCGGCCATGAGGTAGCGGGAGCGGAAGGCCCACCACTCGCGACGCCCCAAATCCATGGCGGCCGGATTGGGCGCGGCCACCTGCGCATGGCCGGGTGCGGCCAGCAGAAACCCTGCGGCGCCGAGGGAGCGGCGGCCAAATCGCGGCAGCAGGCTAGGCGCGGTCCTCATGAGGTGCGGCATCCAGGGGTCAATTGACGACGGGGTAGCACGTCGGTCTGGCCCTCAATGTCTAAAAATTCGACAAAAAGCCAGGGAATTCGTGCACGCGACTCGCCAGCTTCCACTGGCATGGCTTGCCATGGACCCTCTCCCTGTTCAACGTCCGCCCATTCACAGGGAGATTCGACCATGCCGCTGCAACTCGTCACCTTCACCGATGCCAGGGGCCCGCGTCCCGGTGCCATGGCCGGGGTCGGCCAGGTGCTTGATCTTCTGGCCGCGGGCGCTTTGCCGGCGGGGGTTGTCGACATGCAGGGCATCATCGCCAGCGGCGCGCCCGCCCTGGCCGCGATCCGCGGCGCGCTGGGCAACCCAGCCCCGGCCGCCTTGCTGCCCATCGAGCAGGTCACCCTGATGGCGCCAATCCCCCGGCCGCACCGCAATGTCTTCTGCGTCGGCCGCAACTACATGGACCATGTGGCCGAGGGCGACCGCGCCCAGGGCAAGGAGACCTCCGAGCTGCCGAAGTTTCCGCAATTCTTCACCAAGGCGCCGGATACGGTGATCGCCCCCGGCGCCGCCATCCCCGACCACACCGCGACCGGCGTCACGAAGTGGCTGGATTACGAGGCGGAGCTGACGCTGATCATCGGCAAGCCCGGCGCCAATATCAGCAAGGAGGACGCGCTGAGCCACGTCTTCGGCTGGACCATCGGCAATGACGTGACGGGGCGCGACCTGCAGCGCCGGCATGGCCAATGGTTCAAGGGCAAGTCGCTGGACCGCTCCTGCCCGCTCGGCCCCTGGATCGTGCCGGCCGATGAGCTGGACGCCTCCGACCTCGCGATCCAGCTCTGGGTGAATGGCGAGCAGCGGCAGTCCAGCCGGACGTCGAAGATGATCTTCGATGTGAAGGAGATCATCCATCAGCTCAGCCAGGGTTTCACGCTGCTGCCGGGCGATGTGATCCTGACCGGCACACCGGAGGGCGTGGGTTATGCCATGCAGCCGCCGCAGGTGCTGAAGGATGGCGATGTGGTCGATATCGAGATCGAGAGCATCGGCCGGCTTTCCAACCCTGTCAGGGCGTGAAGCGGCGGGCCGCCGCCCCATATAGGCTGGATGAGCCACAGCATCCCCCGACGCGCCGCGGCCCTTCTCTGTGCCGCGGCGCCCCTCGCCCTTCCGCCCGCCGCACGGGCGGAACGTGCGCGCTACAGCTTCGACCATGACAGCGGGCAGCTGGGGTTTTCCGCCCGGCATATGGGGATGTTCTCCTCGCAGGGCCGGTTCGACCGCTTCCGGGCGGATCTCACGATCGACCCGGACCGCCCGGCCGAGGCGGATGTCGATGTCCGGATCGAGACCGGCTTCGTCACCCTGCCCTGGCCGGGTGCCACGGAATTGCTGCGCAGCCCGCCCTTTTTCGACGTCGAACGCTTCCCAGAGGCGCGCTTCACCGGCCGGGCCGAGGGCGTGGCCGACCAGGGCGCCTTTGCCGTGCGCGGCCTGATGCTGCTGCGGGGCGTGCAGCGGCCCTTGTCGTTGCGCGCGCGCCTCGCCGAGCGCCGGCGCGATACCCGCGGCGGACCAACGGGCGGCGGCCGCGGCGAGCCGACGGGCGCCGCCCGCAGCGAGGTCTTGCGCTTCACCGCCGAGGGCGAGATCCGCCGCAGCGAATTCGGCATGACCGCCGACCGCACGCTGATCTCGGACCTCATCACCATCGCCGTCGAGGTGAGCATCCTTGTCTGAGCGCTGGTCCACCGCGCAGCGGCGGCTGCATTGGTGGAGCGCTGCCCTGGTGCTGGCCACGCTGGGCCTGGCGCTGCTGATGACCGCCCTGCCCTTCACCCAACTGCTGGCGAAATTCCTGGCCTATCAGCTGCACAAGACGCTGGGGCTGCTGGTGCTGGGCATGGTGGTGGCCAGGCTGGTGCTGCGCGGGCTGCGGCCAGCGCCGCCGGCCTTGGGGCTGCGAGGTGCCAGGCTCGGCCAGGCGGTGCTCTACGCGCTTTTGCTTGTGGTGCCGGTGCTGGGGTATTTTACGGCGCAGCTGGCGCCCGGGCCGGTGCCGACGACGCTGTTCCTGGTGATCCCGGTGCCGCATCTGCTGCCGCCGGACCCCGTGCTGTTCGCCTTGGTTCGGCCGGTGCACCAGGCGGCGGCCTGGCTGCTGGTCAGCCTGGCGGCGGGCCATGCCGGGCTGGCGCTGTGGCACCATCGGCACGGGGTGCCGGTGTTTTCCCGGATCTGGGGGCGGGCGCTTCCTCCGCGCCGGGGGTGAGGCCGTAGGGGGCGACCAGCTTCCAGACATGCTCGGGCAGCATGTTCTTCAGCCGCGCGGGGTGTTCGCGGCGCAGATGCACCACCGATTCGCAGGCCTTCATCTCGACCCTGGTGCGGCCGAATTCCAGGCCGCGGGGACCGATGCGCGGCATCAGCCAGCTGACGATGGGGCGCACCCAATCGGGCATTCGGCGCAGCGGCAGGCCGCCGGCGGCGCGCTCGGTATTGGCGAGGAAACCCTTGACCGCATTGGCGCGTTTCCCTGCACTGGTCGGCGCCTCGGTGTGGATCTCATCGCCGAGCAGGGCCAATAATTCGGCGCCGCGCGCGTTGCGGACGAGCAGCCATTGCTCGCCGCGGCCGGCCATGTAGCCCACCGTGATGTCGGCCAGGACATTGGTGTAGTCCACGCAGGTCCGGCAGGTCAGCGGGAAGAAGTCTTTTGGCAACTGGCTGATGGGGAGCGCCAGGAAGGGGATGGTGCGTTGCCGGCCATCGGCGAAGCGCAGCTCCACCTGGTAATCGGCGCGGAATTCGAGGTAGGTGATGCTGTCGGGGTTCTCGTCCAGCAGGGCGAGGAATTGGTGGAAGCTTTCCGTCGTCGTGTTGTCGGAACAGGGCGTGCCGATCACGAAAATCCGCTCGAAACCCAGCGTCGCCTCGATGCTGCGCAGCGCATAGACCTGGCAGGGGATGCCGATGATGGCGATGCGCTTGTGGCCGGCGGCGGCGGCGGGTTCGAGCAGGGCGAGCAGGGGCGCGTAGCCCATGCGCATGCCGCGGGCGGCGGCCATGCCCTCGGGCCGGGTGATGAGCACCGGCATGGGCTTCCACTTGTCCTCCGGGTCCGGCGCCATGGTCAGCACGGCGTCGACCGCGCCGGCTTCCAGCAGTTTTTCCGCCAGCCGCGTGGTGATGCCGGTCCATTGCGCGCCCTCGGCCGGGGTTTTGAGACGGGCGCGGAGCATTGTCCGGAAGGGGCCGAAATGCAGCTCGTCCGGGTTGCGCGCGGGGTCGCGGGCGCGGCCATGCACCTGGGATTCGAGCGCGGGGTAGTCCGGGGCGATGAACTGGCAGGCGGTGCCGCAGGCTTTTGCGTTGGACATGCGCGAGATGCCGCAATCGGTGCAGAGACCGCGAGGGGCGGCGGGGGATATTTTGGGGGTGGTGATGGCCTGGTGCACTGCGCTTCCTCGTGACGGGGGAAGCCTATCGGGGGCTCAGCCTCGCCGCCAGACCCAGTAGAGGGGTTGGCGCCCGGCGGCGATGGCCTTGGCCTCATAGCGCGTGGGCGGCCAGCCCTCTGGCCTCTCGCGGGCCGGCTCGGCGCCGGCGAAGAGCGGGCTGGGGCGCAGGGTTTCCTCCACCCAGGCCTGATAGGTCGGGTCGTCCGAGGCGACGCGCCACTCACAGCCGGGCTTCAGCGCGCGGGCAATGATGGGCAGCATCTCGGGATGCACGAAGCGGCGCTTGGCGTGGCGCGCCTTCGGCCAGGGGTCGGGGAACATCAGGAAGAGGCGCGACAGAGCGGCCTCCGGCAGGGCCAGCAGCAATTCGCGCGCATCCTCGGGCCAGAGGCGCAGGCGGGGCGGGGGCGGGGTGGTGGCCTCGGCGCCCTCGGGCACCAGTTCGGTGAGCAGTGAGCAGAGCCCGGTCTCATAGACCTCGGAGGCGATGATGGCGGTGTCGGGGTGTGTCCGCAGCAGTTCCAGCGTGTGCTCGCCACCGCCGAAACCGACCTCCAGCCACAGCGGCAGTCCGGCCGCGAAGCCGGGGTCGGAAAAACGCCAGGCCGGCAGGGTCTCCTCCAGCAGGCGTTCCTGGCGCGGGCGCAGCTTGTGGCCACGCCTGCGTCCATAGAGGCGTTGCGGCACGCCGTCGGGCCAATCGCTCATCGCGCCCCTCAAGAAAAAAGGGCGGCACCGGAGACCGGTGCCGCCCATGTTCAGAACCCGAAGGCGTTCAACGGTTGAAGGCGCTCTTGAGGGCCGCGGCCAGGTCGGTCCGCTCCCAGGTGAAGGTGCCCTTTTCCTCATCCGGCGTGCGGCCGAAATGGCCGTAGCTGGAGGTGGGGACGTATATCGGCCGGTTCATGTGCAGCATCTCGCGAATGCCGCGCGGGGAGAGGTTCACCATCTCCTGCACCACATGGGCGAGCTTCACCTCATCGACATCGGCACCCGTGCCGTGCAGGTCGAAATACACGCTCAGCGGCTTCGCCACGCCGATGGCGTAGGAGACCTGGATGGTGCATTTTTCCGCAAGGCCGGCGGCGACAACGTTCTTCGCCACATAGCGCGCGGCATAAGCGGCCGAACGGTCGACCTTCGTGGGGTCCTTGCCGGAGAAGGCGCCGCCGCCATGCGGGGCCGCGCCACCATAGGTGTCGACGATGATCTTGCGCCCCGTCAGGCCGCAATCGCCGTCCGGGCCACCGATGACGAAGGTGCCGGTCGGGTTCACATAGAGCTCGCTGTCCGGGCACATCCAGCCGGCGGGCAGGCTGCTTTCGATGAGCGGGCGGACCATCGCCTTGATCTGTGCGGCCTCCATGCCCTCCTCATGCTGGGTGGAGAGCACGATGGAGGTGGCGCCAACCGGCTTGCCGTCGATGTAGCGCAGCGTGACCTGGCTCTTGGCGTCCGGCAGCAGGCCCTTGACCAGCACGTCATTGCTGCGGCGCAGCTCGGAGATGCGGCGCAGGATGAGGTGGGCGTAGTAGAGCGGCGCCGGCATCAGGTCCGGCGTCTCGGTGCAGGCGTAGCCGAACATGATGCCCTGGTCACCGGCACCCTCATCCTTGTTGCCGGCCGCGTCCACGCCCTGGGCGATATGGGCGGACTGGGCATGCAGGTGGCACTCGATCTTGGCATGCTGCCAATGAAAGCCTTCCTGCTCGTAGCCGATATCGTGGATGGCCAGGCGGGCGCGGTGCATCAGCAGCTCAGGCGTGATCGAGCCCGGGCCGCGCACTTCGCCGGCGATGACGACGCGATTGGTGGTCACCAGGGTTTCGCAGGCCACACGGGCATACGGGTCGGCTTCCAGGAAGGTGTCGAGCACGGTGTCGCTGATGCGATCGGCCACCTTGTCCGGATGTCCTTCGGAGACGGATTCCGACGTGAAGAGATATTCGCCTGTGTCGCGCATGGCTTGGTTCGGCCTCTTGTCGCTGTCAGACCGGGCAGCACCCCGGCATGGCGCCCCCGAGCGGGGGCGGGCGGTGAATGGCAGCGCTGCGGGCGGGGGTCAAGGCGGTGAAATTTTCCGCGTCAAGTGAATTCCGCCAGAATCGCTCCCTGGCGGCGCAATTCCTCCCGGGTCGCCGCCGGCCCCAACGCCGCCGCCACGCCGGCGGAGCCTGTCGACAACGCCGCCGCCACGCCGGCGGCTTGGCCGGTGACAAGCGCCGTGCCCATCACCCGAAGGCTGGCGCCGGCCATCCGGTCGCCATCCGCGCAGCGGCCGGCAGCAAAGAGATTGTCGGTGTCGGCGCTCATCAGGCAGCGCAGCGGAATCTCATAGGCCCCGCTGTCAGGCGGATAATCGAAACTGCTCTCGAAGGTCGCGCGGTCGTGCCATTCCGCGCCCCAGGCGCCCAGGCCGATGCAATCATCGAATCGGGTGCTGGCCTGGATCTCCGCCCAGGTCAGCTGGTGTCGGGCATTGATGTGGCGGCTTTCGCGGGTGCCGAAATCGGGGCCGGTCTGGGCGAGATAGGCCCGGCGCCAGCCCGGCAGGCGGCGCAGGATGTCGAGATAGACCCAGGCCTGGGCGCGGGCGCGGGCGGCGGCGGCGGATTGGTCCGGGGCGATCGTCGCGTCGTAATCCTCGCTGGCGAGGTAGAGCACGATATCGCCCGAGATCGGCAGCCGGGCGACCACGCCGCGGGTCTTGGTGATGGCGGCCCCCCCTGCCCTGGCCTCGGTCAGCAAGGCGGCGATGGCCTCGGCCCTGGCCTCGGCATCGGGGGCCAAGCCTGAGAAGCGCGTGGCCATGGTGCCGAGATTTGCATGCCCGCCATTGCCGTAGCGCAGGGAGGCGCCGGCGAGATGGGCAAGGTCGCCATCGCCCGAGGCATCGATGAAGGCGCGCGCCGTGGCCTCATGCGGCCCGCGCCGGTCCTGCCAGGTCACGCCGGCGATGCGGTTGCCGTCGCGCACGGCGCCGACCACGGCGGCGTGGCAGATCACCTCCACCCCCGCCCGCGCCACCTCCTGGTCCAGCACCAGCTTCAGCGCCTCCGGGTCGAAGGTGGTGAAGACGCCGCGGTGGCGATGGACCGCCGAGAGCGCGCCGAGCCGGGTGAGGCCGGCCATAATCGGCGTCGCCACGCCGCCCACCACCAGCCGCGGCGGATCGCCCAATGTGTAGAGTCCGCACCAGGTGATGACGCCGCGCATGGTGGCGGCGCCACCCAGGCAGCCGGCCGATTCCAGCAGCAGGGTGCGCGCGCCGGCCTGCGCCGCGCCGATGGCCGCCGCCACCCCCGCCGCGCCGCCGCCCACCACGATCACGTCATGGGTCATGTCGCCTCAACAAAGGCCCGGGGCGTGACGACCGACAGCGCGGGGAAGAGCCCGGCCATAGGGCGCTCATTCCAGGTGATCAGGGTCGGGATGGCATAGGCCATGGCGGCCTCGCCGATCAGCGCGTCGTAGAGGCGCGCGCCGATGCCGCCGGCGGCGGCGAAGCGGCGCACCACGTCGAAATGCCGCGCCGCGGTGAGGCCCAGAAGGTCGGTCACCGCGCGCAGGCTTTCCAGCGCCGCCCAGGCCTCGGCCGCGGTGAAGGCGAAGGGCGCATGCGGCCCGCGCCGGGTGAGCGTCGCGTAAGCCTCGGCCAGGCTATGGGCGGAGATGGCGAAGCGCACGCCGCCATCCAGCAGGGCAAAGGACGGGCCATGGTGCTCATGCCCGCCAGCGAGCATGGCGATGATGACATTGCTGTCGAGCAGAGCGGCCGGTTTCACCGCTCGCGGCTGGCGGCCAGGGCGGCCTCGGCCTCGGCATGGGTGACGGCGCGATCGCCCGGCGGCAGCACCAGCAGCGGTCCGCGCCGTTCCAGCCGGCCGATAGCGGCCGCACCGGCGGGTGGGGCGTAGCCGCGCAGGGCGTCCTCCACCACCTCGGTCACGCTCATGCCGGTCTGGAGCGCGAGGTGGCGGGCGCGGCCACGGGCGAAGGCGGAGCGGATGTTGAGCTGGGGGACGGCCATGGCGGGGGTTTAACGCAGGCCATACCCCAAAGCTAGCATTTTTCGGTGCTTGCTATCACGGCGCCACCACCTTGTCCTTGTAGTTGCAATGCGCCGCCGCCGGGCACCTGAAGCACTCCGGCCGCCGGGCTTTGCAGATGTAGCGGCCATGCAGGATCAGCCAGTGATGCGCGTCGCGCAGCATCGCGGCCGGGATGCGCTTGACCAACCCGTCCTCGACCGCGCGCGTGGTGCGCCCCGGCGCCAGGCCGGTGCGGTTGCCCAGGCGAAAGATATGCGTGTCCACCGCCATGGTGGCCTCGCCGAAGACCACGTTGAGCACGACATTGGCGGTCTTGCGGCCGACGCCGGGCAGCGCCTCGAGCGCCGCGCGGTCCCCGGGCACCACGCCGCCATGCGCGTCGACCAGCTTTTGCGCCAGCGCGGCCACGTTCTTCGCCTTGGCCTGCCAGAGCCCGATGCGGCGGATGAGCTGGCCGACGCCCTCGGCCCCGAGTGCCGCCATCGCGGCCGGCGTGGGGGCTGCGGCAAAGAGCGCGGGGGTGACCTTGTTGACCGCCGCATCTGTCGTCTGCGCCGACATCACCACGGCCACCAGCAGCGAGAAGGGATCGGTGTAGAGCAGCTCCGTCTCGGGCGCGGGGTTGTGCTGGGCGATGGCGGCGATGAAGGCAGCGGCCTGGTCGCGGTTCATCAGCCGGGCGCGGCGTGGCGCGGTCGCGGTGCCATGGAGCGGCGGTTTGGCGGGGCTTGTGCGGGGCATGGGTGCGGTCATCTATGGCAGGCATGCCGGATCGCGCGAGTCCCCTCCTCTTCGAAGCCGTCAGCCGGCCACAGCAAAGCCTGAACCGCACGGGCATGCGCGTGGTGGCGGCGGTGCTGGTGCTGGGCTTCGGGCTGTCGGGGGTGCTGTTCGCGCTGCTCGGCGCCTGGCCGGTGCTGGGCTTTGCCGGGGCGGAGCTGGCGCTGGTGCTCGGGCTGTTCCTGATGCATCGGGCGCATGCCCGGCGCTGCGTCGAGCGGATTTCGCTCAGCGACGGCAGCCTGCGAATCCTGCGGATCGACGGGCCGGGCCGGGCGCATGAGGCGGTGCTCGATCCCTATTGGGCGCGGGTCCGGCTGGAGGAGGGCGCTGCACCCCGGCTGATCGTTGGCCATCGCGGGCGCGAGAGCGAGATCGGCCTGTATCTGAACGAGGATGAGAAGCGCGACCTCGCCCGCGCGCTGGGCGCGGCGTTGGGGCGCTACCGCGAGCCGCGCTTCGACAATCCACAGCTGCGCTGAGTGGTGGGGGCTGGAAAAGAGACGCCCTGACCGCGTTGCCGCGGTCAGGGCGTGGCCGCCGGGAGACAGCCAGTCTGGCGGAGGCCTGCCGGGAATTGGCCGCCGCCTCATGTCGTCCGCCCCGCTGGCGGGCCGAAGCGGGCCAGCGTGGGACGACAAGAAGCAGCTTGATGGTTTTGCTTCCGGAATGATATCGGTTTTACGTTAATTTTGCGCAATTGATAGTTCTGAAGTCGGATATGTGATCGCCATCGCGGCACGCCCGGCATGCCCCCGGCTTTTCCTGTCCGCACCGCGGAACCGCCCCGCCATGGGCGGCTGATGCGGATTTCTGCGCTGACGGCCGCTTTGGCCCTCGGCGCCCGCTTCGCCCCCGGCCAGGCCACCGTTATCCACGCCCATCGCTCCTGGTGACCGTCTTCATCGTCGAGGGCGCTTCACCCTGGAGATGGAGGGCCGCCCCGAATGCGAATGACCGGCACCAGTCGCCGAGCCGGGCGCGCCCTTCCTCGACATGGTCCACCGACCAGCCCCTGCCCCTTATGCCCGGCATGGCAGCCCCACCATGGGAAGTCTTGCTCCGCATCCCATATTGGCAGAGATTTCAACTCACTTTCCGGGCCGCGACCGCGGCCCGCCATGCCAGGGTTACCAGTGACCGCCATGATGTCCCATGCCACCCCCTCACCGCGCCGCCGCGCGTTGCTGGCGCTGGCCGTCGCCACACCGGCCACCCCCTTGCTGGGCTGCGGCACGCCGGCCGTCGCCCAGCGCGCGGCGCTGCCCGACTTCGCTGACCTGGCCGAGCGCGTGCTGCCGGCCGTGGTCAATATCGCGGTGCAGGGCGAAGCTGTGGCCCAGGCCCCGCCGGAATTCCGCGGCACCCCCTTCGAGCGCTATTTCCGCGGCCGCCGCGAACGCACCCAAGGCGCGGGCTCGGGTTTCGTCATCGACCCCGCGGGCTTCGTGGTGACCAACAACCACGTCGTGGGGTCGGCCACCCGCGTCACCGTCGCGCTGCAGAACGGCACCGAGCTGGCCGCGCGCGTCGTCGGCACCGATGAGCTGACCGACCTCGCCCTGCTCAGGGTCGAGCCGCGCGGGGCGCTGGTTGCCGTGGCATGGGGCAGCAGCAATGCCATGCGGGTGGGGCAATGGGTGCTGGCGGCGGGCAATCCCTTCGGCCTGGGCGGCACGGTCACCTCGGGCATCGTCTCGGCGCGGGGCCGGGAGATCGGCGCCGGGCCCTTCGATGACTTCATCCAAACCGATGCGGCGATCAACCCGGGCAATTCCGGCGGGCCGTTGTTCAATGTGGCGGGCGAGGTGATCGGCATTTCCACCGCGATCTATTCGCCCTCCGGTGCCTCGGCCGGCATCGGCTTCGCCACGCCCTCGGACCTTGCGCGGCCGGTCATCGAACAGCTGCGCCGCGACGGGCGGGTGGAGCGCGGCTGGCTCGGCGTCTCGGTGCAGGATCTGGTGCCCGATGATCCGCGCGCCGGCCGCCGCGCCGTGCTGGTGACCGATGTGGTGCGCGGCGGGCCCTCGCAGCGCGGCGGCTTGCGCGCCGGCGACGTGGTGTTCTCGGTCAATGGTGAACGCACCGAGACATCGCGTGCGCTTGTGCGCTACGTTGCCGCCATCGCCCCTGGGCAGCCGGTGCGGCTTTCGGTGCAGCGCGATGGCCGGCCACAGGAATTGACCGTGCTGGTCGGCCGCCGGCCGCCCGGTCCGGGCTGACCGGCGACGAATGAGGAAGGGCTGACATATATGCGAATCCTGCTGGTGGAAGACGATGTCGAAGTCGCCCGCTTCGTGAAGAAAGGTTTGCAGGAGGCCGGGCACACGGTGGAGCACGCGGCCAATGGCCGCGATGGGCTTTTCCTTGCGGCCTCGGAACAATTCGACCTGCTCGTGCTCGACCGCATGCTGCCCGGCGGGGTCGATGGCGTGCGGCTGGTGGAAACGCTGCGCGGCCAGGGCAACCGCACGCCGGTGCTGTTCCTCTCGGCACTCGGCGCGGTGGATGAGCGGGTGAAGGGGCTGAAAGCCGGCGGCGATGACTACCTCGTCAAGCCCTTCGCCTTCGCCGAATTGCTGGCCCGGGTCGAAGCGTTGGCGCGGCGCCCCAGCGTGGATGCGCCGGCCACCCGCCTGCGTGTCGCCGATCTCGAGCTCGATCTGCTCAGCCGCACCGTGACGCGCGGCGGCAGGAAGATCGACGTCCAGCCCCGCGAATTCCGGTTGCTGGAACATCTGATGCGCCATGCCGGCCAGGTGGTGACGCGCACCATGCTGCTGGAGAAGGTCTGGGACTATCATTTCGACCCGCAGACCAATGTGATCGACGTCCATGTCTCCCGCCTGCGCCAGAAGCTCGACAAGGGCTTTGACAAGCCGCTGATCCACACCGTGCGCAATGCGGGCTACATGATCCGCGCTGAGCCCTGAGCGAAAGGCACGCCCCACCCGTCCGCCGCCCCATGCTGCGCGGTGCGGCGCCCCCGCGCCTGCTGCAGAGTGCCGGGCTGCGCTTCGCCGCATTGTTCACCATCGTCTTCGCGCTTTCGTCGCTGGCATTGGTGGCGGTGCTGTGGTGGGCGACGGCGGGCGCGCTGGATCGCCAGGTCGCGGCCGCCATCCGTGCCGATGCGGTGGCGCTGGGCGAGCGCTGGCGGGCGGCGGGCGTCAACGGCCTGGTCGATGCCATCGATGAGCGCATCGCGCTCGATATCTCCAACGAGGCGATCTACCTCCTGCTCGACCGCAACGGCGTGAAGCTGGCGGGCAATCTCGAGGCCTGGCCGGTGGCGGCCGATTCCGATGGCATCTTCAGCCGCGCCCGCATCGCCCATGACGGCGTGCCGGCCGATGCGCGCTTCCTGCGCCGCGACCTCACCGGCGGCGGCGAGGCGCTGCGCCTGCTCGTCGGCCGCGACGAGAGCGAGCGATTGCAGCTGCGCCTCGTGCTGACCGAGGGCGTGGTCTGGTCGCTCGGCGCCTCCATGCTGATCGCCATTGCCGGTGCCGCGCTGATCCGCCGCGCGCTGGAGCGCAGGCTCGACCCCACCTTCCGCACCGCCATGGGCATCGCCGGCGGCGACATGACGCGCCGCGTGCCGATTTCGGGCCGCGGCGATGAGTTCGACCGGCTGGGCCAGGGCATGAACTCCATGCTGGACCGGATCGAGACGCTGATGGCCGGCGTGCGCGGCGTCTCGGACGCCATCGCGCATGATCTGCGCACCCCCATCGCCCGCGCCCGCTCCAAGCTGGAGGAGAGCCTGAGTGTGGCCAGCACCGAGGCGGAGCTGCGCGCCGCCGTCGAGCAGGGCATCGCCGATCTCGACAATATCAGCCGCATCTTCCGCGCCCTGCTGCGCATCGCCGAGGCCGAGGCCGGCGCGCGGCGCGCCGCCTTCGCGACCTTCGACCTGCCGGAGGTCCTGGCGGATGCCGCCGAATTCTACCAGGCCGCGGCCGAGGCGCGCGACCAGCGGCTTGAGACCGACCTGCCCGCCACGCTGCGCATGGTGGGCGACCGCGACCTGCTGCTGCAGGCCGTGGCCAATCTGCTCGACAATGCCGTAAAATTTACACCCGATGGCGGCGTGGTTCAGTTGGCCGCCCATGTGCTGGAGGATGGCGCGATCGAGATCGTCGTCACCGATTCCGGCCCTGGCCTGCCGAGCGAGGACCAAAGCCGCGCGGGAGAACGGTTTTTTCGCGCCGACCAGTCCCGCAACACCCCCGGCTCAGGGCTTGGCCTGTCGCTCGCGCGCGCCGTAGCGCAGCTGCATGGCGGCGAATTGGAGCTGGCGGACGCCATGCCGGGGGCCGATCCGCCCGGGCTTGCGGTGCGTCTGCTGCTGCCCGGAGGCAAATAAACCTTGTCTCAAAACCTGTGATTCACTATCTATGGAGACATGTTCAAGCGCCGCTCGATCTTTTCCATCGTGCTTCCGCTCCTCGCGGCCGGTGGTGCCATGGCCCAGGAAGCCAGCCCGCCCCGCCGCCCCACACGGCAGCGCCGCACCGATGATGTGAACGCCGCCTATATGGGCGGCGGCATGGTGGTTCATGAGGCGCCAGGGGCGCGGGCGCAGGGCTATACGCGGCAGGACATTCAGCGCGCGCCGGTGCCCAACAACCAGATCGAGGCACCGCGCGAGCAACACGCCGATGCCACGCGGCTGACCCCGGGCGTGATCGCGCCGCGCATTCCCGGCCGCGGGCTGGCGCAGGACACCGGCTCGCCCGGCCAGTTGCAGGACAGGCTGTTCCGCCCCGCGCCGGGCGCCTTTCTGCGCATTCCGCTGAGCTGGTAGCAGGCCCGGGCCTCACTCCGCCCGCAGCGCCATCCGCAATTCCTCGGCACCCCAGGGGTCCTGCTCGGCCGCGAGGCGGCGGCCGGCCAGCAGGGCGAAGCGCAGCAACAGCGCGCGGCGGCGCGCCGGCGCCACGGGGTGGTGCGGCGCCTCGCGGCAGAGCGTGGTCTCGCGGCCATCGACGACCAGCAGGCCCACCGCCTCGGGCAGCAATCCACGCGGGAAATCGAGATCGACGGCGAAGTACAGACGGTCGCACCAGGCGCGGTAGCTCGGCCATTTCTGGTCGGTGAGGAAATCCCTTGGGCCGGATTTCGCCTCGATGATCACGATCTCGCTGCGCGCGGTGATGGCCATGATGTCGGCCCGCCTGCCATCGGGCAGCGGCATTTCCACCAGCGGCGACCAGGCCTGGGCCAGGCAGTGGCGGGCGGCGGCGCGGGTGATGCTCACCCGAGCAGCGCGTCCATGGCCTGGGCCAGCGCCACGTCGCGCGCCGAGAGCCCGCCCGCGTCATGGGTGGTCAGCGTCACGTCGACGCGGTTGTAGACGTTGAACCATTCCGGGTGATGGTCGGCCTTTTCCGCCAGCAGGGCGGCCCGGGTCATGAAACCCCAGGCCTGCGAGAAATCGCGGAACCTGAAGCTGCGCTGGATCGCGTCACGCCCCTCCACCACGCGCCAATCCGGCAGGCTCGTGGCGAGGGCGGCACGGGCGGCGGCGTCCAACGTTTCGATCATCATTCCAATCCTTGACTTCGCCCCGGTCCTGGGGGTGTTTCAGGCATGCGCCATACCACGCCCCCCAGCACCGACGAGATCATTCAGATGGCCGAGCACGCGCTCGACGCCATTCCCGCCGAATTGCGTGCCATGACGCGCGGCGTGGCCATCGTGGTCGAGGATGTGGCCGATGACGAGACGCTGGAGGAGATGGGGATGGACAACCCCTGGGATCTCACCGGGCTGTATCGCGGCACGCCGCTGACGCAGAAATCGGTGCTCGATGTGCCGCTGCAGCCCGATACGATCTTTCTCTACCGCGAGCCGATTTTGTTGGAGTGGATCGAGACGGGGGAGGAGCTGTTTCGGCTGGTTCGCAATGTGCTGATCCATGAGATCGGGCATCATTTCGGGCTGAGCGATGGGGATATCGAGAGGTTGGAGGGGGAGGGGTAGCGCAGGGGGAGGGGACACCGGTCCAAGCGCATTCAAACCCGCCCCGGCAGCTCTAGCACCGCCAGCATCCCCCCCAACCGCCGGCCACGGTTGAGCGACAGCGTCCCGCCATAAAGCCCCGCCAGATCGGCCACGATGGCCAGCCCCAGCCCGCTGCCCGGCGCCGCCTCGTCCAGCCGCACACCGCGCGCCAGCGCCGCCCCGTCCTGCCCCTCCGCCAGCCCCGGCCCGTCATCCTCCACCTCGATGCGGATCATCCCGCCCGTCGCCGGCACCACCCGGCATTCCACCCGGGCCTTCGCCCATTTGCAGGCGTTTTCCATCAAATTGCCCAGCATTTCCGTCAGATCCTGCGGGTCCGCCCGGGTGCGCGCGGCGTCGCGCCCGATCACGGTGATGGCGATCCCCCGTCCGGAAAACAGCCGCCGCAGCGCCGTCGCCAGCGATTGCGCGGCGGCCATGGGCATGGCCTCCTCGCCCGCCGCACCCGCCAGCGCGCCGGCCCGGGCGCGGCGCAGGTGATGCTGCACCAGCCGCTCCAGCGTCGCGGCCTGGGCGCGGGCGGCCGGCAGTTCCTCCCGCTCCAGCGCCAGGCGCAGCACGGCGACGGGCGTCTTCAGCGCATGCGCCAGATTGCCGACATGGGTGCGCGCGCGCTCCACCGTCGCCCGGTTCTGGCCGATCAGCGCCTCGATCTCCTGCACCAGCGGCGCGATCTCGCTGGGCACCGTCAGGTCCACATGCTGCCTTGTGCCGGCGCGCACCTCCACCAGCTCCTCCTGCGCGCGGCGCAGCGGCGCCAGCGACCACACCACCAGCAAGGCCACCACCGCCACCAACCCGGTGCCCAGGCCGAGAAAGGCCAGCACAAGGCCCTTCTGCAGCCGGTTGATCTCAGTATCCGTCTCCCGCCGGGTGACGGCGACCTGGATCGTCACGGTCTGGTAGCGCGGCGTGCCGAAGCGCGCCTCGAGCTGGACATGGCGTTCCAGCAGCCGCAGCGGCTCGTTCCGGGGGCCAATGATGTCCTCATTGCGCGGTTCGTCATCGGGCCTGGGTGCCGGCAGCCGCTGGTCCCACAGCGAGCGCGAGGTGGCCACCAGCCCGCCCGCCGCCGACATCTGCCAGTAATGCCCCGACAGCGGCCGGTCGAATTCCGGCTCGCTCACCGCCCGGGCCAGGATCGGCCCGCGCACGGGGTCGAGTGCCGCGGCCGCCACCACCGCATCGAGCAGCGAGGTCATCCGCCCATCAGCGGCGCTCTCGATCTGCTCCTCCGCCAGACGCACCACGAACCAGCCGGTGACGCCCAGGCCAAGCGCCACCCACAGCGCCGCCAGCAGGGCCAGCCGCCGCGTGAGGCTACCACGCACCCGGATCGTCGGCGTGGCGGAGGGCGCCGCCCCACCCATCGCGTTCATCGCGGCAGGCTCATGCGGTAGCCCTGGCCGCGCACCGTCTCGATCAGCCCATCGCCCAGCTTGCGCCGCAGCCGCCCGGCAATGACCTCCAGCGTGTTGGAATCGCGGTCGAAATCCTGGGCGTAGAGATGTTCCGTCAGCTCGGTCTTGGACACCGGGCGGCCGGCATTGAGTGCCAGATAGGCCAGCATGCCGTATTCCAGCGCGGTGAGCCGCACCATCTGCCCCTGCCGGGTCACCGCGCGGGCTGCGGTGTCGAGCCTGATCTCGCCGAAATCCAGCTCTGGCTTGGCCACCCCGTTGGAGCGCCGGATCAGGGCGTTCAGCCGGGCGATCAGCTCGGCCATGATGAAGGGCTTTGCCAGATAATCATCGGCCCCGGCATTCAGCCCCTCCACCTTCTCCGACCAGGAATCGCGCGCGGTGAGAAGAATGACCGGCATCGCCCGGTCCGCCGCCCGCCAGCGCCGCAGCACCGACAGCCCATCCAGCCTGGGCAGGCCGAGATCCAGCACCACCGCGTCATAAGGCTCGGTCGCGCCGAGATGCAGCCCCTCCTCACCATCGGCGGCGAGGTCGACGGCAAAGCCCGTTTCGCCCAGCGCATTGCGCAGCTGCTTGGCGAGTTCGGCATTGTCTTCGACGACGAGGAGGCGCATCGCGCAACCCTACAGCAGTGTCCGCATCACCGCATAAAGATCATTCTTGCGTTCGAAGCCGATGCCCGGCGCATCGGGCATTCTGATGCGGCCGTCCACCACCGGCGTGTCATCGGCGAAGCCGCCGAAGGGGGCGAAGACCTCCGGGTAGCTCTCATTGCCGCCCAGGCCCAGGCCGGTTGCGATGTTGAGCGCGAACTGGTGCCCGCCATGCGGCACGCAACGCCGGGGCGACCAGCCATGCTCGCGCAGCATCTCCAACGTGCGGAGGTATTCCACAAGGCCATAGCTCAGCGCCGGGTCGAATTGCAGCGTGTCGCGGTCGGGCCGCAGCCCGCCGTGCCGGATCAGGTTGCGCGCGTCGAGCATGGAGAAGAGGTTCTCGCCTGTGGCGATGGGCGGGGCGTATTGCTCGGCCAGCACGGCATGGGTGGAAAAATCCAGCGGATCGAGCGGCTCCTCGTACCAGCGCAGATTGTAGGGCGCGAGGGCGGCGCCATAGACCAGCGCGGCATGCAGCCCGAAGCGGCCATTCACATCGACGCAAAGGCGCGATCCGTCGCCGCCCAGCAGCTTCAGCACGGCCTCGATTCGCTCCACATCTTCCTTCAGCGCGGCTTTGAGCGGCGTGCCGGGGGCGCCGCCGATCTTCATTTTGACGACCGAATAGCCCAGGCCGAGATAGCGGCGCATCTCCTCCAGCAGCCCGTCCACGCCCTTGCCGGGGTGGTAGTAGCCGCCGGCGGCGTAGATCCAGGCCGTCTCATCCGCCTGGCCGCCATTGTAGCGATCGGCCAGCAGCCGCCACAGCGGCTTGCTGGCGAGCTTGGCCGTCGCGTCCCACAGCGCCATGTCCAGCACGCCCACGGCCACCGAGCGGTCGCCATGGCCGCCCGGCTTTTCGTTCTTCATCATCGCCATCCAGGCGCTGGCGGGTTCGAGGCCGCCATCCTCATGGGTGGTGAGGCTCGCTTCCAGCAGCCTGGGCACAAAACGCTCAGCGAGCAGGCCGGGCTGGGCGTAGCGGCCATTGCTGTTGAAACCGAAGCCGGTGGCACGGCCGCCCTGGCCATCCTCGATGGTGACGGCGACGATGCTGGCCGTCATCTTCGAGAAATCGATATAGGCATTGGCGATGGCGCTGTTGATCGGCGCCACGGCCTGTTTCACATCGATGATACGCATGGATGACCCCGGCTTTTTCAGCGGGCATCTTCCACCGCACGCCGGCTGGGGCAAGACTGCCGGTATGGAAGACCTTCTGATCGACACGCGTGAGGGCATTGCCTTCGTCACCTTCAACCGGCCGCAGGCGCGCAATGCCCTGACATTCCCGATGTATGAGGGCCTGGCCAATCTCTGCATCTCAGCCAATGACGACCCGGGCATCCGGGCCATCGTCATCACCGGCGCGGGCGAAAAGGCCTTCGCGGCGGGCACCGACATCAGCCAGTTCACGGAGTTCCGCAGCGCGGAGCAGGCCATCGCCTATGAACACAAGATCGACCGGATCCTGACCGCGATTGAGAATTGCAACAAACCCACCATCGCCGCCATCTCGGGCGCATGCACCGGCGGCGGGGCCGCCATCGCCGCGGTCTGCGACCTGCGAATCGGCGCCGCCAATGCCCGCTTCGGCTTTCCCATCGCCCGCACGCTGGGCAATACGCTCTCGATGGTGAACCACGCGCGCCTGGCCGCGCTGATCGGCCCCGCGCGGGTGACCGACCTGATTTTCTCCGCCCGCCTGATGGAGGCCGAGGAAATGCGCATGGCCGGCCTGCTCTCGGAGATCCTGCCCGACCACGCCGCGCTGCAGGCCCGGGCCGCGGCGCTGGCCACCACCGTGGCCGGCCATGCGCCGCTGACCCTGCGCGCCACCAAGCAGGCGCTGCGCCGGCTGACGGCGGCGGCGCGCGCCATCGATGGCGATGATCTGGTGACGATGTGCTTCACCTCGGAGGATTTCGCCGAGGGGGTGCAGAGCTTCCTGGCCCGCCGCCCGGCGGTCTGGCAGGGGCGCTGAACACGACGAGGCCGGCCCGTCATGGCTATGCGCGATGAAACGCCGGCGCGGCCGACATCTGCCGGCCGCGCCAGGCCTTTGGCTTACCGGCTGCGATAGGGCCGGTGGCAGGCGCCGCAGGTCGCGCCGGTGGCCTGCAGGGCTGGGCCGAAGGCCGCCGAATCGCCGCTGGCGGCCACGGCACGCAATGTGGCGAGCTGCGTGGTCATGTTGTTGTAGGCCGTCGTGAAGCCGGCGCGGTCGGTGAAGACGGCAGGCAGGGCGCGCGTTTCGCCGGCCTGGGTATTGGCCGGGAAGCGATCGGGGAAATTCACGAAAAAGGCCTGGATGGCCTCGATACGGGCCACCGCCGGGGCGATGTCGCCACGGGCCTGGGCGATGGCGCCCATGGCTTCCATATGCGCGCCCACGGCCTTCAGCCCATCACGGCGGGCCAGGATGATCTGGGCGGGGTCAGTGCCCTGGGCCAGTGACGGCACCGTGGCGGTGGCCAGGGCTGTGAAGGCGAGGGCGGCAAGGCCCGCGCGCAGCATGGTCGTGGTCTTCATCAAAGACGGTCTCCGGATTTTGGGACGTGGGCCGGGTTGGGCCATGCGCAATGTGCCTGCTGCGCGGCACGCCGCAAAGCGACAAATTTCCGCGGCGATGATCGAAGCCCTGCCCGGCTTGCCCCGCCCCGGACTGCGGCGTATGAAGCCTGCGGCACCGGAGTGTAGCTCAGCCTGGTAGAGCACCGTGTTCGGGACGCGGGGGCCGGAGGTTCGAATCCTCTCACTCCGACCATGTCGGCATCCCGAATTTACTTGCCAGCGCTCCAATAAATCAGCCGTTTGGCCGGAAAAACCCACACAATTCCCGCTATTGCGAAGTAAAGAAATTGCACGGCCCAGTGCATTTCCAGCACCCAATCGCCAACCACCATCACAAGGATGACGTAGGCGGTGAAGCCGAGCAGGCCGATCAACAATGCGGTGGCGGGGCGGGACATGATCGCTGAGTTGGCCATTTGGCGCGGGTTGCGCAAGCCCTGACGCTATTCGTTCAGGATTAGCTTGCATCGATAGCGTAATGATCGTAGCGTTGCCCCGCAGGCAAGGATCGCGCTCGCCCATGTTGGGTCTGCCGCCTCCACCCGGCCATCCGGCACGCGCATGACGCAGTCCGCAGAATGGCCCGGTTCACGGCCTGTCCCGCCAGCCGGCGGGGTGCCGCGGCACAAACCGGCCCGAGATACTCAACGCCACATCCACGTCCGACGCGCGTTGTCGGAGCCGACATGAAAGCCGAGCAGCAGCCTTGCACGATCTGGCCGAAACCCGCAGCGCACGCCCGGAGATGGACCTCAAGGCCCATATCAGGGGAATCGCGGATTTTCCGAAGCCCGGCATCCTGTTCCACGATATCTCGACCCTGCTGGCCCATGGCCCGGCCTGGCAGGAGGCGGTGAACCGCATGGCTGACATGCTGGCGGCCCGCAGGCCCGATGTCCTGGCCGGTATCGAGTCGCGCGGGTTCCTGCTCGCCGCTCCGCTGGCGGTGCAGATGGGTATCGGCTTCATCATGCTGCGCAAGCCGCGCAAGCTGCCCGGCGCCGTGCTCGGCCTGTCCTATGCGCTCGAATATGGCGAGGACCGGATCGAGATTCAGGCCGACGCGATCCAGAAGGGCCAGCGCGTGGTGCTTCTCGACGACCTCCTGGCGACAGGTGGAACAATGGCAGCGGGCATCTCCCTGCTGCAGCAGGCCGGCGCCGAAGTGGTGGGCAGCGCCGCCCTCATAGAACTCACCTTCCTCGGCGGCAGGAGCCGCATCCATGTCCCATTCGACGCCCTTCTCACCTACGACGATTAAGGTGGCAGCCGCGACGGCCCTTGCCCCCGACCTGGTCCGCGACGCGGGCGGCAACGCCTATTTGCGCGGTGCCCTCAAATCCGTCTCCTCGGCGGGGTTCGAGGGCGCGCTGGCGCTGGCCGTCGCCTCCGCGCCGACCGGGGTTGTCATCACCGACCCCAATATGCCCGATTGCCCCATCGTCTTCTGCAACCCCGCCTTCAGCAAGATCACCGGCTATCCGGCCGAGGAGGTTTTGGGCCGCAACTGCCGCTTCCTCCAGGGGCCGGGCACCGATACCGCCTCCACCCATCTGCTGCGCCGCGCGGTGGCCGATCAGCGCGCGATCACGATCGAACTCGTCAATTACCGGCGCGACCGCAAGCGGTTCATCAACGAGCTGCACACCTCGCCCGTCTTCGGCACCGACGGGCGGCTGGTGGCTTTTGTCGGCATCCAGCATGACGTGACGGCGCGGGTGCGGGCCGAGCGTGAGGCCATCCGCGCCCGCCGCGCCGCAGAGCGCGCGAACCAGGAAAAGAGCGACTTCCTGGCCTTCATGAGCCATGAGATCCGCACGCCCCTGCACGGCGTGATGGGCACGCTGTCCTTGCTGCTCGACACCAATCTGGACGCCGAGCAGCGGGCCTACGCCGAAACGTCGCGCCGTTGCGGCCAGACCCTGCTCGGCACGGTCAACGAGCTGCTCGACCTCAGCCGGATCGAAGCCGGCAAGCTGCGCATCGGCGCCGAGGCATTCACCCTGGCCGACCCGGTGAAGGAGGTGCTCGACCTCGTCGCCCCCGCCGCGGCCGAGAAGGGCCTGACGATCTCCGCCAGCCTCGACCACCATCTGCCCGCGCGCGCGATCGGCGATGTGGTGCGGCTGCAGCAGGTGCTGCTGAACCTGGTGGACAATGCGGTGAAATTCACCTCTCGCGGGTCGGTCGAGATCCGCATGGCCGCCCTGCCCGATGGCCGGCTCGGTGTCGCGGTCACCGATACCGGGGTGGGCATTCCGCCCAAGCTGCGCTCGCGCCTCTTCACCCGCTTCGCGCAGGCCGAAGGGCCGCCGCTGCGCGCCCAGGGCGGCACCGGGCTGGGGCTGGCGATCTGCAAGCGCCTGGTTTCGCTGATGGGCGGGCAGATCGCGGTCGACAGCACGCCGGGCAAGGGCAGCACCTTCTTCTTCGACCTGCCGCTGGTGCCGGTGCCGCAATCCGGCGCGCCGCCATCCCGCCTATCGCCCGCGCCCGACGCCATCCTGCCGGCCGTGCCGCTGGCCAATGGCCGCATCCTGCTGGCTGAGGATGGCAAGGTGAACCAGCTCGTCGCCGCCGCCATCCTGCGCAAGGCCGGCTATACGGTGGAGCTTGCGCGCGACGGCGCCGAGGCTGTGGCGGCCGCCGAATCCTCGGAATTCGATCTGGTGCTGATGGATGTGCGCCTGCCGGTGATGGATGGCCTCGCCGCCACCGCCGCCATCCGCCAATTGCCCGGCATCCATGGTCGGGTGCCGATCATCGCGATGACCGCCTCCGCCATGCCGGGCGATGCCGAATCCTGCATCGCCGCCGGCATGGATGGCTACCTCGCCAAGCCGCTGGACCGGCTGCAGATGCTGGCGGCGGTCGAGGATGCGCTCAATGCCCGGCCGCGGCGCCCGCGCGCTGCCATTCCGATGCCCGAGCCCGGGGTGGTCGCGCCGCTGCTGGACAGGGAGACGCTGGAGGAGCTGCGCACGGCCGTTGGCCCGGGCCGCCTGCCCCGGCTGATCCTGGTCTTCATGGAGGAGACCCGGTCGCGCGTCGCCCGCATCATCGCAGGCAATGACCCGCAGCTGATCGAGGATGAGGCGCATACGCTGAAGGCCGCCGCCGGCACTTTCGGCGCGGTGGCCCTGCGTGATGCGGCCGCCAACCTCGAAATGGCCTGCCGCAAGGGCGATGCGCGGGGGCGCCTGGCGATCCTCGCGCTGCTGCCGGCCCTGGTTGACCGCACGATCAAGAGCTTCCCGGCACAACCCGCCAGCCGGCTGGTCTGAGCCAGGGCGGCGCCGAGGGGGAGCGGCCGGTTCAGGCGTTGCCGACGGGTCCCATCGTATCGGCATTGGTGGCACGGATGATGGCGGCGAAGAGCCGCAGCGCATCCGGGCCGCCGCGGTCGCTCAGCGCGCCGGCTTCCATTTCGATGGCCAGAAGCTCGGCCTGGTCCGCCAGTGTGGCGGCGGCGCGCAGCATGGCCTCGCGCGCGAGGATGAGTTGCAGATCATCGGGCAAGGCATGCCAGCCCGGCTGACCGGAACGTGCAGGCGCCGGCGCGAACAGTACATTGCCCCCATTCCCCGCGGCATCGTGGCGCGGCGTATCGGGCGCGGGCTGAGCCCGAACCGGCCTATTGGCGGCGGGACCCTTGAAGGATGGCATGGCAAGTGCAGCTCCATGCGCCCTTCTGGCGATTGTGTTTGGCGCGAACCGGCACCCCTCCGGCAATCTGGCCGAGAATGCCTAACGGAAGGTCAAAGACACATCGCCCAGTGACGAAAATGTCACCCGCACGGCGCATGGCCCTTCCAGCCAGATCGGCGGCGTGACGGAGCCGAGCCAGATCACCTGGCCCGCCTTCAGCCCGCCGAACACCTCGGCCGCGCCCGAGCCCGCCAACCAGGCCAAAGCGTTCATCGGGTGGCCCAGAAGGTCGCGGCCGAACCCGAACCCGCGCGAGGTGCCATCGATGAAGACCTCGCCCCGCACCGCGCCCAGGTCGATCTCGCGAAACGCCGCGACCGCCGGGCCCAGCACGCCGGAGGCATGGAACACCTGGTCGGCGATCAGCGTGGGCGTGCCCAGTGCCGCCAGATCGCCATAGCGCTTCTCGACGATTTCGATGGCGCACATCACCGCCTCCACCGCCTCGGCCGCGCGCTCGGGCGTGCAGGGGGCGGGCGGCAGGTCGGCGCCCAGGCGCACCGCCACCTCGCATTCCACACCCACACCCAGGAAATCGGCGAAGGGCACTGAAAGCCCGGAGGGGTTGAGCGAGCCCGCCGGCACGAAACCCGCGGCGGGGCCGGTGAGGCCGAGATAGGACTGCATTTGCTGTGTCGTGGCGCCGATCTTGAAACCGGCCGGCGGTACTGCGCCCAGCATCTCGGCGACCTGCCGCTGCACGGCGTAGCCGGCCGCGGCATCGGCCGGCGCCGCGGCGCCAAGCGGCGCCAGCACCCGCCCTGCCCGCCGCGCCTCCAGGATCATCTTGGCCGCTTCCATCACATCCTCCCCAACTCATAAAGGGCCACCGCGGCGGCGGCCGAGACATTCAGGCTCTCCATCCGCTCGCTGATCGGCAGGCGGGCGAGCTCATCGCAGCCCTCGCGGGTGAGGCGGCGCATGCCCTCGCCCTCGGCGCCCAGCACCAGGGCGACGCGGCGCCCCGCCAGGCCGGCCTGGGCCAGCGTGGTCGGCGCCGTGCCTTCCAGGCCAACGACCCAGCAATCATGCTTCTTCAGCTCCTCCAGCGCGCGGGCGAGGTTCACCACCCGCACCACCGGCACCAGCTCCAGCGCGCCGGAGGCGGCACGGGCGAGCGCCCCGGTCTCGGGCGGCGCATGGCGGTCCTGCATCACCACGGCCGAGGCGCCGAAGGCGGCGGCCGAGCGCAGGATGGCGCCGACATTGCGTGGATCCGTCACCTGGTCGAGCACCAGGATGGGGCCGGGGCCGGCATCGATCGCGTCGTGGATGTCCAGCGGCTCCAGCGCCTCGACCAGCAGGGCCGCGCCCTGGTGGACCGAATCCTCCGGCAGGAAGGCGCTGAAATGCGCCCGCTCGGCCAGTTCGGGCTGGATGCGCCAGGGCGGTGGCAGGCGGGCGGACAATTCCTTGTGCGCATCCGAGGTCAGCAGCAGGCGCCGCAGGCGGCGGGCCGGGTTCGCCAATGCGGCGGCCACGGTGTGCAGGCCGTGCAGCCAGAGCATGCCGCCTGGCGTGGCCTCGGCGGGCGGGCCGCGGCGGGCATCGGGGGGGACGAAGCCTTCGCCGGGGCGGGAGTTGCCACGGCGAGGCGGGGATGACGGGCGAGGAGGGCGGCGCATGGCGGCATGTGGCGCGTGGCGGGGGGCGCTGTCCAGCGGCACGGGGCTGGGGCAATCTTCGCCGGAAAAGGAAACCGCCATGCAAGAGACCCTGGTCCGCGCGCTCCAGGCCGCGATGAACATGCCGGGATGGGCCGCGCATCTCGGCGCCATCGACCCCGGGACCGTGGCCCTGGCGGCGCTGCCGGTGCTGCGCAAGGCCGATCTGCCGGCGATGCAGGCGGCCCGGCCGCCTTTTGCCGGCTTCGCGCCCGGGGCGGGCCGCGCCCGGCTTTTCGTCTCGCCCGGCCCGATCTTCGAGGGTGTTGCCGATGGCCCGGACCCCTGGCGCTTCGCCCCGGCGCTGGCCGCCGCCGGCATCACGGCCGGCGATGTCGTGCTGAACAGCTTTGGATATCACCTGACACCGGGCGGCTTCATCTTCGACAGCGCGGCCCGCGCGCTGGGCTGCGCGGTGATTCCCGCCGGCCCCGGCAATACCGCGCAGATTCTCGAGGCCGTCCGCGCCTATCACCCCGCCGCCTATGCCGGCACGCCGGATTTCCTGAAGATCCTGCTGGAGGCCGC
>CAYNBM010000009.1:0-167403 GCA_964395305.1 uncultured Rubritepida sp.
GTAATCGGTGATGTTCTTCACCACGCCGTCGAGGATCATGCCCTCTTTCAGGCCCTGGATCAGTTCCGAACGCTGCTCCGCACGAGTTTCCTCGAGCACGGCGCGGCGACTCACAACAATATTCCCGCGGGCGCGGTCCATCTTCAGGATCTGGAAGGGCTGGCTCATGCCCATCAGCGGGCCCACGTCGCGGACGGGGCGGATATCCACCTGCGAACCAGGCAGGAAGGCCACGGCGCCGCCGAGGTCGACGGTGAAGCCACCCTTCACCCGGCCGAAGATAATGCCGTTGACGCGGATCTGAGCAGCGGCGGCCTTCTCCAGCAAGGTCCAGGCTTCCTCGCGGCGGGCCTTTTCGCGGCTGAGCACGATGGAGCCGTCACGGTCCTCGTAGCGCTCGATGAACAGCTCGACCATGTCGCCGGGCTTGACCTCGGGCTTCATGCCCGGCGGTGCGAATTCCTTGAGCGGAACCCGGCCTTCGCTCTTCAGCCCGACATCGACCACGGCCACATCATCATCGATGCGGATCACGCGGCCGGTCACGACGGAGCCGGCGAAGCCGGTGTCGGCACCCATCATCTCATCGAGAAGGGTGGCAAAATCCTCGGTTTCACCGAGGGTGTTGGCTTGTGCCATAAAGTTGTTCTGTCCCGTGCGGGCGATAGCGCCCGCGAAGGTCTGCGCGCCCGCCAGCGGCAGGAACGGCTTGCGAAACGCGGGGCCATGCCCAGTTCCGCCGAGGTTCCAGGCGCGTGACGGTCCGCCCGGTATCCGCTTCAGGCTCACGCCCAAAGCGCCAGAGGCTCAGGCCACTGACGTTATTGCCAGCCTATCCGCCCGTTGCCGCCGCGGGTCAAGCGGGAAAACGGTGCGACGGAGGCGCATTTTCGCGCCTCAAGCCGCAATCGCCCGTGGTTCAGGTGCCGTGTGAAGACAGCCTGGGCGCCAGCAGCGCCATGGCGGCGGCGAAGGCCCCATCGGCATCGAGATGCGTGGTATCGAGCAGAATCGCATCGGCGGCGGGGCGCAACGGCGCCACGGAGCGGTTCTCATCCTGCGCGTCGCGGTCGCGCACCTCGGAGAGGACCTGCCCGTAATCCGCCGTCACGCCGCGGCCCAGCAACTCCGCATGGCGACGCCGCGCGCGCTCTTCGGCCGAGGCGGTGACGAAGAGCTTTGCCTCTGCCTCCGGGAAAACCACCGTGCCGATATCGCGGCCATCCAGCACCGCGCCGCGCTCGCGGCCGAAGCGGCGTTGGAACTCCAGCAATTCCGCCCGCACATCGCCAATGGCGGCAACCGCGGTAGCAGCCATGTCGGCCACCGGGCCGCGCAGGTCGCTTCGGGTGAAATCCTCGGGCACCAGGGCCCGCGCGGCGGCCAGCGCGGCCGGCGGGTCGCGCGGCTCAGCCCCCGCATCCAGCACGCGGCGCCCCACGGCGCGATACAGCAGCCCGGTGTCGAGATAAGGCAGCCCCAGCGCCGCGGCGAGCCGGCGCGCCAGCGTGCCCTTGCCGGCCGCGGCCGGCCCATCGACGGCGATGATCATGCCGGCAGGATCGCCTGACAGCCCGCCACGCGGTTCACCAGCTCCGCAAAACCCGGGAAGCTGGTCTCGATGAAGCCGGCATCATCCACCGCCATGCCCGCCTTCGCCGCCATACCCAGCACGAGGCCGGACATGGCGATGCGGTGGTCCATATTGGTGGCCACCACGCCACCACCGGCGACCTGGCCGCCATGCACGATCAGGTCATCGCCCTCGATCTCCACCCGCACGCCGGCGGCGCGCAGCATGGCGGCGGTGCCAGCCAGCCGGTCGCTCTCCTTCACCCGCAGCTCACCGAGGCCGCGCATCCGGGTGGTGCCGCGGGCGCAGGCGGCGGCGACGGCCAGGATGGGGTATTCATCGATCATGCTCGGCACCCGGCCGGCGGGGATATCGGCGCCCTGCAGCGGGGTCGCCTTCACCACCAGGTCGCCCACCGGCTCACCACCCTCGATGCGCTGATTGGCGACGGAAATGCCGGCACCCATGTCATTCAGGCTTTCGAAGATCCCGGCGCGCAGCGGGTTCAGCCCGACATTCTCGATCACGATGCGGCTGCCCGGCACCAGCAGCGCGGCCACGGCGAGAAAGGCGGCGGAGGAGGGGTCACCCGGCACCACCACGGGTGCCGCCACCAGCTCGGGCTGGCCGACCAGCTCGATCACCCGGCCGCGGCCCTCGATGCCGATATGCACCGTGGCGCCGAAATGCCGCAGCATATTCTCGGAATGGTCGCGCGTGGCCTCATCCTCGATCACGCGCGTCGTGCCCCGGGCGCAGAGCCCGGCGAGCAGGCAGGCCGATTTCACCTGCGCCGAGGCCACGGGCAGGCGGTAATCCAGCGGCAGGGCCTGGGCGGCGCCGCGCACGGCCAGCGGCAGGCGCCCACCCTCGCGGGTGAAGAACTGCGCGCCGGTCGCTGAAAGCGGGTCGGTCACGCGCTTCATCGGTCGGCCGCGCAGGCTGGCATCGCCGGTCATCACTGCAAAAATCGGGTGGCCGGCCAGCAGGCCGCAGATCAACCGCGCCGCGGTGCCGCTATTGCCCATGTCCAGCACATCGGCCGGCTCGGTCAGCCCGCCCACGCCGCGGCCGGCGACGCGCCATTTGCCGTCGCCGAGCCTCTCTACAGTCGCACCGAGCAAGCGCATGGCGGCGGCGGTGCGCAGCACATCCTCGCCCTCCAGCAGCCCCTCGATGCTGGTGGTGCCCACGGCCAGCGCGCCGAACATCAGCGCGCGATGGGAAATCGACTTGTCGCCCGCCACCCGCAGCCGGCCCGAAAGCGGCTGCGCGGGGGGTGCGGATCGGAGCGGCCTGGCGGCGGAAGCGTCGTGCATGGTGCCCGTGGTTTGACAGGGGGTTGGACGCATGGCAATGCGCCGCACCCTGGACACGGTGACGCTTCCTTCAGGCCCGGGGAAGCCCACCTCCTAAAAGGCAGTGAGAATGGCGAAGCCCGACCTTGGATTGAAACGGACCTGCGTGTCCTGCGGCGCGAAATTCTACGACCTGACGAAGCAGCCCGCCGTCTGCCCGAAATGCGGCACCGAGCAGCCTGCCGAGCAGCCCCGGCCGAAACGCGGCCCGGCCGTGGTCGACGAGAAGCTGAAGAAGCGCGCCGCCACGGCGGGTGCCGATGCCGAGACGGATGATGTCGAGATTGAGGACGTCGATGCCGATGCGGCGGCGCTGGAGGCGGATGACCTCGATGACGAGGATGAGGCGATCGACGCTGAGATCGAGGTCGAAGGCGAGCGCGACGAGGAAAGTTGATTTTTTCTAAATTTTGAGGCGGCGCGAGGGCGCTCGGCGAAAGTCGGGCGCCTTTTTTCATGCCCTACGCACCTATCATCACCTGTTCAGGGAGCGTTCTCGCAAACAGGACAAATTCCCGCTATCTTCTTTTTAATAAGACGCCATATCCGAGCATTCTGCCTGGACACTACACGCATAGGTAGTATACTGGCTCTACCAGCAACCAAAAGGGCTTCCCCCCATGCGCATCCTGCTCGCTGAAGACGACCGGACCATCGCCCGCGGCATCAGCTTTGTGCTGCAACAGGCGCGAATGGTGGTCGATACCGCCGAAACCGGCGCCGAAGCCATCGATCTCGCCAAGCTCTATGA
Organism: uncultured Rubritepida sp.; assembly: GCA_964395305.1. Classification (GTDB taxonomy): domain Bacteria; phylum Pseudomonadota; class Alphaproteobacteria; order Acetobacterales; family Acetobacteraceae; genus Rhodovarius. The sequence continues at coordinate 3,683 of CAYNBM010000009.1, forward strand.
TTACGACGCGATCATCATGGATGTGATGTTACCCGACTGTGAAGGCTTCGACGTCGTGCGCCGCATCCGCGCCGCGAAGAACGCCGCCCCCATCCTCATGCTCTCCGCACAGGGCCGGGCCGAAGCCAAGATCAAGGGCCTGCAGGCCGGCGCCGATGACTATCTCGCCAAGCCCTTCGACCAGCAGGAACTCGTGGCCCGCCTCCAGGCCATCATCCGCCGCAGCAAGGGCTTCTCGCATTCCCGCCTCGAAGTCGGCGGCATCACCATGGATCTCTCCGCGCGGGAGGTCTCGGTCGAGGGTCTGCCGGTCGCCCTGACCAGCAAGGAATATGCGATACTGGAGCTTCTGGTGCTGCGCCGCGGCGCCGTCCTGAGCAAGGAGAACTTTCTCGATCACCTCTATGGCGGCATTGACGAGCCCGACGCCAAGATCATCGACGTCTTCATCTGCAAGCTGCGCAAAAAGCTGGCCGGCGCCGGCGCCGACAACCTCATCGGCACCGTATGGGGGCGCGGCTATATCGTGCGCGACCAGCAGATGCAGCGTAGCATGGCGCCGCCGCCGGCCGTCACCCGTTTGGTGCTGGAAACCCATATGGCCTGAGGGCTCAGCGCCCCAGCCAGGCCATCAGCCGGTCCGGCGCCGCCGCCATGTCCTCGGGCGCGCCGCAATAGCTGAAGCGCAAGTAGCGGCCGCCGCGCCCGCGGTCGAAATCCACCCCGGGGGTCGCAGCAATGCCCGCGCCCTCCAGCATCGCCGCCGCGAAGGCCGGGCTGTCATTGCTCAGCCGGCTGATCTCGCACCAGAGGTAGAAGGCACCATCGGCGGCGGCGATGTCGGTGAAGCCGGCCCGCGGCAGGCCTTCCAGCAGGGCAGCCCGGCTCGCCGCGTAGCGCGCCTTGTTGCCCTCCAGCTCCGCCGTGCAATCCATCGCCGCCTCAGCCACCAGCTGGGCGATGTGCGGGGCCGAGATGAACATGTTCTGCGCCAGGCATTCCACCGGCCGGATCAGATCCTCTGGCAGCAGCAGCCAGCCCACCCGCCAGCCCGTCATCGACCAGTATTTCGAAAAACTGTTCACCACCACGGCGCTCGGCGAAAAGCTGGCGGCCGAGCTCTCGGCCACGCTGCCCCAGCTCAGCCCGTGATAGATCTCGTCCGAGATCAGCCGCACCCCTTTCGCGTGGCACCATCCTGCAATGGCCGCCAGTTCCGCGGGCGACAGCATGGTCCCCGCCGGGTTGCAGGGGCTGGCCACCACCAACCCCGCGGGCAGCGGGTCCAGCGCTTCCAGCATGGCGAGCGTGGGCTGGAAGCGGCTCTCCGGCCCGCATTCCAGCAGCACCGGCCGCATGCCCAGCGCCGTCAGAATATTGGCATAGGGCGGGTAGAAGGGTGCCGCCATCGCCACCGCGTCGCCCGGGTCGAAAGCCGCTAGGAAGGCCAGCGGAAAGGCGCCGGAGGCTCCCACTGTCACCGCGATTCGCGCGGGAGATACGGCCAGCGCATAATGCTCGGCATAATGGCGGGCGATCCGCGCCCGCAGCGAGGGAAGCCCGAAAGCCTCCGTATACCCCATCGGCGCGCGCGCCCCGAGTGCCGCCATCCCAGCCGCCACAGCCCCCGCCGGCGCCCCGGTCGCGGGCTGGCCCACCTCCATGCGCAGGATCCCCGGCGCGCCGGGCGGCAGCGCCGCCGCCCGCGCATTGGCCGCCGTGATCACATCCATCACCAGAAAGGGCGGCGCCATCGCGCCGCGTCCCACCTTGATCAATCGACGGCGCCCAGCGCCACGCCCAACCCGCGCGGGTCGCTCACCGTCAGGCATTCCTGCGGCCGGCCCGGCAGGTAGCGCGGGCAGGCCGCCAGCTGCGCCCGGCCGGGCTCGGGCGAATTGGCCACCACCGCGTCACCGGGCGACACGCCGCGCAGCATCTGCGCCGCCAGCGGGCCGGCCACCGCCATCGGCGCCGCTTGCTGCCCGGAGCCCGCCACGGCCATGCGGAAGGCCCGCAGATTGGGGTTCCAGCCGATCGCCGCCGAGACCAGCGGCGGTTGCACTGCGCCCAGCCCGGGTGCAGCGGCCAGCAGCATGCCCGTGCCCGGCGCCATCCGCCCGGTGCCGAACAGGTTGTTCATGGTGAAGACGCAGGCCACGGCGCCGCCCTGGCGGTCGAACACCGTCACCGCCGTGCTGGCCGGCAGCGCGGGAAAGCTGCCCGGCGGCAGGTCGGCCTGGGCCAGCAAGCCCTCGGCATTGCCGCCCCGGCCGCCACGCGCCGCCGCGGCCACGGCCAGGGCGCGGTCCTGCGCCTGCTGGGCGGTCTGGCCGGCGCCCAAGGCGGCAAAGCCCGCCGCCGCGGCCAGGCCACCATCCACCGGCAGGAAGCCCACCCTGTCGCCACCGCGGGCATCGCGCAGCAGCGCCGGGCCCACCGCCGGCAGCGCCGCGCGCAGCTCGGCCAATGAGAGGTCACCGCCGCCGGCCAGCGGCACCAGCTCCACCAGGCGCCGGGCAAAGGCGCCCTGGTGCATGTCGCCCACGCCCTGACTGCGCAGCGTGGTCAGCGTGCCGCCCAGCGCGGTGTTGGTGAAACGATCACCCACCTGCAGCGGGCTGCCATCGGGCCGGCCGAAGACCGTCCGCGCATTGGGGTCGGCGATGAGCGCCGTGCGCACCACGGCCAGATCCGCCGCCAGCGCGCGCGACACGGGGGCGCCGAAGCGGGCGAGTTGCTCGGCCGGCGCGATCAGCTCCTCGAAGGGGCGGCTGCCTTGCATGCGGGTGGTCAGCGCGAAAAGCCCGCGCGCCATCAGTGGCACCGCCGCCGGGCGGTCGGCCGCGCCGGTGCCGCCCTGGCGTTCGCCTGGCATGAAGATCACCGCCTCGGGCGCCTCGCGCCGGGGGTGGTACACCACGCAGGCGCCGCCCCCGCCCAGCCCGGCGCGGGATGGCAGGGTGACGGTCAGCATGAAGCCGGCCGCCGCCGCCGCATCGGCCGCCGTGCCGCCGGCGCTGAGAACCGCGCGCGCCGCGGCGGTGGCGCTCGGCTCCTCCGTCGCCACGCCGCCCAGGAAACCGCGCACGAAACCCTCCGAGCCCGCCGGGGGGCCGGAGCTGCCACCGAAGAACTCCTGCGCCGACTGGCAGGCCGCCAGCCCCAGGGTCGCGGTGAGAAGCATCAAAGGCTTGGCAATGAAATTCATGGATGCTGTGACTTCCGGGGACGGTCAGGTCGATGCCGGATAGACGCCTTCGCCAAGCCGGGCAACAACCCCATGGTCAAGGCACGCCCGCGTGCCCACATCACGGCCAACCCGGAGTATCCCAATGGCCCCCAATCGCCGCGCCCTGCTGGGCGGGTTTCTTGCCCTGCCTGCCGCCGCGCAGGGCCTGACCGAGGAGCAGCGGGCCGAGGTCCTGGCCATCCTCCGCCGCGCCCTGGCCGAGGACCCCTCGATCCTGCGCGAGGCCATGGCGGCGATGGAAACCGCCGAGGAGGCCGCCCGCGCCCAGGCCCAGGCCCGCGCCATCCGTGCCCAGGCCGATGCCCTGCTGCGCGACCCGGCCGACCCGGTGCGCGGCAATCCCCAGGGCCGCATCACCATCGTCGAGTTCTTCGATGCCCGCTGCGGCTATTGCCGCGTGCTGCACCCCACCATGGAGGAGCTGCTGCGCCGCAATCGCGACATCCGCCTGGTGCTGAAGGACCTGCCGATCCTCGGCCCCAACAGCGTGCTCGCCACCCGCGCCCTGCTCGCCGCCCAGCGCCACGGCAAATACCCGCAGCTCTATGACGGGCTGATGCGCCTGCGCGAGGAGATCACCGAGCCCGTGCTGCGGCGCGAGGCCGAGCGCGCCGGGCTGGAATGGCAGCGCCTTCGCCGTGAGATGGACGACCCCGCCATCGCGCGGCGGATCGAGGCCAATCTCGGCCTCGCCCGCGCGCTCGACATCCAGGGCACGCCCGCGCTGGTGATCGGCGACACCATCATCCCCGGCGCGGTGGAGCTGGCGCAGCTCGAAGCCGCCGTGGCCGCCATTCGCTAGGCACAGCCGGCGCGGGTAGACGCGGCTATCACGCGGGGGAATGATCCTGCCATGGACAATTCCCCACCCCGCCTTGGCATCTGGGCACTCGTGCATGGCAGCCGCGCGGCACGGCAGGACCCTGAGGAGCCCTTCGACGCCTCCTGGGCGCGCAACAAGGCGCTGGTGCTGGAGGCTGAGGCGCTGGGCTTCGACAGCACCCTCGTCGCCCAGCACACCTTCAACCCGCTCAACCCCGCCAATGGCGAGCTTGAGGCCTGGACCGGTTCCGCCGCGCTGGCCGCGCTGACCAGCCGGATCGAAATCATCGCCGCCATCAAACCCCTGCTCTATAACCCCGTGGTGCTGGCCAAGATGGCCTTGCAGATCGAGGAAATCAGCGGCGGCCGCTTCGCCATCAACCTGGTCAACGCCTGGAACAAGGCGGAGATGGACAAGGCCGGGCTGCCCTTCCCGGAGCATGACGACCGCTACACCCTGGGCGATGAATGGCTCTCCATCGTCGCGCCGCTGATGCGCGGCGAGACGGTGCACCACCAGGGCCAGCATTTCACCGTCGATGGCGCCACGCTGGTGCCCAAATCCGCCACCCGCGCCCGGCCGCGCATCTATATCGGTGGCGAATCCCAGCCGGCGCGGGCGCTGGCCGCGGCGCAGGGGGATGTCTGGTTCATCAACGGCCAGCCGATCGAGGATGTGAAGGCACTGATCGCCGATGTCGCTGCCCGCCCCCGGCGCGAGACGCCGCTGCGCTACGGCCTCTCCGCCTTCGTCATCGCCCGCCGGACGGAGGAGGAGGCCCAGGCCGCCTATGACCGGCTGGCGGCCCTCGCCGCGCTGGACGCGCCGATGCTGGCCAAACAGGCCGTGCACACCGACGCGAAGGTGGTCATGAAGCAGACCATGGCGAAGACCGCGCGCCTGGGCACCAATGGCGGCACCGCGGCCGGGCTGGTCGGCACCTATGCCCAGGTGGCCGAGCGGATGAAGCGGTTCCATGCGGCCGGCATCGAGACCTTCATGCTGCAATACCAGCCCTTCGAAGCGGAGATGCGCCGCTTCGCCGCGGAGGTGATGCCGCTGGTCAAGCGGTAGCGCTACACCGCGAAGGGCACGCCACCCTCGGGCAGCGCGACCTGGGCGACGTTGAGTGTCATCGCCACCGCCACGTAATAGCCGCAGGTGGCGGTCAGCTCGGTCACACCGGCCTCGCCGAAGAGCGCGCGCACGGCGGCAAAGCGCGGCTCGGTCACGCCGCGCTCGGCATGCAGCTCGGTGCAGAATTCCCAGATCGCGGTCTCGGCCGCATCCATCGCCGCGGGGCGCTGGCGCGCGACCACGGCCTCGAGAATGGCAATCGCCAGCCCCTCCTGCTTCGCCAGCGCGGCATGGGCGTGCCATTCATAGGCGGCGTTCCATTCGCGGGCGGTGATGCAGATGGCGAATTCCACCAGCTTCTGCGGCAGCGCCGCCTCGTAGCGGATATAGGCGCCCACCTTCTGCATCCGGTCGGCCAGTTCGGGCACGCGCAGCCACATGTTGAAGGGGCCGCGGGCGCCATTGCCGCCGCGGGTGCCGGCGATGCTCTGCACCACGCGGGTCTGTTCGGGGCTCATGCTCTCGGGCGTGAGCATGGGGAAGCGTTGCGACATGGAATGTTTCCTCAGATGCTGGGCCGCCGTATGAAACCGGGCTGGTCCGGCGGTTCGCAGAAACTTTCTTCTATATCCGTCACCTGTGCCAGGGGTGGGCCGCGCCGGGACAGCAGCAGCACCGCCTCCACCGCCGGCTCCTCACCGGCCAGCACCGCCTCCACCCGGCCATCGGCCCGGTTGCGCACCCAGCCCGAGAGCCCATGCTGCCGCGCCGTGGCCACCAGCCATTCGCGGAAACCCACGCCCTGCACCCGGCCGGCGATGAGCAGGTGCCGCGCCTTCACCCCGGGCTCCGCGCCAGATGCAGCATGCGTTCGGCCAGGGCGATCTCGGCGGCGATGAGGCGGCGGCGCTTTTCCGCCTCCTCATCCACCCCCCAGAATTCCTCCTGGAAGGTCTCGTCCACCAACGAAATGCGGTGGGCCTCGGCGGCGTCAATCTCGCCGCGCACGAAGGCCAGCCCCAGCACCAGGCTGCCCAGCGGCGGTACCACATTGCCCAGGGCGGTCAGCGCGAAGACATCGCATTGCGCCACGGCGTCGCGCAGCGCGGCCTGCGAGGCCCCGGGCTGCGCGACATGGATGATGCCGCTGGCCAGCAGCAGCGGCGCGCCCAATTCGCGGGCGCTCCATTCCAGCCAGGGGTCCCATTCCAAAGCCTCGATCGCGGCGAGGCGGGGGTCTTCCGAGCGGTAGCAGAGCAGATCGGCCGCGGCGTATTGCGCGATGCCCTCGACCATTGGCCCGGGGTCGGGCGCCACCTTCTCCTGCGCGGTGCCGACCAGCCGGGTCAGCGGGATGTCCTCCGGCCTGAAGTCACGGCCGCGGGCGCCGCCGGCGGCCTGCCATTCCGCGGCCAGTGCCTGGGCAAGGGCATGGCCCTCCACCCGCAACGCGCCGCCGCCCGGCAGCCGCACTGGGCGGCCATCCAGCAGCACCGCCAGCCCACCCTCGGCCGCCTCGACCCGGGCCTCGTCCCAGAAACGCTTCATCGTCCCAGCAATCCTCGCAAGACATCCTGAACCTGTGGCCGCGCGCCGCCCGGCGCCTCGGCCGCCGGCGCCTGGGAGGCCGGCACCGGGCCCGCCCTGCCGCCGCGCGCCGCCGCCAGCGCGGTGCCGCAATCCGACATCGCGCCGGGTGCGCCGCTGCCGCCCAGCGCCTGGCCCAGCCCCGGCAGCAGCCTGTCCACCTGGCCCGTCACCGCGCTGCCCAGCAGCCCCGCGCCATCGAAACGCGGCGCCGCCAGCACGCCCGAGACCGGCACCGGCGCGCGCAGCCGAAGCCCCGGCGTGCCCGGAATGGGCAGCCGCAGATCGGTGTTCAGCCGCAAACCCAGGCTTTCATCCCGCAGGCTGATCTGGCCCTGGCCATTGACCCGGCCGAGCTGGCCATCGGCGAAGAGCGCCCGCGCCTGGGCAATGCCCGCCACCACATCGAAGCGCGCGCCGAGGCAGGCCAGCCCGACCTCCCCGGCCAGCCCCTGCGCATTGGCGGGCAAAAGCCGGCCGATGACCCGCGTCTGCACCCGCCCATCGGTCAGTGCCAGGCCGATATGGCCGATGGCGGAGGCCGCCCAGGCGCGGGTCTCGGCGCCCTGGCCGCGCAGGTCGATATCCAGCTCGCCGCGGCCGCTCAGCGGCGGCTCCAGCCCGAAGCCGACCAGCAGCGCGGCCACATCCAGCGCATCGGCGCGGGCCGAGATCTGCATCTGCGGCGGGTTCGCGCGGCCATCCGCCGCGACCCGCAGCGTGACGCGGCCGCCCGGAAGGGTGAGTGCCAGCGGGTCCAGCCGGGCGCGGCCATCGGCCAGCAGCAGACGGCCATCGACTGCGCGAAACTCGCGGCCATTGAGATGCAGCGTGGCAATGGCGAGGCGCAGATCCGTGGCAAAGCCGGCCAGGGCGGCGACATCGAGCGGAATGCTCGGGATCAGCCGGTTATCCGGCCGCGCGGCCGGCGTCGGGCTGGGCGCCGGGGTGGCCGGCGGCGTGGGTTGCGGGCCGGCGGCGGGCGGGTTCGGCGGCGCCAGTGCGGCCCTTGCCGCGTCGATATCCAGCCGCTGCAACCGCAGCTCGCCCTCCAGCCGCGGCACCGGCATGGGGCTGAATTGCAGCGCGCCGGCGCCGGCCGCGACAGGTCCCTCCAGAGCGATCCCCGCCAGCGAGAAACCCTCGGCGAAAAATCCGCCATGGCCGGACAGCCGCGCCGCCAGGCTGCCCAGCCGGGGCTCGCGCAGCGTCACATCCAGCGCCACGCCGGTGCCGGCCAGCGGCTGCGCCACCGCGCCCTGCGCGGTGACGGCATAGCCCATATGCTCGCCGCTCAGCGCGAGGCCGAGCGGGCCGCCGGCCAGCGCCGGCCCCAGCGGCCCGATCCCGCCGGTCAGCGCGAAGGGGCTGCCCGCACGCTCGCCGCGCAGGGTCAGCCGGGCGGGCTGGTCGGCCGCATCGGCCTCCAGTTCCATCGTGGCCAGCGCCAGGCCGGGCGCCAGGGTGGCGGCACCCATCGCCAGCCGCAGCCGCTCCAGCCGGGGCAGGCCAGGGCCATCGCCGCTCAGCCGCGCCTGCAGTGTGATGCCCGAGAGCGGCGGGAGGGCACGCCCCAGCACCGGCGCCAAAGCGTCCAGCCGCGGCAGCTCAGCCGCGATGTCGAAGCGCCAGCCTGCCAGGGTGCGGGGGTCGCGCAGCTCGCCCTCCGCGCGCAGCCGCGCGCCGCCCAGCTCGGCCTGGAATTGCAGCGGCCAGGCCGGCCCGGCGGCGCCGAAGAGCCGCGCCAGCGTGCCGCCCTGGGCGTCGAAGGTGACCGGCAGATCGCCCCAGCGCAGCGCGCCGCTGGCCCGCAGATTGCCGCTGCCCGAGGCATCCAGCCGCGCGACCGCGACACCCCCCTCCGGCCCGCCGGGGAAGCGCAGCCGGGCGTCATGGATCTCGACCGCGCCGATCTCCAGACCGCTGTCGCGCCGGGGGGCGGCCTGCGATGGCCCGCCCGAAGCGGCCGCGGGTGCGGCGCGGAAAACCCAGTTGGGCGCGCCCGCCACCTCCTCCAGCAGGATATCGGGCGCCTTCAGCACCAGCCGCCGCACCGCGATGCGGCCGGAGAGCAGCGGCAGCAGGCCCACCGCCAGCTCCGCCTCGCCCACATTCAGCATATCGGCCTGGCTGCCGCCGGGCAGGTTGGCCAGCCGCAGGTCGCGCACCGTGATGCTGGGGGTGAGCCCCAGCGAGAGCCGCATGGTACCGAAGCCCATCACCCGCCCGGTGGCGTTCTGCACCGCGCCCAGGATGCGCGGCCGATACGTCTCCAGGTCCAACGTGGCCAGGAAGAGCCCGACCCCGGCCACCACCAGCGCCAGCGCCCCGGCGGCGCCGAACGCGGCGCGGCGGGCTAGGCGCGAAGCCACTTCGCCCGCGCCGGCTTGGGGTTCGCGAAGCCGAAATAGCGGAAGGTTTCCAGCATATGCGGCGAGATCGGCGCCGCCACCTCCAGCAGCCCGCCGGCGGGGTGCGGGATGGCCAGCGCCCGGGCATGCAGGTGCAGCTCCTTGGCCAGCCCGTCCATATGCGCACGCTCGCCGCCATATTTGCCGTCGCCCAGGATGGGGCAGCGCAGCGCCTCGGCGGCATGGACGCGCAGCTGGTGGGTGCGCCCGGTCAGGGGGCGCATTTCCATCAGGGCGGCGCGCTTGCTCACCGCTTCCACCGTGTCGTAGTCGGTGATGGCGCGCTGGCCTTCGGGGGCGAAGCCGGTGCGCTCGCCGCGCGGGCCGGGCACGCGGGCCAGCGGCATATCCACCCTGCCACCCGCCGGTTCGGGCTGGCCGACCACCACGGCCCAATAGGTCTTCTTCGCCTCCCGCGTGCGGAAGGCGGCGGCCAGCGCCGCGGTGGCCGCCGGCGTGCGGCCCAGCACCAGCACGCCCGATGTGTCGCGGTCCAGCCGATGGACCAGGCGAGGGCGGTCCTCCTCGCCGAAGCGCAGCGCGTCCAGCATGCCGTCGAGGTGGCGCACGATGCCGGGGCCACCCTGCACCGCCAGGCCATGCGGCTTGTCCAGCACGATCACATGCGCGTCGCGGTAGATCACCATGGCGGCGAGTTCGGCGGCGTCCTTCTCATCGGGCTCGCGCACCGCGATCGGCGGCGGTGCGCTGGGCATGGGCGGGACGCGGATTTCCTGCCCCTCATTGACCCGGGTCGCCGCCTCGGCGCGTTTGCCATCGACGCGGATCTGGCCGCTGCGCAGCATTTTCTGCAGGGCGCCCTGGGTGAGGGTGGGGTAGTGCCGCTTGAACCAGCGGTCGAGCCGCGCGCCGGCATCGCCGGGTTTGACTGGAATGGTGAGGACAGACATCTGACCAGTATAGGACGCGGGGGCGTTGATGGCACCATCGACTTGGCTGGCGACTTGGCGAGCATGGGCAGGACGGCTGCGACGCGACGTGCTGGCGCTGTGGCTGGCGGCGCGCGACAGTCGCACGCCACTGGCGGCCCGGCTGCTGGCGGCGGCCGTCGCCGCCTATGCCCTGTCGCCCATCGACCTGATCCCCGATATCATCCCGGTCCTGGGTCTGCTCGATGACATCATCATCGTGCCGCTGGGTATCCTGCTGGTGCTGCGGTTGATCCCGGCGTCACTCATGGCCGAATACCGTGATGCGGCGGAAGGCCGGGCGCGCCCGGTCAGCCGCGCCGGCCTGGCGGCGATCATCGGGTTGTGGCTGCTGGCCCTGGCGGGCATTGTCTGGTGGTGGTTCGGCTGAACCCGGAGGAGAAACCCATGCACACGATCAGCAGGCGCACGGCACTTGGCCTCGCCTTCGCCACGCCCGCCCTGGCCCAATGGTCGCCCACCCGTTCCATCCGCCTGATCGCGCCCTATCCGCCCGGTGGCGGCGTGGACACCACCTCGCGCCTGATCGCCGGCCCGATCGGCGCCCTGCTGGGCCAGCCGGTGGTCGTGGAGAACCGCGCCGGCGCCGGCGGCTCGCTGGGGGCCGCCGAACTGGCCCGCGCTGCGCCCGATGGCATGACCGTCATGGTCGATGCCCTGGCCCATACCGTGAACCCCTCGTTGATTCGTGGCCTTCCCTTCGACTATGCCACCGCCTTTACACCGATCACCCAGCTCGCCGTATTGCCGCAGATCATGATCGTGCCCAATGCGCTGCCGGTGACCGACCTGGCCGGCTTCATCGCCCATTTCCGGGCGCGGCCGGGCTCGCCCTATGGGTCCTCGGGCAATGCCACGGCGGCGCATCTGGCGGCGGCGTTGCTGCTGGGGCGCGCCGGGCTCGCCATGGAACACGTGCCCTATCGCGGCGGCACTGCGGCGCTGCCGGACGTTATCTCCGGCAATATCAACTTCGTCTTCGGCACGGTTTCCTCCTCGCTGCAATTGGTGCGCGAGGGGCGGGTGCGGGCGCTGGGGGTGACCACCGCCGCCCGCATCCCCAGCCTGCCCGACGTGCCGACCATCGCCGAGCAGGGCTTTCCCGGCTACGAGCTGAACGAGTGGAACGGTTTCTGGGCCCCCGCCGGCCTGCCCGCCCCGGTCACCGCGCGGCTGCATGAGGCCGCGCTGCACGCCCTGGCGGATGCCAATCTTCGCGCGCGTTTCGAGGCGCTGGGCGCCATTCCGGTGGGCAACCCGCAGCCGGAATTCGCCGCCTGGGTCGCGGCGCAGCGGGGATTGATGGCGCAGCTCGTGCGCGATGCGCGGATCGAGGCTGGCTGACCGGCACGTTGATTGCATATCCGGTTCGAACCGGCCGGAGAACAGCGTGAACGACAACCCGATGATCCGCCTTCTGGCCGGCCCCGCGCGGGCATTGGCCATACTGGGCGGCTGGTGGCTGCTCGCACTTGCCTTCGCCACGGTGGGCGAAATCCTGGCACGGAAATTCTGGGGCCGCTCGTTTCAGGGCATCGATGAGCTGGGGGGCTATACCACCGCCGTCTTCTCCGCCCTGGCCTTCTCCTGGGCGCTGGTCAGCAAATCGCACACAAGGGTGGATTTCCTGCTCGGCCAGATGCCGGGTCTTCTCCGCGCGCTGCTCAACGCGCTGGCCTATGCCACGCTGGCCGCGCTCGCCGTCTTCGGCACCTGGCGCGGCTGGCATGTGCTGGCGGAGAGCATCGAATTCCAGGCCACCGCCAATTCCCCGCTCGGCACGCCGCTATGGATCCCGCAGAGCCTCTGGCTTCTCGGCCTGGGCGCCTTCGCCGCCTGCGCGGTGGTGCTGGCCGCCCATGCCCTGGTGCTGCTGCTGACCGACCGCACGCGCCTCAACCGCCTCTACGGCCCGATGAGCCTGGATGAGGAGATCGCGGTCGAGGCCGGCGCCATCCTGGGGCGGAAAAAACCATGATCGGCGTCGGCGAGACGGCGATCGGCTTCCTCATCATGGTGGGGCTGCTGTTCCTGGGCCTGCATGTCGCCACCGCGATGTTCGGCGTGGCGGTGCTGGGCGCGGTGCTCTACCTCTCCCCCGCGCTGGTGAATGCGGTGGGCACGCAGCTCTGGGCGGCGATGGAGGATTATGTGCTCCTCTCCATCCCGCTCTACATTCTGCTGGGCGAAATCCTGGTGCGCAGCGGCTCGACCGACCGGCTGTACAAATCGCTGGCGGATTGGTTGAACCCGCTGCCGGGTGGGCTCTTGCACACCAATATCGGCGCCTCGGCCATCTTCTCCGCCGTCTCGGGCAGCTCGGTCGCGACCGCCGCCACCATCGCCACCGTGGCGCTGCCCAGCTTCCGCAAGCGCGGCTATGACGACCGGCTGGTGCTGGGCTCGATCGCGGCCGGTGCCTCGCTGGGCAATCTCATCCCGCCCGGCATCGCGCTGATCGTCTATGGCGCCATGACCAATACCTCGATCGGGCGGCTCTACGCCGCCGCGGTGATCCCCGGCGTGATCATGACCCTGCTGTTCATGGCCACCATCATTCTCCTGGCCTGGGCCAGGCCCGCCTGGGTGCGCGAGCGCGAGGCGCTGGACCCGCTGATGGAGCGCCTGAAGCGCCTGGTGGACCTGCTGCCGCCGCTGGTGATCTTCGGCATCATCATGGGCAGCATCTATTCCGGCTGGGCCACCGTGACCGAAAGCGCGGCCCTGGCCGTGGTCGCCGCCCTGCCCATCGCGGCGCTCTATGGCCGGCTGAATGTGGCGATGCTGCACGAGTGCTTCCTTGCCACCGCGCAGCTCACCGCCATGAGCCTGCTGATCCTGGCCTGCGCCTTCTACCTGAATTTCGTATTGGGCATCCTGGGCGTGACACCGGCGCTGGGCGCCTTCGTCACCGACCTCGGCGCCACGCCGCTCATGCTGATTCTGGCGCTGACGGTGTTTTATCTGCTGCTCGGCGTGTTCTTCGAAACCCTGCCGATGTTGGTGGGCACCGTGCCGGTTGTCTTCCCGGTGATCGTCGCGGCGGGCATCGACCCGGTCTGGTTCGGCGTCTTCATCGTGCTGATGTGCGAGATTTCCCTCATTTCCCCGCCGGTGGGCATGACGCTCTACGTGATCCAGGCGGTGCGGAAGGAGGGCACGATCGCCCAGGTCTTTGCCGGCACCATCCCCTTCTTCATCGCCATGGTGGTGATGACGGGGCTTCTCATCGCCTTCCCGGAGATGGCGCTGTGGCTGCCGCGGCTCAGTTTTGGAAACTAGTCCTTGCTGCGATGCGGCGAAGCTGCCATATCCCGCTCGCAGCGCAGGCCAGCTCGGCCCCGCGCCCGGTCGCGTGAACGCCCAAAGCGATGGGCGCCAACCGGGTAGCGATGGCGCTTCACCCTGAGGGAACCCGGCACGCGGGGGACTTTCGCATCCCGGGGGCACATCCGTGCCCTCAACACGCGAAACGGCCCGTCCGCGCCCATGGCGCGCGTGCCGCATGGACATCTATGACGGAATTCAACGAACTCGGCCTCCACCCCAGCCTGATCCAGGCGCTGGAGGAGACCGGCTATACCACCCCAACCCCGATCCAGGCCCAGGCCATCCCGCTCGCCATGGCCGGCCGTGACGTGCTGGGCATCGCCCAGACCGGCACCGGCAAGACCGCCGCCTTCGCGCTGCCGATCCTGCACAAGCTGGCCAATACGCCGGGCCGGCCGCCGCGCGGCGGCATGCGCTGCCTGGTGCTCAGCCCGACGCGCGAACTGGCCAGCCAGATCGCCGACAGTTTTCGGACCTATGGCAAGCACATGGGCCTCTCCGTCGTCACCGTCTTCGGCGGCGTCGGCCACGCCCCGCAGATCCGCGACCTCGCACGCGGCGTGGACATCGTCGTCGCCACACCCGGCCGGTTGCAGGACCACCTGGACAGCCGCCATGCCCGTCTGGATCATGTCCAGATCATGGTGCTGGATGAGGCCGACCAGATGTTGGACAAGGGTTTTCTGCCCCCCATCCGGAAGATTCTCCGCGCCACCCCGCCCACCGGCGAAAGGCAGACGTTGTTCTTCAGCGCCACCATGCCGACGGAGATCGCCAAGCTCGCGGCCGAAATGCTGAGCAACCCCGCCCGCGTCGAAGTCACCCCGGTGGCGACGACGGCCGAGCGTGTGGCCCAGCGCGTCATCCATCTCGAAGCCGGCGGCAAGCGCGCCATGCTGGCCGAGCTGCTGCGCGCCCCGGGCGTCGGCCGCGCCCTCGTCTTCAGCCGCACCAAGCATGGCGCGGACAAGATCGTGAAGAACCTCGAAGCCGATGGCCTGGCCGCCAATGCGATTCACGGCAACAAGGGCCAGACCCAGCGCGAGCGCGCGCTGGACCAGTTCAAGCGCGGCACCGCGCCCATCCTGGTCGCCACCGACATCGCGGCGCGCGGCATCGATGTCGACGGCGTCACCCACGTCATCCAGCACGATTTGCCGGAGGTGCCCGAGACCTACGTCCACCGCATCGGCCGCACCGCGCGCGCCGGTGCCTCGGGCGAGGCCATCGCGCTCTGCGCCCCCGATGACCAGGACAAGCTCCGCGCCATCGAGAAGCTGACCCGTCAGGCGATCCCGACCGAGGACCGCAGGACCGACCAGTCCCGCGCCCTGCCGCCCCCGGGCAATCTGGATGTGAAGCAGTTCGTCCGCCCGCATGGCGCGCCCAAGCCGAAACAGAACCAGGGCCGGGGCGGCCGTGGCGGCGCGCCGGGCCAGAGCCAGCGCGCACCGCAGGCCCAGCGCAGTGCGGCCCCTTCCGCACCGCGCAGCGCAACGTCTCACGAGCCGCGCGGCGCGGCGGCGCAGGGGCCGCGCGGCGCGACGGCCCCGCAAGGGCCGCGCGGAGGGGACGCCACCCGCCAGCGGCCGGAGCGTGACCGCAACTGGCGTGAGGGTGATTTCCGCGACACCGCCCCGGCCTTCATCACCCGCGGGCGCTGAACCCGCACATACCGAAACGGCCCCGAAGCGATTCGGGGCCGTTTTGCGTTCAAACACACAGGAACGGACAAATTCACCGATCCGGGCGCGGTTGGGGCTGACGATGCAGGAAGCATTGCAGCGACCCTGACGACGCCCCAGCCCGCTTCAGTGCGCGGCCGAGGAAAAACCCTCGCCCCGCCCAACCAGCCGCCCGGTGCCCGGGGGGCCAGAGCGGCTTCGCGGGAGCGCCGCCCCGTGCCGGGTGGCGACCCGCCAGCCGTTACCGCGACGCGGTGGTCTGGCTGCGCAGCTCGCGCGCGCGGGCCAATACGCGGTCTTCCATTTCAGAATTGGTGGCGCTGGACGCCGGCTGGTCCACCCATTGCCCACCGCGATAGGCCTGCCGGAACACCTGCACCCGCACCCCATCCGAACGAAGCTGGCGGCCCAGCACATAGGCCTGGGCCTTGAAGCGTTCGCCATCCGCCGTGGGCGGGGAATACCAGTCGGTGATGATCACGCCACCGGCCGGATCGGCGCTCTGCAAGGGCATGAAGCTGAGTGTTTCCAGCGTCGCGCGCCAGAGATAGGCGTTCACGCTCACCCCGCCGGGGCCACCGCCCTGCTCGCCGGGCTGGTTGCGATCCACGCCGAAGACGATGAAACCGGCATCGCGCGGGTTGCGGCCCGATTCGCGGAGGATGCGCTCGCGCGCGGAGTCAGTGCCGTATTCGTCATTGCCCACCAGACGGCCGCTGCCGCAGCCGGCGAGGAGGACGGGAAACGACAGTGCGATGGCCGCCAGGAATGTCTTGCGCATGGAGCGGTGCATAGCGCGATGTTCAGAAAGATGAAAGGGGCGGCAGTTGCCTGCCGCCCCCTTCGGGTCTCGCCAGAGTAGCGTCAGGCTCAGAAAGCCAGGCGCGAACCGATGATGAACACGTTGGCGACAGAACGGCTCTGCACACCGGCGCGGGCTGCGTCGAGGTCACGGCCCTGCTCACGCAGGTTGTGGTGCACGTATTCAGCGATCAGGTCCATGCCCGGGGCAAGGCGATAGTTGGCACCCACACCGATGCCCCAGCGACGCTGACGGGCAGCGCCACCAGCAGCGACAGCGTTCGGTGTCAGGTTACCGGTCACCGAGTTGAAGGTGTTGCGCGAACCGCCTTCATACAGGTTGCTCACGAAGTTCGTGCCGATGGTGACCGGGCCGACGGTGTAGCTGGCACCGAGGTTGAGCGACTGGCCGTTGCGGTCGCCACGGACGGTGTTGCCCCAGAAGAAGTTGTAGTCACCGAAGGTGTAGTTCGCACCCAGGGTCACGCCCATGTAGGAGGCCTGCGCGCCGAACTGCCAGATGTCGTGACCATTGAGGGTGCGAGTCTGCCGGCCACCTTCCGTCAGGTCACGGGCGACACCGCCGCCAATGTAACCGGCCGTCGCGGCAACGCCGACGCCAGCGAAGCTGCCGCGGTAGCGGACGGCGAGCTGGTACTCGTTGCGGCGGGCCATGGCGCCAACCGCCTGGGCCGGGCCGATTGCCCAGTTGGTCGCACCACGGAACGCATAGGCGCGATCGCAACCGGCGGTGGCGCTCTCGCTGGGGCAGCCCGTCTGGCCGAGACCACCACCGTTCGGCGCGAAGCTGACGCCGAAGTCGAAGCCGAAATACTGCGGCGACATATAGATGATCTTGGTGTTGTCACCGAACTGGCCGGGGCCGGTCTGGGTGCGGTTGCCGCTCTGGCGGGTCTGGAACTGCTCCCAGACGCCATAGACGCCACCGGTGCCGGCGCCGGTGATGAAACCGGAGTTCATCAGGCCACCGAGCACGCCATCTTCGTCACCGGCGCGAACCTGGCCGAAGCGCGGATGCGTCAGGTAGAGATAGGCCTCATCGGTGCCGACGTTGCCACGGCCGATGCCGGTGCGGTTGGCGGAGGAGACGTTGCCTTCCTCGTCGTTGAACGAGAGGGTGACGTTGGCGCCGTAGCTGAAGCCGAGCGCCGACTTGCCATCAACCAGGAGGGAAATCGTCGGCAGCGTCACGATGTCGTGCTTGCCGAGGCGGGCGAAGTTGCCGCCGGAGTTGGCAACGCCGGCCACACCCGGGTTGGTGATGCCGGTGAGAACCGTGGTGGCGCCGGCGGTGCCCGTCAGCGGGGTGTTGTTGAACGCCACGCCAGGCGTGTTGCCCGGGTTGGAGCTGGCACCGTTCTGGTTGATGTAGCCGTAGTAAACCTGCAAGGCGCCGCCGACCCGCACGGTCGGAGCGTCCTGAGCGGCGGCGGGCGTAATGACCGCGGCGCCGAAGGCGGCGGAGACGACTGCTGTCGTGCCCAGCAAAATCTTGCGCATGAAAAACCTCCTCGAAGACCGAAAATCGGTCATTTCCCTTGACCCACCCGCCGCCAGCGAACTGCCCGGCGGATTGTGCCCCCCACGCATGGCCAGCGCAAACTGGCGACACCCGGGTCCGGCGAGACTATTGAATGCAGTGAAGTGTCTGAGCAACCGCGGATGCGACCGCTCCGCGACATCCCTGAGACACTGTGGCGGCGGAGACACATCGCCGTGGCCGGCAGTGTCGTTCCATCACCACGAAACCGGCCTTATCTTTCCAGGGCATGTAAATACCCGGCCGGGCGGGGTTCAGCCCTTCGCCGCCGCCAGCGCCGCGGCGGGATCGATGCGCCCATCATACAGCGCCCGGCCCAGGATCGCGCCGGCGATTCCCTCCGGGGCGGCACGCAGCGCGGCAATCTCCGCCACATCCGCCACCCCGCCCGAGGCGATAACCGGCACCCCCACCGCCGCCGCCAGCGCCCGGGTCGCCAGCGCATTGGCGCCGCCCAGCATCCCGTCGCGCTCGACATCGGTGAAAATGATCGCCGCTGCCCCGGCATCGGCAAAGCGCAGCGCCAGCTCGATGGTGGGGATGTCGCTCACCTCGGCCCAGCCCTCGGTCGCCACCATGCCGCCCTTGGCATCGATGCCCAGCGCCACCCGGCCGGGGAAGGCGCGGCAGGCCTGCCGCACGAAGCCCGGGTCCTTCACCGCCACGCTGCCGAGAATGATGCGCGCCACCCCGGCCTCCAGCCACGCCTGCGCCGTCGCCATGGAGCGGATGCCGCCGCCGAGCTGCACCGGCATCGAAGCCGCGGCCAGGATCGCCCGCACCGCCGCCGCATTGGCCGGCTTGCCGGCAAAGGCGCCGTCGAGGTCGACGACATGCAGCCAGCCGAAGCCGGCTTCGGCAAAAGCCAGCGCCTGCGCCGCCGGGTCGTCACTGTATATGGTGGCGTCCGCCATCTCGCCGCGCCGCAGCCGCACGACCTGGCCGCCCTTGAGATCGATGGCGGGATAGAGCGTGAAGCCCGTCACGCGCCCTTGCGCCGCGGCGCCTCCAGCATGCGATGATAGAAATGTCCGGCCACGATCTGCCCCTTCACCCGCGCATAGGCGGGGTGGGTGCCCCAGCGGGTATAGCCCAGCGCCTCGAAGATCTGGATGGCGGCGGCCTGGGTCTCCCGCACATCCAGGTTCAGCACGCGATGGCCGAGCGCCGCCGCGCGCTCCTCCACCGCCTGCACCAGCTTGCGCGCCAGGCCGAAGCCGCGGGCATAGGGCGCGATATAGGCGTGGGTGAGCTGCGCGCCGACCGATTGCGCCTCATTGTAGCGGGCGGGGCGCACCAGCTGCGCGCTGCCCACCACCCGGCCATCCAGCCGCGCCAGAAACAACTCCCGCTCCGGCACCAGCAGCACGCCGCGGAAATGGCGGGTCAGCGTCTCGCGCTCCTGCGCGTCGAGCCAGCCGAAGCCGCCACCTTCTATGATGGCGGCATTGGTCGCTTCGCAGAGATCGGGCAGGTCCTGTTCGAGCAGCTTCTCGCAGCGCTCCACGGCCACGGCCGGCCCGGGGGTGGTTGCAGGTGCATGGGCGGGGGCATCGCTCATGGTGCCCAGCCCAGGAAATTGCTGAGAATGCGCAGCCCGGTCATGCCGCTTTTCTCGACATGGAATTGCGTGCCGGCCAGGTTGCCCCGCCCCAGCACCGCCGGCACCGGCCCGCCATAATCCGTGGTGGCCAGCAGATCGCCGGCCTCGCCACCGGCCCAGGCATAGGAATGCACGAAATAGCCATGCGCATCCCCCGCCAGGCCGGCGAAGAGCGGGTGGGGCCGCGCGATGTCCAGCCGGTTCCAGCCCATTTGCGGCAGGGGCAGGGGGGCGCCATCGGGCGCGCGGGGGTCCATCCCGGCCACCTCGCCGGGCAGCCAGCCCAGGCCGGGGGTCACGCCGTGTTCCAGCCCGCGCTCGGCCAGCAATTGCAGGCCGACGCAAATCCCCAGGAAGGGCCGGCCGCGCCGGCGGGCGAATTCCTCCAGCGCCGCCTCCATCCCGTCCAGCGCGGCGAGGCCGGCCCGGCAGGCGGCGAAGGCGCCCTGGCCGGGCAGCACCACCCGGTCGGCGCCGCGCACCACATCGGCGTCGCGCGTCACCCGGATGGTGGGGGTGAGGCCGGCCATCTCGCCCGCCTTCTCCAGCGCCCGGGCCACCGAAGCGAGATTGCCGGAGCCCGGATCGATGACAGCCACGATCATGCCCGGAACAGCCCGGCCAGCCCCGGCCTCGCCGTCAGCAGGCGGCGCAGCGCCTGATCGGCATTGTCCGCCACCACCACCGTCTCCAGCCGCCAGCCGCGGCGGCCGAGCGCCGCCCGCCGGGCATCGCGCCCGCACAGCCCGCACAGCAGATGCACCGCCGCCACCACCGGCCAGGGCGCCAGGGCGACAACGGCCAGCGCCGCCAGCCCCCACCACCACACGCCATGCCGCATCAGCCAGAGCGGCCCGAAGACCAGCGCCCAGATGGCGAAGCCCTCCGGCACCAGGATCGGCGCCTGGGCGGCGGCGGAAGGCGGCAGATGCACCGTGAAGGCCTGCATCACGCCTCCAGCACGCCCTTGGTGGAGGGCACGGAATCAGGCGCGCGGGGGTCGAGCTCGACCGCCATGCGCAGGGCGCGGGCGGCGGCCTTGAAGCAGCCCTCGGCCACGTGATGCGCGTTGGAGCCGTGCCGCAGCACGACATGCAGCGCGATGCCGGATTGCATGGCGAAGGCGCGGAAAAACTCCTCGAACAATTCGGTGTCCATCTCGCCGATCTTCTGGGTGGCGAAGGGCACCTGCCAGACCAGGAAGGGCCGGCCGGAAATGTCGATGGCGCATTCCGCCAGCGCCTCGTCCATCGGCACCAGCGCCTGGCCGTAGCGGCGGATGCCGCGCTTTTCCGCCAGTGCCGCGCGCAGCGCCTGGCCGAGCACGATGCCGCAATCCTCGGTGGTGTGGTGGAAATCGATATGCAGGTCGCCGGTGGCCTTGAGCATGATGTCGATCATCGAATGCCGCGCCAGGGCATGGATCATGTGATCGAGAAAGCCCACGCCGGTGGCGATCTCGGCCTGGCCGGTGCCGTCGAGGTTGATCTTCGCGTGGATGCGGGTCTCGGCCGTGTTGCGGGTGATCTCCGCGCGGCGGGGGAAGGCGGGCTGCATCGGGGTTGATTACGCCCGGGGGCTGCGATTGGCCACCCTTATGCTATCCCCGGGCGGCATGCGCATCTGCCAGATCACCAATGTGGATTTTTCCCTCCGCCACTTCCTGCTGCCGCTGATGCGCGGCGCCCGCGACCGCGGCCATGAGGTGGTGGGAGTCTGCGCCGAGGGTCCGCTGCTGGACCTGCCGCGCGCCGAGGGCTTTCGCATCCACACCCCCCCCTTCGCGCGCAGCCTGAACCCCTTCGCGCAGGCCCGCGCCTTCGCCGATCTGCGCGGCTTCCTGGCGCAGGAAAAATTCGATCTGGTGCATGCCCATATGCCGATTTCCGGCCTGCTGGCGCGGGCGGCGGCGCGCAGCCTGGGCACGAAGCATGTCGCCTATACCTGCCATGGCTTCCTGTTCAACCAGCCCGGGCCGGCCTGGCGGCGCCACCTCGCCCTCGCGCTGGAGCGCGCCGCGGGCCGCATCACCCATACTTATATGACTGTGAGCGAGGAGGAGGCCGGGGATGCGAAGCGGCTGGGCATCCACCCCAACCCCATCGCCATCGGCAATGGCCGCGACCCCGCGATCTTCCGCCCCGACCCCGAGGCCCGGGCCCGGCTGCGGGCTGACCTCGGCGCCACCGGTTGCGTGATCATGGGCACCGCCCGCCTGGTCCGCCACAAGGGCTGGCCGGAGCTGCTGGCGGCGATGCGCGAATTGCCCCAGGCCACGCTCTGGGTGGTGGGCGAACGGCTGACCTCCGATCATGGCGATGATCTCGACGGCGATTTCGCCGCGGCCGCGGCCATTCTGGGGCCCCGCCTGAAGCTGCTGGGCTACCGCCATGACGTGGCGGAATTGCTGGCCGCGGCCGATATCTTCTGCCTGCCCAGCCATTTCGAGGGCCTGCCGATGAGCATCATCGAGGCCATGCTGACGGCGCTGCCGGTGGTGGCGACCGACATCCGCGGCTGCCGGGAGCAGGTGGTGGATGGCCAGACCGGCATCCTCGTGCCCCCCGAAGACACCGCCGCCCTGGCCGGCGCCCTGGCCCGGCTGGTGGCCGACCCCACGCTCCGGGTGGGGCTGGGCGAGGCGGGGCGACAGCGCGCCCTGGCCCGCTACAATGAGGCGCAGGTCGTGGCGCGGACCCTGGATGTGCTCGGCCTGTGATGCGCCGCGCGAATCACGTCATCGTGATCCGCGTCCAGTGCCGGTCCCACGCCTGGGGGGAGCGCGATCAACCGCCCGCCCATCCCGCCGGCGGCCGCGGCTTGAGCTTGCAGGCCATCGGGTGTTGAACCCCTGGGCATCCGCAAAGTGAGACCCCGGCCATGACCGCGATCCTTCCCATCCGTCGCGCCCTGATTTCGGTGAGCGACAAGACCGGCCTGGTGGAATTCGGCCGTTGGCTGGCCGGGCAGGGCGCCGAAATCCTCTCCACCGGCGGCACCGCCCGCGCGCTGCGCGAGGCCGGCGTGGCGGTCAGGGATGTGAGCGAGCACACCGGTTTTCCGGAAATTCTGGACGGGCGGGTAAAGACGCTGGTGCCGCAGGTGCATGGCGGGATTTTGGGACGGCGCGACGATCCATCGCATCTCGCGCAAATGGCCGAGCACGCGATCGCGCCGATCGATCTGGTGGCGGTGAATTTGTATCCGTTCGAGGCGACGGTGAAGGCGGGTGGCGATTTCGACGCCTGCATCGAGAATATCGACATCGGCGGGCCGGCGATGATCCGCTCTGCAGCCAAGAATTTTGCCTCGGTCGTGGTGGCGACGGACCCGTCGCAACTCGCGCGGGTTATGGAGACGGGCGGCAGCACGCTGGACATGCGGCGCGAATTCGCGGCCGCCGCCTATGCCCGGACGGCCGCCTATGACGCGGCGATCGCGGCCTGGTTCGCCGGCCAGCTCGGCCAGGAATTCCCGCCGCGGCTGGCGTTTTCCGGGCAGCTCGCCCAGACGCTGCGCTATGGCGAGAACCCGCACCAGAAGGCGGGTTTCTACCTCGACGGCTCGACCCGCCCCGGCATCGCCACGGCGCGCCAGGTGCAGGGCAAGGAGCTGAGCTACAACAACCTCAACGACACCGACGCCGCCTTCGAATGCGTGGCGGAATTCGACGCGCCGACGGTGGTGATCGTGAAGCACGCCAACCCGTGCGGCGTGGCCCAGGGCGGCACCCTGGCCGAGGCCTGGGACCTGGCTTTGCGCTGCGATCCGGTCTCGGCCTTCGGCGGCATCATCGCGGTGAACCGCAGGCTCGACCGCCAGGCCGCGGAGAAAATGGCGGCGATTTTCTCCGAGGTGGTGATCGCGCCGGAGGCCGATGACGACGCCATCGCGGTGTTCACCCGCAAGAAGAACCTTCGCCTGTTGCTGACCGGCGGGTTGCCCGACCCGGTTTCGCCCGGCCTGGTGTTTCGCAGCGTGGGCGGCGGGTTCCTGGCGCAGGGGCGCGATGGCGGACGGGTGAGCGCGGCGGGGCTGAGTGTGGTGACCAAGCGGGCGCCGACGCCGGCGGAACTGGCCGACCTGATCTTCGCTTTCCGCGTCGCCAAGCACGTCAAATCCAACGCCATCATCTATGCCAAAGATGGCGCCACGGTGGGCATCGGCGCCGGGCAGATGAGCCGGGTCGACTCCTCGCGCATCGCCGCATGGAAGAGCGGCGAGGCGGCGCGCGCGGCGGGGCTGGAGACGTCGCTGGTGGTGGGTTCGGTGGTGGCGTCGGACGCCTTCTTCCCCTTCGCCGATGGGCTGGAGGCGGCGGCGGCGGCGGGTGCCACCGCGGTGATCCAGCCCGGCGGCTCGATGCGCGACGCGGAGGTGATCGCGGCGGCCGATGCGGCGGGCCTCGCCATGGTCTTCACCGGCATGCGGCATTTCCGGCATTGAGCAACGAGGCGCTGATCCTCGCCGCGCTGCTGCTGGTCGCGATCGGCCTGCTCATCGCGCTGCTGCTGCGCCGAGCGCCATCCGACCCGGCGCTCGCCATGCTGCAATCGGCCCAGGAACGCCAGGGGGAGCGGCTCGGCGCGATCGAGGGCAATCTCAGGACGGACATCGCCAATGGTCGGTCCGATCTCGCGCGCGAGGTCAGTGGCCTCTTCGTCGAGCAGACGCGTTTCCTGACCGAGCAGATGAGCCAGCAGCGCGAAGCTCTGGGCAGGTTGGAACGCGACCTGATGGAGCGCCTGGCCAACAACGCCAGGGACGCCCTGGCCAGCCTGGCCGAGGACCGCGAGAAGGCGCTGAACAGCCAGGACGCGCTGCGGCGCGAGGTCAGCACCCAGTTGACCGAGACCCGCGACAAATTCTCCGCCGTCGAGAAGGATCTGCTGGAGCGGCTGACGAAGGAGGCCGGCGCCTCGCGCGATCTGCTCGACGCCAAGCTGAAGGAGATGGCGGAGAACAGCGAGAAGCGCCTGGCCGACATCCAGAAAAGCGTGAACGAGCAGCTCGCCAGCGCCGTCGAGAAGCAGATGAATGAGAGCTTCCAGCGCGTGATCGACCAGTTCGCCGCCATCCAGCAGATGATGGGCAATGTGCAGTCGGTGGCGACCCAGGTGGGCGACCTCAAGCGGCTCTTCGGCAATATCAAGACGCGCGGCGGCTGGGGCGAGGCGCAGCTCAAGGCCATGCTCGATGATTTCCTGCCCGCCGGCGCCTATGAGACCAACGTCAAGCTGCGCGAGGACAGCAATGACGTGGTCGAATTCGCCATCCTCATGCCCGGCGGCGAGGACCGGGCGCGCCTGCCGCTCGACGCCAAATTCCCCTCGGAAGACTACGAGCGCCTGATGGTGGCGCATGAGGCCGGCGACCTGGTGGCCGAAACCCAGGCGCGCCGCGCCATCGAGATGCGGGTGCGCGGCGAGGCGACGAAGATCGCCGAAAAATACATCTGCCCGCCGCGCAGCACGGAATACGCCATCCTCTTCCTGCCGACCGAGGGGCTTTATGCCGAGGTCTCCCGCATTCCCGGCCTGATCGATGATGTCGCCCGCGCCAGCCGCGTCTTCATCGCCGGCCCTTCGCTGCTGCCGGCGATGCTGAAGACCATCCAGCTCGGCTATGTCTCCTTCGCGCTGTCGAAGAATGCCGAGAGCGTGCGCGAACTGCTCTCCGCCACCAAGACCGAGATGGCGAAGATGGATACGGTGCTGGAGAAGCTGGGCAAGCAGGTCGGCACCGTCTCCAGCACCATCGGTAGCGCGCGGGTCCGCACCAAGGCCATCGCGCGCAAGCTGCGCGGGCTGGAGGCGCTGCCCGGCGAGGCGGCGGAGCGGTTGCTGGAGATCGAGGCCGGCATCGCCGACATCACCGTGGAAGGCGACGAGGATTGAGCCCGCAGCTGCAATCCGCCCTGGGGCTTGTGGCGCTGTGCCTGCTGGCCTGGGCCTGCGGCGGGTTCCGCCGTGGCGTGACGGCGCGGGTGGTGCTGGCGGGCCTTGCCGGGCAATTGGCGCTGGGGGCGGCGATGCTGCACCTGCCGCCTTTTCGGGCCGCCTTTTCCTATGTGGGCGACGCCGTCTCGGCCCTGGCGCGGGCCACCACGGCCGGCACGTCGCTGGTCTTCGGCTATCTCGGCGGCGCGCCGCTGCCTTTTGCCGAGCCGTTTCCGGGGGCGGGGTTCATTCTCTTCTTCCAGGCGCTGCCGCTGGTGCTGCTGGTCGGCGCGCTCTCGGCGCTGCTGTATCACTGGCGGGTGTTGCCGGCGCTGGTGGGGGTGATGGGGCGGGTGGTCACCGCGGGCTTCGGCCTGGGCGGCGCGGCCGGGTTTTCCGTCGCCGCCAATGTCTTCGTCGGCATGGTGGAGGCACCCTTGCTGATCCGCGCCTGGCTGGCGCGGCTGACGCGCTCGGAAATCTTCGTGGTGATGGTGGCGGGGCTGGCCACCATCTCGGGCAATACGCTGGTGGTCTATGCCACGCTGCTGGCGCCCGTGGTGCCCGATGCTGCGGGGCAATTGCTGGCGGCCTCGCTGATCGCGGCCCCCGCCTCGGTGCTGGCGGCCATGCTGATGATCCCGCCCGAGCCCGGCTTCGTGCCGGACCCGGAGCAAGCAAAGGCCACGCCCCTCTACACCTCCTCGATGGAGGCGCTGGTGCAGGGCACCATGGATGGGCTGCAGTTGCTGCTCGGCATCATGGCCATGCTGATCGTCTTCGTGGCGCTGGTGGCGCTGGTCAATATTGCGGTCGAGCCGCTGACCGGCTTCACCCTGCAAGGCCTGGCCGGCTGGCTGTTCCGGCCGCTGGCGCTCGCCATGGGAATCCCCTGGGCGGAATCCGCCATTGTCGCCTCCTCGCTGGGGGTGAAGCTGGTGATCAATGAATTCGTGGCCTACCTCAATCTGGCGCAATCCGGCGGTGCCGGGTTGTCGGAGCGCTCGCGCCTGATCCTCACCTATGCGCTGTGCGGCTTCACCAATATCGGCTCGCTGGGGATCATGCTGGGGGGGATGTGCGCGATGTGCCCGGAACGCCGCGCCGATATCGTGGCGCTGGGCTGGCCGAGCCTGCTCGCCGCCACACTGGCGTGCTGCATGGTGGGTGCTACGGTGGGGCTCCTCACGCCATAGGAAGCGCCATGTCGCACCTCGTCCATCGCAACCTCCGCGCCGCTCCGCCGCTTGCCGTCTCGGGCCAAGGCATCTGGTTGACCGGCGCCGATGGCAACCGGGTGATGGATGGCTCGGGCGGCGCCGCGGTGGCCTGCCTGGGGCATGGCCACCCGCATGTGCTGGCCGCCATGCGCAAACAGCTCGACCAGCTGACCTATGCCCATACCAGCCTCTACTCCAACCCCGCGGCCGAGGCGCTGGCGGATATGCTGGTCGGCCATGCCCCAGGAAAAGAACATGGGGGCGGCCTGACCCATGCCTATTTCGTCTCCTCCGGCAGCGAGGGGATGGAGGCGGCGATCAAGATGGCCCGCCAGCATTTTGTCGAAGCCGGCCAGCCGGGCCGGGAGAAATTCATCGCCCGGCGGCAGAGCTATCACGGCAATACGCTGGGCGCGCTGGCCATGGGCGGCAACGCCATGCGCCGCGCCCCCTACATGCCGATCCTGACCGATGCCTTCAGCCATGTCGCGCCCTGCTACGCCTATCGTGACCAGTTTTCCGGCGAGAGCGACGCGGCTTATGTCGCCCGCCTGGCCGATGAGTTGGAGGCCGAGTTCCACCGCCTCGGCCCCAACACCGTCGCCGGTTTCGTGGCCGAGACCGTGGTCGGCGCCACGCTAGGCTGCGTGACGGCATTACCCGGCTATTTCCCGGCCATGAAGGCGGTGTGCGACCGCCATGGCGCGCTGCTCATCCTCGATGAGGTGATGTCCGGCATGGGCCGCTGCGGCACGCTGCATGCTTGGGAGGCCGAAGGCATCGCCCCCGATATCCAGGTCATCGCCAAGGGGTTGGGCGGCGGCTACCAGCCCATCGGCGGCATCCTGGTGAATGACCGGGTGCTGGACCCCATTCGCGCGGGTTCCGGCGGCTTCATGCATGGCCACACCTACCAGGCCCACCCCATGGCCTGTGCGGCGGCGCTGGCGGTGCAGGAGGTGATCCGCGACGAGAACCTCATCGGCAATGTGCAAGCCATGGGCCGGCTGCTGGAAACCCAGCTGACCGAACGCCTGGGCAACCACCGGCACATCGGCGATATCCGCGGCCGCGGCCTGTTCTGGGCCATCGAGTTGGTCGAGGACCGTGCCAGCAAGGCGGTCTTCGACCCCGCACGGAAGATCCACGCCCGGATCGGGGCCGATGCCTATGCGCTGGGCCTTGCCTGCTACCCCATGGGCGGCACGATCGATGGCCGCCGGGGCGACCATGTCCTGCTGGCGCCACCCTACAACGCCACCGCGGCGGAGATCGGCATGATCGTCGAGCGGTTTGGCGAGGCGGTGGATCGCGCGCTGCTCAGTTGATTTCGCCTCTATCGCGCCCAGCCGGCTTGCGTTAACTCGCAACTGCGATCGAATACTGCGAAAGGATGGCGTGATTTGAAGGGTATTCTCCTTGCCGGAGGCTCCGGCACGCGGCTCCACCCCATGACGCTGGCCTGCTCAAAGCAGCTATTACCGGTCTATGACAAACCGATGATCTATTTTCCGCTCGGCACCCTCATGCTGGCGGGCATTCGTGACATCATGTTGATCTCCACCCCGCATGACCTGCCCGGCTTCAAGCGCCTGCTTGGCGATGGCTCGGCCTATGGTGTGAAAATCACCTATGCCGAGCAGCCCGCGCCCGACGGCATCGCCCAGGCCTTCCAGATCGGCGCCGAATGGATCGGCGGCGAGGCCTGCGCCTTGGCGCTGGGCGACAACATTGTCTATGGCGAGGGGCTGTCCAATCAGTTCCAGGCCTGCGTGGAGCGCGCCGAGCGTGGCGAGGCCACGGTTTTCGGCTATCGCGTCGCTGACCCCGAGCGTTACGGCGTGGCCGAATTCGACGAGGAGGGCCGCGTGCTCTCGTTGGAAGAAAAACCACTCAAGCCAAAATCAAACTGGGCGGTGATCGGGCTTTACTTCTACGACAAGCGCGTGACCGAGCTGGCGGCCGCGTTGAAGCCCTCGGCGCGGGGCGAGCTGGAGATCACCGACCTCAACATCCGCTACATGGAGCTGGGTGCGCTGCGTGCCGAACGCCTGGGCCGCGGCACCGCCTGGCTCGATGCCGGCACGCCCGACAGCCTGCTGGAGGCCGGCACCTTCGTGCAGACCGTGCAGCATCGCCAGGGCCTGCAGGTCGGCTGCCCCGAGGAGATCGCCTTCCGGCGCGGTTTTCTGGACGCCGCCGCGCTGCGCGCCCGCGGCACCACCAAGACCGCCTATGGCCGTTATCTGCTCGAACTGGCCGATGGTCAGCACGCATGAACATCACCCGTTTCGACATCGAAGGCCCGGTCGTCATCGAGCCACGCCGCTTCGCCGATGACCGTGGCTTCTTCAGCGAGGTCTGGAAGGCCTCCACCCATGCTGAGATCGGCATCACCACCAGCTTCGTGCAGGACAATCATTCCCTGTCCCGCCATAAGGGCACGGTGCGCGGCCTGCATTTCCAGCGCCCGCCCACCGCGCAGGGCAAGCTCGTGCGCTGCGTGCGCGGCGCCATCCTCGACGTTGCGGTGGATATCCGCCGGGGCTCCGCCACCTTCGGCAGGTTTGTCGCTGTCGAGCTCTCGGCCGAGAACTGGAAGCAACTGTGGGTTCCCCGCGGCTTCGCCCATGCCTTCTGCACCCTGACCGAGGATACCGAGGTGCTCTACAAGGTCGACGCGCCCTACGACCCCGCAACCGACGCGGCCATCCGCTTCGACGACCCCGCCATCGGCATCCTCTGGCCGATCCCCGCCGCTGAGGCGCTGCTCTCCGACAAGGACCGCGCGGCACCCCTGCTGGCCGAGGCTGCACTCCCGGAGGTCTGGTAGCCATGCCGCGCATCCTGGTGGTCGGCCGCACCGGCCAGCTCGGCACCGCGCTGGCTGGGGCGCTGCCGGCCACATGCTGGCCGCACAGCCTGATGGAAGCGCCGGAGCTCGACCTGACCGATCCCGTCTCCATCGCCGCCGCCGTGGCCGCGACCGAGCCGGAGCTGGTGATCAACGCCGCCGCCTATACCGCGGTGGATGCGGCCGAGAACAATGCCGAACTCGCCCATGCCATCAACGCCACCGGCCCCGGCCTGCTGGCCGCGGCGGCGCATCGCGCGGGTGCAGCGATCTTCCACATTTCCACCGATTACGTCTTCGACGGCAGCCGCGGCCCCTGGCGGGAAAGTGATCCGACCAGCCCGCTGGGCGTCTATGGCGCCAGCAAGCTGGCCGGTGAGCATGCCGTGGCCGCGGCCAATCCGCGCCATGCCATCATCCGCACCGCCTGGGTCTGCAGCGCGACCGGGCAGAATTTCGTGAAGACCATGCTGCGCCTGGCCGAAACGCGGGACGAATTGCGCGTGGTGGCCGACCAGCAGGGCGCGCCCACCTTCGCCGACGATTTGGCGGCCGCGATCATCGCCATGGCGCCGCGCATCGTGGCAGGGCAGGGGTTGGGGCTATTCCACCTCTCGGGCGCGCCGGCCACCACCTGGCATGGCTTTGCCGAGGCGATCTTCG
Source organism: uncultured Rubritepida sp. (assembly GCA_964395305.1). Taxonomy (GTDB): domain Bacteria; phylum Pseudomonadota; class Alphaproteobacteria; order Acetobacterales; family Acetobacteraceae; genus Rhodovarius. Next base: position 33,440 of record CAYNBM010000009.1, read on the forward strand.
CCGAAGCCGCCAAGCATGGCCGCAAGGCGCCGCTGGTTCACCCCATCACGACCGCAGATTACCCCACGCCGGCGCGACGACCGGCCGATAGCCGCCTGGATTGCGAAAGGATCACCGCGGTCCATGGCGTGCAACCCGCGGATTGGCGGCGATCCCTGGCCCGCACCGTGGAAGCACTGCTGGCCCCGGCAAGGCCGCCGGACTAATTCGCCAGGACAACCGGGTTTCAGGGCGTTTCGGCGCCAAGCGAGGGGGTTTGGGAGGGCAGGAGCAGCCGCCGCAGCCCGATCAGGCCATGGCCCTCACCGCAGGCGCATCAGCCAATTCCAGCCGCGCCTCGCACCGCTCCTCCCAGGCGCCGGCCACACGTCGCCCGGCCCGTTCATCCAGCAGCGCCGCTGCCGTGCCGCCGCGGCTGGCGGCGATACAGGCTTCGATCAGCATCCGCTCGAAGACGTCGCGCTGCGCATTGCTGCCGCCCAGCATGCGAAGCTCCCGCCGCAGCGGCAGCAGGATATCCACCGCCGCCCCGGCGGCACCGGCCTGCAGCAGCGCTAGCGCCTCGGCCACCGGCACGCCGCATTCGGTCAGCACCTCGGCCTGAGGTTCGGCGAAATCCTCTGCCCGCTCGCGCATCGCCGCCAGCTTGCTTCGCAGGCCGTCCCGTCGTCCGGCCGCGCCCAGCGCCATCATCTGGTGCAGGTCGAAGAAGGCCATGCCGCGCTCGGCCGCGCGCCGTTCGGCAATATCGGCCAGCCTGTCCCAGCGCGCCCGCCCCACCGCCAGCCCCTGCGCCTCGAGCCGCCACAGCAGCGAGGCGGCATTGGCGAAATCGCGCGTGTCCTCGGGCGGTTGGTCGAGCATGCGGCTGTCGAGCAGCGCCAGGGCCGCGTCATCCTGGCCGAGATGCAGGTGCAGCAGCGCCGCATGCCAGACCAGGTGGCGGCCGAAGCTGCCGCCCGCCTCGATCTGCGGCGCGAGGGCCGCGATCCATTCCAGCCCCTCACGCGCGCGCCCGTCGCCCTCGAAGACATGCGCCACGGCATGGCCGCCCCACAGATCGCCCGGCTCGGCCGCCACCGCGGCCCGGCCGAGATTCTCGGCCAGCGCCGCCTCGCCGGTCTCCTCCATCGCGAAGGCGCGCAGGCCCAGCACGAAACCATGGCCTGCAATGGCCGGCGTCCAGGCCGGCGCCGCCTCCTCCAGCGCCTGGCGCATGCCATGGGCGTCGCCCAGCATGAAGCGCAGCGCGTGTTCGAGCTTAAGCGCCAGCAGGTCATGCGGATTGGCGCGCACGATATGGCGCAGATGTGAGGCGGCGCCCGGCATGTCGGCATGCTCGTGCCAGGCCGCGAGTGCCGCGACCAGCATGCGTTCGCGCGGGGTGCCGCCGCGCCGCAGCAGCGCGCTGCGCGCGGCGGCGAGGTGGCGCGTCGCCGCCACCTCAAGCTCCTCGCGCGCCTGGATGCGGGCGCCGAAACCGGCCAGGGCGTGGGCCACCACCAGCCCCGTATCCGCCGCGAGCGCGGCCTCGATATGGCCGCCGAGGTCGGCACGATGGCCGAGCAGCGAGAAGGTCGCCGCCTCCACTGCGCTCACCGCCCGCACCTGGGTTGTGGTCAGAGCCAGTCCGCGTCCGTCATGCAACACCGCAACATCCTCCATCTCGTCAGAGGCAATTCGTTGCGATGCCGCTTCAGGTTACCAGCCTTTTTCGCCATCACCGCTTCGTGTTGGCGCGGCGCAGCCCTATTGCTGGCTGTCGCCGCCCGCGGTCAGGCCGAGCTGGCGGATGATGCCCGCCGGCCCCTGCTGCGCCGCCGCGGCCAGCCCCATCACCGGCACCGGCGCCCGGGGGCTGGCCTGAAGTTCCACCACATTGATTTGGCCACGGATGAAGCGCAGCAGCACCTCGCGCAGCGAATCCATCGCGGGGTCCGGTCGGCCCGCGGTCAGCAATCCGCCGACGATCTGGGCATGCTGGTCGCGCACCGCCTGCTCGCTGCCGCCCATTCGCGCCGCCTCGTTGCGCACCACGCGGCGGTAGAGCGACTGGTCGGCATAGCGCAGCCGGGCATCGAGCAGCCGCAGCCGGCTGGGATCCTGGCTCTGTGCCATCTCCGCCGTCCAGCCATCCATGCCCAGCGCCAGGGCCAGCGCCCCCACTTCGCGCAGGCCGAGCGCGAAGGCGGGCACCACCAGCCGGCCCGTCGCCGCGTCGTAGCTGCCGTCGAAGGTCAGCGAGGCCTCCAGCCGGTCCAGCCCCAGCATGGCGAGGAAGGGCGCGCTGAGCGCCGTGCGCTCGGCGCTGAGACCGCGCAGCGCGAAGCGGCCATTGCCCGACCCTTGGGCATTCACCTCGCCCTCGATGGTGAGGTTGGCGATGCCGCCCAGGGTTTCGCCACCGCCGGCCAGGGCCAGGGTGTCCAGCGTCACGCTCTGCCGGCCGGTGGGCTGCGCGCCCGGGCTGCGCTGCGCCGCGGCGGCGCTGGCCAGGCCCGCCAGATCCATCCCCGCGAAGGCCAGGCGTCCCAGGCTCATCCCCTCCACCGGATTGTCGGGAATGCCGCTGACGGCCAGCTCCACCACCTCGCCGCTGCTGCGCTGGCCCAGACCATAGGCGTTGAGCGTCAGCCGGCCCAGGGTCACGGCCGGGCGGCCGGGGATGCGGACATCCTCCAGCACCAGCTCGCGCAGCTTCACGTCATCGGGCTGAGGGTCGGAGCCATCGGTGCGGCGATAGCCCACCAGATCGGCCAGCGCGATCCGGCCGATCCGCACCGGCCCCTCGGGCGAGGGCGAGACCAGGTCGCGGGCGATCAGGCTGGTCACCCCGTTGGGCCGCAGGCCGGTCAGGCTGAGCGAGGCGATGGTGCCGCGCTGGCCGTCACGGGTGATCACCACCTCGTCCAAGGTGACTCCCTCGGCCGGCGCGGGCAGGGCGGTGGCGCGGGCGAAGCTCATGCTGGCATTGGGGCCGAGCATGCTGCGCAGTTGCTGGACGGTCGGGTGCTCCTGCGCCATGGCGGGCAGGGCCAGCGGAGACAAGGTCAGGCAGGCCAGGAGAAGCGGGGCGGCGAGGCGCATGGGTGTGGGCTCCGGGGCGTTTGGGCCGGAGCCTAGCCCAAACAGGCGGCGCGGCCAGCCCTGGCGAAGTCCGCCCGCCATGACCATGTGCCGGATATGAGCCAGCTTCCCGCCAAGCCCGCCGCAAGCGCCGCCGTGGCCGCCTTCCTGGCGCGGGTGAACAACCTGCCGGTGAAGCCCGCGGGCGGCGCGCCCGGGCGGCTGCTCTTCATCATGGACGCCACGGCCAGCCGGCAGCCCAGCTGGGACATGGCCTGCCACCTGATGGGCGGGATGTTCCAGGCCACAAGCGACATCGGCGGCCTGGCCATCCAGCTGGCCTATTGGCGCGGCCATATGGAATTCGCCGCCACCCCCTTCCTGATCGATTCGGTTGAGCTCACCCGCCGCATGGCCGGCGTGCGATGTCTGGGCGGCCAGACCCAGATCCTGACCGCGCTGACCCATGCCTTGGCGGAAACCAAGCGCGCCCGTGTTCATGCCTGCGTTCTGGTGGGCGACGCGGTGGAGGAGGCGCTGGACCCGATCTGCCATATCGCGGGCCAGATGGGCCTGCACGGCACGCCGATCTTCGCCTTCCATGAGGGGGCCGAGCCGAAAAGCGCCGAGGGCTTTCGCCAGCTGGCAAAAGTGTCGGGCGGCGCCTTTGCGCCCTTCGATGCGGCTTCGGCCGAAGCGCTGCGCGACCTGCTGCGCGCCGTGGCGGTCTTCGCGGCGGGCGGGCGCCAAAAACTCGCGGCCCTGCCGGGGCCGGCGGCGAAACGCATGATGGCGCAATTGCCCAGGCCGGCACGCTGATGATCTGGTTGGTCGCGGGTTTCGGCGGGCTGTTGTTCCTGTACGCGGCGTTGCGCGCCTTCGCCTATGCCACGCCCGGCCAGGCGAAGCAGGCGCTGGTGGTAGGCAGCGCCACGCTGGGCGTGCTGGTGGTGGCGCTGCTGGTTCTCTCCGGTCGGGGCAACCTGGCCTTCACCCCTGCCGTCCTGTTCGGCCCGGCGCTCTGGCGCTGGTACAAGGGCTGGCAGGCCAAGCAGGTGTTTTCCCGCGGTGCTGAGGAGGGCGAGACGGCGGTGGACACCGCCACGCTGGAAATGCGGCTCGACCTCGCAAGCGGCGAGATGCGCGGGCGGGTGAAGCGCGGCCCCTTCATCGGCCAGTCGCTGGCCGATCTGGCCCTGCCCCGCCTGCTGGAATTGCTGGCCGATTGCCAGGCCGAGGACCCTGAGAGCGTTCCTTTGCTGGAGGCCTGGCTGGATAGGGTGGCGCCGGATTGGCGCGCCCCCGCGGCACCGATGGACCGGGCGGCCGCGCTGGAGGTGCTGGGTCTGGTGGAGGGTGCCTCCGAGGTCGATATCCGTGCGGCCCATCGGCGCGCCATGCGCCAGGCACATCCCGATGCCGGTGGCGATGCGGCGCTGGCGGCACGGCTGAACGCGGCGCGGGATTTTCTGCTGGGCGATTGATAGCCAGCACCTATCGCCGCCATTGCCCGGCGCCACGTCGACTTCTCCGTCGTCATCCCGCAATGTCCGTGCAGCGACGCGTGACTGGCTACGCGCAGAGTTGGAGACGAACCGATGAAGCATCTCCTGGCCAGCGCAATCCTGGCCGGCGGCGCCGCGATTCTGGCCCCCGCAGCGCAGGCGCAGACCCTAACGTATGAATGGCCGTTAGCGAATATTAACTTCAGCACCAGCGGTTCTGGCTGCACCATTCGCTTGGAGCGCGCCTACGCCGCCGGCTCCCCAAGCTGGATCCACCTGCAACTCCGCAATACCGGCAGCCGCGGGCTGACGATTGGGGGCGCATGGAATACATCAGAACCACCAGCACCGGGAGCATTCTGCCCAACGCCGGGAGCATTCTGAATGGCAGCATCAGCGGCACGATTCCGCCCGGGGCCGGCACGACCCTGCGCACCACAAGGCTGTCCGAGGGCAGCAGGCCAACCGGGACGAGCCTCAGCATCACCTTGGGTTTCTGCACCCAAAGCTGACACAAATTCGTCTTCATCCGTTGTTCATGGTGCGGCGTGACAACCCACGCTCGGCCATGGCACACCAGCCCATGCCACAGGAGAATCCGTGATGCTCAAGCCGCTGAAAAAGGCCGTCCTTCCCGTTGCCGGCCTTGGCACCCGCTTCCTGCCCGCCACCAAGGCCACCGCCAAGGAAATGCTACCCGTCGTCGACCGGCCGCTGATCCAATATGCCGTCGATGAGGCCCGTGCCGCGGGGATCGAGCAGTTCTGCTTCATCACCGGCCGCGGCAAGACTGCCATCGTCGAGCATTTCGACGTGGCCTTCGAGCTGGAAAAGACACTCGAGATGCGCGGCAAGATGAAGGAGCTGGCCGAGCTTGCGGCCATGCAGCAGGAGCCCGGCACGGTCATGACCGTGCGCCAGCAGGTGCCGCTGGGCCTTGGCCATGCCATTTGGTGCGCCCGCGAGTTCATCGGCGATGACCCTTTCGCCATCCTACTGCCCGATGACCTGATGCAATGCGATGTCTCCTGCACCGCGCAATTGGCCGAGGCCTATCGCGAGACCGGCGGCAATGTCGTCGCCATCGAGGAAGTGCCGATGGAACGCGTCAACAAATACGGCGTCATCGACATTGCCGAGGACAAGGGCAGGCTGGTCAGCGTGAAGGGCCTGGTGGAAAAACCCCCGATCGATCAGGCGCCGTCCAACCTCACCATCATCGGCCGCTATGTGCTGATGCCCGAGGTGATCGGCCATCTCGCCAAGATGGAGAAGGGCGCGGGCGGCGAGATCCAGCTGACCGATGGCATGGCCAAGCTGATCGGGCACCAGCCGTTCCACGGCGTGCGCTACGAGGGAAGGCGCTTCGACTGCGGCGACAAGATCGGCTTCCTGGAGGCGCAGATCGCCTTTGCCTTGAAGCGGCCGGAAATGGCATCCCAGGTGCGTGAGTTCCTGAAGGCCTATATCTGAGCCTGAGGCCGCAAGGGAACTAGGGCATGCATATCGCCATTGTCGGCGCCGGCTATGTCGGCTTGGTCTCGGCGGCATGCTTCGCCGAGTTTGGCGTCGATGTCTGGCTGCTGGACAGCGATGCCAGCAAGATCACCGCCCTGCGCGAGGGCCGAATTCCGATCTATGAGCCCGGCCTGGACCGACTGGTGGCCGACAATGCCAAGGACGGCCGGCTGCATTTCTGCGACACGCTGGAGGAGGCGATGGAGGGAGCCGATGCCGTCTTCCTCGCCGTCGGCACGCCGTCGCGCCGTGGCGATGGCCATGCCGATCTCTCCTATGTCTTCGCCGCCGCCGAGCAGGTGGCCCGCGCGGCGAAGGGTCCCCTGACCCTCGTCACCAAATCCACCGTGCCGGTGGGCACCGGTGCCAGGATCGCCGCCCTGGTGCGCGCGATCCGCCCCGACATCAGCGTGGCCTCCAACCCCGAATTCCTGCGCGAGGGCGCGGCCATCACCGATTTCATGCGGCCCGACCGCGTGGTGATCGGCGTGGAGCCCGGTGAGCCGGGCGAGCGTGCGCTGGCCACGCTCAAGCGGCTCTACCGCCCGCTCTACCTCATCGAGACGCCGATCGTGGCGACCTCGCTGGAAACCGCCGAGATCATCAAATACGCCGCCAATTCCTTCCTTGCCATGAAGGTCAGCTTCATCAACGAGGTGGCGGATCTGTGCGAGCGTGCCGGTGCCGATGTGCATGACGTGGCGCGCGGCATCGGCCTTGATGGACGGATCGGCCGGAAATTTCTCCATCCCGGCCCGGGCTATGGCGGCAGCTGCTTCCCCAAGGACACGCTGGCCTTCGCGCGCACGGCGCAGGATCTGGGCGCGCCGCTGCGCCTCGTGGAAGCCACCATCGCCGTCAACGAGGACCGCAAGCATGCCATGGCCAGGCGGGTGATCGCGGCGCTGGGCGGCGATGTCGCGGGCAAGCGCATCGCCGTGCTCGGCCTGACCTTCAAGCCCGAGACGGATGACATGCGCGACGCGCCCTCGCTCGTGGTGCTGCCCGAGCTTGCCGCGGCCGGCGCCAGCCTGATGGCCTATGACCCCGAGGGGATCGAGCAGGCCAGGCCTCTGCTGCCGGCCGGCGTGCGCTATGCCGCCAGCGCGCTCAAGGCCGCCCATGCCGCCGATGCCGTGGTGCTGCTGACGGAATGGAACGAGTTCCGCGCCCTCTCGCCCACACGGCTGAAGAATGCGATGCGGGGCGACGTGCTGCTCGATTTCCGCAATGTCTATGACCCCGCGGCGATGCGCGCCGCGGGCTTTTCGTACCACAGCATAGGGAGGCCTTGATGGCCGCTTTCCACCACCAGTTCCACGCCACATCGCTGCGCGAATACGACATCCGCGGCATCATCGGGGAAAGCCTGGGGGCCGAGGACGCCTTCGCCATCGGCCGCTGCTTCGGCAGCGTGGTGGCGCGCGCCGGCGGCACCAAGGTGGCGGTGGGTTATGATGGCCGCCTCTCCTCGCCAATGCTGGAGGAGGCCCTGGTGCGCGGCCTGATGGCCTGCGGCATGGAGGTGCTCCGCGTCGGCCTCTGCCCCACGCCGATGCTCTATTACGCGGCCTATGCCCTGGGCACGGATGGCGCGGTGATGGTCACCGGCAGCCACAACCCGCCGAACTACAACGGTTTCAAGTCGATGATCGGCAAGAAGCCCTTCTTCGGCAAGGATATCTTGCAACTCGGCGCCATGGCGGCGAGCGGCGACGTGGTGCCCGAAGCCCAGGGCAGCCAGAAAAGCGTGGATGTGGCGGCCGATTACGTCGCCCGCATGGTCAAGGATTATGACGGCACCCGCGGCCTGAAGGTGGTGTGGGACCCGGGCAATGGTTCGGGCGGCGCCATCACCGAGATGCTGGTGAAGCACCTGCCCGGCGAGCACACCGTGATCAATGCCGAGATCGACGGCAATTTCCCCAACCATCACCCCGACCCCACGGTGCTGAAGAACCTCGAGCAGATCATCGCCAAGGTGGCGGAGCTGGGCGCCGATCTCGGCATCGCCTTCGATGGCGATGCCGACCGTATCGGCGTGGTGGATGGCGAGGGGCATATGCTGTTCGGCGACCAGCTTCTGGTGGTCCTCGCCCGCGACGTGCTGAAGAACCATCCTGGTGCCACGATCATCGCCGATGTGAAGGCCAGCCAGGTGCTGTTCGATGAGGTGGCGCGCGCCGGCGGCGTGCCCTTGATGTGGAAGACCGGGCACTCGCTGATCAAGCAGAAGATGGCCGAGACCGGCAGCCCGCTGGCCGGCGAGATGTCCGGCCACACCTTCTTCGCCGACAAGTGGTACGGTTTTGATGACGCGCCTTATTCCGCCGTGCGGCTGCTTGGCATTCTCGGCCGCGCCACGGAATCATTGGCCGATATGCGAAAAGCCCTGCCCCAGGTGCTGAACACGCCCGAGCTGCGCTTCAACTGCGCCGAAGACCGCAAATTCGAAGTGGTGAAGGAGGTCCAGGCCCGCCTCGCCGCCGAAGGGGCGAAGGTCCAGGCGGTGGATGGCGTGCGGGTGCTGACCGAGGATGGCTGGTGGCTGCTGCGCGCATCCAACACCCAGGCGGTGCTGGTGGCCAGGGCCGAGGCCAGCACCGAGGCGGGGCTGGAGCGCCTCAAGGCTTCGCTCGCGGCGCAGATCGTGGCCAGCGGGTTGCAGGTGCCGGATTTCTCGGGCGAGAACGCCGGGCACTGATTCTCCACGCCTTGTTCGGGATTTTCTGCTGCTATGGTCCCGGCAGGGTTGGAGGTTGACGTGCGGATGATGCGTTGGATTGGTCTTCTGGTTGCTGCGCTGCTGCTGGCGGCGCCCGCCGCGCAGGCGCAATATCCGCAAAAGCCGGGCTGGGGCGGTGCGCCGCCGCCCGGCAGTTGCAGCCCCGAGCAGGCGCGCGACGTCGAGCGCGCCTTCCGCGAGGCGGCGCAGATGACCCGCTACGCCATCCGCGCGCTGGACGAAAACCCGAACCTCCCGGAATTCCGCCGCTGGTTCGGCCTCGGCCCGGTGGCGCCGGTGCGCCGCAACCTCGTCATCATCGCGGATTACCTGGCCCGCCAGCGCCCGCCGCAGATCGCCTGCAACAGCCCCGCGATGTGCCCACGCGGCCGTTTCGCCTATACGATGAACGCCACGGGCGCGATGGGCTTCTGCGAGCTGTTCTTCAACGCCCGTTCGGACGGCTTTGACAGCCGGGCCGGCATCGTCATCCATGAGGTGAGCCACGCCGCCGCCCGCACCCGCGACGTGGCCTATTCCATCCGCGGCGCCGCCGTCCTGGCGAAGGACGACCCGGCCTCGGCCGCCATCAACGCCGACAATTACGAATATTTCGTAGAAAGCCTGCGGCGCTGACGATTTGCGCTTGCAGCCGGCCCTGAAATAACCACAATTCTTACTCGGGAATATCCGGGGCTCATCATCATGCCGACCCAGCGCGACCGCCAGGCGGAGGCGCCCGCCACGATATGGCGGGACGTGCTCGACCTCGCGCGATTCATGGCCGAGGCGTTTCTGGTCTCCGGCGCCATCATCGCGCTGGCGCTGCTTTTCCTGTGATGGGCTGTTGACGGCGGGCCCGCCGCTTCGGAGCATGGCGCGCCCCCGAAAGGGCCAATCCATCGGAGAACGCCCATGACCACACGCCGCGCCCTGCTCCTCGCCACACCCGCGCTTTTCGCTATGCCGGCCCTGGCCCAGGGCTGGAGCCCTTCCGGCCCCATGCGCATCATCGTGCCATTCCCGGCCGGCGGCACGACCGACCTTCTGGCCCGGCTCTACGCCCAACGGCTGACCGAAGCCTTCGGCGTCTCGGTCGTGGTGGAGAACCGCGGCGGCGGCGGCGGCTCGATTGGCGCCGATGTGGTGGCCAAGGCGGCGCCGGATGGCCAGACCCTGCTCTTCCACAACCTCACCTTCAGCACGACGACGGCGGCGCTGGAATTCGCCGGCCGCGCGCCGCATTCCATCGAGCGGGACTTCGCCCCCCTGACCCTGGGCGCCAACGTGCCGATGATGCTGCTGGTGGGCGCAGCGGTGCCGGCGCGCAACCTGGCGGAATTCATCGCCTGGGCCCGGTCGCAGAACCCGGCCGCCTTCTACGGCTCCACCGGCCCGGGCAGCACCATCAACCTGATGACCGAGGTGCTGAAGCGCGACGCCGATATCCGCATCGACCACGTGCCCTTCCGCGGCGCCGCACCGCTGGTGCAGGAGATGCTGGCCGGGCGCATCGCCTTCGGTGGCGACCAGCTCTCCTCCTCGCTCGGCCATATCCGCGGCGGCACGCTTCGGCCGATCGCGACACTTGCCAGCAGCCGGGCCAGCGCCCTGCCCGAGGTCGGCACGGTGCGCGAGCAGGGTTTCGCCAACCTCGAAATGCTGGGCTGGAACGGCTTCTTCGCCCCAGCCCGCACGCCAGAGGCGGTGCTAGCCCGGCTGCATGCCGAAATCGTGGCCGCCGCCCAGAACCCAACCCTGGCCGGCCGCATTCGCGAGCTGGGCGCCGAGCCCGGCGGCAATTCGGTGGCCGAGTTCACGGCCCAGGTGCATGGCCAGGTGGCGGCCATGCGCCCGCTGGTGCGCGAGCTGCGGATGACCGTCGAATGAGGCGCCGCAGCCTCGCCGCGCTGCTCGCGGCCCCCGCTCTGGCCCAGGCGCAGACCTGGCAGCCCAGCGGCCCCATCCGTGTCATCGTGCCCTTCGCCGCCGGCGGCACGACGGACATCCTGGCCCGGCTCTACGCCCAGCGGCTGACGGAGAGCCTGGGCGTCTCCATCCTGGTGGAGAATCGCGGCGGCGGCGGCGGCTCGATCGGCGCCGACCTCGTCGCCAAGGCGCCGCCGGATGGCCAGGTGCTGCTGTTCCACAACTCCACCTTCTCCGCCACCACGGCGGTGCTGGAGTATAACAACCGCGCGCCGCATTCCATCGAGCGCGACTTCGCGCCCATCAGCCTGGCCGGGCTGGTGCCGACCGTGATCATGGTCCACCCCTCGGTGCCGGCGAACAACCTGGCGGAGTTCATCGCCTGGGCCAGGGCGCAGCCCCGGCCGCCCTTCTATGGCTCGACCGGCCCCGGCAGTGCCGGGCACCTGACCGGCGAGGTGCTGCAGCGCGACGGCAATTTCCGCATGGAGCACGTGCCCTTCCGCGGCGCCTCGCTGCTGGTGCAGGACATGCTGGCGGGGCGCATCCCCTTCGGCGGCGACCAGCTTTCCTCCTCGATCCAGCATATCCGGGCCGGGTCGCTGCGGGTCATCGCTATCCGCTCCACCGCCCGCAACCGGCTGATCCCGGACATTCCCACGGTGCGCGAGCAGGGCTTCCCCAATGCCGAAATCCTGGGCTGGAACGGCTTCTTCGCCCCCGCCCGCACGCCGGAATCAGTGCTGATCCGCCTGCAAGCCGAGATCGCCGCCGCCGCGCGGCACCCCGCGCTGGCGGCCCGGCTGGATGAGCTGGGGGCCGACCCGGGCGGCAATGCCTCGGCCGAATTCGCCGCCATGGTGCATGCCCAGGTGGCGGCGCTACGGCCCATCGTGGCGGCGCTGCGCCTCAACCCGGAGTGAACCGCCGGCCGCTCTTCCTCTACGGCACCTTGCTCGATGGCTCGGTGCTGGAGCGGATGGCGGGGCAGCCCGGGCTGGCCAGGCGGCTGTGGCCTGCGCTGCTGCGCGGCTTCCGGCGGGTGTATCTGCGCGGCACGCCCTATCCCACGCTGGTGCCTGCCCCCGGGGAGGTGCGCGGCGCGCTGCTGCGGGTTTCCTGGCCGGCTCTGGCGCGGCTGAAGCGATATGAGGGGCCGGGTTATTCGCTGCGGCCGGTGCGGGTGCGGGCGAAGCGCGGGCCGGTCTGGGCGCGGGCCTGGGTGGTGCCGCGCTGGCGGGTGGATGGGCGGGCGTGGTCCGCGCCCGACCGAAGATAGTTGCATTGGCACATTACGGGTTGTTATCGTAAAGCCCCGGTAAAGATTCGAGGAACTGACGCGGTGGCCACGTTCACGCTGACGACAACGCCCAACACCGCCCATATCGGCACCGAGGGCGACGATACCTTTATCGTGCCGAGCTATGAGGCCTGGATCGCCTCGGGCCGCACCATCGATGGCGGTGGTGGTTTCGACACCATCGAGTTTCGCTTCCGTCCCACCGCCCTGAATGTCGGCCAGGTCGTGGACGCCGATTTTGCCGGCGTCGCAAATATGGAAAGCATGACTTGGAGCCTGCCGGGAGGTGGCGGCTTCTTGCTCTCCACGACCCTGGCGGCGCTGGCCTCGCTGAGCTTCGCCGGCGGCCTGACCCTGAGGGACTCGGCCTTCACGCTGCTCGGCTCCGGCCTGACCGTCCCGGTGCGGGTGACCAACCCACTCAATGGCGTGGAGACCGGGGCGGGCAATGACACGGTCACCGGATTTGTGATCGCCGCTTCGGCTTCGACCGGTGCGGGCGATGATGTGGTGAACTTCAACAGTGCCATCGTGTCTCCCTTCGCGGGGCAGGGCCTGCTGGATGGCGGGCCGGGCTATGACATCCTCGTCGGCCTCGGCCCCCGCACCAACAACACGACCTGGGTCACCGCCACCGGCGCCGGGCGGGTCTCGGGATTCGAGGAGATCTGGACCAACAACCGCTTCGATCTGCTCGCCGAAACGCCCACGGCCCTCACCGGCCTGGATGGCAATGGGCTTCGCAATCCGCTGGTGCTGCGCCTGGCGCCCTTTGAGTCGGTGATGCAGGTCTTCGCTTCCGGCGATGGCCGGGCTTCCTATGACGGCCGGATCGTCGCCTTTGGCGGCGCGAATGGGGATACGGTGCGCGGCTCCTCCACCGGCGATGCCATCGATGGTGGTTCGGGCGGCGCCGACAGCCTCTCCGGCGAGGGCGGCAATGACTGGCTGGCGTTCCAGAATGCCGGCCATCTCGGGGCCGCGGCCAGCGTGGCGGGCGGTGCGGGCTATGACGTCCTGGCGCTGAAGGACGCGGCGCAAACCGTCACCGACGCAGCCTTCGCCCTGGCCCAGGGCATGGAGGAGCTGCGCTTCCTCGGCGCCGGCGCGCAGAGCGTGACGCTGGGCGCCAACAGCGACGCCGCCTTCGCCGCTTCGAGCTTCGGCGCCGGCTCGGTCAGCGCCACCACGGCCGCCAGCCTTGCGGTGAACGCGGCGGGCACGGCGCGCGCCCTGTCGATCTACGGCACCAGCGGCGCCGACACGATCCTGGCCGGCGATGGCGCGGACTACATCGCCAGCCGCGGCAACCAGGATGTCATCCGCGCCGGCGGTGGCGCCGACCACATCTACTTCGTCAATGCCGGCGATTTCTTCCTGCCCGGCCTCAACCTCGTGCCCACCGAGGTCGATGGCGGCGCCGGATATGACGTGTTGCTGATCGACGGCACCTTCCCGGCCGATTTCCGCAGCTTCTTCGCCGAGCAGCCGGGCTTCACCAGCCCGCCGGTCAACGGCCCCGTCCGCAATATGGAGGAGCTGCGGTTGCTGGGCGGTGGTGACCTGCGGCTGACCATGACGCTGCAACAGATCTTCGCCGGCAGCGAGACCGGCTATGCCACCATCCAGGCGCCCAACGCCGCCTCACTCAACGCCAATCTCACCGGCTTCACCATGGGCGCGGCGATCTACGGAACGGCGGGGGCGGACAGTTTTACCGCCGGCCGCGGCAATGATTATCTGGTGGGCCGTGGCGGCGCGGACAGGTTCAACTTCGCGCCGGGTTGCGGCATCGACGTGATCGCCGATTTCGCCTCGGGCAGCGACCGGATCGCGCTGCTGGGCTTTGCCGGCATCGGCGATTTCGCCGCGGTGCAGGCGCGCTCGGCCGTGGTCGGCGGCAATCTGCAAATCTCGATCAGCCCGACCGAGGGCATCATCCTGGCGGGCGTCACCACTGTCGGCGCCGGGGATTTCATCTTCGGCTGAGCGCCGGCCAACCTATACTAGGCTGGCGCGCCGCGCCTTGAGCCTGCAATGGAGAACATGATGGCCACATTCATCGTGGGTACGACACCCGGCGCCGCCTATCAGGGCACAGCGGAGGACGACACCTTCATCGTCCCCAGCTATGACGCCTGGATCGCCGCGGGCAGGACGATCGACGGGCTTGGCGGCTTCGACACGCTGCTGCTGAATTGGCCCGTCAGCAGCGCGATCAACAGCGTTGTCAACGATGCCGAGTTCGCCGGCATCGCCAATCTGGAGGCGCTGACCCAGGACGGGTCGAGAACCACCTTCCCCACCATCAACATGGCCGCCCTCGCCTCCGCCAGCTACGCCAATGGCGTGACAGTGACCGGCGCGATCAATCTCCGCGCCTCCGGAATGACCGTGCCGGTCACCTTCTCGGAAGGTGGCGGCAGAAGCGACCCCTCCACCGTGGTGACGGGTTTCGGCGATGACGTGATCCGGACCTCGGCCTTCTTCCCCGGGGTCACCACCGGGCCGGGCGATGACCGCATCTTCCTGTTGAGCCGCTTCAACTCGCCTTTCACCGGCGGCTTCATGACCGGCAGCGTGTTCGCCGGCACGGGCTACGACATCATCATCGGCGTGGGGCCGGGCGCCGCCATCACCGCTTCCGCGCAACCCACCGTCACCGGCGTCGAGGAAATCTGGACCAGCACGCGCTTCAACCTCATCGCCACGACCTCCACTGAACTGACCGGCCTGGACGGCAATGGCAACCGCAATCCGCTGGTGCTGCGGCCCGATGGCGGGGGGTTGAACATCTACGCCTCCGATGACGGGCGTCCCTCTTATGACGGCCGTATCCAGGCCTATGGCACCGCCGTGGCCGATACGGTGCGGGGTTCCGCCACCGGCGATCACCTCGAGGGCGGCGGCGGCGCGGACAGCCTCTCGGGCGAGGGCGGCAATGACTGGCTGGTGTTCCAGAACACCGCGCAGCTTGCCGCCGCCGCAGCCGTGGCGGGCGGCGCCGGCTACGATATCCTGGCGCTGAAAGATGCGGACCAGACCGTCACCGACGCCGATTTCGCCCGCGCCACGGGGATGGAGGAGCTGCGCTTCCTTGGCACCGGCGTGCAAGACGTGACCCTTGGCGCCAACAGCGACGCCGCCTTCGCCGCCTCCAGCTTTGGCGCCGGTTCGGTCAGCGCCCCTGATGGCGGTCGCATCATCCTCAACGCGGGGATTATGAGCAACGCCATGTCGGTCTACGGCACCGCCGCGGACATCTTCAGACTCGGCGCGGGGCGCGACTATGTCGAGATCAATGGCAGGGGTGGCACCAACTCCGTGGGCGCCATCGTCGCCGGCAGCGGCGCGGACCATGTTCGCTTCAACACCGGCTTTGCTCCCGGGGCCACCGTGAACGGGGGCGCCAGCTACGATGTGCTGATGATGAACAATGACGCCCTCGCCAGCCTCAGCGTGCCGCCGTCGCGCCCCCCCATGGCGCCGATGGTCAGCGGCTTCGAGGAGCTGCGGATCATGGGCGAGGGGGCGATCAGCGTCACGCTCACCGACCGCTTCCTGGGCAACCCAACCTTCGCCACCCCGCCCACCGACCGTTTCATCTTCAGCGGGTCGGAGACCGGCTACGGCACCATCCAGGCACCCAACGCCGCCTCGCTGGCGATCAATCTGCGCGACCTGACGGTGGGCATCGCGCTTTACGGCACGCCGGGCGCCGATGTGGTCACCGCCACCGCCACGGCGAATGACTATCTGTTCGGCGGCGCGGGCGCCGACCAGTTCCGCTTCGACCGGCAATGCGGCGTGGATGTCGTGGCCGATTTCGTCTCGGGCACCGACAAGTTGGCGCTGCTGGGCTTCGCCGGTATCGGTGATTTCGCCGCCGTGCAGGCGCGCGCCGCGGTGGTGGGCGGCAATCTCCAGATCTCGCTCACCCCCACCGACGGCATCATCCTGGCCGGCGTCACCAGCATCGCAGCCGGCGACTTCCTGTTCAGCTGAGCGCGGCCACAGCCCGCTCGCCCTCCAGCCAGGCGCCGGCGATGGTACCGGCCAGGCCGCGATGCGTCGCCTCCCCGGCGAAACACAGCCGCCCCAGCGGCTCCGCCAGCACCGAGCGCGCCGCAAGCGCGCCCGGCCGGGCCTGGCTGTAGCTGCCCAGGAAGCGCGGGTTCTCGCCCCAGTCGCTCACCAGGGCGGCACCCAGATGGCCCTCGCCGAAAATCTCCGCGAACTCCGCCCGCGCCGCCGCCTCGGTCGCCGCCGGGCCCCGGGCGCTCAACTCCCAGGCCCGCGCGCCGCCGACGAAGCCGAACAGGTAATCCGCCCCGAAGGGCCAAAGCACCCAGCTCATCGGCCGCGGGTTCTGCGCCGTCACCAGCGACCGGATGCCGTGGAATGGGCCTATGCCCAGGCGGTCTTCGCAGCGGAAGCCGAATTTGGTCAGCAGCCCCATCGGCAGGTCATGCACCGCCTGGGCGTGTCGCGCCGGCAGGCCAGGGGTGAAGCGAATGGCGCCCGAAGCCAGCACGCCGGTGGAGACGGTGACGATGGCCGCCCCCGCCCGAACCGTGCCGAAGCCGCCTTGCGCCACCACCCCGGGGCCGGACCAGTCCAGGCTGTCCACCGACGCGTTCAATTGGATGGGCAGCCCCTCGGCCAGCCCGGCCAGCAGCCCGCCCACACCCATGCGCGGCAACAGGTTGGGGCCTTCCAGGTCGTTCTCGATCTGGTCGTGCAGCGAGAGCAGCTCGACCTCGCGCGCCTGGATCTGCGCGCCCTGCCAGTGGCGCACCGTGGCGTCCCAGAAGCCGCCGCCCGGCACCACCTCGGCCACCGCGCGGTCGGGGCCATCGGCGGCTTCGTCGAGCGCGTCGAAGAAGGCGTGCTCGGCCAGGCGGTGGGCGCGGATTTCGATGGGCGTCGCCCAGCGGTCGCCCATCCAGAAATGCCGCTCGCGCACCGTGTCATGGTCGATCACGTCGCTGGCGAAGGCGGTGAGGGGGTTGGTGTCGGCGTCATGCAGCCAGGTGGCGCCGAGGTCGAGCGGCGCGCCGAGGGTCTGGCAGGTGACGGCGCGGCCGCCGATGCGCGCCCCCGCCTCCAGCACGATGCAGGAGAGGCCGCGCGCGGCGCAGGCACGGGCGGCGCTGATTCCGGCGCCACCAGCACCGATGATGAGGACGTCTGGATTGGTGGGAAGCATGGCCGCAAGATGGCCCGACATTAGGAGATTCGCCATGCAGCCACCCCCCGCCGAACCCGGCATGCACGAGCAGGAGGTGGATACCCCCGCCCTGCTGCTCGACCTCGACGCCTTCGAGGCCAATCTGGACGCCATGGCTGCGGCGCTGGCGCCCACCGGCACGAAGCTGCGCGCCCACACCAAGACCCACAAATCCCCGGTTATCGCCCGGATGCAAATGGAACGCGGCGCCGTTGGCCAATGCGTCCAGAAAGTGGCCGAGGCCGAGGTGCTGGCCTGGGGCGGCATCCCCGATATCCTGGTCACCAATGAGGTGGTGGGCGCGCGCAAACTGGCCCGGTTGGCGGCGCTGAACAGTATTTCGAAGGTGGGCATCTGCGTCGATGACCGGGGGCAGGTCGATGCCATCGCCGCCGCGGCGCAGGCCTGCGGCCGGCGCATCACCGTGCTGGTGGAGATCGATGTGGGCGGCGGGCGCTGCGGCGTGCGGCCGGGGCCCGAGGCTGTGGAACTGGCCAGCTACATCGCCGCCAGCCCGCACCTGATCTTCGGCGGCATCCAGGCCTATCAGGGCAGCGCGCAGCATATCCGCGCCCCGGAGGCCCGGGCGGCAGCCATTGATTCCGCCATCTCCGACGCGCGCCGCACGGTGGAGCAGCTGCGCCAGCAGGGGCTGGCCAGCCCGATCGTGGGCGGTGCGGGCACCGGCACCTTCGCGCAGGAGGCGGCAAGCGGGGTCTATACCGAAATCCAGGCCGGCTCCTACGCCTTCATGGATGCCGATTACGCCCGCAACCAGGGCGCGCCGGATTTTCGCCAGTCGCTCTTCGTCCTGGCCACGGTGATGAGCACGGCGGTGCCGGGGGTGGCGGTGGTCGATGCCGGGCACAAGGCCATGCCGACCGATAGCGGCTTTCCGCTGGTGGAGGGCATGCCGGGTCTGGACTATGTCGGCGCCTCGGACGAGCACGGCAAGCTTATGGTGCGCGACGGCGCGCGGCCGGGCTGCGGCGACAAGCTGCGCCTGGTGCCGGCGCATTGCGACCCGACGGTGGATCGCTACGACTGGTATGTCGGCGTCCGGCGCGGCCGGGTGGAATGCCTTTGGCCGGTGGCGGCGCGGGGCGCGATGGCCTGAGATTCAGGTCAAGCCTGCGCCCGTTTTGTTGCCAACTCGCGGTTGATCAGCATGACAATCCGCAAGGCAGCGGCCGTCGCGTCAGGTCCGCGTGACCGGCCGCGCCGGGTTGGCGCGGCTGACCGGCTCACGCAGTTCCACCGCCCGCGGGCGTGCGCCGGATGGTGGCGCGGTGCGCGGCGCCTGGGCCACGCCGGGGCGTGGGACGGCGCGGGCCGTGCTTGGCCGCTGGGGCTGCGCGGCCGGCGCCCTGGTATTGACCGAGGTCAGCACCGGCGCCGGTTGCCGCGGCGCACGCGCCAGCACCTGGGCGGCTGGGCGCCCTGGGGCGATGTTGCGAGCGATGTTGCGATCGCTGTTGCGCGCGGCAGCAACCCGCGGCCCGGGCACCAGCCGCTGCGCCGCGACCCGCGGTTCAGCCTCGCGCGCCATCGTGCCGCGATTGGTCTGGGCCACGTCATAGCTGTTGGCCCGACGCGCCACGCCGGCGCGTTGGAAGGCATCATCCATCAACTCTGCCATCTGCCTGTCGCGCTCCACCCAGGAGCCGCCGCCCATCACCGCGCCCACCAGCCGCACGCCG
Organism: uncultured Rubritepida sp.; assembly: GCA_964395305.1. Taxonomy (GTDB): domain Bacteria; phylum Pseudomonadota; class Alphaproteobacteria; order Acetobacterales; family Acetobacteraceae; genus Rhodovarius. Next base: position 52,413 of record CAYNBM010000009.1, read on the forward strand.
TCGCGCCGGGCGGAGGTGACGATGTTGAAGCCGCTCCAGCGGGTATAGCCGGTCTTGATGCCGTCCATGCCCTCATAGGCGCTGAGCATGTGGTTGTGGTTGTGGATGACGCGGTTGTTCCAGCGGAAGGATGTGGTGCTGAAATAGGCGTATTGCTGCGGGAAATCGGCCTGCAGCCGGCTGCCCAGCAGCGCCATGTCGCGCGCCGTGGTCCGCTGGTCCGGGTCGGGCAGGCCGGAGGCGTTGCGAAAGGTGCTGCGCGTCATGCCGAGCGAACGGGCACGCTGCGTCATCATCTGGGCAAAACGTTCCTCGCTGCCGCCAATATGCCCGGCGATGGCGGCGGCGACGTCATTGGCCGAACGGGTGACGACGGCGAGGATGGCATCCTCCAGCGCCAGCGAATAGCCGGCGGGCAGGCCGAGCTTGGAGGGCGGGCGGGAGGCGGCCTCAGCGGTCATGGTAATGCGGGTGCCGGGCTGGACGCGGCCGTCGCGCATCGCCTCGAACAACATGTAGAGCGTCATCATCTTGGTGAGGCTGGCGGGGAAGCGCGGCTCATCGGCATTGGTCGCGTGCAGCACCTGGCCGCGCGTGTCGAGCACGATGGCGGCGTAATTCCCGCGGTCGGTGATCTGTGCGTGAGCCGATCCGGCCGCGACGAAAATCGCAAGTGCCATGCCCAGCCCAATGGCCCAAACTCTCATCCCAGCCCCCACTGTCTGACGGTGCGCGCCCCCCGGAGCGACCGCTGGCATGGGTTTTAGCGTCTGGAAGGGCGTGCTGTCCATGGCTTTCGATGGCCTAGGGGGTGGAAACTTCGAGTGTCGGTTCAAAGGCTTGTCCTGATTGTCTGCCAATGCGTGCGAGCTTGTCGCCGGAGTTGAGGTGGCGTTTTTGTGCAGTGCACCATTTTTCTTGCAATGGCCAGATCGCGGGACTAGATAGGGCTTGTGCTGCACCGCAGCAAATCAGGTCTTTTCATCAACCTGGCCGGGGTATCCGGCCGATATAGCCAGAGGCCCGGTGCGCCGGGAAACATCACATGCCCGCAAAACCCAAGACCATCGTCGCCGCCGCCGATGTCAGCCAGATGGTGGCCGACGCCGCAGCCAACACGACCGCCCAGACCCAGAAGATGATCGAGGAGGGCACCACCCAGGCGCGCGTCGTGCTCGAGAAGAGCATGGAGCAGGCGAAGAAGGCCGCCGCCGAGATGAACAAGGCCGCCGAGGAGGCCACCGCTTTCGGCCATGGCAATGTGGAGGCCTTCACCACGGCCGCCCAGCTCTATTTCACCGGCGTGCAGGATCTTGGCCGCCAGATGATGGCGACCATGCAGGGCCTGTCCGACCACACCCTGGAAGGCGTGAAGGCGATGAGCGCTGCCAAGTCGCTCAAGGATGTGGCCGATCTGCAGGCCAGCCTGGCCCGCACCGCATTCGAGAAGTCGATGGCGGATGCGACCAAGCTGCGGGAAAACGCGATGAAGCTGGCCGAAGAGGCCTTCGCGCCGATTTCCGCCCGCGTGACGGTCGCCATGGAAAAGATGGCCCGCCCGGTCGCCGCCTGAGCCGCAAGCCCGGGCGGCTGCGCCGCCCGGGTCGGAATAAGGGCCCGCATGGTCCGCGTCGGGGAAAACCCCTTCGCGCCGCCATCGCGGGCTCTTTTCTTTTCTTCATTCTGTGCTGGCAGGCTTCGACACCCTTCCGTTCGGGCCGCCGCACCCGATATCCTCAAACCCGGGCGATTGCGTATGATGGTCGTTCGGAAAATTGGTCAGGCAGATGGCACGGATGAGCGACGACAAGGACAGCAATGGCGGCTCCGGCAACGGGGCGGGCGGCCCGGGCACGACGGTCGTCACCAAGCCGCGGCCGAAGACCAAGAAGCCGGCCATGTACAAGGTGCTGATGCTGAACGACGACTACACGCCGATGGAATTCGTCGTTCACGTTCTGGAACGATTTTTTCAGAAAAATCGTGACGAAGCGACGCGGATCATGTTGCATGTTCATCGCAGGGGCGTGGGGGTGTGCGGCGTGTTCACCTATGAGGTGGCCGAGACGAAAGTGACCCAGGTGATGGACCTGGCGCGCCAGAACCAGCACCCCCTCCAATGCACCATTGAGAAAGAGTAATCCACAATGTCGCTTGTCAAGATCGTGACGACCGGCGGGAGTGTCACCACCTTTTAACGATCAGACGAAGGAGCGTTGCCGATGTTGTCACGGAATTTGGAACAGACGCTCCACCGCGCGCTTGCCCTGGCGAATGACCGCCGCCACGAATACGCGACGCTGGAACATCTGCTGCTCGCCCTGGGCGAGGATGGCGACGCCACCACGGTGCTGCGCGCCTGTGGGGTGGATGTGGACAAGCTGAAGCGCGACCTGACCGAGTTTCTCGACAAGGACCTCGCCGGCCTGGTGACTGAACGCGCGGGCGACCCCAAGCCCACCGCTGGCTTCCAGCGCGTGGTCCAGCGCGCGGCCATCCATGTGCAGAGCTCCGGCCGCGATGAGGTGACCGGCGCCAATGTGCTGGTCGCGCTGTTCTCGGAACGCGAATCGCACGCCGTCTACTTCCTGCAATTGCAGGACATGACGCGGCTGGATGCGGTGAATTTCATCAGCCATGGCATCGCCAAGGCGCCGGGCCGCAGCGCCTCGCGCAGCGTGCAGGGCGCGCCGACCTCCAAGGCCGAATCCAACGATGGCGAGCAGCCGGAGAAGGAGGAAAAGCCGCGCGGCGGCAAGAACAACCAGGACGCGCTGAGCACCTATTGCGTGAACCTGAACAAGAAGGCGCAGGCGGGCAAGATCGACCCGCTGATCGGCCGCGATCATGAGATCGAGCGGACGATCCAGATCCTGTGCCGGCGGACGAAGAACAACCCGCTCTATGTGGGTGAGCCGGGCGTGGGCAAGACGGCGATCGCCGAGGGCCTGGCCAAGCGCATCATCGAGGGCGATGTGCCCGAGGTGCTGGTGAAGTGCACCATCTTCTCGCTGGATATGGGCTCGCTGCTGGCCGGCACGCGCTATCGCGGCGATTTCGAGGAGCGGCTGAAGGCGGTGGTCTCGGAACTCGAGAACCACCCCGGCGCCATCCTGTTCATCGATGAGATCCATACGGTGATCGGCGCGGGTGCCACCTCGGGCGGTGCCATGGACGCGTCGAACCTGCTCAAGCCCGCGCTGGCACAAGGCACGATGCGCTGCATCGGCAGCACGACCTACAAGGAATACCGCCAGCACTTCGAGAAGGATCGCGCGCTGGTCCGGCGGTTCCAGAAGATCGACGTCAACGAGCCCAACGTCGAGGATGCCGTTAAAATCCTGCAGGGGCTGAAGACCAACTACGAGAAGCACCACAAGGTTCGCTATACGCCCGAGGCGATCCGAGCGGCGGTGGAGCTCTCCGCGAAATACATCCATGACCGGAAGCTGCCGGACAAGGCGATCGATGTGATCGACGAGGCCGGCGCCAGCCGCATGCTGCTGCCGGAGAACAAGCGGCGGAAGACGGTGACCTTGAAGGATGTCGAGGAAGTCGTGGCCAAGATCGCGCGCATCCCGGCCAAGAGCGTGTCCTCGGACGACAAGGAGACGCTGCGGAACCTGGAGCGCGACCTGAAGTCGATGGTCTTCGGCCAGGACAAGGCTATCGAGGCCTTGTCGGCGGCGATCAAGCTGGCGCGTGCCGGGTTGCGGGAGCCGGAGAAGCCGATCGGCAACTACCTGTTCAGCGGCCCGACGGGCGTGGGCAAGACCGAGGTCGCCAAGCAGTTGTCCAAGACGCTGGGCATCGAACTGCTGCGCTTCGACATGTCGGAATACATGGAGCGGCACTCGGTCTCGCGGTTGATCGGCGCACCGCCGGGCTATGTCGGCTTCGACCAGGGTGGGCTGCTGACGGATGGCATCGACCAGCATCCGCATTGCGTGCTGCTGCTCGATGAGATCGAGAAGGCCCATCCGGATCTCTTCGCGATCCTTTTGCAGGTGATGGACCACGGCAAGCTGACGGATCACAACGGCAAGACGGTGGATTTCCGCAACGTCATCCTGATTATGACGACGAATGCCGGTGCTTCCGACATGGCGAAGAACACCATCGGCTTCGAGCGGACGACGCGGCAGGGCGAGGATGAGGATGCGATCAAGCGCATGTTCACCCCGGAATTCCGCAACCGCTTGGATGCGGTGATCCCGTTTGCCGGGCTTTCGCAGGAAATCGTGGCGCAGGTCGTGGAAAAATTCGTGATGCAGCTGGAGGCCCAGCTGGCGGATCGGAACGTGACGATCGAGCTGTCCTCGGCGGCCAAGGAATGGTTGAGCGAACGCGGCTACGACCCGCTTTACGGTGCGCGGCCGCTGGCCCGGGTGATCCAGGAGCATGTGAAGAAGCCGCTGGCCGAGGAATTGCTGTTCGGCAAGCTGGCCAAGGGTGGCTCGGTGAAGGTGGGCTTTGCCGATGGCAAGCTGACCTTCGAGTTTTTCGAAGTCAGCGCCGGCGCCTTGCCCAAGCCCGAAAGCGATGGCGACGGGGATGGCGAGGCGGAGAAGGCGCCGGAAGCGGCTGGCTAGAATGCGTCGCGCCGGAGCAATCCGGCGCGATTTTGCCGCCATGGTCTGCTAGGCAGGCGGAATGCCTGATCACCAGACACCTCTCATCGCCACCATCGCCCTGGGCCTTGTGCTCGCCTATCTCTTTGGCTTGCTGGCGCACAGGATGCGCGTTCAGCCGCTTGTCGGCTACCTGGTGGCAGGCATCGTCGTCGGCCCCTTTACCCCCGGTTACGTCGCCGACCAGGCCTTGGCGCAGGAATTGGCCGAAATCGGCGTCATCCTGCTGATGTTCGGCGTCGGGCTGCATTTTTCGCTCAAGGATCTGGTCTCGGTGGCGCGGATCGCGGTGCCGGGCGCCATCGGGCAGATCTCGGTGGCGACGGCGCTGGGCTGCGGCCTTGCCCTGTTGTTGGGCTGGGGCTGGTCCGCCGGCATCGTCTTCGGCCTGTCGCTCTCGGTCGCCAGCACCGTGGTCCTCGTGCGCGCCTTGCAGGAACGACGCATCCTCGATTCCGACCGCGGCCGGATCGCCGTCGGCTGGCTGGTGGTGGAAGATCTGGTGATGATCATTGCCCTGGTGCTGCTGCCGGCCATGGCCGCGGCCACCAGCGCCGGCGGTGCCTCGGCCAGCCAGATCGGCCTGACGGTGGCCATCACCCTCGCCAAGGTCGCCGCCTTCGTCGCGCTGATGCTGGTGGGCGGGCGGCGGGTCATTCCCTGGATGATGCATTACACGGCGCATACCGGATCGCGCGAATTGTTCCGCCTGGCGGTCTATGCCATCGCGTTGGGCGTGGCGTTTGGCGCGGCCAAGCTGTTCGACGCCTCCTTCGCGCTCGGCGCCTTCTTCGCCGGCGTGGTGCTGGGCGAATCGACCCTCAGCCAGCGCGCGGCCGAGGAGGCCTTGCCCCTGCGCGACGCCTTCGCGGTGTTGTTTTTCGTCTCGGTTGGCATGCTGTTCGACCCCTCGGTGCTGTGGGACCACCCGCTGGATGTGCTGGCGACGGTGCTGATCATCATCCTGGGCAAGTCGGCGGCGGCCTATCTGATCGTTCGCGCCTTCGGGCATGCCCGGTCCACGGCGCTGACCGTCTCGGCCAGCCTGGCCCAGATCGGCGAGTTCTCGTTCATCCTGGTGGCGCTGGGGTTGGCGCTGAACATGCTGCCGGTGGAGGGCCAGAACCTGGTGCTGGCGGGGTCGATCATCTCCATCATCGTCAATCCGTTCCTGTTCAACCTGGTGGAGAAGCGGACGGCCCGGATGCCCGCTTTCACCGTGGCCAAGGCACCGCCGCCGGCCGCGGCGGCTTCCCCACCGCCGGCGCCGCCGGCGCCCGCGGCGGAAGCGCCGCTCGCCACCAGCCTGATCGACCATGATGTGGTGGTGGGTTATGGCCGGGTCGGCTCGCTCATTGGCGGGTGCCTGGCGGAGGCGGGCCGCGCCTTCCTGGTGTTCGAGGAGGATGAGGGCGCCATCGCGGCGGCACGGCGGGATGGCGCCGAAGTCATCGTCGGCAATGCGGCGGACCCGCAATTGCTGGCGCTGGCTGGGTTGGAGCAGGCAAGGCGGCTGTTTGTGACGGTGCCCGAGGCCTTCGAGGCCGGTCAGGTGGTCGAGCAGGCGCGGGCGATCAACCCGACACTGACCATCATGGCGCGGGCGCATTCGGATGACGCGGTGCGCCACCTGGACAGGCTGGGTGCCACGCTGACGGTGCTGGGTGAGCGCGAGATCGCCGAGCGCATGGTAGAGCGGGCGTTGCGTGACGACGCGGCCGTGGGCGAGGCATAATCGGCAAGGGAGCATGGCGATGAGCGCGATTGAGGATTGGGATGCCTATGGCGAGGCGCTGACGGCGCGGGGCAAGGAGTTCGCGGGCCTGGTGCCGGAGGTGGTGAAGGGGTTCTCGGCGCTGTCGCGCGGAGCCTCGAGTGCGAAGCATCTGGATGCGAAGACGCGGGAGATGATTGCCCTGGCGGTGGCCGTGACGACCAGGTGTCAGGGTTGCATCGAGGTGCATGCGCGCAAGGCGATGGCGGCGGGGGCGACGAAGGAGGAGGTGGCGGAGGCTTTGGGCGTCGCTATCGCGCTGAATGCCGGCGCCGCCCTGACCTATTCATTGCATGTGCTGGACGCGATGGAACAGACCGGAGATGCAAGAACCTGAGGTTCTTGCCGGGGTGCTCGACGGGCAGCGCCCCTCGAAGCCCTGGCCTCAGGGCACCCCGCTCTCCAATTCTTCCAACCAGGCCTCCGCCAGAGAATCCGAAGGCGCCCGCCAATCCCCCCGCGGGCTCAGCGACCCCCCCGACGAAATCTTCGGCCCATTCGGCACGGCGCTGCGCTTGAACTGGCTGGTGGCGAAGAACCGCCGCAGGAAGACGTGCAGCCACTTCTTGATCTCCGGCAGCGCGTACTCGTTCCGCTCGGTCACACCCTCCGGCCAGCGGCCCCGGCCGCGCTCACCCCAGGCGCTCTCGGCCAGGAACGCCACCTTGGAAGGCCGGAACCCCCAGCGCAGCGTGTAATAGAGGTGGAAATCCTGTAGCTCGTATGGCCCAATGATCGCCTGTGTGCTTTGCACCGCCCCCGTCACGGCATCCGCCGGCACAAGCTCCGGGCTGATCTCCGTGCCGAGAATCCGCTCCAGCGCCGCCCCCACCGCCTGATCATACTGCGCCGTCGCGATCGCCCAACGAATCATGTGCTGGATCAATGTCTTGGGCAGCGAGGCGTTGACGTTGTAATGCGACATATGGTCGCCCACGCCATAGGTGCACCAGCCCAGCGCGGCCTCCGACAGATCGCCAGTGCCCACCACCAGCCCGCCGGAATGATTGGCCAGCCTGAACAGGTAATCCGTCCGCAGGCCCGCCTGCACATTCTCGAAGGTGACGTCGTAATGCGGCGGGCCGGGGTGGCCGAGATCGGCCAGCATCTGCGTGCAGAGCGGGCGGATATCCACCTCCCGCGCATCCACCCCCAGCCCGCGCATCAGTGCCCAGGCGCTGGATTTGGTGGCGTCGGAGGTGGCGAAGCCCGGCATGGTCACGCCGATGATGTTGCTGCGGGGGAAGCCCAGCCGGTCCATGGTGCGGGCGGCCACGATCAGCGCCTGGGTGGAGTCTAGACCGCCCGAGACGCCGATGACCAGTTTTTGCAGGCCGGTGGCACGCAGCCGCGTCAGCAGGCCGGCGACCTGGATGTTCCAGGTCTCGAAGCAATCCTGGTCCAGCCGCGCGGGGGCGTCGGGCACATAGGGGAAGCGCGGGATGAGGCGGCGCAGCGGCAATTCCCCGGCCGGCGGGTCGAGGGTGAATGCGACGGTGCGGAAGGCGGCCGGCGCTGCCATGGCGCCGTCGCGGAAGGTGCCCATGCGCCGGCGCTCCTGCGCCAGGCGTTCCACGTCGATATCCACGCTGAGCATTTGCGGGCCATCGGCGAAGCGGGTGCTTTCGCCCAGCTCCTCGCCATACTCGAAAACCTGGAGATGCCCGTCCCAGGCGAGATCGGTGGTGGATTCGCCCTGCCCCGCCGCGGTGTAGAGATAGGCCGCCACGGCGCGGCGCGATTGCGCGTCGCACAGCACCCGCCGGTCCTCGCCCTTCGCCACCGTGATGGGCGAGCCGGACATGTTCGCCAGCACGGTGGCGCCGGCCAGCGCGCCGGCGATGGAGGGCGGCACGGGGGCCCAGAGATCCTCGCAAATCTCCACATGGGCGATGAAGTCGGCCACATCCGTCGCGGCGAAGATCAGGTCGGTGCCGAAAGGCGCGGTTTGTCCTGCCAGGCGGATTTCGCGCGCGGGCGCCGCGGCGGCGGGGGCGATCTGCCGCTTTTCGTAGAATTCGCGGTAATTCGGCAGGAAGGTTTTCGGCACCACCCCCAGCACCCGGCCGCGATGCAGAACGACGGCGCAGTTGAACACCGAATGCCCGATGCGCAACGGCGCGCCGATCATGATCAGCGGGCGCAAATCGGCCGTTGCCCGCGCGACCTCGGCCACCGCCGTTTCCACCGCATCCAGCATGGCGGCCTGGAGAAGAAGATCCTCGGTCGAATAGCCGCACATCCCCAGTTCCGGGAACAGCACCAGGGCCGCGCCATCCGCCGCCGCCTCGCGGGCCATGGCGATGGTCGCCTGCGCATTGGCGCGGGGATGGGCCAGCGCCAGCACCGGGGCGCAGAGTGCCGCCCGGACGAAGCCATGGCGGTAGAGCGAGCGGAAGGGGAGCATGCCGCTAGCCTGACACGCGGGCGATGACCGCGACAGGCCCGCCGCCATCCGGCCCCTGATGCTCTGCCCCACCGGAAACGAATAGCTCCGTCCGCCCGACAGCCGCGGCGATGACGCCACCGACCAGGGCGCGGGCGTGGCGTGTCGCGTTGATGTCGCTGTCGTCGTTCATGATATGGCGGGCACCCCGGATGCGGCCGGTGGTGGAGGGCTCGGCCTTGGCCAGCACGGCCACCACGCGGCCCTCCTCCTCCGGCGAAAGCTGGCCGGTGGCGGCGAAGCCGGCATCGAGCAGCGCGGCCTGCACGGCGGCGAAATCGATGCCGTCCTGCATCACCGCGTGCGAGATGCGCAAATCCCCACCCCAGCCCGGCGCATTGCCCAGCACCAGGATTTCGTTGCACAGCAGTTCGACCCCGGCCGAGGCGCTGGCCACGCCCGAGAATTTCTGGGTGTTCGCGCCGATATCGGCCTCGCTCACCGCCGCCACCTCGCCCAGCGCCAACGCCACGCCCAGCGCCGAGGCGCCGCGCGACAGGCCCATGGAATGGTAGGTGTCGTGCGTCGCCACGCTCTGGCCGCGGGCCAGGGCATCGGCGATGCGCTCAGAGGTCAGCAGCGGGCATTTCACCTGGACGTAATGCACCTCGGTGATGCCGGCCTCGGCCACCGCGCGGCGCACCGCCTCGGCGGTGGCCTCCACCTGCGCCATGCGGCCGATTTCCTCCGGCCTGAATTCGCGGGTGAAAGCGGCGCCCATGGCCAGGCGCGGGCCGGGGGCGGCTGGGCCCTCGCCCACCGCGAACACCAAAAAATGCGGCGAAAGCCCGCCCTCGGTGCCGCCGGACATCACCATGGCGACATCGGGCCGGCCGCCGCGCCGCGCCAGCATGTGGGTCAGCGCCTGCACGGCATAGGCGCGGGTGAAGTCGTTGACGCAGCCATTACCCTCGGTCTTGCCCAGGATGGCGACGACCTGGCCGGGGGGCAGCCCGGCATCGAACAGCGCCTCGACGCCGGAGACGTCGCCGGGATGGCGCATGGGGACACGGTGCAGGATGGCTTGGCGCATGGCAGGCTTATGTCAGAGCGAGGAGCCGCCGCACATCACCAACTGCTGCCCGGTCATGGCGCCGGCATCGGGGCCGAGCAGGAAGGCGACCATCCCCGCCACCTCATCGGGCTGGATGTAGCGGCCGATGGGCGGCAGGCGGGGCGCGGCGGCGGCGCGGGCGGGGTCGTGCAGCATGGGCGTGTCGGTGGCCGCCGGCGCCACCACATTCACCGTGATGCCGCGCGGCGCCAGCTCGATGGCCCAGGACCGCGCCATGGCCACCAGCGCCGCCTTGGTGGCGGCGTATTGGCCGCGCCCCGCCGCGCCCTGGGCGGTGCGGCTGCCGATGAACACCACCCGGCCGCCATCGGGCATGCGCGGGACCAACCTATCGGCCAGCCGGGCCGCGACATCGACATGCAGCCGCCACAGCGCCTCGCCCTCGGCGAAATCCAGCGCGCCCAGCCGCCCCGCCCGCATCACCCCGGCCGCATGCACCAGGGCGTCGGGCGCCAGCCCTTCCAGCGCCACGTCCAGCGCCGCCGGGTCCCCCAGATCCACCGCGCGATGGGTGAAGCCGGGGTGGTCCAGTGCCGGCCGCGTGCGGCTCAGCCCGGTCACCGCAAACCCCTCCGCCAACAGGCGGGCGGTGATGGCCGCGCCGATTCCCGAGCTCACGCCCGTCACAACCGCCTCCGTCATCGCCACATCCCGCCATACTCCGCGCTTGACAGCCGCCGCCTGCGGCCACCCCATGCTCGCAGGGAAAAGACGCCATGCAAGAGACCATCGACCGGGTTGAAACCCTCGCCGCTTCCGCCGCCGATCCGGCGCGGCTGGAAGCCTTCATCCCCACGCCCTGCGTGCAGAACCATGCCGCCTTCCTGATGCCGTTGCCCGGCGGCGATCTCGGCTGCGTCTGGTTCGGCGGCACGCAGGAGGGGGTGCCGGATATTTCAGTCCGCTTTTCCCGCCTCGCCCAGGGTGCCGAAGCATGGTCGGCGCCCGAAACCCTCTCGGACGACCCCACCCGATCGGAACAGAACCCGCTGCTGTTCAACGCGCCCGATGGCGGGCTTTGGCTGCTCTGGACGGCGCAGATCGCCGGCAACCAGGACACCGCCATCATCCGCCGCCGGATCAGCCGCGATGGCGGGCGAAGCTGGGGCGCGATCGACACGCTCTTCCCGCAGCACGGCACCTTCATCCGCCAGCCCATCACCGTGCTGGCCAATGGCGACTGGCTGCTGCCGATCTGGCGCTGCACAAGGCCGCCGGTGGGCGCCTGGACGGGCGATCTCGACACCTCCTCCGTCATGGTCTCCAGCGATGCCGGCATGACATGGACCGAGCATCCCGTGCCCGCCAGCACCGGTTGCGTGCACATGAACATCATCGATCTGGGCGGGCAGGGGTTGGTCGCCTTCTACCGCAGCCGCTGGGCGGACCATGTCCATCGCAGCCATTCGGCCAATGGCCGCGACTGGTCGGCGCCCGAGCCTACCATGCTGCCCAACAACAACTCCTCGATCCAGGCGATCCGCCTGGCCGATGGGCGGCTGGCCATGGTGTTCAATGATTCCAGTGCCGCGGACGCCACCGGCCGCCGCATGGGCCTCTATGACGATCTGGGCGACGCGCCCGCCGAGGCACCCAGCGCCGCGTTTTGGGGCGCGCCGCGCGCGCCGATGACCCTCGCGCTCTCCGCCGATGGCGGGCTGACCTGGCCCTGGCGCCGCAACCTGGAGGTTGGCGACGGTTATTGCATGACCAACAATTCGAAGGACCGGCTGAACCGGGAATTTTCTTACCCCAGCCTCGTCCAGACGACCGATGGCATGCTGCACATCGCCTATACCTATTGGCGCCAGGCTATCAAATACGTCGCCGTCCGGCCGGAATGGGCCATGCAATCGGAGGAAAACCCATGACCACACGCCGCCTTGCTCTTGGCCTGATGCTGGCCGCGCCCGCGGTGCGCGCGCAGGCGGGCTGGCCCACCGCCCGGCCGCTGCGGGTGATCTGCCCCTGGCCGCCGGGGGCCGCCAATGACGCGCTGGCCCGGCTGCTGGCGCAGCGGCTGACGGAAAAGCTTGGCGCCCAGGCGGTGGTGGAAAACCGCACGGGCGGCGCCGGGCTGGTCGGCACCAATGCTGTGCTGCAGGCGCCGCCCGATGGCTACACGCTGCTCGCCTCGGCCTTCAACACTGCCGTCATGCCGCTGGTGCTGCGGGGCGCCCAGTTCGACCCCGAACGCGACCTGGAGGTGATGGCCCGCACCGCCGCCGCCCCTCTTGTCATGGTCATCAGCGCCAGCCGGCCGGAACGGACGCTGAGCGAGGTGTTGGCCAGCATCCGCGCCCGTCCGCGGGAATGGACAATCGCCATTTCCTCGCTGGGGGCGGCCAGCCACCTCGCCACCATCGAGTTCAACCGCCGCACCGGCGCCGGGCTGGACATGGTGACCTATCGCGGCACCCAGCCGGCGCTGACCGATTTGATGGCCGGCAACACGCCGCTGCTGATCGATGCCAGCTTCGCATTGCTGCCGGCCATCGCCGATGGCCGGGTGCGGGGGCTGGGCATCGCGACCGCCGCGCGCTCGGCCCTGGCGCCCGACCTGCCCACGATGGCCGAGGCCGGGCTGCCCGGCTACGAGTTCCAGTCCTGGTATGGCGTCTGGGCGCCGCGCGGCACCTCGCCCGAGATATGCGAGGGGGTGAACCGCCTGATGCAGGAGACGATGCGCGACCCCGCCATTGCCACCCGCTTGCGGAGCCAGTTGCTGGAGCCGGTGATGGAGAGCATCCCGGACACCCAGGCCTTCATCCGGTCGGAAATCACCCGCGCCACGGCGCTGCTGCGCAGCGTGAACTACCAGCCGGAATAGGGGCTGCCCTGCGGGCATGGCGGCATTGCCGTTGCGGCATTGCCGCCACGCCCCCTCGCCGCTACAGGGATGCGCCGTCCCAGCGAGAATCCATTTTGGCAAGCATAGCACCCGTTTCCGGTTCCAACCCCGCCCTGGCCGCCCAGGCCGCGCTGCTCGCGCTGCCGGTGACGGAGGAGCGGCGCATGGCCGACGCCATCCGGGTGCTGGCGATGGACGCCGTCCAGAAGGCCAATTCGGGCCATCCCGGCATGCCCATGGGCATGGCCGATGCCGCCACCGCGCTGTGGTCGCGCGTGCTGAAATACGATGCGGCCGACCCGGCCTGGCCGGACCGCGACCGCTTCGTGCTCAGCGCCGGCCATGGTTCGATGCTGCTCTATGCCCTGCTGCACCTGACCGGGCATGCGGGAATGTCGATGGACGACATCCGCAATTTTCGCCAGCTGCACAGCGTGGCCGCCGGCCACCCCGAGCGTGGCGAGCATCCCGCCATCGAGATGACCACCGGCCCGCTGGGCCAGGGCATTTCCACCGCCGTGGGCATGGCGCTGGCCGAGCGGCACCTCGCCGCGCGCTTCGGCAAGTCGCTGGTCGATCACCGCACCTGGGTCATCGCCTCGGATGGCGATCTGCAGGAGGGGATTTCGCACGAGGCCGCCTCGCTCGCCGGGCATTACCGGTTGGATAAGCTCTGCGTGCTGTGGGATGACAATGGCATCTCCATCGATGGCGGCACCGAGCTCTCCTTCACCGAGGACGTGCTGAAGCGGTTCCAGGCCTATGGCTGGGCGGTGAAGCGGGTGAATGGGCACAGCCCCTCGGCCTTGTTGGGCGCCATGGGCTACGCCTTGCGCAGCCGCAAGCCGACGCTGATCGCCTGCCGCACCATCATCGGATTTGCCGCGCCGAAGAAAGCCGGCACGGCGGGCAGCCACGGCGCGCCGCTGGGAGCCGAGGAGATCGACGGCGCCCGCGCCGCCATGGGCTGGAACCACCCGCCTTTCGAAATCCCCGAGGGGATCAAGGAAGCCTGGGAGAAGGCCGGCAGCCGCGGCGGCGGCACAAGGCGATCCTGGCTGAAGCGCCTGGCCCGCCACCCGCAAAAGGCCGAGTTCGAACGCGCCATGGCCGGCAAGCTGCCGGAGGGCTGGACCGACGCGCTGAACGCCCATCGCGCCGCCATCGCCGAGAGCAAGCCCAAGATCGGCACCCGCATCGCCAGCCAGCAGGCGCTGACCGCGCTGGTGCTGGCGGTGCCCGAGATGATCGGCGGTTCGGCCGATCTCACGGGGTCGAACAACACCGATGTGAAGGGCATCCCCGCCATGCGGCCGGGCGATTATGCCGGGCGCTACATCCATTGGGGCGTGCGCGAGCATGGCATGGCCGCGGCCATGAACGGCATGGCGCTGCATGGCGGCATCATCCCCTATTCCGGCACGTTCCTGATTTTCGCCGATTATCTGCGCCCCTCGCTGCGCCTCGCCGCTTTGATGGGCACGCGGGTGATCCATGTGCTGACCCATGACAGCATCGGGCTGGGCGAGGATGGGCCGACGCATCAGCCGGTGGAGACCCTGGCGTCGCTCCGCTGCATCCCCAACCTGCATGTCTTCCGCCCCGCCGATGCGATGGAAACGGCGGAATGCTGGGAGCTGGCGCTGCGCCGCGCCGATGGCCCCTCGGTGTTGGCGCTGACCCGCCAGGCGGTGCCCGCGTTGCGCGACGACGCCGGCGAAAACCGCTGCGCCCGCGGCGGCTATGTGCTGGCCGAGGTGGATGGCGCGCGCCAGGCCACGCTGATCGCCACTGGCAGCGAGGTCTCGCTGGCAATGAACGCGCAAAAGCTGCTGGCGGAGGAGGGCGTCGCGGTTGCCGTCGTTTCGCTGCCCTGTTGGGAGATTTTTAACGCCCAGCCCGCTGAGTATCGCGAGGCCGTGCTGGGCGCGGCACCCCGCCTGGGCATCGAGGCCGCGGTGCGTTTTGGCTGGGACAGCCTGATCGGGGCCGATGGCGCCTTCATCGGCATGACCGGCTTCGGTGCCTCGGCACCGGCCGACAAGCTGTTTGAACATTTTGGTATCACGCCTGCCGCGGTGGTCGCGGCGGTGCGGAAAACTCTGGGATAAGGGGCTCGCGGAACAATGGCTGTGAAGGTTGGCATCAATGGTTTCGGGCGCATCGGGCGCCTCGTGCTGCGCGCGATGATCGAGAGCGGGCGCACCGATGTGGAATGCGTCGCGATCAACGACCTCGGCTCGGTCGAGGCCAATGCGCATCTGTTCAAGTATGACACGGTGCATGGCCGCTTCGACGGCGAAGTGACGGTTGATGGCCAGGCCATCACCATCAAGCGCCAGGGACGCACCTATGGCCCCATCGTGGTCAGCGCCGAGCGCGACCCCTCCAAGGTGCCCTTCCAGGGCGTGGATGTGGCGATGGAATGCACCGGCATCTTCACCAGCAAGGAGAAGGCCAGCGCGCTGATCACCGCGGGTGCGCGAAAGGTCATCATCTCGGCCCCCGGCGACAATGCTGATGCCACCATTGTCTATGGCGTCAACGAGAAGACGCTCACGGCCGATATGACGGTCATCTCCAACGCCTCCTGCACCACCAATTGCCTGGCGCCGATGGCCTATGTCCTGAACCGCGAATTTGGCATCGAGCGCGGCTACATGGTCACCATCCACGCCTATACCGGCGACCAGAACACGGTGGACACGCTGCACAAGGACCTGCGCCGCGCCCGCGCCGCCGCGGTGAGCATGATCCCGACCAGCACCGGTGCCGCCAAGGCCGTGGGCCTGGTGCTGCCTGAGCTGGCCGGCAAGCTGGACGGCACGGCCATCCGCGTGCCCACCCCCAATGTCTCGCTGGTTTCGCTGGATGTGAACCTGAAGACCGCGGGCGTGACCAAGGATCAGGTGAACGCGGCGCTGAAGAAGGCGTCCGAAGGCGAGCTGAAGGGCATCCTGGACTACACCACGGAGCAGCTGGTCAGCATCGACTTCAACACCAACCCGGCGAGCTGCACCTTCGACGCCACCCAGACCCAGAGCCTGGACAATGGCGGCATGGTCCGGGTGATGGGCTGGTATGACAATGAGTGGGGCTTCTCGAACCGGATGAGCGACACGGCGGCGCTGTTCGGCAAGCTGTAAGGCTCGCCCGGCGCGTGCCGCTGGGCGACTTGGTGCCCGGCGCTTTGCCGGGCACCCATCGTGGCGCCCACCCGGCTGGCAGGAACTCCCCGGCCTAAACCCGCAGGTCGAGCAGCGACCCACGCGGCAAGGGCCGTGAGGGCATTGGCGGCACCGCTTCCAGCGCGCGCTGCGGCGAGGCGGCTTCCTTCGCCGTGATATCGCCACCCGGCTCACCCTTGACGGGTTGTACCGGCCGCGCGGCATCGACGCCCTGGCCGGGGCGGATTCGGGAGGCCTCCTGCGTGAAGGCCGCCAGGCTGTTGAGTGAGATCATGCCGGCAGTTATCGCCGGAAAACCTGACCAAACCGTCAACGAGGTTGCTCCGGCTCACGCCGCGAGTGCGGCAACCCCCGGCAATTCCTTGCCCTCCAGCCATTCCAGGAAGGCGCCGCCGGCCGCGCTCACATAGGTCATGCGCTCCGCCACCCCGGCATGCTTGAGCGCCGAGACGGTGTCGCCGCCGCCGCCGATGCTGGCAAGCTGGCCCGCCTCGGTCAGCCGCGCCACCTCCTGCGCCACGGCCACCGTCGCGGCGTCGAAGGGCGCGATCTCGAAGGCGCCGAAGGGGCCGTTCCAGACCAGGGTGCGGCATTCCGCCAGGCTGGCCTTCACCGCGGCCACGGTGGCGGGGCCGACATCCAGCGCCATCATATCCGCCGGCGTGCCATCGGCCGGCACCACCTTGTTCGTCGCGTTGGCCTTGAATTCGGCGGCGGCGACGAGGTCGACCGGCAGCAGGATGGTGCAGCCGCGCGCCGCGGCACCGGCCATGATCGCGCGCGCCGTGTCATGCATCTCCGCCTCCTGCAGCGACTTGCCCATGCTCATGCCCTGGGCGGCCAGAAACGTATTGGCCATGGCGCCGCCGATCACCAGCACATCCACCTTCGACGACAGGTTGCCCAGCAGGTCCAGCTTGGTGGAGACCTTGGCGCCGCCGACGATGGCCATCACCGGCCGCGCGGGGTTGAGCAGGGCGCGGTCCAGCGCCTCCAGCTCGGCCTGCATCAGCCGGCCGGCATAGGCGGGCAGCAGCCGGGCCACGCCCTCGGTGCTGGCATGGGCGCGATGGGCGGCGGAGAAGGCGTCGTTCACGAAAGCATCGGCCAGCCTGGCCAGGGCCGCGGACATGGTGGGATCGTTCTTCTCCTCGCCCTTGTGGTAGCGGGTGTTTTCCAGCAGCAGCACATCGCCATCGGCCATGGCGGCCACAGCGGCCTCGGCCTCTGGGCCGATGCAGTCCTCGGCGAAGGCGACCGGGCGGCCCAGCGTCTCGGCCAGCGCCACGGCCATGGGCCTGAGGCTCATCTCTGGCACGCGCACGCCCTTGGGCCGATCGAAATGGCTGCACACGATCACCCGCGCGCCCTTCTCCGACAGCTCGCGGATGGTCGGCGCCAGGCGCTCGATGCGGGTCATGTCGGTGATCCGGCCATCGCGCACGGGCAGGTTGAGGTCGGCACGGAGCAGCACGCGCTGGCCATGGGCCTGGAGGTCGTCGAGGGTCTTGAACGGCATGGTGAGGGGCTAACCTGCGGCTGAGATGGGGAACGACAAGAACAGGATTCTGTTGGCAAAGCTGGTGTTTGCGCTGGTAGCATCAGCGGTAGACGGCTTCCAGACGCTATTGGGCAATATCCAATGCGCGATCCCGGGCGACGAGCTGCGTTGCGACATCGTCAAGCACAGCTAGACTCAAATCGCCCTGACACAGTCAGGGCGATTTGAGTCTAAGCCGACTGAGTGACATGGAACCCCGGGTGCGGAAGTGCCCGGGGTTTTTGTGTCGACTCGGAGCAAAGGGCCGCGCTAAACATCGGCAGGAAGATCGGCAAATTATCCTTAGTATAGCAGGATAGTTCCTAAATTTCTGAACGTTACAGCATTTTAGGATCGGCAGAATCTGTGCTCGAAAGCCCCTCCCGCATGGAGCCAGCCTTCCCTGAACCGGTCACCGGGGAACTGCTTGACCTGGTGGCCGAAGTCTCCGCCGCCGCAGGAGCCTTGAACGCCCGCCTCCATCCCACCTCGGCCGCCGGCCTCGCCGATGCCGTGCGGATGATGAACTGCTACTTCTCCAACCTCATCGAAGGCCACAACACCACGCCGCGCGAGATCGAGGCCGCAATCCAGAACCACATCCCTCAACGTGGCGAGCGACGCAACCTGCTGATCGAGGCCCGAGCCCATATCCGCCTGCAAAGGGAAATCGACCGGCGTTTCGCCGAAGGCGCCCTGCCCGAACCGGGCTCCGCCGCCTTCATCCAATGGCTGCACCGCGAATTCTACGAAGGCGCGACGCCGGATATGCTGGATGTCGAGGGCCGCTTCACCATGGCTCCTGGCCATTTTCGATCCGAGCCGGGTGAGGATGTCACGGTGGGACGCCATCAGCCGCCCTCGGCGGGCGCGGTCCTGGCCTTCATGAACCACTTCGAACGCCGCTATCGTTTCGACACGCTCGGCCCAGGCTTGCGGCTGCTGGCCATGGCCGCCGCGCATCACCGGCTCAACTTCATCCACCCCTTTCTGGACGGCAATGGCCGGGTCAGCCGATTGATGAGCCACGCCATGGGGCTGCAGGCGGGCATCGGCGCCCACGGCCTCTGGTCCGTCTCGCGCGGGTTGGCGCGCGGGCTGGAAAGCCGCAGGGAGTACAAGTTGATGATGGATCTGGCCGACACGCCCCGACAAGGTGACCTCGACGGCAGGGGCAACCTCTCGGCCCGCGCCTTGCAGGAATTCTGCGCCTGGTTCCTGAAGGTATGCTTGGACCAGGTGAGGTTCATGGGGCGGTTGTTCGCACTCGACGCCCTGATGCCGAGGCTGAGGCTCTATGCCGAGCGGCGGCAATGGCGCCCGGAAGCCGCGCTGCTGCTGGAGCGCGCGATGCAGCAGGGCGAAGTGCCGCGCGGCGAGGCCTCGGCCATCACCGGCCTTCGGGAGCGCAGCGCGCGCAGCCTGCTCGGCACCCTGGTGGAGGACGGCATTCTGGGCTCGGCCACGCCGAAAGGGCCAGTGGCGCTGCGCTTCAGGATCGACGCGATCGAAATCCTGTTTCCGGGGCTGTTTCCGGAAGCTTGAGGGCCGCCGTTCAGCCGGGGTTTTGCAGCGCCTGTTCCAGGGCGCGGCGGATGTAGCGCTGATAGGGCACGCCGTCGCGCCTCGCCGCTTCCTTCACAGCGTCCAGCAGGGCCTGGGGGACGCGCATGGAGATATTGGCGCTTTTGGCCGCGAATTCGAAGCGGGTGGGGACGAAGCCGCTGAGGTCGAACTGCGTCAGGTCGGCGGCGTCGACGAAAGCCTCGGCCTCCTCATCGGTCTTGAAGACGGGCAGCGGTGGCTTGTTCATGGTCCAGCCTCCAAAGTCCTTGGCTTATGGCAATACTCACTGAGCACACTACGGGAGCAGATCGCGGGGCGCTGCCCCTCGAGCACCCCGGCAGGAAACTCAGTTTCCTGCACCTTCGATCTGATTTCGCTCTCGAATGGTTGTTGGCGGTGGGCGAGACCGTGGACGCCAAGATAGTGGCCGTGGACCGCGCGGCGCTCCGCCTGTCCCTGACCGTGAAGGGCAAGGGAGTGGAGGAAGAGCGCGAGGCGATGAAGGAGTTCGGCTGGGTCGACTCCGGCGCCTCGCTGGGCAACGTCTTGGGCGCGTGTATCCGCCGGCAGTGGGAAATGGCTGGGAAGGAATGATCCTTCTTCCAACGGCTTGAGTAACATGGAACCCCGGGCATGGAATTGCCCCGGGTTTTTTTGGTTTACTTCTGTCCACTATGGTGGAATTGAGAGGCCTAGCAGTTGGTTGATGCATCCACTCAAACTATTGAGCTCAACCCAGTCCTTGGCCCTCGGGACGACGTGGTTTTTTCTATCGGGACGAGCAGCGTTCGACTGACGGCCATTTCGTTTTGCTATTTTGACTGTCGGTCCGAAGACGAGTGCATCGCCGGGCTTTTTGGCACCAAGCCACCAGTACCGCTGGATCTCAAGAGCCGGATCAAGGCCGAGCCAAATCGCGCATCCACTCGGCCGGCTGGCAAGGCTTCGAGCGAGACTAATACGTCCAGGCTTTGCCTGTAGGCCCGACTTTAGCTGCACATGTCTCACTAATCCGCCATGGGTGATCACTAAGTCGTAACCATGAGCGTCGAACTCGCTTCTCATTACCTCCACATCCATGATTGAAGATCGCCAGAGCACGCGAAGTACATTGCCGACAAACAAATGTTCGATGATTTTTTCGCGGAGGACCGAGTGCTCTGAGTGCGCGGCAGTCGGATTCAGCATCGGCTGATCAAACCAAACTCATCCCCAACGCCGGCTTAGCCCCCTCCGGCAACGGACAAACATAAGGCGTCCGCGCCATCTTCTCCGCATGCTCCGCCTTAGCCGCAGCAATCACCTCCGGCTTCAACAGCGCATCCACCGCCGTCCCCGCCATCACCTTCGCCACATGCACCAACCCTTTATGCGAAGCCGCATTCTTCCCCTGCGCCGTCAGCTGCCAGGAATGCCCGGGCGTCCCGATCGCATAGGTCGCCCCGCGCGCCTGCACCGTCGGCACCTTCCACGAAACATCGCCCACATCCGTGCTGCCGATCATCTTCTCCGGCTTCGCATCCACCGGGATCACCGCGTCGCACAGCGGCACATCCCGCTCCGGCACCCCCGCCCGGCGCCAACTGGCAGAGATATCCTCCGCACTCAGCGTCGCCTGGAATTTCCGAGCAATCTCCCGGTCCGCATCATCAAACGGCGGCGGCCCCAGCCGGTCCAGATTGGCCTGCATCGCCGCTTCCAGCGGCTTGTTCCCCATCAGGTTCGACACGGCCGAAATCACCTGCGTCGAGACCGAGGTCTCCGTCATCAACGCAGCCCCATCGGCAATCTTGCGCACGCGCAACACCAGCCGGTTCAGCTCCGTCACATCCCGCGCCCGGATCAAGTACCGAACAACAGCCTTCCCCTGCACCACATTCGGCGCCACCCCACCGGCATCGAGATACGCGTAATGGACCCGCGCATCCGAAGGCATGTGCTCGCGCATGTAGTTCACGCCCACATTCATCAGCTCCACCGCATCCAGCGCCGAGCGCCCGAGATGCGGCGCCGCCGCGGCATGCGACGACCGCCCGACAAAGGTGAAATCGATCCGGGTATTGGCCAGCGACACCGGCTCCATCACCCCCGAGAACGCGCTGGGGTGCCAGGAAATGGCGATGTCCACGTCATCAAACGCACCCTCGCGCACCATGAACCCCTTGGCCGCACCGCCTTCCTCGGCCGGGCAGCCATAATACCGCACCCGGCCAGGCAGGTTATTCGCCGCCAGATAATCCTTCACCGCAATCGCGGCCAGCATCGCGGCCGTGCCCAGCAGATTATGCCCGCAGCCATGCCCGGTTCCATCGCCCGGCAGCGGCCGGGGCTCGGCCACGTCAGCCTCCTGCGACAGCCCAGGCAGCGCGTCATACTCGCCCAGAATGGCGATCACCGGCCCGCCCTCGCCCGCTTCGCCCATCACCGCGGTCGGGATCTCCGCCACGTTGCCCGTCACCCGGAAGCCCGCCTCGTGCAGCGCGGCCGTGTGTTCGGCGCAGCTGCGATGCTCATTGTAGCAAAGCTCGGGCATGCCCCAGATGCGGTCGCTGAGCTCGATCATCGGCTGCTGGTTGGCTTCAACCAGGCGCCAGATCTCATCGGTGTTTTGGGTCATGGGCTTCTCCGTATGCCTGCTCTGGCCGATGGTGCGGCCATGAATGCTCCGCATGCAAGCCAGACCTCGACGCGATGGGGGGCAATGCTCTCGGTGGTGGGGCTGGGGGTCGCCATCTCGATCCAGCTCGGCAAGGTGCCGGCGGCATTGACCACGCTGGCGGCGGAATTCGGCCAGCCGCTGGCAGGGGTCACCTTGCTGGTCTCGGTCTTCGCGCTGCTCTCGGGCAGTGTGGGGCTGCCGCTGGGGCTGGTGGCGGCAAGGCTCGGGGCCAGGCGGGCGCTGCTGCTGGGCGGGGTTGTCGGCAGCCTGGCGGCCATGGCCTCGGCTGCAGCACCGGGCTTCGGCACGCTGCTGGTGGCGCGGGTGTTCGAGGGGCTGGGCTTCCTGCTCATCGCCTCCTCGGGCCCGGCGATCATCGCCGCGGTGGCCGCACCCCGGCACCGCAACGCCGCCATGGCGCTCTGGGGGTCCTACATGCCCATGGGGGCCGCGCTGGGGCTTGCCTCGGCGCTGGTGGTGGAGGCCGCGGGTTGGCGGGTGGCGTGGTGGCTGACGGCCGGCGTGATGGTCGTGGCGCTGCTGGTGGCAGCCACCTGCCTGCGCGGCGTGGAGGGGCTGGCGCGCCGCGGCGTCCCGCTGGGCGAGGCGCTGCGCGGCGTGCTGCGCAACCGCGCGGCCCTGGCCATCGCGCTATGCTTCGCCGCCTATAACGGCGTGTATTTCCCGATCTCGGTCCTGCTGCCGCCGGCGCTTGCCGAAAATTTCGGCTGGGGCGTGGCGGCGGCGGGCTATGCCGGCGCGGCGGTGGTGCTGGGCAATGGGCTGGGCAATCTGCTGGCGGGCGTGCTGTTCCATCGCGGCGTGGCGCCAGCGCGGCTGCTGCTGCCGGCGCTCGGCGCCCTGGGCGTCTTGGCGGCGCTGGTGTTCGTGGCACCGCTGGCGGGGGTGATGGTCGCGCTGGCCTTCGCGGCCGCCATGCTGGGGGGCATGGTGCCAGCCGTGCTCTTCGCCATGCTGCCCGCGCTGGTGCCGCCCTCGATGACGCCGGCGGCGATGGGCCTGCTGATCCAGGCCAACAACCTGGTGCAGTTGACGGTGCCACTCGCCATGGCGGTGCTGGCGGGCTTCGGCTGGTTCTGGCTGGCGCCCTTCATGCTGGGTTTCGCGGCGCTGGCAGCGGTGCTGGGCCGGCCGCTCTACCGGCGGTGAAGCCGCATGGGCAGGTGCTCGCCCGGGCGGAGCGTCAGGCGGCTGACCGGCATCACCGGATGGCCCGGCCGCAGCGTCAGTGAGAATTCCTGCGCCAGCGTGGCCAGCCCGATGATGGCCTCGGTCAGGCCGAATTGCTGGCCGGTGCAGACCCGGGGGCCCAGGCTGAAGGGCACATAGGTGTAGCGCGGCGGGGCCTCGCCCAGGAAACGCTCGGGGCGGAAATGGTCGGGCTGGTCCCAGAGCTTGGGGTTGCGGTGCAGCAGCCAGGGAATGACCAGCACCAGTGAGCCGGCGGCAACCGGGGTGCCGGCGATGCTGGTGTCCTCCGCCGCCTCGCGCGCCAGCAGCGGCACGGGGGGGTAGAGGCGCAGCGCCTCCTCGATTACCGCGCGGGTGAAGGGCAGGTGCTCGACATCGGCGTGTTCCGCCACCCGGCCGCCCAGCACCGCCTGGGCCTCTCCGGCCAGCCGGGCCTCGGCCGCGGGCGCCTGGCTGAGCAGGTACCAGCACCAGGCCAGGGTATTGGCCGTGGTTTCGTGCCCGGCCATGAAGAGCGTCGCGGCCTCGTTGCGCAGCGCGGTCGCGTCCATCGCGCCGCGCTCGGCCATGGCGCGGACCAGCGAGGCCTCCTCGGTCTCGGCCAAGACATTGGCGATGAGGGTGTCAAGCACGGCATGGATCCGCCGCACATCGGCACGCACGGCAACCCCCTGGAAGCGCGGCAGCCAATCCGGCAGCCGCAACATGGCGCCCAGCGCGGTCTGGCCGATGCGCGCCTGATAGCCGGTGAAGGCGCGCACCACGGTCTGCGCCGCAGCGCTGCCGAGGTTGCGGCCGAACAGGGTGCGGCAGATGATCTCGGCCGTCATCTCGGCCATCTGCTCCAGCGCGTCGATCTCGGTGCCCTCGGGCAGCGCGCGCCAGGCGCTGGCCCATTGCCCGGCGACATCGCTCATCACCGGCGTCAACTCTGCCATGCGCGAGACATGGGTGACAGGCGCGACGGCGCGGCGGCGTTCCTTCCAGACCAGCCCGTCGGAGACGAAGAGCCCGTCGCCCAGCAGCGGTTCCAGGGCGTGGCGCATCTGTGGGCTTTTGCGCTCGAAGGATTGCGCCTTCTCGACGAAAGCCTCGCGCACTGTTTCCGGGCTGTTGCAGACGAAGATGCGGCGGCGCAGGACCTGGCTGGAGAAGAAGTCGGTGCCGTAATGCCCGGCGAGCCAGACGCCCAGCATGTTGCGGCGAAAGCTGCGGATATTGGCGATGAGCGACTGCCGCTGCATCGGTCGCGGCGGGAAGGGCGGGATGAATTCAGCCGGGATGGGGCTGGTCATGGGGCGCTTCTGCGCCGGCGTCGCGGAATGCCTGCCACTGCGCCTCTCATCGTGAAAGGGGGAAGACGCCACTGACGGGACACGCCCTGTGCGTATCCCGTCCGTCCCGATGTCCCGCCTCGCAGCGGGAGGCAAGCCAGTCCCGGCAAGCCTTGCAGCCTCTGGGGGCGATTTCTTTCGCCCCTCATTGGGGTCAATGGTTGCCGCAGCCGGGCCCGGGGGTCAAGCGATTCAGCGTTCGAAGGCCGGAATGTCAAGCGGGCTCCAGCCGCAGGATGCCCAGGCGGCGGTCGTCGATCAGCAGATAGGCGAGGCCCTGGGCATCGAAGACCACGTGGCGGACGCGGTGCTTGCCCCAGAGCAGTTGCTCCTCCGCCTCGACCACATCGCCCTGCATGCGCAGGCGCAGCAATCCGGGCGGGTTGAGGCAGCCCAGAAAGGCATGGCCCCGCCATTGCGCGAAGGCACCGCCGGGCGAGAAGGCCAGCCCCGACGGGCTGATCGCCGGCACCCAGGCGCGCAGCGGGTCCTCGAAACCGGGTGCGCTGCTGCGCTCGCTGATCGTGCTGCCGGAGTAGTTGCGGCCGAAGGT
Source organism: uncultured Rubritepida sp. (assembly GCA_964395305.1). Classification (GTDB taxonomy): domain Bacteria; phylum Pseudomonadota; class Alphaproteobacteria; order Acetobacterales; family Acetobacteraceae; genus Rhodovarius. The sequence continues at coordinate 77,242 of CAYNBM010000009.1, forward strand.
GACCACCGGCCAGCCATAATTCTGCCCCGGGCGGATGAGGTTCAGCTCATCGCCGCCCAGCGGCCCGAATTCGGCGGCCAGCAGCGAGCCGGTGGCGGGGTTGAAGGCGATGCCCTGCGGGTTGCGGTGGCCGAGCGACCAGATCTCCGGCCGCGCGCCGGCGCGACCGACGAAGGGATTGTCGCGCGGGATCTCGCCCTGGGCGGTCAGCCGCAGCACCTTGCCGGCGAGATCGCCCAGGGATTGCGCACGCTCGCGCACCTCGTTGCGCTCGCCGGTGGTCAGGAAGAGATGGCGGCCATCCGGGCTGAAGGTGATCCGCCCACCATAATGCAGCCGCCCCCGCGGCTGCGCGGGTGCGGCATCGAGCACCGGCGTGAGGTCGCGCAGGGCCATGTCGCCGAGTTCGGCCCGCCAGAGCCGGGTGACCACGCCGCCCTGAATGGCGGTGGCGCTGCTCAGCCAGATGCGGCGGGAGGTGGCGAAATCCGGCGCCAGCTTCACATCCAGCAGGCCGCCCTGGCCCGCCGCCTCCACCACCGGCGCGCCGGCGAGTGGGGCCGAGGCCAGGCCATTGGTATCGATCAGCCGCAGCCGGCCCGGCCTTTCGGTGACCAGCATGCGGCCATCGGGCAGAAAAGCGGCGCCCCAGGGGTTTTCCAGGTTGCGCGACCATTCCACCACGCGAAACCGCGCGGCCGCGGTCAGGATCGCCTCGCCCTGGGCGAGAGCAAGCCCCGGCGCGGCCAGCGCCAGGTGAAGCTGGCGCCTGAGGATCACGCCGGATTACTCGCCGATCTGGCCCGCGATCCAGCTCTTCATCTGGCCCTTCGGCATGGCGCCGACCTTGGTGTCCACCGGCTTGCCATCCTTGAAGAGGATCATGGTGGGGATGCCGCGCACGGCGTATTCATTTGGCGTCATCGGGTTTTCGTCGATATCGACCTTCGCGATGGTCAGCTTGCCGGCATATTCGGTGGCCAGTTCATCGAGCATCGGCGCCACCATGCGGCAGGGGCCGCACCACTCGGCCCAGAAATCGACCAGCACGGGGCCGGAAGCCTCCAGCACATCCTTCTTGAAGCTGTCGTCGGTCACGGCCTTGGTGAGCTTGCTCATGGGGAGAAATCCTTACCTGTCAGGCGCAGAAAGTCGGGTGCCGGGGGCGTCGGGTCAAGATGCGTGGGGCTGGTGGGCATCGAGCAGCCCATCATCCAGCGGCATCAGCCGTGCGGAATAGGTCCAGAGCAGCGCGCATTGCACCGCCCGCCCCGGGAAGGCCATGCGCAGCAGGGCGCGATAGGCTGCCATCTGCCTGAGATAGGCGGGCGCGACATCCGCCGCGGCGCCAGGGGGTGGCCGGTTGGTCTTGAAGTCGATCACAAGGACGCGGTTGTCGGACACGCAGAGCCTGTCGACCTGCCCGACCAGCAATTGCCCGCCGATTCGCCCCGCCACCGGCGCCTCGGCCAGGCTGCCCGGGCCGAAGGCCTCGGCGAAATCGGGATGGTCGAGCAGCGCCATCACCTCGGCCGCGATGGCCTGCCTGGCCTGGGCGTCGAGGCCATGGCCGGGGCGGGCGAGAAAGCGGGCCGCCGCCCCGCCCCGCGCCGCTTCCGGCAGGTTGGGCAGGGATTGCAGCAGGGCATGGATCAGCCGGCCGCGGCGAAACCGCAGGCCCAGCGGGTCGGAGGGGGAATGCGGCGCGGCGGCGGGGGGGCCGGTCTCCTCATCGAGCAGGGATGACGGCGCGCGGGCCAGCGCCAGGCCTTCGGCCGGCGCGGGGGTGGCGGCCCAGGCGGGCAGGGATGCGCGCCCGCCGGCATGCCGCGCCGCCTCGCCGCGGGGCGGGGCGGTCTGGGGCGCGCGCAGGGTCAGCTGGTCGCCGGAAAAACCGTCCAGCCCCATGCTGTCGAAGGGGCTGGCGGCAGCGTCCAGCAGGGCCATGCCGGCGCTGATATGGCTGTACCATTCCTCGGGCTTCGCCGCCTCGCGCGTCCAGCCGCAGACCAGCAGCCGGTCCTCGGCGCGGGTGAGCGCGACGTAGAGCAGACGGTTCTCCTCCTGCTGCGCGCGGGCGCGTTCGAGGCCGCGCAGGGTCTCGACGGCGGCGGGGACGGGTTTTTCCGCCCGTGGCGACCACAGCGGCAGGGCCTGGCCGGCCTCGTCGACCAGCCATTGCAGGCCGGTGTCGTGGCGGCCGCGGCCGGTGGTGTCGGGCAGGATCACGATGGGCGCCTGCAGCCCCTTGGCGCCATGCACCGTCATGATGCGCACCAGGCCCGCGGAGGCTTCCGCATCGCGCTTCACCTCGGCGCCGCCGGCGCGCAGCCAATGCAGGAAACCCTGCAGGCTGGGCGGATGGCGGGCCTCGAAGGTGAGTGCGGCGTTCAGCAATTCGTCCAGCCCATCGGCGGCATCGGGGCCGAGCCGGGCCAGCAGTTTGCGCCGCGCGCCATCGGCGCCAAGCAGTTGCGCCAGCAACATGTGTGGCGTGCCCTGGTCGGCGCGGCCGGCCCAGGCGGCGAGCCAGCCCGCGGCCTCGGCCAGGGCGCCCTCGCCGCCGCGATGCGCCATCAGGGCGGCATGCAGGCTGCCCGTGCGGGGCTGCGCCAGTTCGAACAGCGCCTCCTCGGACAACCCGACCAGCGGCGATTTCAGCAGCGCGGCCAGGGCCAGGTCATCCTGCGGCAGCAGCAGCACATCGAGCAGCGCCAGCACATCCTGCACGCCGATCTGGGCGGTGAGCGCGATGCGGTCCAGCCCGCCCACCGGCACATCGGCCTGTTTCAGTTCGCGGATGATCAGCCGGGTCAGCGCATTGCGGCGGCGGACGAGGATCAGGATGTCCTCCGGCCGCACCGGGCGGCCCGCCGGCTGCTCGGCGCCGTCGATGCGGGCGGGCAGGGTCTCGTGCGCCAGCATGTGGCGGATGCGCAGCGCCAGCGCGCGGGCCAGCCGCGCCTGGGCATTGGCGCCGCTGGTATCCTCCTCGGCCACGTCCCAGCGCGGCGGCTCGCCCTTGCGGGCGGCGAGTTGCAGCGGCCAGAGCTCGACCATGCCGGCCGCGCCCTCCCGGTGCGGGATATGCGTGAGGCGGCCTTCGGCCGGCACCACGCCCTCCCCCGCGGCACCGGCGAAGACGGCATCGACCAGGGCGAGGACCGGGGGCGTGGAGCGGAAGGAGACCTCCAGCGCGACATCCTCGAACCGCCCCTCCGCGGCACGCACGGCCCGGCCGAAATGCTCCCGGCCGGTGCCAAAGCCGGCGGGGTCCGCCCCCTGGAAGGCGTAGATCGATTGCTTGACGTCGCCGACCGCGAAAATGCTGCGCGCCGTCTCCCGCGTGCTGTTGCCGGCGAAGAAATCCGAGGTCAGCGCGCGCACGATGCCCCATTGGCTGGCATTGCTGTCCTGCGCCTCGTCGAGCAGCACATGGTCCAGGCCACTGTCCAGCTTGAACAGCACCCAGGCGCTGCCGGGGTCGCGCAACAGGGTTTCGGTGGCGGTGATGAGATCGTCGAAATCGAGCTGGCCGGCGAGCGCCTTGGCCTGGGCATAGGCATCGAGCACGGGCTCGGCCAGTTCCAGCAGCGCGCGCGTGGCGGCGACCATGTTGGCCGCGTTGATCCGCTGCGCGTGGTCGCGCATGCGCAACGCCTCATCCGTCAGCATGGTCTGCACCCAGGCCTGGTCGGCGCCGCAGGACTTGGTGGCAAAGCTTTTCCGAGGCTCGCCGTCCAGCGTCAGCAGGGCGGATTTCCAGCTGTCATAGCCGGTGTGGCGCCGGGCCTGCGGCAGGGCCAGAAATTGCCGCAGCGTCTCGCCCAGCTTAGCATCGGTCTTGGGCGAGCCGCGCAGCAGCACGCCCGCTGTGCGGGCCAGGCCAGTCTCGTCCATCGGCGTGCAGGCGGCATCGATCTCGGCGGCGATGTCGGGCGCCGCACCCAGCGCGCGTTCCAGCGCCGCCATCACCGCCGCCACGCCGCCCCGGGCCAGCGTTCGGCGCAGCGCATCGGCATCATCGGCCAGGGCGCGGCTCAATCCGGCAAAACCCTCGGCCGAGATCAACCCGGCGAGCGCCCGCAACGGCGCCGCGCCGGCTGCCTGCGCCAGCACCGTCTCCCGCGCCTCGGTCAGCCGGGCGGCGGCGTCGCGCTCCTCCAGCACGGCGAATTGCGCGGGCAATTCCGCCTCGAGCGGGAAGGCGCGCAGCAGCACCTGGCAGAAGGCGTGGATGGTGGAGATGCGCATGCCGCCGGGTAGCTCCAGCACCTCGGCAAAGAGGGTGCGGGCAAGGCGCTCCTCGGCCGGCGCGGCGGCCCGGCCGAGGAGCCGGTGCAGCGCGCGGGCAAGACCCGCATCATCCAGCACCGCCCAGTCGCCCAGCGCGTGGTTGAGGCGCAGCGCCATTTCCGCCGCCGCGGCCTTGGTGAAGGTCAGGCAGAGGATGCGGTTGGGCCTGGTGCCGGCCAGCAGCAGCCGCAGCACGCGGTCGGTCAGCAGTTTGGTCTTGCCCGAGCCGGCGGAGGCCGAAACCCAGGCCGAGGCCAGCGGGTTGGAGGCGCGGCCCTGGTCGGCCTCGGCCCGCGCGGCGGGGGATGTGTCGCTCAACCCTCATCCTCCCATTCTGCCCGGCGGGCGAGGTGGTCGTAATCCGTGCCGCGGAACACCCGGGCCGGGTCCGGCCGCGCGATGAAGGGCCGGCGGCCGAGCAGGAAGGTTTTCGCCAGGCGATCGAAACCCTCCTCGGCCTGCTCGACGAGCTGGTCGATCTCCTTCAGCGCCACCACCGCACCCGGCGGCACGCTGCCGGAGAGCTTCCAATAGGCCAGCTCCGCGGCGCGGCCCTCGACCGGCGAAAACCCTCCGCGCATCGCCAGCAGCGCCTCCAATGCGAGTTGCGGCGCGGTGCCGGCATCAACCTGCTTCGCGCTGGGGGTTGTGCCGGTCTTGTAGTCGAGGATGCGCAAGGTGCCGTTGGCCAGCACATCCAGCCGGTCCGCCCGCGCATGCAGGGTGACGCCGGAGAGCTTGAGGTTGGCCTTCACCTCGGTGTGGCTGCGGGTGATCGGCTGTTCGGCGCGCATCCTGGCCTCTTCGTCGATCACGAAGGTGCCGATGCGGGCCAGCCTGGGTTCCCAGAAGGCGCGCAGGGCGGCGCGCAGCAGCGGGTCGGCCAGGGCGGCCTCGCTGGCCTCGCGCCACAATGCCCCGGCCGCTTCGGGCGGCAGCGGGCGGGGTGGCAGGGCGTCGACAAAGCGCTTCATCGCGGCATGCACGACATCGCCGTATTCGCGGGCGCCGATCTCGGCCTCCAGCGGCTCCAGCGCCTTCAGGCGCAGGATGCGGCTGGCGTAATAGGCATAAGGGTCGGCCAGCAGCACCGCGACGTCGGAGACGGAGATCATGCGCGGGCGCACCGCGGCGGGCGGGTTGGGGCGCGGGCGCTGGCCGGGCGGTGCCGGGGCGTTGGGCTGGTCCAGCTCCGCCGCCCAGGCGACGGCGCGGGTCTCGGGCAGGGTCAGGCCCTTGGGATGGGCCTCGTTGCTCTGGCCGCGCAGGAAGGTGGCGAGCCGGGTGAGCCAGCGCGCCGGCACGGTGGGTGCGCCGCCGCGCCGGCTGGCGCGCGACAGCACGGCGTGGCGCGCGGCGCAGGCCACCAGCAGGAAATCCGCCGCCACCCGGCCGATGCGCAGCTCAGGCTGCGGCAGGCCGAAACGGGCCCGCATGGGCCGGCCCATCCAGGGGCCGGAATCGGTGGCGAGCGGCCAGATCGATTCGTCCAGCCCGCCCAGCACCACCAGGTCGAAATGCAGCAATCGCGCCTCCAGCAGGCCCAGGATGGCGACGCGGGGATGGGCGGAATGGCTGCGCGGCCGGCGCGCCACGCCCTGGGCCAGAGCCTGTTCGAACAGCGCGGGAAAGGCGCGCGGCGCGATCGGCGGCAGGGCGGCGAAACCCGCCTCCATATCGGCGAGGTGGTTGGCCAGGGCCTCGCCCTCCTCGCCGGCATAGAGCGCCAGGCCGCCGGGCAGGGTATCGGTGGCCGCCAGGGCCTCGCCGGCTTCCAGCAGGGCCTCGAGCATGTCGCCGGCCGGCAGGGCGGGACCACCGGGGATGGCCTGCAACCCGCCCAGGGCATTCGCCAGCGCATCGAGCAGGGCCAGCGAGCCGGCATTCTCCAGCCCCGCCCGAAGCCCGGCCAGGCCAGGGCCGGGGCGCGGGCCGCGCAGCCCGAGATCCAGCCCGCGTGCCGTATCCAGCCACGCCCCACGCGCCCAGCCGCCGGCGCAGAGCGGATGCTTGAGCACGGCCAGTGTGGCCACCGGCGCGAAATCATCGGCCACCATGCGGGCGATCAGCCGCAGGAACCCGCCGGATGGCGACTGCGCGAGGTCCTGGCCCGCGCTGTCCTCGGCCTCGATGCCATGGCGCGCCAGGGCGGCGGCGGTGCGGCGGGCGAGGTCGCGGTCGGGGGTGACAAGGGCGGCGCTGCCCTCCTCCTCCAGCGCCTGGCGCAGCAGCAGGGCGATGGCGCGGGCCTCGGTCTCGGCATCCGGCGCGGCCTGGATTGCCAGCCCCTCCAGCGCCGGCGCCCAGGCATCGGGGCGGCGGGATTGCCAGGCCGGCAGGCTGGCCGCGGGGCGCAAGGCCTGGCCCAGCAGCCCGGCGCGCTGCGGCGGCGGTGTGGCCTCCGCCCAGGCCGGGAAGCGGCCGGGCGCAGTGCCCATCAGCCGCAGCAGCGCGCGTTGGCCATGGAAGGGGTGGGTGGGCGCCGCATCCAAGGCCTCGGCGGGCAGTTCGGCGGTGGCCGGGTCCTCGTCATGCAGCACCACGAAGCCGCGCGGCAGGGCGCCCGCCACCACCCGCAGCAGGGCCGCCGCGGCGGGGATGGTGCCGCCCATGCCGATGCCGGCGGCGACCACCAGGCCGGGCGGCGGCGCCATCGCCCAGGCCTCGGCCTGGGTGGCCAGCGCCAGCACCCGGGCGGTGCCGACATCGAGCAATTGCTGCTCATCCAGCCAGAGCTGCCATTCCCGCACCACGGCGCGGAGGAAAATGGTGGTGATCTGCCAATGCTGCGCCAGCTCGCCCTCGACCAGGGCCTCCAGCCGGGCGAGCCAGGCCTCGGCCAGCGCCGCCGGCTGGCGGAGCAGCGCCATGTCGGGCTCCTCCAGCGCGATCTCGTCGAGCAGGGCGGCGAGCTCGGCGGCCAGGCCCCAGGCCTGCTCGGGCGTGCGCGGGCCGCCACCGCGATTGGGCAGGCGGAGCACCAGGGCGGTCAGCACGCCCTGGCGGCGCAGCGGCGCCACCGCGGGCGGCAGGTCGAGCAGCGCGGGCAGGCTCAGCTCATCGGCATCCTCGGTCGAGAGGCCGGCCAGCGCGCGCATGCGTGGCAGCAGCACGGCCCCCTCGCCGGCGGGCAGGAATTCGGCGCGCAGCGCGCGGGCGCTGCGGCGGGTGGGCAGCAGGATCAGGGCGCGGGCGAGTTCCTCGGGCGCCGCCAGCCGGGCGCGGACGCCCCTGGCCAAAGCGGGCAGAAACGGGATGCCGGGGGGAATGCCATGAATGCGCATTGCGGCCAGCATAGACCAGCGATGGATTCGCCACACCGCGCGATGGCAGAGCTTTGTCTTGCAACCCTGGGCTGTGGATGCCAGGATTTCTCATGTCCAGGATTGTCCTGCTTCTGATGTTTTCCCTCTGTGGCTGCGGCACCGATTCGGCCTGGAGCGTGCTGGCCGATCCGCTGCATAGGCTCAATGCCGGGGGCGCCGACGCCTTGCCGGAGGAGGAGCCCGATGGCCCCAGCCTGCGCATCACCCAGGGCCGCCGCGCCGCCGATGCTGCGCTGATTGAGCAGCAGGGCGAGCGGCGGATGTGGCGAACCCGCGGCGGCGTCGTCATCGCCACCCATGGTGCGCGGATCGTCGCCACCGCCGGCCTGCCGATGTTGCTCGCAGCCACCCGGTTCGACGGGCCGGACCCGCTGGCCGAGCCCGCGGCGCTGCTGGTCCGCTCCGCCGATTCGCGCCGGATGGTGGATTTGATGGAGCGCGCGCGCGACCCCTCGGGCATGCGCTTCGGCGTGACCATGAACTGCACGCTGGTGGCCGGCGCCGCCGAGGATGATGTGGTGCCGATCAACGAGACCTGCCGGTCCGAACAGCTCGGCATCATCCGCAACCGGTTCTGGATGGACCGCGAATCCGCCACCATCACCACCAGCGAGCAATGGGTGGGGCCCGGCATCGCGCCACTGCGGCTGGACCATTTCTCCGCGGCCGCGGTGGAGACGCCGCCGGCTGCGGCGCAGCCAGAAGCAGCGCCTGTGGCTGAGGCCCCCCCGGGCATGACGGGGCCGCAGCGGTAGTCCTATCGCCTGGAGAGGGATGCCGAGGCGCGGGAGGCATTGAGAATCCTCGCCGCGCCGGTAGCCGAGGTGCTGACGCGGGCCGTCACTGGCCCGCCGATCGACGGCCATGCGGGCCGGTAGGGCAGGTCGATCTTGCTATGGGCGCCACGTGGGCCGCGCCTCACATCAGCTCTTCACATCCATGGCCTGCCGCAGCCCGTCGCTCACCAGGTTGAAGCAGATCGAGGTGACGAAGATGCAGGCACCCGGCAGCACCGCCACCCAGGGCTGCACATAGATCGCGGTGCGCAGCGTGTTCAGCATCAGGCCCCATTCGGCCTCGGGCGGGCGGGTGCCCAGGCCGAGGAAGGACAGGCCGGAGGCCAGGATCATGCACACGGAAATCAGCGAGGTGGCGTAGATGAAGATCGGCCCCAGCACATTGCCCAGCACATGCACCCGCACGACCGTAAAGGCCGAGGCGCCGGAAGCCCGGGCCGCATCGACGAAATCGAGGTTGCGCACGCCCTGCGTCACACTCTCCGCCACGCGGATGATGGGCGGCACGAAGACCAGCGTCAGCGCCAGGATCGCATTGAGGATACCCGCCCCCAGCGCGCCCGAAATGGCCACGGCCAGCAGCACCGAGGGGAAGGCGTAGAACACGTCGGTTACGCGCATGATCAGCATATTGATCTTGCCGCCGGCGAAGCCCGCCAGCACGCCCAGAAATGTTCCGATCACGAAGGCCATGGCCACCGGCACGATGCCCATGAACCAGGACAGCCTTCCGCCGAAGAGCAGCCTGGTCAGGATATCGCGCCCCAGCTCATCGGTGCCCAAGAGGTGGTTCGGCGTGCCGATCGGCCGAAGACGGCGGATCATGCTGCCCTGGAAGGGGTCATGCGGCGCGATCAGCGGCGCGAAGATGATGGCCAGCAGCATGCAGAACAGGACGAAGGCGCAGAACATCGTCACCTTGTCGCGGCGGACGCGCTTGAACACGCCCGTCCAATACCCGTCGGAGGCTTGGGCGACCTGTCGGGCCTGGATGGCGAGTTCGGCCTCGGCGGCTGTGGTGCTGCTCATGCGCGTTTGATCCGTCGCGCCCCGGGCGCGCAAAAGGTGGGTGCCGCAGGCACGCAGGGGTTGAAGCGGATCATGCCCGCTTGATCCGCGGGTCGAGGGCGGTCTGGACGATGTCCACCAACAGGTTCAGCGCCACGAAGAACAGGCTGAGCACCAGGATCGTCCCCTGCAGCACCGGCAGGTCACGCTGGAAGATCGCGCTGTTCAACAGCAGCCCGGTGCCGGGCCAGGAGAACACCGTCTCGACCAGGATGGAGCCGCCCATGAGGTAGCCAAGCTGCAGCCCCAGCACGGCCAGAACATTCGGCGCCGCATTTTTCACGACATGCAGGAACACGCCCCAACCCGTCAGCCCCTTGCCGCGCAGCGCCACGACAAATTCCTGGTTCATGATCTCGGCCACGATGCCGCGCACCGTGCGCGTCACGATGCCCATCGGGATCACCGCCAGCGTGATCGAGGGCAACACCAGGTGCTGCATATGTTCCCAGTCCCAGGCCCAGTCGGCGCTGCCGCCGGGGCCGGCCCCCATCGCCGGCAGCCAATTGTACTGCACTGAGAAAATCACCACGAGCACCATGCCGAGCCAGTAATGCGGCACCGAGACGCCGGCGACCGCGATGGTCACCGCCGCGCGGTCCAGGATCGAGCCGCGGAAGGTGCCGGCCAGCCCGCCCAGAACGCAGCCGAGAATAAAGCCCAGCAACGAGGCGGTGGCGGCCAGCGTCAGCGTATTGCCGATGGCCGATTGCAGGTCGCTCCACACCGGCCGCCCGGTGGCGAGCGAGCGGCCGAGATCGCCCTGCACCACCTTCAGCAGCCAGATGCCGAACTGCACCGGCAGCGGCTTGTCCAGGCCGTAGTCACGCCGCACCTGGTCCACCACATCCTGCGGCGCGTCGGGCGGCACGATCGCGTTGATCGGGTCGCCAGGGGCGATCTGCACCAGCATGAAGCACACGAAGCCCACCGCGAGCGCGATGGGGATTGCATAGATCAGCCGCCGGATGAGGTAGAAGAACATGCGCTATCCTTACTGAATGAACGGCAGTCGCAGGTCGACGAACCAGCTCTGCGGCTGGACATAGCCGCGGACCCTGGGGCTCATCGCCCGCGGCGCCACGTCATGGGCGATCCAGACGAAGAGCGCTTCATCCACGCCCGCGGCGTGCAGACGGGCGAGTGCGGCGTCGCGCGCGGCGGGGTCGAAGGCATTGCGCGCCTCCGCCACCATCGCGTCGAAGCGCGGGTCGTTGAAGCCGCCCCAGTTGTTGGAGACGGGGGCGGCCATCTTGCTGTCCCAGAAGCGGACCATGGCGAAGAACGGGTCCATGGCGGCGAAGGAGACGTTCGTCATATGCGCGCCGCGCGCCGAGGCATGGGCGCAGCCATTGCGCCAATTGGCGAAGAGGGTGTTCCACTCCACCACATCGAATTCGATGTTGATGCCGACCTGGCGCAGGTCCTGCTGCAGGAACTCGTTCATCGGCAGCGGCTGCATCTGGCCGGAACCCGAGGCGCTGATCTGCACCTTCAGGGTCAGCGGCCGGTTCGGGCCATAGCCAGCCTCGGCGAGCAGGCGGCGCGCCTCGGCGCGGTCGGTGCGGATCTGGAAGCTGGGGTTGCCCCACCAGGGGTGACCGGGGGCGACCGTGCCCTGGGCCGGCACCATGAAGCCGCTCAGCAGCGTGCGCAGCCCCTCCCGGTCGATGGCGAGGTTCAGCGCGCGGCGCACCCGCACATCGGTCATCGGGTTGCCCGGCGTGAAGCAGGGCTGCCAGGGCCAGACATGCGGCTGCAGGTTCTGGGTGATGACCATGCTGCGGCTGCGCATCTGCGGCACGCTGTCCGGCGCCGGTGCCTCGATCCAGTCCACCTGGTTCGACAGCAGGGCGGCGGTGCGGGCATTGGGCTCGGGGATCGGCAGCAGGATCACGCGGTCCAGCCGGGCCTTGGTGCCCCAGTAATTGTCGTTTCGCGCCATCTCCAGCCGCTCACGCGGGACGAAGCGAGTCACGCGGAAGGGGCCGGTGCCGGAGGGGTCGGCGGCAAAGGCGTTCCAGGCGGCCTCGGCATTCGCGGCGGCGGCGCGCTTCGCGGCCCAATGCGTGGGGCTGGCCATGAACAAATTGGTCAGGTTGATCGGCAGCAGGCTGTCCGGCTCGGCGGTGATCAGCGCCACGGTGAATTCGTCGATCACCTCGGCCCGGCGCAGCGTGGGCATGCGTGACGCGGTCAGGCCGACCTGGCGCGGGTCGTAATGCGGCGCCTCGCGGTCCAGCACTTTTCTGACGTTCCAGACCACCGCCTCGGCATTGAACGGGCTGCCGTCGTGGAAACGCACGTCGCGGCGGAGCGAGAACGTCCAGCGGGTGCGGTCATTGGCATCGACCGTCCATGCGGTGGCCAGGGCGGGGATCACGACAGAGGGCCGATCGGCCGCGGACAGATCCCAGGCCGTCAAGCCATCATAGAGCGGGATGCCAGTGAAACGGTTGCCCTCGAAACCCTGGTCGGGCTGGCCATGGGTCAGCGGAATATCGGCGGCCGTCATGCCGATGCGCAGCGTTCCCTGCGCGGCCGCGGGGGCCGCGCTCAGGGCTGGCAGGGCGACCGCGCAGGCGGCCAGGAGCAGGCGTCGAAGCATGCGAATTCCTTGGATTTGTTATGACTGGCGATGCCTGTCATGCCCTGTCCCTTACCCGTGGGCAACATGAATGGCAGGCGCAATGGCGTCTTTGGGCTTGCCTTTGCCCAGCACTCGGGCATGCACTGCCCGCCCATGAAGCTGCTTCTCATCAACGGCAATACCAACGCCGCCATCACCGACCGCGCCGTGGCCCATGCCAGGGCCGGGCTGCCCAGGCTGGGACTGTCCGGCACGGTCGCGGGGGTCACCGCGCGCTTCGGCGCGCATTACATCGCCAGCCGCGCGGCCTCGGCCATCGCCCAGCACGCGGTGCTGGACGCGCTGGCCGAGCATGGGCCCGGCCATGACGGCATCATCATCGCCTGCTTTGGCGACCCGGGGCTGGAGGCGGCGCGCGAGCTTTCCGCCGTCCCTGTGGCTGGCATGGCCGAGGCCTCGCTGATGATCGGCTTCCGCAGCGCGACCCGTGTGGCCTTCATCACCGGCGGCGCCGCCTGGGTGCCGATGCTGGAGGAGTTTTGCCTGATCCGCGGTTATACGCGCGACCAGGTCCTGGTGCGCGCGGTGGCACCCGATGGCGGGATGATCGCGGCCGATCCGCAGGGCGCCATCGCCCTGCTGGCAAAGGCGGCGCGGGATGCGGCGGCCGAGGGCGCCGGGGCGGTGGTACTGGGTGGCGCTGGCCTGGCGGGCCTGGCGCCCGCGGTGGCGGCGGCCAGCGGCGTCGCCGTGCTGGACAGCCTGGATTGTTCGCTGCTGGCGGTGGCCGAGGCGGCGGCCGGGCCAGTGCCGGCGCCCACCCCGAGCAAAGGCCTCAGCCCGGCGCTGGCGGCGCTTCTGGCGGGCTGATCCGCGCGATCAGCGCATCGGCGCCGAAATCCTCGTCCAGCAGGTCCTCGGGCGTGACGCCGCAGGCCTCGGGCACCGGGCCGGGGGGCGCGCCGTCCATGCGCATTGTCCGCAGGTCGTTCAGCGCACGGGCGTAGAATTTCGGCGCATCAAGCCGCTGCGCCATGCCGGGCTGAAAACCGTCTTTCGCCTGGGCAAGGAAGTTGGTGATGTCCTGCATCCAATGGTTCCGCGCCGAATAGCCAGGCCAGGCCAGAACCTTCAACGCATGCAGCATGGCCAGCCGCAACATCGACTGCACGGCACGCAATTCGCTGGCGCCCAAGCTTTCGATCTCCTCGATCACATTCTCCCAATCCACATCATTGACGCGTTCGCCAGCCGCCACGCGCCGCAGACGCGCCGATTGCTGTTCGGACCAGGCCAGGATGTCGCGCTGATAGAGATCGTCGGGCATGCCCGCAGCCTATCGCATCGTGGCGCCGTGCGCACCGGAAAATCCCGGCATGGTGGCATGCCCCGGCGCCGAGACGCCCCGCCCGCGCAGCACCAGCCACAGGCAGGCCAGCATGATCCGCAGGTCCAGCAGCAGCGAAACCCGCCGCGCATAGGCCGCGTCCAGCCGCAACCGCAGCCCCCAACCCACCGCGTTGCGCCCCGCCGCCTGCGCCAGGCCGCACAGCCCAGGGCGCACCAGCAGCCGCGCCCGCTCACGCGGGGCATATAGCGGCAGATACTCCATCGGCAGCGGCCGCGGCCCCACCAGGCTCATCTCGCCGCGCAGCACATTCCACAACTGCGGCAGCTCATCGAGCGCCGAGGCCCGCAAGGCCCGGCCGAAGCGCCCAAGCCGCGCCGCGTCATCGCCCGGGCCGGCCCGCATGCTGCGCAGCTTCACCACCCGAAAGGGCTTTCCCGCATGCCCCGCCCGCAGCTGGCGGAACAGCACCGGCCGGCCCAGCGCCAGCAGCACCGCCCCTGCCGCCAGCGCCAGCACGGGTGCGGCCAGCAGCAGCAGCCCGGCCGCGCCCAGCAGGTCAAACCCGCGCTTGCCCCAGCGCCTATACATGCCGCCGTTCCACCGCCAGAGAGAGCGCGAGGCCGAGCGCGAACCAGGCCATGCGGTTGGTCAGGTCGGTCGAGACCATCACCGTGAAACCGACCGGCAGGACAAGCGCCGCGATGGCGATGAACCGCTCCGGCGCCACCGCCCGCAACCGCGAGAGCGCGACCAGCCCGGCCCCGCCAAACGCCATGAGCCAGAGCACAAGGCCGGGCAAACCGCCCTCGGTCAGCGCCTCCAGCGCATGGTTGTGCGGGTGCATGCCGGGGTCGGCGCCGAAGCCCGCGGCCTGTGGAAAGCCGCCGGGGCCGATGCCGATGCCATCGACCATGCGCAGCGCCGCCCGCCACAACGCCACCCGTTCCTCGGGGCCATCGGCGGGGTCGCCCACCAGGCGCTCGATGGTGCGGATGCCGTCGGCGCGGCCGGGGTCCGCCATCACCACGGCCAGCCCGCCGCCCGCGCCGAGCAGGATGGCCGCCAGCCAGAGCGCGGCCCGCCCGGGCCGGCCGCGCAGCCACAGCAGCGTGGCCGGCAACAGCAGCAAAACGCCGGCCATGGCCAGAAACGCCGCCCTTCCGCCAGGAATGAACACCGCCGCCACCAGCCCCAGCAACAGCAGCCCGTGCAGCAGCAGCGGCAGCGGGCCGCGCGCCGCCACCATCGCGGTCGCGACCAGCCCAGCCGCCGTCGCCACCGCAAGTCCGGCAAGCTGATACTGCACCCGGGTCCGCGCCGGATCGGCGCCGACCTGGCCGCCCAGAACCACCGCGTCATTGGCCACGCCCCAGGCCACCGCCGCCGCGGTGAAAACGCCCACGCCAATCACAGCCCGGCTCAGGGCGCGGCGGCCGGCCGTATCCGCCCCCACCAGCAGCCCCGCCACCAGCATCACCGGCCCCACCAGCACGATGGGAACAAGTTTGCCAGAGGCGGCATTGGCATTGACCGACCAGCTGGCCGCCACCACCCACCAGACCCAGAGCCCCGCCGCACCGAGTAGCGGCAGGGCCAGCGCCCGGCCGAAGCGCCAGCCGCCCCCGGCCAGCAGCAGCGGCAGCAGCCCGCACAGCGCCAGGGCCGAGAGCAGGCTGAGGTCGAAGGGCAGCGCGGCCAGAACCGGCGTCGTCTTGAGCGCGCCGGCGAATTGCAGCAGCGCCGCGCAAATCCCGGCCAGGCCGGCGAAGAGTGGCGCGGTCGCGGTCATCAATCCCCCGCCGCCCCGACCCGGCCGCGCGGCACTTCGGCGGGCGGCACCGCGCGCAGCAGCAGCAGGCATGCGGCGAAGACCAGGCAGAAGATCGGCACGACCACCACCAGCAGCGCCAGCAGCAATGGCCGGTTGGGCACGCTGGCGCGCAACTCCACCATCGGTGCCGAGACCAACCTGGCCGCCACCGCCTCATCGGCCAGCATCACCATCGCCGAACGCTGATGCTGCGCCAGCAGGTCGAACATGGTGTTGCGGGCGAAGGTGTCGCGCTCCCCCGTGATGCGGGCCTGCAGCAGGGTGATCCGGCGCAGCGCCATGCCGGCGAGGTCCTCGCGCACCTTCGCCTCGGCGAAGGCGTGCAGCCGCTCCAGCATGTCCAGTGCCAGCAGCCGGTCGCGCCAGGGCAGCTCCACCGTCCAGGTCACCGTGCCGCCATCCTGGGTGGGGGAGAGTGCGTTTTCGAGATAGGCCTGCACGTCATCGGCATCGGCGGTGATGCGCAGGCCGAAGCCGCGCCGGAGGAAGCCGATCGGGCCGTCGGCGCGGCGCTCGGTCATCTGCGCCAGGATGGGGGTCTGCGCCGCCAGCAACCTGGCCGCCTCCATCGAGCGCAACGCGCTGAGATAGACCCCGAAATTGCCACCCGGCCGGCTATCCAGCAGCGCCGGCGCCAGCATCGGCACGGGCGTGAGCAGGGTGGAGGTGGCCATGGAGGTGGTCTCGGCCGGCGCCACCACCATCTGGGCGACGAAGCTGCGCGGCCAGTTCCAGATCACGGCGCCCAGCCCGCCATAGAGCAGCAGCATGGCCAGGGCCAACCGGCCGCGCCACTGCCATATTCCTCGGATCAGGCTCTCCAGGGCCATGGCCGATACCGCTCACCCTTGTTCGCCGCAGTTGAGAGCATGCGGCAGTGAATTGCAACCTTTGCGCGAGATCACCTTGCCCTTGCACGCGGATGGGGCCGGGCGCATGTCCGGCGCATGGCCTTGCCCCGCATCCAGCCCGACCCCGCCGACCCGCGCCTGACCCGGCGCGTCGGCGGCATCGACCAGACCGGCGCGGTGGTGGAGACCGCGGTCACCGTCGAACGCCCGCTCACCCTCTACCTCAACGGCGCCGAGATCGTGACGATGATGACCATCCTCGACCGGCCGGAGGAGCTGGCGCTGGGCTATCTGCTGAACCAGGGCATGTTGGCCCCGGACGCGGTGGTGGAGGGGGTGGAGTATGATGAGGACCTGGGCGTTGTGGTGGTGCGCACGCCTCACGCCACCGATTTTGAGCAGAAACTGCGGAAGAAAACCCTGACCAGCGGCTGCGCCCAGGGCACCGCCTTCGGTGATCTGATGGAAGGTTTCTCGGCGGTGCGGCTCAACCCCGAGGCACGGCTGCGCACCTCCGACCTCTATCGCCTGCTGCACAACATCAACGCGCTGCCCACGCTCTATCTCGAGGCCGGCGCGATCCATGGCTGCGCCCTGGCGCTGGGCGATGACCCGTTCTGCTACATGGAGGATGTCGGCCGGCACAATGCGGTGGACAAGATCGCCGGCTGGATGTTTCGCCACGGCGTCACGGCCGAAGACAAGGTGTTCTACACCACCGGGCGCCTGACCTCGGAGATGGTGATCAAGACGGTGCGCATGGGCGTGCCCATCCTGGTCTCCCGTTCGGGCTTCACCGCCTGGGGGGTGGAGCTGGCGCGCGAGGCCAACCTCACACTGATCGGCCGTTGCAAGGGCAAGCGCTTCGTCGCGCTGGCGGGGGAGAGCCGGATCATCTTCGACGCCAATCTCGACTATGTGGCGGAGGAAAGTGCGAAGCACTGGCGGAAGAACAGCCGTGGCGCCTGACATCCTGGGCGTGGTGCTGGCCGGCGGCCTGGCCCGGCGGATGGGCGGCGGCGACAAGCCGCTGCGGCTGCTGGCCGGCCGGCCCATGCTGGACCATGTGCTGCAGCGGTTGCGGCCGCAGGTGGCAGGGCTGGCGCTGAACGCCAATGGCGACCCCGCGCGCTTCGCCGCCTGGGGCCTGCCGGTGCTGGCCGACCCCCTGCCGGATTTCCCCGGGCCGCTGGCCGGCATCCTGGCGGGGATGGATTGGGCGGCGGCGGAGGGCGCGGGATGGTTGGTCTCGGCGCCAGGCGATTCACCCCTGCTGCCGCCCGACTACGTCGCGCGGCTCTGGGCGGCGCGGGTGGTGGCGGCGGTGCCGCTGGCCTGCGCCGAGAGCGGTGGCCAGACCCATCCGCCCTGCGGGCTGTGGGATGTCGCGCTGCGCCACGACCTGCGCGCCGCCATGCTGGGGGGGGCCAGGAAAATCGACCGCTGGACGGAACGCCATGGCGTGGCGCGCGCAAGCTGGCCCGCCACGCCCTTCGACCCCTTCTTCAACGCCAATACCGCCGAGGATCTGGAAGCGGCCGCCCTCTTGCTGCATAAGCCAGCCACAGAAAGCTGAGGGAGATCCGATATGAAGGCCGTCATCACAGGCGTAGTCGCCGCCACCATTTTCGCCATCATCGGCGCCGTGGTGCTCGACACCAAAGTGCAGCAGGGCGCCGAGAGCTTCGCGACCGAGGGCGTGCGCCTTTAGCCGGCGATCGCCCTGATCACAGTCAGGGCGATTTGAGTCTAATCGACGAAGGCGGCAAGCCGCACCGCGGTCAAGCCAGGGGCGGTGCGCAGGCTGGGCATCACCAGCAGGCAGTCATCATGCGGCGTGCGGATCTCGATCTCACCGTCGCGGGCGATGAGCGTGCCGGCCCGCGCGATCACATCGCCACCGCGCACGGGCTGGCTGAAGGCGAAATCCACGCCGCGCGCGGTGACCGCCCGTGTCACCCGCGCCAGACGCGGCGCGGGTGACACGGCGGGCGGCGCACCCGGCAGCACGCCGCACAGCATCAGCATGCGCCGCGCCACGCGTTCCATCAGCGAGACGGTCTCGCGCTCCCAATGATGGCCGGCTTCGAGCAGGACGCCGCGCCGCCCGACCTGGGCGGCGTAATCGATCAGCCGCCGGCCCGCCTCATGCCCCGGGTCCGAAACAACCAGCGGCGGCGTTCCCAGCGCCAGCGCCAGCGCCTCTGACGCCGCGCCGCCGCCGACGAGCAGCAGCGGGTCGGCCGGCCAGAGCATGGAATGCAGGTCGAGCACGACATCGGCGCTGTCCAGCAGCGGCCGCAGCGCCCGCGCCCGGCGCAGTTCGGAGGAGCGACCGGGGCCGTCCAGCATTTCCGGGTCCCAGACGCGGTTCAGATCCTGCTCCAGGAAGCGGCTGGCCGTGGGGTCACGGGCGTCGAAACGGGCATAGGCATCGAGATTGGCGAAAACCAGGGAAAGCCGCCCCGCCACCGGGCGCAATTCCTGCCGCAGCCAGCGGTCCAGCACGATGGCGCCGGCGATCTCATTGCCATGGGTCAGCGCCACGACACAGACATGCGGGCCCGGCGCCTCGGCGGTGAAACTCCATGCGCCACGCGCGGCATTGCCATCCATCCAGCGGCGAAGATCGGGCGCGGCGATGTGGACGGGCAGGCTCGGCCCAGGCTCGCCGGTGGCGAGCGCGGACAGCGCATCGGTCAGCGTGCCGGCCATCGGCTCTCGCTTTCCCGGCGGTGTTTCGGCAGGGTGAGGTCCTGTTGCAGTGTCAGCGATCCCGGTGTTCTTGCAGGGCAGTCTAATCGTGAACACGCGCTTCGCAATTGGGGGTTGAGCGATGGTACCAAGGGTCGGGATTCTCGGGCTTCACCTCGAGGCCAATGCCTTCGCGCCGCCCACGGTTGAGGCGGATTTCGTCGCGCAATGCTGGGTGGAGGGCGAGGCGATCACCCGGCTGGCACGCGCCGGGACATCGCATCTGCCGGCCGAAATGGCAGGCTTCCATCGCCGCATGGACGAGACCGGCGCCTGGACGCCCTGCCCCGTGGCGATCTGGGCCGCGCCGCCCGGCGGGCCGATCGAGCAGGCGCTTTTCCTGCGCATGCTCGATGCAGCGCGGACCGGGTTGCTGGCCGCCATGCCGCTCGACGCCGTCTATGTCGCGAGCCATGGCGCCAGCAGCGCCACCGGCGATGAGGACAGCGACGGCACCCTGCTGGCCATGGTGCGCGCCGTGGTGGGGCCGCGCGTGCCCATCGTGGTCACCCACGACCTGCACTGCAATGTCAGCGAGCGCCTGGTCGAGGCCTGTAACAGCCTGATCGCCTATCGCACCAACCCCCATGTCGACATGGCCGAGCGCGCGGCGGAGGCGGCGGATATGCTGCGCCTGCTGTTGGGTGGCACGCGCGTGTTCAAGGCGTTCCGACGCCTGGCCATCACGCCGCCTTCGGTGACGCTGCTGACGGCCGAGGGACCCTATGCCGACCTGATCCGCGACGCCGAGGCGATGATGGGGGGCGAGGTGCTGAATGTTTCCGTCACCGGCGGCTTCGTCTTCAGCGACCTGCCGAAATGCGGCATGACGGTGAGCGCCACCGCGCTGAGCCAGGCGGCGGCCGATGCGGCGGTGGAAACACTCGCCACCCGCGCCTGGAATGAGCGCCACCGCTACGTCGCCAGGCTGACCAGCCGGGATGACGCGGTGGCGCTGGCCCAGGCTGCCAGCGATACCATCATCCTGGCCGATGTGGCGGACAACCCGGGCGGCGGTGGCCGGGGCAATACCGCCTGGCTCCTGCAGGCCTTGCATGACGCCCGCGTGCCCGGCGTGGTGCTGGGCCTTTTCGTCGACCCCGCTTTGGCCGCCGAGGCGCATGCCTTGGGCGAAAATGCTGTCTTCGAGGCGCGCTTCAACCGCGAACCCAGCGAATTCAGCCTGCCCTTTTCCACCCGCGCGCGGGTGACGATGTTGTCCGACGGGCGCGGCGTGGGTCGGCGGGGCAATATGGCGGGACGGGAGTTCAACCTGGGGCGGGCGGCGCGGCTGACGCTGGAAGACAGCGGCATGGAGGTCGTGGTGATCAGCCTGCGTAGGCAATGCCATGAGCCGCGCACGCTGGAAATGCATGGCATCGACATCGCGGCTGCGCGCGTGGTGGTGCTGAAGAGCCGCGGCCATTTCCGCGCGGGTTTCGGGGAGTTCGCCCCAAATGAACGGATTTTCGAGGTCGACGCGCCGGGGCTGACCAGCCCGGTGCTCAGCCGCTTCGCCTGGAAGCGGCTGCCCCGGCCTGTCTTCCCGATCGATGCTGGACTCAAATCACCCTGACAAAGCCAGGGCGATTTGAGTCCAGCTTTGCTTGGCCCGGCAATTGGCGCTCTGGGTGTTTCCACCCAGAGCGATTGCGGGCTAGCCCTTGATCGCCATCGCGATGTAGTTCTGGCTGACATCGCGGCCGATCGCCCAATCGCCGATGCCCGCCATCGGCGCCATGCCGGCGATATCGGTCACCAGCGCGCCCGCCGCCCTGGCATGCGCCGCCAGTTCGGCCGGCTTGAGAAAACGCTTCCAGTCATGCGTGCCCACCGGCAGCAGCCTGGCCAGGTATTCCGCGCCGAATTTGGCGATCAGCAGGCTTTTCGTCGTGCGGTTCAGCGTCGAGAGGAACAGCCGCCCACCCGGCCGCAGCACCGACAGCGCATCGACCAGAAACGCCTCCACATCCGCGACATGCTCCACCACCTCCAACGCCACGACGGCATCGAATGGCGGCAGGTCGGCGACCTCTTCCACGCCGCCCTCGCGGTAGGTGATGGCCAGGCCGCCGGCCGCGGCATGGGCGCGGGCGGCGGCGAGAGCGGAGGTTGCACGGTCCAGGCCCACCACGGATTTGCCGGCACGGGCCAGCGCCTCGCTGGCGAGGCCCGCGCCGCAGCCGATATCGAGCACGCGCTCCCCTTCCATCCGCTGCAGAATCCAGCCGGTGCGGGCGGAATTCATTGCATGGAGCGGCCCCATCGGGCCGCGCGGGTCCCACCACGCCGCGGCCAGGCCGTCGAATTTGGCGATTTCCGAAGGAATGACCGTGCCTTGCATGCGCCCTGTGCTGCCTTTAAGGGAGCGGCCCACCCTGGACCACTCCTGAGATCATGCCAAAGATCGTGATGAAATTCGGCGGAACATCCGTCGCAGACCTCGACCGCATTCGCAATGTGGCCAGGCTGGTCAAAAAAGAGCGCGATGCCGGCAATGAGGTCGCCGTGGTGGTCTCCGCCATGTCCGGCACCACCAATCATCTGGTGAAGCTGTGCAACGACCTCAACCCGCTGCATGACACCGCGGAGTATGACGTCGTGGTGGCGACCGGCGAGCAGGTGACCATCGGCCTGCTGGCCATCGCCTTGCAGACGCTGGGCACGCCGGCGCGGTCCTGGCAGGGCTGGCAGATCCCCATTCTCAGCGATGACGCGCATGGCAAGGCGCGGGTGGACCAGATCGATGGCCAGAAGCTGCTGGCCGCCATGGCGCGGGGCGAGACGCCGATCATCGCGGGCTTCCAGGGCGTGACCGCCGATGGCCGCGTCACCACGCTCGGCCGTGGCGGCAGCGACCTCTCGGCAGTGGCCATCGCGGCCGCGATAGGCGCCGATCGCTGCGACATCTACACCGACGTGGACGGCATCTACACCACCGATCCGCGCGTGGTCCCGCGGGCGAAAAAGCTCGAAAAAATATCCTTCGAGGAAATGCTGGAACTCGCCTCGGTCGGCGCCAAGGTCTTGCAGACCCGCAGCGTCGAAATGGCGATGAAGCATGGCGTGCGCATTCAGGTATTGAGCAGTTTCGCGGACAAGCCGGGTTCGCTTGTCGTTGGAGAGGATGAGATCGTGGAAAAGCTGGTGGTCTCGGGCGTGGCCTATTCGGTGGATGACGCGAAGGTGACGCTGCGGCGCGTGGCCGACCGGCCGGGCGTGGCCGCCATCCTCTTCGGTCGCCTGGCGGAGGCGCATGTCAATGTCGATATGATCGTGCAGAACCTGGGCGCCGACGGCACCACCGACATGACCTTCACCGTCGGCCGCGGCGATCTGGCGCAGGCGAAAGTGGCGCTGGAGGATGTGCGCGCCGCCCTGGGCTATCAGGAGGTGCTGACCGATACGGCCGTCGCAAAAATCTCTGTGGTCGGCATCGGCATGCGCAGCCATGCCGGCGTCGCGGCACGGATGTTCAAGGCGCTGTCCGAGCGCAACATCAACATCCAGGTCATCTCGACCAGCGAGATCAAGGTGAGCGTCCTGGTCGCCGCCGAATACAAGGAGCTGGCGGTGCGCGCCCTGCACAGCTGCTTCGGCCTCGATGGCGAGGAACCGCCGGCGGCGGATGACGGGCAGTGAGCGCGCTTGATGCGCTGATGGCACGCGGCGCGGCCGTGCTCGGCGCGCGTTATGGCATTCTGGGCGGCGCGATGAGCTGGATCAGCGAGCGCAACCTGGTGGCGGCGCTGTCCAATGCCGGCGCCTTCGGCGTCATCGCCTGCGGCGCCATGCAGCCGCCGCGCCTCGATGAGGAAATCGCCGCCACCAAAGCGCTGGCCCTGGCACCTTTCGGCGTGAACCTCATCACCATGCATCCACAATTGATGGAACTGGTCGATGTCTGCATAGGCCACAAGGTGCCCGTGCTGGTCTTCGCCGGCGGCATCCCGCCGCGCGAGGCCATCGCCGCCGCCAAGGCAGGGGGCATGAAGGTGATCTGCTTCGCCCCCGCCGTGGCGCTGGCCAAGAAGCTGGTGCGGATGGATGTGGACGCGCTGGTGATCGAGGGCAGCGAGGCCGGCGGGCATATCGGCCCGGTCTCGCTGAACGTGCTGGCGCAGGAAATCCTGCCGGTGATCCGCGAGGTGCCGGTCTTCGTCGCCGGCGGCATCGGCCGGGGTGAGGCGGTGCTGGCCTATCTGGAAATGGGCGCGGCCGGGGTGCAGATGGGCACCCGCTTCGCCTGCGCGGCCGAAAGCATCGCACACGAAAACTTCAAGAAGGCCTTCTTCCGGGCCTCCGCGCGCGACGCGGTGCCCACCGTGCAGCTGGATGACAATTTTCCGGTCATTCCCGTCCGCGCGCTGAAGAACGAGGGCAGCCAGCGCTTCATCCGCCACCAGGCGGAGACGCTGGCCCGTTTTCAGTCCGGCGAACTCACGAAAGAGGCCGCGCAGCTGGATATCGAGCATTTCTGGGCCGGCGCGTTGCGGCGCGCGGTGCTGGACGGCGATGTCCAGAGTGGCAGCCTGATGGCCGGCCAATCCGTCGGCATGGTCACCCGCGAACAGCCGGTGGCCGAGATCATCGCGGAAATCCTGGCCCAGGCCGAGGCGGCGCTGGCCGCCCGCGCAGCATAACGCCATGCCCCCCTTTCTTCCGCAGCGCGGCATAGGCTAGATACCGCCGTGTCATTCACCATGAAACGTTTCTCCCGAGCCGAGGCCGCGCCCAGCGGCGACGCCGCACGCGTTGGCGAGGAGCTGCGCGACGCTCGCGAAGCCTCCGGCCTCTCGATCGAGGATATGAGCGCCGCGCTGCGCATCCGCCGCGTCTACCTCATCGCGCTCGAAGAAGGCCGCATGCGCGACCTGCCGAGCCCGGCCTATGCCTGGGGCTTCGTGCGCAACTATTCCAATGCCCTGGGGCTGGACGCGGATGAAATGGTTCGCCGATTCCGCGAAAGCGCGGGCCAGGCGGTGCCGAGGCGGCAGGACCTGATCTTCCCCGAGCCGGTGCCCGAGCGCGGCGTGCCCACCGGCATCATCGTGCTGGTCGGCGCCGTGCTGGCGATCGGCGCCTTTATCGGCTGGTCGAACTGGTCGAGCCCACCGAACCGCACCGTCGACGCTATCCCCGCCGTGCCGCCCCGGCTGGAGCGCGCGGCGCGCGAGGGCACCTCGGCCGAGCCGCCGCCGCTGGCGGTGCCTGGCCTCTCCGGCGGGGGCACCCCATTGCCCGGCTCCAACGTCACCCTGCCCACGCCGGTGCAGGTGCCGGTGGTGGTGCCGCCACCGCCGCCGCCGCCGGTCGTGCTCTCGCCCACCGACGTCAGCCGCATCACCGTGCGCTTCAAGGCGGAGAGCTGGATGCAGGTGCGCGTGGGCCAGCAGCCTCCGCTGGTCTCGCGCGTGTTCCGCAGTGGCGAGACCTACACGCCGCCCAACCAGCCCGGGCTCTCGGCCAATATCTCCATCCCCACGGCGGTGGACCTGCTGATCGATGGCCAGCCGACGACAGGCTTCGTGACAGTGGCCAGGGGGCGGCAGATCCTTCAGCTCGATGGCGTGATGCAGCGCCACACCGAGGCGACCCGCCCCGCCACGGCCCCCGGCACGCCGCCGCGCCCGGCCAGTGCCGCGGCGCCCACCACCAACCCGGCCGGCCAGCCGAACACCTCCGCGCCGCCGCGGCCGGCGGGCAGCCCGGCATCGGGGAACCCCACCGCCGGCAGCACCGCTTCGGGTGGCACCGCGCCGACCAACCCGCCGCCACCCAGCCGCTAATTGGCCATTGGCCCTGGCGGAAACGCCCGGTACTGCCATCGCCGGGCGGCACACACCCGGCCCCTCATCCCGCCCCGACGCCGTCGGGGCAAGACGAGCCTAGTCGGCACCCGGCCCGGCCGGTTAGGATGCGTCCCACCAGATCCCATCGGCCCGCCGCGGCGCGGCCATCAGGAGAGTCGTGATGACCAGCTATCGACCCTACCAGCACATCGAGCGCCGCAAGTCGCGCCAGATCCATGTCGGCCACGTGCCGGTGGGCGGCGATGCGCCGATCTCGGTGCAGACCATGACCAATACGCTGACCTCGGATGCGGCGGCGACCATCGCGCAGATCCGCCTCTCCGAACTCGCCGGCGTCGACATCGTGCGGGTGAGCTGCCCGGATGAGGAAAGCACCGCCGCACTCGCCGAGATCGTGCGCGAGGTGAATGTCCCCATCGTGGCCGACATCCATTTCCACTACAAACGCGCCATCGAGGCTGCAAAGGCCGGTGCCGCCTGCCTGCGCATCAACCCCGGCAATATCGGCTCGGCCGAGCGGGTGAAGGAAGTCATCCAGGCCGCCCGCGACCATGGCTGCTCCATCCGCATCGGGGTGAATGCCGGCTCGCTGGAGAAGCACTTGCTGGAGAAATACGGCGAACCCAACCCCGACGCGCTGGTGGAAAGCGCGCTGTGGCATGCCGACCATTTGCTGCAGAATGATTTTCACGAGTTCAAGATCAGCGTCAAGGCCTCGGACGTCTTCCTGGCCGTCGCCGCCTATCAGCAACTGGCCGACCAGTGCGACCATCCCCTGCATATCGGCATCACCGAGGCGGGCGGGTTGCGCACCGGTACCGTGAAAAGCGCGATCGGCCTGGGCAACCTGCTCTGGGCCGGCATTGGCGACACGGTCCGCGTCTCGCTCTCGGCCGAGCCTGAGGAGGAGGTGAAGGTGGCTTGGGAGCTGCTGAAGTCGCTGAACCTGCGCAACCGAGGCGTGAAGGTGATTTCCTGCCCATCCTGCGCGCGGCAGGGCTTTGACGTCATCCGCACGGTCCAAAAACTGGAGGATCGCCTCGCGCATATCACCGCGCCGCTCACGCTCAGCATCATCGGCTGCGTGGTGAACGGCCCGGGCGAGGCGCTGATGACCGATATCGGCCTCACCGGCGGCGGCGCCGGGCGCCATATGGTCTATGCCGCCGGCAAGCAGAGCCACACCACCTCGACCGATGAGATGGTCGATCACCTGGTGCGGCTGGTCGAGGAAAAGCTGGCCCAGGAGGAACTCGCCAAGAGCGAGGCAGCCTGAGCCTGTTATCCCTCGCCTTTATGGTATTTTCGTTGTAACGGACGCTCGACGGATAATTCTGAGCGGCCGCATCGGGGATGCAAGTTGGAAGACCAAGAGAACCTGCTGCGGCGCCTACATGAGCTGCGCAGCGAACATCGCGACCTCGACACGGTGATCTTCCGGATGGGCGATTCGATCGTGGACCAGTTGCAATTGCAGCGGCTGAAGAAACGCAAGCTCAAGCTGCGCGACGAGATCACCTGGATCGAGCGCAAGCTGGTGCCCGACATCATCGCCTGAGCCGCGCCGCCGACAGCAACCGATAGCCTCAAACCCCCGCGCCATGCTTCAATCGCGGCAACGGGAGACTCCATCATGCGGGACTTGGATGTATTGCGGCTCGAACGCCGCGTGGGCCTTTTGCTGATTCCTCTGGTGGAGGGACCGGGTGCCGCGGTGGGTGTCGCCCGCGACGGCGAGCTGCTGCTGCGCCGGCAAAGCGGCCTGGCCAGCATCGAGCTCAACCAGCCGATCACGCCGCAGACCAGCTTTCGCATCGCCTCGGTCTCCAAGCAGTTCACCTGCACGGCCATCCTGATGCTGGCGGCCGAGGGGATGCTGGCCGTCACCGACCCTATCGGCCGGCATCTGCCAGGCCTGCCGGATTGGGCGGCCGGGATCACCATCGACCAGCTCATGCGCAACACCGCCGGCCTGCGGGATATGCTGGAGCTGCTGCGCGCCGGCGGCGTCGACCTCGCCCATCCGCTGAAGCCTGGGCATGTCGCCGCGGCCATCGCCCGAAGCACGGGCGTGAACTTCCCGGCCGGAAGCCGCTTTCTCTACTCGAACACCAATTTCTGGCTGCTGGGCCAGGTGGTGGAGGCTGCCTCGCGCATGGCGCTGGCCGATTTCCTGGAGGATCGCATCTTCGGCCCGCTGGGCATGACGCGCACCCGGCACACGCCCGATATCATGGTCCCGGTCGAGGGGCTGGCCACCGGCTACCTGCCGCGCGGCGATGGTTTCGTGCGGGCGGGGCATGGTTTTCCGCTCGGCGGCGAGGGCGGCATGGTCTCGGGCATCGAGGATCTGGCGCTCTGGGCGCGGGCGCTCAGCCTGAACCTGCTGGGCGGCGGCGTGCTGGAATCGCAGCTGCAGGAGCTGGCGCCTCTCACCAATGGCACGATCAACACCTATGGTCGCGGGCAGGAGGTGGATGAGTGGCGCGGGCTGAAGCTGGTCTCCCATGGCGGGCTCTGGCCGGGTTACAAGACAATTTTCCTGCGCGTGCCGGCACGCCGGCTGACGGTGATTCTCATCACCAATCATGGCGGGCTGGATGCGGCCGCCATGGGCATGGCGGTGCTGGAGGCGGCGCTGGAGGGCGATGCCGTGCTGCACCGGGTGGCGACCGTGCCGCCGCCGCCCGGGATGACCGGCGCCTGGGTCACGGCGGAGGGCGTGTCGCTCGACCTCTGGCTGGATGAGGCTGGGCGGCCGATGGCCCGGCAGCATGGCGTGGCCTTCCCGCTCTGCCCGCGGCCGGATGGGCGGCTGCACGCCCAGCGCGGCGGCTTCCGCTTCGCGCTGGAGGCCCGCGATGGCGGGCTCGTGCTGTGGAGCGATGCCGGCCACAGCAGTGCGCTCACGCGGGTCGAGCCCAGCCCGGGCCTGGCGCTGGCCGGCGATTTTTACTGCGGGGATGTCGATGCCACATGGCGGCTGCCGGGCGACGGCACCTGGCGGGTGGAGGGGCCGCTGGCCAAGGCTGGGCCGTTCCGCATCGAGAGCCTGACGGCGGAGCTCGCCCGCTTCCACATGCCGGGCACGCTGTATGACCCCTGGTGGGATGTGCGGCTGGAACGCGACGCGGCCGGCGAGGTCACCGCCCTGCTGGCCAGCGGTGCCCGCGCCTGGGCGATGCGCTTTGCCCGCGTGACATAGGAGAGAATTTGCGATGCTGACGATTCTGGAGCCGGAAGGCCTCTACCCCGACAACAGCGTCGAGGAGCCGGTGCTGGGCGGCGCCGCCCGGGTGCTGCGCGGCAGCGCCGTGGCCGCGCTGGACGAGTTGCCGGATGCGCTGTGCGAGCAGGCCGATGCGCTGATGACCCTGCGCATGGCGGTGCCGGCCGCGCAGCTGGCCAGGTTTCCCAAGCTGCGCCTGGTGGTGCGGATGGGCGTGGGCTACGACCGGGTGGACCGGGCGGAATGTGCCCGGCGCGGCATCACTGTGGCGAATATTCCCGATTATGGCACCGAGGAGGTGGCGGATCATGCAATGGCCCTGGCGATCGGGCTGCGGCGGGGGTTGTTCCTGCATCACGAAACGCAGCGCGCCTCGCCGCCGGCGCCCTGGGGGGTGATCAACACGCCCTTGATCCGCAGGCTGTCGGTGCAGCGTTTCGGCGTGCTGGGGCTGGGGCGGATCGGCACCGCGGTGGCGCTGCGGGCGAAGGCGTTTGGCTTCGACGTGGTGTTTTTTGACCCCTTCCTGCCCAATGGGGTGGACCGGGCCCTTGGGATCAGGCGGGCGCCCTCGCTGGCGGCGCTGATGGAACAGGCGGATGTGCTGAGCATCCATGCGCCGCTGACCCGGCTGACGCGCGGGCTGGTGGGCGCGGCGGAGCTGGCCATGCTGCCGCCGGGGGCGGTGGTGGTGAACACGGCGCGCGGGCCGATCATGGACCTCGACGCGCTGGAGGCCGGGCTGCGCTCCGGCCACATCGCCGGCGCGGGGCTGGATGTGGTGCCGGTGGAGCCGCCGGTGGAGCCGGTGCCCTCGCTGATGCGGGCCTATCGGGCGCGGGAGGATTGGTTGCAGGGCAGGCTGGTGATCACGCCGCACAGCGCTTTTCACACGCCTGAGGCCTGGGACGATATCCGGCTGAAGGGGATTGAGACGGTGCGGGATGTGCTGGTGCTGGGGCTGCGGACGAATGTGATCGCGCCGGAGAGCGACTGACGCCCGCCGTCATGGCCGGGTGCCCCGGGCATGAAGGGGCGTGGTTCCGGCTGAACTGCGCGGTTTGGGTTGTTTGCGGACAAATACCAGGGGTAGCTTTCTGGTGGCTGGCGTATACCACATCTGGTAAGGGGATGGCGAGTATTGTCAGAGTGCCGGGCTGAATGCCCATGTTGCGCGGTTTGCGGACAAATACCACCGATGGCGGGCGCATCAGCTTTCTGCACCATATCTGGTGTTGGGGTGGTGGATGCGTATGTCAAACAGCGGCATGATATTTAGGAATATCAGCATATTTTGTCAAGTTAATTCGCAGGCGCGGCGGCTGGCCGGGCTGGAATTGGCCAGCCGCCTGGTGGTAAGAATGCATACCGATCCTGGAGAAGCCGCGTCATGGCAGGTGTGGAAAAGATCAGCGTCTCCCTCACGCCCGAAATGGCCGGGCTGATGCGCGGCGTGGTGGCCTCGGGCGAATATGCCTCGGCGAGCGAGGTAATGCGCGAGGCGCTGCGGGATTGGTCGCGCCGGCGGGACGAGCGGGCGGAGGCGGTGGCGGACCTTCGGCGGCTATGGGATGAGGGGGTGGCCAGTGGCCCCTCGCTTGATGGCGAGGACGTCTTCGAGGAATTGCTCGAAAAACACCGCGCCGGGTGAGATTTCGCCTCAGCCCCAAAGCCAGGGCCGATCTTGACGCCATTTCCCAGCACATCGGGGCCGACAATCCATCGGCCAGCAGCCGATGGCTGATCGCCATGCGCAACCACTTCCGAAGAATTGGCGCGATGCCCCGCATGGGCGTCACCCGCCCGGAGGTTCAGCCTGGCCTTCGTCTGCATCCTGCCGGAAACTACCTCATCCTCTACCGGGAAATCCCCGGTGGCGCCGAGATCATCCGCGTCCTCCACGGCGCCCGCCAATGGCAGGCCCTGCTTTGACAGGCCGAAAAAACGCAAGGGGTCGCCCGGGCGGCGCCTGTCGGCCCTCAGTAAAGCCCACCCAACCCACTCTCCACCCGCGACGCCGCGCCGGCGCCAAACCCCTCCACCGGTTGGGCATTGGTCTCCGTCCCCGGGCGGAACGCCTCCATGATGCTCTGCCCATTGTCCAGCGTGACCCGCACCAGCGACACCCCAGGCGGCGCCCGGAACGGCACCGGCGGCGAGCCGCGCAGGGCCGCCTCCATCACCTCACGAAAGATCGGCGCCGCGTTCAGCCCGCCCGTTTCGTTGTTGCCCAGGGAGCGCGGCTCGTCATAGCCAAACCACACCGCCACCACGAGGTCGGGCGTGAAGCCCACGAACCAATTGTCCTTGTAGTCATCCGTCGTGCCGGTCTTGCCCGCCACCGGCCGGTTCAGCCCGGCCCCCGCCCGCGCGCCGGTGCCGCGCTGCACCGCGCCCTGGAGGATGTTCACGATCTGAAAGGCCGCGATCGGGTCGGCGATCTGCCGCCGGTTTTCCGATAATGTCGGCGGCTCGCCCGTGGGCCCCGCGTTGCAGCCCTGGCAGGCCCGCTGGTCGCCGCGCCAGATCACCCGACCGCGCTGGTCCTGCACCGAATCGATCAGGCTGGGCTCCACCCGCCGCCCGCCATTGACGAAGCTGGCATAGCCCGCCGCCATCCGCACCACCGTGGTCTCGCCCGCGCCCAGGCTCATCGCCAGATAGGGCGGCATATTGGTGATCACGCCGAAGCGGTTCGCCACGTCGGAGACGCGGGCCATCGTCACCTGCTGGGCTATGCGCACCGTCACGAGGTTCAGGCTGCGCTCGAGCGCCGAGCGCATGGTCACCGCCGCCCCCGAGGCGGAGCCGCCGTAATTCCCCGGCCGCCAGACGCCCTGCGGCGTCGCCACCTCCACCCCTGAATCGAGGAAGCGCTGGTTCGGCGGAATGCCATCCTCCAGCGCCGGCAGATAGACGAAGGGCTTGAAGGAGCTGCCGGGCTGCCGCAGCGCCTGGGAGGCGCGGTTGAACTGGCTGCGCTCGAAATTCCAGCCGCCGGCCATGGCCAGGATGCGCCCGGTGGCGGGGTCGAGCGCCACGATGGCGGCCTCCACATCGGGCAATTGCCGCAGGAAGACGCGGCCGGGCCGGGCCGGGTTGGGCTCCACCAGCACCACGTCGGAGGCGGTGACGATGTCGCTGATCCGGCGCGGCGCCGGCCCCAGCCGCACCGCCGCCTGGGCCGGGCCGCTCAGCACCGGCCTTGCCCATGTCGTATCGGCCAGGTCGATCACCCCGTTGCGCGGCTCCCACGGCGCGCGCGGGCTGGCGCGTTCCAGCCAGGCGACCCGGGCCTCGGTATTGGTCACGCCCAGCACCACGGCCTGGCGCCATCCCGGCAGCGCGCCCGGGGTGCGCGGCATGGCCTCCAGCGCGGGCTGCCAGTCATTGGGGCCGGCGGGGATGCGCCCCAGGCTGCCACGCCAGCCGCCGCGCCTGCGGTCATAGGCCAGGGTGCCCTGCCGCAGCGCGGCCTCGGCCGCCGCCTGCAGCTCTGGGTCGAGCGAGGTCCGCACCACGAGGCCGCCGCCCGCCGCCTGCTCGGCGCCGAAGCGGGCGATGAGTTCGCGCCGGACATCCTCGGTGAAGTGCTGGCCCACCGGCACCACATCGGGCCGGCGGGTGGGGCGGGCGAGCAGGGTTTCCGCCCGCGCCGTCTGCGCCTCGGCCGCGGTGATCGCGCCATCCTCGGCCATGCGCTCGATCACCCAGTTGCGGCGGATGCGGGCCTGCTCGGGGAAGCGCAGCGGATTGTAGTTGTTCGGCGCCTTGGGCAGCGAGGCGAGGAAGGCCATCTCGCCGATCGTCAGCTCGTCCAGCGCCTTGTTGAAATAGGATTGCGCGGCGGCGGCGACGCCATAGGCCTGCGCGCCCATGAAGATCTCGTTGAGGTAGATTTCGAGGATGCGCTCCTTGCTGAGCGCGCGTTCCAGGCGCAGCGCCAGCAGCGCCTCGCGCACCTTGCGCAGCACCGTGCGGTCGCTGCCGACCAGCATGTTCTTGGCCACCTGCTGGGTGATGGTCGACGCACCCTGCATGCGCCGGCCGGTGCCGTAATTCTGCGCCCAGGTCACCAGCGCGCGGGCCATGCCCATGGGGTCGACGCCGATATGCTCGCGAAAACGCTGGTCCTCGGCCGAGATGAAGGCCTGCTGGAGGCGGGCCGGGATGGCCTCGATGGGCACGAAGATGCGGCGTTCATTGGCCAGCTCGGCCATCAACTGGCTGTCGGCGGCATAGATGCGCGACATTTGCTGCGGCTGGTAATCGGCCAGCCAGCGGTAATCCGGCAGATCGGCCTGAAGCTGGTTGTACAGCCCAAAGCCAGCCACCGCGCCACCCAGCCCGGTGACGGCCACCAGCACGAGCAGGACGCGGATGATGCCAAAGCCGCGGAAACGCCGGCGCCGCCGCGGTTTCTCCGGCGGCGGCGGCGCGGCCGGCCCCGCTATCGCTTCCGGGTCGAGCGAGGGGGTGGCCATCGGGGTCTGCACATTGAGCGGCGGCTGCTGCATGGGGAGCCTTTAGAGCATGATGCGTTGCGGCGGAATCGCTGAAAACGCTGAACCATCTCTCAGCACCGGCTGGACCATACGCAGTGAACGCATGTGAACGCAGCATGGTCTAGCATCGAAAGCCGGTGGTCGCATCCTGCGGTGGCGGCAGCCGCTATGTTACCACCCTGCGGCCGAGATAGGCATGCACGCCCTCGGCCAGCGAAGCCGCCACCCGGGCGCGCCAGGCCGGGCGGTTCAGCAGCGCCTCGTCGGCGGGGTGCGACAGGAAGCCCACCTCGACCAGCGCCGAGGGCACATCGGGCGCCTTGAGCACCACGAAGCCGGCGCGGCGATGCGGGTTGGTTAGCAGCGGCACGTCGCCCTGCATCGCCTGCACCGCCTGCCTGGCCGCGTGCTCGCTGCCCTGGCGGGTCTCGCTGCGCATGAGGCTGAGCAGGATGCGCTGCACATCGGGCGGCACCGAGGGCAGCCGCAACCCGCCGGCCTGGTCGGCCAGGTTCTCCCGCCGGGCCAGCGCCGCCGAGAAGGGGTCCGTTGCGGTCTCGGCCAGGGTGTAGATGCTGGCGCCGCGTGCCTGGCTGGCATGGCCGGGCGGCGCGCTATCGGCATGGATGGAGAGGAACAGCGCCGCCTCGGCCCGCCGCGCGACGGCCACACGCTCGGCCAATGGCACGAAGACGTCGCGGTTGCGGGTGAGGATGACGCGCGCCCGGCCGCCGGCCTCCAGCCTGCGGCGCAGCTCCTGCGCCACGGCGAGGACGATGCGCTTTTCCTGGGTGCCCGCCGCACCGATGGCACCTGGGTCGGCCCCGCCATGGCCGGGGTCGAGCACGATGAGCGGCAGCGCCGCGCGGGTGCTGGGCGGGCGGCGCTGCGCCGCGGCCTCGGATGTGGTGAAGGCGGCCGCCAGGGCGGCGCCCAGAATGGAACGACGATCATGCATGCCAGGCCGCACCCCCCGTGCGGCAGACCCATGCTACACCCTGCCGGCCGGCCATGCAGCAAAAATGTTCGCGTTCTGTTGCTGTGGATGCTTTGCCACTTGCCGGGCTGGCTTGCCCTGTTATGGTGCAATGCCCTGGCGATGTTTTCGGTCAAGGCGTGCGACGTGGCCGCGCGGCCACACCTCAAAGGCGAGGGGGCTGCGCGAAATGTCTCGGCCTTCGGGATCAACCCGATTTCGCCGTCTCCCGCCCCGCCCTGCGCCCTGCCCGGATGCGGCCCCGGGCCCGAATGCGCAGCTGGCCCGCCGAAGGGCCGAGCGCATCAGGCCCAGGCCGCCATCGCTCGCCCGTCGCACCGACGGGCTTGTCCATGCAGCCTGCTGCGCGGGACGGGGCGCACCGCATGCCGGGCGCCGCCAATCACGAAGCGGCCGCCCGAATTCACAGGAACGGCTCCCGTTCCGCCCGAGATAAGGATTGCGCAACGCCGCCATGGCTTGCCGGACGCAACATTGCCGTTCCATCTCGGTCCCACCGACCCATTGCAGCCCTGTGCGCGCGCCTTACCGCCGCCCGGGCGCGGAGTTTTTCACACATGACCAAGCGGATGCTGATCGACGCATCCCACGCGGAAGAAACCCGCGTGGTGGTGATGGATGGTTCACGGCTTGAGGAATTCGACCTCGAAGCCGCCAATCGCCTCCCCCTGAAGGGCAATATCTACCTGGCCAAAGTGGTCCGGGTGGAGCCCAGCCTGCAGGCGGCCTTCGTGGAGTATGGCGGCAATCGCCATGGCTTCCTGGCCTTCTCGGAAATTCACCCGGATTACTATCAGATCCCGGTCGCCGACCGGCAAAAGCTGATCGAAATGCAGGAGGCCGAGGCGCGCGAGGAGGCCGAGGAGGAGGAGCGCCAGGCCGGCCGCGCCGCCGAACGCCGCGCCCGCAAGCTCGCCATGGCCGAGCAGCGCCGCACCGCCGAGGAAGGCCTGGCCCAGGCCCTTGAAGCCGCCATTCCGGAAGCCGCGGCCGAGGACGCCGCCCCCCGGGACGGCGACGTTGGGGCCACGGCGCCGGCCATCGCGGCCGAGCCCGGCAGCCGCGTTGAAAGCGTCGAGCAGGACATGGCCCTGCCCGAGACCCTGGGCGGCGACGACCCGCCGGCCAGCGAGGCCCTCGCCACCGCAGCCGCCGAAGCCGCCGGCGACGAAGCCCCAGACGAGGATGAGGACGACAGCGCGCCCGAGGAAGGCAGCAGCCAGCGCCGCGACCCACCGCGCTTCATGCGCCACTACAAGATCCAGGAGGTCATCCGCCGCCGGCAGATTCTTCTCATCCAGGTCGTCAAGGAGGAGCGCGGCGGCAAGGGTGCGGCGCTGACCACCTATATGTCGTTGGCCGGTCGGTTCTCGGTGCTGATGCCCAATTCGCCGCGCGGCGGTGGCGTGTCCCGGAAAATCACCTCGGTGACCGACCGCAGGCGGCTGCGCGAGGCGATCGAGGAGCTGGATCTGCCCACCGGCATGTCGCTCATCGTGCGCACCGCCGGCGCTCAGCGCCCCAAGCCCGAGATCAAGCGCGACTGCGAATACCTGCTGCGGCTGTGGGACAGCATCCGCGAACGCACGATGGCGAGCACGGCACCCGCGCTGATCTATGAGGAAGCCGACCTCATCAAGCGCTCCATCCGCGACGGCTATGCCCGCGACATGGACGAGATCCTGGTCGAGGGCGAGGATGCCTACAGCCAGGCGCGCGACTTCATGCGCATGCTGATGCCGGAAAACGCCCGGAAAATTCAGCTCTACCGCGACGGCGCCACGCCGCTCTTCGCCCGCCATGGGGTGGAGGCGCTGCTCGATGGCATGCACTCGCCCACCGTGCAGCTGAAATCCGGCGGCTACATCGTCATCAACCAGACCGAGGCGCTGGTGGCGATCGACGTGAACTCCGGCCGCTCGACACGTGAGCGCAGCATCGAGGACACCGCCTACCGCACCAATATGGAGGCCGCAGACGAGATCGCGACCCAGCTTCGCCTGCGCGACCTCGCCGGGCTGATCGTCATCGACTTCATCGACATGGACGCGTCCAAGCACGATGCGGCCGTCGAACGCAGGCTGAAGGACGCGCTGCGCGGCGATCGCGCCCGCATCCAGGTCGGCCGTATCTCGCATTTCGGCCTGCTGGAAATGTCGCGCCAGCGGCTGCGCCCCAGCCTCACCGAACAGACCTTCGTCACCTGCGCCCATTGCGAGGGCCGCGGCATCGTCCGCAGCCCCGAAAGCGGCGCCATCCAGGTGCTGCGCGCCATCGAGGAGGAGGGCGCCCGCCGCCGCGCCTCCGAGATCGCGGTGCATGTGAACCCGACGGTCGCCATGTATCTGCTCAACCGCAAGCGCGAGCGTCTCGGGCAGATCGAGGAACGCTTCGGCATGTCGGTCTTCTTCGAGACCGATGCGGCCATGCATGGTGCCGCCTTCCGCATCGAAAAGCTGCGCGCCGCCGAGGCGAGGGCGATCCCCGATGACCGCGGCCAATCCGCCCTGCGGATGGATTACGCCCCGGAAGAGGCGATCACCGAGGAAGCCGAGAATATCGAGGCGCTGGACGGCGACGAGCCGCCGCCCCCGGCCGGCGAGACCGAGGCCGAAAGCGAGGTGCGCCGCCGCAAGCGTCGTCGCCGCCGCGGGGGTCGCCGTGAGGAGGGCATGCCCGCCGAAAACGGCCTTCAGGCCACGACGGAAAACGAGGAAGCCGCCGACACCGAGGACAGCGCCGAGGGCGAGGAACCGGCCGAGGAGGCCGCCGTCGGCGACCAGGCTACCACCCCCGAAGCCGCACTCAATGCTGCCGGCGAGGATGACCGCCCCCGCCGCCGCCGTGGCCGCCGCGGCGGCCGCCGCCGGCGTGAGGGCGAGCCCGCCCTGGCCGGCGAGGCCGGCGCCGAGGATGATGGCGAGGAGGCCGAGGCCCCCCGGCCGGCTGTCGCCGTCGTGGCGCCGCCCCGCTATATGGGCCCGACCCCGGCGGACCCCTTCGCCAATGCGGTGGACCCCATCATGGCGGCGATGGACGCGGCCGAACGCGCCGCGGAGGAAGCGGCCTTCGGCAAGCCCCGCCCGCCTGTGCCTGCCCCGGAGGTTGCGTCCGAACCTGCACCCGAACCGGCACCGGAGCCGGTGATGGTCGCGGCCGCGCCGGCCGAGGCTGTCGTGGTCGAAGCGCCGGCCCCGGTTGTGGTGGAGGCGCCCGCCCCCGTGGCGATGCCTGCTCCGATCCCTGGGCCAATCCCCGAGCCCGTGGTCGCGCCCCCCGCCGCCGCCGCGCCGCAACCCGAACCCGCCATCGGCCCGGCCATCCAGCCCGTCGTGATCGGCGAGGCCGAGATCGAGGCCCCGAAGAAGAAGGGCTGGTGGCGGCGCTAGCCTCAAATCGCCCTGACTGTGTCAGGGTGATTTGTGTCCAGCCATGCCTGGCCCTGCAATGTCCGCCCTGGGTGTTTCCACCCAGGGCGATTGCGGGCTAAGCGCCACCAGCACGCACCCCAGGAAGAACGGACCACGCCGCCATGCGCGCCGACGCCACACAGTTGCAAGAGCAGATCACGGCCTCCGTGTCCCTGCTGAGGAGGCATCTTTGACTGGGATGTCGCAAACCGTCGCCTTGATGAGCTGAACGCCAAGGCCGAAGACCCCACGCTCTGGAACAACGCCGATGAGGCCCAGAAGCTCATGCGCGAGCGTGGGCGCCTGGCCGACCTGATCGACGGCGTCCGCAAGCTCGAACAATCGGTGACCGATGCGCTCGAACTGGTGGAAATGGCGGAGGCCGAGGGCGATGCCGAGACCGCCGATGCCGCCGTGGCCGATCTGATCGCGCTGAGCGAGGATGCCAAGCGGCGCGAGATCGACGCCCTGCTCTCGGGCGAGGCCGATCAGAACGACGCCTATCTCGAAGTCAATGCCGGTGCCGGCGGCACCGAGGCGCAGGACTGGGCGGAAATGCTGCTGCGGATGTACCAGCGCTGGGCGGAAAAGCGCGGCTTCAAGGCCGTGCTGACCGAGCAGAGCGATGGTGAGGAGGCCGGTATCAAATCGGCCACCTTGCAGGTCACCGGCATGAACGCCTTCGGCTGGATGAAGACCGAGACGGGGGTGCACCGGCTCGTCCGCATCAGCCCCTTCGGCGGCAATGACAAGCGGCAGACGTCCTTTGCCAGCGTCTATGTCTATCCGGTGGTCGACGACAAGATCGAGATCGAGATCAACCCGGCCGACATCAAGACCGACACGTTCCGGGCCTCCGGCGCCGGCGGCCAGCACGTGAACAAGACGGAATCGGGCGTACGCTTCACCCATTTGCCCACCGGCGTGGTGGCGGCGAGCACGCAGGACCGCAGCCAGCACAAGAACCGCGCCATCGCCATGAACATGCTCAAGGCGCGGCTGTACGAGCTGGAACTGCGCAAGCGCGAGGCGATCAGCGCGGGGATCGAGGCGGGCAAGACGGATATCGGCTGGGGGCACCAGATCCGGAATTACGTGTTGCAGCCCTATCAGCTGGTGAAGGATCTGCGAACCAATCGGGAATCGGGCAATCCGGCGGCGGTGCTGGATGGCGATCTGGACGAGTTCATGGCGGCGGCCTTGGCGGCGCGGGCGGGGACGACGCGCAGCGACGCCAGCGCCTCGGCGCGTTAAGCCTGCCAAAATAGCGTAAACCTTGCCAAATTAGGCTAAGCTCGGTAAACCTTGAGGGTATGGACGTCCGGCGCAATCCTTTCGTGCCCAGCGCCGGTGCTCAGCCACCGGAACTGACGGGTCGGCAAGGCTTTCTCGATCAGGCCGAAGCCGCGCTCGACCGCGCCCTCGCCGGGCGTTATGGCAAGTCCTTCATTGCCGTCGGCCTGCATGGCGTGGGCAAGACAGTCCTTCTCAACAGGGTGAAGGAACTTGCCGAGCAACGCGGCATCCGCACAGCCCTGATCGAGGCGCATGAGGACAAGTCGCTGCCCGCGCTGCTGGCCCCGCAGCTCCGCCGCATCGCGCTTGAGCTTGATCGCATGGGTGCCGCCAATGTCGCGGCCAAGCGCGCCATCGGTGTGTTTCGCAGCTTCGTCCGCGGTGTGAGGCTGAAGCTCGGCGATTTCGAACTCGGCCTCGATGTCGCGCCCGAGTTGGGTGCCGCCGATAGCGGGGATCTGGAGGCCGATCTGCCGGCGCTGATGGAAGCCATTGGCCGTTCCGCGGCATCCCGGGGCACGGCTGTCGCCATACTGGTCGATGAACTGCAGTATCTTGCGCCACGTGAACTGAGCGCTCTGGTCATGGCCTTGCATCGCACCGCGCAGTCCAGCCTGCCCGTGGTGCTGGCCGGTGCCGGCCTGCCACCGGTCATCGCCAAGATCGGCGATTCGAAGAGCTATGCGGAACGGCTCCTCGATTTCCCGGAAATTGCCCAGCTTGGTCCGGCGGAGGCAAAGCGCGCCTTGATCGAGCCGGTTCGGGCAGAAGGCATCACCTTCACGGATGCCGCGCTCGAGGCCATTCTGGGCGCCACGCGGGGTTATCCCTTCTTCCTGCAGGAATGGGGCTACCAGGCCTGGAACATCGCCCAACAACCCATCATCGATTTGGCGGAGATCACCTTGGCGACCACCGCGGCCCTTCACCAATTGGATCAGAGCTTCTTCCGCATGCGATTGGACCGGCTGACGCCGGCCGAACGGCGCTACCTCCGCGCCATGGCGGAGCTTGGCCCCGGGCCGCACCGCTCCGGCGACATCGCGACGATGCTGGGCAGCAAGATCACCACCGTCGGACCGTTGCGCGGCCGCTTGATCGCGAAAGGCATGGTTTTCGCGCCAGCATTCGGCGACACGGCCTTCACCGTGCCTTTGTTCGACGAATACATGCGCCGGGTGATGCCGTTCGAGGCGGCGCCTTGAGCTACCTCCCCCCCGGCGAGCGCATCTACGCCATCGGCGACATCCATGGCTGCCTGGACAAGCTTTTGGCCCTGCATCGCACGATCCGCGCCGATCTCGCGGCCTACCCCATCGCCAGGCCGCTGGTGGTGCATCTGGGCGATTACATCGACCGCGGGCCAGACAGCGCTGGGGTGGTGCGCGCGCTGATGGGCATGACGGACCTGCCCGTGATCAATCTCATGGGCAATCACGAGGACACCGCGATTGCCGCGCTGGGCGGCGAGGGCGCGGCCTGTGCGGATTGGCTGGCCTATGGCGGGGATGCCGCGCTGCGGAGCTGGGGGCTGGACCCGGAGGGCCCGCGCGACGCCTGGCGCCTGCCGGAGGCGGAGCTGGCCTGGATGCGCGCGCTGCCGGTGCATCACCGCGCTGGCGGCTATATCTTCGTCCATGCCGGGCTGCGGCCCAACATCGCCTGGGAGCACCAGACGCGCGAGGACAAGCTGCGCATCCGCCGGCCGTTTCTTGACAGCGACGCGAATTTCGGCGGCATGGTGGTGCACGGCCACACCCCCACGCGAGGGCGGGCGCCGGAACGGCATCGCAACCGCGTGGCGCTGGATACTGGCGCGGTGTTTGGTGGGCCGCTGACTTGTGGGGTGTTTGAGGGGGAGAAGCTGTATTTCCTCTCGGCCTAACGCAGGAAATCCGGCTCCAGCAACCGCGGCAGCAACAGCGCCATATCCGGCCAAAGGATCAACAAGGCCAGCACCCCC
This sequence comes from uncultured Rubritepida sp., assembly GCA_964395305.1. Taxonomy (GTDB): domain Bacteria; phylum Pseudomonadota; class Alphaproteobacteria; order Acetobacterales; family Acetobacteraceae; genus Rhodovarius. Next base: position 117,319 of record CAYNBM010000009.1, read on the forward strand.
AGCATGGGCAGCAGCATGATGCAGGTGTCCTTCAGCGCATCCACCACCCGCATCCCCGCGACCGAACAGCATATCAGCAGACACAGCCCATAGGGCGGCGTCACCAGCCCGAAGGCCAGGGACACAATGCTGATCATGGCGAAATGGATGGGGTGCATCCCCGCCGCCGCCGCGATGGGCTGCAAAATGGTGCCGACGATGATGATGGCCGGGATGGCATCGAGAAAGCAGCCCACCAACAGAAAAACGGCAGCGATGAAGAAGCCCGCCGCGACAATCCCCATGTTCCAGGTGGAAACGCCGGCCAGCAGCCCCTCGGGAATCTTGTAGAAGGCCAGCAGCCAGCCAAAAGCGCTCGCCGTGCCGACGCAGAACAGGGTGATGGCGGCAAAGCGCCCGGTTTCGCTGAAGACGTTGTAGAGCCGCTTCCCGTCCAGCTCGCGATAGACCACCAGCGACAGCACGGCGGCATAGAGCACGGCGATGCAGGCCGCCTCCGTCGCGGTGAACCAGCCGAAGATCTTGCCGCCGATGATGATGAAGGGCGTCATCAGCGCCGGCACCGCGATGAACAGCGCATGGCCCAATTCGCCCCATGTCGCCTTCGGATAGGTCGGGTAGCCCCGCCGCTTGGCGTAGACATGCACGGTGCCCATCTGCACCGCGCCGAGCAGCAGCCCGGGGATGATGCCGGCCAGGAACAGCCCGCCGATGGAGACCGTCAGCACGCCCCCCCAGACGATCATCAGGATCGAGGGCGGGATGACCACGGCGAGGACGGCCGAGACGGCGGTGATGGCGACGGAGAAGCTGTCATCATAGCCCTCCTTCCGCTGCGCCTCGATGAACAGCTTGCCCTGGCTGGCGGCGTCCGCCGTGGAGCTGCCGGAAATCCCCGCGAAGAACACCGAGAGCACGACATTGATCTGCGCCAGCCCGCCCGGCAGGTGCCCCACCAGCGCGCGCGACAACGTCACCAGCCGCTCCGTGATGCCCCCCGCCGTCATCAGATTGGCCGCGAGCAAAAAGAACGGCACCGCCAGCAATATGAAGGAGTTGTAGGAGTTGAAGGTCTCTTGCACCAGGATCATCGGCCAGAGCCGGTCCTCGATCAGCAAGGGCGGCAGGCAGGCCAGGCCAAGCGCGACGGCCACCGGCACCCGTGCCGCCAGCAGCGCGAAGAACACCCCGAACAGCAGCCAGGAGGCCTGCACGGTGTCCAGCGTATTGCCGCCCATCAGCCGTCACCGCGCAGCAGGAGCTGGATGTCGTCCCACATGCGTTCACCGGCGAAGACCAGCCAGGTGACGCCGGCGATGGGCCAGGCCATGTGGATGAGCCAGAGCGGCAATTCCGCCAATTCGCTGATCCGGAACCAGGCGGTGTCGGTGAACTCCCAACCATAGATCACGAAGATCATCGCGAAACCCAGCACCGCGAGCCCCGCCAGGATATCCATCGCCGCCTTGGTGCGACCCTTGAGGTTGTAGAACAGATCGACCGTGAAATGCGTGCCCTCGCGCACGCCGATCATGGCGCCGATCATCACCATCCAGACGAGCAGGAAGCGCGATGCCTCCTCAGTCCAGATGTAGCGCGGCAGCAATTCGGTGAAGCGGGCAAAGATCTGCATCGTCACGGGGATGATGATGATCACCACCGTGGCGACGAGCAGAATATCCAGCAGCCGCGCATAGGCAGCGATGGCGCGGCGGAGCATTCCGGGCGGCCGGGTCACGCGGTCAGCGCATTGATCCGGGTGTAGATCCCCTCGGCGTCGATCTCGCGCGCATAGGCGCCCATGATCGGGTTGACGGCGGCATTCATCGCGGCGCGCTCGGTGAAGGGCACGCGGCGCAGGCGGCCCGCGGTTTCCAGCGCGGCGATCTTCTGATCATCCTCGCTGCTCTCGGCGTTGCGGCCGAAGATTCCGGCCTCACGCCCCGCGCGCTTGATCGCGTCCTGCAATTCACGCGGCAGCCGGGCCAGCGTCTGCACCGAGAAGCAGAGCGGGCGGACGGTGATGGCGTGCTGGGTCATCAAGAGGTTCGGGCCGACCTCGTAGAAACGCATCTGCTCGACACCCGCGGCCTCGTTCTCGCCGGCCTCGATGACGTTGTTCTGGATGGCGTTGTAGACCTCGTTATAGGCGATGACCTGGGGCGCCATGCCGATGGCCTGGAAGGTCCGGCTCCAGATCGGCGCGCCCTGCACCCGCACGCGCAGGCCCCGAAGCTCCGCCATGTTGCGGGCCGGGCGGTTGGAGAAGATGTTGCGCACGCCGCCGCCGGCATAGCCGATCAGCGAGACCCGGGCGCGGCGCTCCACCTCATCGGCCACCGGCTTCAGCAGATCCTGGTCCAGCACCTGGTTCCAATGCGCGAGGTCGCGGAACAGGAAGGGCGCGTCGATGAATGGCGCGGCCCGGCTGAAGGTCGACATATGCGCGGGGCTGACCACGGCGTAATCCACCGCCCGGCCGGCCGACATGTATTCGAAGAACTGCTTCTCCAGCCCCAGCGAGCTGTTTTTGTGCATGACGAAGTTGATCGGCCGGTTGTAGTATTGCTTCACCAGCTCTTCGAACCTGGCCATGGTCCGGTTGAAGACGTGTTCATCATTGAACTGGCTAGCGCCGTTCAGGGTGATGGGAGCCTGGGCCTGCACCACATTCGGGGCGGCCAAAGCAGCGGCAATGCCGCTGAGAAGCGCACGACGTTCCATAGACCTGTTTCCTCTCGTGTCCGGGTCATTGCCCGGGCTTGGAGGAAGGCTAACACGGGATTTCCGCGCAATGGAACCGCTGAGTTGTCAGCCGCGTCCCTTATAGGCGCGCACCGGCGGCTTGCCGCGCGGCACGAAGCCGGGCTTGGCGTCGGGTGCCACCTTGGGCACGGGCTGCATGGGCTCGACCCGGATATGCGCATCAGGCCCCTCGCCCCGGCCGCAGGCGGCGGCGAAGCGGGCGGCGGCGGCGGCGGCGACCTCGAATTGCGTCTCATTGTGCAGGATGCGGATGCGGCCCACTTCCTCACGCGTCACATGGCCGCGGCGGCAGAGGAAGGGCAGCAGCCATTTCGGGTCGGCGCCGCCCTCGCGGCCGACATCCATGTGGAACCAGACGGCACCTTCGGTCTCGACGCGCGGGGCCTCGCGGATGGTGGGCTGGAGGCGCTCGCTCCGGCCGGTATCGGCCAGTTCCTCGGGCGCGGGCAGCGGGCCGCGCAGGAGTTTGATCAGTGCCGCGGCCAGTGCCTCGCGCGGCGCGTCGAGGGTGGCGGCCAGGGCCATGTCGCCCTCATCCACCTCCTCGGTCGCCAGCAGCTTGGCCTGTTCGACGATGCGTTCATTGTCGCGCGCGCGCACGGCCTCGGCGGTCGGCGCGGGAATCCATGTCGCCTGGACGCGGGCGGCCTGGATCAGGCGCTCGGCCAGCCGTCTGCGGGAAATTGGCACGATGAAGAGCGACGTGCCCTTGCGACCGGCGCGGCCGGTGCGGCCGGAGCGGTGTTGCAGGGTTTCCGGGTCGCGCGGGAGGTCGGCGTGGATGACCAGCGCCAGCTCCGGCAGGTCGATGCCGCGCGCCGCCACATCGGTCGCCACACAGACGCGGGCGCGGCCATCGCGCAGGTTCTGCAGCGCGCGGGTGCGCTCGGCCTGGGACATTTCGCCGGAGAGGGCCACGGCGGAAAACCCGCGTTCCATCAGGTTGCCATGCAGGCGGGCGACGGTTGCGCGGGTGGCGCAGAACACCATGGCCAGGGCCGGGTTTTCGAGGCGCAGCGCATTGACCACCGCACGCTCGATGTCATGCGGTGCCACCACGGTGGCCTGGTAGGTGATGTCGCCATGCGCCTCGCCCTGGGTGCTGACCTCGATGCGCTGAGCATCGCGTTGGTAGCTTTTGGCGAGCTGCGCGATGGGCTTGGGCACGGTGGCGCTGAACAGCAGGGTGCGGCGTTCGGCCGGCACGGCGTCGAGGATCGCCTCCAGCTCGTCGCGGAAGCCGAGATCGAGCATCTCATCCGCCTCGTCCAGCACCACGACCTTGAGGTTTTTGGTGTTGAGGTTGCCGCGCTCGATATGGTCGCGCAGGCGGCCGGGGGTGCCGACGACCATGTGCACGCCCTGGTTCAGGGCGCGGCGTTCCATCATCGGGTCCATGCCGCCGACACAGCTGGCCACGCGGCCGCCGGCCTGGGCGTAGAGCCAGGCGAGTTCGGTCTTCACCTGAAGCGCGAGTTCGCGGGTGGGGGCGACGATGAGGGCCAGGGGCGCGCCGGCCTGGGGCAGACGCTCGGCGCCATCGGGCATCAGGTTGGTGGACATGGCGAGGCCATAGGCGACGGTCTTGCCCGAGCCTGTCTTGGCCGAGACAAGCAGGTCGCGATCCGACGCCGCCTCCAGGACCGAGGCCTGGACGGGGGTGGCGGAGAGATACTCGCGCGCGGCGAGGGCGGCCTGGAGCGGCGCGGGGAGGGTGGAGAAGGGCATGTGGGGCTGTATCGGCCGCGCGGGCGCGCCGCGCCAGAGGGAATCGGCGCGGGCCTGTGCTGCGTGGGTGGCTTAGGCGAAGCCGAGGAAGACGGCGAGGCTGCGGTCCAGCATGAGCATGTTGCGTTCTGGCACCTGACCAATGACGTTCGAGATGCGGGCCCGCCGAATGCTCGTCAGCTTTTCCACGGCGATCTCACTGGCCAGCCGGAGACCGGTCTCGAGGCCGGGCGCCAGCGGGACGCGCAACAAAGGCACGGCGGAGAGCTGCGTGGTGATCGGACAGATCACCACACTGTCGGTCGCCTGAAAGGAATTGGTCTGTACGATGACCGCGGGCCTGGGCTTGCCGGCGAAATCCCCACCCGCGCGGTCCGCCATCAGGACGATGTCACCCCGCTGCATCGGGCTCGACGTCATCCTCGAACATCACCGCGTTCCGCTCGATGAAGTCCATCCAGTCGTCATGATCCGGCGCTTCCGACACAACGCGCGATTGGCGGCGGGCTTCCTGGGCAAAGCCGGGGGCGCTGGGATCGGGGACCCAGATCTGCAGGAGCTTCATCCCCTTGCGCCGCATTTCGGCGCGGTGGCTGGCGACACGACGGGCGGAACTGCTAGCGGGCATCTGTTACATGTAACGCAAACGCCTAGGCGCTGCAATTCAAATCTCTTCCTGACCATCCCTTGACGACCGCCACGCCAGCCACAATCCACCGATGGCGGCGCCGAGCAGCGCTGTGCTGACAGCGGGCATGCGGCGCTCGTCCGGGTCGGGAACATCCGGAAAACCCTCGGACATCGTCATCACAAACAGCAACGGGCAAAGCAGGATGAACCCGGGCGGCCACCATGCGAGACGTAGGAGCACCAAGGACCGCCAGGCGCAAAACGCGCCGAAGGCCCCGGGCACGGCCACGATCAGCGCCCCTGCCGGAAAGGATCTGCCAAGAAACACATCCCCAACCAACCACAGGCAAGGCAGGAAGCCCAAGGCGACCAGAGGCAAAGCACAGCACAGCCGCAACGACAGGTTCCAGCCGCCGCCAGCGACAAGCCCGCCGAAAAACCTCACCCCAGCCCGCGCGGCTCCCGCCTGGGATAGCGCGCCACCCGTTCCTCCCGCGGCGGCGCCGCCGGCTGCGCCAGTTCCGCCATCAATTCGCGGATCTTGCCAGCCACCGACTGCCGCAGCTCCGGCGAGGTATGCGGCTTCATCGCGGCATAGACTTCCTTCAGCTCGCGGAGCTGCCGCTCCTTCTCCGCGCGGTTGCGCGGCACCGGGCGGTTGTCACTCAGCTGGCCTTCACGAGAGCGCATGTTCAGATGTCCAACATCAAGCGGCGGGGGTCCTCAATGCACTCTTTTACGCGCACGAGGAAGCTCACCGCTTCCTTGCCGTCGACGATGCGGTGGTCGTAGCTCAGCGCCAGGTACATCATCGGGCGGATTTCCACTTTTCCGGCCACGGCCATCGGCCGGTCCTGGATCTTGTGCATGCCCAGGATGCCGGATTGCGGCGGGTTGAGGATGGGCGTGCTCATCAGGCTGCCATAGACGCCGCCATTGGTGATGGTGAAGCTGCCGCCGGCCATTTCTTCCAGCTTGAGCTGGCCGTCGCGCACGCGCTTGCCGAAATCGCCGATGGTTTTTTCGATCTGCGCGAAGCCCATCTGGTCGGCGTTCTTCACCACCGGCACGACCAGGCCGGCCGGGCCGCCCACCGCCACGCCCATATTCACGAAATTCTTGTAGACGACGTCATCGCCGTCGATCTCGGCGTTCACCGCCGGGAATTCCTTCAGCGCGACGACGCAGGCGCGGACGAAGAAGGACATGAAGCCCAGGCGCACGCCGTGCTTCTTCTCGAAGACGTCCTTGTATTCGGAACGGAGAGCCATGGCCGAGCCCATATCCACCTCGTTGAAGGTGGTGAGCATGGCGGCGGTGTTCTGCGCCTCCTTCAGGCGGCGGGCGATGGTGGCGCGCAGGCGGGTCATCTTCACCCGCTCCTCGCCCTGGGCCAGGGCGCGGGGCGCCTTCGCCGTGACGGGCGCGGCGGCGACCGGGGGGGCTGCCATGAAGCTCAGCACATCGCCCTTGGCGATCCGGCCGTCCTTGGCGGAGCCCTGGCCGATCTGCGCGGCGGAGATGTTTTGCTCCGCCATCAGCTTGGCGGCGGCGGGCATGGGCGCATGGGCTGCCGCTGGCGCCGCCGAGGCTGGGGCCGGTGCCGGTGCCGGTGCTGGCGCCGCGGCTGCGGGCTTGGCCGCTGCCGTAGCACCGGCACCGGCGGCAATGCTGCCCAGCACCGCACCTGGCTCGACCTCGGCGCCCTCATTGGCGGAAATCGCCTCGAGCACGCCGGCGGAGGGAGAATTCACCTCCACCGTCACCTTGTCGGTTTCCAGTTCGACCAGCGGCTCATCCGCCGCCACGGCCTCGCCGGCCTTCTTCAGCCAGCGCGCCACGGTCGCGGTGCTGACGCTCTCGCCCAGGGTGGGCACGATGATATCGGTCGCCATCGGTATTCTGCCTATCTGATGGGGTGCGGGAATAGAGCATGATCCGCTGGGGTGCGATCACCGAAGCGGTGACCGATCCCCCCAGCCCATGCTGAATCGTGCTCCACGGATGTGGATCGCGATCTAGACGCCGAGGGCCTGTTTCACCAGGGCCTCCTGCTGCGCCTGATGGACGCGGGCGAGGCCGGTGGCCGGGCTCGCCGCATTCTGCCGGCCGACATAGACCGGCCGCTTGGCCGCGATGTCCAGCTTGGACAACACGCCCTCCAGCCGGCGGTCGACGAAGTGCCAGGCGCCCATATTCTCCGGCTCCTCCTGGCACCACACCACTTCGGCGTTCCGGAAGGGCGAAAGCGTCGCCGCCAGCGTCTTCACCGGGAAGGGATACATCTGTTCGAGGCGGATGATCGCGACATCGTCGATTCCGCGGTCGCGCCGCTCCTGCAGCAGGTCGTAAAAGACCTTGCCGGTGCAGATCACCACGCGCTTGACCTTCTCCTCCGGCACGATCGCGTCGATCTCAGGGATGACGAAGCGGAAGGCCGAGCCTGGGCCGAAATCGGACAGGCTGCTGACGGCAAGCTTGTGGCGCAGCAGGGATTTCGGGGTCATCACCACCAGCGGCTTGCGGTAATTCGCCTTCATCTGGCGGCGCAGCGCGTGGAAGTAATTGGCCGGCGTGGTGAAGTTGCAGACCCGCATGTTGCGCTCGGCGCAGAGCTGCAGGTAGCGCTCCAGCCGGGCCGAGGAATGCTCCGGCCCCTGGCCTTCATAGCCATGCGGCAGCAGCATCACCAGGCCGGACATGCGCAGCCACTTCGTCTCGCCGCTGGCGATGAACTGGTCGATGATCACCTGCGCGCCATTGGCGAAATCGCCGAACTGCGCCTCCCACAAAACCAGCGTGCTGGGGTCGGCCAGGGAATAGCCGTAGTCGAAGCCCAGCACGCCCATCTCTGAGAGCAGCGAGTTGAAGGCCTGGAACAGTGGCTGGCCGGGCTTGATGTTGTTCAGCGGCGCGTATTCCGCCTGATTGGCCTGGTCGATCAGCACGGCGTGGCGGTGGGAGAAGGTGCCGCGCTGCACATCCTCGCCCGAGAGGCGGACGCGGTGGCCTTCGAGGAGAAGTGTGCCGAAGGCCAGCGCCTCGCCGGTCGCCCAGTCGATGCCTTCGCCGGTTTCGACGGCGGTTTTCTTGGCCTCGAGCTGGCGGGTGATCTTGGGGTTGGCGTTGAATGTCGCCGGCACGCGGCAAAGCGCGCCGCCCACCTCGCGCAGGGTTTCAAGCGGCACGGCGGTGGCTTCGTCCACCTCCGCACTGTCGGTGCCGGCGGCCTTGAGGCCCGACCAATGCCCTTCCAGCCAATCCGCCTTGTTCACCTTGTAGTTGGCGGCGGCCTGGAAGCTCTCCTCCAGCCTGGCGAAGAAGGCGTCCTGGATCTCCTGGCTGCGCGTGGCGGAGACGGAGCCCTCGGAGGCGAGCTTTTCCGCATAAAGCGTGCGGACGGTCTTCATTTCCTTGATACGGGCATACATCTGCGGCTGGGTGAAGGCCGGCTCATCGCTCTCATTATGGCCGTGGCGGCGGTAGCAGACGATGTCGAGCACGATATCGGCATGGAAGGTCATGCGGTATTCGGCGATGAGGCGGGATGCCCAGACCACTGCCTCGGGATTGTCGCCGTTCACATGGATGATGGGCGACTGGATGCTCTTCGCCACGTCGGTACAGTACAGGCCGGAGAAGGCATAGACCGGCACGGTGGTGAAGCCGATCTGGTTGTTGGTCACGATATGGATGGTGCCGCCGGTGCGGTAGCCCACGAGCTGGCTCATCGCCAGCGTCTCATAGACCAGCCCCTGGCCGGCAAACGCCGCATCGCCATGCAGCAGGATGGCCATGACCGAGGCGCGTTCATTGATGTCGCCCGCCTTGTCCTGCCGCGCCCGGACCTTGCCGATGACCACGGGGTCCACCGCTTCGAGGTGGCTGGGGTTGGGCTGCAGCGAGAGGTGGATCTGCCGGCCGTCGATCTCGATATCGGTGGAGGTGCCGAGATGATATTTCACATCGCCCGAGCCATGCACGTCATCGGGATTGGCCGAGCTGCCCTTGAACTCGGCGAAGACCTTTGTGTAGGGCTTCTTCACCACGTTCACGAGCACGTTCAGCCGGCCGCGATGGGCCATGCCGATGGCGATCTCGTTGGTGCCGAGGCGGGCGGCGGTTTCGATCACCGTCTGCACGGCGGGGATGGTGCTCTCGCCACCCTCAAGCCCGAAGCGCTTGGTGCCGACATATTTCTTGGCGCAGAATGCCTCGAACCCCTCGGCCTCGGTCAGCTGGGTGAGGATCTGCTCCTTCTCGGCCGGCGTGTAGAGGCCGTTCCAGGGCGCGCCCTCGATGCGCTGCTGGATCCAGCTTTTCTGCCCGGGGTCCTGGATATGCATGAACTCGACGCCGATCGGGCCGCAATAGGTCGCCCGCACCCGCTCGACGATCTGCTTGATCGTGGCGGTCTCAAGGCCCAGCACGCCATCGATGAAGATCGGGCGGTTCAGATCGGCCTCGGTGGTGAAGCCCCAGAATTCCGGCTGGAGTTCGGGGTGGGGCTTCATCGGCTGCAGCGCCAGCGGGTCGAGCTGGGCTTCGAGATGGCCACGGACGCGATAGCTGCGGATGAGCATCAGCGCGCGGATGGAATCCAGCTGGGCGGCGCGGATGGCGGCGGGGTCGGCCGCGGCGGCGGCGGGCTTCGCCCCCTTGGCGGGCGGCGGCGCCGCTTCCTCGGGCGCGAAGCCGCCACGCTTGCGCGGTGCCCAGGAGGCGCCGGAAGCATCGGTCAATACCGCGCGGGCGTCGTCGTTCAACGCCGCGAAGAGCTCGGCGAAGGATATGTCGACTGAGGCGGGGTTCTCCACCCAGCGGGCATAGAGATCGGCGAGATAGGCGGCATTGCCACCCGTCATCACGCTCGCAAGAACATCAACTCCGGCCATTCATTTCCACGGGCTCGCCTTGCGGTGGCCCGACCCTTCCGTTTTTTGGCATTCATCGCCGCCGTCAACCTACGGCACAGATCCTTAGCATAGGCATGATGGCGGGGATGGGGCAGCCCCCGGATGCATGGGTGGGGTTGCTAATTTGGGTGGCTGGGCGTGACCGGGCAGGTCTGCCGGACCGGCGGCGGCACGATGAGCCTGCTGCCGATCGGATCAGACGAACCAGAGCAGGTCGGGAAACTCGAAGGGCCCGGGCAAATCGGCCCGGGTCTTGCCCGTCCAGGTGACGGAGGTGTCGATCTGGCCGTTGCCATCGAGATCGGCGAACATGCTCACCCCCTGGAAGCCCTCCGCCCCGGCGCTGTCGACCCAGAGCGCCTGGCTGATCCCGGGTTTCCAGCCGAACACCGAGAGCTGCTCGCCCGCCTGCCAATCGGCGATGGTCGACCAGGTGTCGGTGCCGCCGCGGCCATCGACGAAGAAAATGTCGATGCCTGGGCCGCCGGTGAGGAAGTTGGAACCGGTGCCGCCATCGATGATGTCATTGCCGGCACCGGCATCCACCGCGTCATCGCCGCCGAGCAGGTTGAGGAAGTCGTTCCTGCCCGTGCCCAGAATCGTCTCGCCGGTGGCGCTGCCCAGCACCTGGTATTGCAGCCCGGCGACGGGCCCGCTGTACAGATCAGGCAGCACGTAGCTCGTAAGCCCGGCCTGCACGGTATACGCCAGCTCATCCAGCCCGCCGCCGGCTTGCAGCGCGGCGAGGCTGACCGCGGCGGCGGCGCCGAATTGCAGCAGTTCGATGTTGGTGAACCGGTCCACACCGTCTGGACCGGAGGTGATGACCACGCCATCGCGCGCGCCGATGCGCGACTGCGCCTGGGTGCCGGAGAAGTTGGCCGTATCGGTGCCGGCCCCGCCATCGATCGTGTCATTGCCCAAACCGCCGGACAGAATGTTGTTATTCCCGTCGCCCACCAGCGAATCACCGAAGCTCGAACCGATCAGCCCCTCGATGTCGAAATAAACGTCGCCGGATGCGGCGAGGGTGTTCTGCGACGGGACGTCCAGCCGCGCCGTCACCCCGGCCGTGGCCCCGGCATAGCTGGCGAAATCGGTGCCGGTGGCACCATCCAGCAAATCCCCGCTCGCGCCACCTTCCAGCGTGTCATCGCCCCCGCCGCCGAACAGCGGATTGGCCAGGCCATTGCCCACCAGGCTGTCATTGAAGGCCGAGCCGATGAGGCCGACGATGCCGACATAGGTATCGCCCGCCGCATCCCCGGTATTGACCGCCGAATTGGCCAGGCTGGCCGTCACCCCCTGCCTGGCGCCGGCATAGCTGGCGCCGTTGCTCCCGGCCCCGCCATCGAGATAGTCGGCGCCGCCGCCGCCCTCCAGCGTGTCACTCCCCTGACCGCCATAGAGCTGATCGCCCGCGCTGCCGCCGAAGAGCTGGTCATTGCCGTCATCGCCGATCAGCTCGTTGGGCAGGGTGAGGCTGCCATACAGCGCAGTGGCGCCCGCGGTATCCACGACCAGGCCGTCCCGCGGGTCCAGGATCTGGAACTTGGCCGTCCCGTCATTGGCATCGATCCAGGTGACGGCGACGCGGCCATCGGCCAGCAGCGCCATGGCCGGGTCGGTCTGCACCCCCCCCTCCGCTGGCCACCACGAATTCCCCGCCCACCCGGTTGCCATCGACATCGAAGCGCGCGCCATAGACGTCATAGCCATTGAAACTGCCGTTGCGCCCGTCGCTCCAGGTGATCATGAAGCCGCCATCGGCCAAGGCCACGACATCCGCCCGCCCCTGCTGATTGGTGGCGGTGATGTTCGCCACCCGTTCGGCGCCCAGCTTGGCACCCGCGGCTGTGTAGATCTGGTAGTCGATGTGAAGGCTCGATGCGTCTGTCGGCCGCGCGGCGGTGCTATGCCACACGACGACAAGGTTGCCATTGGCAAGGACCGTCAGGCTGGGCGCGTAGTCCTCGGAGCCATCGGGGACGCTGGCCACCAGCAGGTTGGTCGCGAAGGCGACCGGAGCATTCGCGCTGTCGAAGAAACTCATCCGGTATTCATCGGCGGTGGTGTCGGCCCAGGCCACGGCGACCTGGCCGCCGCTGAACGAGGCAATCGACGGCGTGATCTGCTGCGCCGCGCCAGTCGCCACATTGATGACCGAGCCGATGTTTGCGCCGGTGCTGGTCAGGCGTTGCAGCAAGACATCGCCATTGTTGAGCGTATAGGCCACTGCAAGGCCGCTTGCCGCGATGGCCACCTGGTTCTCACGCGCACTGCCGCCTGCAATGCCGCTGCTGGAGCCGATCAGCCCACCCGTCAGATTGTATTGCTGTATCCGGATGTCGTCATCCGTGCCCCCGTTCTGGAAATCAAGCATCCAGGTCAGGACAATGGTGCTGCCGAAGCTGGCGATCTCCGGCATGAAGGTGGCGCCAAGGCTGATGGGGGCTTCAATTCTGCTGGTGACCGCCTCGCCCCTGGCGCCGAAGATCTGGAAGCCTGCGCTGCGCGTCGCGGCGTCGCCCGTGGTCCAGGCCACCGCGAAGCCACCATTGGACAGCGCGGTGATGGAGGGGCCGGCCGAAAAGTCGGTGAAACCATTGATAGTGGTGGTGGCGGGCCCGAGGTTGAAGGCACTGCCCCAGCGAAAGACGGCCATGTGGAACGCTCCATGTGTCACCTGTCGCGGGCAACTTGCCGGCGAAGTTAACAACAATCTCATTTTCAGCGATTGGGGAAGCCCATTGCGCCAGGGCTATCGCATTTGGCCGAGGATGGTCTTTGCGAAGCCGTCGGACCATCCGGATCGCGTTCGTTTGCGGCGGATGGAGAGGTCGGGTCTTGCGGAACGGAAGAGGTCGCGGGCGAGTTTTCGGAGTGTGGTGAGGTTTTCGGGGCCGTGGCCACAGCGGTTTCGGGCGCGGTCCTCGTCGAACCCGAGTTCGAGCATCCAATGGAGGCTGTCTTCAATGTGCCAATGGACGCGCACGGCGGCGGCGAAGCGCTCGGCGTCCTATTCGGGCCGATGACATGTAGAAACGTCGCGATGTGCTGGAGCGACCGTCGCGGGTGACGGTCGCTTCGACCATGCCGATCATGGCGAGCCACGGCATGTTTGCATCCCGGCATTCCTGGAGGCCCGCGATCGGCGCATCTGGTGCGCCGCGCAAAGCCGGAGCTGAACTTACTTCGCCAGCGCCTTCACCATCGTCGCGCCCAGCGAGGACGTGCCGTCGGTGATGATCATCCCGCCGCCGCCATCGCCGCCTCCTGCGTCGGGGTGGATGCCTCCTTGGCGTTCCTGCGACCCCGCACTGGCACAAAGATATCGCGTCGGCCCGCGTTCAAGGGGTATCATTGCTCATGCCCGACACGCCCCTGCCCAACCCCGAGACCGATGACGAGGTTGAGCGCCGACTGCTGGCGGCCGCGATTCGCGCCGCCGACGCGGACCCGGTGCGCATCCCCCACGAAGAGATGCGCGCCTGGCTGATGGGCCGGATCGCTGAACTGCAAAGCAGGATCGACGCCCCGAACGCCGAATGAGGGTCAGCTGGTCCGGGCAGGCGAGAAGCGACCTTCTCGCCGCCGACGCCTATCTGTCAGCCATCAATCCCAGGGCGGCGCAAAGCCTTTTCCAGGCCATGGTGCTGGCGGCCGATAGCCTTGTCTCCCTCCCCAACAGGGGCCGCCCCGGACGAACGCCCGGAACGCGAGAGATCGTGGTGATCAGGCCCTATATCCTCGTCTACCGCGTGGTCGGTGACGAGGTGGTCATCCTGCGCATCTGGCACGCCGCGCAGAGCCGCCGCTGAACTTACTTCGCCAGCGCCTTCACCATCGTCGAGCCCAGCGAGGAGGGGCTGTCGGCGATCATGATCCCCGCCGCCGCCATCGCCGCCATCTTCGCCTCGGCGGTGTCCTTGCCGCCCGAGATCACCGCGCCAGCATGGCCCATCCGCCGGCCCGGGGGCGCCGTGGCACCGGCGATGAAGCCCACCACCGGCAGGTTCCGCTTGCCCGGCGCGAAGTTTTCGCGGGCCAGAAACTCCGCCGCCTGGATTTCCGACTGCCCGCCGATCTCGCCGATCATGATGATCGAATGCGTCTCCGGGTCGGCCAGGAACAGCGCCAGCACATCGATGAAATCCATCCCCTTCACCGGGTCGCCGCCGATGCCCACGCAGGAGCTCTGGCCAAGGCCGGCGGCCGTGGTCTGCGCCACCGCTTCATAGGTCAGCGTGCCGGAGCGCGAGACGATGCCCACCGACCCACGCCGATGGATATGGCCGGGCATGATGCCGATCTTGCAGGCATCGGGCGTGATCACGCCGGGGCAGTTCGGCCCCACGAGCCGCGACTTGGAGGAGCCCAGCGCCCGCTTCACCTTCACCATGTCCAGCACCGGAATGCCCTCGGTGATGCAGATGATCAGCGGCACTTCGGCGTCGATCGCCTCCAGGATGGAATCGGCGGCAAAGGCCGCGGGCACATAGATGACCGAGGCATTGGCCCCGGTGGCCGCCACGCATTCCGCCACCGTGTTGAACACCGGCAGGTTCAGCTCGGGATGCATGGTGCCGCCCTTGCCCGGCGTCACCCCGCCCACATAGTTGGAGCCATAGGCGATGCCCTGCGAAGCATGGAAGGTGCCCTGTGCGCCGGTAAAGCCCTGGGTCATCACCCGGGTCGAAGCGTCGATCAGAATGGCCATGTTATGCGTTCCTCACGGCGGCGACGGCTTTTTGGGCCGCATCGGCAAGATTGTCGGCGGGAATGATGGCAAGCCCGGATTCGGCCAGGATCTTCTTGCCCAGCTCCACATTGGTGCCCTCAAGCCGCACGACCAAAGGCACCTTCAGGTCCAAATTCTTCGAAGCCGCGACGATGCCATTGGCGATCATGTCGCACTTGGCGATGCCACCGAAGATATTGACCAGGATGCCCTTCACATTGGCGTCGGAGGTGATGATCCGGAAAGCCTCGGTCACCCGCGCCGCATCGGCCGTGCCGCCGACGTCGAGGAAGTTGGCGGGGCTGGAGCCATAGAGCTTAATGATGTCCATCGTGGCCATGGCCAGGCCCGCGCCATTGACCATGCAGCCGATCTCGCCATCGAGTGCCACATAATTCAGGTCGTGGTTGACGGCGTCGAGCTCCTTCGGGTCCATCTCGGTGTCGTCGCGCAGCGCCTCGAGGTCCTTGTGGCGATACAGCGCGCTGTCGTCGAAGCTCACCTTGGCGTCGAGCGCCAGCACATCGCCGGCCTTGGTCACCACCACCGGGTTGATTTCGATGATCGCGCCATCGAGCTCGATATAGGCGGTGTAGAGCGCGGTCACGAGCTTCTGGAAGGCGCCGACCTGCTTGCCCGTCAGCCCCAGCCCGAAGGCCAGTTCGCGGCCGTGATAGGGGAAGACGCCGGTGGCCGGGTCGACATGCACGCGCAGAATCTTCTCGGGGTGATGCTCGGCCACCTCCTCGATCTCCATGCCGCCTTCGGTCGAGGCCATGATGACGATGCGGCTGGTGTCGCGATCCAGCAGCAGGGCCAGGTACAGCTCGCGCGCGATGTCGCAGCCGGCCTCGATATAGAGCCGGTTGACCTGCTTGCCGCCGGGGCCGGTCTGCTTGGTGACCAGGGTGGAGCCCAGCATCTTCGCCGCCTGCTCCTTCACCTCGGCCACGCTTTTGGCCAGGCGGACGCCGCCCTTGCCGTCGGGATCGTTGGTGAAGCGGCCGGCGCCGCGGCCGCCGGCATGGATCTGGCTCTTCACCACCCAGATCGGCCCAGGGAGCTTGGCGGCACCCGCCTCGGCCTCCTCCGGCGTGGTGGCGACATAGCCGTCCAGCACCGCCACGCCGTAGCGCTTCAGCACTTCCTTGCCCTGGTACTCGTGAATGTTCATGTCTCTTCTCCCAGAAGCAAGTGTGGCTGGCTCAGACGCCCAAGGCCTTGAAATCTTCGACCAGCTTCTTCACCGCGTCGCAGCTCTTGTCAAAGGCTGCCTTCTCGGCATCCGAGAACTGCACCTCGACAATCCGCTCCACGCCGCCGGCACCGATCACCACCGGCACGCCGACATAGAAGTCGGACAGGCCGTATTCGCCATTCAGCATCACCGCGCAGGGCAGAACGCGCTTCTTGTCCTGCAGATAGCTCTCGGCCATGGCGATGGCCGATGCCGCGGGGGCGTAGAAGGCGGAGCCCTTCTCCAGCAGCTTCACGATCTCGCCGCCGCCATTGGCGGTGCGGTGGACGATGGCGTCGATGCGCTCCTGCGTCGACCAGCCCATCTTGATCAGGTCGGGCACCGGAATGCCGGCGACGGTGGAGTAGCGCGTCAGCGGCACCATGGTGTCGCCATGCCCGCCCAGCACGAAAGCCGTGACATCCTCGACGGAGACACCGAATTCCTGCGCCAGGAACAGACGGAAGCGGCTGCTGTCCAGCACGCCAGCCATGCCGACGACCTTGTTCGCGGGCAGCCCCGACTTCTGCTGCAGCGCCCAGACCATCACGTCCAGCGGGTTGGTGATGCAGATGACGAAGGCGTCGGGGGCATATTTCTTGATACCCTCGGCCACCTGACCCATCACGCCGGCATTCTTGGTCAGCAAATCGTCGCGGCTCATGCCGGGCATCCGCGGGAAGCCGGCGGTGACGATCACCACATCGGCGCCGGCGATATCGGCGTAATCGCCGGTGCCGGACATGGCGCTGTCGAAGCCATCGACGGGGCTGGATTGCATGATGTCCAGCGCCTTGCCGGCGGCAACGCCTGGGAAGACGTCGAACATCACGACGTCACCCAGGCCCTTGAGGCCGATGAGATGGGCGAGCGTGCCGCCGATATTGCCGGCGCCCACCAGGGCGATCTTTTTGCGGGCCATGTGGGCCTCCCTCGATGCTTTGCGCCACCATGGGTAGCCGCTGCGCTGCGCTGCGGCAAGGCGCGGGAGGCCCCCAGAGCTTGCCTTCTCAGCCGGGAGGCTCCGGTTTTCGCCGGAGCTTGCGGTCAATCCCCGGTCGCGGAGTTGGTCGGCCTATAGCGGGACGCAGCGCACCACATTGTCATGGCCCACGGCCAGCGTCGCCATCGTGCCATCGGGGCAGGAGGTCTGGTTCCCTGCCGCCGGCATCAGCCCACCCGACCAGCGCATCGCCACCTGCCGCGTGCCGCCGCAGACCCGCCGCCCGCGCGAGACGGTGCAAGCGGAGGAGAAGCGGGCGGATTGGCCCCGCAGCACGGCGCGCTGATAGCCCGGCATCGCGACCAGGCGGCCCGAACGGTCGCGCAGCTGGGCGGAGGAGAGGCTGGCATTGCGGTAGGGCGTCGGCTGGCGGCTGGCGTGCTGCCGGCCCGTGGAGACCGGGCGAACCGATCCCGAGCGCGCCGGCGCGGCACGCGCCGGGTTCCTGCCGGCACTCACCTGGCGGGCCTGTGAAGATGCCGGCCGCGCCGCGGTCGGGCGGGTCGCGGCGGTGGCTGGCCGGGCCTGATTGCGGGCGCCGGTCTGGTCATTCCGCGCGGCCTCCGCCGTCCCACCGAACACCAAAAGCAAGCCAAGAATCGCCATCGCTCCGTAACGCATACCGCCCCCGTGAAGATGTCCCGGAGATTGTTTCGCCATATTTCGGAGGGGATGGCAACCCTTGACCTGCCCGGTCGGGTTTAGTCCTGCCGGGCGAAGCCTTGTCGGATGGCCTCGGCCAGCGCGGAGATGGCCGGGGATTCGGCGCCCTCGGCGGTGTGCAGCTCGATGCCGATCTGCGGCAATTCGGGCAGGCCCTCGGCCGGGCCGAGCCAGACCAGGCCAGGCGGCAGGCGCGTCGGCGTGGAGACGGTGAGCGCCAGGCCGGCCAGGGCCACGGCGAAACACCCTGTTTGTGTTGCGGAATTGTAGGTGACGCGGGCCGGGCGGCCGGCGCGGCCCAGCGCCTCCAGCGCCGCGCTGCGCCAGGTGCAGCCGGGATGGGCGAGGGCGAGCGGCAGCGGGTCGCGCCGGTGCAGCGCCTGGTTGGCGGGGCCGATCCAGCGCAGGGGCCCGCGCCAGACCTCCTCGAAATCGCCCTCGGTGCGATGGCCCTCGGTGAGCAGCGAGAGGTCGAGCTGGCCGGCGGCGAGGCGTTCGGCCAGCGCCTCGGAGTTGATGCAGACGACATCGACCTCGATGCGCGGATGGCTCTCGGCGAAGCCGGCGAGGATGCGCGGCAGCCATTGCAGCGCGTAGTCGTCGGGCGTGCCGAGGCGGACCTGGCCGATCAGCGGTGCGGCGCGGAAATTGGCATGGATTTCGTCATGCAGGCTGAGCAGGGTTCGGGCGCGTTCGGCCAGCCAGACACCCTTGATGGTGGGGGCGAGGCCGCGCGGGCCGCGGGCCAGGAGCTCCGCCCCCAGCATGTCCTCCAGCTTGCGCATCTGCATGGAGACGGCGGATTGGGTGCGGCCCACGCGTTCGGCGGCGCGGGTGACGGAGGCACCGTCGGCGATCAGCAGGAAGGCGCGGAGGATATCGGGGTCGAGGCCGGGCGGGATGGCGAGCATGGCGCATCATCAGATTTTTTGATGATGACGGTCAAGATTAGTCGTTAGCTTTCTGGAAACATTCATCCGATATGTGTTTGGCGCCGGGTATACCGCCCGGATCCGCAAAAAAGGAATATCTCGATGTCCGCCTCCGTCTCCTCCAACTCTCTGCCGACCCATGCCGGCGCTGAGCGTCTGGCAGGGCTTTGGACCAGCTTTGTCGCTTTCGGGGAGGTGGCCGGCCTGGCCTGGCGCCGCTTCTCGACGCAGCGCGGTGCGGCCGAAATGGATGCGCGGATGCGCAGGGATGTGGGGCTGACGCCGAAAATGGTGCGGGCCGAATTGACCCGGGCGCCGTGGCAGATTGAGGCCGGCCTCAGGTGATGTGCGGCAGGGCCAGGTAATCCTCGCTCTGCATTTCGTTGAGCCGGGACGCGGTGCGCTCGAACATCGCCGCGTTCTCCCCAAACTCATACAGCGTGTCCGGCACTGCCGCCGCACTCGCCAGCAGCTTGCACCGCGCCTCATACAGCGCGTCGATCAGCGTGATGAACCGCCGCGCCTTGTCAAAATTCTCCGGGCTCAGCCGCGGAATCCCATCGATCAGCACGGTGTGGAACTCCCGCGCCACCGCCAGATAATCCGCCGGCCCCAGCGGCCGCGCACACAGATCATCGAAATCGAAGCGCGCCACGCCGCGATGCGCCTGCGGCACCACCACCTCGCGGTTCAGCACCATCAGCGCCATGGGTTTGCCGCGCGTCAGCCCGGTCAGCTCATGGAACGCCTGGTCCATCGCCCGCTCGGCCCGGCCATCCACCGGCACATGCCAGCTCGGCAGCGCCCGCACCCGGTCGCGCCGGTAGTCCTTGGCGCTGTCCAGGTGCAGCACCTCCACATGCCGCTTGATCTCGGCGATGAAGGGCAGGAAGGCGTCGCGCCCCGGCTTGCCCTTGAACAGATCATCCGGCGCGGTGTTGGAGGTGGCGACCACCACCACCCCCCGGTCGAACAGCTTGTCGAACAGCCGGCCCAGGATCAGCGCGTCGGAAATATCATGCACCTGGAATTCGTCGAAGCAGAGCAGCAGGGCCTCTGCGGCGATGGTGTCGGCCAGCGGCGGAATCGGGTCGGCCTCGCCGGGATGGGCGCGTTTCCAGAGGTGGATGCGCTGATGCGCCTCCTGCATGAAGGCGTGGAAATGGATGCGGCGCTTGGGCGTGACATCGGCGGCCTCGAAAAACAGGTCCATCAGCATGGATTTGCCCCGCCCCACCTGCCCCACGATATAAAGGCCAATGGGCGCATGCGACGCGCCATCCTCCGAGGCGCGCTTGCGGAACAGCCGGGCCAGCAAGCCGCCCCCAATCGCCGGGCGCGGCGCATAGCGGCGCAGGCGGAACCAGAGCTCATGCAGGTTCTCGGCGATCATCGCCTGCGCCGGGTCGGGCGCGTAACGCCCCTCCCGCACCCGCGCGCGGTAGGTGGGCAGGGGACCCCTCGAGGGGTCGGGCTCCAGATCGGAGCCGGCGGCCAGAGAATCCATGATGTGGGCGGGGATAGCGCCAAGTCGCGGGGGCGGGAAGCGGCCTGGGTGTTTCCACCCAGAGCGATTGCTGGCTAATGCGCGGCGTCCAGCCACCGCCCGGCCAGGCCCAGCGCCAGCAGCACCACCGCCCCGGGCATGGCCAGCCCCAGCACCTCCAGCCCCAGCAGGCCCTGCAGCCATTGCCCGCCCAGCCAAAGCCCCCAGCCCAGCGCCAGCGCCATCAGGGTGAAGAGCGTGGCTTTCATGGCACCCCGGCGCGGAAGACCAGAACGCTGCCCAGCCGCTCCAGCGCGCCTTCCAGCGTCACCCTCTGGCCGATCAGCGGCAGCATGGCCGCGGGCATCGGCCCGCCATCGGGGCCAGCCAGCAGCATGAAGGCCTGGCCATGCACCGGCGCGGTGCTGACGAAAACGGCGGGAATCGCACTCGAGATGCACAGCGTGGCGCAGGCGCGATGGGCGAGGCCGGTGCCCGCCCGCATCGCGCCGGCGGCGCATTTCCCGTCGCAGATCTCCCCAGTGATGCGAAACCGGCCGAGCGGCTGGGGCAGGGGGGCCACGCCCGGGCCGCCGGCCACCGGCGCCGCCTGCACCACCAGCATGCCGATGCTGCCGCGCTGCTGGACATAGCCGCTGAGCGTGACGGTCTGGCCCTCCAGCGCCGCGGGCAGCCCGGCGCCCTGCTTGCCATCGCCGGCCAGCAGCACGCTGCGGCCATCCCCCCGGTGCAGCAGGGGATAGGGCTGCCGCGTCACCACCCCCTGCATCTCGGAAAACTCCGGCAGGGGCGCCAGGCCCGGCACGGCGGCGAAATCCGGCCCCGCCGGGTCATCCGCCTGCCCCAGCCCGAGCGACAACCCGCCCAGCAGCAGCAGGAAGCCCGCCGATACGATCAGCAGGAACCGCTCCAGCCGCGCCGGTGGCCGCTTCTGCCAGCCGATGAAGAAATTCTCGCTGCCGCTCATGCCACCAAAGGCTCCACATAGGTGCCCGGCGGGTTGGGGCGGGGGTCGAGCCAGACCTCGCCGCCGACCAGCGCCAGGCGATAGGTCGCGATCTTCTCGGTGAAGGGCGGCGGCGCGCAGCCATCCTCCAGCCGGTACTGGAAGCCATGCCAGGGGCAGGTGATGCAGCCATCGATCACCCGGCCCTCACCCAGTGGCCCGTTCTGATGGGCGCAGAGATGGCTGACGGCGGAGAGTTTTTCGCCGTTGCGGAACACCGCCACCGCCTCGCCCCCCGCGGGCCGGATGATCCTGGCACGGGCATCGAGGATGGTCCCGGGCGGGCCGACGACCAGCCAGGGCGCCTCGGGCGCCGCCAGCGCCGTCCAGGTCGCGCCGCGCAGGGCGGCGGCCAGGTGCAACCCGATCAGCAGCGCCCCGCCGCCCGCCACCAGCAGGCCCAGGCCCGGCTGCGTCGCCGCCTGCAACTGGCCGAAGGCGACATGCGCCACCACCAGCGCATAGGCGACGTAGAGGCCCATATGCAGCGTCTTCCACAGCGGCGGCCCCAGGAACTTCAGCCAGACATCATGGCTGGTCGCCGCCAGCACGGCGAGGATGAGCAGCGCCACGATCCCGAAGATGATGAAGGGCAAGCCCCCGGGCTCCGAGACCAGCACCGCCAGCAGCGGCGGCGTGGCGGAGAAGGCGAAATGCCAGTCCAGCACCGCCATGGCATGGGATGCGGCGACCAGCGCCGTCATCACGCCGAGATGCCGCCGGTTGTAGAGCAGCGGCAGAAACCGTCGGTCCAGCCGCGCCGCGGGGCCGATGGCCAGGGCGAGCGTGAGCAGGATGAAGGCCAGCGAGCCCAGCGCGCGGATCGACGCCGTCGGCTCATCCAACCCGCCCTTCGCCAGCGCGGTATAGACCAGCAGATAGAGCACGATGCCCGCCAGCAGGACCAGATCATAGGCCCATTTCACCGGCGTCCAGCTGACCGGCACATACCTATGGCTCATGGCGCGCTGATCCGCAGCGGCGGGTCGGCCGGCCCGCCCTGCCTGGCCAGAAGTGCCGCCACCAGGATGGCCGGTAGCAGCACCGCCAGCACCAGCCAGATCCGGCCATGCGCCGAGATATGCCGGCGCCGCATCAGCCCGCCCCCCGCGCCAGCCCAACCCAGCGCCAGACCACCAGCGGCCAGAGCAGCATCAGCCCCGGCAGCATCAGCGGCCGGAAGGCATAGGCGCCACGCGCCGCCGGATCGACCCGATCCAGCCCGAAGATCAGAAACGCCAGCCCCACGCCAAAACCCGCCGCGAGATAGGCGGTGGCGCATTGAAGCAGGAGCTGCGCGAAGGCGATGCTCAAGGCCTACTCCATCGACCAGCCATGGCTGACAATGAGGGATTGCCCGGTGAGCGCATTGGTGCTGGCTCCGGCGAAGAAGAGTACGGCATCGGCCACATCATCGACCGTGGTGAACTCGCCGTCCACGGTGTCTTTCAGCATGACGTTCTTGATCACCTCGGCCTCGCTGATACCCAGCGCCTTGGCCTGTTCGGGGATCTGCTTGTCGACCAGCGGCGTGCGCACGAAGCCCGGGCAGACCACGTTGGAGCGCACGCCGTGCTTGGCCCCTTCCTTCGCCACCGTCTTGGACAGGCCGATCAGCCCGTGCTTGGCGGTGACATAGGGCGCCTTGAGCACCGAGGCCTCCTTCGAATGCACCGAGCCGATATAGACGATGCTGCCGCGCCCGGCAGCATACATGTGCTTCAGGCACGCCTTGGTGGTGAGGAAGGCGCCATCGAGATGGATCGCCAGCATCTTCTTCCACTGGTCGAAGGGGAATTCATCGATGGGATGGACGATCTGGATGCCGGCGTTGCTGACCAGCACGTCGATGCGGCCGAAGGCGGCCATGGTGGCGGCGATGCCGGCCTCGACCTGCTCCTCGCTGGTGACATCCATCGCCACCGCCAGTGCCTTATGGCCGGCGGCCTCGAATTCGGCGGCGGTGGCCTGGGCGGCCGGCAGGGCCAGGTCGGCGATCACGGCGATGGCGCCGGCCTCGCAAAAGCGCTTGGCGATCTCGCGGCCGATGCCGCTGGCCGCACCCGTGACGATGGCCACCTGGCCTTCAAGGTTCTGCATGGGAATGTCCTTCGGTTTGTGATCAGGCGAGGTAGTCATGCACGACATCGCCCAGCGCCAGGGTGATGTCGGCCAGGATATGGGTGGCGGAGATCACCTCCAGCACCGGCAATTGGGAAACCGGCGCCAGGGCGTGGGGTTGCAATTCCAGCGCGGCGGGGCCGGTCCAGGCGCCCTTGAGCGTGACGTCTGACAGGAAGTAGCGCACCAGCTCGCAGACCCGCGGGCTGCCATCGACATGCGGGATGATCTTGAGCAGGAAGTTGGGCTCGGCCAGCGCATGCAGCACGGCCGCGTCGGGCAGGCGGCGGTGCTTGTAGCCCATCGAGCCGGTGGCGACCCGCGCCGGGCCGAAATCCAGCGTGCCGACCAGCGTGTCCTGCTCCACCCGCAGGCTGGGGCTGGCCAGTTTTTTCGGAAAGCCCCAGATCTCCCGCCCGCCGGCGATCGGCGGATCGACGTCGAGATACATCGAATGGACATAGCCGCCTTCGACGCCCTGGAAGCGCACGGGGATGACCTGCCCGCTCTCGGTATAGTCGCCGAAGCCGGTCGAATTGGGCATGCGGATGAACTCGTATTTCACCAGCGGCTCAGGCAGCTCGAACTCGGCCGGCACCACGGCGCGCAGGGCGGCGGGGTCGGTGCGGTAGGTGATGATGAGGTATTCGCGATCGACGAAGCGATAGGGGCCGGGCGGGTAGCTCGGGTTTTCCAGCGGCATGGCGAAGGCGCGCTTCAGGACGTCCTGGGCTTTCATGGCGGCGCTCCTTCAGGCCAGATAATCGTGGATGACGGTGCCCAATTCGAGCGTCATGTCGGCGACGATATGGGCGGCGCGCAGCACCTCCAGCACCGGCAGCGTGGTCAGCGGCGCCAGCGCATGGCCATGCAGGATGAGTGCCGCGGGGCCGGTCCAGGCGCCCGCCAGGGTGATGCCCGAGAAATGGTAGCGGACCAGCTCGCAGATCCGCGGGCTGCCATCGACATGGGGCATGATCTTCAGCAGCACGCCCGGCGTCGCCAGGCCGGCCAGCACCTCCTCCGCCGCCAGCGCCTGGTGCTTGAAGCCCATCGAGGCGGTGGCGATGTTCAGCCGGCCATGGTCGAGCCGGCCGATCAGCGTGTCATGCTCGACGGCCAGGCTGGGCCGGCCCAGCTTCTGCGGAAAGCCCCAGAGCTCCCGCCCGCCCGCACTGGGCGGATGGGCATCGACGAACATGAAGCGGGTGTAGTTCGCCGCCTCGCCACCGGGCAGGATGACGGGGATGGCCTGGGCCGCGATGTTGTAATGGCCAAACCCCGTGCTGTCCGCGGTGCGGATGAAGCTGATGCGCGCGGTCCCGCCCGCCGGCAGCAGCGGCTCGGGCACCGCCTCGGCCAGGGCGGCCGGGTCGGTGCGGTATTCGATGGTCAGCGTCTCGCGGCCATTGTAGCGATAGGGCCCGCGCGGATAGGCCGGGCTGGTCACGGGCATGGCATAGGCGCGGGCGCGCAGGTCCTCGGGCGTCAAGCGTCGTTCTCCTTCACGATACGCGGGGTTTGGGGCGGAGCACGTCAAAGGTCCGCACGCCGACATCCTCGGGCATGGGCTCCAGCCAGGGCGAGGCGGCGAGCGTGGCTGTCGCGTCCGCACGGCCCTGCGACCAGCGCTCCTCCATGATGCGGCGGCTGAACTCGTAGTCCTTTTCCTTCCCCTGCATCACCGGCGGGCGGTAGATCAGCTGGGCGATGTCCATCGTGGTGACGCAGCCGAACTGGTAGAGCGTCTTTGCCTCGCGGGTTTCGCGCAGCTCGGGCGGCAGCTTCTCGATCAGGCTGTTGATGTGGTGCCGCACGGTGTGGGTGAGCCGAAACGCCTCGGTGCCGGTGCGGGTGCGGCTGGAATAGCGGATATCCTTCTCCCGCTCCGCCACCTCGTCGAGATTCTCGGGCACCTTGCCCAAGGCCGGGAAGAGATCGACCTGGAAGGTCAGGCGCGAGCGGCGCGGCACGCTGTCCAGCACATATTGCAGCGGCGTGTTGGAGACGAGGCCGCCATCCCAGTAATGCTCGCCATCGATCTCGACCGAGGGAAAGCCCGGCGGCAGCGCGCCCGAGGCCATGACATGCTCGGGCCGGATGGTCTGATGGGCATTGTCGAAATAGGCGAAATTGCCGGTGCGGACATTCACCGCGCCGACGCTGAAGCGCATTTCCTTCGCGTTGATCCGGTCGAAATCGACCAGCCGCTCCAGGGTCGAGCGCAACGCCGAGGTGTCGTAATAGGCCACCGGCTTCTGGCCGGAAAACCAGGCGAGCGGGGAGAGCGGCGCGAAGAAGCCGGGCTGGCCGAACAGCAGCGCGGAGCTGGCGCCGGAGCCGCGCCAATCGCCCAGCGCGCCATGCAACAGGCTCTGCGGCAGGTCGGGCCAGAAGCTGGGGGCGGCGGTGATGCCCTGCCAGAAGTCGCGCAGCTTCTCCACCCGCAACTCCCGCGGGTTGCCGGCGATGATGGCGGCGTTGAGCGCGCCGATGGAGATGCCGGCGATCCAGTCGGGTTCGTAGGTGGTCTCGTTCAGCGCCTCGAAAACGCCTGCCTGATAACTGCCCAGCGCACCCCCGCCCTGCAGCACGAGCGCCACCTTCTTGTCATAGGAATTCCGCGCCGCTGGCTTTGCCATTTTACCTGTCCTCAAATGCCTGCCGATTGTCTCGATCGGCCTGCCCGGTGTTCGTTTGCTACCACAGTGAGGTTACAGGAATGCGGCCGGCGCATCGCTTGACGATTGCGCGGGGGCGGCGCGGGCCTTATCTAAACCGCGTATTTTCGGAGTGTGGGTTATGGGCTATCGGGTCGCGGTTGTGGGCGCCACCGGTGCGGTGGGGCGGGAAATCCTGAAGACGCTGGCGGAGCGGAATTTTCCGGTGAGCGAGGTCGTGGCGCTGGCCTCGGCGCGCTCGGTCGGCCAGCAGATCAGCTTCGGCGAGAAGACCGTGCTGAAATGCCAGAACCTGGAAACCTTTGATTTCACCGGCTTCGATATCGGCCTGTTTTCGCCGGGGGCGGCGATTTCGGCGGTGCATGCGCCGCGTGCGGCGGCCGCCGGCTGCGTGGTGATCGACAATACCAGCCATTTCCGCATGGATGCCGACATCCCGCTGATCGTGCCCGAGGTGAACCCACAGCACCTCCACCTCTTCAAGAAGCGGCGGATCATCGCCAACCCGAATTGCTCGACCATCCAGATGCTGGTGGCGCTCAAGCCGCTGCACGAGATCGCGCGGATCAGGCGGGTGGTGGTGGCGACCTACCAGTCGGTCTCCGGCGCCGGCAAGGAGGGGATGGACGAGCTCTTCGCCCAGTCCAAGGGCAGCTTCGTGAACGACCCGCCGCTGGTCGAGCAATTCACCAAGCCCATCGCCTTCAACTGCATCCCGCATATCGACAAGTTCATGGATGATGGCTTCACCAAGGAAGAGTGGAAGATGGCGGCGGAAACCAGGAAGATCCTGGACCCCGATATCAAGGTGAGCGCCACCTGCGTGCGCGTGCCCGTCTTCATCGGCCATGCCGAGGCGGTGCATGTCGAGTTCGAGACCGCCATCACCGAGGCGCAGGCGCGCGCCGCCTGGAAAAAGATGCCGGGCCTCGCGGTGTTCGATAAGCGCGAGGATGGTGGCTACATCACCCAGCTCGACGCGGTGCATGAGGATGACGTCTATGTGTCGCGGCTGCGGCGGGACCCGACGGTGGAGCATGGGCTGGCGTTCTGGTGCGTGGCGGACAATCTGCGCAAGGGCGCGGCGCTGAACGCGGTGCAGATCGCGGAGGCGCTGGTGAAGATGAAGCTGCTGGAGAAACAGGCGGCCTGATGGATCAGGCTAACCAAACCAGCGAATCCGGTGCGATTTATGATCTCGTCATCGCCGTAACGCGTTTGGCAACGGCGATTGAGGCTGTCAGTGGCGCTGTCGCGGCGTCTCACGTTTCGGGTAGTTCGCCCGACCCGGTTTTGCGGGCAGAGGCGGAGCAGGCTGTGAGGGAACAATTGGCGGCCGCAAGGGAGGAGACCAACGAGACGATGAAGGCCATGCGCATCCTGGTCGAAGGTCTTGCAGATGGCATCCTCTGACCAAAACAAGAGCGCCGAAATCATTCAGTTGGCGCAGCGCGCGAAACTTGCACGAGGCGGCGGCGGCTCCGATGATGGTGGTACCATGCTCGAACAGCGCATCGCCGCCCTTGAAGCCGATATGCGGGAAGTGAAGGGAACGCTTGCCCGCATCGAAGCCAAGCTGGACAAGATCGACGGACGCCTCGAGAAATTCGACGAGCGCATTCGCAAAATCGAGATTGATGTGGCTCGCGTCGACGGTCGGCTGTCTCTGATGCCCAGCACCTACACCGTGATCATGACGATGGTGGCCCTGTCCTTCAGCATTCTCGGCGGTGTGCTGGCCATCTTCCGCTTCGCCGGCGCCGATTGAACACCGGGCTTGCACCGCGCTTCCCGCCGCGCCACATCATCGCAATGCCTGACCAGACGCCCCCGGCCCTCGTCGCCGATACCCGCACGCTGGAAGCCATCCTGCGCATCGAAGCCAGGCTGGACCGGCTGGAAAACCGTTTCGACCGCTTCGAAGAGCGTTTCCGCCGCGTCGAAACCGACCTGCTCGATGTGAAGGGCCGCGTTTCGCAACTGCCGACGGCCTGGACGCTGCTGGCCGGCGGCGCCGGTGTTACCTTCGGCATCATGGCCTTCGCTCTGGCCCTGGTCCGGATCGGCGTTACCCAGTAGCCCGCAGACCGGGCGCTTCCTGCCCCGTCCGGGCGACGTATTCGGTATAGCCACCGCCGTAATCCTGGATGCCGCCGGGCGTCACCTCCAGCACGCGGTTGGACAGCGCGGCCAGGAAATGCCGGTCATGCGAAACAAAGAGCATGGTCCCGTCATACTGCGACAGCGCGGTGATCAGCATTTCCTTCGTCGCCATGTCCAGATGGTTCGTCGGCTCGTCCAGCACCAGGAAATTCGGCGGGTCGTAGAGCATGCCGGCCATCACCAGCCGGGCCTTCTCGCCGCCCGACAGCACCCGGCAGCGCTTGTCCACATCGGCGCCGGAAAAGCCGAAGCAGCCGGCCAGCGAACGCAGTGAACCCTGGCCGGCGCGTGGAAACTGCGCCTCCAGCGCCTCGAACACGGTCAATTCGCCATCCAGCAATTCCATCGCGTGCTGGGCGAAATAGCCGAGCTTCACGCTGCCGCCGAGCGCCACGCTGCCCTCATCTGGCTCGGTCGCGCCGGTGACCAGCTTCAGCAGGGTGGATTTGCCCGCGCCATTCATGCCCAGCACGCAGGCCCGCTCCCGCCTGCGGATCAGCACATCCAGCCCCTGGTAGATCACCCGCTCGCCATAGCGTTTGTGCACGCCGCGCAAATTCACCACATCCTCGCCCGAGCGGGGCGCCGGCAGGAATTCGAAGGCCACGCTCTGGCGCCGGCGCGGCGGCTCCACCCGCTCGATCTTGTCCAGCTTCTTCACCCGGCTCTGCACCTGGGCGGCGTGGCTGGCGCGCGCCTTGAAGCGCTCGATGAATTTGATTTCCTTCGACAGCATGGCCTGCTGGCGCTCGAACTGGGCGAGTTGATGCTTCTCGTTCAACGCTCGCTGCTGCTCATAGAACTCGTAATTGCCGGAAAAGCTGGTCAGGTCGCCCGCGTCGATCTCGATCACCTTGTTGATGATCCGGTTCATGAATTCCCGGTCGTGCGAGGTCATCAGCAGCGCGCCATCATAGCCCTGCAGAAAATTCTCCAGCCAGATCAGGCTTTCGAGGTCGAGGTGGTTGGAGGGTTCGTCGAGCAGCATGACGTCAGGCCGCATCAGCAGGATGCGCCCCAGCGCCACGCGCATCTTCCAGCCGCCGGACAGCGCGCCCACATCGCCATCCATCATCGTCTCGGAAAAGCTCAGCCCCGCCAGAACCTCGCGCGCCCGGCTCTCCAGGGCGTAGCCGCCGAGGTCGTCGAAGCGGGCCTGCACCTCGCCGAAACGCTCGATGATCGCCTCCAGCTCATCCGCCCGGTCGGGGTCGGCCATGGCGAGTTCCAGCGCATGCAGCTCTGCCGCCACCACGCTGACATCGCCCGCGCCGTCCATCACCTCGGCCACCGCGCTGCGGCCGGACATTTCGCCGACATCCTGGCTGAAGAAGCCGATGGTGACGCCGCGCTCGACCAGCACCTGGCCCTCATCGGGCTGCTCCTGCCCGGTGATCATGCGGAACAGCGTGGTCTTGCCGGCGCCGTTCGGGCCGACCAGCCCCACCTTCTCGCCGCGCTGAAGCGCTGCCGAAGCCTCGATGAAGAGCAGCTGGTGGCCGTTCTGCCGGGTGATGCTGTCGAGGCGGATCATCGCGGTCTCAGGCGTTGCCGACCGGGGTTTCCATCGCCTGGCCGCGGCGGTTCTGCCACAGCGCCACGAAGTCGATGGGGTTCAGGAAGACCGGCGGGAAGCCGCCATCCCTGGTCACCTCGGCCAGGATGTTGCGGGCGAAGGGGAAGAGCAGCCGCGGGCATTCCACCAGCAGCACCGGCTCCAGATCCTGCTCGGGCACGTTGATGGTGAAGATGCCGCAATAGGTCAGCTCGGCGATGAAGCAGACCGTCTCGCCCAGGCGGGCATCGGCGCGAATGTCCAGCGTCACCTCGAAGACGTTCTGGCCTTCCTCGATCGGCCGCGCCTGGACGTCGAGCTGGAGGTCGATGGCCGGCGGCTCGCGCAGCGTGGCGAAGATGCCGGGCGCGCCCGGAACCTCGAAGCTGAGATCCTTGGTGTACTGCATGTTCAGCACGAGGGGGCCGGCGCCCGGCGGCGGCGTGGTATCGGACATGGTGTGGTTCCTTTGAAGCCCGCGCGGGGTAGCACGCGGGGGCGGGCGCGCCAAACCGAGCATTTTATTCTTGCTTTGTTCCCAAATTAGGATTAAGTGCCGTATCTCCAGACAGGAGACGGCCCATGCCCCCCACCGCCCTCCATTCCGCCCTTTTCGGCCTGATCGCCGCACTTCTCGGCGCAGGCGGCGCCGCCATGGCGCCCCAGGCGCTGGGGGGCGCGCCGCCGGTGCTGATCATCGCTGGGCTCATATTCCTTGTCGGCTTGGCCTTTGCCGGGTTTCTCTGGTGGCTGGCGGCGCGCAGCTTCACCCTGCTCGGCCAGCCCGGCACCACGCCCGAGCAGGTCGCCGCCCTGCGCGACCTGCCCATGGCCCTGCCCGAGGGCACGGTGCGCGCCATCCTCGCCCTGATCGTCGGCGTGGTCGGGCTGCCCCTGCTGCTCTTCGCCGCCGCGCTGAACCTGTCCGACGCGGTGGCGGGCTATGTGAACGGCATCATCGCCGGCGTCTTCGGCTATTACTTTGGCGCGCGCGCCACCACGCCCGATGCCCAGGCCAATCGCCGCGTGGCCGAGGCCCTGGGCCAGGAACAGCGCGCCCACGAAGCCCTGCGCCAGACCACCGCCACCGCCATCGAGGCCGCCGCCGAGGCCGCGACCCGCCCCGCCCGCGATGCCGATGCCCTGGCCCGGCTGGAGCGCCATCTCACCGTCGCCACCGAGCTGGTGGAGAATTTCGGCCCCGCCCTGCCCGCCGGCCTGCTGCCCGCCGAAGCCCCCGCCATGCTGGCCCGTGCCCGCGCCGCGCTGGAGGCCGCCCGCGCCACGCCGCCCGATCTAGGCCGCATCGCCGAGGCCACGGCGGCGCTGACCGGCGCCGGCGGCCCCTTCGCCACGCTGCTGCGCCTGGCCGGGCCGTTGCTGCCCGCGGTGGCTGGCGGCCCGCTGGCCGGCGTGGCGCTGCTGCTGGGGCTGGGCTGGTCGCTCTCAGCCGCCGCCTGGCGGCGCTGGCAGGCGGGGGTGCTGAACGCGCCGCATGATCCCGCGCTGTTCGACCCCGGCGCGATCACCCCGCAGGAGGCGCTGGCGCGGCTGACCCCCATCTTCGCCCAGGCGCTGGCGCCCCTGCGCGACACCCCGGGCTTCGCCGCCGACCTGCTGGACATGGCGCTGCGCGATGACGGCGCGGCGCGGATCTGGGCCCGCTGGGGCGCCGGCCACTTCGAAAACCCGGTCCAGGTCGAGGCCGGGCTTGCGGAATACCGCCGCGCCCTGGTGGCGGGCGAGGCGGCGGATGACGTCTCGGCCGAGGCGGTGCGGCGGGTGGCCACCGCATTATCCGCCGCCGCACCGGCCTTGCGCGCCGAGGCGCCGGATGCCGCGGCCGCCCAGGCCCTGCTGACGCCGGGCACCGGCAGCGCAGAACAACACGCCGCCCTGCAGGCCCTGACCCTGTTGCTCGGCCGCCTGCGCGAGAGCCGGCAGGACCCCATGCAGATCCTGCGCGAGGTGACGCCATGAGGCCCGCCCTGATTCTGCTGCTGGCCGGCTGCGCGCCGCTGGCGGTGGTGCTGGACCCGCCGCTCGGCCAGCTCGCGCGGTGGCGGGACAGCCCGTCACTGGCCGCCGAACAGCCGGTGGTCACCCCCTGTGACGATGGCCATCCCGCCTGCCCGCAGCTCCATGCCCGCCGGGCTGAGGCCTGCATGGCCGCCGCCATGGCGGCCCGCGCGCCCGGTGCCGCCTGCCCCGGCAGCACAGCGCTGGCCATGCTGGATTGCGCGGCGCAATCCTACGCCGCCGCCCGCCGGACCACCGCCCATCCGGCGCTGGCGGCGGGCCAGGCCCAGGCGCTGATCTGCGCCGCGAATTTGTCCGATTCCGTGCATTCGGTTTCTCTCGCACACGAGGCCCTGCGCGCCGCCCAGGCCGCACCGCCCGACCGCGCACCCCTGCTGCGCGACCGCGCCCAGGCGCTGATCGACCACCCCCCAGGAGCCACGCCATGATCCCGCTCGACCGCACCCTTTCCTTCCGTTTTCCGCTGCTGTCCGGCGCCGATGTGCGGCTGGCCCAGCAGGCGCTGCGCCGCGCCGGCATGGGCGCGATGGCGACGGACGGCGTCTTCGGCCCCGCCACGCGCGATGCCGTGCTGCGGTTCCAGCGCGCCCAGGGGCTGTTGGGCGATGGCGTGATCGGCCCGGCGACCTGGGGCCGGCTGATGCAGGCGGCACCACCCGCCACCACCTTCCCTGGCTGGCGGGCGATGCTGCAGCCCTTCCTCGCCCGGCTGACGGCGGAGCACGGCGCGCCGGTCGGCACCGGCACCAGGCGCTGGAGGCTGACCGCAGAAGGGCTGCTGATCGACGGCCAGCGGGTTGCCGCCGGCATGCCCATGGTGGCGCGCGCATGGGCCGTGCATGGCGCAGCGATGCAGCGTGCCGCCCAGGCGCAGCGCGTGCCGGTGGAGCTGCTGCTGGCCTGCGCCTGCACCGAGAGCGGCGGCCGGGCCGACGCGGTGCGCGAGGAGCCGGGATATCTGGATGACCAGACGACACCGCATCGTGTCTCGCCCGGCCTGATGCAGACGCTGATCTCGACGGCGCGCGAGGCGCTGGGCGACCCCAGGCTGGACCGCGCCAGGCTGCTGGAGCCCGAAACCTCGCTGGCGGCCGGCGGCGCCTATATCCGCCGCCAGGCGATCCAGGCGCGGATGCCCACGGGCTTCGACCCGCCGCTGGTCGCCATCGCCTATAATGCGGGCTCGCTGCGGCCAGCGGCTTCGGGGCCATGGGGCCTGGTGCAGACCCGCCGCGCCGACCACTGGCACGCCGATGCCTTTTGCGGCTTCTTCAACGACGCCTTCACCGTGCTGCGGGCGGTGCCGCCGGAGGAGGCGACACCCTCCCTGGCACTACTCCTGCGCGGCCAATAGGGTCAGCAGGCCGTGGATGATCTGGGTCGGCGTGGGCGGGCAGCCGGGGATGCGGATATCGGGCCGCATCCCCGCCTCGCCCGGGCGCGGTTCGGCCGCGAGCCCGCCCTCCACGGCGTAGCTGCCCTTGAAGACGCCGCCATCGATGGCGCAATCGCCCACCGCCACGACGAAGCAGGGCTCGGGCATGGCGGCGCGGGTGCGGGCCAGCGCCTCGGTCATGTTGCGGGTGATCGGGCCGGTCACCAGCAGCACATCGGCATGGCGCGGGCTTGCCACGAAACGCAGCCCGAAACGCTCGAGGTCATGCACGACATTCTGGGTGGCGTTGAGCTCCAGCTCGCAGCCATTGCAGCTGCCGGCATCGACGACGCGGATGGCGAGAGAGCGGCCGAGCCGGCGGCGCGCGCTGGCCTCCAGCAGGGCGGCGAGTTCGACCACCTCATCGGGCCGCGTGGCCGGCGCCGGGTCGGTCAGCGGGCGGGAGAGGAGGTTTTTCGCGAGCCTGGGCCAGAGCATCTCAGTCGCATTCCTCGGAGAAGATCAGCCGGTTGCCGAAGGGGTCGCTGACGGCGAGGTCACGGTATCCCCAGGGCTGCTTCTGGATGTCGGGGCGGGCATGGCGGTAATTCTTCGCATGCAGCTCGGCCTTCAGTGCATCCACGCCGGACATCCGGATGATGAGATGACTGCCCGGCGTGCCATCGCCGAAATGCTCGCTGAGGAAGAGCAGTGTCTTCCCGCGAGAAACCTGGACGAAGAGCGGCGCCTCGGCGTCGAAACGATGCTCCCAATCCCAGGAGAAGCCGAGGAAACCCTCATAGAATTCCCGCGCCTTCGCCACATCGAAGATGCGCAGGATGGGGATGGCGGGCTCCAGCTCGATGCTCACAGATCCACCCCCGAATACGAGGCGTTGATGCTTTTGTTGATCAGCGGGAAGTCGGCAACGATGTTGCCCTGCACCGCCGCCTCCAGCAGTGGCCAGTGCAGCCAGGACGGGTCGCGCAGGAAGACGCTCTGGATCAGCCCGCCATCATCGAGCCGCAGCCAGCAGAAGCACTCGCCGCGGAACCCCTCGATCAGCGAGAAACCCTCGCCGGCGCGGGCCGGCAGCGGCGTGATGATCTCGCCCTCCGGCAGGCCGGCGGCGATGATGCGCAGCATGCGCAGGCTCTCCCGAATCTCGCCCTGGCGCACGGCGAGGCGGGCGGCGACATCGCCCTCGGCACGGGTGACGGGAAGCACCTCCAGCTCGTCATACGGCGCGTATCCCGGCGTGGCGCGGGCATCCACCGCGCGGCCGCTGGCGCGGCCGACCACACCGCCGGCGTTCATGCGCGCGGCCAGTTCGGGCGCGATGATGCCGGTGGTGACCAGCCGGTCCTGCAGGCTGGCATGGCTGGCGGTGATGCGCTCCAGCGCCGGCAGCTCGGCCTCGATGGTGGCCAGCGCCTCGGCGATGATGCCCAAGGCCCCCGGGGCGATGTCGGTGGCGATGCCGCCGGGCAGCACGCGGTCCATCATCAGGCGGTGGCCGAAGGCCACGTGGCAGGCGCGCAGCAGCGCCTCGCGCAGCGCCCCGGTGCGGGCATGCACGGCGGGGAAGGCCGCATCGTTGCAGATGAAGCCCCAGTCG
This sequence comes from uncultured Rubritepida sp., assembly GCA_964395305.1. Taxonomy (GTDB): domain Bacteria; phylum Pseudomonadota; class Alphaproteobacteria; order Acetobacterales; family Acetobacteraceae; genus Rhodovarius. The sequence goes on from CAYNBM010000009.1 coordinate 152,001, forward strand.
TTGAGGTGGTTGGCGATGCGCTCGATCTCGGCCATGGCAGCGCGCAGGGCGATGGCGCGCGCCGGCGGCGTGATGCCGGCTGCATGTTCGGCGGCGGTTGCGAAGGCAAGCGAATGCGCCACCGTGGAATCGCCGGAAAGCCGCGCCGGAAACCGCGCCGCCGCGCGGGGCGACTTGCCCTGCATGAGCGCCAGCGTGCCCTTGTGGGTGTATCCCAGCAGCACCTCCAGCCGCACCAGCGTCTCGCCCACGACATGGAAGCGGAAATGCCCGGGCTCGATGATGCCGGCATGCACCGGCCCGACGGCAATCTGGTGCACGCCCGCGCCCGAGGCTTCGAGGAATTCGGGCTGCGGCGGCGCGGTGCCGTGGCGGACGGGGCGGCCCGACATCGGATTCAGCACCGGCCATTTGCCATGGTCCAGCCAGGGCCGGCCATCGATGCTGCCCACCGCCTCCAGCCCCCAGAGGTCGTGGATCGCGCGCTCGAACCAGGCCGCCGCGGGATGCAGGGCCGAGAGCGAGGCGAAGCGGCCATCGGGGGCCGGGCAGCTGAACAGCGTCGGCGCCGCGCCATCCATGAAGGCCGCGTATACGGTGGCGGGCTCCGCCCACATCGCCAGCAGCGGCGGACTGTTCCGGGCCAGCGCCTGCCATTCGGTGGCGGAGAGGTTTTTCGTGATCATCCCGGCACCTCGGCCGCGGCGCGCAGCATCGCGGCGATGGGCGCGGGCATCGCCAGCATGGCCCAGAAGGCCAGCAGCAGCAGGCCCCAAAGCGGGATCAGCACCAGCAGCCCCGGCGCCGGCGCGCCCGCCACATCCGCGGTGGCGGGGCCGAGGCACAGGCGCTGCGCCGTGCGCACCAGCGCCGCGGCACCCACCAGCAGCCCCAGCAGCAGCGGCAGCAACAGCCACGGCGCCTGCCGCCCCGCGCTGGTCAGCAGCAGAAATTCCGAGGCGAAAAGCATGAAAGGTGGCAGCCCCGCCGCCCCCAGCACGGCCAGCCCCAGCCCCCAGCCCAGCGCGGGGTGCGAGGCCACCAGCCCGCCGATATCGGTCACCCTTTGGGACCCCTTGAGCTGCACCGCGGCACCCAGGCCGATGAACACCGCGCTCTTCACCAGCGCATGGCCCAGAAGGTGCAAAAGCCCCGCCAGATTGGCCGCCGGCCCGCCCAGGCCGAAGGCAATGGCGGCGATGCCCATATGCTTGATGGAGGACCAGGCGAAGAGCCTTCGCGCATCCCGCCGGCGCCACAGCGCGAAGGCCGCCACCAGCAATGTCGCCACCCCCAGCACCAGCAGGAAGGCGCCGGGCGGGATGGTGCCGGGATGGGCGCCCACCACCGCCTTGGCGCGCAGCACGGCATGCATGGCGGTGGTCAGCAGCAGGCCCGACAGCACGGCGGTGATCGGCACCGGGCCCTCGGCATGGGCGTCGGGCAGCCAGTGGTGCAGCGGCACCAGGCCCGACTTGGTGCCATACCCCACCAGCAGCAGGATGAAGGCGAGGTTGAGCAGGCCAGGATCGGCCGCCGCCGCCCCGGCCCGCAGCGCCGCGAAGGACAGCCCGGCGCCGGGCACCGCCATCTGCAGCACCACCGTGCCGAACAGCGCCAGCGCGATGCCCACGCCGCAGAGGATGAAGAATTTCCACGCGGCCTCCAGCGCTGCCGTGCTGCGGGGGCTGGCCACCATCACCACCGAGGCCAGCGTCGCGGCCTCGATCGCCACCCACATCAGCCCCAGATTGTCCGACAGCAGGGCCAGCATATTGGCCGCGCAAAAACCCTGGAAGGCGGCGTGGTACAGGCGGGAGTGGGAGAGACGCTCATGGGCGGAGAACACCGCAGTGGCCAGGCCGACCACGCCCGCCACGAGCACCATGGGATGGTTCAGCGCATCGAGCCGCAGCCAGCCCTCGCCGCCGCGCTCCAGCAGCAGCACCGCCACCAGCGTGGCGGCGGCGAAGGCGATGTTCAGCCAATGTGCCATGCGCGGCACCAGCGGCAGCAGTGCCGCGCCGAGCGCCGGAATGAGGACGGCCCACATCAGTGCCGGTCCCCGCGATGGGCGTCGAGCGCCGTGGTGTCCAGGCTCGCCACCTGCTCGCGCATGCGCATGCCGAAGAGGCCGGCGAGTGCCGCCACCACCAGCACCAGGCCGGCGGCGGAAAGCTCCACCACCAGCGGCATGCCGGCCGCACCCACGGCGGCGAGCATGAGGGCGTTCTCCATGCTCAACAGCCCCGCCGCCTGGGCCAGGGCGTGGCGGCGGGTGCACATCATCAGCAGCCCGAGGAGCAGGATGGAGAGTGCTATGGCCAAATCCTCACGCGCCAGCGCCGAGGTGCCGGTCGAGACCGGCAGGGCGACGAGGATGGCCAGCGCCACCATGGCACCGCCACCCAGCAGCGCCGGCATGGCGGGCAGCCCGGCATCGCCGCCGCCGCCGGCGCGCCGCGTCGCCTCGCGCAGCGCGAGCGGGATGGCCACCGCCTTGGCGGCGAAGGCGATGCCGGCCGAGGCGTAGAGATGGGCCGACCCCTGGGAATATCCCTGCCATGCCGCGGCCATGGCCAGGAGCAGCCCCTGCGCCGCCAGCAGCCAGATCAGCCCGCCCAGCCTTCGTTGCGTCAGCAACAGAAAGGAGCAGAGCAGCATGCCGCCGCCCAGCACATGCGCGATGTCATAGGCGAGGCTGCCCATCACGCGAGCCCCGTCGACACGAAGAGCAGCGCGACCGCGAGTGCGGCCAGCAGCAGCGCCGCACCCAGGAATTCCGGCACCCGGAAGACGCGCAGCTTGGCGACCGCGCTCTCGAACACCGCGAGTGCCACGGCCAGCAGCGTGATCTTGGCCAGCCACAGCCCCAACCCCAGCAGCCAGGCGGCCGGCCCGCCCCCTGCCGGTGCGATGCCCCAGGGGATGAACACCGCCGAGAGCAGCGCCATCCAGACCAGCAGCTTCAGCGCCGCCTGCATCTCCCACAGCGCGAGATGGCGGCCGCTCGCCTCCAGGATCATCGCCTCATGCACCATGGTGAGTTCCAGATGGGTCGCGGGATTGTCGGCCGGCATGCGGGCATTCTCGACCAGGCCCACCGCCAGCAGCGCCGCCGCGATGAGCAGCAGCGAGACCCGCAACCCCACGCCGCCCTCGCGGAAGGCCAGCACCATGGCGTCCAGATTGGTGGTGCCCGCAACCATCGCCAGCACCAGGATGCACAGCATCAGCACGGGCTCGGCGAAGGCGGAAAAGCCCAGTTCACGCGCCGCCCCCATGCCGCCGAAGGCGGTGCCGGCATCCATGCCCGCCAGCGCCAGCGCGACGCGCGCGAGCGCCAGCAACCCGGCCAACAGCAGCAGGTCGGACAGCGGCGCCAGCAGCATGCCCTGCGAGAAGCCCGGCACCAGCATGGCGGCCAGCAGGGTGGCGGCGCAGGCGACATAGGGCGCGGCGCGGGAGATGTCGCTGGCCCCCTCGGCCAGCACCGGGCGCTTGCGCAGCAACTTCGCCAGATCCCGCCAGGGTTGCAGCGGCGAAGGCCCGCGCCTGCCCATCAGCCGCGCCTTCACCAGCCGCACCAGCCCCACCAGCAGCGGCGCCATGGCCAGCACCAGCACGAGATGCAGCGCCTGTGTCAGCACCGAGGCCATACCCTGGATCATGGCCGCTCCAGCCCCGCCAGCACGGCCAGCAGCAGCACCAGCGTGGCGAACATGAGGCCCAGCGCGTGGCGGACCGAGAGCGCGCGAAAACCATCCACCCGCTGGCTCACGGCATGGCGCGCGGCGCGCAGCGCGGTCAGCGCGCGCCATGTCGGATCGGCGCTGGCGGCCGCGTATTGGGCGGCCGCCAGGCTGCCTGGCGGCGGCACTGCCACATGCCAGCGCGCGGCCATCAGCGGGCCGGCCAGCATGCGGGAAATGGGTTGCGAAAAGCCCTCGCCGCTGGGCTGGGTGGCGGGGTTGCCGAAGGGCAGATGGGCGGGGGGGGCAGTGAAGCCGCAATCCCAGGCTGGCGCGCGGGTGGCGCCGCCGCCGCCGCGCCATTGCGCGCCGCGCCACAGCGCCAGGGCCAGCACCGCCAGCAGCAGCCCGGCCGGCAGCACCATGTACCGCGCCCCGGCATCGCCGGCGGAAAGACCGAAAAAGCCCCCGGGCACCGGCGCCGCCGGGCCCAGCCATTGCGCCAGCACCGGCTGCATCAGCGCCAGCGCCAGGGCGGGAAAGACGCCGAGCAGCAGGCAGAGCGCCGCCGGCAACAGCAAGGCCGCGCGGCCCATTCCGGAAAGATCCTCGGCACCGGCCACCCTGGGGCTGCGCGGGCGCCCGAGGAACACCAGCCCCCAGAGCCGCAGCATTGCCGCGGCGCCGAGCGCCACCGCCATGGCCACCATCGCCAGCGCCACGAGGGCGGCGAACTGGAACAGCGCATCGCCGGTGCGCCAGGCGCCGAGCAATGCCTGCAACAGCAACCATTCGCTGGCGAAGCCCGAGAGGGGCGGCACGGCGGCGGCCGAGAGCGCGCCCACCAGCATGGCCCAGCCCAGCACCGGCATGTTGTGCAGCAAGCCGCCCAGCGCATCGAGCCGACGCTGGCCGGCCTGCTCCAGCACCGCGCCCACGCCCAGGAACAGCAGGCATTTGAACAGACCGTGGTTCAGCACATGCAGCAGCGCGCCCGCCAGGGCCAGGGCCGCCGGCACCGCCATGTCGGCGCCGCGGAACATCAGCGCGAGGCCGAGGCCCGCCGCGATCAGCCCGACATTCTCGATGGTGGAGCAGGCCAGGATCGCCTTGGTGTCATTCTCCAGATTGGCCCGCAGCGCGCCCAGCAGAGCCGAGGCCGCACCCATCAGCAGCAGCGGCATGCCCCAGAAGGAAGCCTGCGCCGGACCGCAGAGGTCGAAGACCAGGCGCAGGATGACATACAGCGCCACCTTCACCATCACCGCCGACATCAGCGCCGAGACATGCGCCGGCGCCGCGGGATGAGCCAGCGGCAGCCACAGATGCAGCGGCACCAGCCCGGCCTTGGCGCCGGCCCCCAGCAGCACCAGGGCCAGCACGGCGACGGCGGCAAGCCCCTCGGGCGGGGCGGCGCGCAGGGCTGCGAAACCCAGCGAGCCCGCGCCGGCCGACAGCAGACCCAGCGCGCCCATCAGGCAGCCGCCGCCGAAGATCGCGAAGACGAGGTAGAGCCGTGCGGCGCGCCGCTCATGCAGCGTGGCCCAGCTCGCCAGCGACATGGCCTCGAAGCCCAGCAGCAGGGAGAAACCATCGGCCGCGGTGATGCACAGCGCCATGCCGAACAGGAACAGCACAAAGCCCACCAGCTCATGCCGCGGGCCGGATGCGACCATCAGCGAGGCAAAGGCGCCGGCCAGCCCGAGCAGCAGCAGGAACCAGGCCGAGAGCGGGTCCAGCGCCAGCAAGGCCGCCGCCCAGGGCGGGCCGAGCGGCAAGGCCAGCACTTCGGCCGAGGGCCAGAGCAGCGCCAGCACCGCAAGCACCGCCATGCCCGCCATCACCAGCGCCGTGCCCAGGCGCAGCACCGCCACCATGCCCAGCGCCGCGGGCAGCACAAGGAGGAGCAGCGCCGCCAGCAGCAGGCAGAGCGTGGTCAGCATGGCGAAGGGGTTTGGCGCGGCACGCTGTCAGCATGCGTCAGGCGGCCCCGCGTCGGGAAGGTATCGCAATGGACAGAATTGAAGAATTCCCATTCCGAAAAAACTGCATTACGCTGCGTCATAACGCTTCCGTATCGGGTTGAGGAACAAGCTCATGCAAAGACGCAATGTCATCGCCGCCGGTACCGCCGCGGCCGCGGTCCTGCCGCTTCTCGCCAGCCCCGCGCTGGCCCAGGCAACGCCTGAGATTCGCTGGCGTTGCGCCAGCAGCTTTCCCCGCGCCCTCGATACGATCTATGGCGCCGGCGAGCATGTCGCCCGCCGAGTCGCCGCGCTGACCGACAACAAGTTCCGCATCCAGCTCTTTCAGGCCGGCGAACTGGTGCCGGGCCTGGCCACGCTCGATGCCGTCCAGGCCGGCACGGTGGAATGCACCCACACCGCCAGCTATTACTGGGTGGGCAAGGATCCGACCTTCGCCTTCGACGGCACGGTGCCCTTCGGGATGAATTTCCGGCAGATCAATTCCTGGCTGAATGCCGGTGGCGGCCGTGAGGTGATGAAAGACTTCTTCGCCACCTACAATGTTCTCAGCATCCCGGCCGGCAATACCGGCGCGCAGATGGGCGGATGGTTCCGCCGCGAAATCCGCACAGTGGAAGACCTGCGCGGTTTGAAGATGCGCATCGGCGGCTTCGCCGGCAATGTGCTGGCCAAGCTGGGCGTGGTGGCGCAGCAGATCGCCGGCGGCGATATCTACCCGGCGCTGGAGCGCGGCACGATCGACGCCGCCGAATGGGTCGGCCCCTATGATGACGAAAAGCTGGGCTTCCAGCGCGTGGCGCCGTTCTATTACTACCCCGGCTGGTGGGAGGGTGGGCTCAACCTGTCCATGACCGTCAACCAGGCGAAGTACAACGAGCTGCCACAGCTCTACAAAGAGGCGCTGGAAAGCGCCTGCCGCGACGCCACCATCGAGACCATGGCGAAATATGACAGCCAGAACCCGCCGGCCCTGCGCCGCCTGGTGGCTGCCGGCACCCAGCTTCGCCCCTTCCCGCGCCCGGTGATGGAAGCCTGCTACCGCGCCGCCTTTGAACTCTATGGCGAAACGGCCGAGCGCAACGCCAACTTCAAGAAGGTCTGGGACCACTTCCGCGCCTATCGCGACACCCAACTGCAATGGTTCCGTGTCGCCGAAAGCACCTATGACAATTTCGTCTATGCCATGCAGGCGGCGGAGAACGCGCCGGCGCGGCCGCGCTGATGCAGCCGCTGCTCAGCTTCAGCGCCGCGGTGGACTGGGTCTCCACCCGGTTCGGGCGTCTGGCGGACTGGATGGTGCTGGCCGCCTGCGTCATCTCGGCCGGCAATGCCTTCATCCGCTATGGCGTGTCGATCTCCTCCAATGCCTGGCTGGAGCTGCAATGGTATCTCTTCGCCGGCATGGTGATGCTGGGCGCCAGCTACACCCTGCTGCGCAATGAGCATGTGCGGGTCGATCTGCTCTATGGCTGGGTCGGGCATCGCACGCGGCTCTATATCGACATCTTCGGTTTCATTTTCTTCGTGCTGCCGGCGATGTGCCTGATGCTGTACATGACCTGGCCGTTCTTCTGGGACAGTTTTGTCCGCAATGAGGGCAGCCCGAATGCCGGCGGCATGCTGCGCTGGCCGGTGAAGTTGATTCTGCCGCTGGGTTTCCTGCTGCTGGTGCTGCAAGGCCTGTCGGAGCTGATCAAGCGCGTGGCCGTGCTGCGCGGCGTGCCGGTCAAGGGCAATGCCTTCCTCGAATACAAGAAGCCTGAACAATGAGCCTCGACCTCATGCCGCCGCTGATGTTCGGCGGCCTGGTGATCTTTCTGCTGGCGGGGTTTCCCGCGGCTTTCAGCCTCTCCGCGGTGGGGCTGTTCTTCGGCTTCCTGTCGATCGAGCTGGGCTTCTTCAACGCGGCCTTTCTGGGCAATCTGCCGCTGCGGGTGTTCGGGATTCTCTCCAACGACTTGCTGCTGGCCATCCCATTCTTCACCCTGATGGGCGCCATCCTGGAGCGTTGCGGGCTGGCGGAGGACCTGCTGGAAGGCACCGGCCAGCTCTTCGGGAAAATCCCCGGCGGGCTGGCCTATGCGGTGATTCTGGTGGGCGCGGTGCTCGGCGCCATCACCGGCACGGTCGCGGCGTCGGTCATCGCCATGGGCATGATCTCGTTGCCGATCATGATGCGCTACGGCTATGACATGCGGATCGCGACGGGGGTGATCGCGGCCTCGGGCACCATAACCCAGCTGATTCCGCCATCCCTGGTGCTGATCGTGCTGGGCGACCAGCTCGGCAAGAGCGTGGGCGACATGTATGCCGGCGCCATCGGCCCATCGATCCTGCAGATCCTGCTGTTCATGCTGTTCATCCTGGGCGTGTCGATCTTCGCACCCCACAAGGTGCCGCCGCTGCCGCCCGAGGCGCTGTCGCCCCGCGGCTGGCCGCTTTACTGGCGGGTGCTGAAGGGCATGGTGCCCTCCATCGTGCTGATATTCCTGGTGCTGGGGACGATCTTCCTCGGCCTTGCCACGCCCACCGAGGCGGGCGCCATGGGTGCCATCGGCGCGATTGGCCTGGCGGTGGCGCAGGGCACCTATTCCTGGAAGCTGCTGCGCGAGGCGATGGGCAATACCATGCGCATCACCTCCATGGTCATCTTCATCCTGATCGGTGCGACGGTGTTTTCGCTGGTCTTCCAGGGCGTCGATGGCACGCATTGGATCGAGCACCTGCTCAGCCATTTGCCCGGCGGCCAGACCGGCTTCCTGATCTTCGTCAATATCTTCGTTTTCTTCCTGGCCTTCTTCCTGGATTTCTTCGAGATCGCCTTCATCGTGGTGCCGTTGCTGGCGCCGGTGGCGGCGAAGCTGGACATCAACCTGGTCTGGTTCGGCGTTCTGCTCTGCATCAATCTGCAGACCAGCTTCATGCACCCGCCCTTCGGCTTCGCGCTGTTCTACCTCCGCGGCATCGCGCCGAAGGAGGTGCTGACCAAGGACATCTATCTTGGCGCGATCCCGTGGTTGTTCCTGCAGATCATTCTGGTCGGCATCGTGATCTTCTGGCCGGAGACGGTGACCTATTGGCTCGATGCCGGCACCGGCGTGGACCCGAGCACGGTGCGCATCGATGTGCCGCTGCCCGACTTGCCGGATGACGATGCGGTGCCGACCTTCCGGTAGCGTGTGAGAACAGGCTCGGCCGGGCGGGGGATGGCTCAAGGCCCTGCCGCCGCTTGTCCGGGTTCAGGGTGGTGGTGCTGATGCGGAGCATGCTGGAGCCGGCCGAAATCAGCGCCTTGGGTTCGCGGCATGGCGCGCCGTCACGCAGCTTGTCGCTCTGCTGCGCGCAGCACCTCTGCCCCCCGTGAAGATGCGCGAAACCCTGAACACATGCTTCCAAACGACCTTAACCGTCTCCGCGGTTGAACCATTGCGGCGCCTCGCGCCTTCCTGGCCGGCGGCCGATAGCCACGCTATATGTCCAGCGTGATCACGCGCCTCGACACCTACATCTTCCGGCAACTCGGTGGCGCGCTGCTGGCGGTGACCATTGGCCTCGCCGCGCTGATCTGGCTGACCCAGTCGCTGCGCTTCATCGAGCTTGTGCTGGACCGCGGCCTGTCCTTCTGGGTGTTTCTCGAGCTGACATCCCTGCTGCTGCCCAGCTTTTTTGCCGTGATCCTGCCCATCACCACCTTTGTCGTGGTGCTCTTCACCTATGTCCGCCTTGGTTCGGACCGCGAATTGGTGGTGATGCGCGCCGCCGGCCTGTCGCAGTGGCAGCTCTCCCGCCCGGCGCTGGCGGTCTCGGGCATTGCGGTGATGGTGGGGTATTTCCTGACCCTCTATCTCGTGCCGATCAGCCACGCCTCCTTCCGCGAGTGGCAGTTCGAGATCCGCAACCAGATGGCCGGCCTGCTGCTGCAAGAGGGCGTGTTTTCCTCGGTGGGAGAGGACCTCACCGTCTATGCCCGCACGCGGGAGAGCGACGGCACCCTGCGCGGCATCCTGGTGCATGACGCGCGCGAGCGGGGTGCCCCAGTCACCATCCTGGCCGAGGCCGGGCGTATCACCAATGGCCCCGAAGGCCCGCGGGTGACCCTGGTGAACGGCCAGCGCCAGCAGCTCGAACGCAACCCCAATGGCGGCACAAGGCTGAATGTCCTCAGCTTCACCGAGAACAGCCTGGACCTCGCACGGGCGAACCGTTCCGAGCAGAGCCGTTTCCGCAATGCCCAGGAACGTGGCCTGACCGACCTTCTTTACCCCGAACCCGAGGTCTCGATCCGCGACCGCCGGCGTTTCCGGGCCGAGGCGCATCAGCGCCTGTCCAACCCGCTGACCGGCTTCTCCCTCGCGCTGCTCGGCCTGGCCGTGGCGCTGACCGGGCAGTTCCAGCGCTTCGGCGGCGGGCTGAAGCTGTTCCTGGGCTCGGCACTGGTGGTGGCGCTGCTGGCGATGGGGCTGGTCGCCAATAGCGCGGCCGCGCGCAGCAACGGCCTCATCCCGCTGGTTTGGATCCATGCCATCCTGCCCGGGGTGGTGGCGGCCTGGGTGATCTCGGGCATGCCGGGCTTTCGGCGCGGCGCCAATGTTCCGGCCCGGGCGTCCCGGGCATGACCTTCGCGCAGACCCTCACCCTCTATGTTGGTCGGCGTTTCCTGCTGTCGACCTTCACCATGCTGACGACGCTGACGCTGCTGGTCTCGCTGTTCGATTTTATCGAGTTGCTGCGCCGCGCCGCCACGCGTCCCGATGCGGGTTTTGCGCTGGTCGCCACCATCGCCGGGCTGCGCATGCCCTTCCTTTCGATGCAGATCATGCCCTTCGCCATCCTGCTGGGCGGGATTCTGGCCTTCTGGCGGCTCACCCGCTCCTCCGAACTCATTGTGGCACGCGCCACCGGCGTCTCGGCCTGGGGGTTTCTGCTGGGGCCCGTCGTGGTGGCGTTGGCTTTCGGCAGCATTGCGACCGCCGCCATCTCGCCGATCTCCTCGGCCATGCTGTCCCGCGCCGAGCGGCTGGAGGCGACTTTTCTGCGCGCCGGCGGCGGTGTCACGGCACTTGCCGGCGGCAGGCTTTGGCTGCGCCAGGCCGACCGGGCGCTGGAGCCCGGCGGCGTGGCCATCATCTCCGGCCGGCCGACGCGGCTGCTCTCCTCCGGCCGCAACCTCGAATTCAGTATCGAGGATGTGACGATCTGGCGCCTCTCTGCCAATGATCGTCCCCTGCAGCGCCTCTCCGTGCCGCGCGCGCAACTGATGCCCGGGCGCTGGGTGCTGGAGAACGCCGTGCTGTTCGGCCCCGACCGCCTGCCGCTGCCACCCACCACCATGTCCCTGCCCACCGATCTCACGCCCGACCGGATCGAGGACAGTTTCGCCTCGCCCGACACGCTGAGCTTCTGGGCCCTGCCGGGCTTCATTGCGATTCTTGAACAGGCCGGCTTCTCGGCCATTCGCCACCGGCTGCAATTCCAGTCGCTGCTGGCGCTGCCGGTGCTGGCCATTGCCATGGCGCTTCTGGCTGCGGGGTTCTCCATGCGGCCCTCGCGCCAGGGCGGCGTCGCGCGCATGGTGGGGGCGGGCGTGGCCGCCGGCTTCGCGCTGTTCGTGCTGGACAAGGTGACGGCGGAATTCGGCGAATCCGGCGCGCTGCCGGTCTGGCTCGCCGCCTGGGCACCGAGCATGGCCGGGCTTCTGTTGGCGACGGGCCTGTTGCTGCATCTGGAGGACGGGTAAACCGCAGGCATGGCAGCAAAGCCCCCCAGCGCCCAGGCCGCTCTCATCCGCTTCGGCAGCCGCCGTGAGCGGCGCCGCGCCGCGGCCATGGCCCGCCATGCGCGCCGCCTGGCGGCGCCCGGCGCCCTGCTGCTCACCCTTGCGCTGATCGGCCCGTTGGAGGCGCAGACCGGCCGCGCCTTCACCGACCCCAATTCGCTGGGCTCGCCGCTGTCGGGCAGCAGGGATGAGATGTCAGCGCCCGGTGTTTCCGCGCCGACCGGCGCCGGACGGGCCCCTGGCCCCGCCGCCGTAACCTCCGGCACGGCGACGCAGGCGCGCCCCCCGGTCAACAACAACGCCCCCGTCACCTTCACCGCCGATGAGGTGGAATACGACCGCGAGCGTGGCATCGTCACCGCCCGCGGCCGCGTCGAGGCCTGGCAGAACGAGCGCATCCTGCGCGCCGACACCTTCATCTATGACCGCAACAACGGCATCGCGACCGTGCGCGGCAATGTCCAGCTCATGGAGGCCGACGGCCAGGTCCTCTTCGCCGAGGAGGCCGAGCTGGGCGAGGGTTTTCGCGAGGGCGTGCTGACGGGCGTGCGGGCGCTCCTGGCCGCCAATGGCCGTCTGGTGGCCAATGGCGCCCGCCGCACCCCGGTGCCATTGCCGGAGGGCGCGGCCCCGGGCACCCAGCCCGCCACCTTCACCGACCTCACCCGGGTGGTCTATTCCTCCTGCAACCTCTGCGAGCGCGACCCGACAAGGCCGCCGCTGTGGCAGGTGCGCGCCCGCACCGCGACGCAGGACAGTGCGGTGCAGCGGGTGAGCTACCGTGACGCCAGGCTCGAATTCTTCGGAATTCCCACCTTCTATTCGCCGTTTTTCTCCCACCCCGATCCGCAGACGCCGCGCGCCTCGGGGTTTTTGTTTCCCACTTTGGGCAGCACGCGGTTCCTGGGTGCCTTCGCCCAGACGCCGTATTTCTGGGCGATCGACGAGCAGTCGGACCTCACGATCGCGCCGATCTTTTCCACCCGGCAATACCCTAACCTCTCGGCCGAATACCGCCGCCGTTTCAACAATGGCGATATCCAGATCCAGACCTCTGCCGGATACTTCAACGGCAATGACACGCGCGGCAACCGCGAATTCTCCAGCCATATTTTTTCTCGCGCGCGGTTCCATCTCGATGAGAACTGGCGCACCGGGCTCGAGGTGAACCGCGCCACCAGCGAGCTCTACCTGCGCACCTATCGCTTCGAGTTCCGCCGGGTGCTGACCAGCCTGGCCTATCTGGAAGGCTTTTGGGGCACCGAGGGCTATGCCCGTTTCGATGCCCGCGTCTACCAGGGCCTGCGCACCTCCGACAGCAACCGCAGCCTGCCCATCGTCGGCCCCAACGCCTATGGCGAATATGCCCCCCGCGAGAAGGTCCTGGGCGGCTTCCTGCAGGCCGATGCCGGGCTGCTCGCCATCACCCGCGAGATCGGCGCCTATAGCCAGCGCCTCGCCACCCGCGTGGCCTGGCGGCGCGAGGAGATCGACCCGGTGGGCGGGTTGTGGAATTTCCGCATTCAGGGCGATGCCCGCGCCTACAATGCCGGCCGTCAGCAGCTGACGCCGAATTTCTTCACCGATGCCAATGGCCAGACCGCGGTGGGCAATTTCCGCGCCGCCGCGGAATGGCGCATGCCCCTGGTGCGCGACTGGGGCAGCTGGGGCCAGCAGACCATCGAGCCGCGCTTCCAGGTCGTCACCGGCCCCAATACCGGGAGCCAGAGCAACCTGCCGAACGAGGACAGCATCGATCTGGAATTCACCGATGCCAATCTCTTCAGCATCAACCGCTTCAATGGCCGCGACCGGCAGGAAGGCGGCACCCGCTTCGACGGCGCCATCCGCTCGGCCTGGAATTTCCCCAATGGCGGCCAGGTGGAGGCGGTGGGCGGCCGCTCCTTCCGCGTGCACCAGGACGCGACCTTCGCCAATGGCACCGGCCTCGAGCGCCGCGGCAGCGATTATGTCGGCCGGCTGACCGTGGCGCCGACCTATTGGTTCGATGTCTCCACCCGCGCCCGGCTGGATGGCGACACCGGCGCGCACCGCTTCAGCGATTACATCGCCAATACCAGTTTCCGCAACGTGCTGGGGCTGGACAATCTGGGCCTGCAGGCCGGCTATCTCTACACGCTACCGCAGACCTATCTGACGCCGGTTCGCAAGCGCAACGAAGTCATGCTGGGCTTCACCGCCTCCACCCGCACCGCCTCGGGTGCGAATTGGCGGATCGGCGTCTCGGCGCGCTACGACATCGATCTGGACCGGCCGGTGCTGGTCCAGGGCATCGCCGGCTACGAGGATGAGTGTTTCATCCTGGAGGGCCGCTTCATCCGCCGCTTCGCGCGTGACCCGTCGACGCAGCAGCAATATGCCGGCAACACCGTTTTCCTCATCCGCCTGGGCTTCAAGACCCTGGGCGAATACGGTTTCAGGGCGCTCTGACCATGAATGCACCGCGCTTCACGATTTTGGCCATCGAGCGGCGGGAATGGCCCTTTTCGCTCCGCATGCCATTTCGGTTCGGTGTCATCACCGTGCGGCATGGGCGCCAGGCGGTGTTGCGGGTGCTGATCCGCACCGAGGATGGGCGCGAGGGCTGGGGGGTTTCGGCCGAGACCCTTGCCGCAAAGTGGTTCGACAAGAACCAGGCGCTGTCTGATGACGACAACATGGACCAGCTGCGCCGCGCCCTGGAAATCGCCGGCGAGGCCGGGTTGGCCCATGGGGCGGACACCGCCTGGGGGCATTGGGCCAATCGCTACAAGGCCCATGTGGCGGCCTGCGGCGCCGAGGCGCTGAACCCGCTGATCGCCAGCTATGGCCAGTCGCTGCTCGACCGCGCCTGTTTCGACGCGCTGCTGAAGCTGTTGGAACTGCCCTTCCACACCGCCATGCGCGGCAATCTCGGCGGCATGGCGGCGCATGACATCATCCCCGATCTCGGCGATTTCGATGTGGCGGGGATGCTCGGGCCGATCGCTGCGCCTGGGTTTATCCATGCCCGCCACACCGTGGGCCTGGTGGACCCGATCACCGACGCCGATGTGACCGAGCCTGTGGATGATGGCCTGCCGGAGACGCTTGAGGAGGTGGCCGCGGTCTATGGCCATCGCTGGTGGAAGCTGAAGGTGGGCGGCAATCTTTCCGCCGATATCGACCGTCTCTGCCGCATCGCCGCCGTGCTGGATGCGGGGCCCGCCTATCAGGCGAGCCTGGATGGCAATGAGCAATATGCGGACGGGGACAGCGCCCTCGCCCTGTGGCGCGCCATGATGGCCGAGCCGCGCCTGACCCGGCTCTGCGCCTCCATCGCCTATATCGAGCAGCCCGTGGCGCGTGCCCGGGCACTGGAGACCTCGATGGGCGCGCTGGCCAAGGCTCGCCCGGTGATCATCGATGAAAGCGACGGCGACCTTTCGGCCTTCGTCACCGCGAAGGGGCTCGGCTATGCCGGCGTTTCGACCAAGGCCTGCAAGGGGTTCTGGCGCAGTTTCGTGAACAACGCCCGGTGCAAGGCGTGGAACGATGCCGGCGGGTCGTATTTCCTGTCGGCCGAGGATCTGACCACGCTGGCGGGGGTGTGCGTGCAGCAGGATCTGGCGCTGGTCAGCGCGCTTGGCCTTGGGCACGTGGAGAGAAACGGGCACCATTTCATCGCCGGTTTCCAGGGGCGCCCAAAGGCCGAGGCGGTGCGCTTCATGGAGGCGCATCCCAGCCTCTACGCCGATACGGCGCATGGGCCGCGGCTGGCCATCAAGGGCGGCGTGCTGGACATCGCCGGCATCGCCGTGCCTGGCTTCGGCGCGACCGAGGAGCCCGATTTCAGCGCCATGGAGCCCATGCCAGCGGCGGCCTGGCCGCGGGCTTGATCAGGCCTCAGGCCGCCTAGCAGGCTGCGGAAATTCGTCTTCCCAAATTGGTTGTGAGGTGATTCGCTT
>CAYNBM010000010.1:0-135668 GCA_964395305.1 uncultured Rubritepida sp.
ACTACTGGTGCGGCGCGCGCGACCAGGGGAATGTCTGGCACTTCGACAAGCCGGCGCGCAACGACCTGCATCCGACGATGAAGCCGGTGGCGCTGGTCGAGCGCGCCATCCGCAACAGCAGCAAGCCGCGGGACACGGTGCTGGACTGCTTCGGCGGCTCGGGCACGACGATGATCGCGGCGGAGCGCACGGGGCGGCGCGCCGTGCTGCTGGAGATCGATCCCGCCTATGCCGATGTCATCGTGCGGCGCTGGCAGGACGCGACCGGGCTGGCCGCGGTGCTGGAGGGCGAGGACCGGATCTACACGGACGTCGCCGCCACCAGGGGCGTCCCGGTGGCGGCGTGAAGGATCCGCGGGGCTGGTGGCGCGGTGTGCGCGTCTCAGGCTGCGTGCTCGCCCTCGGCAATCGCGCCCTCGTTAATGGTGTGGGCGGTCAAGTAGGGAAGGCCTGCGGGGATCCCGGTTTCCTGGCTGGTGCGCTTGCTGATCCGCCAAGCCATCCAAATGGCGACCGTTGTGTCGATGGCGTCCTCCAGCACCTGCATCTTGTTCAGTCCGTCAAAAACCCCGTCCGCGAAGTGGCGCCCGTGGCGGC
The DNA here is from genome assembly GCA_964395305.1 of uncultured Rubritepida sp. Classification (GTDB taxonomy): domain Bacteria; phylum Pseudomonadota; class Alphaproteobacteria; order Acetobacterales; family Acetobacteraceae; genus Rhodovarius. Next base: position 598 of record CAYNBM010000010.1, read on the forward strand.
TGTCGAGGAATGCGCGGACCGCGTCCGCTTCAGTCTTGGTGGCGTCCAGGATCGCGGTGAATGCCAGGGGCCATGCCACCGCGGCGCGCTCGCCCATAGTGCCCCAAAAGCCCCAGGCTTGGTTTTCGGTGGCGAGGATCGTGTTGCTCATCTTCCGGTCTCCGTTTCAGGCCGGGGCCAATCCCCTGCGCGTGGTGTAGCAATGCTCCTATGCTTCGCATGAGCCAAGCAAAACACAGCGCATAGGGCGCTTCTTTATTTGAGTTTTTCACGCTCTATTCTGCTTGGCTCATTGAAATCATAGGAGCATTGCTTCGTCACAAGCAGGGCGTCCCGCCCCGCGGAGATGGAGACCAGAACATGACCAAGCTTTCCGACACCGCCCGCGTGGTTCTCGCCGCCGCCATGCAGCACCCGATGGCGCTGGCCCGGCCGCCCGAGAAGCTTCCCGCAGCCGCGCGAAACGCGGTCTTCAAGAGCCTGATCAAGGGCAACCTGCTCACCGAGATCAACGCCCCGCGCGAGTATGTCGGCCTGGGCTGGCGGCAGGACGCGGACGGGACTTGGATCGTGGCGCGCATCACCGACGAGGGCTTCCGCGCAATGGGCATCGACCCGAACGAGGGCGACGCGCAGCCCGGCGAGCCGGATGCGAGCGGGATCGAGGGCGGGGTGCCCGAGGGCGACCGCATCGAGATCGAGAGCGCTTTCGATCCTGCCACCGGCACGGCTGGCGCGCAGCCCGCGCAGCAGACCGCCCCGACCAATCTGCGCGACGCCGCCACGGCATTCCTGGCAGCCTGGGACGCCATCCCCGACCCTGCGCACATGGACAACCCGATCACCCGCAGCATCGCGCACCTCCGCGCAGCCCTGGCGAAGCCCGCCCCCCGGGCGCCGCGGGAGGGCACGAAGCAGGACGCGGTCCTCGCCATGCTGCGCCGCACTGAGGGCGCCACGGTCGAGCAGATCGCGGAGCAGACGGGCTGGGCGCACCACACGGTCCGCGGCTTTTTCGCGGGGCTGAAGAAGAAGGGCCACGCGGTCGAGGTCAAGGAGCGCATCCGCCAGGTCGGCCCGAACAAGAGTGGCGCCAAGGGCTCCTACACCATCTACGCCCTGGCGGAGTAAAACCGGCCCCGCCCGCACAGCCCCGCCAGGCAGCCGCAGGCGGGGCTTCTCGTTGTAGGGGTTTGGATGGCTGAACTCACACCATCGACCCGCGAAGTCGCCAGGCGCGTGGGCGTCGTAGAGTCGGCCATCAGGAAGGCGGAGCAGACCGGCCGCATCGCGCGTGAGCCGGACGGCCGGTGGGACATCGAAAAGACGCGTAGCACCATGAGGGCGACCGCGGACCCGGTCCGCTCGCCCCTGGCGGCCAGCGCCAACGCGGACGGGACTCCATTCGCCCGGCTGAAGGTCGCGCAGCTTGCCCTTAAGGTTGAAGCGCAGCGCCTGGCGCTGGACCAGGCCAAGGGAAAGCTGCTCGACGCCGCTGCCACGAACTCCGCACTCGACGACATCGGCAGTTCGATGCGCGACGCGCTGCTGAACTGGCCGGCCCGAGTGTCGGGGCTGATCGCGGCAGAGATCGGCGCTGATCCGCATCTGCTTCAGACCATCATGCAGACCCACATCAACGACCTGTTGACGGAGGCGGCCGATCGCTTCGACCCAGCAGGCATCGGGATCAATCGATCAGCGGACCCGTAGCCACGTCCAAAGTCGCGTCGGCGCCATGCTTCGCCCGCCGCCGCAGCTCACCGTCTCGGAATGGGCAGAGGTACATCGCGTGCTTGGCAGCCGCGGGTCTTCGGAGCCGGGGCCCTGGCGTAACAGCCGGACGCCTTACCTCAAGGCGGTGATGGACGCACTTTCGGCAGTCCATCCTGCTCGTCGCGTGGTCTTCATGAAGGGGGCGCAGGTCGGCGCGACCGAGAGCGGCAATAACTGGCTTGGCTACATCATGCACCATGTGCCGGCGCCAGCGCTGGCGGTGCAGCCGACCGTGGAACTGGCCAAGCGCTTCTCGCGCCAACGCATCGACCCGCTGCTGGAGGAGACGCCGGCGCTGCGGGAGCGCGTGGCACCTTCCCGCGCGCGGGACAGCGGCAACACGATGCTGTCAAAGGAATTCCCGGGCGGCATCCTGGTGCTGACCGGAGCCAACAGCGCGGTGGGGCTGCGCTCAATGTCAGCGCGCTTCCTCTTCCTCGACGAGGTCGACGCCTACCCAGGCGATGTCGGCGGCGAGGGCGATCCCATCTCCCTGGCCGAGGCCCGGGCGCGAACATTCGGCTGGCGTCGCAAGGCCTACCTGGTCTCGACGCCGACCATCACCGGCCGCAGTCGCATCGAGCGGGAATATCTCGCGAGTGATCAGCAGCGCTTCTTCGTGCCGTGCCCGGCATGCGGCGAAATGCAGTGGCTGAAGTTCGAAAGGCTCATCTGGACAAAGGGAGAGCCTGAGGGCGCGCGGTACCACTGCGTGGCTTGCGAGCATCCTGCCCAGGAGCATGAAAAGACCGCGATGCTCGCCGGCGGCGAGTGGCGCGCGACGGCTGTGGGCGAGGATCCTCACACCATCGGCTTCCATATCTCGGCGCTCTACTCGCCGGTGGGCTGGCTGTCCTGGGAGCAGATCGCCCGCGATTGGGAGGCTGCCAAGGGCAAACCGGAGGACATCAAGACGTTCAAAAACACGGTGCTGGGTGAAACCTGGCAGGAGCAGGGCGAAGCGCCGGATTGGGAGCGCCTGGTCGAGCGTCGCGAGGACTTCGCCATGGGCGTGGTGCCGAAGGGCGCGTTGGTGCTGACCGCCGGCGTCGACGTCCAGGACGACCGCATCGAGTGCGATGTGTGGGGCTGGGCTGCGGGCTTCTCCTCCTGGCTCGTCGATCATGTGGTGATCCAAGGCAGCCCCCGGGAGCGCGAGCCCTGGGACGAACTGGCGAAGATGCTGGCGCGCGACTGGCCGCGGGACGGCGGCGGCGGGATGCGCATCGCCCGGCTATGCGTCGACACCGGCGGCCGCGACACCGCCGCGGTCTATGGGCACCTTCGCCGCCTGCGGGATCCGCGCATCGCGCCGACCAAGGGCATCGAGGGCTGGAACAGGGCGCAGCCCGTCCAGGGGCCGACGATGGTGGATGCTCTCGTGAATGGCCAGAAGCTGCGGCGGGGCCTCAAGCTGTGGACCGTCTCGGTCTCGACCTGGAAAGCCGATCTCTATTGCCGGCTCTGGCTGGGCCGCGGCGATGCGGAGGGTTGGCCGCCGGGCTGGGTACACATCCCTGCCACGATCGACGTCGAATGGATCAAGCAGCTGGTCGCGGAGCAGCTGCGCACCACGAAGGACAAACGCGGTTTCGCCCGGCAGGAGTGGGCCAAGCTGCGCGAGAGGAATGAGGCGCTGGACTGCGCTGTGCTGGCCCGGGCTGCGCTCTGTCTGCTCGGCGCAGACCGTTATGGCGACCGCTTTTGGAGTCAGCTGCAAAACCAAGCTGCTGACGCGCCAGTGCTGCAGGGCGAACTTCCCGCCGATGGGAATGTCGCACCCGAGGCGCAGCCACCGCAGCCGGCACCCCAGCCCGCCCCCTCCCGCGCCACGACATGGATTGCCCCGCAACGCGGCTGGCTTCGCTGAACAGGAGATTGCAATGAGCGTCTACGATCAAGACTGGAATGCCAGCGTTGTCGGCTTTCCAATTGAGTTGCTGGACCCATCCGGCCGCCTCAAGACGTCGCTTGGGCAGAATGTCTATGACGTCGATTTCGAGTACGGGCTCCAGGCCGCGCGTTGGGAGAGCTTCCTCGCCGGCACCGGCGCAGTCACGCATCGTCCTATCGAGGGCGGCGTGCGAATGGATGTCTCCGCCAGCGGCGACATCTCCATTCGCCAATCGCGTCCCTATTTCCGGTACCAGCCGAGCAAGGGAATCTATTGCTCCGCCGCGGTACTGTTCGGCGCTCCGACCGCGAACGTCATCCGTCGCGTGGGCATGTTCGACGCAGACAATGGGGTGTTCTTCGAGCAGGACGCCTCCGGGCTCTGGGCTGTGCGTCGCGCCAGTACCGGCGCAGGCGTGGTAGATATCCGCGTCGCGCAGCGGGACTGGAATCTCGACGCGCTCGGCGGCATCGGCCGCTCCGGTCGAGTGCTCGATTTCGAGCGTATCCAGATGGCGGTGATCGACTACGCTTGGTACGGAGCCGGCCGAGCGCGGCTGGGCTTCATCGTCTCGGGCAAGCTGATCTGGTGCCACGCCTTCGACAGCGCGAACACGGTGGGGCAGATTCTGCCCTGGTCTCGCACCGGCAATATGCCATGCAGGTACGAGATGCGCCGCGCCAGCGGATCGGGCCTGGCCAGCTTCTGGCATTGGGGCGTCTCGATCGTGGTCGAGGGGCGGTTCGACGAGCAGCGCGGCTCCACCTTCCCGCATGCCAACGCCACGCGCATCGGCGTCACCACCCGGAGGCCGATTCTCTCCTCGCGCATTCGACCGATGGGCGTGATTGATGAGAGCAACACCGCGACCGGCGGTGGCACCAACCAGCTGAGCCGCACCGGCGCGGGCTGGGCGTCGAACCAATGGCGCGGGCGCTATCTGCGCCTGACCGGCGGGACGGGCGCAGGGCAGCTGGTGCGCATCACCGGCAACAGCTCGGTGACCCTGACGGTGGACAACCCGCTCACCGGCAGCACCACGCCCTTCTCGCCGGCGCCGGACGCGACGACGCAATACCAGATCGGGTTGGTGAACCGCGGCCAGCTGGTGCCGCAGCAGCTGATCATCAGCAGCGACGCCGCGGCATACTTCGAACTGATCATCGGCGGCACGCTGACCGGTCCAACCTGGCAGGGGCTCTCCTCGCTCGGCAGCCCGACATCGCTCTCGGAGCAGGACCTGGCGTCCAGCGCCATCACGGGTGGCGAGCGCGTCTGGGCCGGCTACACCCCGGCCAGCGGCCAGGGCGTGCAGGTGTTCGACCTGCGGCAGTTGCAGGCGCTGAGCAGCAACATCCCCGGTACCACTCCCGAGACGCTGAGCCTGGTTGCAACCAGCCTCACCGGCACCGCGAACGTCGCAGGGACCGTCCTCTACACCGAGGCGATGTCCTGATGGATGGCGCTGTTTTGGCGTGGGCGCTGGCGCAGCCGGCTGGCAGCCGTGCCGCCGTGCTCGCCAGCGCATACACCGGCGGCACCATGCGCGTCACCTTTGACGGCCGGACCGTCGAGTATCGCAGCCTGAACGAACTCGGCCAGGCCCTGTCCGTGCTCCACGCGGCGATGAACCCTTCGGTGCGACGTCCACCAGTGACGCTCGCCAGTTTCCAGCGGGACGGAGGCGGCTGATGTTTGGACGCATCCGAAGTGCGGTGAAGGCCTTTCGCTCGTACGAAGCTGCCAAGGACATGCGTTCGTCCGCGGGCTGGGCTCCCTCCGGGAGCAGCGCCACCGCCGAGGTTGGGGCCGCGGCCGCCACGGTCGCGAGGCGCGCGCGCGACGCTGTCCGCAATGACCCCTACGCCTCGCGCATCGTGGATCTGTGGGCAGGCAACGCGGTCGGCACAGGCATTACCACCAGCTGGCCCGAGACGCCCCACAATGACGCTTGGAAGCGCTGGGCGAATAGCACCGCATGCGACGCCGAGCAGAGGCTCGACTTCAGCGGCATCCAGGCGCTGGTCATGAGGGCAGTGGTGGAGAGCGGCGAGTGCTTCGTCCGCATGCTTCCCGCTGATGTCACGCGCGCGAATCCGGTCGGTCTGCGATTGCAGGTGCTGGAAAGCGATCACCTCGACACCGCGCGCAACGGCAACATCGATGGCATTCCCACCCTGCAGGGCATCGGCTTGGGCGACGCGGGGCAGCCGGTCGGATACTGGCTGTACCAGGTGCATCCCGGCCAGTCCTGGCTTGTGCCTGGTCGTTCTCTGCCAGGCACATACCTGTCCAGCGAGTTCCTGCCGGCGCGCGACGTGCTGCACATCTATCGCAAGCGCCGCCCCGGTCAGCTGCGGGACGTCTCCTGGCTGGCGCCGGTGCTGAGCCGGCTGCGCGACCTGGGCGACTATGAAGCCGCCCTGCTCATGAAGGCGAAGGTAGAGGCCTGCCTCGCCATCATCTCGACCGATGACGGCGAGGACGGTTTGACCGGCGACGCCGGCGCCCTGCTTCGGGACAGCCAAGGTCGCGCGGTTGAATCCCTGGTGCCGGGGATGATCCTTAACCGTCGCTCCGGGGGCGGTGTGGAGGTGGTGAATCCGTCCGGCGGCGGCAGCCATGTCGCATTCGCGCGCCGCGCCCTGGAGGCATCGGCGGTGGGTGCGGGCCTGACCTATGACCAGGTCTCGGGCGACCTCACGCAGGCAAACTACTCCAGCCTCCGTGCAGGCAAGATCGAGTTCCGCAGGCTCTGCGAGCAGGTCCAGAATGGCATGCTGATTCCGATGCTGATCCGGCCCATCGCGGACCGCTTTCATGCTCAGGGCCACATGCTTGGATTCTGGGCCGAGGAACTGACCAAGGACGTCATCCACACCGCTCCTGCGCATGAGATGATCGACCCTCTGAAGGACACATCGGCGCTGATTGCGCAGGTGCGTGCGGGCTTTGTACCGCAGCCCGATGCCGTGGGCTCCTTTGGCTACGACTTCAGAACCATCGTCGAGGCTATCCGCGAGGCCAATGCGCTGCTCGACGAAGCGGGCATTGCGCTCGACACCGATTCTCGACGCGTCGCCAAATCCGGGGTGGCGCACGATGCCGCCCAGATCGCGGCCATCGAGATTGCCGCCACCGGCGCGGCATCATCAGCACAGCAAGGGCAGGGCACGCCATGACAGAATCGAGTCCCGCCGACGCGGATCCCGCGCCGGCGATCGCAGCGCGCGCGCTGGCTGCGCCGATCACCGTCGATCGCGCGGCCCGCACCGTCGACGTGGTCTGGTCCACTGGCGCGCGGGCTTCGAACTATGTGCAGGGCATCGGTGCGATCATCGAGGAACTCGATATGTCGCCTAGCGCCGTCCGCATGGATCGCCTCAGCGGCGGCGCAGCGCCGATCCTGAACACACATCGCGGATACGACGCGCGGGATGTGCTGGGGCGCGTGACCGCAGCCCGCATCGATGCCGGCCGCGGCCACGCCACGCTGCAATTCAGCGGGGCTGCCGATGTCGAGCCGGTCTGGCAGCGCATCGCGGACGGCACTCTGCGGAGCGTCAGTGTTGGGTATCGGGTCTTCCGCTACGAGCAGCAGATAGACGCAAAGACGGGCAAAACCGTTCACCGTGCGGTGGATTGGGAGCCCTTCGAAATCTCCATTGTCGCGATTCCGGTGGACCCGGCCGCGGCCATTCGCAGCGAGGCAACCCCGGGCGGCCTCGTTCCTGCGATCGAACCAGCCCTGAACATGGAGAGTGACATGCCCGAAACGCCGCCGGCTTCTCCGGCCGCTGATTCTGTGCCGCCCGCGGCGCAGCCCAACACCACCAACCAGGGCCAGGAGGCCACACGAAACATGCAGACCGATACGCTGAACGCCCAGGCCTTGCAGGCAGCCAGGGAGGAGGGCCGGGCGGCCGAACAGGAGCGCAATGCGGCGCTGACGCCGGTCGCCAATGCCGCCCGCTCCCTTGTGCCGGCGGCCACGGTGGACGCCCTGCACGCCCGCGCCACCGCCGAGGGATGGACCGCCGAAGCCCTGCGCGGCGCCCTGTGGGACGCGCACGTGGCAAGCGCTGGCCGCCCGTCCCTCCCGGCGGCGCCGGCGACCGGTGGCGCGCCCCCCGTCGATGCCATGCGGGACGCGATGGCCGACGCCATCGCGGTGCGGGCCATGCACGGCCGCTACCAGGCACCGCAGGGTGGTCGGCACACCGAGTATCTGGGCTGGCGTCCGTCCGACATGGTCGTCGAGCTCATGCGCGCCCGCGGCGAGGCCAACCTGCCCCGCAGCACGGCGCTGATCGCGGAGCGTGCATTCCACACCAGCAGCGACTTCCCGCTGCTGCTTTCGGCCGCCGCCAACAAGATGCTGCTGGCGGCGTACCAGCCCGCGGCGCCGACCTATCGCCAGATCTTCGCGCGGCGCGACTTCCGCGACTTCAAGCCGCATCGCTTCCTGCGCGCCGGCGACTTCCCGAATCTGCTGCCGCTGGCCGAGAACGGTGAAATCCAGGCAGGCACGGTGAGCGAGAGCCAGGAGCTCGTGTCCCTGGCCACCTTCGGCCGGCGCATTCGCGTCACGCGCCAAATGCTCGTCAACGACGACCTCGGCGCGTTCAACGACTTCGCGGCGATGATCGGCCGCCGCGTCGCGGACTTCGAGAACGCCACCGCCTATGGCCTGCTGAACACGGCCAGCGGCGACGGCCCGACGCTCCTCACCGGCAGCGCCGCAGTCTTCGGCACGGCGGCCGCGCGCGCCAACAAGGCGGCGTCCGGCACCGCGCTCGACATCGCCAACGTGGGCCTCGGCCGCGCCGCGGTGATGAGGCAGAAGACCCTGGACGGTCTGCCGATTTCGCTTGGGGAAACCATGCCTCTGCTGGTCGGCCCCAACCAGGAGCTTGCAGCGCGCCAGATCGTCGCGCCGATCGCCGCGACGCAGATCTCGAACGCGAATGTCTGGTCCGGCTTCCTCCAGCCGGTGGTCGAGCCGCTGATCCCGAACAACCGCTGGTACCTCTTTGCCAACGCTCTGACCGCCCCCGTCTACGTCTACGGCTTCCTCAATGGCGCCGAGGGGCCGCAGGTCACCACCGGCCCGGTCTCCGGCGTCGATGGTGTCGAAGTCGCGGTGGTCTTCGACTTCGCGGTCGGCGCCATCGACTGGCGCGGCGGTTGGTTCAACCAGGGCGTCTAAGCCCATCCACAACGTGACCAAGCAGGGCGCTCGATCGAGCGCCCTGCGCATCATCAGCAAGGAGCAGAGAACATGAGGAACTTCGTCGGACCGGGGGATAGCATCTCCCTCATCGCGCCCTACGCGCTCACCGCCGGCCAAGGGGCGCTGGTCGGCGCGATTTTCGGCGTGGCGGCTTCGGATGCCGCTATCTCCACCCCGGTGGAGTGCCAGACGAAAGGCGTCTTCGACCTCACCAAGGAGCCCGCCCTCGCCATCAGCGCCGGCGCGCGGCTCTTCTGGGACAATACCAACCGTCGCCTCACCACCACGGCCACGTCCAACTTCCATGTCGGCATGGCCACCGTGGCGGCGCTCTCCGCGGACACCACGGTCCGCGCTGTGCTGCTCCGCGCCCCGGCAATCGGCACGTGAGCGCATTCGCGGCGGCAATGGAGACGCTGGCCGCGGACAGCAATATCGGGACGGACGCAAGCTATCGCGCAGCAGGGACGGGGGCTCCGCTCCTGCTGCGCGTGGCGCGCTCTGTGCCGGACCGGCTTGGCGACGCCTTTGGCACCAGCGTGCTTCAGGCCAGCGATGTGCTGGTCGTCGCCATCGCGCTTCTTCCCGCAGTCGCTGCGGGAGACACCTTCACGATCGGCTCCGATCTGCTGAGCGTCCAGCATGCGGAGCGCGACGCCGCGGGCGTGGCCTGGCGCGTCCTCTGCCAACGATAGGGATGCAAGATGGAAGAAAACCGGATTCCACCATTGCTGCTTGAGGCGCTCGCCGCCGGCGCTCTGGGTGCGCTGGGCGCGGTCGCGCGTGTGGCGAATACTGGCCGGCCGATCCTGAGCGCCGGCTTCCTCGTTCACACTCTGGCGGGCGGCAGCCTCGGCACGGGCGCGTGGCTGATCGGCAAAGCGATGGCCCTGGACGGCTGGTGGCTTTTCGCCGTCTCGTGGATGGCAGGCACCCTGGGATATGCGGTGCTGCACGACCTCCTGCTCCGCCTGATTAATCGCCGTCTCGGCGGGCCCTGATCCATGCGTCTCGGCGCCAGCATCGTGGGCGACCTGCGGCAGGTGCTGGCGCAGGAGGTCCGCGACGGCGAGCGGGCGGCAATGACAGCCATCCGCGCAGAGACGGAGCAGGTGAAGGCAGAGCTTCGCCAGCAGGTCACAACCACGCTGGGGGGGAAATCGCGCGGCATCGCCAATGCATGGCGGTCGCTGGTCTTCCCGCGGAACGGACAGTCGCTGCGGCCGGCCGGGCTGGTCTTCACCAAGGTGCCGACCATCATCGATGCGTTCGAGCAGGGCTCGCTGATCCGGCCCAAGGGTGGTGGGAAGTTCCTCGCTATCCCGACAGGCTTCAACGCCGCCCGCGGCCGCCGGGGGCGGGGCGAGAAGGGCATGCGCGTCACGCCGGCACAGATGGTTGCCTCCGGCCAGGCATTCCTTCGGCCGTTCAAGTCCGGCCGAGGCTTCGTGTGGTGCCTGCCGCTGCGCGAGGGCGAACGGACCGGGCGCAGGAGCAGCAGGACCCGGCTGGTGGCGGGCGGTGTGACTGAGGTCGGGACGGGCAATCGGCGGGGCCGCGAGGCATGGGCGCGCGGACTGCTAGAGCAGGGGCTCGTGCCAATGTTCCTGCTTCTGCCCCAGGTGAAGCTGGCCAAGCGGCTGGATGTGAAGGGCGCGGCAGAGCGCGGATTGAGACGCCTCCCAGGACGCTTTGTGGCTGCCTGGGAGCGCGAAGCCGGGAGGGCATCATGACCATCTGCAGTCGCGTCGTGCTTTGTGTGTGCATGGTGCTGTTGGCGTGCGCTGCCATGCCCTTCGCCCTGGCGCTCGCCTGGGTGGCGGGCCGCTTCTTCGCATCCATGCTGAGGTGGTCATGAGCGCGCGCGAGACCGCCATCGCCGCGCTGCACAGCCGGCTGGTCGCTTCTCTGGCTGCACGGAGCCCCGCGCCAACCGTGCTGCGGGGCGAGACCATCCCGCAGCGCATCCCCGCCGGCGGACTGGTCGTGGTCCGCGACGGCGAGACGGTGGAGGAGACGCCGATCCTCTCGCCCCTGGCCTGGCAGATCGAACATCGCGCCGAGGTCGAGATCACCGTTGCCGGCGCCACGCCCGCGGCGCGCAACACGCTGCTCGACGCGCTGCTGATGGATATCGGCGTGGCGATCACCGGCAATCGCACTCTCGGTGGCGCTGTGGAATGGGCGCAGCCCAACAGCGCATCCTTCGAGGATGTCGAGTTCGAAGGTGCTGCCGCGGCCCGTGCTGCGTCCGTGCCCCTTACGCTCTGGTTCACCGTCGCCGGCTCGCCGCTGGCATAACTCAGGAGATCGACCATGCCTCGTGCCATTGGCGCAAACAGCCGGCTGCTCATGAAGGCGGAGACCACGTATGGGACCGCCGCGACCGGAAACTACCTGCGCGTCCCGTTCATTTCCTGCGACCTCGGTGCAGAGCAGCCGCTGCTCGATGCTGACGTCATCGGCGTGGGTGCCAACCGGGATCCGGCAGCGCCCTTCATGGACACGGTGACGGTCGCAGGCCAGGCCGTTGTACCGGTCGACCTGATCAACATCGGCCACTGGCTTCGGCTGCTGCTGGGCGCACCGGTCACCACGGGCAGCACCAACTTCATCCACACCTTCGGCTCGGGCGGTGCCACGCTGCCATCCAACAGCATCGAGGTCGCATATCCCGATGTGCCGTCCTTCGATATGTGCACCGGCGTGCGTGCCGATACCATGGAGTTGGACTTCACTCCGACCGGCGCGGCCACCGCCACATTCGGGCTGCTGGGCCAGGGCTCGACGCGGGGCGGCACGACTGGCGGCGGCACGCCGACCAGCGCGGCATATACCGCATTCAACAAGGCGCAGGGGTCCATTCTGCGCAGCGCATCGGCGCTGGCGCAGGTCACCGGCGCGCGGGTCAATTTCTCGAACGGGATGGAGGCGGTGCGCACCATCCGCGCAGACCGCCGCGTCGAGGGGGTGGATCCCGGTCTCGCCCGGTGCAACGGACAGATCACCGTCCGCTTCGAGAACACCACGCTGCTGTCCCAGGCGCAGGCCGGCACATCTGCGAGCTTCGACCTGGCATTCACCATCGACGCCAACCGGAGCCTGACCCTCACGCTGCACGAGGTTTACCTGGCGCTGGCCAAGACGCCGATCCAGGGGCCGGCAGGCGTGGAGGCCAGCTTCGATTTCAGGGCGGCATTCAACGCGACGGCAACCCGGATGATGACCGCGGTGCTGCGCAACCAGCAAGCAGGCACGGAGTACGCATAATGCTCACCCTCGACCTTCCCATCGATCCATACTGGATCGATCTGCCGCGGGGCGTCCGCATCCAAATCCGGCCGGTCACCACTGCCGTCATGGCAGCCGCCCAGGCCGGCTCCGCGCGCCGCCTGGGCGCGGCCAAGGCCGCGGAGGACGGGCTCGACCCGGACATGATCCGCGGCATGGCCTTCGCCTTCCTGGTCAAGGCGCTGGCCCGTCACGCAGTCATCGGCTGGGAGGGCGTGGGCGACACCGCCGGCGAGCCCCTGCCGGCATCGCCCGAGGCGGTGGAGCGTCTCATGGACATGGACGAGATGGCCGCGGCCTTCTGGGACCGCGCCACCAGCCCGGTCACCGCCGTGGCCCTGGAGGGAAACGGCTGAGGGCCCGGGCCGAGTGGCACTTCGGCCCAGGCCCTGAATACTGCCGGGGCTGCGCCGCCCTCGATCGAGACTGCGGGATGGCCTGCCCATACGCAGCCAATGCGCCGGGCAGCGTCGAGGCTGCTGCCTGCTGGGCAGCCGGCACCACCTGCGCCACGGCGACCATGGCAGGGATCGATCTCGACATGCCGGCGGCGATCGCCACCGCCCGCGAGATGGGTGCTGCTGGCTGGGGCGCAGCTGAGCTGCTGCTGGCGGTGCGTGTCGGCATCGCATCGGCATCCGCCGCGCGACGAGCAGAGCAACCAACCGACGCAGGAGGCATGACGCATGGCGGATAGCACGCGCAGGGTCTCGGTCCGGCTTTCCCTGGACGACGCTGCCAAGGTCAAGCAGGAACTGCGCGACGTTGGCGAGACCGGCCAGCGCAGCCTGGAGCGCATCCAGGGCGGCGCGGACCGCGCGTCCAACGCGCTGAACCTTCTCGACGTCGCCGTGCGGGGCGTGCAGATCGCAGGCCTCGCCGCGGGGTTGCGTGCTGTGGTGGTGGCGGGCGATGCGCTCACCCAGTCCATGGGCAGGCTCAACACCGCGCTGGGCTCCGTCGAGCGTGCGGGTGAAATCTACGAGCGTCTCTATCGCGACAGCCTGCAGACCGGCGTGGCGGTGCGCGAGAGCGTGGATGCCTTCGCCCGTTTTTCGATCGCCGCCCGCGAGATCGGCGCCACATCCGACCAGGTCGCCACGCTGGTCGGAGGGCTCCAGCGCATCGCCATCGCGTCCAACGCGAGCCAGCAGGAGATCAGCTCCACCACACAGCAGCTGGCCCAGGCTCTGGCATCCGGCGTGCTGCAGGGCGATGAGCTGCGGTCGATCCTGGAAGGCCTGCCGACGCTGGCGCAGGAGCTCGCGCGCGAACTCGGCGTCTCCATCGGTGAGCTGCGCAAGCTGGGTTCCGAAGGCAAGCTCACCGCCGACACGGTCTTTCCTGCTCTACTGCGCGCGGTCGAGAGGCTGAATGGCGAGTTCGAGCGTGCCCCGCTCTCGGTCGGCCGGGCCTTCGGCCAGCTCACCGCCGCGGCCGATCAGTTCCTCGGCAGGCTCGACCAGGCGATTGGGCTGTCCAACGCCCTGGCCCGCGCTCTCTCCGGCGCTGCGCGGGTGCTGGACAGCGTGCGCCGCGGCTCGGGCCTGCTGCTTCCCTCCGAGCAGGAGGCAGACCGTCGCGCCCAGGCCGATGCCCTGCGCGCCCAGATTGCCCGGTTGGAGGCGGAGGCTGCTGGCCAAAGTGAGCGCCCCGCGCCGCGTCGCGGAAGTATCCAGAGGGGGCTTGCCGAGTCTGCGCAGCAGCAGGCCGGCGTGGACCGGGCGGCGCGGCTGGCGGAACTGCGCCGCCAGTACACCGAGATTCAAGCGGAGATCACCCGCGGCGAGGCCGCGGCCGGCGAGCGCACGCGCGGCGAGCAGGAAGCCGCGGCAGCCCAGGCAGCCGAGGCCCGCCGCCGCCGCGCAGCCGCCGACGCGGAGGAACTGCGTAAGGCCCTGGACGATCGCTTCAGGATCAACAGCGAGTACGAAGACCGCACGCGCCGCCTGCGCGAGGCAGAAGCCGCCGGCGGCATTACCGCCGCGGATCGGACCCGCCTCGAAACCCTGGCCCTGCAGGAACGCGACGAGGCATTGCGCAGGTTGGAGCCCCGCGTCGCCGCAGTCCGTCGCGCCAGCAACGAGGGCGCGCGCGAGGCCCGCGAGGCAGAGCGCGAGGTCAACGATATCCTCCGCGAGCGCGAGAGGCTGATCCAGACCAACGAGAACGCCCAGGAGCGCTACACCCGCCGCCTGGAAACCCTCGGTCGCCTGGTGGAGCGCTCCGATCGCATCGGGCAGCCGATACCAGATGAGACTGTTATTCGCGAGGCCAACGCCGCGATCGAGGAACTCGAGCGCGGCCAGGAGCGGGTCCAGGAGGCGACGACGCGGGCCAGCGACACCGCCCGCGAACTCGGCCTGACCTTCAGCAGCGCATTCGAGGACGCGATCGTGAAGGGCGAGAGCTTCTCCAAGGTGCTGAAGGGCATCGTGACCGATCTGGCGCGCATCGTCGTCCGACGCACCATCACCGAGCCGCTGGGCGCCGCGGTCACGTCCTCGCTGGGCGGCTTCGACTTCGGATCAATCTTCTCGGGAATCGGCTCCGCGCTGGGCGGCATCTTCCGTGCGGACGGCGGCCCGGTGTCGGGTGGCCAGCCCTACATCGTTGGCGAGCGTGGACCGGAGTGGTTTGTCCCGGACAGCAGCGGCACCGTGCTGCCGAACGGGATGTCGCCGGGCGGGGGGCAGGTGATCAACAACACCATCACCATCGACGCCCGGGGCGCGGATGCCGGTGTCGAGTCTCGGCTGCGGATCGTGGCCGGGCAGATCGCGCGCCAGGCATCGGCCATGACGCTGGACTCGATTCGTCGCGGCGGCAGCGCAGCATCCATCGTGCGAGGATAGGTCAATGCCGGAACTCACATGGCCCGCCGTCCTGCGGCCGTCGCGGCTGACATTCTACCTCCAGCACAACACCCTGCGCTTCGTCTCGCCCGTCACCCGCGCCACGCAGGTGCTGCGGCGCGAAGGCGCGCGCTGGGTGGCGGAGGCGACGTTCGACCCGCTGGCGCGCAGGAATTCTGGCGTGATGGACGGCCTGCTGGCGGCGCTGGCAGGATCCGCGAACACCGTCAGGATTTGGGATTGGCGGCGCGAGTATCGCACCGGCGATCCGCGGAGCCAGGGCGATGTCCCGACCGGCCCCTACAGCTTCTCCGACTCCACGATCTTCACGGACGGGACCGGGCTGGTGGTTGGATCGGGCACGCCCATGCTTTCCGCTGGCGCTGCGCGCGGCGCGCTGTCGATCGTTACGCAGGGCTGGTGGCCCAGCACGGTCGCGGTCGGCGCTGGCGATTACATCGGGCTGGGCGGGCGGCTCTACATTGCCACCGAGGCAGTCACCGCATCCGGCGCAGGGACTGCGACCATCTCCGTGGCTCCGCCGCTGCGCGCGTCGATGGCAATGGGCGAGCCGCTTATCTTGTCCGTGCCGAGCGTGCCGATGCGTCTGGTGTCGGACGACGAGGCTGCGAACCCAACCCGGCCCGGGCCTTTCTCGGCTGTCACCCTTCGCTTCGAGGAGGCGTTCTGATGTCGGGCACGCCACGCCTCAGCAACCAGGCGGCCGCCGCAGCCACCGCGCCCGTCGCCACGCCTGTCGTCCTGGTCGAGCTCGAGTTCTCGACCGCCCCCCTCCGCCTCTGGTCAGGCCTCGGGCCGCTGAACTGGGCGGGCAAGACCTTCGAGGGCGCGGGCACCATCGGCGCAGTCTCGGATGTGGAGGAGACCGTGGAGTTGCGCGCGGTGCGGCTGACCCTCGCGCTCTCACCGGTGCCGCAGGATGTGATCGATATCGCGCTGGCAGAACGCAGCTATCGCCTCCGGCCGGTCCTGCTATGGGGTGCGCTGCTCGACGCCCAGGGCGCATTCGTGGCCGACCCGTTTCCGCTCTGGGCTGGGCTGATGGACACCATGGAAGTGACAGACGGCGCGGAGCCATCGGTCTCGCTTTCCTGCGAGAGCCGGCTTGTGGACCTCGAGCGCGCCGAGGTGCGACGCTACACCGATGCCGACCAGCAGGCACAATACCCGGGCGATCGCTTCTTCGAATACGTGCCTGCTCTGCAGGAGGCTGAAATCCGGCTGCCGAACCAGTGATGCGGCTGCCTGACTGGCCGGAGCGCCTGGCGGCGCTGATCACCGCCGCGGAGCAAAGACCCTTCGAGGCAGCCCGGTGGAACTGTGCGCGCCTCGCCTGCGCCGCGGTTGAGGCTGTGACGGGCTGCCGCCCGTCCTGGCGGCATGGCCCAACCCTGGCGACGATGGCCGACACCGCGGGCTTCCCGCGCGTCCCTGTGCCCTTCGCCCGCGCCGGCGACGTGGTGCTGGCAGCAGACCCCGATCGCCTCGGCGTCGTGCTGGATGCGGGGCGCACGGCATTCGTCGGGCCAGCAGGGCTGCTGCGCGCACCCATCACAGCATGCGCGATCGCCTGGAGGATTGGCTGATGGCCGTCGCTATCCCATTTATCGCAGCCGCGGCCGGCCTCGCCGCCACAGGAGCGGTTGGAGGCGGCATCCTCGGGGCTGTGGCTGCCGCTGGCGCCGCCCTAGTGGTCACCGCCATTGGTTCCGCGGTCTTCCGCCCCAAGCCGCCCTCCGCGGCCCGTGGCGCCGACTTCAAGCCTGGTGCAGGGTTCGAGCCGCGCTCGGCTGGCGCCGGCCGCACGCAGTCCTTTCGCCAGCCGATCACCGAGCACCAGATCGTCTTCGGCCGCTGCCGAGTCTCCGGCCCTGTCGTGTTCCTGCACTCCGCCACGGACGACGAGGGGCGCGTGGACGGCTTCCTGCATCAGGTCGTGATGCTGGCGGCGCACCGCATCCGCTCGATCGAGGATGTGTTCCTGAATGGAGCCATCTCGACCGATGCGAAGTTCGCGGGACTGCTGCGGATCGAGTGGGGGCTTGGCGATATCGACCAGCCCGCGAATGCCAGCCTGATCGCGGAAACGGATGGCAAATGGACCGCCTCGCATCGCGGCCAGGGGCGCGCATTTCTCGTCATGCGCATCAAGCTCCGGCCGGAGGCATTCTCCTCCGGCGTGCCCAGCATTTCGGCCATTGTTAGGGGCGCGGACACCATCCTGGATCCGCGCACCGGAGCCACCGGCTGGTCCGACAACCCCGCGCTCTGCCTGGCCTGGTACCTGACATCGTCTTTCGGGTGGCGCGCAGCCTGGAACGACATCGACCAGCCTGCCCTGATGGCCGCGGCCAATATCTGCGATGAGATCATCGGACGACGCGACGGCTCCGGAGAGCACCGCTACACCGTCAACGGGGTGGTGTCGCTGGGCGAAGGCAAGATCGCCATCACCCGCAAGCTGGTCGCCGCCATGGCCGGCGCGTTGGTCGTGAGCGGAGGGCGCTTCTACATCCACGCCGGCGCGCCGGCGCTACCTGCCGCCACGCTGACCTCGGACGACCTGCGCGGCGACGTGACCATCGTCGGCGCGCGGCCGCGCCGCGACCTCTTCAACGGCGTGCGAGGCGTCTATGTCGAGCCGGCCGCCGCATGGCAGCCGACCGATGCGCCGCCCCTGCTGGCCAGCAACTACGTCACCGAGGATGGCGGCGAGGCGATCTATCGGGACATGGAATTCCCGCTGACCACGAGCGCAGCCACCGTGCAGCGCCTGATGAAGATCGAACTCGAGCGCAACCGCCGCCAGCGGGAGGTGAGCATGCAGGGCAACCTCTCCCTGCTGCGGCTGCGGCCCTGGGACGGCGTGAATGTCGCGCTGGCCCGGCTGACGCCTTTCTCCGCGCGTGTGACCGGCTGGGCTCTGGCGCCGGATGGTGGCGTGAACCTCCAGCTGTCAGAGGAGGACGCCGCGGTCTGGTCGTGGGATCCCGCGATCGACGAGCGCGCCACCGGCGACAACCCATCGGTGGTGCTGCCGAACCCGAGCGTTATCGCTGCGCCCGCAGGGATCGCGGTGGGCACGCCGCAGACGATCACATTCAATTCCCTCTCTGTCACATGGACCGCGGTCGGCAGCGCATACCTGGCAGGCTACGAGATTCAGTTTCAGACGATTTCGAGTGCGCTCTGGAGAGGCTATGCCGCGGGGCTTGCAGGGACCGCTGTGGCGATCCCGACGACAGAGGCGACCAGCTTCCGGGTGCGGGCTCAAACCCGGACTGGCGCGGTATCTGCGTGGACAACAGCATTCATCGCTGGCGATGCCTCGGGCATCACCGCGACTGGCATCACGGGCGGCGTGAGGCTCTCGGGGACGCTGCCAGGCACGCTGGCTTACCTCCAGGTGTTCGAGGCCACAAGCAACAGCCTGGCGGCCGCCGTGAAGCTCGCATCCGAGCCGACAGCGCTGCCTTGGGATCGCACCGGCCTCACCACCGGCCAAACCCGCTGGTACTGGGTGCGGAGCGTCACTGCCGCGGGCAACGTTTCCGGGTTCATCGGTCCAGTCACCGCGACCGCACTGTAGGAGCAGCCATGCCAGCCCGCATCGACGATCTTCTCGTCCTTTCCGCCAACCTCAACAAGACCGATTTCGCCAAGTACCTGCGCGATCGCGAGGAAGTTCTGCCGACCGATTTCGGCGGCCTGGGCGATGGCGTTGCGGACGACCGCACCGCCATCCAATCGGCATTCACTCGTGCAGGGACCGATGAGAAGTTCGCAAGGATCCCGCCCGGCACATGGAACGTCTCCGGCACGGTGACGCTGCCTGGCGGTGCGCGCGGCCTGATCATGGAAGGCATCATCCGCTACACCGGAACCACCCCGACTTCCGTGCTGGTGTTGGGCGATGGCGGGACGACGCGCAACGGCGAGAAGCTGTACTACGGCTTGCAGGTGATCCGGCAGACCATCTCGGACTGGTCTTCCGAGGCGGATATCGGGATCACCGTGCGCAACGTCGATGCATCGCAGATCGAGCTACGTCGCGTCGAGGGGTTCACCATCGGCATGCGGACGCTAGGCGATGGTCGCGGCGTCGAGGATTGCACATGGACGCTCGGCCGCATCGTCAACAACAAGATCGGCCTGGATATCTGGTGCCAGACGTCGACCGCATGGAACACCTCCCACCGCTACTACGGCGGCCACTTCGCCCAGGCGACGGGGGTCAACGCATCCCAGGACCGCTACGGCGTCCGCTTCGGCAATGAGGCCGGCGCTTACACGAACCATAACCGGCACGTCTTCGACGCGCCGAACTTCGAGCTTCGCCAGGCAGGCAGCAACCTGGCCATTCCCTTCCTTAACCAGACAGGCGGCTCCGCGATCATCGCGCGGAACATGCGGATGGAGGCATGCTCTCCCATCGCGGCCCGGCACACCTCGACCGCGCAGGACTGCGAGTACGACATCGCATGGACGAACACGTACCTGGTCACGATCGACTACACCTCGACTGCGACCCGGTGCGGCAATGCGGTGATCAACCGGCACCGCGCGCCGGCGTCCCGCTTCCAGCGCTTCCTGGCCGGCGTGCCGAACACCCGGGCGGCAGCGTTCCGGCAGTCGGCCACGGAGGTCGGCGTCGAAGGGCTCATCACCATCGCCACGTCCACCACCACCGCGACCGCGATGGCGGATTTCTGTTTCAACGGGTTGAGCAACGTCACGCCCACCGATCGAGCGGTGACCCTGGCCGCCAGTCGCGGGCTGGCGTGGATCCTGGACACCACGCAGGCAAAGGAATTCGCCCTGGCGCACTGGCTCACCAATGGAGACCAGGGGGGCAGGCTGTTCGTGCGGACGTTCGACTCCGCGGGCAACGTGCGGGAGGACATCGCAGGCGACGTGCTGGCATCGCTGACAACCATGCTCTGGAACACCCCCGCGAAGGGCTGGAACGCCGGCGCGGGTATGGAAGATGCCAGCCTCAACAGGCGAATGACGATCCGCGTCGCGGCAGCCGTGGCATTCGCCCAGGTGGGGATCGTGGGCTTCGACGGCCCGATCGATCTGCAGTCGCTCCGGCTCTACGGTCTGCCGGAGGCCGCGCCGGCGGTGCTGAACGGCACGCCGTTGCTGCCTGGATCAGGTCGCATGACTTACTCGGTCGAGCAGGCATGGGATTTGCCAAGCCTCACTGCGGGATCGACCTCGCTGCTCGACGTCACGGTGCCAGGCGCGCGGCCCGGCGACCTCGCGCTCGCATCACTCGAATCCTCGACTCGATTCATCGAGATCAGCGCATTCGTCTGGTCCAACAACACCGTCCGCGTCCTGGCGCGGAATATCTCGGGCTCGACCTTCGATCTGGCATCGGAGCAGCTCTCGGTGTCCGTCATGAAGCGCAGGGTTCCTTAAGCCAGGAAAACAGCCGCGGCCGATAATCGCCCGCGCGAACACGGAGAAAGACATGGAACAGTTTTACGTCGCCATTGGCAGCTTCCTGACGGCTGTCCTCACGGCGGCGCTGGTGGAGGGGCGCCGGCTGCTGCTGGACTGGCTGGCAAGGCAGCGGCTGGAAAGCGCCCTCGGCCGCGGGGCGGGCATCGTGCTGCAGGACAGCGCGGTGCAGCAGGCCGGAGCCACCGCGCTGGACATGGCCCTGGCAGCGGGCGTCGGCTACGTTCAGAAGGCCATCCCGGGCACGCTGAGCAAGCTGGGCGTGGATGACGCCCGGCTGGCAGAGATGCTCAAGGGCCAGGTCGGCAAGATCACCGGCGGTGTCCGATGAGCAGGATCGCAGCATGGTTCGCGCAGCACTTCACCAGGCCGCGGCCACCCACCAGCACCGACGCACCGCCGCCGCCCGACACTGGCGCTGCGCCGCCGCCCATCCCTGTCTCCACCATCGGGACGGTGCCTGCCTCCGGCGTCACCGCCGCTCTGCTGCTGAGGCTTGGCTGGGTGAAGCCGGAGGCATGGGCAGCAGCCCTGGCGCCTGCCTGCCGGACATACGGGATCCACACGCACGAGAGGCTGGCTGCCTTCCTGGCGCAGATCGGGCACGAGTGTGGGGGCGGCAAGCACACCAGGGAGATTTGGGGCCCGACGCCTCAGCAGACGACCTATGAGGGCAGGCGCTCTCTCGGCAACACAGCCCCGGGCGACGGCGAGCGCTTCCTTGGCCGCGGGGCGATCCAGATCACCGGCCGGGCCAACACCACAGAAGCCCGCGACGCGCTGAAGCCGGGGTGGGACCTGGATGCCTTCTGCGCGTGGCTGGAGACCCATGCTGGTGCCGCGACAAGCGCTGCCTGGTGGTGGTCGCGCCGCGGGCTGAATGACCTGGCAGACGCCGGCAGGTTCGACGACATCACCCGGCGAATCAATGGCGCGTACAAGGGGCGCGAAGATCGGGACGCGCGGTGGGCGAAGGCCAAGGCTGCCCTGGGCGACTGACCGCCACCAACTCACCGCGGCGCCTTCTGGCCCGGCCGGTTCCTGGGGAAACCCGGGCGCCGGCCGGGCCTTTTTCTTTTGCCACCGCCGGCGGAAACCCGCGGAAAACCGTGGGCGCGGTTTACCTAAAATGTGGCAAGAATGGCGGCTTTCCGCGGATGAAGCCTACCTCTTAATCACCGGGTCCACGGTTCGAGCCCGTGAGCGCCCACCACCCGCCCCTTTGCTGGCGTTGAGACGCTGGCGTTAAGACTGGGCCGCGCCCCGTCTCTGCCGCCGCGTTCGCGCTGTCGCGCGCCCCTGCAAGAAACCTGACATGAACGAGCCGTGTCGCGCCACGGCTGCGCGCAGGGAAATCGAGAAAAGATCGATTCGCATGCTCGTCAAAGTTGTCGGACGACTGAAAAGTTCTTTCACATCGTGAATTTGTGGAAAAAATCGAAATATATCAGCCAAAATCTCATTTTCTATTGATTTTATCACTTCTTTCGATCAAAACTCCGACATTCCCCCGGAGTGACACACAATGTCCGCCAGCCGTTTCGCCCATGATCCCGACAAGGTCTTCCCGGACCATGCCCATGCCCCCGGCTATGAGCCCGTGATCCGCCAGGACGCCCTCGATACCCCCCCCGAACCCGTCTTCGAGGGGGGCCAGATCCGTCGCTTCGTCCTCGCACTTGCGCTGGTCTTCGGCGGCCTGGGCCTGCTCGCCGCGATATTCTGACCTGATCGGCCGCAGGCGGCTCAGAACGAGCCGAGCAGGCCGCCCAGCACGATCACCACCGCCAGCGCGATCAGCGCGCCCACGATGCAGGCCATCACGATGTCCAGATAGCTCTGCTTGTGCGTGCAGCCGCAGACCGCCAGCAGGGTCACCACCGCGCCATTGTGCGGCAGGCTGTCCAGGGTGCCGGCGCCGATCACCGCCACGCGGTGCAGCAGCCCGGGGTCGATCCCCTGCTCGGCCGCCAGCCGCATATAGGTCGGCCCGAGCGCATCGAGTGCGATGGTCAACCCGCCCGAGGCCGAGCCGGTGAGTGCGGCCAGCACATTCGTCGCCACCGCGAGCGACACCAGCGGCCCGCCGCCGATCCCCAGCACCCAGCCGCGCACCAGCTCGAAGGCCGGCATCGCCGCCACGACAGCGCCAAACCCCACCAGCGAGGCCACCGCAAAAACCGGCAGCACCGAGGCATTGGCGCCGGCATCCATGCTCGCCCGCAGCGAGGGCAGCCGCCGCCCGCCGAGTGCCACCAGCACCAGGATCGCGCAGAACAGTGCCACCGCCACAGACCACACGCCCGCCACGGCCGACAGCGAGGTCCCGCCCCAGAACGGCTCGGCCAGGAAGGCACCATCGATGCGCGGCAACACCACCAGCGAGAGGGTGAGATTCACCAGCACCACCACGAACAATGGCAGGGCCGCCAGCAGGATGGGCATGTCGCCCGTCGCGCGCTGGCTGCGATGCAGCTCGCCCACGTCGAAATCGCGGGACACGGCCGCACGTTCGCGCAGCACCGGGTCATCCACCGCGGCATCGGCCGGCACCGGCGTGCCATCGCCAAATCCCTCGCCCGCCGCCCGCGCCCGCGCCACCCGCAGGTTCAGCCACCACACCCCGAAGCCCAGCATGATGGCCGAGGCCAGCAACCCCAGCCCGGGTGCGGCGAAGGGCGTGGTGCCGAAGAACGGCATGGGGATCGCGTTCTGGATCGCCGGTGTCCCGGGCATGGCGGACATGGTGAAGGTGGAGGTGCCGAGCGCGATGGCCGCGGGCATCAGCCGCCTGGGGATGCCGGCATTCTGGAACAGCGCCTGCGCCATGGGTGCGATGACGAAGATCGCCACGAAGAGCGAGACGCCGCCATAGGTCACGCCCGCGCCCGCCAGCACCACCGCCAGCATCGCCCGCGCGATCCCCAGCCGCCCCGTCATCCAGCGCGCGATGGCCGAGACCGCGCCGGTATCCTCCATCAGCTTGCCGAACAGCGCGCCGAGCAGGAACAGCGGGAAGAAGGCCGCGATGAAGGCGGCCGCGGCGCTCATGAAGGTCTGCGTCCAATGCGCCAGCAGCGGCTCGCCGGCGAAGGCGGCCGTGATCAGCGCGGCGACAGGGGCCAGCAGCAGCACCGACCAGCCCCGGAAGGCCAGCCAGACCAGCAGCCCCAGGCCGCAGAGGATCCCGATCAGGCCCATGGCGTCACCAGCCCTCCAGCAGCTTGTCGAAATCCATGCTGGAGGCGGTGCCAAGATTGTGCCCCTTCTCGCGGAGGAAGGCATCCGCGGCGCGCCTGCCCTCGTCGCGCAGCATGGTCAGGAAGGGCCATTCGGCATTGAGCTTGGAGGAGGCGCCGAGCGCCGTCACCAGGTCGCTGTTGACGAGATGCATGCGCATCTCCGCCCAATGCGCGGCGATGGGGTCGTTGTAGGCATCGCGCGCCTTCTGCGCGCCACGGCGCAGCATGGCCATCATCTCGAGTTCCTTCAGCAGCACGGCGTTGAAGGAGACCTCGTTCAGCCGGTTCAGGATGTCGCGCGCCGTGCGGGGTATGCCCGGGCGCTCCACCGGGTTGATGCCGATCAGGATGGTGTCGTCGGAGACGCATTCCTTGATCAGCGGCGTCATGGTGGGGTTGCCGCCGAAGCCGCCATCCCAGTAGCCGTCGCCATCGATCTCCACCGCCTGGAACATTTGCGGGAGGCAGGCGGAGGCCATCAGCACCTTCGGCGAAATCTCGGCGTTCCTGAACACCCGGCCGCGTCCGGTGCGCACATTGGTGGCGGTGATGAACAGCTTGATCGGCGCCGCCGCCAGCCGCTCGAAATCGATCGTCCCGGCGAGGATGTCCTCCAGCGGGTTCTTGCCGCCGAAGGGCATGTCATAGGGCGAGAAGAGGCGCGACATGATGTCCATCGCGACATAGGCGGGCGAACTGTCCAGCGTCCAGCGGTCGAACATCACATCCAGCGGGCCGCGCTTGAGCGGGCTGAAGGCGGCGGCATCCGACACCGCGCGCCAGAATTTGGTAAGCGCCGCCCGCGCCCCCTCGCGCCCGCCGGCGGCGAATCCATCGGCCAGCACGGCCGCGTTCATCGCGCCGGCGGAGGTGCCGGAGACCGCCTCGATGGCCAGCCAATCCTCTTCCAGCAGCCGGTCCAGCACGCCCCAGGTGAAGGCGCCATGGCTGCCGCCGCCCTGGAGTGCCAGGTCGATCAGCAGGGGGTTGGCGGCGCTGGGCTTTTGGGGCGGCTTCGGCGCGGCGACGGGCGGGGCGCCGGGCGCGGCCACAGGCGCGGCCAATGGCGCAGCGACGGGTGCCGCCTCGGGCGCAGCCTCGGCCGACGTCTCAGGCGCGGCCTCAGCCGCGGCCTGGGGCGCCGCGACAGGCGCGGCCACTGGCTCCACCACCGGCGCGGCCGCCACGGGTTCGACCGCATTCACCTCCTCGGCCTCGGCCGGGCTGTCGATCACCGTTACCTTCACACCAGTCCTGGGCACGCGGCCAGCCCGGGGCACGGCGTTGGAGCTGGGCTTGGCGGGGGTTGCGCGTTTGGCCATGTTAACCTCTTGAATTGCAGTCAGACAGGATCCGGCATGCGGCCGGAGAGCAGCTTCGCCACGGGTCGGGCGCCCGGGAATTCCTCGCAGATCGTCAGCGCCGCGATCAGGACCGGCACGCCGATGAAGGCCCCCGGTATGCCCCACAGAAAGGCCCCGAAGAACACCGCCAGCAGCACCATGAAGGAGGAAACCGCCAGGGTCGCACCCGTCATCAGCGGTTCGATATAGCTGCCCGAGAGGGTCTGGATCAGGTTCAGGCTGATGAAAACCACCAGCGCCACCTCCCATGAGCCGAATTGCAGGATGGCGAAAAGCGTGGGGAAGAGCGTCGCCACCAGCGGCCCGATGAAGGGGATGTAGTTCAGCACGAAGGCGATCACGCCCCATTCCACCGCGAGATCGAGCCCCATGAGCCGCGCGAAGCCCCAAACGCACAGGCCCGTCACCACGCTCATCAACGTGCGCACGGCCATGTAGACGCGGAATTTTTGCGCCGTGCGGGCGCTGGCGCGCAGCAGGGCAGGGGCCGTCTCGCCGGGCATGGCCGCGAGCTGCGCGCGCACCGCCCCCACCTCCAGCAGCCCGAAGACCAGGAAGACGATGGTCACGATGGTAAAGCTGAGAATCCCCTGCAACTGCCCCGTCACCTGCTGGGCGAGGCGCACCAGCCAGCGCGTGTCGAAACCCTGGGTGAGCAGCGCGACATCGACGCCAAAACCCGCCAGCAGCTCCACCTTGCTGGCATAGAGCGCCTGCAACTGCGCCGCATTGGCCACCACCCATTGCGCCACGCCGCCAAAGGCCCAGACGATGAGCAGCGCCAGGCCCACCAGCGTCACCAGCGCCGCCATCAGCGTCACCAGCATGGCCAGCGAGGCGCCGATCACCCCGGCCAGCCGGCGCTGCAGCGGCCAGACCAGCGCCAGCGCGAATAGCGCGAAAGTGACCGGCACGGCGATGGTCTGAGCGAAATACAGCCCCGCCATCACCAGCACCGCCGCGCCAAGGCCGATCATCATGATGCTGGGCTCCAGAAACCGGGTCATGCGCGGCACATCAATGGCATGCCGCTTGTGCGCTGCACAATAGCCGCTTTTGTTGGCTTCGGGCGGGTTTGGGACACAGCGCGGGGTGCTGGAACCCTGGGTGGTTCAGACCCGGCGGCCCGCCAACTATCATTGCCGTTCACGCCTTTCGCCGATCCTGGCATCGAGGAAACCGCCATGAGTGTCGCCTTCGCCTCCGAACGCCGTCTGCTGACCGAGGATGAAATCGCCCCCGTCACCAGCAGCCACTACCCCGCCCTGGCCGCACTGCCGGCCGAGGAACTGGCCGGCCTCGCGCGCTGGCTGCGCGAGCGGCACAACCGCGCGCGCGACCTGATCCGCGGCCGGCGCCGGGTGCATCGCGGCAAGGCCGAGGCACGCGGCACCGCAGCCGAGACCGCCTCCGATGAAGGTCTGGGCCTGAAAAAGCAGGTCTTCGCCCGCGGCCTGAAGCGGGTGAACAACCGCCTGGCCGAGCTGCGCGCCGCCACCCGCCGCGCCGCCATGACCGAGGGGCTGCGCGCCGCCCTCGCGCGCCGCCTGGCCGCCCAGCCGCAGCACCCCGGCGCCGGCCCGGGCAGCGCTGGAGGCATGCGCGCCAAGCCGGCATCGCGCCGCCCCGGAATCGTCACCGGCGGCCGCATCGGCTCCGTCTCCCAGGCCGGCCGCGTGGCACAGGCCGGGCGCGACTCCCAAGGGTTGAACAGGGGCTGAGCCGCGCCATTGCCCAGGCCAGGCCGCCCCCGCATGATGCGCTGCGACAAGGGGAATGGCTGATGCGCCGATGGCTGTGGCGATGGGGCCGGAATCTGTGCCTTCTGGCGCTCGGCGCGCTGGCCGCGATCGTGATCGGCCGCGCGGTGCAGAGCCTGGGCGGGCCCGACCTTGCCCCCTGGCACACCGCAGTGCCGGACGAGCCGCGCGCCCTCGCCTTGGACGCGACCGACTGGCCAGGCTGGCTCGCCGCCGAGGCCAGGCTTTTCGACCAGGCCCAGCGCGAGGTCACGCCCAATATCCCCGCCGCGTCGCAGCTGCCGGGCAACCGCTACTGGCCCGGCAGCCCCAACCACCCCGCCCGCTTCACCCGGGACTGGAACCGCTCCTACGTGCTGGAGCCCGATGGCCCCGCCCGTGGCGCCGTCGTTCTGCTGCATGGCCTGACGGATGCGCCCTACAGCATGCGCCACATCGCCGAGCATTATCGCGGGCTGGGCTTCATCGCGATCGCCCCGCGCATGCCCGGCCACGGCACTGTGCCGGCGGGGCTGACCCGCGCGGTCTGGGAGGATTGGGCGGCCGCCACCCGGCTCGCCATGCGCGAGGCCAGGCGCCGGGCCGGGCCGGAGCTGCCGGTCCATATCGTCGGCTATTCCAATGGCGGCGCGCTGGCGCTGCGCCACGCGCTGGAGGCGATCGAGAACCCGGGCGTCGTCCGGCCCGCCCGCATCGTGCTGCTCTCGCCCATGATTGGCGTCTCGGCCTTTGCTCGCCTCGCCGGGCTTGCGGCCTGGCCGGCGCTGCTGCCGGCCTTCGCCAATGCCGCCTGGCTGAGCGTGCTGCCCGAGTTCAACCCGTTCAAATACAATTCCTTTCCCGCCCAGGCCGCGCTGCAGACGCATCGCCTCACCGGCGTGCTGCAGGCGCAGATCGCCCGGCTTTCGGCCGATGGCAGGCTGGCCGGCCTTGCCCCCGTGCTGGCCTTCCAATCGGTGCTCGACAGCACGGTGCTGACCCAGGCGCTGATCGATCGGCTCTTCGGCCTGCTGCCGGCCAATGGCAGCCACCTCGTGCTGTTCGACCGCAACCGCGCCACGCCGCTGGCCGCGCTGATGCGGCCCGGCCTCGCCGCCCCGCCGGAAACCCTGTTGCCGGCCGCACCCCGCCGCTATCGCCTCAGCGTGATCGGCAATACCGAAGCCTCGTCCGCCGCACAGGAACGGCTGACCGAGGCCGGCACCGCGGCGCAGCTGCTGCGCCCACTGGGCATCGATTACCCCGCCGATCTCTATTCCCTGTCGCATGTCGCGCTGCCCTTCGCGGTGGATGACCCGCTCTATGGGGTGGCCGGGGGCGTGGCCGGCGGGCCGGCCGAATTCGGCATCCGCCTCGGCGCTGTCGCCGCGCATGGCGAGATGGGCGCGCTGCTGGTCGGGCCCGAAACCTTCCAGCGCGCCTCCTGGAACCCCTTCCTGCCCTGGCTGCTCAACCAGCTCACCGAGGGTCTGGGCCTTCCATGAAC
Source organism: uncultured Rubritepida sp. (assembly GCA_964395305.1). Taxonomy (GTDB): domain Bacteria; phylum Pseudomonadota; class Alphaproteobacteria; order Acetobacterales; family Acetobacteraceae; genus Rhodovarius. The sequence continues at coordinate 28,989 of CAYNBM010000010.1, forward strand.
CCGGGCCATTTCGGGACGCTGCGCGCGATGCCGGGATGCCGCGCTATTCAGGAATCGACGGACGGGTCGGATATCTGTACGCCGCGTGCCGCTTCACGAGGATGGCGCTTGACACAGCCCGGCCGGCATTCGAATGGCCGCGGACGCCGTTCATCTTCCAGCAGGGGATCCTGATGCCGAAAGCCGTCTTCCAACAGGCATCCAAGGGCGCGGCGCTGGCCATGTTGCTCGCCCTGCTCGCCGGCTGCGGCGACAGCGCCCCACCCCCGGCACCGGAAATCCGCCCGGTGCGCGTGGTCTCGGTGGAGAACCGCACCGGCGGCGACGTGGTCAGCCTCACCGGCACCGTCCAGGCCGAGGCCACCATCAACCTCGCCTTCCGTATCGGCGGTCGCATGATCGAACGCATGGTCAATGTGGGCGATAAGGTGACGGCGGGGCAGGTCATCGCCCGCCTCGACCCCAGCACCCAGGAAAATGAGCTGCGCGCCGCCCGCGCCGCCCTGGCCGCTGCCCGCGCCCGGGTCACCGAAACCACCAACAACTACAACCGCCAGCGGCAATTGCTGGCCAGCGGCTTCGCTACCCGCGTGCGCTATGACGAAGCGACACAACAGCTCCAGGCCGCCCGCTCCACCGCCGATTCGGCCCAGGCGCAGCTCAGCACCGCCGAGAACCGGTTGGGCTACACCACGCTCATCGCCGATTCCGCCGGCGCCGTGGTGGCGCGCGGCGCCGAGCCGGGCGAGGTGGTGGCACCGGGACGGATGATCATCCAGGTCGCCCAGGAGGGCGGTCGCGACGCGGTGTTCGACGTGCCGGCCGCGGTGAAGGACCAGGCGCCGGAGAACCCGCGCATCGATGTCGTGCTGACCTCCGAGCCGGGCACCCGCGCCATCGGCCGGGTGCGCGAGGTCTCGCCGCAGGCCGATCCGGTGACCGGCACCTTCCAGGTTCGCGTGGGGCTGGAAAGCCCGCCGGCGGGCATGCGGCTGGGCACCACCGTCACCGGCCGGATGACGCTGGGCGTGACCGGCGGCATCGAGCTGCCGGCCGCCGCACTCACCAGCAACGCCGGCCAACCCGCCGTCTGGCTGGTCGATCCGGCGACGCAGACCGTCTCCTCGCGGGTCGTCGAGGTGCTGCGCTTCGACCCCGCGCGGGTGGTGGTGGGGCAGGGGCTGGTCGCCGGTGACGTGGTGGTGACCGCGGGGGTGCAGACCTTGCGCCCGGGCCAGAAGGTCCGCCTGCTCGGCAGCACGCCATGATCGGGCCGAACCTTTCCGAGATCGCGATCCGCGCGCGGTCGCTCACGATCTATTTCATGATCCTGGCGCTGATCGCCGGCGCCTTGGCCTTCTACAAGCTCGGCCGCAACGAGGACCCGGCGTTTACCTTCCGCACCATGGTCGTCTCCGCCGTCTGGCCGGGGGCGACCATCGAGGAGACGCTGCTCCAGGTGACCGAGCGGCTGGAGCGCACGCTGCAGGAAACGCCCAATCTCGACCGGCTGCGCAGCTATAGCGTGCCCGGACAGACCACGATCTTCGTCGATCTGAAGGGCGCCACGCCGGCCGCCATCGTGCCGGACATGTGGTACCAGGTGCGTAGGCGGGTGGCCGATATCCGCCATACCCTGCCACAGGGCGTGGTCGGCCCGTTCTTCAACGATGATTTCGGCGACACCTTCGGCATCATCTACGGCTTCACCGCCGATGGCTTCAGCCAGCGCGAATTGCGCGACTTCGTCGAGGCGGCCCGCTCGCGCCTGCTGCTGGTGCCCGATGTCTCCAAGGTCGAGCTGCTGGGGGCGCAGGACGAGCGCATCTTCATCGAATTCTCGACCGAGCGGCTGGCCGGGCTCGGGCTGAACTACATCGCTATCCTGCAGGCCCTGCAGGCGCAGAACGTGGTCAGCCCATCGGGGGTGATCGAGACCGGGCAGGAGCGGCTTGCGGTTCGCGTCTCCGGCGCCTTCGGCGGCGAGCAGGATTTGCTCGCGGTGAATTTCATCATCGGCGAGCGGGTGTTCCGCCTGGCCGATATCGCCACTATCCGGCGCGGATTCGCCGATCCGCCGCAGCCGATGTTCCGGGTCAAGGGCGTGCCCGCCATCGGGCTGGCCATCGCCATGCGCGAATCGGGCGATATTCTGGAGCTTGGCCGCAACGTGCAATCCGCCATGGCGGAAATTCGCGGCGGCATGCCCATCGGCATCGAGGCCGTGCTGGTGGCCGATCAGGCGGTGACGGTGAGCGAGGCGATCGGCGAATTCATCGAAAGCTTCTGGCAGGCGATCCTGATCACGCTGGTGGCGAGCTTCCTGGCGCTGGGCGTGCGCCCCGGCTCGGTGGTGGCACTCTCCATCCCGATCAGCCTGGCGATCTGCTTCCCGCTGATGTCGCTGATGGGCATCGATCTCGATCGCATCTCGCTCGGCGCGCTGATCATTGCACTCGCCCTGCTGGTCGATGATGCGATGACCGCCATCGACGCGATGATCCGCAGGCTGGCGGCGGGCGACACCAAGCAGCAGGCAGCGACCTACGCCTATACCACCCTGGCCGCGCCGATGATGACCGGCTCGCTGGTCACCATCGCGGGCTTTCTGCCGATCGGCTTCGCCGCCAGCTCGGCCGGCGAATACACCTTCGGCATCTTCGTCGTGATCGCGATTTCGCAGATGGTGTCCTGGGTGGTCGCCGTGCTGTTCACCCCGGTGCTGGGGCTGGCCATCCTCAAGGCGCCCTCGCCGCGGGCGGCGGCGGTGGCCGAAGCGCCGCCGGGCCTGATCACCCGCCTCTACAACGCGCTGCTGCTGACGGCGATGCGCGGGCGGTGGATCACGCTGGCGTTGTCCGCTGCGATCTTCGTCGTGGCCCTGCTCGCCATGCGGCTCGTGCCGCAGCAGTTCTTCCCCTCCTCGGATCGGACGGAATTGCTGGTGGACATCACCCTGCCGCAGAACGCCTCGATCTTCGCCAGCGAGGCGGCCTCCGGGCGGCTGGATGCGGTGCTGGCGCGGGACGCGGATGTCGCGAGCTGGAGCAGCAATATCGGCCGCGGCGCCATCCGCTTCTACCTGCCGCTGAACGTCCAGCTCCCGTTGCCATTCTTCACCCAGGTGGTGGTGGTGGCCAAGGATCTGGCGGCGCGCGAAAGGCTGCAGCCTCGGCTCGAGCAGCTGATGGCCGAGCAGTTCCCCGAGGCCGTGGCGCGGGTCTATCCGCTGGAACTTGGCCCGCCGGTGGGCTGGCCCTTGCAATACCGTGTCAACGGGCCGGATATCGAGAAGGTGCGCGAGATCGCCCAGGATGTGGCCCGCATCATGGCTGAGGCGCGCGGTGCGCGGCATGTGCATTTCGACTGGATGGAACCCGCGCGGCAATTGCGTGTGCGGGTCGATCAGGATGAGGCGCGACGGCTTGGCCTCAGCTCCGCCGGTCTTTCGGCCGTGCTCAACGCGGCCCTGACCGGCACCACCGTCACCCAGCTGCGCGACGACATCTACCTGATCAACGTGGTGGCGCGCGCGACCGATGAGGAAAGGCTGTCGCTCACCACGCTGCGCTCCATCCAAATCCCATTGCCGGGCGGGCGGACGGTGCCGCTCAGCCAGCTCGCCAGTTTCGAGTATGAGCAGGAATACCCGCTGATCTGGCGGCGCAACCGTGTGCCGACGCTGACGGTGCGCGCCGATGTCACCGCCGGCACCCTGCCCGATTCGGTGGTGGCGATCATCCAGCCCAGGATCGACGCGCTGAATGCCACCCTGCCGCGGCCGTATCGCGTCGATCTCGGCGGCATCGCCGAGGAGAGTGCGATCTCCCAGGCCTCCGTCTTCGCCGTGGTGCCGGTGATGCTGGTGGTCATGCTGACCTTGCTGATGTTCCAGCTGCAAAGTTTCCAGCGGCTGTTCATGGTCGTCGCCACCCTGCCGCTCGGCATCATCGGCGTCGCCGCCGCGCTGTTGTTGTTTGGCCAGCCGCTCGGCTTCGTCGCCATCCTGGGCATCCTTGCCCTGCTGGGAATGATCGCCAAGAACGGGGTGATCCTGATCGTCCAGATCGAATCCGACCGGGCGGATGGGATGCCCGTCTGGGATGCGGTGGTCGCCGCCAGCAATTCGCGGTTCCGGCCGCTGATGCTGACTGCGATGTCGACCGTGCTGGGCATGATCCCCATCGCGCCGACCGTGTTCTGGGGGCCGATGGCCTTCGCCATCATGGGCGGGCTGATGGTCGCCACGCTGCTGACGCTGGTCTTCCTGCCCACGCTTTATGTGACCTGGTTCGGGGCACGGCCGCCGGCGGTGGGGGCCAAGCCCCTGGCCGCGCCGCAATGAGCTGGGCGCCACGCTTCGCCCTCTTCCTGGGGCTGTGGCTGGTGCTCTCCGACGCCGCCCCGGCCGGCCTGCCCTTCGGCCTGCTGGCAGCCTGGGCGGCCTGTTGGGCCAGCCTGCGGCTGATACCGCGGCAGGGCGCGGCCAGCCCGCGGGCCATGGCGCGTCTCGCCCTGCATGTCGCCTGGCAGGCGCTCAAGGGTGGCGTGGATGTCGCGGCCCGGGTTTTCAATCCGCGGCTGCCGCTCAGCCCGGGCCTGCTGCGCTACACCCCGCTGCAGCCGCCGGGCATGGGGCGAGATGTCTTCACCGCGCTCGCCTCGCTGGCGCCGGGCTCGCTGCCCGCGGGGCTGGATGCAGAAGGGCGGCTGGTGGTGCATGCCCTCGATACAGCGCTCGACGTGACCGGTGACCTCGCGGTGACCGAGAGGCTGCATGGCTGAATTCCTTCTCGCGGCCGCCGGTCTGGTCTTCCTGCTGGCCATGCTGGCGCTGGCCCGGGCGCTGCGCCGCCCGGCGGTGGCGGACCGGATGATGGCGCCATTGCTGCTCTGCACCAGCGGCATCGCCGTGCTGTTGCTGGTGGCCGCCGCCACCGGCATTTCGGCGGCGCTGGATGTGGCGCTGGTGCTGGCCCTGCTGGCCGGCTTCGCCTCCATCGCCTTCATCCTCGCCGCGCGGCGGCTGGGCGAGCGGTGAGCCTCTTCACCATCATCATGGTGAGCGCGGGCGTTGTGTTCTTCGCCGCCGGCACGCTGGGACTGCTGCGCTTCCCCGATACGCTGAGCCGGCTGCATGCCCTGACCAAGGCCGATGGGCTGGGGCTCGGCCTCATCACGCTGGGGCTGCTGCCCCTGGCCGATGGGTTTTTCACGGCCCTCAAGCTCATCCTGATCTGGTTGCTGGTCATGCTGTCCGGCGCCTGCGCCGCGCAGCTCATCGCCGAACGCCTGCGGCGTGAGCCACCGCGATGATGGCCATGCTCGACCTCGCACTCGCGGCCTCCGTGCTGGCGGTTTCGGTCTGGACGCTGCGGGTCCGCTCCAATTTCTCGGCTGTGCTGGGCTTCGTCGCCTTCGGCCTGCTGCTGGCGCTGGTCTGGGTCCGGCTTTCGGCCATCGATGTGGCGCTGACCGAGGCCGCGATCGGCGCCGGCGCCACCGGGGTTATTCTTCTGTTCGCCGTGGTGCGCCTGCGCGGCGGCCGGGCCGAGATCGACGCCGCCACCCCCAGCCGCGCCCAGCAATGGGTGATGGGGGTGCTCTGCGCCATCGTCTCGGCCGGGCTGGGCTGGGCCATGCTGTCGCTGCCCGAACCGCCGCCCTCGCTCGCGGCCGAGGCGCTGGCCGGGCTGCCCGCGCTCGGCGTGGCCAACCCCGTCACCGGCGTGCTGATGGCCTATCGCGGGCTGGACACCTTGCTGGAGGCGGTTGTGGTCGTCTTCGCCGTCATCGCCGTGTGGTCGATGGCGCCCGATGCCGCCTGGGGCGGCGTGCCGGGGCCGCGGTTTGCCGCCCAGGCGCATGGGCCGCTGTCGCTCTTGGCGCGACTGCTCATTCCGGTGGGCATCGTGGTCGGTATCTACATCGCCTGGGTCGGCGCCGATGCGCCGGGCGGGAAATTCCAGGGCGGCACCATCCTGGCGGCGATGTGGATTCTGGCCTGGGTGGCGGGGCTCTCGCCGCTGCCGGCGGTCTCCAGCCGCGGCCTGCGCTGGGCGGTGGTGGCGGGTCCGCTCGCCTTCATCGCGGTGGGGCTGCTGGGCTTTCCGCTGGCGGGCGATTTCCTGGCCTATCCGCCTGCCATCGCCAAGCCGCTGATCCTGCTGATCGAGGCGGCGATGACGCTCTCGGTCGCCGCCGCCATCGCCCTGCTGGTGGCCGGCCCGCCGGAACGTCGGGCATGAGCGTCACCACCATCTTCGGCCTCACCGCCGCGGCGCTGGTGGGGCTGGGCCTTTTCGGCCTGGTCACCCAGGCGGCGCTGCTGCGAAAAATCCTCGCCTTCAACCTGCTGGGCGGCGGGGTTTTCCTGATCTTCGGCGTGGTGGCGCGGCGCGGCGCCGTTGTGGATGCGGTGCCGCAGGCGCTGGTCATCACCGGCCTTGTCGTGGCCTTCGCCGCCACGGCGCTGGCCGTGAAGCTGGTGCTGCGGATGTTCCAGATCACCGGAGCCGCCACCATCGCGGAAGACCCCCACCCATGATGGAAACCACACCGGGCGGTTTCCTGCTGGTGCTGATCCTGGTGGTGCCGGTCACCGCCATGCTGATCGCCTTCGCCATGGGCGGGCATGCCGCGCAGCGCATCGCGCTCGCCGCCATGCCGGTCAGCCTTGCCATGGCCTTGATGCTGATGGCGGGCGTGCTGCATGCCGGCGCGCCGATCACCTATCTGGTCGGCGGCTTCGCGCCCCCACTCGGCCTCGCGCTGCGCGCCGATGGCCTGAACGCGGCCATGCTGGTGACCACGGCGCTGGTGATGGGCGCGGTCGGCTTGCATGCCCAGGCCAGCTACGGCACCGCGCGAGGCAGCCCGGAGGCCCGGGCGCCCTTCGCCTTCTGGGTCTTCTTCCTGGCGCTTTGGGCCGCGCTGAATGCGGCATTTCTCGGCGGCGACCTCTTCAACCTCTTCGTCGCACTCGAGATGCTGACCTTCGGCGCGCTGGCGCTCGCCTGCCTCGATGGCCGCGCCAGCCAGTTCAAGGCAGAGCTGCGCTACCTCCTCTTCGCCCTCATCGGCTCGGTGCTGTATTTGCTGGGCACGGCGCTGCTCTATGGCGCCTATGGCACGCTCGATGTCGTGCTGCTGGCGCAGCGCATCGCCGCCGACCCCGCGACCATCGTGGCGGCGGCGCTGATGACGGTGGGGCTGCTGGCCAAGATGGCGCTCTTCCCGCTGCATCTCTGGCTGCCCGCCGCCCACGCCGGGGCGCCGCCGGCGGCCTCCGCGCTGCTTTCCGGGCTGGTCGTCAAGGCGTCGTATTTCCTGCTGCTGCGGCTGTGGTTCGCCGTCTTCCCGCTGGCCATGACCCAGGCGGTGGCGCCGATCCTGGCGCTGCTGGGGGCGGGGGCGATCCTCTTCGGCAGCCTGGTGGCGCTGCGCCAGACGCGGCTGAAGCTGCTCATCGCCTATTCCACCGTGGCGCAGATCGGCTACCTCTTCCTGATGTTCCCGCTGGTGGCCGGCGCGGATCCGGAGATCGCCGCCGGCGCCTGGACCGGCGGCGCGCTGCAGGCGATCAGCCATGCCTTCGCCAAGGCCGCGATGTTCCTCGCCGCCGGCATCATCGCCGGCGCCTTGGGCCATGACCGCATTGCCGAGATGGACGGCGCGGCCCGCGTGGCACCGCTCAGCGTGCTGGCCTTCGGTCTGGCCGGCCTGTCGCTGATGGGCATTCCGCCCAGCGGCGGTTTTTCGGCCAAGTGGCTGCTGCTGATTGCAGCGCTGGAAACCGGGCAGTGGTGGTGGGCCATGGTCATCGTCGGCGGCGGGTTGCTGACGGGCTTCTATGTGTTCCGGGTGCTCGCCGTGTCGCTGGCAGGGCGCGAGGTCGCCATCGCGCCGCACGCCCCGGTCAGCCGCATGCAGGAGGGTGCCGCGCTCGGCCTTGCTGTCTTGTCGGTGGTGCTGGGGCTGATGCCTTTGGCGAGCTTCGGCCTGGTGCAGATCGGCCGGGCGCTGCCGTGACCGCGGTTTTCCATACCCTTCTGTTCGCCACCATGCTGGTGCCGCTGGGCATGCTGGCGGCCATGGCCTGGCCCGGACCGCGGGCGAAGATGCCCTTCCTGCTCGCCCTGGCCCCTTTGCCGGCGCTGGCCGCCGCCCTGCTCGCCAGCGGGCAGCCGCCCCTCGTGCTCTATGCCGATTGGCTGCGGCTGAGCTTCACGCTGGACGGCCCGGCCGCGCTGCTTCTCGGCGTCGCGGCCCTGTTGTGGAGTGCGGCCGGCCATTACACCGGGGCCTATCTCGGCGCGAAGCCCGGGGGTGCGCGGTTTTCCGGCTGGTGGCTGATCACGATGGCGGGTTCGCTCGGCGTCTTCATCGCGGGCGACCTCGTCACCTTCTACCTCGCCTTCGCGCTCGTCAGCCTCGCCGCCTATGGGATGGTGGTGCATGACCGCACCGATGCCGCGCGCCGCGCCGGCTCGGTCTATCTGCTGCTGGCGGTGGTGGGCGAGATCTGCCTGCTGATGGCCTTCGCCCTGCTGGCTGCGAACCTGCCCACCAGCACGCTGGCCATCGCCGATGCGGTGGCGGCGCTGGCGCATTCGCCATGGCGGGATACGACGGTGGTGCTGCTCATCATGGGCTTCGGGCTGAAGGCTGGCCTGGTGCCGCTGCATGTCTGGCTGCCGCTGGCGCATCCGGCGGCGCCCATGCCGGCCTCGGCGGTGCTGAGCGGGGCGATCATCAAGGCCGGCATCATCGGGCTGATCCGCTTCCTGCCGATCGATGGCGGGCTGGAGAGCTGGGGCATGGTGCTGGGCGTGATGGGTTTCGTCACCGCCTTCTATGGCGTGGCGCTGGGCATCACTCAGCCCAACCCCAAGACGGTGCTGGCCTATTCCAGCGTGAGCCAGATGGGCGTGGTGATGGCGGCTCTCGGCCTGGGTATCGCGGCCGGGGATGCGGCAGCGCCGATGGCCGGCGCCTTCTACGCCGCGCATCACGTGCTGGCCAAGGGCGCGCTGTTCCTGGCGGTGGGTGTCGCCTTCGCCCTCGGGCCGCGCCGGCTGGGCTGGGTGATGCTGCCGGTGCTCTTCCTGGTGCTCAGCTTCGGCGGCCTGCCGCTGACCGGCGGCTGGCTGGCGAAGGCGGCGACCAAGGGGCAGCTCGGCGAGGGGCTGGCGGGGCTGCTCGCAGCATTCTCGGCTGCGGGGACGACCATGCTGATGCTGCATTTCGCCGGCCGGTTGCGGGCGGTGGCGATGGCACTGGCCCCGGGGGGTGTCCCGCCCGGAATGGCGTTGCCCTTTGGCGTGATGGTGCTGGCGGCGATGGCATTGCCCTGGGTCCTCTATCCCGGCGACATCGCCGAGGCGCTGAGCCTGAAGGCATTCTTCGCGGCGATATGGCCGGTGGCGCTGGGTGCGCTCGGCGCCGTGGCGCTGCGGCGCTGGGGTGGCGGCCTGCCGGCGGTGCCGCAGGGTGATGTGCTGGTCTTCGCGGAGCGTGGATTCACTGCCGCCGCCGGGCCGCTGGCGCTGGCCGCTGATGGTGTGGAAAGGCGGTTGCGCACCTGGCCTAGCGCCGGCTTGGCGCTGCTGAGCCTGGCAGTGACCCTGGCCTTGGCGATGGTGTTCGGGGGGTAGCGCCAATATCCGCCGACGGTCCAGGGGCGGCTCGCCCCTGGTGGGGGGAGTTTGAGGGGGGCAAAGCCCCCCTCAAAAACCTAAGCCTTCGGCGCAGCAGCCACAGCCGCCTGCGCGCCAGCCAGCGCCTCCCGCAGCGCCTCTTCCTGCGTCTCATCGAAAGAGCTGCGCAGGATCGTCCCGCCCGAGCCCGCCAGCTCCGCCATCACCTTGTCCGTCGTCATCTTGCGGATCAGCAGGAACAGCGCCGCGTGGCCGGAATCGAGCGCCGCCGAGGCTTCCTTCATGAAGTTGTCGTTGATGCCCAGATCGGCCATCTTGCCACCCAGCGCGCCCGAGGCGGCGCCCAGCGCGGCGCCGGCCAGCGGCATCAGCACAAGCAGCCCGATCAGTGAGCCCCACAGCGCGCCCGAGACGGCGCCGGCGGCCACCGGCTGGAACAGCTGGTTCAGCTTCACCTGGCCATCGGGCTGCTTCACCGCGACGACGGCGTCGCCCAGTTCAATGAGGTATTCGCGCTGCAGCCCGAGCAGCTTGGCGCGCACAGCCTCGGCCTCGGCCTCTGTGGGGTAGGTAATGGCGAGAAGGTCGGACATGGTCATGTGATCCTGTGTTGTGGGTCCAGGGACCAACGCCCCAGGCCATCCCAGGGATGCAACATGCGGGTTCCAGTGCCTGGGCGATAGCGTGGTGGCATGACGGCAGCCCCGGCTTGGGACGGGATGTATCGGGCCGAAACGATCCGTCGATTGCGCGCCGCACCCCGTCCCCCCTAGCGTCGACAGCGAAGCGCGGCATGATAGGCGCCAGTAGAACCTCAAGGGAGGGCGGATTGCCCATGCGACACATCACCTCATTGGCGGGCGCGATGCTGCTGGCCGCGGCCGTGGCCTCGTCCCCTGTTGCGGCGCAGCCGGCGAGCCCGGCGCCGGGTCCGCTCACCACCGCCACCCTGGCCAATCTCTGCGCCGCGCCGGATGGCGAGGGCGATCTGGCGGCGGCGCGCGGCTTCTGCCGCGGCTTCCTGATCGGCACCTGGCAGTATCACAGCGAGATCACCCGCCCGGGTGGCCGGGCCTCGATCTTCTGCCTGCCCAACCCGGCGCCGTCGCTGGAAGCCGCCCAGGCCTCCTTCGTCGCCTGGGCCGGCGCCCATGCGCAACACGCCAATGACAAGGCCGTCGATGGCCTGCTGCGTTGGGCCGCCGCCACCTATCCCTGCCCGGCGCCCGCGCGTGCCGCGCGCAGCCGCTGATCCGGAAGGGAATTTCATCATGCGCCTTCGCATTCTCGCCATCGCCGCCCTCTCCCTCGGCCTCGCCGCCTGTGACGAGCCGCGCACCATCAGCCCCACCACCCAGCGCATCGGCGGCGGTGCGGCGGCCGGCGCGCTGACCGGCCTGGCCATCGGCTCGCTCTCCGGCAATGCCGGCACCGGGGCGCTGATCGGCGCCGGCGTGGGCACCGCCGGCGGCTTCGCCTGGGACCAGCATCGCCGCGCCCAGCAGCGCAGCTTCGACCAGGGCTTCAGCCAGGGCCGCGCCTCGACGTGGTGACCCGGGGCGGGCGCCTCGGGGGGGGATTGATGGTGGCGCTGGCCCTGGCCTGCGTCGCCCCGCCCGCGCGCGCCCAGCCCAGCGACGCGGCGACCGTGCAGGAGCTGCGCCGCCAGCTCGACGAGATGCGGCGGCGCGACGAGGAGATGCGCCGAAGGGTGGAGCAGCTGGAGGCCATCATCGGCCGTGCCCCACCGCGCGCGACGGGGGCGACGCGTGCGGCGCCCGTGCCCCGCGCCCCGGTGCAGGCCGATGTGCAGGCCGCCCAGGCCGCCGCGCGCGACGCCCGCGCCGCCGCCAATGAGGCCCAGGCGGTGCAGCGAGAGCTGGCCCGCGCGCCTCTTCCGACGGCCGGCGCCGCCGCCGCCGCTGCCTCCGTCGATGTTCCGGGCCTCGCGCCGGCCGCGGTGGTGGGCAACCCCTTCGAGGATGCGCTGCGTTCCGACCTGCCCGGCCTCGCCTTCCGCGTGCCCGGCACCGACAGCCAGATCCGCCTCTACGGCTTCGCCAAGGTCACGACCTGGTTCGACGTGAATGGCCGCAACCAGACCGACGCGCCGCTGCCCGGCGGCATCCCGCTGCGCGCCAGCCAGGGCGATAGGCAGGGCGGCGATTACGGCTTCACCGGCCGCTTCAGCCGCTTCGGCATCGATAGCCGCACATTGACCACCTGGGGCACGCTGGAAACCCGCATCGAGGGCGATTTCGGCGGCGGAAACAATTCCAACGCGCTGTTCCGCCTGCGCCAGGCCTGGGCGGAGCTGGGCGATGAACGGTTGCGTGTCCTCATCGGCCAGACCAATTCGCTGTGGAATGAGGGGCTGTTCGAGACGCTGATCGACGCCACCAACCTCAACCAATCCTTCATCCGCCAGGCCCAGATCCGCGTCAGCGCGCGCCTTGCTCCCGGCCTCACCGGCCAGGTCTCGATCGAGGCGCCGGACACGCAATTCACCTCGGCCAGCGGCGTGGCCACGACGGAGAACCGCTTCCTCGGCGCCCCCAGCCCCGCCTTCAACGTGATGCCCGACGTGCATGGCCGCCTGACCTATCGCAATGACGGGCTGGAGCTGGTGGGCCGCGCCATGCTGCGCCAGCTCACGCTGCGTGCGGCCGGCGGCGCGTTCGAGGGGCTTGCCGACACGCATCAGGCGACGGGCTTCGGCCTCGCCGGCCATGTCCGCTTTCCGATGCGCTGGGTGGCCCCGGGCCTGGGCGGCGACGAGTTGCTCGGCCTCGGCTACTACGGCCAGGGCATCGGCCGCTATTTCTTCGGCAGCACCATCGGCCTGGACGCCGTGACCAATCTTGCCACGCCATCCCGCCAGGTCGCCGCGACCTTCGACGCGGTGGAATCCTGGGGTGCGACCGTGGCCTATCGGCGGTTCTGGTCCGATCAGCTCCGCAGCAATTTCTCCTACGCCTATGCCCGGCAGAATTTCCCGGGCTACGTGCGCGACTTCGCGCCCGCCATCGGCCAGACCTTGAACCGCGATGTGCAGCAGGTCTTCGCCAACCTGATTTGGAGCCCCTTCGGCACGATGCGCAACGGCGTCTTCGGCCCGGGCTGGCTCGATGTGGGGGTGGAGTATCTGTTCACCCGGCGCGATCTCGCTGCCGGCGCCGCGGCCAATGGCGGCCAACCCGGCAGGGGCATCGCCAACCGCTTCCTGTTCGGCGCCGTGGCGCGTTTCTGAGTCATGCCAATGTCACTTGCGGCGGCGCAAGACGCTGCCCAGCCTGAACGCTCAAGGCGTTCTGGAATGTCACTGTCATGATTCGCAAGCTGATGATCTGTGCCCTGGTGCTGCTGCTGCCGGGCTGCGGCAGCTATCTGCGGCTGCAGGCGCCGCCGGCCGCCGGCGTGGAGGACATCGCGGTCCTGGGCATTCCCAATGCGCGGTTCTGGCTCGATGCCCGGTCGGACGAGCTGCTTGCCGAGGGGCTGGAGATGACCCGGCGCCAGCGCGCCCTGCATGCCGACGGCACGCTGCCGCCGCTCAGCTTCCTGGCGTTGTCCGGCGGTGGCGACAATGGTGCCTTCGGTGCCGGCGTGATGGTGGGCTGGACCGCCTCTGGCCAGCGGCCGCAATTCAACGTCGTGACGGGCATTTCGGCCGGCGCCCTGATCGCCCCCTTCGCCTTCCTCGGCCCCGATTACGACCCGGCGCTGCGCGAGGTCTTCACCGGCCAGACCGCGCGCGACATCCTGATCCTGCCGCGCCTGGTGATGGGCGGCTTCCAGCTGCTCTTCGGCGAGGCGCTGGCCGATACCTCGCCGCTCACCCGCCTGATCAACCGCCACGCCAATGAGGCCATGCTGGAAGCCATCGCCGCGGAATACGCCCGCGGCCGCTTGCTGCTGATCGGCACCACCAATCTCGACCTGCAAAGGCCGGTGGTGTGGAATATCGGCGCCATCGCGGCGAGCGGCCACTCCGAGGCGCTCGGCCTGTTCCGCCGCATCCTGCTGGCCTCGGCCTCGATCCCCGGCGCCTTTCCGCCGGTGCTGGTCAATGTCGAGGCCGATGGGCGGCTGTTCCAGGAAATGCATGTCGATGGCGGCGCCGCCACCCAGGTCTTCCTCTACCCGCCATCGCTGAACCTGCGGCGCGAGGCGCGCGGCAATGCGATCGAGCGGCAGCGCACCGCCTATGTCATCCGCAATGGAAGGGTGGATGTGGAGGCCGGCATCACCACCCGTGGCATCCTCAGCATCACCCGGCGCTCGGCCAGCACGCTGCTGCATTTCGCCGGCATTGGCGATATCGGCCGCATCTACCTCACCACCCAGCGCGACGGCGTGGCCTTTCGCCTCGCCTATATCGGCCGTGATTTCCAGGCCGAGCGGGCCGAGCCCTTCGACCCCAACTTCATGCAGGCGCTGTTCGACTATGGCTACGAGAAGGCCCGCCCGGGCTACCCCTGGTGGACCACGCCGCCCGCCGTCGGCAGCCTGACCACCCATGAGCCCCCGCCACCACCGCCCGCCGAGATCCCGGTGGCGCGCCGCGGCGGCCGGAGGTGATAGGCCCTTGGGACATGCGGCAGACTTCAAGGACGCATGGCCTTTCCCATCCGCCGGCCGCGCCGATAGGCTGCGCGCGGCTGGCCGAGCATGTTCTCAACCATCCCCCGCCCCGGAGACACCATGAGCGATCTCGATAAAGTCCTGACCCATATCGACGGCGATCTCGATGCAGCGCTGGAGCGTCTCTTCACGCTGATCCGCATCAAGTCGATCTCGACCGACCCGGCCTATGCCGCGGAATGCCAGAAGAACGCCGATTGGCATGTCGAGGACCTGAAGTCGCTCGGCTTCGACGCCGTGGCCCATGCCACGCCGGGCCACCCCATCGTGGTGGCGCATGACCGCTCGGCCACCGGCCCCTCGGCGCTGTTCTACGGCCATTACGACGTGCAGCCGGTCGACCCGCTGGAATTGTGGGACCGCGACCCCTTCGAACCGACGATCCAGACCCGTCCCGATGGCGCGAAAGAGATCACGGGCCGCGGCTCGGCCGATGACAAGGGCCAGCTCATGTCCTTCATCGAGGCCTGCCGCGCCTGGAAGGCCGTCACCGGCAAGCTGCCCATCCCCATCACCATCCTGCTCGAGGGCGAGGAGGAATCGGGCGGCGTGAACCTCCCGCCCTTCCTCGAATCCCACAAGGACGAGCTGCTCGCCGATATCGGCCTGATCTGCGACACCAATATGTGGGACCCGAAGACGCCGGCGATCCAGACCATGCTGCGCGGTCTGTGCGGCGAGGAGGTGATCATCCACGCCGCCGACCGTGACCTGCATTCGGGTTTCTATGGCTCGGCCGCGGCCAACCCGAACCGCATCCTCGCCCGCATCATCTCCGATCTGCATGATGATGATGGCCGCGTCACCCTGAAGGGCTTCTACGACGGCGTGCCGGAGCTGGATGCCGGGCTGCGCGCGCAGTGGGACAGCCTGGGCTTTTCGGCCGATGCCTTCCTCGGCGCCATCGGCCTTTCCATCCCCGCCGGCGAGAAGGGCTATTCCGCGCTGGAACAGACCTGGTCGCGGCCGACCTGCGAAATCAACGGCATGGGCGGCGGCTACCAGGGTGCCGGTTTCAAAACCGTTATCCCTGCCACGGCATCGGCCAAGATCTCCTTCCGTCTGGTTTTCGACCAGGACCCGCATCAGGTTCGCGCCGCCTTCCGCGAGCATGTCCGCGCCCGCGTGCCGGCGGATTGCCGGGTCGAGTTCCTCGAGCACGGCTCGGGCTCGGCCATTCGTTTCCCGATCGAAAGCGCGCCTTTCGTGAAGTCGCAAAAGGCGCTGACCGAGGAATGGGGCAAGGAGGCGGTGTTCATCGGTGGCGGCGGCTCCATCCCCGTCACCGCCATGCTCAAGACGTCGCTGGGGATGGATGTGATGCTGGCCGGCTTCGGGCTGGAGGATGACCGCATCCACTCGCCGAACGAGAAATACGATTTGAAGAGTTTTCATCACGCCATCCGCTCCTGGGCGCGGATTCTGGACGCCTTGTCGCGCTGAATTGTTGCGGCGGGCGCAGGCCCGCACGCATGCTGCGTGCCCTAACCGATTGAGGACAGTTCCATGAGTGACGCTACAGCACCCAAGACGGGCATGCAGAAGATCCTCGATACCGTCGAACGGGTGGGCAACAAGGTGCCCCACCCGGTGATGATCTTCGTCTATCTCATCGGCATCATCATTGTGCTCTCGACCATCCTCTCGGTCTTCGGCGCGCAGGTGAACTATCAGGCCTATAATCCGGTGACGGGCAATATCGAACCCGCCTTCACCGAGGCGCGCAGCCTTCTCACCATCGAGGGCATCCGCTTCATGTACACCGGCGTGGTGGCCAATTTTATGGGCTTCACCGCCGTCGGCGTCATCATCATCGCCATGGTGGGCGTGGGCGTGGCCGAGGAATCGGGCCTGGTGAAGGTGTTGATCCGCAAGCTCGTCATCGTCTCGCCGCGCTGGGCACTGACCTGGATCCTCACCTTCGTTGGCATCATCTCCTCGGTCGCGGCCGATGCCGGCTACCTCGTGCTCATCCCGCTGGCGGCGGCGGCCTTCATGTCGGTGGGCCGGCATCCGCTGGCCGGGCTCGCCGTGGGCTTCGCCTCCGTCGCCTCGGCCTTTCTGGTGAATATCCTCATCGTGCCGGTGGATGGCATCCTGACCGAGATCACCAATGATGCCATTCGTCTTGTGGACCCCGCGCGGTCGATCGACCTCGCGGCCAATCTCTGGTTCTCCATCGGCTCGGTGGCGCTGCTGACGGTGCTGATCGTGGTGATCACCGAGCGGGTGATCGAACCGCGGCTGGGCACATACACCGGCGACTACACGGTGCCGGGCGAAAATGTGCTGAGCGCCGAAGAATATCGCGGCTTGCGCTATGCCGGCTTCGCGCTGCTCGCCGTGCTGGGTTTCATCGCGCTTCTGCTGCTGCCGCCCGGCGCGCCGCTGCGCAACCCCACGACGGGCGCGATCATCCAGGGCTCGCCCTTCATGAACAGCCTGATCGTCACCATCGCGCTGATCTTCGGCGTCGTCGGCGCCGCCTATGGGCGGGGTGCGGGCACCATGAAGGGCTCGGCCGACATCATCGCGGCGATGCAGAAATCGGTCAGCGGCTTGGGCGGGCTGATCCTGCTGCTGCTGGTGATCAGCCAGTTCATCGCCTTCTTCAACTACACCAATATGGCGACCTTGGCGGCCGTCTCCTCCGCGAAATTCCTGGCCTGGCTGAACCTGCCTTCCATCGCGCTG
Organism: uncultured Rubritepida sp.; assembly: GCA_964395305.1. Lineage (GTDB taxonomy): Bacteria > Pseudomonadota > Alphaproteobacteria > Acetobacterales > Acetobacteraceae > Rhodovarius. The sequence goes on from CAYNBM010000010.1 coordinate 45,986, forward strand.
ATCATCGGCTTCGTCGTGGCCGTCATGGGCATCGACCTCATCATCACCGCCGCGATCGCGAAATGGGCGATCTTCGCGCCGGTCTTCGTGCCCCTGCTCATGCAGCTCGGCGTTGAGCCGGAGGTGGTGCTGGCGGCCTATCGCGTGGGCGACAGCCCGCTCAACGCCATCACGCCGCTCAACGCCTATTTCGCCATGATCGTGACCTTCGCCATCAAGTACCAGAAGGATGCCGGCGTCGGCACGGTCATCGCGCTGATGCTGCCCTATGTGCTGTGGATCTCGGTGCTCTGGACCGCCTTCCTTGCTGGCTGGTACCTGCTGGGCATTCCCTGGGGGCTGGGCTGACCCACGTTGAAGTTGGCCTGCGATGAGCGATATCGCGATCATCGCGGCCATCATCGCGGCGATGGTGGTGCTCTTCGTCTCCAACCGTCTGCCGAATGCGGCGGTGGCGCTGTGCGGCGCGCTGCTGCTCTACGCCACCGCCATCCTGGACCTGCCCGAGGCGCTGGCCGGCTTCGGCGATACCACGGTGCTCTTCATCGCCTGCCTCTTCGTGGTCAGCGCGGGTCTCAATGGCTCGGGCGTCACGGCCTGGGTGGGGCAGCGGCTGGTGGCGCGGGCGGGGCGCAGCCGCCGCCGGCTGCTTGGCCTGGCCATGCTGATGGTGGCGGTGATGGCGGCGATGATCGGCACCTCGGGCGCCGTGGCCGCCTTGCTGCCGGTGCTGGTGCTGGCCGCCATTCGCCTCGGCCACCCGGCCGCGCCGCTGCTCATGCCGCTCGCCTTCGCGGCCAATGCCGGCTCCATGCTGGTGCTGACCGGCAGCCTGGTGAATGTGGTGATCTCCGACGCGCTGGTTGACCAGGGCGAGCCGCCGCTGGGCTTTCTGGAGCTGAGCCTGGTCGGCCTGACACTTCTGGGGGGCACCCTGGCTTTCGTCCTGGCCTTTGGCGACCGGCTGCTGCCCACCCGCGCCGGCCGCGGCATGCCCGAGGATCTCAGCCGCCATTCCGGCACGCTGAGCGAGCAGTACCAGCTTTTCGAAGATGTCTATCAACTCGTCGTCACCGAGACATCTCCCTATCTCGGCCGCCGGCGGGAGGCGCTGCAGCGCTTTCTGGAGCGCCGGAACAGCCCGCAGCTCAGCCTCATCGCTATCCGCTCCGACATCGCGATCCGCCCCGACATCATCACCCTGGGCGACACGCTGGTCTTGCGCGGCGAGGCAAAGGCGGTGGCGGAATTCGCCAAGGCCCAGGGGCTGGATGAAAGTGCCGGCGGCGATGCCCGGCAGAAACTCTTCAACAGCCATTTCGGCTTCATTGAGGTGGTGCTGCCGCCGCGCTCCGGCCTGATCGGCGAGCCGGTCTTCCCCGGCATGGTGACGCAGAGCGGGGATCTCATTATCCTGGGCATCCAGCGCCAGGGCGAGACGCTCGGCCCCGGCGAGGTCATCCTCGGCCCCGGCGATACGCTGCTGCTGCAAGGCCAGTGGGACGCGCTGGAGGAGCATGCGCAGGACCCCGATGTGCTGGTGGTGACCAAGCCGGGCGACCTGCGCAGCCAGGCCATCCCGCTCGGCCGCGGCTCGCGGCGGGCCATCGCCATCCTGGTGCTGATGGTGCTGCTGCTGGCCAGCGGCGCGGTGCCGGCGGTGGTGGCGGGCCTCGTCGCCGCCTGCGCCGTGGTGCTGCTGGGCGTGCTGCCGATTGAGCGCGCCTACCGTGCCGTCAACTGGAACGTGCTGATCATGGTGGCCAGCCTGATCCCGCTCTCCACCGCCATGTACAAGACCGGTGCGGCGGCCTTGATGGCCGATGCCCTCGTCGGCCTGGTTGGCCAGGGCAGCCCCTATGCGCTGCTGGCGCTGCTCTTCGCCATCACTGCCATCATGGGCCAGCTGATCAGCAGCACGGCCACCGCGCTGATCATCATCCCCGTCGCCATCGCCGCCGCCTCCGCCATCGCCGTCTCGCCGCGCACGGCGCTGGTGACGGTGGCGGTCGCGGCCTCGGCGGCCTATCTCACGCCCATCGCCACCTCGGCCAACCTCATGGTGCAGGGGCCGGGCGGCTATCGTTTTGGTGACTACTGGCGGCTGGGGCTGCCGCTGATGGGGTTTTCCGCCCTGGTCGGCATCCTTCTCGTGCCCTTGCTCTGGCCCTTTTGAGGCGCAAATGAACACCGAACTCGCCCTTGTCCTTCTGCTGCTGGCCGCGGCCATCACCATGTTCATCATCAACCGGCCGCGCATGGATGCGGTGGCATTGCTGATGATCGTGCTGATGCCCTTCACCGGCGTGCTCACCATCAACGAGGCGCTGGCCGGTTTCTCCGACCCAACCATCATCCTCATCGCCGGCCTTTTCGTGATCGGCGAGGGGCTGGTGCGCACCGGTGTCGCGCGCCGACTGGGCGATTGGCTCTATGCCACCGCCGGCAGCAGCGAGACCTATATGTTGGTGCTGCTGATGGCCTCCGTGGCCGGCCTCGGCGCCTTCATGAGCTCCACCGCGGTCGTCGCCATCTTCATCCCCGTGGTGCTGCGGATCTGCCAGAACACCGGCATGGCGCCCAGCCAGCTCATGATGCCGCTCAGCGTCGCCGCCCTGCTCTCGGGCATGCTCACGCTGGTCGCCACCGCGCCCAACCTGGTGGTGAACGCGGCGCTGATCCGCAGTGGGGTGGAGGGCTTGGGCTTCTTCAGCTTCACCCCCTTTGGCGCCGTCTTTCTGGTGCTGGGCATCGGCTACATGCTCTTCGCCCGGCGGCTGCTGCCCAAGGGCGTGGCGGGCGCGGGCAAGGGCGGCCTGCCCGGCCTGGCCGACTGGGTCGCGCAATACGGCCTGGCCGGGAGCGCCTGCCGCGAGCGTGTGCTGCCCGGCTCGCCCCTCATCGGCCAGCGCCTGGGCGGGCTGGGCGAGCTCGCCGGCGTCGCCCTGCTGGCGATCGAGCGCCCCGGCCGCTTCTCCGACGAGGTGCTGCGCCCCACCCCCAATACCCTCCTGCAGGCCGGCGATGTGCTGCTGCTCGACGCCCTGCTGCCCGCCGCCGAAATCGCCCGCCTGCGCGCCGCCCATGGCCTGGAGGCGCAGCCGCTGGGCGATGCCGCCTATTACCTCGACCGCGCGCAGGAGATCGGCATGATCGAGGTGCTGGTGCCGCCCGACAGCGTCTTCGTCGGCCAGAACCTCGGCGCGCTGCGCCGCCAGGGCGAGCTGGGCCTGGCGATCCTGGGGCTGCGGCATGGCCGCGAGGTGGTGCGCGAGAACTTCCTCGATGAACGCATCAAGCCCGGCGACACCCTGCTGCTAACCGGCTTCTGGTCCGATATCCGCAAGCTCGCCAGCGGCCACCCCGACCTCGTGCTGCTCAACCTGCCGGCCGAGCACAAGGAGATTTTGCCCGCCGCCAGCCTGGCGCCGCAGGCGGTGGCGGTCCTGGCACTCACGGTGGGCATGATGGTTTCGGGCGTCGTGCCCAATGCCCATGCCGTGCTGATCGGCTGTCTGCTGATGGGGCTGCTGCGCTGCGTGGATTTCAATTCCGCCTATGGCTCGATCAGCTGGAAATCGCTGGTGCTGATCGTGGGCATGCTGCCCTTCTCGCTGGCGCTGCAGCGCACGGGCGGCGTGGACCTGGCCGCCGAGGCCGTGGGGGCCCTGGCCGCGGGTGCGGCACCCTGGGTGGTGCTGGCCTTGTTATTCGCCATCACCGCGGCACTCGGCCTGTTCATCTCCAACACCGCCACCGCCGTGCTGATGGCCCCGGTGGCGCTGGCGGTGGCGGCCGATCTCGGCGCCTCGCCCTATCCCTTCGCCATGATCATCGCCATCGCTGCCTCGGCCGCCTTCATGACGCCGGTCTCCTCGCCGGTGAACACCCTGGTGGTCGGCCCCGGCGGCTATGGTTTTGGCGATTTCGTGAAGCTGGGCGTGCCCTTCACCCTGATCGTGATGGTCGCCAGCCTGATACTGGTGCCATGGCTGCTGCCCGTATGAGAGGTTCGAGCCGATGAACGATATCTATATGACAGGCCTGATCGTGGCCGCCGCCGTCGTGCTCTTCATCACCAACAAGGTGCCGGTGGTGCTGGTGGCGATCGGCGTCTCGATGGCGCTGTGGGGCACCGGCGTGCTGTCGCTGCAGGCCGCCATGGCCGGCTTCGGCGACCCCGCGGTGCTGTTCATCGCGGCCCTCTTCGTGGTCAGCGCCGCACTCGAGCGCACCGGCGTCACCACCTGGGCCGGCCAGCGCCTGATCGAGAGCGCGGGCGAGGAAAGCCGCACCCGGCTGCTCGTGCTCACCGGGCTTCTGGTGGCGCTGCTCACCGCGCTGATCAGCGTGAACGGCGCCGTCGCCGCCCTGCTGCCGGTGGTGGTGGTGATGGCGGTCAGGCTCAAGCGCCCGCCCTCGCAGCTGTTGATGCCACTCGTCTTCTCCGCCCATGCCGGCTCGCTGCTGGCGCTCACCGGCACGCCGGTGAACGTGCTGGTGGCCAATGCGGCGCTGGACAGCGGCGCCGGGAGCTTCGGCTTCTTCAGCTTCACCATCGTGGGCGTGCCGCTGCTGCTGGGCACGCTGGCCATCATCGTGATCTTTGGCGAGAAGCTGCTGCCCTTCCGCGGCGGCCCCTCCATGCCGGCCGATTTCAGCCGCCACGCCCGCACCCTGGTCGAGCAATACGGCCTGTCCGACGGCATGTTCCGACTGCGGCTGCGCGCCAATTCGCCCTATGTCGGCGCGGTGGTGGAGGCGGTGGATTTCGCCCCCTGGCCCGGGCTCGAACTGGTGGCGATCCAGCAGGGCGACACCGGCGGCCCCCTCGGCCGCCACCTGCTGGCCGAGGGCGACCATCTTCTGGTCCGTGGCGAGGCCGGGCAGGCCGCGACCCTGGCCGGCGAGATGCACCTCGCCTTCCGCCAGGAAGAGGCCGCGACCGACCTGGAGGAGACCCTCTTCAACCGCCAGTCCGGCCTGGCCGAGGTGATGATCCCGCCGCGTTCGGCGATGATCGGCCAGCCCGTCTTCCCCGGCATGGCGACGCGCAGCGGTGATCTCATCATCATCGCGGTGCAGCGCGCCGGCGGCGATCTCGGCCCCAAGGGCGGCGTGCTGGAGGCCGGCGACACGCTGCTGCTGCAGGGCACATGGAAGGCGCTCGACGTTCATCTCACCGACCCCGAGGTGCTGGTGGTGAACTCGCCCGATGTGGTGCGCCGCCAGGCCGTGCCGCTGGGCGTGGGGGCGAAGGCCGCGATCATCACGCTCGCCGTCATGGTGCTGCTGCTGGCCACTGGCGCGGTGCCACCGGCCATCGCGGGCCTCGCCGCCTGCTTCGCCCTGATCCTGACCGGCGTGATGAGCGTCGAGCAGAGCTACCGCGCCATCGACTGGACAACGGTCATCCTCGTCGCCGCCATGATGCCGCTCTCCACCGCCATGGAAGAGACCGGTGCCGCGCGGTTGATGGCCGAACAACTGGTGGCCATGGTGGGCGACAGCGGGCCGCGCGTGCTGCTGGCCGGGCTGTTCATCCTCACCGCCGTGCTGGGCCAGTTGATCAGCAACACCGCCACGGCACTCATCGTCATTCCCATCGGTGCGGCGGCCGCGGCTTCGCTCGGCGTCTCGCCCATGCCGGTGCTGATGAGCGTGGGCGTGGCCGCGGCTGGCGCCTTCCTCACCCCCATCGCCACGCCCACCAATCTCATGGTCATGGGCCCCGGCGGCTATGCCTTCTCCGACTACTGGAAGCTTGGCCTGCCGCTGATGATCTGGTTCTTCCTGGTCGCGGTGTTCCTGGTGCCGCTGGTCTGGCCGTTCTGACACGCGGCCGGAGTGCCGCCTGGTCAGCCCATGATTTTGTGACCGTTGCCCCGATGTCATGGCGTTTGCGCAGCCGCCGGACACAACGTATAAAGCAACGATTAACAACCTGTGGTTGGACCGGTATGAACCGCGACGCACGCTTTGACGGAAGCGCCGACCGGCCGCAGGCCGAAAATCGCGACGTCGCCACGCCGCCGCCCTTCACCCCCATTCTTGCCTTTTCGACTCTTTCGCTTCCCGAACGCCGGCAGTTTGCCTTTTGGCAGGAATGCAACAACGGCCTGGCCGATGTGTCGCGCGACGCCGCCGATCCGCATGCCGGCTTCGCCGCATCGGGCACCACCTGGCGCATGGGTGGCCTGGCGCTGTCCGACGGTGAGTCACAGGCCTGCCATTACCGCCGCACCGCGGCCCATATCCGCCGCGATTCCATCGACCATTGGGTGATCAGCGTCATCCGGCGCGGCAACCGCAGTTTTCGGGCCGATGGCGTGGCGGTGACCAACGCCCCTGGTGCCGCCATCATCACCTCCTTCGACCGGCCCTATGAGACGACGCGCGACGATTCCGCCTGGCTGCAGCTCTATATCCCGCGCGACAGCTTCCCCGAGCTTGGCCGCGCGCTCGACGCCATGCGCTACCGGCGGCTGGATAGCGCCATGGGCCGGCTGCTGGAGGATTACGTCCTGCTGCTGGCCTCGCGCATGCCCTCTCTCTCGGCCGCGGATGCTGAAAGGCTGGCCGAGGCCACGCGGAACATGGTCGCCGCCTGCATCCTGCCCTCGGCCGATCACCTCGCCCAGGCCGCGCCGCAGACCGAGCTGGTCCAGCTCGCCCAGATCAAGCGGCTGATCCGGCAACACCTCGGCTCCGCCTCGCTGGGGCCGGAGCGGCTGTGCCGGCGCGCCGGCGTCTCCCGCTCCAAGCTCTACCGAATGTTCGAGCCCTATGGCGGCGTCGCCCGCTTCATCCAGACCGAAAGGCTGCGCCGCGCCCATGCCGCGCTGAGCGATGCCCTGGATGCCCGCAGCATCGGCCGCATCGCTGAGGATGTCGGCCTGTTCGACCTCTCCTCCTTCGGCCGGATGTTCCGTGCCAGCTTCGGCTGCTCGCCGAGCGAGCTGCGCCTGGCCGCCAGCCGGGGCGGCGCCATGGCGCCGCCGCCACGCGCGGATGTGGCGGGGCGTGCGGGCGGGCTGCAGGAGATGCTCCGCGCCCTGTGAAGCATGGCCGGGTGAGGCGTGGCCGCGGCCGGCGGTCGGTGCTATCGGCGGCACATGCAGCCTGACGCCCGCGCCCCCGAACCCGGCGCCCCCGAACCCGCCGCCCCCTGGTGGCGCCGTGGCGTGTTCAACGGCCTGCTGCTGGGCGTGCTGGCGCTGGGCGCCGTCATCGCGCTGAATTACTCCGAGATACCCGGCCTGACCCGTATCCTGGCCGATCTGCCGCTGGCCGTGGCGATTTCGGCGGCGGTGCATGTGCCCCAGATCTTCTTCACCGCGCTGGCCTGGCGTGCCCTGCTGCCGCCGGAGCAGCGGCCCCCCATCGCCACCATGATGGCGCTGCGCTGGTACCGCGAGGCCGCCAATGCCCTGCTGCCCGCCGGCGCCATCCTGGGCCAGGCGGCGGCGGCCAGGCTGCTGGCGCGGCAGGGCGTGCCGGGCGACATGGCCGGCGCCACCGCCACGGTGGACATCACGATCGAGGCGGTGAGCCAGCTTTTCTTCACCCTGGCCGGCATTTTTTTGCTGCTGGTGGGGCGCGAGACGGGTGGCCTGGCCGGCTTCGCGCTGGCCGGGCTGGGCATTGCGCTCGCCGGTGCTGCGGCCATGGTGGCGGTGCAGCGCCGCCTGCCGCTGGCCCTGCTCGAACGCGGCCTAGCCCGGCTGGCCCGCCGCTGGCCCGCCATTCGGCCAGACGCCATCCGCGACTTCCAGGCCGCCATCCTGGCCTTGCATGCCAATTGGTCGCGGCTGGCCGCGGCCACGCTGTTCCACACCATCTCCTGGGTGCTGGGCGCGGTGGAGATCGCCGCCGTGCTCTGGCTGCTCGGCCATCCCATCACCCTGGCCGATGCGCTGGTGGTCGAGGCCCTGGCCCAGGCGCTGCGCAATGCCGGCTTTCTGCTCCCCGGGGCGCTGGCGGTGCAGGAAGGAGCGATCATCGGCGCCGCCGCGCTGGTGGGGGTTCCGGCCACGGCGGCGCTGGCGGTGGCGCTGGTCCGCCGATCGCGCGAGGTGGTGTTCAGCCTGCCCGGCCTGCTGGCCTGGCAGCGTGCCGAGGCCCGCGCCGGCCGCGCATCGCCATGATTTCTCCACGCCGCCATGCTGTGATGCCGGCATGCGAAAGGCCCTGCCGCTTCTCCTCCTGCTGCTGACCACCGCCTGCGCCGAGCGCTGGACCCGCCCCGGCGCCACCGAGGCCCAGGGCGATGCGATGAACGCCCATTGCGGCGCCCAGGCGGCAATGGCGGTGCCGCCCGCCATGATCCGCCGCATCGCCTCCCCCGCCCGCATCGAGCGCGACCGCCACTGCTGGCGCGAGGGTGGTCGCGAGCGCTGCACCGTCACCCAGCGCTTCATCCCCGAGCGCTGGGAGGATGTGGACCTGAACGCCCAGGCCCGCGATGGCTGGCGCCGGCAATGCATGGCCGCCAAGGGCTTCACCTTCGAGGGCTATCGCCCGCTGCGGTTGGAATAGGGCCTGATCCGTTGAGGTGGAATCACCGAAACGGTGAATCATTCCCTCAGCAACGGCTGGACCGCGCGAAGTGAACGCATGTGAACGCAGCGCGGTCCAGCCTTCGCGCTTGGCATCGACCGCAACTTCGGGCAACACCGCCCGGTATTCGAAGGATTTCCCATGACGGCGACCCGTTCCGGACTGATGGACCTGCTCAGCCTCGTGCCCAGCGGTGGCCCGGCCATCCTCAATGCCTCGGTCACCAACCTGTGCAACGCGACCTGCGACTTCTGCAATTTCGCCCATGACAAGGGTTTCGTGACCGACCGGCGCAGCATGGACGCCACGCGCTTCGCCGAATCGCTGGCCCTGATGAAGGCGCAGGCCAATGTCCGCTTCGTCACCTTCATGGGTGGCGAGCCGCTGCTGCACCCGCGCATCGCCGACATGATGCAGACCGCCACCGACATGGGCGTGCAGCCCACCATGGTGACCAATGGCTGGCTGCTGCCGGGCAAGCTCGATGCGCTGGCCGCCACCGGCATCTCCACCATCTTCATCTCCATCGACAGCGAGGATGCGGGCGAGCACGAGAAGAACCGCGGCCTGAAGGGCGTGTGGGAGCGCATTCGCGAGAGCAACACCCGCATGGCGGCATTGGGCATCACCCCCATCGCCTCGGTCGCGATGACGCGGCTGGTGACGGATTACCGCGCGCTTGGGCATGCGCTGAGGGAGCTCGGCTTCGCCGCCGTCACTTTCTCCTACCCCCGCCGCGCGGCGCTGGGCTCCTCCTCCCTGGTCTGGTCCGAGGATAGCGACCTGGTGGACATGTCCAATGCCGAGCTCCTCGCCGCTTTCGATGGCGTCGAGCAGACCCGCGAGGTCATTCCCGTCCACAATCCGCGCCAGGGCATCGCCGATATGCGCCGCCGCCTGAGCGGCGAGGGCGAGCGCTTCACCTGCCATGCCGGCTACAAGTATTTCTACATGGACTGGAACTACGACCTCTGGCGCTGCGAGGACTGGAAGGCGCCGATCTGCCCGGTTTGGGATTTCACCCCCGACAAGATGATGCGCGACCCCTGCCAGGCCTGCACCACGGATTGCTACCGTGATGCCTCGATCATGCTGCATTTCTCGGTGGCGCTGGGCGACAGTTTTGCGCGGCTGCGTGAGGGGAAGATCGGCGCGGCATTCGGCGCCCTGGCGGACCGGCGCAATCTCGGCTCGATTGCCGCGGTGATTGGCCATGGCAAGCGGCTGAAGGGGCTTGTCGGCGCCGGCTGAAATCCCGGGTCGGGCGTCAACCAGCCGTTAGACCCAAATCACCCTGACCGTGTCAGAGCGATTTGGTTCCAGCCTCGCTTGGCCCGGCGATCTTCGCCCTGGGTGTTTCCACCCAGGGTGCTTGCTGGCTATCCCTCCGGCCGCGCGCCAACCAGGGCGGCCACGGCATCGCGCTGCGCCACGGTCTCAGGGAAGGAGCCGGCTGCCCGCACCCGCGCCGCCGCTGCTTCCGGCGCCATGCCCAGGGCGCCGAGCAGCACCAGCGCCGTCATCCCCGTCCGGCCGATGCCGGCGCCGCAATGCAACAGCATCGTCTCGCCCGCCCGCAGCCGCGCGGCCTGCGCCGCGATCCATGCCGCATAGGCCGGCAAGTCCCCGGGGACGGAAAAATCCTCGATGGGATGGTTATGCACCGCCCAGGGCGCGGCGCCGCTGTCCAGCAGGGCGGCATAGCCTGGCGATGTCCGGGCGATGTCCGCGGGGGTGTTCAGGCAGAGCACGTGCCCGATACCCGCCCCCTCCATCGCCGCCAGCCATTCCGCCATCGCCGCCCCGCGCCCCGGCATGGCCGAGAGCCAGAGCCTGCCCGCCACGTCCCCGGGCAGGGCGAGAGGTCGAAGCAGCACCGTCAGGCCGGGATCCGCACGACGATGCCATCCGTCCCGGCCGAGACGGGGATCTGGCAGGCCAGGCGCGATTCGGGCCGGCGATGCGGCGCCTCGGCCAGCATGCTGCGCTCCTCGACATTGGGCGGCGGCAGGCTGCCGCACCAGGCGGCATCGACATAGACGTGGCAGGTCGCGCAGGCGCAATCGCCATAGCAATCCGCTTCGATGCCAGGGACCTTGGCGGCCAGCGCCGCATGCATCGCGGTCAGTCCGTCCTCGCCTTCCACATCCCGGCGGGAACCATCGGGAAGGGTGAATATCACGCGCGGCATGGGCTTCCTCTTTGCTTGGCCCATGAGATCGTGGCCGGCCTGCCTTCGTCAAGAACGATGCACGTCCGTCACGGAAAAGGATCAGTCTGGGGTGATATTGCCGGCCTGGATCACCGCCCGCCAGCGCTCCAATTCGCCGCGCACCAGCCCAGTGTATTCCGCCGGGCCGAGCCGACCGGGGCGCACGCCGATGGCGGCAAAGCGCTCCGTCACGGCCGGGTCGGCCAGCAGGGCCGCCAGCTCGGCATCCCAGCGCGCCACGATCTCCGGCGCCACCCCGGCGGGGAGAGAAAACCCGAACCAATTGGTGGCGGTGGCGGCCGGAAAGCCCTGCTCAGCGAAGGTGGCGACATCGGGCAGGACCGGCGTGCGCATGGCCTCGGATGTGGCGAGCGGCCGCAGCCGCCCCGCGCGCAGATGCGGCAGGGCGATGGGCAGGCTTTCCATGATCGACGGGATATTGCCGGCGATGGTGTCAGTCAGCGCGGGCGCCGAGCCGCGATAGGGGACATGGGTGAACTCCACCCCGGCGGCGCGGGAAAACACCTGGCCCAGCAGGTGGTTGAGCGTGCCATTGCCGCCCGAGCCGTAGTTGTAGGCCCCCGGCCGAGCCCGCATCAGGGCCAGGAATTCCGACACGTCGCGCGCCGGCACATCGGCATTCACCGCCAGCACCGATGCAAAGCTGCCGACCAGCCGGACATGGATGAAATCGCCCAGCGCATCATAGGGCGTGTTGCGGTACAGCACCGGCCCGATGCCATGCGACGCGGCGGAGGACATCATCACCAGATGCCCGTCGCCACGTGCCTTGGCCAGGATATCCGCCCCCAGCGCGCCGCCGGCGCCCGGCCGGTTCTCCACCACCACCGGTTGGCCGAGGCGGTTGCCCATGGCTTGCGCCAGGATGCGGCTGAGCGTGTCGGCCGCGCCCCCGGGCGGGAAATTCACGATCCAGCGGATCGGCCGCTCCGGCCAATTGGGCTGCGCCAGCGCTGGCGTCGAAAGGGCGGCAAGCAACAGGGCGCGGCGAGGGAACATGGCAACCTTCAGGGGAACGGGTGGTAGAGACGGACAAATTCACGCAAAGCTCGTGCCAGCAACCCGCGAGCGACACCATGGCCTTCGACCTTCTCCTCACCAATGCCCGGCTGATCGATTCCGAGGCAGTGACCGATATCGGCGTGCAGAATGGCCGCTTCGCCGCCATCGCCCCGGGCCTGCCACGCGAGGCCGCGGAGATCGTCGATGCCGGCGGCTGTCTGGTCTCACCCGGCTTCGTCGAGACCCATATCCATCTCGACAAGAGCAACATCATCGGCCGCTGCGGCTGCGAGCCGGCGCGCAACCCGCATGGCGCGATGGAGCGCACCTCCGCCGTCAAACACACATTCACGGTGGAGGATGTGAACGCCCGGGCGCGGGCCACGCTGGAGCGCGCGATCAGCCACGGCACCACCACCATGCGCACCCATTGCGAGGTCGACCCCAAGGTGGGCATGCGCGGTTTCGAGGGCGTGAAGGCGCTGGTCGACGCCTATGCCTGGGCCATCGACCTCGAGATATGCGTCATGCCGCAGGAGGGGATGCTCGACAGCCCCGGCACCGAGGCAATGATGATCGAGGCGCTGCGCAACGGCGCCACGGTCATCGGCGCCGCCCCCAATTACGACACCGACCGGGCGGGCCAGATCCGCCGCGTCTTCGAGATCGCGGTCGATTTCGACATCGACATCGACATGCATCTCGACAGCGGCACCAACCCGCATGACATGGACGTGATCCTGGTCTGCGAACTGGCGGAGACATACGGCTGGCAGGGCCGCGTCGCCATCGGCCATGGCACCAAGCTGGCCTCGGCCACGCCCGCGCGTTTTCTCGAGGTCACCCACCGCATGGCCGAGGCTGGCGTGGCGCTGACCGTGCTGCCGGCGACCGACCTCTACCTGATGGGCCGCGACCAGACCGAGAATGTCCGCCGCGGCGTGGTGGATGGCGTGGCCATGCTGCGCGCCGGCGCCCTGGCCAATGTCTCCACAAACAATGTGCAGAACCCCTTCACCCCCTTCGGCGATGCGCAGCTCATCCGCATGGCCAGCCTAATGGCCAATGTGCTGCAGCGTGGCGATGCAGCCGATCTGCGCCTGGTGTGGGACATGTTCACCGTGAACTCGGCAAAGCTGCTGCGCCGCGTCGATTACGGCATCCAAATCGGCAACCCGGCCGACATGGTGGTGGTGGATGCGCCGGACCCTGTGCAGGCGCTGCGTGACATCGCGCCTGTGCTGACCGGCTTCAAGCGTGGCCGCCGCACCTTCACCCGCAACCGTGCCGTGTTGCACCCACCCAGCTGAGAAGACCCGGCAATGGGCGGCCGCGATGGCAGCAGTGCCAGCGTCACCGATGGCGCCGCGGATGGGTTTTCGGAAACGACCAGCCAATCCTGGTTCTCGCGTATCGGCGGCGTGCTGGCCGGGCCGTTGGCCTATCGGCCGCTGATCGGGCTGGCGATCATCGCGCCGGGGATCGCCGCGGCGTTCGGCATGGCGTGGCTGCGCACCGCTCGCCCCTGAGGCACCTCAGCGTGTTTCGCTGGCCAGGGTGGCGGCGGGCAGCCTGACCTGAAACAGGCCGCCGGGCCGGAAAGCCGCCGCCAGATACTGTGCAACGGCCCGCACCGCCGGCCGACGCGCCGGCCCCGGGGCTGAGATCAAGATAAGCCGCACGGGCTCAAGCCCCTCTTCCAGTGCGACGGCGGCGATGCGTGAGCCATCCGTCGCGAAGGGCCTTTCGGGGCGGACATTCTGGATGGTCCAACCCAGCCCATGGCCGATCAGGCCGCGCAGCAGGTCCTGGCTGCGGCTGCGGAACCCGATCCGGGGCGCAAGCCCGGCGGTTTTGAACAATCCCGCGAAGTATTCGCGTGAATAGGGCAGGTCCAACAACAGATACGGCTCATCGATCAACGCGGCCAGGCTGGTGCGGCGGGCGCTGGCCAGGCGGTGGCCCGCCGGCAGCACCGCCATCGGCGCCAGATCGGCGACCGGGGTCACGGCGAAGCCGGCCGGCACCTCGAAATGATAGCTCAGCGCCAGCTCGCTGCGGCCGGTGATGATGCCCTCCATCACCATGGCGTGGTCGCCTTCCTCGAAGCGCAGGGTGACGCGGGGCATGTCCCGCCGCAGCGCCGCGATCAGCGCCGGCAGGTAGCGTGGCGCCAGCGTCTGGAACCAGCCCATCGCCACCTCGCCGGCCACCTCCTTCCCCAGGGAATTGGCCTGGTCGATGAAATCATCAGCATGGCTCAAAAGCTTGCGGGCCTCCGCCACGATCTTCGCCCCGGCCGCGGTCAGGGTCACACCACGGGCGTGGTGGCGCAGCAGCAGCGCCACGCCCAGCTCGGCCTCAAGCGCTGCCACGGCAGCCGAGATCGAGGGCTGCGACACGTTCAGCAGCTTCGCGGCCCCGGTGACTGAGGAGGTGTCGGCCACCGCGACGAGGTAGCGCAGCGAACGCATGGAAAGCGTGCCGGGATGCATTGGCCTGGCCTATGGCAAAACTCGGAAGAGATTATTTTCGGAGCCTGCGTGGCACATGCAAGGTGGTGGGGAAGGAGACATTTCCCGCATGGCACGAACAGGCAAGCAATATCGCAGCGCATTGTCCGACGGCCGCGAGGTCTGGCTGGACCGCGAGCGGGTGGACGACGTCGCCGGCCACCCGGCATTTCGCAAGGCAGTCGGCCTGCGGGCGCGGCTGTATGATCTTGCAGCGCGCCCCCGGCTGGCCGAAGGGTTGCTGGGCGAGACGCCGCCTGGGCGCCGCAACCGGCTATTGAAGCCGCCGGCAAACCTGCAGGATTGGCAACAGATGATGGAGGCGGCGGAGCTGCATCTGGCCGAATGCGGCACCATGGTCGTGGCCCTGGGCGACCCGGTGAGCGGCGACCTCTGGGGCCTGATGGACGCCTCGGCGATGCTGGCCAAGGCTTCGATTGCCGGCCGTATCGATGCCCAGACCGCGCGGGTGCTGGAGCATGACCTGTTTCAGCCCGCCGATTTCTGGAGCACAGATACCGATCTGCCGCTTCCCGGGATGCACCCCGGACAGGCCGAGGCGGAAGCCGTCACGCTGGGCCCACGCCTGATCCGCGAATCGGGCGCGGGCCTGGTCCTGCGTGGCTTGTGGATGGGCCCCTCGACCGCCATCGCGGACCAGTTCTATCTGCGCCCCGGTCTGGGACCGAATGGCTTCGCCTGCATCGTGCGCGCCGCCACGCCCGGCCTGCGGCATATCTGCCGCGTCGAGACGGTGTTCAATGCCCGTCCCGGCATGGTCACGGCGGCCGGCCTGGGGCAGAACATCGTGGTCTTCGACAATGCGACGATACCCTGGGCCGACGTGCTGTTCCTCGCCGAGCCGGCCCTGGCGCGGGAAACCCTGCGGTGTCAGCAGGTCTATGGCCAGGCCTCCGTTCTGCTCCAGGCGCGCCAGGAGCTCGACCTGCTGCTGGGCGCCATCATGTGGATGGCCCGCCTGACCGGCGCGGAGGGGCTGCCCGAGGTGCAATCCGATATCGCGGAGCTGGCCTGTTTCCGGGCCGGTGTGTCGGCGCATCTCAGCGCTGCAATAGGCCATGGCGGGGTATCGGCGGCCGGCCTCTGGTGCCCTGATGCGACGCTGCTGCATGCTGGTATCCTTTTCCTCCGCGGGCGGTCCGCGGGAATGCTGGACCTGGCGCGGCAACTGCTTGGGGCGCAGGTCAATCTGACCTCGGCCATGGCCCCGCCGGGCGAGGCGGGTGGGCCAGGCGGCTGGCTCGGGCGTTTCCAGCAACTGGCATTGCCTTGGACGCTGCGCGACCGGCGGCGCCTGATGGCCTTTGCCCAGGAGATGCTCGAACGCAACGATGCCGTTGATCGCCGGGTCTTCCGCCCGACTAACCCGGAGCTGGAGGGCATCGGGCTGGCCCAGATCTACCACAAATATGATTTTTCCGGGCCGCTCCACCTCGCGCAGCGTTGCGCCGGCCTGTCCGAGAAGGTGCTGGTGCCGTGAGCCCGGAGGGTGTTTTCGAGCAGTCTTCCCGCGAAAATGGTTGTCGGGCCGCAGTCGCCGGCTCAACCGTCTACCTGCGTTGCGAGGCCTTGGCCAATAGCGGCCGCAGCGCGGTGGCAGAGGCGGAGGCGTTGCTGCGCCATGCCGAGTCGCTGCTTGTGGAGCTGGGAAGCGGTCTGGGGGACACGCGGCGGGTTGTCATCGGTGTGACCGACGGTGCCGCCGGGGTTACCATCCTCGGACTGGCGGAGGAGTGGTTGCGGCATATCTTCCCCGCCGGGAGCGGCGTGGTGGTCAGGGGAATGGCGCGCCGGGGCGTGCTGCTGGAACTGGTGATCATCGCCGAGATAGGCGCCGGCCCCCCCTTGCCGTGAGGCATGTCCTATCCCCGCCGCACCACGTAATCCGCCGCTTCGAGGGCTGCGATGATGGCGTTGCCCTGAGCGGTGTCACGGACTTCGATCATGAGTTCGAGTTCGGCCGTCTGCACCGAAGGTGCTGCGAAGAGCCGCTGATGCGAGACCTCGATCACATTGCCGCCGGCGGTGGCCACACGGGTTGCGATATCGGCGAGCACCCCTGGACGGTCGGGAATATCCAGGTGCAATCGCAGGATGCGACCATCCCGCAACAGGTTGCGCAGCAGCACGTTGGAGAGAATGCGCGGGTCGATGTTACCGCCGCAGACCGGCGTGCCCACCACGCGGCCTGCGAAACGCTCGGGGAAGGCCAGCATGGCGGCGACGCCGGCCGCACCCGCGCCCTCGGCCACCACCTTCGCACCTTCAGCGAGCAAGGCGATGGCCTGCTCCACCGCGCGTTCGGGCACGACCAGGATTTCGCAGCCGAGATTGCGGATGATGGCGAGCGGCGTCTCGCCGACATCGCGCACCGCGATGCCCTCGGCGATAGTCGGCCCACCGACGCGCACCGGCAGCCCGGCCAGGCGCTGGGCCATGGCGGGGTAGCCTTCCACCTCAACGCCGAAGACCGGCATGTTGGGACGCAACTCGGCGGCCGCGGTGGCGCAGCCGGCCAGCAGGCCACCGCCGCCCACCGGCAGGATCAGCGTGTCGATCTCGGGCGCGTCGTCGAGCAACTCCACAGCCAGCGTGCCCTGGCCGGCGATGACGCCGAGATCATCATAGGGGTGGAGGAAGACATAGCCCTCGCGCAGGGCGAGCTCATGGGCATGCGCTGCCGCCTCGGCCAGGGTTTCGCCATGCAGCACGACATGGGCGCCGAAGCCCTCGGTCCGCAGCACCTTGGTCGAGGGCGTGAAGCGCGGCATCACGATGGTGGATTTGATCTGCGCCAGGGTGGCGTGGCGCGCCACCGCCTGGGCGTGGTTGCCGGCCGACATGGCGATGACGCCCGCCGACCTCTCCCGCGCATTCAGCCCGGCGATGCGGTTGGCCGCGCCGCGTTCCTTGAAGGCGCCGGTGGCCTGGAGGTTGTCCAGCTTGAGAAAGACCCGCGTGCCGCATTCGGCATTCACCGCGGGCGATTCGATGGTGGGCGTATGCCGGACCACGCCCTGGATGCGCGCCGCCGCCGCCCGCACATCGGCGAGCGTCAGCTGGGTTTTCGTCGCACTCATCTGAAGGCGACGGCGGTGATCTCATAGGCGCGGGCGCCACCCGGAGCCGGCACCTCCACGCTGTCGCCCACCTTCTTGCCGATCAGCGCCTTGGCCAAAGGCGAGGAGATCGAGATCGAACCATCCTTCATGTCGGCCTCGTACTGGCCGACGATGCGGTAGGTCTTCTCCAGCTCCGTCTCCTCATCGAGCACGGTGACCTTGGCACCGAAGCGCACCTGGTTGCCGGAAAGCTTGGAGATATCGATCACCTCGGAGGAGGGGATGATGGTCTCGAGCTCGGCGATGCGGCCCTCGATGAAGGACTGCTTTTCGCGCGCGGCATGGTATTCGGCGTTCTCCGAGAGGTCGCCATGCGCGCGCGCTTCGGCAATGGCCCTGATCACCGCGGGCCGTTCCTGGCTGCGCAGATACTTCAGTTCCTCTTCCAGTCTCGCCAGGCCTTCCGCGGTCATCGGAAACTTCTGCACGGCAACACCATCCTTCATTCAAACGCGAGCAACCCCCAAAACCACGCCGGTTGGCCGGCTTCGGCCCACCCCTGCGCAGTCTGGGGGCGCGGATTGGGGAAAGAGCAGGGGCGGGCAGCTTGGCAGCCCGCCGGTGCTCAGAACAAGGCTTTAGAGTAAGATTGCAGGGGCGCGACATCAAGGGTGCCAGCCCGAAGTGCCGCAATGGCATGCACCGCGGCCCTGGCGCCGGCCAGGGTGGTGTAATGCGGCACGCCATGCGTCAGGGCCGAGCGACGAATATCGAAACTGTCCGCCAGGGTCTGGCCGCCCTGGGCGGTGTTGATCACCAGCTGCACGCCGCCTGACTTGATGCTGTCCACGCAATGCGGCCGTCCCTCCAGCACCTTGTTGACCAGGGTGCATTCGATGCCGGCCTCACGCAGCCGGGCCGCGGTGCCGCGGGTGGCGAGGAGTGAAAAACCCATATCCGTCAGGCGTCTGCCGAGCGTGATCGCGGCCTGCTTGTCGGAATTCTTCACGCTGAGGAAGGCGGTACCGGATTCCGGCAGTTTCACCCCGGCGCCGAGCTGGGCCTTGAGGAAGGCGCGCTCGAAGGAGAGGTCGAGGCCCATCACCTCGCCGGTCGATTTCATTTCCGGGCCGAGGATGACATCCACATTGGGAAAGCGGTTGAAGGGGAAGACCGCCTCCTTCACCGCGACATGCCGCGGCACGGCGTCGTCATCGAGGTTGAACTCGCTCAGCAGCGCGCCGGCCATGACGCGGGCGCCGATCTTGGCCACCGGCACGCCGGTCGCCTTGGCCACGAAAGGCACGGTGCGGCTGGCGCGCGGGTTCACTTCGAGCACGAAGATCTCATTGTCCTTCACCGCGTATTGCACGTTCATCAGGCCCTGCACTTTCAGGGCGCGGGCCATGGCCTCGGTCTCCGCCCGCAGCTCGGTGATGATGGCCGGCGGCAGGGAATAGGGCGGCAGGGAGCAGGCGCTGTCGCCGGAATGGATGCCGGCCTCCTCGATATGTTCCATGACGCCGGCGACATAGACCTGGCCCTCGCGGTCGCAGATGCAGTCCACATCAACCTCGATGGCATCGGCGAGGTACTGGTCGATCAGGATGGGGTTCTCGCCCGAAACCTTCACGGCTTCGGCGCCGAAACGGCGGAGCTGTTCGGCCGAATAGGCGATTTCCATCGCACGGCCGCCCAGCACGTAGCTGGGGCGGACCACGACGGGGTAGCCGATGCGCTCGGCCTCGACCAAGGCTTCCTCGATGGTGCGCACCGTGCCGTTCTGCGGCTGGCGCAGGCCCAGGCCCTTCAGCAGGATCTGGAACCGCTCGCGATCCTCGGCGATGTCGATGGCATCCGCCGAGGTGCCCAGGATGGGAATGCCGGCCTTCGACAGCGCCTGGCTGAGCTTCAGCGGCGTCTGCCCGCCATATTGCACGATGCAGCCCAGCAGGGTGCCGGACTCCTGCTCCTTGCGGATCAGCGCCAGCACATCCTCATGGAACAGCGGCTCGAAATACAGGCGATTGGCGGTCTCGGGGTCGGTCGAGACGGTTTCAGGGTTGCAATTGACCATGATGGTCTCGATGCCGACTTCCTTCAGCGCATAGGCGGCATGGACGCAGCAATAATCGAACTCGATGCCCTGGCCGATGCGGTTCGGCCCGCCGCCGAGAATGACCACCTTCTTCGCATCCGTCGGGCGGCTTTCGCAGACCGGCGTGCCGAAGCCACCCTCATAGGTGGAATACATATAGGGGGTATCAGAAGAAAACTCGGCGGCGCAGGTGTCGATGCGCTTGTAGACCGGGTTCACCCCCAGTTTTTGCCGCGCGGCGAAGACCGCCTCCTCCTTCATGCCGGTGATGCGGGCGAGCTGGCGGTCGGAAAATCCCAGCGCCTTGACGGCGCGCATGGCATAGGCGGTCGTCGGCAGGCCGGTTTTCGCGATGCCGGCCTCGGCGATGATGATCTTCTCCACCTCGCGCAGGAACCAGGGGTCGAAGCGGCAGGCCTCGGCGATCTCCTCCACCGTCAGCCCCTCCCGCAGCGCCTGGCCGGCCATGATGATGCGGTCGGGCGTGGGGGTGGCCAGGGCGGCGATGAAGGCCTGCTTGCTGCCATCGCCCGGGGCGGGGATGGGGTCCAGGCCGGAGAAGCCGGTCTCCAGGCTGCGCAGGCCCTTTTGCAGGGCCTCGGCGAAGGAGCGGCCGATGGACATGGCCTCGCCCACGCTTTTCATGCTGGTGGTGAGGGTGGCGGGGGTTCCGGGGAATTTCTCGAAGGTGAAGCGGGGGATTTTCACCACCACATAATCGATGGTCGGCTCGAAGCTGGCCGGCGTGACCATGGTGATGTCGTTCTTCAGCTCGTCCAGCGTGTAGCCGACCGCCAGCTTCGCCGCGATCTTGGCGATGGGGAAACCCGTGGCCTTCGACGCCAGCGCCGAGGAACGGGAGACGCGCGGGTTCATCTCGATGATGACCATCCGCCCGTCCTTCGGGTTGATGCCGAATTGCACGTTGGAGCCACCCGTATCCACCCCGATCTCGCGCAGGCAGGCGATGGAGGCGTCGCGCATGCGCTGGTATTCGCGGTCGGTCAGGGTCAGCGCGGGCGCTATGGTCACGCTGTCGCCGGTGTGCACGCCCATGGCGTCGAGGTTCTCGATCGAGCAGATGATGATGCAGTTGTCATTGCTGTCGCGCACCACCTCCATCTCGAACTCCTTCCAGCCCAGCACGCTTTCCTCGACCAGCACCTCGGTGGTCATGGAGGCGTCGAGGCCGGAGGTGATGATCTGCTCGAATTCCTCGGTGTTGTAGGCGATGCCGCCGCCGGTGCCGCCGAGGGTGAAGGAGGGGCGGATCACACAAGGCAGTCCCACGATCTTCAGGGCGGCGCGCGCCTCCTCCATGGTGTGGGCGACTTCGGATTTCGGGCTCTCGATGCCGATCTTGGTCATGGCGTTGCGGAATTTCTGGCGGTCTTCCGCCTTGTCGATGACCTCGGCCTTGGCGCCGATCAGCTCGCACTTGTACTTCTCCAGCACGCCCATGGCGTCGAGCTTCAGCGCGGTGTTCAGCGCGGTCTGGCCGCCCATGGTGGGCAGCAGCGCGTCCGGCCGCTCCTTGGCGATGATTTTTTCGACGATCTCCGGCGTGATCGGCTCGATATAGGTGGCATCCGCCAGGCCCGGGTCCGTCATGATCGTGGCCGGGTTGGAGTTGACCAGGATGACGCGATACCCCTCCGCCCGCAGCGCCTTGCAGGCCTGGGCGCCGGAATAATCGAACTCACAGGCCTGGCCGATCACGATGGGGCCGGCGCCGATGATGAGGATGGATTGGATGTCGGTGCGCTTGGGCATGATTGTTTCCGTGTGATCAGGCCTTGCGGCCGAAGAAGAGCATCAGGAGGGAGACGAAGGCCTGCGGGCCCAGGCTGAAGACGACGGCAAGCGAGGTGAGGTGGTCATCCTCGACGATGATGTCGGCGATGGTGCCAAGCCCGCCGGCGAGAAGCGGTCCGCCCAGCGTGGCCAGGGCGAGGGCCAACCAGCGGCCGATCCAGGAGCGGTTGACCAGGTAGGCGACGGTCACCGGCCCCACCAGAGCCGCCAGCGCGGCCATGTTGGTGCCGCTGACTTCAACATCCAGATCACCCATGGTCGCTGCCTCCGCATGCGTGAAACCAGTCCGTCCGGCGGCGGCTGCAGCAGGCCACATTCATCGAACGGGGGTGGCGGGACCAGGCCTGGCTGCACATCATGACCGGCGGCCGAACATGAGCATCCACAGCGCGATGGGCGCCTGGAGGATGGCGCTGAAGATCAGCGCCAGGAAGCCGATTTCGTCATCCCGCACGATTCTGTCGGCCATGAAGCCGGCGAAGCTGGCGAGGATGGGCCCGCCCAGATTGGCCGCGGCATAGCGCGGCCAGAAGGGGCGATGCTGGCGCGACAGCAGCAGGGCGATGGGCGGCCCCAGCGCCGCGAAGACCAGGGCGAGATAGAGCGAGGTGAGGTTGAGGCCGATATCGCTCATCGTCGGGTCATCCACAGCAGCAGCGGCGCCAGCAGGAGATGCGGCACGGCCCAAAAGGCCAGGAACAGCCCGCGCTGGTCGGCGGGTGCGAAGAACAGCGTGCTGGCATGCACCGCGGCCGAAATGCCCAGCGCCGCCAGCACCGCCGGCCGCGGCGCGATGCGCTTGCGCAAGGCGCCGGACAGCGCGAAGAGCACTGTCGCCGAATAGGCCAGGGCGAAAAGGGCGATGGCCGCCTCCGTCATCCCCGCCGCCGATCGGCCTGCCGGATGGCGAAAAACGCCACGGCGTGGCTGCCCAGCACGACGATGGCCAGCGGCCAGGGATTCTCCGGCGGGAAGACCCCGGCCAGCCGCAAGGTCACGCCCATCATGATGGCCGAGGCCGAGAGCGCGGGCAGCATGTCACCCATGAGGCGCCGCAGTGCCACGGTGGTGACGATGGCGACAAAACTGGCGCCGATCAGCACGGGGAGGATGAGGAGGATGTGCAGGATCATGCGCGGCTCGTGGTGGCGAGTTTGATGGCGAGGATGGCCAGCGCCGCGCCGAGCACCCAGCGCTGCAGCTTCAGCCAGAGCGGGCGGGTGGCGAGGAAGCGCGAGACGCCGCCCGAGCCCCAGACCAGCAGGGCATCAAACGCGAGGCAGGTGATGATCTGGGTGGCACCGAGGATGAGGCCTTGGGTCAGCACATCGCCCGCGGGGTCGATGAAGGGTGGCAGCACGGCGACGTAGAAGAGGGCGACCTTGGGGTTCAGCGCGGCGGTGAGAAAACCCACGGTGAAGAGTTTTGCGGCGGGTTCGGGCGGCAGCGGGGTCGGCGCAAATATATCGCGCCCGCCCGGCTTGATGCTCTGCCAGGCGAGGAAGGCGAGATAGGCCGCGCCGCCCAGGCGCAGTGCGTCATAGGCATAGGGCACGGCAAACAGCGCTGCCGTGATGCCGAGTGCCGCCAGCACCATGATGAACAGCGAGCCGAACTGGCAGCCGATGAGCGAGACCATGCCGGCCCGCGTGCCCTGGGCCAGGGAGCGGGTGACGATGTAGAGCATGTTCGGGCCGGGGGTGGCGGCGAGGCCCAGCGACAGAACGGCGAAGATGAGGAGGGTTTCGGGGGAGGGCATCACCCGACCGCCGAAAACCCGCCATCCACCGGAATGGCCGTGCCCGTGACAAACGCCGCCGCATCGCTGGCCAGAAACGCCGCGATCCCGGAGAGGTCCGAGGGCACGCCCCAACGCCCCATCGGCGTGCGCGCCAATTGCCGCTCATACAGCCCCGGCACCACCGCCCGCGCGCCATCCGTCAGCTCGGTCTCGATCCACCCCGGCAGCACCGCGTTGCAGGTGATCCCATCCCCGGCCCAGGCCGTGGCCAGCGACTTGGTGTACTGCACGATCGCCCCCTTGCTTGCGCCATAGGCCGGCGAGAAGGGCACCCCGAAAATGCTGAGAATGCTGCCGATATTGATCACCCGCCCATGCCCCGAAGCCTTCAGCGCCGGATAAGCCGCGCGGGTGAGTTGCATCACCGCCGTCAGGTTCAGTGACAGCACGGAATGCCATTCCGCGTCGGTGATCTCCTCCGGCCGCTTGCGGATATTCGCCCCCGCATTGTTGACCAGAATGTCCAGCCGCCCGGCCTTTTCCAGCGTCTGGGCCAGCACCGCCTCGCACCGCCCGGCCTCGGTCAGATCGGCCGCGATGGCGATGCTGCCGGCCGGCAAGGCGGCCAGCGCCGCCACGTTCTTCTCCGCCCGCCGCCCGGTGAAGACGATGCGCGCGCCACACGCCGCCAGCCCCTGCGCCATGCCCAGCCCGATGCCGCCATTGCCGCCGGTGATCAGCGCGACGCGGCCGCTGAGGTCAAACACGTTTGGCGTCCATCATGTCGGTGAAGCGCCCGAACAGATAAAAACTGTCGCTGGGACCAGGCGAGGCCTCGGGGTGGTACTGCACCGAAAAAGCCGGCCGGTCGTCGCAGGCAATGCCTTCATTCGAGCCATCAAAAAGGCTCTTATGCGTCACCCGCACGCCCTTGGGCAGCGAGGCCTCATCCACCGCAAACCCGTGATTCTGCGCGGTGATTTCCACCCGGCCGGTGGAGATGTCCTGCACCGGCTGGTTGGCGCCGCGATGGCCGCGCTCCAGCTTGTAGGTCTTCGCCCCCAGGGCGAGCGCCAGAAGCTGATGCCCCAGGCAAATCCCAAACACCGGCACCCCCGCCGCCAGCACCGCCTGGATGGCTGGCACGGCATAGATTCCTGTCGCCGCCGGGTCCCCCGGCCCGTTGCTCAGGAACACGCCATCGGGCTTCAGCGCCAGAATCTCCTCGCCCGAGGCCGTGGCCGGCAGCACCGTGATGTCGCAGCCCGAAGCGGCCAGCGAACGAAAAATATTGCGCTTGGCGCCGTAATCCAGCGCCACCACCTTGTGCCGCGGGGCGGCCGGGGCCGGAAAACCGGCATCCCAGGCCCAGACGCCGCCATTCCAATGGTAGCTCTGCCGCGTGGTCACCTCCTTTGCGAGGTCCATCCCTTCCAGCCCCGGCCAGGCCGCGGCCCGGGCGGCCAGCGCGGCCAGGTCAAACACCCCATCGGCGGGATAGGCCAGCACGCCATTGGGCGCGCCACCATCCCGGATGCGCATGGTGATGGCGCGGGTGTCCACGCCCGCGATACCGGGCAGGTTGTGCCGCTTCAGCCAGTCCTGCAGCCGCGCGGTGGAGCGGTAATTCGCCGGCTCCGTCACATCCTGCTTCACGATCAGCCCGCGGGCGGCGGGGTTGGCCGCCTCCTCATCCTCGGCATTGGTGCCGGTATTGCCGATATGCGGGAAGGTGAAATTGATGATCTGCCCGGCATAGGAGGGGTCGGTCAGCGTCTCCTGATAGCCCGTCATGCCGGTGTTGAAGCAGATCTCGGCCACCGCGCTGCCATGCGCGCCAAAGCCGCGGCCCCAGAAGACGGCGCCATCGGCGAGAACGAGAGCGGCCGTGGCTCCCTCCGGAACATCGGACATGGCGGTCTCCGTCTTGGTCTCGGCGCCTGGCAGATCGCCCAGGGAAAGGCCCGTGGCGGCCAGGATTCCGGCCCAGTGTTTGGATGGGATAGCGCTGTTCTGGCGCCATTTCCGCAGCGCCTCCGTGCCCAGGCCAAGCCGGGAAGCGGCGGTTTCGGGGCCGCCCAGAAGGGCGATGATCTCTTCGACGCTGCGCATAGCGGGGCTATGGGGGAAAGATTTTCCCAGCGCAAGTGAAATGACGGGATTGGGAAATTTTTTCCCGCGGTCGCCTCAGCTGCGCGCGCTGCGCCGCCGCTCGGCCCGCACCGGTTCCGACCTGCTCGCGGCGGCCGAGGCGCCGGCGGCACGGCCGGCATCGAAGCCCAGGAAGCCCATCTCGGGCTGCGGCGCACCGCCATCATTGGCGAAGAGCCGCGCCGTGCGCGGCGCGGCCGGGGCCCGCACCGGGGCAGTGGCGGCCGGCGCCGACTCCCGGGCTTCGCGCTGCCCGGGCCGATTGCGCACCGAGAGCGGCGGCGACTGAGAACCCGGCGGCGGCGGGGCCGAACCCGCCGAGCCACGCAGTGACAGCAGATAGAAGATCATGTCCGGCCGGCCCTGATCCACCGCCGAATCCACGGCCGTCAGCCCCAGCGCATTTCTGGCATTGGTATCGGCGCCGCGGCCCACCGCATCCCGCGCCGCCTGCACATCGCCGCGCGAAATCGCGTCGAACAGCGCATCATTGGGATTGAGCGACGAGGGGATGGCGGTGGGCGGGATCACCTGGCTCGGCCGCGCCGTCAGCCCGGGCAGCCCGGCCGGCCGGTCCTGCTGCCGCGCTGGCTCCTGGGGCCTGAGCGAGCCCGCCCCGCTGCCCAGCCGCCCCTGCGCCATTGCGGCGCCTGGCAGGAGAATCGATGCGGCGAGCAGGGCGGGGAGGATGCGCATGCCCCTCTCTACCGCGCCTCCCGCCGCCATGCCAGCAGGGCGAGGCCGAGCAGCAGCGGCAGCGCCAGCCAGGGCGGCAGCAGTGGCAACGCCGAAATCCCCGTCACCGTGTGGTCGGCATTGCGCCGCAGGCCGATCCAGCTGGCCGGGCCGCTGCCCGCCATGTCGCGCCCCGCCGCCACCCGGCGCAGCTCGGGCACCGCCACGCCATCGCCCAGCCAACGCACCGCCCCGCCGCTGGCCTGCACCACCTCGGCCATGCGCTCGGGCGAGGCGCGAAGATCGGCCAGTTCCAGCGGGTTGGCCGGCACCGCGGCGACATAGGCCTGGCGCCTGCCATCGCCCACCTGCCACATCCCCGCCGCCACCGCCGGCACCTCCGCCGTGGCGCGGCCGCCGCCGGCGGGTGACAGCGGCATGCGAAGGGTGGAGCCATCGGGCGCGGTCACCACCACCTCGGGCGCCGGGCCGGCGTCGAGGCTGCGGCGCACCACCTGCATGCGCCCGCCTTCGATCCGCGCCGTGAGATCCTCTTCCTCCAGCTCAGGCTCGCGCATCAGCCAATGCGCCATGCGGCGCAGTAGTTCCTGCTGCGGCCCGCCACCCTCATGGCCGCGCGCCCAGAGCCAGATATGGTCGCTCAGCATCAGCGCGACGCGCCCCTGGCCGACCCGATCGAGCTGCACCAGCGGTGCGCCGCCGGGGCCTTCCATCACCGTGGTGCCGCCGCGCGCATCCGAGCGGAGGTAGCGGTACCAGCGGCCCCATTCCGGCTCCGGCCCGGGCTGCAGCCCGTCGGTCACGGGGTGCCGCCTGCCGGCTTCCGACACGCGCGGCCGGAACGGCGTTTCCTGAATGGCATTGGGCGGTGCGACGGGCCTGGCTGGCAGCACGGCGGACAGCGGCGTATTGGCCAGGCTGGCGGGGCCGGAGAATTCCGGCCCCACGCTGACCAGCAGCGCGCCCCCGCCGCGGACGAATTCCGCGATGTTGCGCATATAGGCCGGCGGCAGGATGCCGCGATTGGCGAAGCGGTCGAAGACGATGAGGTCGAATTCGCGCAGCTTCACCTGGAACAGCTCGCGTACCGGGAAGGCGATCAGCGCCAACTCGTTGAGCGGCGTCAGATCATCCTTCTCCGGCGGCCGGAGGATGGTGAAGTGGACGAGGTCCACGCCCGGGTCGGCCTTCAGCAGGCGGCGCCAGGTGCGCTCGCCCGCATGCGGTTCGCCGCTGACCAGCAGCACCCGCAGCCGGTCGCGCACGCCGTTGATGGTGATGACGGCGCGGTTGTTGGCGTCCGACACCTCGCCGGGGCGGGTCTCGGCCACGAGTTCCAGCACGGTCGGCCCGCCGCGCTCGATCGGCACCTCGATGCGATGCTCGCGCCCGACCGGCACCGATTCCTGGCGCGCCGCCGCGCCGTCGCGGCGGAGGGTCAGCCGCGCGGCGCCCGAGGGGTTGGCCACGCCCAGATCATCCACCGCCACCCGCAATTCGACCGAGCGGCCGACAATGCCGAAGCCCGGCGCCTCGATCACCCGCAGCCGGCGGTCCACCTCGCCCGCCCGGCCCGGCATGAGCAGGTGGAGCGGCGCGTCCAGCGGCGGGGTGGCGGGCACGTCATGCACCTGGCCATCAGTCAGGGCGAGCACCCCGGCCAGCCGCGCCCGTGGCGTCTCGGCCAGCGCGCGCTCCAGCACGGTGAAAAGGCGGGTGCCCTGGTTGCCGCCCTCCGGCACCTCCACCACGCGCAATTCGAGATTGTCGAGCCGGCCCAGCCGGCCCTCCAGCATGCGGCGCGCGGCGTCCATGGCGGCGGCACGGCCGGGCACCAGATCGGTGCTGTCGGAGGCATCGATTACCAGCAGCGCGATATCGGGCCGCACCTCCCGGGTTTCCTCGACCAGGCGCGGGTTGGCGAGGGCCAGGATCAGGGCCGCGAAGGCGGCGGCGCGCCACCACACACCACGGGCGCGGCGGAAGAAGGCCGGCGCGAGGGCCAGCGCGGACAACAACGCCGCAGCCGCCAGCAGCCAGAGCGGGATGATCGGCGAGAAATCGAGCGTGGTGAACTGCTGCATCAGCCGTGCCTCCGATGCCCGATCGAGCGGTTTTCCCACACCGCCACCACCACCAGCGCGGCGGTGGACAGCGCCGACAGCACGACCGGCGCGACGAAGACCGACACCACCACCAGCGCTCCCAGCAGGCCTATGCCCACACGGTGCGAAAGCGGCCACCAGCCCAGCACGATGCCCTTGAAGGCGGCATTGCCCATCAGGAAGAGCAGCGGTCCGCCCAGGATCACCAGCATCTCGGCAAGCCCGGTGCCATCGCCATGTGGGTGGTGCAGCACCACCTCATCGGCCACGGCGCTGATGATGATGCCCGCGGTGATGGGCAAATGCAGATAGGTGTAGCCGGCCCGCGCCATCCGCCCCGGGTCGCCGCTGTGGCTGATGTGGCGGGCGCCCTGTTCGGCGCCGATGTCGAAATAGATCCACCACATCGCCACCGCCGAGGCGAAGCCCAGCAAGAACGCGGCATGGGTGCCAGTGTCGGCATGGTCGATGCCGCTATAGGTGGCGCCGGTCATCAGCAGCGATTCGCCGAGCGCGATGATGATGAACAGCCCGCAGCGCTCGGCCATGTGGGCGCCTTCCACATTCCAGTCGCCGGTGGTGGAGCGGCCGAGCCTGGGGGTGCGGAAATACAGCGCCGGCGAGGCATATTCGATGCCCAGCGCGACCAGCCAGAAGGTGAAGCGCCAAAAACCCTCGGCCAGCCCGCCCAGCAGCCAGAAGGGCGCGGCCGCCCCCAGCCAGAACAGGATGCGCACGAAATTCAGGAAAAGCGGCCGGTCCCGCCGCACCGCCCAGAGCACGAACAGGGTCCGCCCCAGCTGCATCGCCACATGCGCGGCCGCAAAGACCAGCCCGGCGGCGGCGAAGGCGTGTGGGATGGCGGCTGACATGATCAGCCCCACCAGCATCAGCGCGAAGAGCATGGCCCGCACCGACCCCGTCTCCGGGTCCAGCCAATTCGTCGCCCAGGCGGTATAGACCCAAACCCACCAGACGGCGCAGATCATCAGCCCGACGCGCAGCGCATGGCCCAGCGACAGATCGGCCGCCAGGGCGTGGCTGAGCTGGGTGACGGCGAAGACGAAGACGAGGTCGAAGAAGAGCTCGACCATGCCGACCTTGGCATGGCCCTGCCGGGAGCGAAGCAGGGCGCTCACTGCCCCAGACGCTCCAAAATCGCCGGCACGTGCACCTGGTCACCCTTATAGTTGCCGGTCAGCGCGTAGATCACCAGATTCACCCCGAAGCGATAGGCCAGGATGCGCTGCCGTGCGCCGCCGGGAATGGCAGCGTGCAAATTCTGCCCCCGCCCATCAACCGCCCAGGCGCCGGCCCAGTCATGCCCGCCGATGATCACCGGCGAGACGCTGTCATTCGCCCGGTCCTGGTCGCGCGCGGCCCAGACCTGGCCGCCGGCGAAGCGGCCGGGCAGCTCGTTCAGCAAATAGAAGGCGCGGCGCAGCACATGATCCTCCGCCACCGGGGCCAGGGCAGGGATCGCCAGCCCCTGGGTGACGCGGCGAAGTGCGGCGCGCGAGCCGGGCGAAAACCCCTCACCGGAGCCCTCGTCGCGGGTGTCGAACAGGATGATCCCGCCATTGCGCATGAAGGCATTGAGCGCCGCCAGCGCCGCCGATGAGGGCTGCGCCGCGTTGGGCGGTACTGCCCAATAGAGCAGCGGAAAGAACGCCAGATCGGTCTCGCCCGGGATCACCGCCACCGGCTCCGCCAGGGTGGCGGCGGTGCGCCGGTTGACGAAATCCGACAATCCGACCAGGCCTTGGCGCTGTAACTCGTCCAGCGCCTCGTCACCGCTCGCGACATAGGCCAGGCGGGTGGCGATGGCGCCGGCACCCTCCGACGACGGCTGCGCCTGGGCGGGCAGCGCCAGCGCCAGCGC
Organism: uncultured Rubritepida sp.; assembly: GCA_964395305.1. Taxonomy (GTDB): domain Bacteria; phylum Pseudomonadota; class Alphaproteobacteria; order Acetobacterales; family Acetobacteraceae; genus Rhodovarius. The sequence goes on from CAYNBM010000010.1 coordinate 75,864, forward strand.
CAGCGCCGCCGCACGCCATACCAGCAGCCCGCGCAGCCGCAGCGACACCAGAAGATCAGCCGCCAGCAGGACCAGGGCCACCGCCAGCAGCCAGGGGCCGAGGTCACGCTCGGTCGGTACGCTGTCCAGCGGCAGCAGCCGCGACCCTGGCGGGGCAGGGGCCAGCACCGGCGGCGGCAATGCCGCACCCAGGTTCAGCGCCCGTCGATAGGCGCTGTCGGCGCCGGGCATGCCATACCAGCCCGGCGGATGGCGGGGCGAAGGAATGATCGTCTCCAGCGCCGGCACGGCGATGGCGGCGGCGGCGGGCGGCGGCGCGGCCGCGCGGCCGAAACCATCGAGCGCTTCCACCGGCGCCAGCGGCGCCTCGCCCTCCGGCGCGCCGGCCACGCCAGCCGACAGCGCCACCACCCGCCGGAGCATCTGCACGAAGAGCCCGGACAAGGGCAGGTTCGACCACTCGGCCGTGGCGGTGATGTGGAACAGGATGATCCGCCCCTGGCCACGGGTCTCGGCGGTGACCAGCGGCGTGCCGTCGGACAGACGTGCCCAGCTGCGCTCGGCCAGCCGGGCGGTGGGTTCGGCCAGCACCTGACGCTCGATCGACACCTCGGCCGGCACCGTCAGCCCGGCGAAGGGGGAGTTGTCGGGGAAGGGGGCGAGGCTTTGCGGCTGCTCCCAGGTCAGCCCGCCGCCGAGTGCGCGTTCGGCGCGCAACTGCACCGGCAGCAGGGAATCGGGGCGCTCGGCGACGCGCGAGCCGGCGAAGCGCAGCAGCGTGCCGCCGTCACGCACCCATTGGGTCAGTAACTGTTCTTCGCGCCCCGGCGAGACCGGCCGGTCGGCCAGTACCAGCACGGCGATGGGCCGCGCCAGCAGCGCGTCCAGCGTTCCGCGGCGGATTTCGGCGAAGGGCGCGAGCGCCCGGTCGAGGTAGAAGACATCGCCGATCAGCGCGGCATCGGCGCCTTCCTCGGCGCCGGGCAGCAGGCCCACGGGGCGGCGCCGGAAACGTTCATCGAGCAGCGCCACGCCAGCCGCGCCGGCCTCGTTCTCGATCTCCAGCCGCACGACCAGGTTGCGGATTTCGAGCGGCAGTTCGAGCGCGCCGGTGGCTTCGGTCGCGCCGGCGGCGAAGGGCAGGGCGATTCGGGCCAGTGCCCGCCCATCGGTGGTGCGCGCCAGCACCGCCGCCTGGGAGGCGATGGGCAGCGGGGTTTGCCGGACCGTGACATGCAGCCGGTCGGGCTCGGCGCGCGGCGCCGCCAGAACGCGGCGGGGGCGTTCCTCGGCGCGCATCACGCTCAGCGGGCCGGCGGCGGCGAGTGCGGCGTGCAGCGTTCCGGCCTCCAGCCCATCGGTGATGTGCAGGCTGGAGAGCGGGCCGGGGTTGGCCGCGCGCCAATCCGCCAGCGCCTGGGCGGCGGCCTGGGGCTCGGCGGGCCAGGGTTTGGGGCGCAGAACCAGCAGACGGGAGCGCAGATCGGCCGCCGGCATGGGCCCCAGCACGCGGGGCGGCGTCGCGGTCTCGCTGGCCGCTGTGGCGAGCAGCGCCGCGGGACGGCCCTCCCGCGCGGCGCGGTCGAGTGCCGCGAGCCCGGCCGCCATGCGCGGCGCCCAATCCGGCCCGGCCGCCCAGCCATCATCCATCACCAGCAGCAGCGGGCCCTGGCCGGCGGTCTCCGGCCCCGGCCCCCAGACCGGCCGGGCCAGGCCCAGGATCAGCAGGGCCGCGGCGGCCAGGCGCATCAACAGCACCCACCAGGGGGTGCGGGCGGGGGATTCCTCGGTCACCGGCAGGTCGCGCAGCAATTCAATGGCCGGAAAACTCTGCGCGCGGGGCTGCGGCGGGGTGACGCGCAGAAGCCAGTAGAGAATCGGCAAACCCAGCAAGGCCAGCAGCAGCCAGGGCGAAGCGAAGATGATCATGGCGGCGCCAGCCCCTGCCAGAGCGCGAGCAAGGCCGTCTCCGGCCGGGCGTCGGTGCGGTGGGTGGAAAAGCTCCAGCCCAGCCCGCCAGCGAGGTCGCCCAGGGCCGCGCGCTGCGTGGCCAGCCGCTCGGCATAAAGCGCGCGCACGGCTTCAACCCGGGGCAGGATGGCCGGCAACTCGCCCAGCAGCCCCTCGAAGCGGCGGCGGCCGGCATAGGGAAGGCTCTCCTCGGCCGGGTCCATGACCTGGAGCATCCGCCCCTTCAGCGGGCGCGCGGCGAATTGCGCCGCCATGGCGCGCGTCTCTTCCAGCGGGCCGAGGAAGTCGGAGAACATCACCATGCGGGCGTGGCGGGGCAGGCCATCGGCCTCGCCGGGCGCCGCCTCGGGCTGGAGGGCCAGGGCCGCGGCCAAGGCGGGCAGCGCGCCGCGGCCATGAAAGCTGCGCGCGGGGCCTGGCAGCAGCCTGACCCGCTCGCCACCGCGCAGCAGCAGGGCTGCGAGGGCGAGCAGCAGCAGCGATGCACGCTCCTTCTTCGTCACCTCGGCGAGGTGGCTGCGCCATGCCATGCGCGGGCCGCCATCGCGCCAGAGCACCACGGTCTGCGCCGCCTCCCATTCCGTCTCGCGGACATAGAGCCGGTCGGCCTTGGCGGATTGCCGCCAATCCACCCGGCTCGCCGCATCGCCCGCGAGGTAGGGGCGGAACTGCCAGAAACTGTCACCGGTGCCCGAGCGCCTGCGGCCATGCACGCCCTGCATCACCGTGCTGGCCACGCGTTCGGCCTCCACCACCAGGGGGGGCAGATGGGCGCCCAGCGCCTCGGCGGACAGCGCGGTGCTAGGCAATGGAGCCCTTCAGCAGGCCGATCATGTCGGCCAGTTTGATGCCCTCCGCGCGGGCGGAAAAGCTCAGCGCCATGCGGTGGCGCAGCACGGGCTCGGCCAGCGCCAGCACATCGTCGATGCTGGGTGCGAGGCGGCCCTGCATCAGCGCCCGCGCCCGGGTGGCCAGCATCAGCGCCTGCGCCGCGCGCGGGCCGGGGCCCCAGGCCAGGTTTTTCTGGACCGCGGGAAGCTCGGCGCTTTCCGGCCGGGCGCCGCGCACCAGCTTGAGAATCGCATCCAGCACCGTCTCCGGCACCGGCATGCGCCGGATGAGTTTCTGGGCGGCCTGCAATTCCGCCCCGGTCAGCACGGCTTCCGGCCTGGCCTCGGCGGCGCCGGTGGTGGCGAGCAGCATGGCGCGCTCCGCCGCCGCATCGGGGTAGCCGACCTCAATCTCCAGCAGGAAGCGGTCGAGCTGCGCCTCTGGCAGCGGGTAGGTGCCCTCCTGCTCGATCGGGTTCTGCGTCGCCAGCACATGGAAGGGGCCGGGGAGCGAAAAGATTTCTCCGCCCACCGCCACCTTATGCTCCTGCATCGCCTGCAGCAGCGCGGATTGGGTGCGGGGCGAGGCGCGATTGATCTCATCGGCCATCAGCAACTGGCAAAAGATCGGCCCCTTGATGAACCGAAAACTGCGCTTGCCATGCGCATCCTCCTCCAGCACCTCCGAGCCCAGGATATCGGCCGGCATCAGGTCGGGGGTGAACTGAACCCGTCTTGCATCGAGGCCCAGCACCGTGCCCAGCGTGTCGACCAGCTTGGTCTTGCCCAGGCCCGGCACGCCCACCAGCAGCACATGCCCGCCGGAGAGCAGGGTGATGGCGACCTGCTCGATCACCTCCTCCTGCCCGAAGATCACCCGGCCGATCGCGCCGCGCAGTCGGCCCAGCTTGTCGGCGAGAGTTTCGGCCTCGGCCAACCATTGTGTCGCTTCTGTACTCAACACGTCTCCCATCCGGCGCCAAGCCTTCCTATATAGCCCTCATGTGGGCAGTCAGGCGGGAAGCTTAAGGGTGGCGGGTCCTTCGGACAAAGCACGGAATGCAACCGGGCCTTGCGGCGGCGTGATGCCGGCCGCCTTTGCTGGCGCAATTCCGGGCAGTGCTGGCCGGCCGAAGCGCGATTGTGGCGATTTTGACATCCGCATCGCCCGTGACGGGTCCTGGCACTACAAGAACTCTCCCATCGGCCGGAAGGAGCTGGTCTGCCTCTTCGCCTCCGTGCTGCGGCGGGATGAGGATGGCGCTTATGTGCTGGAAACCCCGGTGGAGCGCGGAATCATCACCGTGGAGGATGCGCCCTTCATTGCGGTCGAGCTGTTCTGGCGCAATGAGGCCGGGCACCAGGTGCTGAGCTTCCGCACCAATCTCGATGAGATGGTGACAGCCGATGCCGAGCATCCCATCCGCGTCCAGCTCGACCCCCGCACCCGCGAACCTCGCCCTTATGTGATGGTGCGGCCGGGGCTGGAGGCGCGGATCAACCGCGCCGTCTTCTACGAGCTGGTCGCGCTGGCCGAAGCTGAGAGCGTCGATGGGCGCGAGGTGCTGGGCGTCTGGAGCCAGGGCGCCTTTTTCCCGATCGACGAAATCTCGCAGCACGAACTGGCCGCCGAATAGGTGTCGCCGGAACAGCTCGCCGAACGCCTGGCAAGGCCGGGCTTCTTTGCCGCCATGGGCCCGGGCTTTTCCGATGATGCGCCGGGCGCGACCCAGCCCGGCCTGCGCCAGGCGGCGGTGCTGGTACCGTTGGTGCTGCATCCCAGGCCCGCCATTCTGCTGACCCGCCGCGCCGCGCATCTCAGCGCCCATGCCGGCCAGGTCGCCTTCCCCGGCGGCCGGCTGGAGGATGGCGAATCGCCCGAGGAGGCTGCTCTGCGCGAGGCGGAGGAGGAGGTGGGTCTGCCCCGCCACTGGCCCCGGTTGCTCGGCCGCATGCCGCTGCACCAGACCGGCACCGGCTACATGGTCACCCCCGTGCTGGGCCTGCTGGAACCCGGTTTTCCACTGCTGCCCGACCCTTCCGAGGTGGCGGAGGCTTTTGAATTCCCGCTCGCCACCCTGCTGGACCCGGATGCGCCGCGGCGCGAGAGTCGAGAATGGAAGGGCCGGATGCGGGAATATTGGGTCTGGCCGCATGAGCGGCATTTCATCTGGGGCGCGACGGCGACGATCCTGGTCGGCCTGGCGCGCGCCCTGCGGGAGGCCTGATGGGCGCGCGCGTCGTCTGCTGCGGCCAGATCGTGATGGACCACAGTTTTTCCGTCGATGAGATCGAGGCGCCGCCATCGAAGGTCACCGCCCGGAAATACCATGCCGGGGTGGGCGGGATGTCGGCCCATGCCGCCATTGCGGTCGCGCGCCTCGGCGGCGAGGTCGCCTTCTGGGGTCGGGTGGGCGATGACGCCGCCGGCGCGGAACTCGCCGCCGCCATGGCGGCCGAGGGCGTGGATATCACCGGCCTCCGGCGTTTCGAGGGCGCGCAGACCCCGCTTTCGGCGGTGATCATCGACAAGCATGGCGAGCGCAGCATCATCACCCATCGCGGCGTGGGCCTGGCGACCGAGGCGGATTGGCTGCCGCTGGAGATGCTCGATGGCGCCGGCGCCGTGCTCTGCGACCCGCGCTGGGTGCAAGGCACGGCCGCCGTGTTCGCCGCCGCCCGCGCGCGCGGCGTGCCCTCGGTGCTCGATGCCGAAAAGAGCGAAATGCGGGTGCTGCTCGACCTGGTGCCGCTGGTGGACCACGCGATCTTCGCCGCCCCCGGGTTACGGATTTTCGCGGGCGTTAGCAGCGCGGCGGAAGGGCTCCGGCGCGCCCTCGCCGCCGGCCCGCTGAAGCTGGCGGCGGTGACGCGGGGCGAGGATGGCACGCTGTGGCTGGCGCCGGGCATGGACCGGCCGGCGGAAATCCCCGCCTTCAAGGTGGTGGCCACCAACACCACCGGGGCGGGCGATGTCTTCCACGGCGCCTATGCCCTGGCGCTGGCCGAGGGCCAGGCGATGGCCGCGGCACTGCGCTTCGCCTCGGCCGCCGGCGCATTGCGGGCGAGGGATGGCGAGACACCGACGCGCGCCATGGTGGAGAGCATGCTTTCGGGCGGCTGATCCCTGCACTACATAGGCGCCATGCCGCTTTTCATCGCAGCCCTCGCCTTCCTGCTGCCCCTGGCGGCTTTCTTCCTGTGGCGGCATTTTCGCCCGGGCGAGACGCCTTCGGGCTGGGTGGTCGTCCTGGCCGCCATCGCAGTGGTCCTCGTGCTCGGCGGCGCGCTGCATTACGGCCTGAACCGCAGCTTCGAGCCAGGCGAACGCTACGTGCCGGCCACGCTGACGCCGGAGCGGTGACGCCGGATTTTCTCCAGCGCGGCACGCCAGCGGCCGTGCTGGCGGCACTGCCCGGCAGCCGGGCGGTGGGCGGCGCGGTGCGCGATTTCCTCGCCGGCAGGGACATCCACGACGTGGATGTCGCCGTGCCGATGCCGCCCGATTCGGTCATGCGCCTGCTGCGCGCGGCCGGGTTGAAGGTGTTCGAGACCGGCTTGCAGCACGGCACGGTGACGGCGGTGCTGGAGCGTGAGCCGGTTGAGGTGACCAGCCTGCGCCGCGATGTGGCGACCGATGGCCGCCATGCGGAGGTGGAGTGGATCGGCGACTGGCGCGAGGATGCGGCCCGGCGCGACTTCACCATCAATGCCATGAGCATGGGGCTGGATGGCATGCTGCACGATTATTTCGGCGGCGAGGCGGATTTGCTGGCTGGGCGGGTGCGGTTTGTCGGTGCGGCCAGCGAGCGCCTTGCGGAGGATTTTTTGCGCGCGCTCAGGTTTTTCCGGTTTTGGGCGCGGTATGGCCGGGGCGCGCCCGATGATGATGCGATGGCAGCAATTCGCGACGCGGTGCCGGGGCTGGCCAGGCTGTCCGTGGAACGGGTCTGGATGGAGATCAAGCGGCTGCTGCAGGCGCCCGATCCCACGGATGCGCTGCGGCTGATGGACCAGACCGGCGTGCTGGGGGCGGTGCTGCCGGAGGCGATGCCGCTCGACACCACCGCGCTTGCCCGGCTGATCGCGCGGGCCGCGCCGGCCGATGTGGTGCTGCGGCTGGCCGCGCTGCTGCCGGCGAAGGCCGAACATGTCTCGCTTGGGCAGCGGCTCAAGCTTTCCGGCGCCGAGGTGCTGCGCCTGGCGCATGTGATGGACCAGTCGGCGATGATCCCGCCAGGCGCGGCTGCGGGACAGGTCCTGATCTGGCAGGCACTCAGCCGTCTCGGCGCCCCGCCCGACGCGCATCTGCCGCTTTGGCTCGCCGATGCGCGGGACGGGTTGGACCGCTCGGCCGAACGCGCGGCGCTGGGCGGTCCGCCACCGGTCTTTCCCCTCCAGGGCAGGGATGCGCTGGCGCTGGGCCTGCGGCCTGGCCCGAATCTCGGGCGCCTGCTCGGCGTGGTGGAGGCGTGGTGGCTGCGGGAAACCAGCACCACCGCCACCCGTGAAGAATGCCTCGAAAAACTTCGCGAATGCGCCAACCGGAACGCAGACCAATGACATCGCCCAACAACATCTCCGGTACCCTTCCGCTTCTCGCCCGCCTCTGGCGAGAGCTACTCTCGCCGCTGCGAAAAAGGATCGCCCTCGCCGCCCTTTGCACCCTGGGCCTCGCCGCCATCACCGCGCTCTACCCCATCGTCATCCAACAGGCCTTCGACCGCTTCCAGCGCGGCGATGAGACGCTCATCTGGATCCTGCCGCCCACCATCATCGCGGTCACCACGCTGCGCGGCGGCTTCCTCTACGCGCAGCAATATGTGCTGCAGGGCACCGTGCTGCGCGCGCTAGAGGCTTTGCAGAACAAGCTCTTTGTGGCGCTGACCCGCGCCGATCTCGCCACCGCCACCGCCCTGGCCCCCGCCCGCCAGGCCGCGCGCTTCACCACCGACGCCACGGCCATTCGCGACGCGCTGTTCAAGTCCCTGGGCGGCCTGGGCGATGTGCTGACCATCCTGGGCCTCGTTGGCTCGATGCTCTGGCTCGACTGGCAATTGGCGCTGATGGCCGCGCTGCTCTACCCCATCGCCGCCGTGCCCATCATCCGGCTCGGCAAGCGCATCCGCCGCGCGAGTGCCGGCATGCAGGACCGCGTGGGCGAAACCGCGGCGCTGCTGACCGAGAGCTTTTCCGCCGCCCGCGTGGTGCGCGCCTATCGGCTGGAAGGCAGCGAGGAGGCACGGGCCGCCGCCGCCTTCCTCGGCCTGCGGAACGCGCTGTTCAGCATCGCCACCAGCCGCGCCCGCGTCGACCCGGTGTTGGAGGTCCTGGGCGGGCTGACGGTGGCCGCCGTGCTGGGTTTCGTCGGCTGGCGGGTCTCGACCGGGCTGGGCACGGTGGGGGAATTCACCGGTTTTGTGGCCGCGCTGCTCATCGCCTCGCGCCCCGTGCGCGCGCTGGGCTCGCTCAATGCCACCCTGCAGGAGGGGCTGGCCGGCCTTGCGCGGGTCTTCGCCGTGCTGGATGCACCGCGGCACATCACCGATGCGCCCCAGGCCCAGCCCTTGCCCGCCGGCGAGGGGCGCATCGCCTTCCGCGACGTCACCTTTGCCTATGGCCAGGGCGAGGAAGCGGCGCTCACCGGCCTGTCGCTCACCGCCGAACCGGGCCAGACCGTGGCCCTCGTCGGCCCCTCGGGGGCGGGCAAATCCACCGCCATCACCCTGCTGCCGCGGTTGCATGACGTGACCGGGGGCGCCGTGCTGCTCGATGGCGTGGATGTGCGCGCGCTGACCCTGGCCAGCCTGCGCGACGCCATCGCCTATGTCGGGCAGGAGAGCCTGATCTTCGACGACACCGCCTTTGCCAATATCGCCTGCGGCCGCCCCGGCGCCACGGCGGCCGAGGTGGAGGACGCCGCCCGCGCCGCCGCCGCGCATGATTTCATCTCAGCCCTGCCTTCGGGCTACCAGACCCCGCTGGGCCCGGGCGGCGGGCGGCTTTCGGGTGGCCAGCGGCAGCGCATCTCGTTGGCCCGCGCCCTGCTGCGCAACCCGCGCGTGCTGCTGCTCGATGAGGCGACGAGCGCGCTGGATGCCGAGAATGAGGTGCTGGTGCAGCAGGCCATCGCCCGGCTGCGCCAGGGTCGTACCTCGCTCGTCATCGCCCATCGCCTTTCCACCGTGAAGGATGCCGACCTGATCGTGGTGATGGAGGCCGGCCGCGCGGTGGAGCAGGGCAATCACGCCCAACTCATGGCCGAGGATGGGCTCTATGCCAGGCTGGTGCGCGCCCAGGCATTTTCCGGGTAGCGCTCGGCCCCGCCGCAGGCCACCATTCCTTCAAAGACTGGAGGAAACCCATGCCCACACGCCGCGCCCTTCTGGCCGCGCCATGCCTGGCCCTGCCCGCCCAGGCGCAGCCACGTCCGGTGACCATCACCGTGCCCTTTCCACCCGGCGGCTCGACCGACGTCACCGCCCGGGTGCTGGCCGAGCGCATGGCCGGCCCGCTTGGCCTGCCGGTGCAGGTGGAGAACCGGCCGGGGGCGGCGACGGTGATCGGCGCGGATTACGTCGCCCGCGCGGCACCCGATGGCCATAATGTCCTCATCGCCTCGGGCAGCACGCTGACCATCAACCCGCATATCGTGCGCAACATCCCCTATCGGCTGGAGGATTTTTCGCCCGTCACCCTGGTCTCCACCCTGCCCTTCGCCATCGTGGCGCGGCCGGAAGGGCCGGCGGACCTGCCCGCGCTGATGGCCCGCGCGGCGGCCAGGCCCGGCGCCATCACCTATGGCACCAATGGCCCGTCGAGCTTCAACAACATCGCCATGCTGCTGGTGAACGAGGCGTTTTCCGTGCGGATGCAGGACGTGACCTACCGGGGCGACGCAGCCCAGGTGGCGGATCTGCTGGGCGGCAGGCTCGATCTGCTGGTGGTGGGCGGCGCCACGGGCCTTGCCCTGCACCGCGCCGGAAACGGCCGCATCCTGGCCTGGACCGGCGACCGGCGGATGCCCGGCAATGAGGAGGTGCCGCTGGTCGCCGACTTCAAGCCGGGCGTGGTGGCGCAGACCTGGTTCGGCCTGCTGGTGCCCGCCCGCAGTCCGGTGGCAATGATCAACCGGCTGCAACAGGCCGCGGTGCAGGTCATCCGGGGCGATGATTTCCGCACCCGGATGCTGAACGAGGGCATGTTCGCCGCCGGCTCCACGGCGGAGGAATTCGCAACATTCCTCACCACCGAGAGCAACCGCTGGGGGCCGCTGCTGCGCCGCCTGGATCTCCAGGCGGGGTAGCGGCCCCGCCTTTCAGGCCGCGCGGATCGCGACGGCCATTCAGGCCGCGCGGACCATCCCGCGCAGCACATACTGCAGGATGCCGCCATTCTTGTAGTATTCGACCTCGTCGGCGGTATCGACGCGGCAGACCACACCGGTGGTGTGCTTGCTGCCATCGGCCCGGGTGATGACCAGTTCAAGCGTCATCCTCGGCGCCAGTTCCTCGACGCCCAGGATGTCGATCATCTCGTCGCCCTTGAGGCCGAGTGTCTTGCGGCTCTCGCCCTCGCGGAAGACCAGCGGCAGCACGCCCATGCCGACGAGGTTCGAGCGGTGGATGCGCTCGAAGCTCTCGGTGATGACGGCCTTCACGCCGAGCAGGAAGGTGCCCTTCGCCGCCCAGTCGCGCGACGAACCCGTGCCGTATTCCCGCCCGCCGAAGATCACCAGCGGCACGCCCTCGGCCTTGTAGCGGGTGGCGACGTCGAAGATCGGCGCCACGTCGCCCGAGGGGTAATGCCGGCTCATGCCGCCTTCGACATTGTCCAGCATCTCGTTCTTGATGCGGATATTGGCGAAGGTGCCGCGCATCATCACGTCGTGATTGCCGCGCCGCGCGCCATAGCTGTTGAAATCCGCCTGGCGCACCTGGTGCTCCAGCAGATAATCACCGGCCGGCGAAATCTTGCGGATATTGCCGGCGGGGGAGATGTGGTCGGTGGTGATGCTGTCGGCCAGCAGCGCCAGGACGCGCGCGCCCTTGATGCTGGCGATCGGCGTCAGCTCCATCGTCATGCCCTCGAAATAGGGCGGGTTCTGGACGTAGGTGGAGCCGCTGTTCCAGCGATAGGTGTCGCTATCGGCCTCAACCTTGATGGCCTGCCACTGCGGCGGGCCCTTGAACACATCGCCGTAGCGCTCAAGGAACATCTTTCGCGTGACCACGGCATGGACCGTGTCGTTCACTTCCTTCTGGGTCGGCCAGATGTCCTTGAGGAACACCGGCTGGCCGTCGCTGCCGGTGCCGAGCGGCTGGGTGGTCAGGTCGATCTTCGTGCTGCCGGCCAGCGCATAGGCCACCACCAGCGGCGGGCTGGCCAGGTAGTTGGCGCGGACATTGGCATGCACCCGGCCCTCGAAATTCCGGTTGCCCGAGAGCACGGCCGAGACCACCAGCTTGTTGTTCTCGATCGCGTCCACGATCGGGTCTTCCAGCGGGCCGGAATTGCCGATGCAGGTGGTGCAGCCATAGCCCACGGTCTGGAAGCCCATGGCGTCCAGATCGGCCGTCAGGCCGGACTGGTTGAGGTAATCCGTCACCACCTGGGAACCGGGCGCCAGCGAGGTCTTCACCCAGGGTTTTGGATGCAGCCCCTTCGCCCGTGCCTTCCGCGCCACCAGCCCGGCGGCTACGAGCACATAGGGGTTGGAGGTGTTGGTGCAGGACGTGATCGCCGCGATCACCACGTCACCATGGCCGAGGTCGTAATTGGCGCCGGCCACCGGCACGCGCAGATCGGGCTTGTCGCCCGGCACGCCCATCACTCCGCCGGCGAGGTCCTTCGAGAAGCCGGCAGCCACACCCGACAGCGCCACCCGGTCCTGCGGCCGTTTCGGCCCGGCCATCGAGGGCTCGACCGTGCCCATGTCCAGCTCCAGCGTGTCGGTGAAGACCGGGTCGGGCGTCGAGGCATCGCGCCACATCCCCTGCGCCCGGGCATAGGCCTCGACCAGCGCGATGCGGTGCTCGTCGCGGCCGGAGAGGCGGAGATACTCGATCGTCACGTGGTCGACGGGGAAGATGCCGCAGGTGGCGCCGTATTCGGGGGCCATGTTGCCGATCGTGGCGCGGTCGGCCAGCGGCATGTCGTTCAGCCCGTCGCCATAGAATTCGACGAATTTGCCGACCACGCCCTTCTTGCGCAGCATCTGGGTGACGGTCAGCACCAGGTCGGTCGCCGTCACGCCCTCACGCAGCCGGCCCGTCAGGCGGAAGCCGATGACGTCGGGGATCAGCATGGCGATGGGCTGGCCCAGCATGGCCGCCTCCGCCTCGATGCCGCCCACGCCCCAGCCCAGCACGCCCAGCCCGTTCACCATGGTGGTGTGGCTGTCGGTGCCGTAACAGCTGTCGGGATAGACATAGACATCGCCGGCATCGGTCGCGGTCCAGACCACCTGCGCCAGGTATTCCAGGTTCACCTGGTGGCAGATGCCGGTGCCCGGCGGCACGACGCGGAAATTGCTGAACGCGCTCTGACCCCAGCGCAGGAACTCGTAACGCTCGCCATTGCGCTCGAACTCGACATCGACGTTCTTCTGCAGGCTGTCGGCATGGCCGGAATAATCCACCATCACCGAGTGGTCGATCACGAGATCGACGGGCACCAGCGGGTTCACCTTCCGCGGGTCACCACCCAGCGCGATGATGCCATCGCGCATTGCGGCCAGATCGACCACGCCGGGAACGCCCGTAAAGTCCTGCATCAGGATGCGGGCGGGCTTGAAGGGGACTTCGTTGGTGGAGCGGCCCTCGGCCAGCCAGCCGGCGATGGATTCGGCGTCCTTCACCGAATAGGAGCGGCCATCCTCGAACCGCAGAACGTTCTCCAGCAACACCTTCAGGCTCATCGGCAGGCGCGTGATGTCGCCGATCGTCTTCGCCGCCTCGGGCAGGCTGAAATAATGATAGGTCTTGCCATCCACGGTGAGCGTGGAGCGGGTTTTCAGGGTGTCCTGCCCGGTGATGCGCATGGTTCTGCGAGGTCCTCTTTGCCTTGTGTGGCCGTTAAAGCATGGACCCGGAAGCGGACCAAGGGTGCGCCGGTTTCGTTCATGGGCCAGTTTGCCGCGGATTTTGCCAATTCTGCGGCGCCAAATCCCGCAATGGCCGCGGCATGGCTTCGGCCCGGCGTGTTTCATGGTAAACTTACCGCTGGTCTGGCGGGGATGGTGGGTGCTGCGGGTTGAGGATCTGGCGTGCTGGCGGGGCGAGCGGGCGGTCTTCGCCGGCCTCGCCTTCACCATGGAGGCGACTGAGGCGGTGACGCTGCTCGGCCCCAATGGCGCCGGCAAATCCTCGCTGCTGCGGGTGCTGGCCGGGCTGCTGCCGGCGGCGGAGGGCCGGATCCTCTGGGCCGGCGAGGATGTCCGGCGTGACATGCCCGCCCATGCCGCCAGGCTGCGCTATCTCGGCCATCAGGATGCGCTCAAGCCAGCCCTGTCGGTGCGCGAAAACCTGGCCTTCCATGCGGCACTGGCCGGGGGCGATGTCGATATGGCGCTGGAGACCATGGCATTGGTTCCGCTGTCCGAATTGCCGGCGCGGGTGCTCTCGGCCGGGCAGCGCCGGCGGCTGGCGATCGCCCGTCTCGCCCTGGCGCCGGCCGCGCTCTGGCTGCTCGATGAGCCCACCGTCGGGCTCGACACCGCCTCCATCGCCCGCTTCGGCGTGCTTCTGGCGGGCCATTGCGGGCGGGGTGGCATGGTGCTGGCCGCGACCCACGTGCCCTTGCCGATTCCGGGTGGGCGCAGGCTGGAAATGGCATGATGGGCCGGTCTGCCGCTGCCGCCAGCGCGGGGCCACATGTGTCCGCGATGTTCGATCTGCGCCGCGAGCGTGACGCGCCGATCTTGTTGAGCGTGAGCCACAATGGCGACACCCCGCATGTCGGCCGCTACGACGCGGCGCATGACCAGACGAGCCAGTCGCTAACACCGCTGAACCTCTACAAATCCGCGGCCGCCATCCCGACCACGCGCGCGGTGCAGACGCTGCGATGAGAAGCGCCTTCACCGCCGTGCTGGGGCGCGAGTTGCGGCTGGCCATCCGCCACCCCGCCGATGCGCTGGCGGCCGTGCTGTTCTTCCTGCTGGTGGCGGCGCTGTTTCCCTTCGGTGTCGGTCCGGCGCCGGAAACCCTGGCGAGGCTGGCGCCCGGCGCGCTGCTCGCGGCCGCGCTGCTGGCCGCATTGCTGCCGCTGGACCGGCTCTGGGGCAGCGAGGCGGAGGATGGCTCGTTGGACCTGCTGCTGCTCAGCGGGCTGCACCCGGCGCTGCTGGCACTGGCCAAGGCCTGCGGGCATTGGCTGACCACCGGCCTGCCGCTGCTGGCCGCGACGCCCATCGCTGCGGCGATGCTGAACCTGCCGACCGAGGCCTGGCCGACGGCGATGCTGGCGCTGGGGCTTGCCTCGGCGCTGCTGTCGCTTCTGGGCACCGCGGGGGCGGCGCTGACGCTGGGGGCGCGGCGCGGCGGCGTGCTGCTGCCCTTGCTGGTCTTGCCGCTGGCGATACCGGCGGTGATCTTCGGCGCCGCGGCCATCGAGGCCTCGGCCAGCGCTGGCCTGGCGCGGCCGATGCTGCTGCTGCTGGGGGCGCTGGTGGCGCTGGCCCTGCCGCTGGCGCCGCTGGCGGCCGGTGCGGCGTTGCGGGGGGATTGAACGGGCGTCGCCGGCACGCGGCGATGTCCCGACCTGGCACCCGCCCCCCGGTTGCGCCGGTGGCGGCGATGATCCAAACGCCGGCCATGTCCCGCCCCCCGCAATCCAGCTGGCAAACCCTGGCCGAGCAGGCCATGCTCCATCGCCGCCGCGGCGACCATGCCGCCGCCATCATCGCCTATCGCGCTGCGTTGGACGTGCCGGGCGCGCCGCCCGAGCTGTATTTCAACCTCGGCAACGCGCTGTGTGACCATGGCCTCTGGGCCGAGGCCGAGGCACCGCTGGCCCAGGCGCTCGCCGGCAATCCCGGCCTCACCGTCGCCGCCCTGCAACTGGCCCGCACCCGCGCGCGGCTCGGCCGGCATGAGGAGGCGGCACGCGGTTTTGCGGCCGTGCTGCGCGGCGAGCCCGGCAATTTCAACGCGGCGCTGGAAGGCGGCCACGCGCTGCGCCGGCTGGGGCGCGAGGCGGAGGCCCTGACCTGCTACGGCATGGCGATCCAGGCCGCCCCCAACCGCTGGGAGGGCCATCTCGCCATGGCCCGCGCGCTGGAGGAGACCGGCCGCGCCGATGAAGGCGCGGCGCATTACCACCAGGCCCTGGCGCTGGCCGGCGACCGGCCGCGCCGCCTGCACGCGCATATGACGCAATACCGGCTGGAGCGCGGCGCCGCCGCCCTGGCCCTGGAATCGCTGCGCCAGGCAATGCTCTGCGCCGCCCTTGAGCAGCCGCCGCCGGGCGGTGATGACTGGGCCCGGATGCGCCTCGACCTCACCGCGATCCTGCTGCGGCTGGGCCTGCGCGAGGCGGCCGAGGCGACGCTGGCCGAGGCCACCCAGGGCACCGAGGACGAGACCATCCTGGTCCAGGCCGCCGAGCTCGCGCTGCGCCACAACCTCTGGCAGGAGGCGCTGGCCATCCTGCGCCGCAATGTCAGCCTGCGCCCCGACAATGCCGCCGCGCATTGGAACCTCGCCCATATGCTCTCCGAGGCGTGGCACATGGAGGAGGCGCTGGAATCGCTCGCCCGCGCCGAGGCCCTGGCGCCGCAGCCCGGTGCCGGGCCGATGCGTGCCTCCATCGCGTCGCGCCAGGGCGAGGCGGATGTCGCGCTGAAGCTTTTCCTGGACCAGGTCGAGGCCGGTGACACCGCGCTCGGCTCGGGTGCCGCAATGAGCGCGCTCTACGCCGACAGCATCGATGCGACCGAAGTGGCGGCGCTGCACAAGCGGCTTTTCGCCCATCTCGGTGAGGGTGCCCGGCCCGTCGCCAGCTTCCGCAACAGCCGCGACGCTGGCCGTCCGCTGCGGGTGGGCATGATCACGCCCGACCTGCACCACCAGCACCCCGTGAACATCTTCATGCAGCCCGTCCTCGCCCGCTGGGACCAGGCGGCGATGCCCACGCACCTTTATTTCACCGGCGTCAGCCACGATGAGGAGACGCGGCTGGCGCGCGGCCGGGTGACGCATTGGGTGGAATGCGCGCCCTGGACGGATGGGCAGCTGGCGCGGCGGATCGAGGCCGATAGCATCGACATCCTGATCGACCTCTCGGGACATACCCAACGCGGCAGGATGCCGCTCTTCGGCAAACGCGCGGCGCCGGTGCAGGTGACCTTTCTGGGCTATCCCGGCTCCTCGGGCGTGCCGAACATGGATTGGATCATCGCCGATCCGCAGGTCGCGCCGGCGGGGTGCGAAGCGCTGTTCAGCGAGCGGGTGATGCGGCTGCCCCACACGGTCTTCTGCTTCGCCCCCGCGCCAGACTCGCATTATCCGCAGTTTGGCCCGGCGCATGCGGCGCGACCGCTGACCTTCGGCTCCTTCAACAACCTGCCCAAGCTCACCCCGCGCACGCTGGGGCTATGGGCCGCCATCCTGCATCGCCTGCCGGACTCGCGGCTGCTGGTGAAGGCGCCGAGTTTCCGTGACCCAGGGGCCATGGCCGGATTTTCGCGCCGCATGGCCGCCCTGGGCATCCCGGCGGAACGGCTGGAGCTGCGCGGCCCCACCGGCATGATCGAGATGATGGCCGAATACGCCGATCTCGACATCGCGCTCGACCCCGTGCCCTACAATGGCGGCACCACCACGCTGCAGGCGATGTGGATGGGCGCGCCGGTGGTGGCGAGGCGGGGCGAGGCCTTCGTCTCGCGCATGGGCGCGAGTTTCATGGCCGCGGCCGGTCTGGGCGATTGGGTGGCCGACAGCGACGAGGCCTATGTCGAGACCGCGGTGCGCCAGGGCTCCGATCGCGCGGCGCTGCTGGCATTGAAGCAAGGCCTGCGCGCCCGGCTGCTGGCAGCCCCCGCCTGGGACATCGACCGCTACACGCGCGACCTGCAGGCCGCCCTGCGCGCGATCTGGCAGGATTTTTGCGAAGCGCCGGCCCAGGCGAGGCGGTAGGCCCCACGGGGCTACCAGGGGGCTAGCCGCCGCGCCGGCAAGCCGCGATAGGGGCGCATGAATTACCGCCACGCCTTCCACGCCGGCAATTTCGCCGATTGCATGAAGCACGCGCTGCTGGTCTGGCTGCTGCGCGCCATGCAGCAGAAGCCCAGCGCCCTGCGCGTGCTGGACACCCATGCCGGCCGCGGCATCTACCCCCTCGATTCCGAGGAAGCCCGCCGCAGCGGCGAATGGTGGGAGGGGGTGGGCCGGCTGATGGCCATCGAGGATGGCCCGCTGGCCGATTACGTCGCCCTGCTGCGCGACCTCGGCATGCCGAAACAATACCCCGGCAGCCCCGCCCTGATCCAGGCGCTGCTGCGGCCCGATGATCACCTCGTGCTGAACGAACTCCACCCCGAGGACCATGCCGCGCTCCGCCGCAACATGCGTGGCACGCCCGCCCATATGCGCGACGCCCATGAATGCGCCCGCGCCCTGACGCCTTTCCCCGAGCGTCGTGGCCTTGTGCTGATCGACCCGCCCTTCGAGGCAGGGGATGAATTCGCCAGGCTGGCCAGGGGCATGGCCGAAATCTGGGGAAGGGCGCGTGGCCATGTCCAGGCGGCGTGGTATCCCATCAAGCACATGGCCCCTGTCCTTGCCTTTCATGACGCCATCCGCGCCGCCGGCATCCGCGATGTGCTGGCCGCCGAATTGTGGCTGCGCGAGCCGCTGGATGCCTCCCGTCTCAATGGCTGCGGCTTGCTGGTGGTGAACGCGCCCTGGCATTTCGAGGCCGAAGGCGGCGCCATCCTGGCCGCGTTGCTGGAGCGGCTGAGCGACGGCGAGGCGGGCAGTGGCACCCGGATCGTGAGGATTGCCGATGAGTAGGATTGCGGTTCTGGGCGCCGGCGCCTGGGGCACGGCGCTGGCGCTCCATGCCACGCGGCTGGGCCATGAGGTGTCGCTGTGGAGCCGCAGCGGGGCAGCGGAGATGGCCGAAACCCGGCGCAACCCGCGCCTGCCTGGCGTGGCCCTGCCGGTGGAGATGCGGCTGAGCGAAAAGCCGTCCTCGGCCATGGAGCGGGCGGATTTCGCCATCCTTGCGGTGCCAGTGCAGCACATGCGCGCGGCGCTGGTCGGGCTGCCACTGCTGCCCATGCTGCTGGCCTCCAAGGGGGTGGAGGGGGGCACCGGGCTGTTTCCAACCGAAATCCTCGGCCGATCGCGGTTGGGGGTGATCTCGGGGCCGAATTTTGCCGCCGAGGTGGCTGCCGGCCTGCCTGCCGCAGGTGTGCTGGCCAGCAGTGATGCGGGCCTGCGGGAGCTGGCTGTGGCCGCGCTGGGTGGCGCGAGCTTGCGGCTCTACTCCAGCGAGGATGTGCTGGGCGTGCAGGCCGGGGGGGCCGCAAAAAATGTCCTCGCCATCGCCGCCGGCACCGCCATGGGCGCCGGGCTGGGGGAGAACGCCCGCGCGGCCCTGATCACCCGCGGCCTGGCGGAACTGGCCCGGCTGGTCCTGGCCCTGGGCGGGCGGGCGGAGACGGCCTCCGGCCTTTCGGGGCTGGGCGATCTGCTGCTCACGGCCTGCTCCAGCACCAGCCGCAACACCGCACTCGGCGAGCGGCTGGGCCGGGGCGAGAGCCTGGACCAGGCGCTGAGCGAGAGCCGCGGCGTGGCCGAGGGCGTCGCCACCGCGCCTGCCCTGCTGCTGCGGGCGGAAAAACTGGGGGTGGAAATGCCGATCTGCGCCGCGGTGGCCGCGATGCTGGCGGGCCGGTCCTCGGTGGCGGAGGCGATGGGGGCCTTGCTCGCGCGCCCTTCCCGACCAGAGTAGGATGTTATAATATACGGAATGCGCCGTCGTTCCCTGTTCTTCGCCCTTGCCACGCCCGCCTTGGCCCAGCCGCGCCCTGTGTTGGTCGCCTCCTTCTCCATCCTGGGCGATATGCTGGGGCAGGTGGCGCCGCAGGGTGTCGAGATCCGCGTGCTGGCCGGGCCGGATGTGGATGCGCATCATTTCCAACCCCGACCCTCCCAGGCCGAGGCGCTTCGCGGCGCCGCGCTGGCGCTGCGCAATGGCCTGGGGTTTGATGCCTGGTTCGATCGTGCCGCCCGCGGCGCGGGTTTCCGGGGCGTGATGGTGACGGCGACCGAGGGCATGGCCGCCCGCCCCGCCGCCCCCAACCCCGCCCATCGGCATGACGGGCCGGACCCGCATGCCTGGCAGGATGTGAACCTGGCGCGGCATTATGTCCGCCAGATCGCCGTCGGGCTGACATCGGCGGGGCTGACCGGTCGCGCGGCGGACTACGATGCCCGCCTTGCCACCCTCGATGCCTGGATCCGTGCCGAGATCGCCCGCGTGCCCGAGGCCCGGCGGGTGGTGCTGACCAGCCATGATTCATTCGGCTATTTCGGCGCCGCCTATGGCGTGCGCTTCCTGGCGCCGATGGGCGTTTCCGCCAATGCGGAGCCCAGCGCGCAGGCGGTGGCTTCGCTGATCCGCCAGGTGCGGTCACAGAATATCACGGCGGTGTTCATGGAGAATATCGGCAACCCCGCCACCCTGCAGCGGATGGCCCGCGAAGCGGGGGTGAGCGTGCGGGGCAGGCTCTATGCCGATGCGCTGTCCAGGCCAGACGGGGCGGCCGCCAGCTATGAGGCGATGATGCGGCACAATGTGGGGCTTCTGGTGCCGGCGATGCTGGGGTAGCGGTGATTGGCTTTAGCGAATGCGCTGCCGTTCTGTTCGGAGGGATGCGTCCCTGGCGCCCGTTCGAGGACAGGCTTGGTTCTTCCGGGCCGGGTGCCCCGGGCGCGTGGCTGCTTGGGGGGGGCGACCTCGCGGCGCTTCGCCGGGGCGGGAGAGGACTATAGCCATCGACATCCCTGCCGCCGCTTTGCCGCATTATCGAAGCCTCGCCCCATCGGCTGCCCGTCTGCGCCGACGGGAGGTGCCGCTGTGGGGAGCGCGACGAAGACTTCAGGCAGCGCAGACTGGGGCGCTTCACGTCAGCGCCCGGCGGATGCGTTGACAGCCGGGCCCCCGGGCCCTAATCCCCCGGCCTGCCTGGTGGTGTAGCTCAGTTGGTTAGAGCACGGCACTCATAATGCCGGGGTCGGCGGTTCAAGTCCGCCCACCACTACCAGATTTCTCTAGGTTTCAAAGGCTTTTGGCCGATCGGGACGGGACAGATGGGGACAGATTGACCCCTCTCGACCCACCTTTGCCCAACTCGGTTGGGCATTATTTGGGCAAGGGCTGGGCAGCTTTCGAGCGCTCAGGCGATTTTCCGCTTGGCGGCGTGCAGGTGTTCAGCGCTCATGGCCGCGTAGCGCTCGACCATCTTGAGGCTGGGCCAGCCGCCAATGCGCATCAGGGTGTAAAGATCGACCCCACCCATCACGATCCGGGCCGCCGCCACATCCGCCCAGACGACCCGCATGCGCTCCTGGCACATGGCGAAGGCTTCCGCGTCGAATTCATGGGGCAGGATTTTCAGCTCATTGCCGGCCAACAGGGCGACGATGATCGGGCCACCCCAGTCGAGCCCCGCTTCGCGGGCGATGCCAGCCTGGATTTGGCCCTGCAGCAAGTATTTCACCGGCGCCCGCCCATCCTCCCATTCGTCCCGCCACGCCTGCCAGGAGACGTTTTTGATCTCCACCGGCCGGGACATGGTGGCGCTTTCCACCGGCACGCGGTCGGGTGCTGCCGCAGGACAGCGCCTCGGTGGCGGCCTATGCCCGGCAGCAGACCAATGTGGTCTGCGATGAAGAAGCGATCGCGCAGGTTAATATCTGAGCCGGGGCGGCCCCGGCCGGAACCGGCTGGGGCCGCTCAGGCAAACACAATCCCCCCCTCGATCCAACCCATCGTCGAAAGCCGAAACTCAAGGCTCTCTGAAAACCCCAGCACCACCGCTGGCCGGTCCATCGCCCCGCCATCGAGCTGGGTCAGCCAGAAGGCCCGCCCGCCCGCATCCGCCGCCCGCCCCAGCACATTGGCGTAGAGCAGATCCACAAATCCGCCATTTCCAGGGTTGCCGAAGCGCGCGGTGAACTCTGCACTGCCGATGAAGCCCGGCGTGATGTCATTGAGGCTGCGGCCCGCCGCCATCTCCGCGGTCCAGCTGATCAGCCCGCCCTCATCGGGCCTGCGGTTCAGGGTCGCTTGGTACAGCCGCGCGACCGAGGCGGCATTCTCATCCTGGTCCCAGATGCCGTTGGAAAGCGCGGCCGCGGTGCGCGACTTGTTCTCGGGGCTTTCGGAAAAGCCGATCATGACCTGGGCGCGGTCCTGCCTACCGGTGGCCAGCTGATCCACCCAGAAGGCCCGCCCGCCCGCATCCGGCCCGCGCCCGAGCATGTTCTGGTAGCTGCGGTCGACGAAGGCACCATTATCGAGATTGCCGAAGCGCGCCTGGAATTCGGCCGAATTGATGAAGCCGCGCGCCAGGTCGGTGAGGTCCGCCAGCCCGGCCGCCAGCTTCGCACCCCAGTCATTCAGCCCGTAGGCATCCGGCGCGCGGCCCAGGGCCGCATTATAGAGCCGGCTGACCTGGGCGATGGGGTCATTGGTGGCCAGAACGGACCGGCCATCGACGAAGGCGAAATTCTCGATGGTGTCGAAATTGGTCACCTCGCCCACGCGGGTGACGGTGCCGCGGTAGCTCGTGATGCTGTCGCCATTGTCGGTGGTGGTGAATTGCACGGTCTTGGTCAGCGTGGCGGAGCGACGCGCGCCATCCACCGCCAGCGTATCCACGCCGAAACTGCCCGAGACTGTATTGGTGCCCAAGCCGCCATTGATCCAGTCCCGGCCGCGCTCGCCGGTCAACGAATCATTGCCGGCCTCGCCGAAGAGCCGGTTGCGGTCGCCATTCTGGCTGTAGATGCCCGTGGTCACCACGTCGTCGCCATCGCCGCCACGGACGATGACGCTGGCGGCATCGGCGAAGTAGCTGTCGCGAAGCGTGATGGTGTCTCGCCCCTCGCCGGCAAAAATCGTGGCGTTGCCCTCCATCGGGTTGATCGCGTCATTGCCCGCGCCGCCGATGATGATGTCATCGCCCGAGGTGCCGCGCAGCACATCCGCCCCTGGCCCTCCCTGGATCTCCACCGCATTGCGTGCGGCGTTCCAGGTGGCGCTGACGCCGCGCGCTTCCTCCGCCCCCTGGGTGCCGTAGAGTGCCTGGGCGGCGGCGATATCGAGCGGCCCCAGCCTGTCCGCGAGGAATCCCGACACCGAGGTATAGGACATCACGGTATAGCCGCGATGGTCCCGCGCCGCGTCCAGCACAGGCGTATTGTCGAAGGGATGCTTGAAGCCCAGCGCATGGCCGACCTCATGCAACAGCACATTGAACCAGCTGCCGCCGGGGGCGAGCGCATTGTTCACCTGGTCGATGTTGATCCGGATCGTGCCGTCGCGCGCATAGCCGCCGGTGCCGGCCGTGCCGGATGCCAAGGGCTCGAGCCCGAAACGGATATCGACCCGGTTGGCGGAGCCAGGATCGGCGATCTCGACGAAGTTCAGCCCGGACACCTCGCCCCAGGCCTGCACCGCCGCGCGGGCCGAGGCGCGCTGCGCAGCGCTGAAGGGCAATTGCTGCCCGGGCACCGCGGCCTCGGAAAAGCTGAAGCTGACGACCTGGGACAGACCCTGCGCGTCATTCCAGCGGTAGCCGCTGAGCAGGGTCGCGATGTCGGAAGCGACCAGCGTGACCGGCAGGGCGACCGAGACCGTGCCGCCTGCCGAGCCGGCCCCGTTCTCGCCGGGCCTATCACTGCCGGCGTTCTCATGGCCAGGGCCAATCCCGCCGGGGCCATGCAGCGCCTCAGCCAGCAGGCCGGTCTCGTTGCCAGCCAGTGAACAGGCCCAGCACATCCGCGCGCCTCCGATACCCTCAGCCGGCATGCTATCGGCCGGGCAGGGGGGACGCAACGTCGCGAGGGCGCCCTCAGCCCTCCGCGGCGGGGCCTTCCGGGGCCGCGGCAGGGGTGGGCTTGGGCTTGACCACGCGCTTCGGCTTCACGGCCAACGCCTCGGCCGGCGGCGCGGCCTCGGCGGGCTTGGCGGCTTTCTTTGCCGCGGGCTTGGCCGCCGGCTTCACCGCCACCACCGCCTTGGGGTCATAGCCGAAGAGTTTCGCGCAATGCACGGCATCGCGCTTGTCCTTGTAGCCCTCGCTGGCGGCGGCCAGGAGGTTGCCGTTCTTCGCCCGGGCGCGCCAACGGAACTCGCCCTTCTTGTCGGTGTAGATTTCGAAAACCGGGGTGCTTCGGCTCGTCGCCATCAACTCTCTCCCTCGCGCTTGAAAACCGCGTGGAGGCTACGCAAGGGGTGGGGCGATTCGCGAGTGTCTGTTCAGCGACGCCCCTCAATCGCATCCCAGATATTCCGCTCCAGATGCACCCCATCGAACCTGGCCAGCTCCTGCAGCCCGGTCGGCGAGGTCACGTTGATCTCGGTCAGAAACCCGCCGATCACATCGATCCCCACAAAGATCATCCCCCGCGCCTTCAATTCCGGCCCGATTTTCTCGCAGATCTCCAGCTCGCGCGGCGTCAGCACCGTCTTCACCGGCGTGCCGCCGACATGCATGTTGCTGCGCGCCTCGCCCTCCGCCGGAACCCGGTTGATGCCGCCCAGGGCCACGCCGTCGATCAGGATCACCCGCTTATCCCCCTGCCGCACCGCCGGCAGGTATTTCTGGACCATCAGCGGCTCACGCGACCGCTCGGTGAACATTTCTATCAGCGAATTCAGGTTCGAATCATCGGGCTTGAGGTGAAACACCCCAGCGCCCCCATTGCCGAACAACGGCTTGACGATGATGTCGCCATGTTTTTGCCGGAACCGCACGATCTCCCGCGTGTCCGACGTGACCAGGGTCTCCGGCATCAGCTCCGGAAATCTCAGCACGAAGAGCTTCTCGGGAGCATTGCGCACCGAGGCCGGGTCATTCACCACCAGCGTCTTCGGATGAATATGCTCCAGAATATGCGTGGCCGTGATATAGGCCATGTCAAACGGCGGGTCCTGCCGCATCAGCACCACATCGATATCGGTGGCCAAATCCAGTTCCACCGGCGGCCCGAATTCATAATGCGCGCCGCGCTCGCGCTTCACCGAAACCGGATGCGCCCAGGCCGTCACCCGCCCGCCATTCATCGACAGATGCCGGACATGGTAATGCCACAACCGGTGCCCGCGCGCCTGCGCCTCGAGCATCAGAGCGAAGGTGCTGTCGCCGTCGATGTTGATGCTTTCCATCGGGTCCATCTGGACCGCCACGCGCAAACCCATGCCACCACTCCGTCTGTTGCGGCGTGCTTGCCATCAGGGCAGGTTCAGTTCAACCGGTGGCGCAATTCATCCACCAGCTCGCGGATGCGCAGATGCCCATCGGCCTGCGGCGCCAGCGCCAGCGAATGTTCCAGCGCGCCCAGCGCGGCGCCAATCCGCTCCAGCCTATGGTTCATCAGCCCGGCCTCGCGCCACAGCAGGGCATTCTCCGGCGCCAGGCGCCGCATATCCTCCACGCAGCCCAGCGCGCCTTCCACATCATGCGCCTGCAGCCGGCGCAGCTTGATGTTGTTCTGCAGGCGTAGCAGCACGCCGCGCTTGCCCATGGCCACCATCATGCCCGGGCGCAGCTCGGCGCGCTCACCTTCCAGCCGCTTGACCAGGGCGCGCAGATCCTGCGCCTCCAGCCGCCGCCCGCCATGGAAGACATCCACCACCACCGGCCCGCGCGCATCCTGCAGCGCGAGGATGAAATGGCCGGGGAAATCCACGCCATGCGCCTCCCACCCCGCCGCCTCGGCGGCGTGCAGCCACAACAGGCCGAGCGCCACCGGCAGCCCCCGCCGGCGCGCCAGGACCGCGATGAGATTGGCATTGGCCATGTCGTCATAGGATTGCGTGTCGCCCTCGAAGCCGAAATGGCCGTGGATGAGGGCGGCCAGGACCTTTCGCCTGGCCTCGCCATCCCCGGCATCGGCGGCGGGGTTGGCGGTGGCGCGCGCCACCGCCTCGCGCGCGATCTCGCTCAGCAAGGCGGCGGCCGCGCGCCAATCCGCCTCGGGCGTATCGACGCGGGCGAGCTGCAGGGCCACGGTGCCGAGGTCGATCTCCGCCTCGGGCAATTGCCCCGCGGCTTCGAGGGCGGCGCGGGCTTCGGTGATGGCTGTCACGGGCATGTCAGATATGTCGGTGCGCCGGGGCGGCGGGGCAAGGGTTGGCGTGCGGCCCTCGCTTCAGCCCCGCAGCAGCTCCCCCATCACATCCACCGCCGCCATCAGGTCGGGCGTGTCCATCGCCTCATGCGGGTTGTGGCTGCCATTGCGGTTGCGCACCAGGATCATGCCGGTGGGCACGCCGTTGGCGGCGAAGTTGTTGGCGTCATGGCTGCCTGGGCTGTTCAGCCGCGGCGCCGCCAGCCCCAGCCGCCCGGCGGCGGCGCCCAGTGCCTCGATCAGCGCGGGGTCCATCGGTCCGGCCGCGGCGCTGCTCCGCTCGCCCAGGGTGATGGTCACGCCGCGCCGCGCCGCGACCTCGGCAACGATCCGGCCGAGTGCAACCTCCAGCGCCGCGAGGTGGGCCGCGTCATAGGCACGCAGGTCCAGGCTCATCTCGAAATCCCCGGCCACCGCGGTCAGGCTGTGCTGCGCCGGGATGGTGTGGAAACGCCCGATGGTCACCGCCATGGGCCGCCCCGCCGCCTCCTCCTCCAGCCAGAGCCGCTCCAGCGCCAGCGCGAGATCGGCCCCGGCCAGCGCGGCATCGCGGCGAAAACGGTGTGGCAGGCCGGTATGCGCCGCCTCGCCCGTGATGCGGATGAAGGGGTGGCGGAGATTGCCGGGATTGGCCAGGCAGACCGCGATGGGCCGGCCCGCCTCCAGCAGCTGCGGCGCCTGTTCGATATGCGCCTCGAGATAGGCGCCGATGGCGGCGGGCTCACGCAATGGCCGGCCCTCGCGCAGCCGGTCGGGGTCGCCGCCGCAGGCCAGAATGCTCTCGGCCAGCGTCAACCCGCTGCGGGCATGGCGCAGTTCCAACGCGCCCTCGGGCAGCCTGGCCAGCAGGCAGCGGCTGCCGATCAGGCCGAGGCCGAACCACACCGCCTCCTCGCAGCGCAGCGCCAGCACCTCGATGTCGCGCCGCGGTCGCACGCCCGCCGCCTGCAAACCCGCCACCACGCCCAGCCCGGCGATCACCCCCGCCGCGCCGTCGAAATTGCCGCCCTGCACCACGCTGTCGAGATGCGAACCGATCAGCACCGGGGCCGCCACCGGCTCGCGCGCGGCCCAGCGGAGCGTCAGGTTGGCGCCGGCATCGACATGCGCG
Organism: uncultured Rubritepida sp.; assembly: GCA_964395305.1. GTDB lineage: Bacteria > Pseudomonadota > Alphaproteobacteria > Acetobacterales > Acetobacteraceae > Rhodovarius. Next base: position 102,146 of record CAYNBM010000010.1, read on the forward strand.
GTCATGCCCAGCGCGGCGCCGGCCTCGGCGATCAGCGCATGCGCGTCATTCTCGCCCCTGCCATAGGCGTCGCGCGTGATGCCCGGCGGGTCGGCGCCGATGGCGGCCACGCCATCGAGCAGCCGCTGCACCAGTTCCATCGCCTCCATCGTCCAATCCCCCGGGTTGCGCGGCAAGGCTATGGGCCGGGCTTGGCAGCGGCAAGCGCTGGGCTACCCTGGCCGCCCGCCCCAAGGAGGCCCGCATGGCCACGAATCTCAGCCCAGACATCGGCCTCGCCGCCCGGCTCTTCGATGCATTGCGCGAAAAGACCTTCGACGGCCTGGGCGTCACGCGGGAGGCCTATGGCCCTGGCGAGGAGATCGCCCATGCCCTGGTTCGTGCCGAGGCGGAAAAACTCGGCCTTGCCATCCACAACGACTTCGCCGGCAACATGTACATGACGCTGCCGGGCACCGACCGGTCGCTGCCGCAGATCATCCTGGGCAGCCATCTCGATTCCGTGCCCCAGGGCGGCAATTTCGATGGCGCGGCCGGCGTGCTGGCAGGCATGGCGGTGGTGGCGGGCATGGTGCAGGCCGGCTTCCAGCCCCAGCGCGACATCACGGTGATGGCCATCCGCGCCGAGGAGGGCGGCGCATGGTTCCCGGGCCTGCCCGGCAGCCGCATGGCGCTCGGCAGCTATCCCGCCGGCAATCTGGCCGCGCTGCGCCCCGACACCGGCCTGTCGCTGGAGCACCACATGCGGGCGCTGGGCTACGACCCCGATGCGGTGAAGGCCGGTCAGGCCGCGCTCGGCCCGCACAACGTCGCGGCCTATCTGGAGCTCCACATCGAACAGGGACCGGTGCTGGATGTGGAGGAAATTCCCATCGGCATCGTCACCGCGCTGCCGGGCAATCGCCGCGTCCGCGCCGGGCGGATCAGCGGCGAGTACAATCACTCCGGCGCCACGCCCCGCGCCTATCGTCATGACGCCGCCATGGCGCTGGCCGAATTCGCCCATCGGCTGGACCTGCACTGGGGCGCGCTCGACGCCCAGGGCAAGCCGATGGTGATGACCTTCTGCACCATCAACACCACCGACCAGGCCGGCTTCGGCAAGGTGCCGGGGGAGATCGAATTCTCGCTGGACGTTCGCAGCCCGCATGTCGAGACGCTGGACCTCTTCTTCGCCGAGATCGATCGCCTCGCCGCCGAGATCGGCCGGAACCGCGGTGTTGTGATCGACGTGGTCGGCCGCGGCGAGAGTGCCGCCACGCCGATGGACCAATCCATCCAGGACGGCCTGCGCGACGCGGCCGAGGCGATGGGCGTGGCCTACCGGATCATGCCCTCCGGCGGCGGTCATGACGCGGCGTCCTTCGCCCAGGCCGGGGTGCCGGCCGGCATGCTCTTCGTGCGCAACCAGAATGGCAGCCACACCCCGCTGGAGGCGATGCGGATGGAGGATTTCGCCGCCGCCGCCACGGTGATCGCCGCCTGGGCGGCACGCCTGGGCAGCCGGTGAGCCCCGCCGGGGTAGCCGCCCCGCGCCCCCGGGGGTAAAGGGCGGCGATGCTGAGCACCCACCAGGCCCCGACCGTGCGCGACGCCGCCAATCCGCGTCTCCTCGCCCGCGCCTTGGAGGATCTGGGCATCGGCATTGGCCGCTGGCGGCTGCCCTTCGCGCTGGCACGGCTCGATATCCGCAACCGCTACCGGGGCTCGGTGCTGGGGCCGTGGTGGCTGACCTTGTCCACCGCGGTGATGCTGGTCTCGCTGGGTTTTCTGTATTCCCAGCTGTTCCGGCTGGAACTGCGGGAATACCTGCCCTTCCTCGCCGTCAGCCTGATCCTGTGGACGATCATCAACGCCATGGTGAACGAGGGCTCGAACTGCCTGATCGACCAGGAGGGCATGATCCGGCAAATGCCGCAGCCCTACAGCGTGCATGCCCTGCGCTGCGTGCTGCGCAACGCCATCGTGGCCGGGCACAATCTGCCGCTGATCCTGCTGGTGTTCCTGGCCTGCGGCTGGTGGCCGGGGCTGGTGGCGTTCTGGGCGCTGCCGGGGCTGTTGCTCTTCGCGGTGGATGCGCTGGCGGCGGCGGTGCTGTTCGGCATGCTGGCGGCCAGGTTCCGCGACATCGGGCCGATCATCGCCTCGGTGATGCAGATTGCCTTCTTCGTATCGCCCATCATCTGGAAGCCGGAACTGCTCGGCGCCAACGCGAAATGGCTGCCGCTCAACCCGGTCTACGCGGTGATGGAGACGGTGCGTGGGCCGCTGGTGGAGGGCGGCACCTCGACCCTGATCTGGGTGATGGCCCTGTTCTATTCCTCCATCCTGTGCGGTGCCGCTTTCTTTCTTTTCGTGCGCTTCCGCGCCCGCATCGCCTTCTGGGTCTGACGCCATGGCACATATCAAGGCCGAGGGGCTGGCGATCGATTTCCCGCTCTACCATGTCGGCGCGCGCAGCCTGAAGAAGCGGATCTTCGCCTTGGCCTCGCGCCGGATGGTGCAGGATGCGCAGGACCGGGTGGTGGTGGCGGCGCTGCGCGACCTGAATTTCAGCATCGGCCGAGGCGAGCGCGTGGCGCTGATCGGCCATAATGGCGCCGGCAAATCCACCCTGCTGCGCACCATCGCCGGGATTTATGACCCGGTGGGCGGAAGGCTGGAGGTGCAGGGCGAGATCGGCAGCCTGATCGATCCTTCGGCGGGCATGGATGGCTGGGCCACCGGCTTCGAGAATATCCGCCTGCGCGCGTGGTATCGCGGCTTGAGCGATGCCGAGGCCGAGGCCCTGGCGGAGGAGGTGGTGGGCTTCTCGGGCCTGGACGAATTCCTGGACATTCCCGTGCGCAGCTATTCCGCGGGCATGCAGGTGCGGCTTGCCTTCGCGATGGCCACCGCGATGGCGCCGGATATCCTGCTGATGGATGAATGGTTCTTCGCCGGCGACGCGGAATTCATGGAAAAGGCCGAGGAGCGCCTGGGTGCGTTGGTGCGCGAGGCGGAGATCCTGGTGCTGGCGACGCATTCGATGGAAATCGTGCGGCGCTGGTGCAACCGGGTGATCCGGATGGATGGCGGGCGGATTGTGCAGGATGGCACGGTGGAGGAGGTTTTGGGCGAGGTTTAGTCGTTGTTTCGCCGCCGCCCGCTCTGCTACCTGCATCCTATGACCAACCATCTGACCGTTCCCGACATCGACGATGATGATGCCGAGCGCGAGGCCTTGGAGCAGGCCGTGGCGCAGGCGAGGGGCAACCCGGCGAGCATTTCGCATGAGGTGGTGCGGGAATGGCTGCTGCGGCTGGCAGCGGGTGACTTCGCTGCGGAGCCGCCGACCGCCGGCGGGTGAGTGTTCGCTGGCGGCCAGAGGCCATCGCCGATGTCGCCCTGATCGCCCGTCACATCGCTGCGGAAAATCCCATTGCGGCCAGGCGTGTGGCGCGGGAGATCCTGCTGGCCGGCGACAGCCTTGGTTTGTTTCCGCGCCGAGGCAGACCCGGGCAGATCGCGGGCACCAGGGAACTCGTGCCGGTCCAACCCTATGTCATTGTCTATGAGGTTGAGGGGGAGGCGGTGACGATATTGCGGGTTTGGCACGCCGCGCGGGAGCGGGGCGGGGAGGGGTGAAGCGAGGCTTCAGGTCAGCGTGCCGTGTCGCAGAGGATCCTCTCACAAGGGCTCAGTGGCGGCGGATCGAGGGCGCGTAAGCAATGGCCTGCAATCCAATTGGCCCAGCCCCGTCGCATGGCAGCGCTGCAGACATGCACGCAACCCGTTGTGAAGAACTCCACCCGGCGCTCATGACGGCGCTCCTCATGTTGTTGAACCTCACGCTCCCGCACCCACCACCTGTACCACCTTCCCCGGCGGGCTGATCATGATCCCCAGTTCCCCACACCGCTGCTTCACCCGCCGGTTCAGCTCCCGCGCCACAGCCCAGCGTCGCGCCGGCTCGGTCTTGATGCGCGCCCGCACCACCACGCCCATGTCGTTCATCCGCTCCACCCCCATCACCTCGATGGGCGCCATCACGCTGCGGCCCCAGGCCTCATCCGCACGCAGCGCAGCCCCCACCTCGGCCAGCGCCGCCGCCACCGCATCCGTATCCGTGTCGTAATCCACCACCAGGTCGAGCACGGCATAGCCATAATCCCGGGTCTGGTTCGTCACCGTTGTCACCGCCGAGAAGGGGACGATATGCACATCCCCATTCAGCGCCCGCAGCCGGATGGAGCGGATGGAAAGCTGCTCCACCGTGCCCGTCAGCCCGCCCAGCGTCACGACATCGCCCACCGCCACCGCATCTTCGAAGAGCAGGAACACGCCGGTGATGACATCGCGCACCAGCGTCTGCGAGCCAAAACCCAGCGCCAGGCCGACCACGCCGGCACCGGCCAGCAGCGGCGCCACATTCACCCCGAGTTCGGTCAAGACGTTGAGGCCGACAAAGATCAGCACCACGAAGCCCAGCACCGTGCGCAGCATCGGCAACAGCGTGCGCACCCGGGCCGAGCGCGCGGTGGCTGCATTGGCCGAAAGCCGTTCAAGGTGGCGGGCAATCGCGGTATTCGCCGCCTCCCACACCACCAGCGCGAGCAGCAGCGTGAGCGAGACCGAGAGCAGCGATGACAGCATCCTGGCCCCGACCCGCCCCTGGCGGAACCAGGAAAACGCGCCCAGGCCCCAGATCTCCAGCAGCACCACCGCCGCAGCGCAGGCCAGAATCACGCCGATGACGCCCTTGAGGGCGGGCAGGTAGCGGTTCGCCCGCGCCTCCAGCCCCGGAAACCGCCGGGCGAAATCGGGCCCGATGCTGAAGGCGCGGTCGAGCAGCCGCCGGAAGCCCTCATCGGCCAGCTTGGCCGCCACCACCACCAGCACGGTGAACAGGCTGGCCCGCAGCAGCCGCTCGAAGCCACGCTCGAGATCCAGCGCCCAGACACCCCACAGCGCCACGACCCACAGGATGGCCAGCACATGCCAGGCATCGGCCAGCCGGTCGCGGATGGCGCGCAGCAGGGCGCGGCCGCGCTCGGGCACCTCGCCCTCGGCCAGCGGCGGCGCGGCCAGCAGGCCCGCCACCACCAGCCGGTTCTGCAGCACCATGATGGCGACCAGCACCGAGACCACGAGCAGGCCCACCCGCAGCACCCCGTTCTGCACCGAGAGCGGCATGGCCAGCAGCAGCGCGAATTCGCTGCCGGCATAGGCCAGGACGGCAACGAGCGCGATGCGCCGCATCCACACCGTCACATAGGCGGCCGTCTCATCGGCGCAGGGCAGCAGGCGCAAATGGTTGCTGGCCGGGCTGAACAGCAGCCGCACCACCACCATGAAGCCCCGCGCCGCCATATAGGCCGTGGCCACGGTCCAGATGATGATCCGCTGCGACGGCCAGCCCGGCAGTTGCGGGATCGTGGCCATCGCCAGCAGCCAGAAGGCCAGGATCGGGGCGAGGTCGAGCAGCAGCCGCGCCGCGATGAAGGGCGCGCGGCGGAGCATGGCATGCCGCACGCCCTCGGGTGGCACGCGGGCGTCCAGCGTCTCGGCCCAGCGGCGCACCAGGCGCATCACCAGCCGCTCGGCCAGGATGCCGGCGCCGAAGACGAGCAGCAGCTTCCAGCCGAGTTCCAGCACGCGTTCGCGCACCATGTCATTGGTCGCCACGTCGCGCAGCCAGGCCCAGATGCCGGGCAGGTCGGCCGCGGCCTGGATACCCTCCACCACCTGGTCGAGCACCTGGCCGATCTGCTCCGTGGCCTGGCCGATCAGCGGGACCTCGGCTGTCGCGTCAGGGGGGGGGCCAGGCGTCACGCCAGGCGGCGCGCCGGCGGCAATGCCTGGGGGCGCGCCCGGGGTCGCGCCGGTGGTCGTGCCGGAGGCAACCCCAGCCGGAGAGGCGGCGACCGCCGAAGTGCCGGCACCGGCTGACGCCTGCGCCGCGGCCATGGCCTCAAGCAGCCGGATGAGCTCGGCCCTTCGCGCCTCGTCACGCAGCGTCTCCAGCGCGCGCTGCACATCGGGCCGGGACGGCGATATTGCTGGGGCCGGGGCGGCGCCAGGCACGCCGGAGTTGGCCGGCTGCGCCATGGACCCGGCCCAGGGCGCGGCAAGAAGTAGCAACAGGACAAGCAGCCGGTGACGCATCATGCAGCGGGGTGTGGGCACCGACCGCCGCCGGGTCAAGCATCGGCCTGACCGCGAAACAGGCATGCCCGCGCGCGCCGCCCGCATTGCCCAGCCCGGCCGGCTTCACAAACCCGAGGGCGGGCCGAGACTGGCGGCATGAGACCTGTCTCGATCTGGCTGGTGATGTTGGCGCTGCTGGGCACGCATATGGCGGGCATGGGGGCATTTCTCACGGTTCCGGTTCTGGCCACCAAGATTGCCGCCGAGACCGGGCTGCCGGCCTCGCTCGCGGGCGTGCATACCGCGTTGGTCTATGCCGGGGCGCTGGTCTCGGGGCCCTTCACCCAGGGGCTGCTGGCGCGCTTCGGTGGCATCAGGCTGTGCCAGATCGGGCTTTGCGTCATCGCCGCCGGCCTGGCGCTCGCCACCATCGGCAGCCCCTGGGCGTTGCTGATTTCCGCCCTGGTCGCAGGGGTAGGGCATGCGCCGATCACGCCGGCCGGCAGCCACCTCCTCTATGCCCGCACGCCCCCGCATCAGCGCAGCCTGATCTTCGGCCTGAAGCAGACCGGCGTGCCGGCGGGTGCGATGCTGGTCGCGGGGCTGGCGCCGCTGGCCGCACTCGCCTTTGGCTGGCGTGGTGGGGTGCTGGCCATGGCCGGCTTCTCGCTGGCCCTGGCGATGGCGCTGCAGCCGCTGCGCGCGACGCTGGATGCCGATCGCGGCCCGCAGGCCTCCGCCTCGCCGCTCGCCGATGCGGCACGCAGCCTGGGCCTGCTCGGCAGCCAGAAGCGGCTGCGGGCGCTTACCCTGATGGCCTGCGGCTATGGCGTGGCGCAGTTCTGCTTCGGCAGTTTCTTCGTGGTCTGGCAGGTGCAGGTGCTGGGCGTGGGCCTGGCCGAGGCCGGGCTGCACCTCGCACTCGCCCAGGCCGCCGGCGTGCTCGGCCGCATCGCCTGGGCGGTGCTGGCGGACCGGCTGGGCGCGCAGCCCGTGCTGGTCGGCCTGGGGGTGGGCATGGTGCTCGCCGCACTCGCCCTCGCTGCCGCCGGCCCCGGCTGGCCCCTGCTGCTGGTGGTCACGGCAGGAATGCTGATGGGCGCCACTGCGGTGGGCTGGAATGGCGTGCTGCTGGCCGAGGTCGCGCGCGTGGCGCCCGCCGGCCAGGTCGGCGGCGCCACCGCGGCCATGGGCGTGGCCTTCGGCGCCACCATGGTGGTGATGCCCAGCCTGTTCACGCTGCTGGTGGCGGTGACCGGCAGCTACGTCTGGGGGTTTCTGATGTGTGCGGGCACGGCCGGGCTGGGGTTGCTCAGCGTGGCAGGGGCGCCGCGTGGCGCAGCACCGCCTCAGCCGCCTCGGTGAAGCGGCCATCGGCGCCATGCAGCACCAGGCCGGGCAGCAGCCGGTCCGGGCCGCGGCCGCCCTTGATGGCTTGCAGGACCACCCGCTTGGCCGGCACCTGGGCGCGTGGCCAGAGCGGCAGCACGGTCAGGCTGCCCAGCCCCGCCGCGCGCAACGCCGCCGCGGCCTGGCCCAGCCGCGCCGCGGGCAGGATCACGCTGGCGGTGCCGCGCCGCTCCAGCCCGCGCGCCAGCGCCGCCGCCCAATCCTCCAGCACCGCCTCCCCCTCATGCGCCGCGGCCCGCCTGAGCGGGTTGGGCGAGGCGCTGCCGCCCGGCCAATAGGGCGGGTTGGCGAAGGCGTGGTGCGCGATGGGCAGCGCGCCGCGGATATCGCCCTCGCTGACCCGGGCCTCAAGCCCCGCCAGGTTGCGCCGCGCCAGCATGGCCAGGCCCGCATCCAGCTCCACCCCATGCAGCACCAGTCCCGGCACCCGCGCGGCGAGGCATAGCAGCGCCGCACCCGTGCCGCAGCCCAGCTCCAGCACCGCGTCGCCGGCCCGGGCGGGGATGGCGGCGGCGAGCAGCACGGCGTCGATAGCGGCCCGCAGCCCCTGGGCGGGTTGCTCCAGGCGCACCCGGCCGCCGAGCAGCTGGTCCTCGGTCGTCTCTGTCACAATTCCTCACCACAACGCGATCGGCTTGTTACACCACCGGGCCAATATACCCTCACATCAACCGACCAAGGAGCGATGCGATGCGAACGATTATTCTGGCCACGGCCCTGCTGGCGGCAAGCCTGCCTGCGATGGCCCAGCCCACCCCCGATGCCCCCCCGGCCCGCCAGCACGGCGCCCGTCCCGACCCCACCCGCATGTTCAACGAGCTGGACAGCAACCGCGACGGCCGGGTGACCATGGACGAGGTCTGGGCCCGCACCCAGACGCGCTTCGTCGAGGCCGATGCCAACCGCGACGGCGCGCTGACGCCCGAGGAATTCCGCGCCATGCGCATGGGCCCGGCCGGTGGCCCCCGCCGCGAACCGCCCAGCGGCGAGCGTGCCGAGCGTTTCCAGCGCATGGCCGAGGCCCGCTTCCGCGCCCTCGACGCCAATCGCGACGGCAGGCTGAGCTTGGAGGAATTCCGCCCCATGGTGGATGCCCGCTTCCGCGCCATGGATGCCAATGGCGACAATGCGGTGACGCAGGATGAACTGCCGCGCTTCGGCCGGGGTGGGCATCACGGCCGGGGCGGGCAGGCACCGACCTGAGCTGCGAGAAGGGTGGGCGCGCGGTTGCACAACGCGCGCTTAGTCTTTTGCTCATGTTTGGTTTCTAGCATGGCGTTGCAAACGAGGATGTCTTGCAATGCTGCGCCTGCTGCAATCCCCGGCTCGCGCCATGCCGCGCGTCTTGGGCCTTCCTGCCGCATCCGTCGCCAATGGCGGCGCGGCTGATGGCGGCATGGCGCTGGGCGGTGTCGCCAGCGCCCGGACAAGGCTGGTCCGGCTCGGCGGCCTTGCTCTCGCGCTCGGATTGCTGGTCCTGGGCGCCGCCGGCGCCATCATGCTGCGCCGCGACGCGGTGGCGGAAACCCAGGCCGATCTGCGCCGCCTCGCCGTCATTTTCGCCGAACAGACCGCGCGCGCCATTCAATCGGCCGATCAGGGCCTATTGGCGATCATGGACGAAATCGCCCAGGCCGGCGTCGGCGACCAGGACAGCCTGTTCCAGCTGTTCCAGACCCCGGCGCAGCATGCGGCGCTGATCCGCCACACCGAGCATCTGCCACAGCTCGAGGCCTATACCATCGTCGCCGCCGATGGACGGCCGGTGAATGCCTCACGCATCTGGCCGATGCCCGACGTCAACATGACGGACAGGTCCTACTTCCAGCATTTCCTTCACCGCGCCGGGACTGACGTCTTTGTTTCCGAACCGGTGCGCAACCGGCTCAATGGCGAACACACGGTCTATATGGCCCGCCCCGTCATCGGCCCCGATAGTGTTTTCCTGGGGGTCGTCAACGTCGCCATCCGGCTGGGCTATTTCGATGAGGTCTTCGGCGCCGCGCAACTGACTGAGGGCAGCGGGGTGATTCTGGCGCGTGACGATGGCACGATCCTCTCGCGCACCCCATATGAGCCGGGCACCTTGGGCCGGCGGATCGCCCATCCCGACTGGCATGCCGCGGCGCGGGCGGGCGGCGCGCCGTACCGGCTCGACGGTCTGGCGCCCGATGGCCGGGGTCCGCGGTTCGGCCATGTCGCGGCGGTGGCGGGGTATCCCCTCCTCATCAGCATGTCCCGCCTGGACTTGGCGGCGCTGGCGCGCTGGCGCGGCCAGGCGCTGGCCATTGGCGCGGTGGTGTTGCTGGGCGCGCTGCTGGTGCTGCTGCTGGCCAGCCTGCAGGTTCGCCATGTCGGCGCGATCGCCGCCCATGCGCGTGAGATCGAGGCCAGCGAGGCGGCGCTGGCCCGGACCAGCGCGGTCCTGCGCGTCACGTTGGAGAATATCGCCCAGGGCATCATCATGGTGGATGCCGCCGGCCAGGTGGCCATTGCCAACCGGCGGGTGACGGAACTGTTGGGGCTGCCGGCGGACCTTTTGACCGAAGGCAGCAGCTTCGCCGCCCTCGCCCAGCATCAGCGCGCGGCTGGTGAGTTCGATGCGCTGGGCGCGACCGAACGCGCGGTCGTGGATCGTGACGATGTGCCCAACCATCAGCTGGTCTACGAACGCCGCCGACCCGACGGCACGGTCATCGAGGTGCAGAGCCTGCCGCTCAGCGGTGGCGGCATGGTGCGCACCTACACCGATATCACCGCCCGGGCCGAGGCGGAGGCGATGCTGGCACTCGCCGCCTCGCATGATCACCTCACCGGGCTGGCCAATCGCAACGGCTTCAGCCAGCGGCTGGAGCGGCTGCTGCAGGCCTCAGGCCGCGGCCCCGGGCGCTTCGCGCTGCTCTGCCTTGACCTCGACGGCTTCAAATCGGTCAATGACAGCTGGGGCCATGAGGTGGGCGATGCGCTGCTGCAAAAGGTGGGCGAGCGGATGCGCCAGGCCCTGCGCGAGGGCGATCTGCTGGCCCGCATGGGCGGCGACGAATTCGCCATCGTGCTGGATGGGCAGGATGGCCGGGCCGCCGGGTTGGTGGCCCAGCGACTGCTGGAGGCTGTGGGCCAGCCCTATCAGATCGGCGGCCACAAGGTGCTGGTGGGTGTCTCCATTGGCATCGTCACCTGGCCGCTGGACGGCAATACGGCGGAGGAGCTGCTGCGCCGCGCCGATGGCGCGCTCTACGAGGCCAAGACCGCCGGCCGCAACCGCTGGTGCGCCTATGCCAGCGGCGTGGGCGACCGTGAGCATCATCGTCTCGCCCTCGAACGTGACATGCGCGAGGCGCTGGCGCAGCAGCAATTCAGCCTGGCCTATCAGCCGATCTGCGATGCGCAGAGCGGCCAGCCCGTCGGCTTCGAGGCGTTGCTGCGCTGGCAGCACCCCACCCGCGGCGCCGTCTCGCCCGGCGAGTTCATCCCGGTGGCTGAGCAGACCGGCCTGATCGTGCCGCTCGGCCGCTGGGCTCTGGAAGCTGCCTGCGCCGAGGCCGCTTCCTGGGCCATGCCGGCGCGCATCGCCGTCAATGTCTCGCCGGCGCAGTTCCGCGACCCGGGCTTCCTGGCCGATCTGCGCGCGGCCCTGGCCCGCAGCGGCCTGCCGGGCGACAGGCTCGAGATCGAACTGACCGAGGGCCTGCTGCTGGAGGAGACCGAGGATGTGGTGGGCCTGATGCGCGCGCTGCGGGCTCTGGGCGTGCGAATGGTGCTGGATGATTTCGGCACCGCCAATTCCAACCTCAGCTACCTCCGTGGCCTGCCCTTCGATGCGGTGAAGATCGACCGCAGCTTCCTGCGCGCCCTGAGCAGCGACCGCCAGGCCCGCGCCCTGGTCACCGCCATCCTCGCCATGGCCCATGCGCTGGAGTTGGAGGTGGTGGGCGAGGGGGTGGAAACGCCCGAGCAACTGGCCATGCTGCGCCATCTCCATTGCGATCTCGTGCAGGGCTATCTGCTCGGCAAGCCGGAGACCGGCGCGGCGGCGCGGGAATGGCTGTGGCGCCTGGCCGGCCGGCAGCGTGGCGATGTCGCGCGTCTTCCGGCGGCGGGGCAGGGCCTGGGCTGACCCGCCGGCGGGGTCATTTTTTCCTTGCGAGGAAGGCGGCGAAGACCGCCTGCGCCTCGGGGGTGCGGAGTTGATGGCTGAAGGCCTCGCGCTCATCGGCCATCACCGCCTCCAGCTCCTCGCGCATGGGCGCGCGCAGCAGGCGCTTGGTTTCGGCCAGGGCGCCGGGCGGCAGGGCGGCGAGCTGGGTGGCCAGGCGCCGCGCCTCGGCCTCAACCTGGGCATCCTCTACGGCGGTGAGCGCCAGGCCGGCGCGTTGGGCCTCCTCGCCGGAAAACGCCTCGCCGCTCATCAGCCACCAAGTCGCCAGCGCGCTGCCCACGCGTTGCGCGAGCAACAGGCTGGAACCACCCTCGGGCACCAGGGCCAGGCGCGCGAAGGGCATTTGCAGCCGGGCCTGCTTCGCCACCACCACCACGTCGCAATGCAGCAGCATGGTGGTGCCGATGCCCACCGCCACGCCGCGCACGGCTGCCACGACGGGCTTGGGGAAGGCGCGGATCTGCTCCAGGAACTCGAAGGCAGCGCCGGGGCGGGGCTTGTCGGCCTCCACCGCGGCGAAGTCGGACAGGTCATTGCCGGCGGTGAAATCGCTGCCGCCGGCGATGATGACGGCGCGGGTCTCGTCATGCGTGGCGGCGACCCTCAGGCCCTGGGCCAGGCCGTCATACATCGCCCGGGTCAGCGCGTTCTTCTTCTCCGGGCGGGTCAGGCGCAGCGTCAGCACGCCGGCTTCGAAACTCTTGTGCAGGTATTCGGTCATGACGACCCTCCTCGTTTGTCTCAAAGGAGGCACCAAAACGCCGCCGCGCACAATCACGCCGCGCGAGAATCCTGGTTCTGCAGGATGACCACCGCATTATCGTCGCTGTTCCAAGGGTGCTTCATCTCCAGCAGCACCGAGGCCTCGCGGAAGCCGGCCAGGAACTGCTTCCAGGTCGCGATGTTGTCGGGGTCGAGGTTGATGTCCTCGACGATGTAGAGCCCGCCGGGGCGCAGCTGCCGGAAGGCGGTCTCCAGGAAGGTCGCATTGGCCGCGAAGACATGGCAGCCATCATCGAGGATGAGATCGAATTCGCCGCCGAGCTGGGCGAACATCTCCCGCGCCTCCTTGCGGTCGAACTGGTCGACGCCGAAGGTTTTTATGCGCGGTTCGGTGAACAGGCAGTCGCGGTCTAGATCGGCGCCGAAGATCTCTGCCTGGGGAAAATACTCGGCCCAGCCGCGCAGCGAGGCACCGGGCGTGCCGCCTGGCATGGCGAAGGGGAAGGCCGGGTTGCCCGAACCCAGGCCGAGCTCGAAGACCCGGCGGAAGCCCGGCCCCGCCAGGCCGAACAGAAAATCATAGAGGAGGGTGTAGTTGTGGCGCCCCGTGCCCTTGTCGGAGCCATTGCGGTTCATGATCTCGCAGAGCGGCGTGGGCTGGAGCTGTTCGCTCTGCGCCAGCTGCTCGAAGACGCGGATGAAGTGGGTGAGGCGCGAGGAGGCGCGGGTCTGGGAGAAATGGATCATGGTCTGGCTCCGATCGGTCAGAACAGCGCCGAGAAGGGCAGCACCAGCACGGTATCGCCCGGGCTGACGCGCTCCACCGCCTCGGGCAATTCGCAGAAGGCCTGGGTCTGGGTCAGGCTGGTCAGCAGGCCGGCGCCCTCGCGCTCGAATTTCTCCGCCAGCAGGTGCTGCCCGTCGGGCCGCAGCCGCACCCGCAGATATTCCCGGCGGCCCAGCTTCTTGCGGTGGCTGAAATCGGCGATGGCGGGGAAGCGGGGCAGCGTCTCGGCCGCCGCGCCGGCCAGGCGCAGGATCAGCGGCCGGGCGAGGTGCAGGAAACACACCACCGCCGCCACCGGGTTGCCCGGCAGCCCCAGCACCGGCGTGCCGGCCACGATCCCCATCGCCGCCGGCCGGCCCGGCTTCACCGCGAGCCGCCAGAACACCAGCCGGCCCGCCCCCTCGATCGCGGCACGGACATGGTCTTCCTCACCGGCCGAGACGCCGCCCGAGGTCAGCAGCAGGTCATGCGTCAGGGCGGCCCCGCGCAGTGCAGCGGCGGTCGCCCCGGGCTCATCGGGCAGGATGCCGAGGTCGCGGGGCTCCACCGGCAAGCCGGCGAGGAGGGCGAGCAGGGTGAAGCGGTTGCTGTCATAGGTCTTCGCATCGGCCAGGGTCACGCCCGGCGAAACCAGCTCGTCACCCGTCGAGAAGACGCCGACGCGCAGCCTCCGGGTGCAGGCCAGGCTGGGCAGGCCGAGGGCCGCGGCCAGGCCGATCTCGGCCGGTCCAAGCCGCGTACCGGCGGGCAGGGCGGTGTCGCCATGGGCCACATCCTCGCCGGCCGGGCGGCAATTGGCACCGCGCTTCAGGCCGGCGGGCAGCAGCAGGGTGTCGTCGCCTTCCAGCGTCGCATCCTCCTGCATCATCACGGTGTCCGCACCTTCGGGCATCGGGGCGCCGGTGAAGATGCGCATGGCGGTGCCGGGCGGCAGTGGCGGCGCGGCGGCGCCGGCGGCGACCCGGCCGGACAGCGTCAGGCGCAGTGCGGCGCTGCCCTGATGGGCGAAGGCATAGCCATCGACGGCGGAATTGAAGAAGGGCGGCAATGGCCCCGGCGCCACCAGCGGCCCCGCCAGCACCCGGCCACGGGCCTCGTGCAGCGCCACCGCTTCGCTTGTAGCCACGGGAGGCACGCGGGCCTGGATCAGGGCCGCAGCCTCGTCAACGCCCATGAGCTGGCCGCCGAATGCGAAGCAGTCATCGGTCAACTGGGCCATCAGCCCACCTCCGATGGCCGGTGCGGCGGCACGGTGGTGGCGGCGATCATGCCAGCCCTTCCGCGAAGCGCAGCGCCAGGGCGGCGACGCCGGGAATGTCGTCGATCGCGGCATGCGGCAGGTCCCCCGCCGGCGTGTCGGAGGCGATGGCGCGGATATAGGGGTCGCCCGGGTGCAGCCAGGGTTTCGCGTTGGCGGCGCGGTGCACTTCGATCTTCGGGTGCTGGTCGCGCTTGAAGCCTTCGATGATCACGAGGTCGACCGGGCTGAGCTGCCGCAGCAGGAAGGCCAGATCAGGCTCCGGCAGATCGCGGTTCTCGGTCATCAAGGCCCAGCGATGGGCGGAGCTGACGAGCACCTGCGCCGCCCCGGCCTGCCGGTGCTCCCAGGAATCCTTGCCCGGCACATCGACGTCGAAACGGTGATGCGCGTGTTTGATGGTGGAGACCCGAAGCCCCTGGCCGATGAGATGCGGGATGAGGCGGGTAAGCAGGGTGGTCTTGCCCGCCCCGCTCCAGCCGGCGAGGCCGATGATGCGCATGGCCGGCATTCAGCGCCTGGCGCGCGGCAGGTCAAGTTTGCCTTTCGTTAACCACGGCGGTGCCAAAGTGTCGTGCGACGAAAGGGGGCCAGAATGGCGCCGTTGGACGGAAATGACGACAGGGTTGCCCGGACCGCGGCATCCGCGGATGAGCTGGCGCAGGCGATGCGCCCGGTGGCCCAGGGCATCGGTGCCCTTTCGGTCGAGGTGGCTGACATGGTCGGCGCCGTCGCCGCGGTCCGCGCCGCCGTCGCCCGTTCGGCCGCCGAGGCGGAGACCTTGCGCGGCGCGACCGAAGCCGTGGCCGGTGCTGCCGAGGCGCTGGCCCTGGGCGCGGGCCGCGCCGGGGAGGGCCTGGCCGCCATGACCCGGGACATCACCGCCGCCCATGCCAGCGCCGAGGCCTGCGGTACCCTGGCCGAGGAAGCGGCGAACGGCGTGCAATCCGCCGCCCTTCGCGTGACCGAGCTGGAGGCCGCGCTCGCCGATGTCACCCGCGTCACCGACCTGATCGAGGGAATCGCACGGCAAACCAACCTCCTGGCGCTCAACGCCACCATCGAGGCCGCGCGGGCGGGCGATGCCGGCCTGGGCTTCGCCGTGGTGGCGCGTGAGGTCAAGGCGCTGGCCAGTGAGACCCGGGCCGCCACCCAGCGCATCGGCCAGACGGTGGAGAGCCTGACCCGTGCCGCCGGCGGCCTGCGCCTGGCGAGCGAGGCGGGCAGCCGCAGTGCCCAGGCTGGCGCCAATGCCGCGCGCGCCGCCGCCGCCGCGCTGGGCGAGGTCGTGCTGCAGGTGGATGCCGTGACCATGGAGGTGCGCGGTATGGCCGAAGCCGGCAGCGATGCCGGCGCGCGCGCGGTGGAGATGGAGCAGGCCATTGCCCAGCAGGCCGCCTCCAGCCGGGAAGCGGCGGCAGAACTCGCCCTGGCCGCCACGCGTGGCGACAAGCTGCAGGGCCAGGCCGAGGCGCTGATGCAGCAGGCCTCGGCCACCGGCGCAGAAACGCCCGATACCCCTTTCATCGAGGCCGTGCAGGACGGCGCGCGCCGCATCGCCGCAGCCTTCGAGGCGGCGCTGCGCGATGGTGAGACGACGGAGGATGCGCTCTTCGATGAGGCCTACCAGCCGATCCCGGGCAGCGCGCCGCCGCAGGTGACGGCCCGCTTCACCGCCCTGACCGACCGTCTTCTGCCGCCGATCCAGGAGGGTTTGCTGGCGCTGGATGCGCGTGTGGTTTTTTGCGCCGCGGTGGATCGCCAGGCCTATCTGCCGACCCACAACCACAAGTTCAGCCAACCGCAGCGGCCGGGCGATGTCACCTGGAATACCGCCAATGCCCGCAATCGTCGCGTCTTCGACGATCGCACCGGCCTGGCCGCGGCGCGCAATCGCGCACCCTTCCTGCTACAGGCCTATAGGCGGGACATGGGGGGTGGCGAGGTGGCGCTGATGAAGGATTGCTCAGCGCCGATCATGGTGCGCGGCCGCCATTGGGGCGGCCTGCGCCTCGCCTATCGGGTGGGGTGAGTTCAGTCCGCCCCGGCCACCTTCGCGTTGGCCGGCACGCTGCCATGGCCCTTCGCCAGCTCTTCCTCGACCCAGAGCGAATGATGCTCCTTGGCCCAGTTCAGATCCACCTGACCCGAACCCATGGCGTCAAACGCGCCCTCCATGCCGACCGAGCCGATATAGATATGCGCCATCATGGCCGCGATCATCAGCACCGAAAGCAGCGAGTGGATTATGTGCGCCAGCTGCATCTGTCCGATATCGGTGCCGAAGAAGGGGAAGATCAGCACATAGCCCGAGGCTGCGACCAGGCCGCCGCCCAGGATGGTCAGCCAGAACACGCCCTTCTGCCCGGCATTGAACCGCCCGGCGCGCGGGTGGCCATGGCCGATCAGGCCGCCGCCCTGCTTGATCCACTCCAGATCGCGCGCGTTCGGGATGTTGTCCTTCACCCAGAGCAGCAGCATCACGACGAGGCCGAGCGTGAAGGGGAAGGACAGGTAGTTGTGCGCGATCTTGCCCCAGAGGCTGATCGCGGTGAAGGCCTCGGGCCCGATCACCGGCAGCAGGATATGCCGCCCGAAGGTCAGGTTCAGCCCGGACAGGGCCAGCACGATGAAGCTGCCGGCGACCATCCAGTGATTGGAGCGCTCCAGGATATTGAAGCGCGTGATGGTGCGGTTGGAGGCACCAGCCTCAATCTTGATGCGGCCGCGCGTGAGGTAGAAAGCCACCAGGATGCCCAGCATCCCCACCACGGCCACGCCGCCCACCCAGGCCAGCGTCTGGTTGTGGAAGTCGCGCCAGGATTTGCCGACAGGCTGGATCAGGTTGCCGGATTGCGGATCGGGAATGGTGGTGCGGCCATCGATGATGCCGCCCTGCCGAATGGTCGCGGCTTCCATCTCCTCGGCCGAGACCACGCCGCGCGGTGTGCCCTGCTGGGCAAAAGCCGGTACCGCCAGCCCGAGCGCCAGCGCCAGCAGCAGGAAGCGGAATATGCGGCTCATGCGCCCACCCCTTCGCGATAAGCGGTGCGCCAGCCCCAGGCGCCCGAGCCATAGCCACGCTTGGCCACACGCTCACGGTAAATCGTGGCGATCATGTCGCCATCGCCGGCCAGCAGCGCCTTGGTCGAGCACATCTCGGCGCAGAGCGGCAGCTTGCCTTCGGCCAGGCGGTTCGAGCCATACTGGGTGTATTCCACCAGCGTGTTGTCCTGCTGCGGCCCACCGGCGCAGTAGGTGCATTTGTCCATCTTGCCGCGGCCACCGAAATTGCCGACGCGCGGATACTGCGGTGCGCCGAAGGGGCAGGCATAGAAGCAATAGCCGCAGCCGATGCACAGATCCTTGTCGTGCAGCACCACCGCATCGGCCGTGGTGTAGAAGCACGACACCGGGCAGACCGCCGCGCAGGGCGCGTCGGTGCAATGCATGCAGGCCATGGAGATTGAGCGTTCGCCGGGCTTGCCGTCATTGATGGTGACAACACGCCGGCGGTTGATGCCCCAGGGCACCTCGTGCTCGTTCTTGCAGGCGGTGACGCAGGCGTTGCATTCGATGCAGCGATCCGCGTCGCAGAGGAATTTCATGCGGGCCATAGTGTCGATCCCTCCTTAAGCCGCTGCGATCTGGCAGAGACCGACCTTGGTCTCCTGCATGAAGGTCACCGGGTCATAGCCATAGCCGGTGACCGCGTTCACCGATTCACCCAGCACGATGGGGTCAGTCCCCGCCGGGTATTTCGACCGCTGGTCGACGCCCTGGAACCATCCGGCGAAGTGGAAGGGCATGAAGGCCACACCCTGGCCCACGCGCTCGGTCACCAGCGCCTTCACCCTGGCGCGGGAGTTGTTCTCAGGCCCACGGACCCAGACCCAGGCGCCGTCGCGGATGTTCCGTGCCGCGGCGTCGCGCGGGTTGATCTCCACGAACATGTCCTGTTGCAGCTCGGCCAGCCACTTGTTGGAGCGGGTTTCCTCGCCGCCGCCTTCGTATTCCACGAGGCGGCCGGAGGTGAGGATGAGCGGGAAGTCGCGCACCAGACCCGCGCTGCGGTTCTGCACCGAGACGCCGAGATGCGGCAGCCTGAACCCGCGCCGGTCGGGCAGGGTGGGGTACTGCGCGATCAGGTCGGGCCGCGCGGTGTAGATCGGCTCGCGATGCACCGGCACGGGGTCGGGCAGGTTCCAGGCCACGGCGCGGGCCTTGGCATTGCCATAGGGCACGCAGCCATGTTCCATCGCCACCCGGATGATGCCGGCGGAGAGGTCGGTCGCCCAGGAGGCGGCGCCGCCCTGACGTTCGATCTGGGCCTTTTCCGCCGCCGTCAGCTCATCGAACCAGCCCAGGCGGCGCAGCACGGCCACGGTGAATTCCGGATAACCGTCCTGGATTTCCGAGCCCTTGGAATAGCTGCCCTCGGCCAGCAGCGTCTGGCCATTCCGTTCCACGCCGAAGCGGGCGCGGAAGGTGCCGCCGCCTTCCTTCACGTGGAGGTTGGTGTTGTAGAGGATATGCGTGCCGGGATGGCGCATCGCGGGCGTGCCCCAGCAGGGCCAGGGCAAGCCGTAGAAATCACCGCGGATTTCGGCCGGTGCGTCGGGGGTGGCGCGGAGCGTCACAAGGTCGAACTTGTCCTGGTGCTGCATGTGCAGCTTCAGCCGCTCCGGCGACACGCCGGAATAGCCGGTGCTCAGGCTGCCCAGGTTGATCTCGCGCAGAACGCTTTCGGCCACCGGCTCGCCGTTGCGGATCTCGATCTTCTTCCACATCGGCTCGTGGAAGCGCACGGTCATGCTGCGCCGCGTGGCCGCGCGGTCCAGCGCCGCCGTCAGGTCATGCATCACCTTGTAGTCGGTGCGGCTTTCGAAAATCGGCTCCACCACCTTCGCACCCCATTGGATGGAGCGGTTGGAGGAGGTGCGGCTGCCATCGCATTCGAACTGGGTGGCGATGGGCAGCAGGTAGGTGCCCTCGCGCCGGTTGGCCAGCACGGCGAATGTGGTGGGGTGCGGGTCGGCCACGACCAGCAATTCGAGGCCTTCCAGCCCCTTCACCGCCTCGGGCATGCGCGTCACGGTATTGGCGCCATGGCCGAAGACCATCATGGCCTTGAGGTTGTCGCGCTGTTGCACCTCGGCCTTGGGCAGGGTCACCGCGTCGAAATAGCGCGTCGTCGGGATGCCCGGCGTCGCCATGATGGCGGGGTTGTCGAAGCGGGCGACCATGCTCTCGTAGGAGACATCCCAGACCCGCGACCAGTGCCGCCAGGCATTCTCATCCAGCCCGTAATAGCCGGGCAGGGTGGTGACATCGAGGCCGAAATCGGTCGCGCCCTGCACGTTGCAATGGCCGCGGAAGATGTTGGCACCAGTGCCCTCGACGCCGACATTGCCGGTGGCCAGCAGCAGGATGGACAGGGCGCGCACATTGGCGGTGCCGACCGTCTTCTGGGTGATGCCCATGCACCAGATCAGCGTCGCCGGCTTCTCGGTGGCGAATTTCTGGGCCATGCCCTTGACCTGGGCCTCGGGCACGCCGGTCACCCGCTCGACCTCGGCCGGATTCCACTTGGCGACCTCGGCGCGGATTTCCTCCATGCCGTAGACCCGCTGGCGGATGAATTCCCTATCTTCCCAGTTGTTGGCGAAGATGTGGTGCAGCATGCCCCAGACCAGGGGGATGTCGGTGCCCGGGCGCAGCCGCACATATTCCGTGGCGTGGGCGGCGGTGCGGGTGTAGCGCGGATCGACCACGATGAGGTGGGCGCGGTTCTGCTCCTTGCCCACCAGGATGTGCTGCAGCGAGACCGGATGCGCTTCCGCGGGGTTGCCGCCCATGATGATCATGGTCTTGGAGTTGCGGATGTCGTTGTAGCTGTTGGTCATCGCGCCATAGCCCCAGGTGTTGGCAACACCGGCGACCGTGGTGGAGTGGCAGATGCGGGCCTGGTGATCGACGTTGTTCGTCCCCCACATCGCGGCCAGCTTGCGGTAGAGATAAGCGCCCTCATTGCTGAACTTGGCGCTGCCCAGCCAGAACACGCTGTCAGGGCCGGAGGCCTGGCGCACCGCCATCAGCTTCTCGCCGATCTCGTTCATCGCCACGTCCCAGGTGATGCGCTGCCATTGGCCGCCCACCAGCTTCATCGGGAACTTGATGCGCCGGTCGCCATGCACGAGCTCGCGCACCGAGGCGCCCTTGGCACAATGCGTGCCGCGGTTGATCGGGCTTTCCCAGGTCGGCTCCTGGCCGACCCAGACGCCGTTCTGCACCTCGGCGGTCACCGTGCAGCCGACCGAGCAATGGGTACAGATGTTCTTGATCCGCTGCACCGGAATCTGGTGATTGATCACCCCGGTGGCGGCCCCGCTGGCCTGCGCCATGCGTGGTGCGAGGCTGGACATGGCGGCCAGCCCCGCGCCGGCCACACCGGCCTGCTTGAGGAAGCCACGACGGTCCATGCCGCCGGAGGAAAGCCCCTGATAGGCCGAGGCCAGACGCTGCTTCGCCGCTCGGCCATCACTGCGCTTGATCAACATTCCTGCTGGCCCCTTTTACTGACGGTTGGTGCGGTAGAAAGCCTGCACATGCGGGCTGTTGGGCTGGTAACGGGCGGCGAGGCGCTGGGCCTCGTTCTCCTTGCGGGCATCCCGCGCGGGCACGGCATCGGCGCGCTGCGCCAGTGCCGGTGTCGCGGCGGCAGCGGCCGCGGCTGTGCCCAGGCCCAGCATATGCAGGAAACCGCGGCGTTCGCCTTTCGGGTTCGTGGCGTCGGTCATTGTTGCAACCCTCTTGTTGTCATTCCGGCAGTTCAGCTGCCAGGGTCTCGATATCGAGCACGGCGCGGCCGAAGCCGCCGACCGCGCGAAAGAATGCCGAACGCTGGTTGCCCAGAAGATCGGCGAAAAGCCGCCCGGCCCAGGGCAGGATGTGCCGCTGGCAGAAGGGCGTCGCGCCGAAGCCGTCCGATGTCGCGGCGATATCGCCACGCAGCAGCCCGGCCATCGTCTCGCACAGAAAGGCGATGTGGTCCTCAGGCTCGGCCACGCCCGGGGCGCGTTCAACGCCGAGCGCCTTCAGCGTGGCGCGCAGATCGGCCAAAGGCCGCTCGTGCAGGAAGCCGGTGAGGTAATAGCTGGCATAGGGCAGCAATTCGCCACGCCCCACGCCGATGAAGAGATCGTGGAATTCGCGCTCCAGCGCCACCGGATCGGCTGCGTCGGCAGCCTCGGCCAAGTTGCCGATGGCCTGGCCCAGCACTGACTCGCCAGCCGGCAGGGCGGCCACAGCGCGCAGCAACGCCGCATCGGGCGGGGCCGCCAGCACGGCGCCGAGCAGCGCGAAGGCGCCGGCACGGTTCTGTGTCGCGGCATCGAGGAGGTCGGGCTCGGCCATCAGCGTGACGGGCCAGAGATCCGGGCGCAGCAGGCTGCGGGAGACGCCGGTCGCGGCCTCCACGGCCGGGGCGCGTTCGGCCGGAATGCCATGTTGTTTCCAATGGAAGACCGTGCGGCGGGACACGCCAAGACGCGCCTGGAAGGCTTCGATGCCTCCCAGTGCCGCAACCGCGGTTTCGACCGCATTGATGCTTCCCGGTGTTTCCACCCAGCCTCAGTGCAGGAGTTTTGCACCGACGTCAATTTGAATGACAGTTTGGTATGAATAGGCATTCGATCCGATACTGTATCATCAAGCCGGTCGGGCGCCGCCATGGCGACGCATGGGCTGTTCCGGCGGCTCTTCGGCGCTGGCGGGTTGCTCCGCCATGGGCTCCGTAGCGGCCACGGCCACGGCCACGGCCAGGCGCAGCGGCGCCTCGGGCGGGTTCTCCGGGTCCGGCGCCGGCAGCGGCGCGGTGGTGGCGCCGGGCGGCAGGAAGCTTGGCGTCTCCGGCGAGGGCTGCGGCTTGTCGTCCCAGCTTTCCAACTGGCCGATGGCCTGGGCCAGCAGTTTTGTGAGATCGCCACCCAAGCTGAGGGAGAAGCCGGGCACGCCGTCCACCGCGTTGAAATCCCAAGCATAGTCGGCGGGGCCACAAAAATCGCGAATGGCCGGGTCCAGGCTCCAGGCGCGGCGCAGGGCCTGGCGCTTCAGCGATTCCGGCACGCCCTTTTGCAGGAAGGCTGTGAAGTCGGTCTCGGCCGAGACGGTATCGATGTCGGGCAGGCTGGCCAGGTCGAATTCCGGTTCGGCCGGGGGCGCCTGGGCCATCTCGGCTGCCATCTCGGGGGCAGGCGCTGGGGCGGGCTCCGGCTCCGCTTCAGGCAGCGCCTCGACCGGGGCTTCGCCGCGCTTGAGCTTGGACCAGCGGGAGAAAAAGCCCTCACTCATCCTCCATCTCCCATGGGCGGCGCGCCAGCGCTTCCGGGTCCTGCCGGTCCCGCCGGCGCTTGTGGTGCACCTCCTCGCGGTGATGGGCAGTGATGAAGCCGGCGATCGCCTCGGCCACCGGCGCGGGCATGGGCAGGGCCTCCACCAGGTCATTGCCCGAATCGGCGTAAAGATGCGCCTCGCCAGGATCCGCGGTCACGCATTGCAGGGCCATTCCTGGCGCGGCCTCGACCGGGCGGAGCACCACCCAGATGCGCGGCGCCGGCCCGTCCATGTTGTGCTTGAGGTTGGCGGTCTCGGTGCGGAAGAGCCGCAACTCGCCGCTACCGGCGAAGAAGACGGTGCAGGCCGCCTCCTGCCGCAGCATGGTCCAGGGCGCCATCTCGGGGGCGTCGAGCAGCAGTTCCGTCGCCGCCCAGACATGCTCGGCCCAGGGGCTGGTGGCGGGGCGGCGCTCCACCAGCACGCCGAGCGGAATGCTGGCCAGGGGCGGCACGCTCATAGCGGCAATCCTGTCAGCAAATTCTGTGGTTTCATCCGCAGCACCTGCGCCTGATCCATCGCCAGCGCCAGATAGACCGGCTTGCCCTTGGCCCGGGCCTGCACGCGGGAAGAATCTTCGAATTCCAGCACGCCGAGCCAGAGGATGCGGGCGAGCTCCGCCTGCGGCACCTTCTTGCCGTGCCACAGCGCATTGGCGATGCGCGTCGCTTCGGCATCCAGGCCGACATGCCAGGTCCAGTTGCGGTCCTCGATCACCGGCGTGGCCCGGATGCGCACCCGCTCGCCCATGACATGGGCGATGAAGCGCTCCAGCGCCCGGGCCAGGGCTGCCTGGCCGTCGCGGCCCTCGGCGATGTCCAGCGCCATGTCATGCGCGTCGGACCGGGTGAAATACGCGTGCGCATTGTGTTCGGAGATGACGTCGAGCTCCACCTCGCGCGGCGCCGCCCCCGCCTCGGTCAGCAGCCGGCCGAGGGGGCCGAGATCGCCATCCGCGGCGCGGGCCTCCACCACCTCCTGGTCGGCCAGCAGCATGGCACCCTGCGTGATGGCCACGCGCTGCGGCCGAAACAGGGTTTCGCCGGCGCGCAGGATATGGGCGTCGGTCACACCCTCCAGCGCGGCGCGGACCACCAGCTGCGTCAGCATCTGCAGGAAAATGGGCGGGATGCCGGAGACGCCGGCACGGTAGAGGGCGGCCCAGGCCTCCTCCAGCGTCGGCTGGGCCCGCACCCGGTCGCGGAAGGCGAGAAAGACCTGCCAGTTCTCCACCGCATCGGCGTCCGCCAGGCCCATGGGGTCGGCTGCGCGCATCGGGTCGTCGAGCAAGGCCGCGTGCAGCGCGCGTTCGGCCGCGCAGGCCTCCTCTGGTGGCACAAGCTCGGGCCGCGCCAAAAAGGCACGCCAGAGATCTGGGGTGGCGAGCAGATGCCCCGCCTCGTCGCGGTCGCAGAGCTGGTGGCCGGAGGCGATCCAGAAATCGCCGGGCAGCAGGGTCGCGCTCATGGCCGAAGCCTTGTCAGGTCGGGCTGCTCGGGCGCTTCATCCTCGCCCTGGGCGATGGTGAAGACCGGCAGGGCGCCGAAATTGCTGTGTGGGATCTCGCGCCGGTGCAGGGTGCGGAAGGTTTCCCGAATTTCGCCGCCCTCGAACCGGCGTTCCAGGGCCAGGACGGTGCCGGGCGGGTGGTCGGCGCAGAGAGAGCCGGCGAAGGCGATCTCCTCACCGGCGGCGTCCAGCGCGGCGGCCTCGTCGGGCGCGCCATGGGCGGTGCGGATATGCTCGGCCAGCGCGGCCAGCGCCGCCTCGCGCTCGGCCGGGCTGGCCTCGGCCACCTCCACCAGTGTGGCCCAGCCGAAGCTGGCAAGCCCCAGAAAACCGGCGCGAAAGGCCTGGCGGCGCTTGCCAGACAGGCTCTCATCATCATCCCAGAAGCAGAAGCCGCCGGGCACCGCCCATTCGCCCGGCGCGGCCGCGGCGGGGAAGATCAGCGTGTCGCTGGGGTCGAGGCGCAGGGTGCGGGGCAGGCGGGTCACAGGCCGATCACCTCGCGCTCGCCGTCGCGCTCCAGCACCAGCGCGCCGGTTGCCGGGTCGAGGCCACGCTTCACCCCGGGCGTTTCGGCATGATCGGCAAGGCGGGCGAGGAATTTCTCGACGGCGCGGCGCGGGCCGTGGGCCTGCCATTCATCCATGCCGGCCAGCAGGTGGCGGGCCCAGGCCTCGACCAGGGCCTCGGCGGTGAGGTCCTCGAACCCCTCATTGGCCAGCGCTGTTTCGCCGGGCAGCAAGCCGCCCTCATGGCCCTCGCGCCAAGCCAGCCGGCATTCGAAACCGATGGCCAGCCATTCCGGCACGGCATCCTCGGCGGCGCCCTCGGGGGCCGCGAGCTGAAAGCGGCCGATGCGGCCGCCATTGATCAGCACCGTACCGGGCCAGTGGAAGCTGACCGGCATATTGGCCGGGCCCAGCACCGTCAGCGCATCGGCCAGCGCGTTCAGCCCGACATGGAAGGCGAGGCGGGCGCCGGCCAGCGCCATCTCCGGCTCCAGCACCACCGCCGATTCGGCCCGGCTGATCGAGCGCACATAGGGCAGGGTGCCCGCGCCGCGCGAGGCGGCGGGCGGCCCGGCCTCGGGCGCCAGCGCGCAGGCCATCAGCATGGCGTCCTGGCCCTCGCGCAGGGGCACGGGATGAAAGAGGCTGGGCAGTTGCAAGTCGTGCTGTTCCCGGGCGGCGTTTGCGCGGATATACGCGCGCTGCTGTCACATAAAAAGCCGGAAAGCTGTCACCCATGGAACGCCTGGCCTTCGTCTGCTCCTGCGAGGACACCATGGCCCCCGATCTGGCCGTTATCCGCCGCGGTTGCCCGGGCACCGAGATCCGCGGCGCCGAGCAGCTCTGCCGCGCCCAGCTCGACCGTTTCCAGGCGGCCTTGGCCGACCAGCGCCCCATCACCGTCGCCTGCACCCAGGAAAGCGCGATTTTTTCGCAGGAGGCCGAGGGCCGGGCGATCGATTTCGTGAATATCCGCGAGACGGCGGGCTGGGGGCGCGAGGCCGCCAGCCCGAAAATGGCCGCGCTGCTGGCCGCGGCCGCGGTGCCCATGCCTGGCACCAAGCTGGTCGCCCTGAAAAGCGAAGGCGTCTGCCTCGTGCTCGGTCGCGACGCCGCCGCGCTGGAGGCCGCCCGCCAATTGGCCGAAACCCTGGACATCACCCTGCTGCTGACCGGCGAGGAGACGGTGGAGCCCCCACGGGACAATCCCTTCCCCGTGCTGCGCGGCCTTCCGCGGGCGGCGACGGGCTGGCTGGGCGCCTTCGAGGTGGTGGTGGATGGCTTCTCGGCCCCCGCGCCCTCCAGCCGCGCGGCGCTCGCCTGGGGGGGCGGGCGGGACGGGGCGAAGAGCACCTGCGACATCATCCTCGACCTCTCCGGCCGCCCGCCGCTGTTCTCCGCGCATGAGACGCGCGAGGGCTATCTGCGCGCCGACCCCGCCGACCCGCTGGCGGTGATGCGGACGGTTTTCGCCGCCTCGGGCTTGGTCGGCAGCTTCGACAAGCCGCGCTTCGTGGATTTTGAGCCCAGCCTTTGCGCGCATAGCCGGAACAAGCGCACGGGCTGCACGCGCTGCCTGGATGTCTGCCCGACCGGGGCGATCACCCCTGGGAAGGATAGCGTTCTGATTTCGGCGGAAATCTGCGCCGGCTGCGGCGCCTGTGCCGCCGTCTGCCCCACCGGCGCCGCGCAATACGCCATGCCGCCGGCCCAGGCCGTGGCGGGCAAGCTGCGCGCGGCACTCACCGCCTTCCGCGCCGCCGGCGGCGAGCACCCCGTGCTGCTGCTGCATGCCGGGCATGGTGACGCCCTGATCGACGCCCTGGCCAGGCATGGCGACGGCCTGCCGGCGCGCGTTATCCCCATCCGGTTGAACGAGGTGGCGCAGATCGACCTTTCCATCCTGGCCAGCGGCCTGGCCTGGGGCGCCGCTGGGCTGCGCGTGCTGTCGCCCGGCCGCCGCGGCGAGGGGCTGGAAGGCGTGCTGCGCAACATCGACACGCTGAACGCCATCGCCGATGCCCTGGGGCTGGGCCCCCGTGCCGCGATGATCGAGACCGACGACCCCTTCACCATGGCCGAGGCCCTGGCGGAGACCGGCCCGCTGCGCGCGACCTGGCAGCCCGACACCGGCCTCGCCCTGGGTGCCCCGCGCGAGGTGGCGCTGCGGTCGCTGCGCGCGCTGCAGGCTGGGCTGGGCGGCCCGGCGCAGGTGGCACTGCCCGCGCTGGCCGGCTTCGGCGCGGCGCAGGTTGCGACCGATGGCTGTACCCTGTGTCTCGCCTGCACCATGGTCTGCCCCACCGGCGCCTTCCGGGCCAATCCCGATCGGCCGGAGCTCTCCTTCCTCGAGGATGCCTGCGTGCAATGCGGGCTTTGCGTGGCGACCTGTCCGGAGAAGGTGATCAGCCTGCAACCCCGCCTGAACTTCGCCCCCGAGGCCAGCCAAGCCCTGGTGTTGAAGGCCGAGGCGCCGGCCGGCTGCACGCGCTGCGGCAAGCTGTTCGGCACGCGGGCGAGCGTGGAGCGGGTGAAGCAGAAGCTGAAGGCCTCCGGCCATTGGATGTTCAGCAGCCCGGAGCGACTGGCGGTGCTGGAGATGTGCGAGGATTGCCGCGCCGTGGTCGCAACCACCAGCGGCATGGACCCCTATGCCGCCGCCGAGCGGCCTAACACCAGGACCACCGAGGATTACCTGCGCGAGGCGGAGCGGGCGAAACGACAGGATTGATGCGGGGGCTTGTCCCCGCGCCCGGCCGGGGACACATGGCGGCCATGCGCCGAACCCTCCTCCTCGCCATGCTCCTGCCCCTCGCCGCCACCGCCCAGGCGCCGGAGCCGCCGGCCGGCTTTCGCGTGGTCAACCGCACCGGGGCCGAGGCCACCGCGCTGCACGCCGTGCGCAGCCCACGTGGCGCCGGCAATGACTGGGGCAATTCGCTGCTCACGCCCGGGCGACCGCTGCCGGTGAACAGCGGCTTCCGCGTGGTGCCGACCGACCCCGCGGCCTGCCGCTTCGACCTCCGCCTGGTGCTGGGCGATGGCCGCGAATCCGTGCTGCCCGAGCAGGATGTCTGTGCGAATCGCACCATCGACGTGACCACCGCAGCCGCCCCGCGCGCCGCACCGCCTGCCGCCAGCACGGTGCCGCAGGCGCCGCCCAACCAGTCGGCAAGGAACGTCTCCACCGGCTCTGGCTTCATCATCGCGCCCGACCGCGTCATGACCAATGAGCATGTGGTCAATGGCTGCAACCGGATCATTTTGCGCACGCCCGATGGGCGCTGGCTGGCCGCCACCCCGCCGGCGCGCGTCGATGCCGGGCTGGACTTGGCAGTGCTGGCGGTGCCCGGCCTGCCCGGGCCCGTGCTGCCCTTCCGCGCCGGCCCGCCGGTGCGCCGGGGCGAGGGCGTGGTGGCCTATGGCTTCCCGCTCGCCGGCCTGCTCAGCTCGGACCCCAAGCTCACCCGGGGCGAGGTGAATGGCCTGGCCGGCATTGCCGACAACCGCAACCAGATCCAGATCTCGGCCGAGGTGCAGCCGGGCAATTCCGGCGGGCCGCTGCTGGATATGCAGGGCCATATCGTGGGCATCGTGGTGAGCAAGCTGAACGCGCAGCGCGTGGCCCAGCGCACCGGCGACATCGCGCAGAACGTGAATTTCGCGGTCCGCAGCGAGGCAGCGCTGCAGTTCCTTACCCGCGCGCAGGTCACGCCGCGCAGCCTGCCAAGCCAGGGCGCCGATCGCAGTGCCGCCGATGTGGGCGATATCGCGCATCGCTCGACCATGTTCATCCGCTGCGAAAAATGATTGTGACGGGGCCGCCCCGGCCATAGGCTTGGCGACATGAATGTGACCCGTCGCGCCGCCGGCCTTATGCTCATGGCCCCCGCCGCCCTGGCGCAGGAGGCATTTCCCGCCCGTCCCATCAGCCTGATCGTGCCGCTGCCGCCCGGTGGCACCACCGACGCCATCAGCCGCGCCTTTGCCGCCCGCATGGCGGCCGCGCTCGGCCAGCCCATGGTGATCGATAACCGGCCGGGTGCGGGCGCCAATGTCGCCTATGCCCATGCCGCGCGGGTGGCAGCCGATGGCCACACAGTGCTGATGGGCATCAATTCGCTGGCGGTGAACCCGGCTTTGCGCGCCGACCTGCCCTATTCGGCCCTGCGCGATTTTGTCGCTGTCTCCCTGGTCGCGCGCGGCGGTTTCGTACTGGCGGTGAACCCCGATGTGCCGGTGCGCGACGTGGCGGGGCTGGTGGCGCTGGCCCGCGCCCGGCCTGGGGCGCTGGACCAGGCCTCGACCGGCAGCGGTTCGCTGAACCATCTCTCGGGCGCGCTGTTCCAGCGCCGGGCCGGGGTGGAATTCGGCCATGTCCCCTATCGCGGCGGCACCCAGGCCACCGCCGATGTGCTGGCCGGACGGGTGCCGGTGATTTTTCTGGCGATCCTGGAGGCGCTGCCCTTCGTGCGCGAGGGCAGGTTGCGTGCGCTCGCCGTCACCTCGCCCGCCCGCTTGGCGGTGCTGCCCGATGTGCCGACGGTGGCCGAGGCCGGCTACCCCGGTTACGCGGTGGAATTCTGGCAGGGGCTTTTCGTGCCGGCGGGGACGCCGGCGGCCGTGGTGACGCGCCTCAACGCGGCGGCGCTTGCGGCCGCCGGCGATGCCGCGCTGGTGGCCGACATGGCGGCGCGCGGCATCGCCATCGAGGGTTCGACCCCCGCCGCCCTGGCCGCGCTGCTGGCGCGCGAGACGGTGGAATGGGCGGAGCTGGTGCGGGCGACGGGGATACGCGCCGAATAGGCGTCAGCCCGCCAGCCGCCGCGCCGCCGCAGCATGGTCGGTCAAATGCGGCGTGGCCGCCGCGACATCGGCGAATTGGGCGAGACTGCCGGGGATTTCCTCCGCCCCCATCACCTGCATCCAGCGCAGCCACAACAGATAGGTGGCCGCCACATCCGTCTCGCAATACCGCGCCACCTCCGCACCACGCCCCGCCGCCATCGCCGGCTCCACATCCCAGCCGCTCATCTCCCCCTTCGCCGGAATCCCCAGCAGCGAACAGGCCTCGGCCAGCGAGGGCGGTGTGGTGGCGCGAAAGCCCGACAGTCTCTCGCACATGTCGATATGCGCCGTGCCGAAGCGATAGGCATAGTCCTTGCCGCCAGGCCCGAGCAGCGCCGGCATGGCCACACCCAGGGCCAGCGCCCGATAGCGCAGCACCGGCAGGTCGAAGCCCATGGTGTTGAAGCCGATCAGCACGGGCTGCTGGCGGAAACTGGTCTCCAGCCCGGCCAGCATCTCGGCCTCGCTCATCTCATCGGTGCTGCGGGCGCGGATGCGGGTGACCCGCCAGGGCATCTCGGGCCCCTCGCGCTCCGCCCGCAGCACGCCGATGACGCAGATGCGGTGCAACACCGGCTTGAGGAAGGCGGTGGCGGGGTCTTGCCCCTCCCGCGCATAGCGGCTGCCAAGGGCTTGCCGCAGCGCCACGGCATCCATCCCCAGCGCCGCATCGCCCAGCAAGGCCCGCCCGGCGTCGAGGTCCGGCAGGGTTTCCAGATCGAGGACGAGGACCTGTTCCATCAGGCCGCGCGACGAGTGTTCAGGCGGCGACCGTCATGCGGGTGGCGAGGCCATCGGCCACGGCATGGCCGCTGGTGAAGCGCCAGGCCGCGCTGTCGGCGAAGAGCGCCAGCAGCAGGCGGTTGTTCAGCGCATGGCCGGTGCGATGGCCGACGAAGCGCCCGGCGATGGGTGCCCCGGCCAGGGCCAGATCGCCCACCACATCGAGCAGCTTGTGGCGCACGAATTCATCGGGGCTGCGCAGCCCGCCCGGGTTTAGCACCAGGGGGCCATCCACAACCACGGCATTGTCCAGGCTGCCGCCGAGTGCGAGGCCGGCGGCGCGCAGGCGGGAGACATCCTCGGCCAGGGTGAAGGTGCGGGCCAGTGCCAGCTCCTCGCGGAAGCTGTCGGGCGAGAGGCGTAGCGTCATCTGCTGGCGCCCGATGGCGCTGGCGGCGAAATCGATGCCCAGCTCGGCTTCGAAGAAGGGGCCGGTGCTGGGATGCAGCTCGGCCCAGGCGGCGTCGGGGCCCTCGCCCTCACGCACACGGACGGGGCGCAGCACCTCGATGCTGCGGGCGATGCCGAGCTGGGTGGTGATGCCGGCGCAATCGATCAGGAACTGGAAGGGTTCGGCCGAGCCATCGAAGATCGGCACCTCAGGCCCGTCGAGCTCGACCACGGCATCGTCCACACCCTGGGCGGCGAGTGCCGCCATCACATGCTCGACCGTGCCGACGCGGGCCTTGCCCAGGCCGAGGACCGTGCAAAGCCGGGTATCGACGACATGATCATGCAGCGCCGGAAGCGCAATGCCGAGATCGGTGCGCAGAAAGCTGATGCCCTCGCCGGAAGCGGCGGGAACAAGGGCTCCGCGGATACGGCGGCCGGAATGCAGTCCGATCCCGGCGAAGCCAATCCGGGTGTTCAGTGTCCTGCGTCGACCAGCGCCAGAAGCCACATAACCGTCCATCAGATACCCTGTCCCGGTGGGCGTCGGGGGCGCCCTTGTTGTATCAGAGAGCCGGCCGAGGGACCTGCACACTCTATCCATGTCGTCTGAATGACAGCTGGGATGGCAACAGGCCAGTCAAGCCTTGTTTCGCAATATTACGCCGTAAACCATTGATTTACTTCAGTAAATACCCGTCATTTTTGCCTTGAATTTACCATATTCAGCAAGTGTGACGAATGCGGCTATGGCGGCACGATTCGTGTCAGTAATGCCTGCCATTGCGCACTGATCGTGGCCCGGCCGAACAGGCGGATGGCGGCTTCCCGCCCGGCGGCGCCGATCCGCGCGGCGAGCGCGGCATCATCGAGCAGGCTGCGCAGCGCCGCCTGCGCTTCGGCCGCGTCATGTACCAACAGGCAGTCCACGCCAGGGGTGATCAGCGTGCCGATCTCCCAATAGGTGTGGGGATGGCCCGCGGCGGCAGGGTCCATCAACACCAGCGGGATGCCGGCCATCCAGGCCTCGACCAGGTTCAGCGTATAGGGGAGCGACAGACCCGAGCAGTAGAAATAGGCCCGGCAGTCCCGCAGCAGGTCGAGCTGCTTCTGCCAATCCACGCCGCCGATCACCCCGTCGAAATGCGGGTTGGACCGGCCGCCGAGCAAAGCCGGAAGCCCCTCCACCGATTGCCGCCATAGCGCGAATTCCACGGGGTAGCGCTGTTCGAATGCTGCGGCGAAGCTCAGGACATGGTTCAGCCCGCCACGCCAGGGTTCGAATTCCGCGGGATTTTTGGTGAGGCGGATCACCGCATCGCCACCGGCATAGCCCTCCTGCGCCGCCTCCACCTCCGCGCAGCGCACCACGCGCACGCCCTGGCCGCGCAGTCGGGCATGCGCCTCCTCGAAGACGTCGAGCCCCTGGCCATTGGTGCGCAGGATGATCGGCCGGGTGTTCAGTGCCGCCCAGTTCCGATCGATGACCGGCCAGACGAACATCACGATCGTCGCATCGAAGAGAGCAACGAATTCCGGTGTCAGGTGTATGCTATTGGCGATGTCGTGGACATCGAAGCGGCAGCCGGTGGCATCGAAGGCCTCGCGCAGCGCGGGGAAGCCCGGGCCGAGTTCGACGTCGGGCCGCAGGCGGCCGACATCCAGCGCAGGCCCGAAGTAATAGCCCAGGGGGAAGACCTCATGCCCCAGGCTTTGCAACATTGTGATGTCGTCAAACTCGTGCGGTTCGTGAACCGAGACATAAAGCAGGCGCATGCGCCGTTCCTAGACGCGCGCGCCCGCCGCCGTCAATCAGTTGGACTGGCGGCGCAGGAAGGCTGGAATGTCCATTTCATCCTGTGCGGTGGGGCGGTTCAGCGGGCGCGGATGGCCCGACGGCTCAATGCGCTGCGCCGGTGCCTCGGGTGCAGCCGGTACCTGGCGCTTCATCAGGCCAGTCACGTTGCGGAACATGCCGCGGAAGCCGGCCGAGGCCTGCGGTTCCAGCGCCGCGGGCTGGCGCAGCGGCGGCACCTCGCGGTGATAGACCGGCTGCGGCGCTGGCATGGGTTGCTGCATCTCATGCTCGACATGGGCGGCCTGCATCGCCAGGGCACCTTGCACCTGCGGTGGCGCATGCGGTGCTGGGGCGCTCATGTTCGAGGCGGCGCGCAGCACCCCTGGGCCATTGCCCAGCACGGTGGGGCGGCGCGGCATGGAGGCGGCGGGGCTGGGCATGGGCGCAGGGCGCGGCGCCGGCGGTGTGACCAGCGACAGCCGGGGCGCGGGCTCGGGCGCGGCTGCCGGCTGCACCGCCAGGTCGATGCCGGTGGCGACGACGGAGACGCGCACGCGGCCGTTCAGCGTCTCATCGACCGAGGAGCCGAAGATGATGTTCGCCTCGTCGTCGACTTCCTTGCGGATGCGGTTCACCGCCTCATCCACCTCGAAGAGGGTGAGGTCATAGCCGCCGGTCAGCGAGATCAGCACGCCACGCGCGCCGCGCATGGACGTGTCTTCCAGCAGCGGGTTGGAGATGGCGGCTTCAGCGGCCTTCACGGCGCGCTCATCGCCCTCGGCCTCGCCGGTGCCCATCATCGCCTTGCCCATCTCCGCCATCACGG
>CAYNBM010000011.1:0-119879 GCA_964395305.1 uncultured Rubritepida sp.
CACCGTAAACGTTCCTGGACGGCGGTGGTGTTCGCTACGGATTTTGAATCCGCCCCCCCTATCGTCGCGCGGCACACCGGCAGCGCGACCGACTGCGAATACGAGGTGGCCTGGGCCAACACCTATGCCGTGCGGATGGACTACACCTCGACGGCGGACCGCGCTGGGAATGCTGTGATCAACCGGCATCGCGCGCCGGCGTCGCGGCTGCTTCGGGTGCTGGAGGCGGTGCCGAACCTGCGCGCCGCGGCCTTCCGGCAGAGTGCTACCGAGATCGGCGTCGAGAAGCTGGCGACGCTGGCCACATCGACCACGGCGGCCACGACGCTGGCGGGGCTTTGCTTCAACGGGCTGGACGGGATCGCCGCGACCTCCCGCGGGCTGCTGCTGGATGCCAACCGCGGCATGGCCTTCGTGGTGGACACCACTTCGGCGAAGGAGTTCGCGCTGGCGCATTGGCTGGTCGGTGGCGCCGATGGCGGGCGGCTCTTTATGCGGGTCTTCGATGGCGCAGCCAATGTGCGGGAGAACATCGCCGGCGACGTACTGGCCTCCGGCACCACCATGCAGTGGAACACGGCGGCCAAGGGCTGGAATGCCGGAGCCGTCATGGCCGACGCCTCGCTGAACCGGCGGCAGACGATCCGGGTCGGCGCGGGCGTCGCCTTTGCGCAGGTAGGGATCGTCGGCTTCGACGGGCAGATCGAGCTCGAGGCGCTGCGGCTGTTCGGGCTGCCCGAGGCGGCGCCGGCGGTGCTTTATGCCTGCCCCTCGGTGCCGATCGGGACGCGGGAGTTCCAGGCGGAGGTGTCCTGGGATCTGCCATCGCTGGCGAGCGGCGCGACGGCGCTGACCGATGTGACGTTGACCGGAACCCGGCAGGGGGATATGGCCCAGGCCTCGCTGGTCAGCTCGACGCGGTTCATCGACCTGACCGCCTTCGCCTGGACGAACAACACGGTGCGGGTCATGGAGCGGAATATCTCGGGGGCGACGTTCGATTTGGCCGCGGCCACGCTGTCCGTGGGGGTGACGAAGCGCAGAGTGCCGTAGCGGCGGGCAGCAAGGCACATCTCCGCCGGGAGGGGGCGCGCCGCCCATCACACGCCCCCTCCGCCTCTCCTGCCGGCATGCCGGGTAACATCTGGCCGGCCCTATGGCGGCCGGCCTGGTAGGCTCCAGACGGGTTCGCCGCCATCCCCACCACCGCCGTCGATCTGCCCCTCGTGCAGCGTCTCCGGCGGTCCCCGCGCTTCGGGGGCCGGTTTCCGATCACGAGCGACGCCACCATGCGATCACCACCGGGCGGCGGCACGGACAAGGAAAAGGCGAACTCGCTGCCCGTGCAGTTCGCGCGGGAGCTCCCCGCTGCCCAACCGGATTTTTCGGATCATCGAGCAACTTCAGAAGGCAACCATCGCGTTGACTGTCGGCCAGCTGGTGTCGATCCGACATCGCTGATGGACAGTGTGGCGCTACGGTCGAAAGTCTCCGTATCAGGATCATGGAAGGGAATTCTGGCGCGCCTTTCGAATCCGCGTCGGTGACGCCCTCGATGTCTCTGGCGAAGCACAGGAATGCAGAGGCTTTCTGTTCCACAATATAGAACATGCCATCATGCTGGCGGCAGGGATTTCGCTTGCACAATATCTTTTGCGGCGGATAGCTTGCGTTCAGAGGAAACGAAAGTATAACCGTGTTCTGCATTATGGAACAGCCTAGCCGAGGCCTCGAACCGGTCCCCTGCATGCGCTCAGCTGCCAGGCAGGCGCCCGCCGATGCGTCCGGTGATCGCGGCGGCGGCTTCGCGAACGAAGGGAGCCAGTTCGGCAACCCGTCTGACGGTCAGCCTCTCGCGCGGAGCGGTCAGGCCGACCGCCGCCACGGGAAGACCCTGCGCGCCGAAGATCGGCGCGCCGATGGAGTTCACGCTGTCGCGCCACTCGCCGCGATTGGTGGCGAAACCCTGCCGCCGCACCTTCGCAAGGTTGGCCCGCAGCGCGATCGGGTCGGTGATGGTATGGCGGGTGAAGCCCTGCGGCCGGGCGCAGGCCTCGGCGACCAGCGCCTCAGGCGCGTAGGCCAGCATGGCCTTCCCGGTGGCAAGCGCATGCAGTGGCGCGCGGATACCGACATAGCCGGCTGTCCTCCCCGCCGGCGGCCTTTCGATCCGCTCGATGAAGACGGCATGCGCGCCGTCGAGGATGACGAGATTGACCAGTTCCTGCGTCTGCTCGGAGAGTCGCAGCAGATAGGGCGCCGCGCGGTCGCGAATATCGACCCGCGCCATGACCTTCTGGCCCAGGTCCCAGAGTTTCAGCGTCGCGGCGTAACTGCCATCGGTCGCGTCATGTGCCACGAAGCCGCTGGCGACAAGGCTGCGCAACAGGCGGTGCGCATTGCTCTTGGTGATACCGAGTTCGCGGGCGATTCCGGTGACGCCGCTGCGCCCATCGGCCAGCGCCACGGCTTCGAGCACGGCCAACCCCTTGAGGAAGCTCCTGTCCATGGTGCGGTACCTCCGTCGTGCGTCTGCCGCACCTTGGTATGCGCCTGATGAACGGCGGTCAAAGCGCCGTATCGCGCCGCGGCGTTGCCGCCCTGCTGGCGGCACCGGCTGTCGCTCATGCCTCCGAATGGCCGGATGGTCCGCTGCGGATCATCATTCCCTTTCCGCCGGGTGGCGCGAGCGACGGCGTGGTACGGCTGCTGCAGCCCCACCTCCAGGCCCGCCTCGGTGTGCCGGTGGTGATCGACAACCGCGCCGGCGGCGGCACCACCATCGGCACCGGGGCGGTGGCGCAGGCGCGCGACGGGCGGACCTTCGGCCTCACGACCGACGCGATCTCGGTCAACCCCGCCATCCTGCCTGAGATGCCCTACGACACCTTTCGCGAAATCCAGGGCGTCATGGAGATCGGCACGGCGCCGCTGTTGCTCGCGGCGGCCACCGGCCGCCGGCCCTGGCGCGACGCTGCGGAGATGCTGGACGCCGCCCGCCGACGCCAAGGCAGCGTCTCGGCCGGCACCAGCGGCTCGGGCCTGAGCAACCTCTTCGTCGTGCTGGCCAGCGCCCAGACCGGAGCGGGGCTGCTGCTGGTGCCCTATCGCGGCGCCGGGCCGCTGCTGAACGACGCGCTGGCCGGGCATGTGGACCTGGTGGTGGGCACCACCTCGGCGCTGGCGCCGCAGCTGCGCAGTGGCGCGCTTCGCGCGTTGGTCCAGGCCGGCACCACACGCGCTGCCCTGCTGCCGGACACGCCGACCTTTGCCGAACTCGGCTTCCCCGAGGTGGTCGCCGAAGTGTCATGGGGCATCATCGCCGCCGCGCGCACAGCGCCGGCCGCCATTGCCGGCATGCATGCAGCACTCGCCGCAGCGCTCTCCATGCCCGACGCGCGGCAGCAGATCGAAGGTGCGATGGCCATGCGAGTCATTGCCTCCTCGCCGGCCGAATACACCCAGCGGATCGCCGCCGATATCGCACGCTGGACGGCGCTGGTGCGCCGCCATGGCCTGCGCGTGGAACAATAGGAAAGGAACGACGATGACCGACCGCCCGGTGCGCACGACACCCGTGACCGATCGCAGCGCCTGGACGCGCGCCGATGTGGAGCGAGACCGGGCATGGCTGTTCCAGCTCACGCCGGCCTGGATCGAGGAGATCGACCTCGGCGTAGCGCAGCTGCGCCGGCTGGGCCGGACCATCGACACCATGGGGCGCGAGGATTTCCCGCTGCCGACTCTCGCCGTGGAACTGAACCGCCGCATCTGGGGCGAGGTCTGCACCGGGCTCGGCTTCAACGTGATGCGCGGCCTGCCGGTTGAGCGCTACAGCGATGCCGAGGTGGGCATGATCGTCTGGGGGCTCGGCCAGCATCTCGGCCCGGGCGTCTCGCAGAATGCCATGGGCGACAAGCTCGGCCATGTCTTCAACCAGGGCAAGGATTACGAGGCGCTGAACGTGCGTGGCTACCAGACCAGCCACCAGCTGAAGTTCCACACCGATTCCGGCGATGTGCTCGGCCTGATGTGCCTGCGCAAGGCGCGGGAGGGCGGGCTCTCCTCCATCGCCAGCGCGACGACGGTGTTCAACACCATCCTGCGCGAGCATCCCGAATACCTGCCCATCCTCTTCCACGGCTTCGAGTTCGACCGGCGCGGCGAGGAGACGCCCTTCCAGAAGGAGGTCAGCGGCAAGCTGCCGATCTTCTGCGAGGTGGATGGCGATCTCTCGATGCGCTACGTGCGCCAGGCGATCAAGACGGCGCGGCCGAAGCTCGGCATGCCCTTCTCCGACATCGAAGTCGCGGCGCTCGATTTCCTCGATTCCGTCGCGGCGCGGGAGGAGGTGAACTTCGCCATGATGCTCGAGCCCGGCGATATGCAATGGGTGAACAACTACACGGTGATGCATTCACGCACCGAATACGCCGATTGGCCCGAGCCCGGGCGCGAACGGCACATGCTGCGCCTGTGGCTGAAGCTCCACGGCTATCGCAAGCTCGACCCCCTGCAACTCGACCTCGATGACCAGTCGGGCTGGAGCCGGCGCGATGGCATCCTGCCGCGCGGCTACACCATGCGTGACGGGCGGCTGCAGGCCGCCGAATGAGCCTACCGGAAAACCCCGACACCTTCGCCGACAGCCCGCTGTCGCGCGTGCTGGCGCAGCCGTTGATGCTCGGCCTCTTCCTGCCCATCCAGTCCGGCGGCTGGAGCGCCTCCACCCTGCCACGCACCACCGACTGGAACTTCGACTACAACGCCGCGCTGACCAGGCAGGCCGAGGCGCTCGGCTTCGACCTGGTCTTCGGCCTCGCGCAATGGGCGCCCAAGGGCGGGCATGGTGGCGAAATGCGTTATCGCGAGACGTCGATCGACAGCTTCATGACCGTGGGCGCCCTGGCCGCGGTGACACAGCGCATCCTGCTCATCTCCACCGTGCATGTGCTCTACGGGCCCTGGCACCCGGTCCATATGGCGAAATTCGGTGCGACGCTGGACCACATCTCGGGCGGCCGCTGGGGGATGAACGTCGTCACCGGCCATGTCTCGACCGAGGCACGCATGTTCGGCCAGATTCGGGCAGATCATGAACGCCGCTACGAGATGGCCGATGTCTTCACCACGCGGCTGAAGGAACTCTGGTCCGCCACCGAGAACCTGACGGTCGATGGCCCGTTCTGGGCCATGGAGGATGCCTTCGTCACGCCAAAGCCGCGCTTCGGCCGGCCGGTGCTGGTCAATGCCACGGGCTCGCCGGACGGCATCGCCTATGCGGTGAAGCATTCCGACCTGATCTTCATCACCAGCCCGGGCGGTAACCAGATGGCGGAGGCGATGACGACGCTGCCGCCACACATCGCCCGCATCCGTGCCGCGGGCGCCGCGGTGGGCCGCAAGCCATGCACCATCATCAACCCGATGATCGTCTGCCGGCCGACGGAGCGGGAGGCCATCGCCTATCGCGATGCCATCGTGGACGCCGCAGATCCGGGTGCGGTGGAAGGCTTCGCCGGCGTGATGAAAAGCAGCGATGCCGTGGCCTGGCGCGAAGCGAAGCGCCACTACCGTGCGCTCGGCGGCAATCTGCACATGGTCGGCTCGCCGGAGCAGATCGTGGATGGCTTCATCAAGCTGAAGCAGACCGGCATCGATGGTGTGCAGCTCACCTTCTTCGATTTCGCGCCCGACCTCGCCTATTTCGGCGAGGCGGTGCTGCCGCTGATGCGGCAGGCCGGACTTCGTGTCGAGATCAGCCAGGCGGAGTAGAACCATGATCATCACGCGCCGCATCCTGCCGGCCACCCTGTTCGCACCGGGGCTCGCCCGCGCCCAGGGCGCTGAGTGGCCCAATCGTCAGGTGCGCTTCATCAGTCCCTTCGCGGCCGGCGGCGCGACGGACATCATCTCCCGCCTTTATTGCACGCAGATGGCGGCGCTGACCGGCCAGAGCTTCGTCGTCGAGAATCGCGTGGGTGGCGGCGGCATCGTGGGGACCGAAGCCATCGCGAGGGCGGCCCCCGATGGCTATACGCTAGGGCTTGGTAGTATCGCGGTGCATGCCATCGCGCCCACGCTCCAGCCAAGGCTGCCCTTCGATGCAGGGCGCGACTTCACGCAGATCAGCGGCCTCGCCCGCAGCCCGAACATGCTGGTGGTCAATCTCGACGTGCCGGCCACCACCTTGCCCGAGCTCATAGCGCTGATCCGCGCCAACCCAGGGCGCCTCGCCTATGCCTCCTCCGGCTCGGGCACGACGCTGCACCTGATGGGTGCCTGGCTCGCCCAGGCCATTGGCGGCGAGATGCTGCACGTCTCCTACCGTGGCAGCGCGGCCGCGATGGTCGATCTCTACGCCAACCGGGTGCAGATGATCTTCGCCAATATCCCTGACGGCATCGTGCAGATGCGCGAGGGTCGCGCGCGCGCCATCGCGGTGACCAGCGCCGAGCGCAACCCCGCAGTGCCTGATGTACCGACGATGGCAGAGACCATTCCAGGCTTCGTGCTGCTGCCCTGGAATACGCTGGTGGGGCCGGCCGGCATGGCGCCCGGCCTCATCACGCGGATCAACGCCCTCACCCGGCAGGCGCTGGAGAGCGCGGAGATGAGGCAGACCCTCGCCGATCTCGGCTCCGGCCCCTGGTGGTCCACCCATGAGGAGGCGACAAGCTTTCGGGAGACGCAGGCGGCGACGCTCGCGCCCATCATCCGCGCATCAGGTGCGCGGGTGGAGTGAACAACGGGCCCTGGGCCCGCGTCACGCGACTTTTGCACACTGCCCCATCTTCCGTACGCTTCGAGGACACAGCTCAACGCGCTTCAACGACCTGACAGCCTTTGCCTGGACCAACAACGCGGTGCGGGTGATGGCGCGGAATATCTCGGGTGCGACGTTCGATCTGGCTGCGGCGACACTGTCGGTGCAGGTGGTGAAGCGGCGGATGCCGTGATGGCGATCCGCAAGGAACATCTCCCCGCAGGGGGGGGGCGCGCCGCCCATCACACGCCTCCTTCGCCTCTCCTCCCGGCATGCCGGGCATCATCTGGCCGGCCAGATGACGGCCGGCCTGGTGGGCTCCAGACGGGTTCGCCGCCATCCCCACCACCGCCCTCGATCTGCCCCTCGTGCAGCGTCTCCGACGGTCCCCGCGCTTCTGGGTCCGGGTCCCCATCACAAACGTCGCCACGATAGCAGCATCACCGGGAGCCGGCGCCGACGAAAAAGGGCAACTTGTTGCACTCGGAGGGCAACGTGTTACCTGCGCTGCGCCTGCGGTCCAATCGCGCGAGACAACTCGGGTAGCGTCTGCGCTGGTTCTGTGATGGCCGACGCCGCGCTGAACCGGCGGCAGCCGATCCGGGTCGCCACAGGCGTGGCCTTTACACAGGTCGGGAGCATTGGCATCGGCGAGATGATTGTTCCGAGATATCAAGTCTGTTTTCCCATGGGCTGTTTGTCTCAGCGTTGTTGGCACAAAGGAGCGCAGCCGACGTCTCTGAACTGCAATCGCACCACCGTAACCCTTCCAGGGAGGCAGCAGTGTTCGCTCCTGATGTTGAATCCGCCGCGAGAGAAATGGCGGAGCCCTGAACGGTGCACATCGGCGCGATGGATCGGGTCATGATCGTCTTCATCCTCCCTGTTGCTCCAGCTAAGAGCGGCACGCGCGGCGGAGCCGAGACCAGTCGCTCAGCCGAGGGCCGCGCCCACCGCCGCGCGCAGGGCGGGCAGAACCTCGGCCGCGAACCAGGGGTTTCGCCGCATCCAGCCGGTGCTGCGCCAGCTCGGATGCGGCAGAGGGAAGCACCCGGGCGGGGCGTCGCGGAAGGCTCGCACGGCTTCTGTCAGCGTCATCGCCCGCGGCGCCTCCAGATAGCGGCGCTGCGCGTGCAGGCCGACCAGCAGTGTCAGCTGGCATTGCGGCATGGCGGCCAGCGCCCGCGCATGCCAGAGCGGCGCGCATTCCGGGCGGGGCGGCAAATCCGCCCCTTGCGCCGCGCCGGGGTAGCAGAACCCCATCGGCAGCAGCGCGACCTGCTCCGCATCGTAGAAGCTCGCCGCAGAAAGGCCCGTCCATTCACGCAGCCGCTCGCCGCTGTCATCCTGCCAGGGCACGCCGCTCGCATGCACCTTGGCACCTGGTGCCTGGCCGATGATCACAAGCCGCGCACCGGCTGCGATCTGCACGATGGGCCGCGGCCCGAGCGGCAGGTGCGCGGCGCAGACCGTGCAGCCACGGATTTCGGCCAGAAGCGCGGCCAGCGGATCCTTCACGACAAGCTGCTCCTTCCTGCGAGCGGCTTGCCACCACCGCGCGCAGAGCTCCAGCCTGCGCCGCGCCAGGGAATGCGTCCATGACAACAGCCGCCGACACGGTCGAAATGCAGTCCCTCATCGCCTTTCTGGTGGTGTGTGCCAGACGGAGGATACCGTCTTGAGCACACCACTAGGCTATGGATTGGTGGGCCGAGCGGCACCGGCGCAGCATCCTCAAGGCCGCGGCGGGGATCGCCGGTCGCACGTCGCACGTCCCGGTCGATGCGCTCGGGCGGCGGATCGCTCCACCGCCCCTTGCCCACATTCATGCCCGCACGGCAGTCCCGGTCTGCCGCGAAGGCGCTTTCAGCACGAGGGTCTCCAGCAGCAAGGCGGCCGAAGCGCGCCACGTCGCGCAGCAAGGCGAAGCTCATGCCGGCGGTGCGGCCATCCTCGGCCATGCAGGCGGGCAACGTCGTTAGATGTTCGGCCACGGGGACCAGGCCGAACATGGCATTGATGGCGGCATCGATGCACAGCCGTTTGCGGGCCGCGTCGGTCTCGGCCAAACCCTGCACCAGG
The DNA here is from genome assembly GCA_964395305.1 of uncultured Rubritepida sp. Lineage (GTDB taxonomy): Bacteria > Pseudomonadota > Alphaproteobacteria > Acetobacterales > Acetobacteraceae > Rhodovarius. The sequence continues at coordinate 8,849 of CAYNBM010000011.1, forward strand.
CTGCGCAGCATCGCCGCGTAGATCGCATTCGCCAGGTCCATCAACCACCAGGTTTTCCAGGAAGGTGCCGTTGGGAACGCGCGGGAAGATGTCCGGCGCAGCCTGGCTGCGCGCGGCACGGCCGGTGACCAGAAGGCCGCCGGACAAGCCTAGCGCCACGCGGCGCGTAACCAGGATAGACCGATCAGCCACGAGCCAGCTCCTCCGCCACAGCCTCGGCGTTCAGTTCCAGCAGGTTGGGCTGCGGCGCCACGCGCGGGGCGCCGGTGTGGCGAGCCTCCATCGCCGCACGGATGCGCGCCTTGGCAGCATCGCTCAGCACGGCGCTGCCCTGCGCCTCGAGCCTGACCAGGGCGTGGAACTCCCGCAGATAGGCAAGCTGATCAGCCATCAGCGGTGCGGCAGCGGCGGCGGCGCCATGCCCGGGCAGCGCCGTCGCCACGCCCGCATAGCGCGGCGAGGCGCGCTCCAATTCACGGATCCAGCCGCGGGTGGCGCCATCACGCAGCCAAGGTGTGGCGCGGTTGCCGAAGAGATCACCCGCGACGAGCAGGCTGTTCTGCTCGGAAAACAGCATCGTCATGCCTGCGGCCGCCTCGCAGGGGCCAAGCTGGTCTACGATGAATTCGGTGCCGGCGAGGGTCAGCCGCTCGCCCGGGTTGATGATCCGCGTGGGCGTGGGAAAGGCATCGGGCATGCGGTCCCCGAAGATCCCACGCATCAGCCCCATCAGATCGCGGCCATTGCGGGCGAGCCAGTCGCGCGTGGGCTCGCTCGACAGCAGCGGCGCCTGCGGGAAGGTATCGGTGATCAACTTCAGGCCGCCGCAATGATCCGGGTGCTCATGTGTCAGCAAGATGGCCTCGACAGGAAGGCCGAAACCCTGTGCGGCGGCCACCACCGCGCGTGCCTCCACCTTGGTGCGTTGACCATCGATGATGACCAGGCTGCGTGGACCGATCAGAAGAAAGGAATTGACCGATGCCTCGCCGGGACGGTCGATCTTCACGACCTCCAGCCCCTCGCCCGGGGCGTAACGCTGCGCGCGGGCGAACGGCGCGAAGGGCAGCCCGGCGGCAGCGAGGCCGAGGGTGCGGCGCTTGAACACCGTGTTCAGCGCCTCATTCATGTCAAGATCATTGGCGTCAGCACGGGTGCCATCAGCATCTCGAACTCAAGATTGGTGGCGCTGACAATGTTCTCGACAATCAGCCCATCGCGCAGCCGCGCGACATGCGTTTCGTCGAACAGGATGACGCGGTTGGTGGCGGCCACGCCGAAGAAATCGCCGGCATGGCGCTGTCGGGAATGGAACCGCGTGACAACGCGGGTGCCGTCGGCGGATTCGAATTGATCGATGATCCGCAGTGGCTCCACTGCGGGAAAGGCGGCCGAGAAGGCTGTCACGATAGCCTTGTATTCCGCCAAGCCATCGATCGGACCCATGGGCTTCAGGCCAGTGATGCCCTGTATGGCAGGGTGAGCGGTAGCGTCCGCTGCCGCCACATCACCGCGGCCCAGGAAGGCTTCCGTGAAGCGGGTCACTATCTGCATGTTCGTTGCCATTGATGTCAGCCCTTGAAGATGGTTTCGGCGCGGAAGGCGCCAGGGGAGTCCAGATGCAGCGTCCAATAAGCCTCGGCGATGCGGTCCGGGTCGAAGGCGGTGCCAGGTGCCACCACACCCGCGATAGTGACCATGCCGGCATGGATACCGGCCGGCGCAAGCTCGGCATGCAGCGTCTGCGCCAGACTGCGCAGCCCGGCCTTGCCAATGGCGAGCGAGGCCGCCGGCAGCCAGCCCGTGGGGTCCAGCGCCAGGCCGCCGCCGGTGAAGAGGATGGTCCCACGCCCCGCCGCGCGCATCCCAGGCAGCACCGCGAGCGTGGCCGCCAGGGCGCCCGCCACATTCACCGCGAAATCGGCCGCCACGGCCGCCGGCGTTAGTGCGGATGGCCCGGGCGAGGCCATGGTCGCGGCATAGGCGTTGTAGATCATTACATGCGTGTCGGCCGGCAGCGCCGATGCCAGCGATGCCGGATCAGCCGCATCGGCCGTGCCCAGCGTGATGCCGGCGCCGGCCAGTGCGGCGTGCCGCGATGGCTCGCGCGCCAGCCCCAGCACATCAAACCCGCCAACGACGAAGCGCCGCGCCACGGCAGCACCCACGCCGGCGCCGAAACCCACCACCACGCAAACCGGCCGGCTCATGCTTTCTCTCCCGCATAGCGCAGCAGCGGCGCGCCGATCATCGGCCTCATGCCCTGCACGTAGCCCAGCTTGATCAGCAGCATGCCCACCGGTTCGGTCCAGCGCGCCATGGCGAGCGGCCCGGCTTCCACCGGCTGCGCGCCCGGCGGACGGGCGATGGTTAGTGGTTCCGTGCTCAGGCTGCGATCCATTCAGTTGACCCACATCCAGGAATTGTTGCGGCGATCATGTCCACCCCGTGGCGAAACCGGGCGCCATGTTCCCCGAAAGGCGGTTCTCGCGGCTGCGGCAGCGAACCGCCGGGCCATCAAAAGCGGTAGGCCAAGCGGGCGCCGACATTGGTGAGGCCCTGGTTGCGACCACAGGTGCCGCCATTCGAGACATGTTCGAAGGTCGCCATAACGCTCCAATTCTCCGTCAGGCGATAACCAACCGAGCTGCCGGAGTGAATCAGCGGACTGCAACCGAGTTCGGCGCGGTTCGCCGATGGTTTCCTCGTCGTGCCGGTGTATCCGTCATGGAATGCCGCGCCTACGCCGAGATCGAGGAAGGTTCGCTCCGTGAGGTTCACCTCCCAGGACAAGCCGGCATAGCCGAGCGAGGTGGAACCGCGGAAACTGATGGTCGCACCGCCGTATAGGCGCGGCGTGAGGAAATTCCGCCAGGCGCCGCCGGATGGCCCCAGCAACTTGGGCGTCCGCACCTCGAAGTTCGCATCGACCGAGCCGTTCTCGCGCCTGAAGAACGGGTTGTGCAGGTAAGCCCCGATCCGCACCTCCCATCCCGACAGTGGCTGGCTCGCGGCCGGTGGCGTTTCGTCGCGCACATCGGCCGCGGCAGCTTCGAGAGCGGGCCAGAGGAGCAAGATCGCGCAAGCCGACAGCACGGCCGATGCGCGTCCATGCGTGGCTGCACGGCGTTGCGTCTTGCGGGCAGTGGGGAAAGCCATCGGCAGCTCACAAAAGACAAGGATCAGGCGGGGGAAAAGGTTGGGGGAGCTGAACCAGGCAGGTCATGAGCAGGACATCCGCGCCAATGAGGCAGGGGAAACAAGCGCCCGGCCCCGAAGCGGTGCGCCAAGAACAGGCGCGCTCACCTTCCGGCGGCCTTCGGCCCGGTCAGATCTTGGATCAGAGCAGCGAAGCCGCTGGGCATGGATGCCGACAGCAGGCAGATCGAGGCGGCCAAAAGAACGGCGTCCTTGAGCAGGAACTGCCCAGGCGCCGCCGAGATGGCGGGGAAGCCGCCGGCGGTCTGCTCGGCTACGCCTGGCGTCGTCAGGAAGAATGTCAGCGTGATCAGGTAGGTGCAGATCGACATTGCGGCCCCGAGAGCCGAGGCGATCGGATTGAATGATCCGGCGATCAAGGCCGCGGCGGTTGCAAGCTCAAGCACGCCGAACAGGTAGCTTGCGCCTTGAACGCCAAGCAGGGCGTGGGTCCAACCGACCAGCGGGCTACTGGCGATGAAGGGCGCGATGCCGGCAGCCTCATAGGCTGTGAATTTCATTCCGCCGAACCAAAGGAACACAACAACAAGCGTCCAGCGCAGCAGCGCCAGCGTGGGTCCAATGCCGGGTCCGCGCTCGGCGATCACGAGACGTTGTGCAGACGCCATGAAAATGTCCTTTCGTTGAACCGGCTTGGCCAGATCGTGGCCGTCACTCTGCGGAAAGAGGCGAGAGTCGGCGAAGCCGCGCCGACCCTCGCCGCCGGATTCAGCGCCGAACCTGGGACAGGATCGTGTAGAAGCGCTTGAAATGCATGTCGGCATCGGCGTGCACCTCGTGGCAGGCCGAACATTCGGCGCGCGGGGCGATGGCCGCCACCGGGTCGTAAGGCTCGGCACGGTGGCCGAAGTTGAAGAAGCACCAGTTGCGCGTCTCGGCGCAGCGCCGGCTGTCCATCACCATCACGTCCAAACCATTGAAGGCGGCGGGGAAGAAGCCGCGGCCCGAGGATTCATTGCGCGACCCATCGGGGAATTCGCCCGGCTGGATAAGCTGCAGCTCCTTCACCCAGATGTCGCCATCGCGCCAGGCGCCGGTCCGCAAGTAGTTGTCCAGCACCGGGCGCGGGATATAGACATTGTGGATCTCAGGAAAGCCGGCCGCGCCATTGTTGAGCCCATTGGGCGTCAGCGGCGCGCCGACGAACACCCAGTAGCGATAGTCGGTCGGCAGGATCAACTCATTGTTCGCGGTCCAACGTGCTGCCCAGGCGGGCGGGGCTGACGGCTGCTGGGCGATGGCGGGCAGCACCAAGGCCACGATGGCGGCGGTTGCGGCGATCGCCGACATCGCAATCAGGCCTCGCCACCGGCCTGCCAATCGCATCGGCGTGATTCCGGTTCGGGTATCTTGCTTCATGTTTGTTTCTCCTTTGGGTCGAGTCGGCATACCAACGGCACGTGCTTTGGCTCGTGCCGAGGCCGCGAATGCGGCCCGCCACGATGGATGGCCCTTCAGGCGGCGAGGCGGGGGCTGACGACGGGGAAGTCGACATCGGTCTTGGCGACCTCGTTGATGTAATTGGTCAGCGTATTGAGCGCGACGTGGGCGACGATTTCGACGATCTGCGCGTCGTCGTAGCCGGCAAGCCTGACGTCCGCGACATCGGCATCGGTGACATGGCCGCGCTCGCGCACCACCTTGGCGGCGAACCGAACCGCGGCATCAGCCTTGGGGTCGTTCGAGGTTCCGGAGCGGTTTGCGGCGATCTCGGCATCGTCGAGCTTGGCTACATTCTTGCCAAGATAGGTATGTGCCGACAGGCAGTAGGTGCAGCCATTGAGCTCCGCCACGGCGATGGCGATGCGCTCGCGGGTCCTGGCGTCCAGCGAGCCCTTGCCAAGCGCGCCGTTGAAGCCAAGGTAGCCTTCGAGGGCGGCCGGGCTGTTGGCGATGACTCGGAACACGTTGGGCACTGAGCCCATCTGCTTCTTGGCAGCTTCCAGAAGCGGCTGGGCGGCGGCCGGAGCGGCGGCGATCGACGGGATTGTGTTGATGCGGGACATATCTCAGAGCCTTTCATGTGGCTGGCCCTGGCGGACCTCGGCCGTGGAGAAATATGCATTTGCACTTTTCGAGGGCGAGTTAATCAGTTCATTCAACGCCGGGTCGTGCACGAATTGCGCTGGACGAACGGAATTTGCTGCTAAATCGTAAGCGAAGCCACGACACCCATGATCGTCAGGCGGCGGCTGCCTGCTGGGCCAGCGCGGCTTTCCAGTTCCAGGACAGCAATTCCCCCAGTCGCGGCGCCAGATGGATACGGTGATCCAATGGCCGGAACGCCGCGCTGATGCAGCAGTGTTGGGCGGCCGGGAAGGGTAGACCGTGAAGCACAGGCGCGTTCCGCCTCGCCGCCGCGCCTACGCGATATCAACTATGATGAGTGTTGACGGCGCCATTGAACGGGGCTGATTCCCAATTCGCGCTGGAACAGGCGCGAGAGGCCTTGCGTCGAGTCGTAGCCAACGCTCATCGCAACCTCGAGGATCGAAAGCCGGGTGCCGGCGAGAAGGTCTTTCGCCCGCTCCAGCCGCTGCAATGCCTGATGCCGGTGGGGCGCGACGCCGGTCGCGTGTTTGAAGGCACGGCAGAAATGGAAAGGCGACAAGCCCACGGCGGCGGCCAGTTCGACCAGCGGCACCCTGGCGTCCTCGCTTTCCATCATCATCTCGGTGGCACGCCGAACCTGCCAGGGCGCAAGGCCGCCGCGAGGCGCTGGCTGGATCTTGGACACGCCAGATTCGATCACCAGCAAGGCCACAAGCGATACCAACGAACTCTCGCAAAACAGGATGGCGGCGGGATCGCCAGGGTCCACTGCGTCAAATATCGCGCCGACCATGTGTCCGATGATCGGATTTGCAAGCATCCCGGCATGCAATGCACCGAAATCGCCGTCGTCGGGCAGGCGCAAGCCATCACCGATGACCTGCTTCAGCCGCGCATAGGGAAGCCCCACCAATTGAATGTTCCGCTGCCCGTTGCATTGGACCGAGGTGTGCGTGTACGGCGCAACAATCCCGGTCTGATTGCGCTCGAGCCTCCCGTTGAAGCGTCCAGCCCCTGTGTCAATCGAGAAAGTTCCTCGCCCCTGTTTAAGGCGGGCGATCACCAGGTCTGGGTGAGGCTTGTCCCCCCAGTCGCCAGCGGATTGATCCGTTTCGAACAAGGTCGCGAAGGGCAGCGGCGTCACGCGCCGGATGACGCTGGCATATTCCGCCTTGTAGAAATCGATGTAACTGTCAAATCGTTGCGCAGGCTCGCCCATCTCAGGCCTCGTCCGATGTTGCATATGGCTCATCCACGACCATCGTGAATCGTGTTGGAGCCGGTCCGGCGCAGGACGTAAGCGTGCGACCGATCTGTCAAGGCATGCGCCGAACCGCCTTGCGAAGGCATGTCGCTGACACCCTCGACATCTCGCGAAAGAGAGCCTTCCTCGATCTGCTGCAATTCCTATGTTCCCGCGGGATGCGGCAGGGTCTCGAACCGATCCCGCGGATGCAGCGTTGAGCTCCACAACTCCAGCATGTCGGGGCCAGTGGAGCCAATAATCAGGCAGGCGTCCTCGCCTCGCCGTCCCGTCCAGAGACTTCGTGACATCTGCGGCTGAAACATTCGCCTCTGGCGCTTCGCTGCAGTATATGGCTGAAGCAACGCCGGCACGGATAGGCCAAGACCGGCCGCCACACGGCACAAGATCGCAATGCTGGGGTTGGCGCGACCCTGGTCGATCTCAATGAGCATGCCGCTGCTGATCTCCCACCGCGCCGCCAGCCCACCGAACGCTGTCGCATTATGCAAAACACCAGAATGCATCCGGCGACGTTGGCGCTAAACCTCGCAGCCGCAGTTCGAGGCGCGTCATTGGGGACGGTCGATAGGGTGACCGACGCGGCCATAGGAAAACGCTCCGAGCTAACGTCCCCGCTTGTCAAGTCGAGTTCAGCCAGAAACGCCGTTATTCCAACCTGAGGTCAGCAGGTGAAGTGCCCTCCGCCTCAAACCGGACATATGACGTGTTGGCCTGCTGCCGGTTTTCTGGAACGTTTCCGCGCCAGGGCGCAGACATGAGAGCGGGGCGGCGGATCGCTCCGCCGCCCCGAACGGATCGCCGCCGCTCAGCGGGCCATCGCCGCGCCGCGCGCCTGCGGCTGGGTGTTGAGCACGAAGGTCACGGTCAGCACCGCCGCCGCATTCACCCAGTAGTAGAGCGCATCGATCCCGGTGAAGCCGAGGGCGAAGGGCGCCACCGCGAAGGTGATGCCAACCGCGCGGTCCACCCAGACATGGAACCAATAGGGCAGCACGCGGATCACGCCGGCCCGGTGGTCGGTCAGCAGCGTGAGCACGAAAGCGGCGACGCCCGTGACCACCGAGAGCCAGAGCGCCAGCGGGTTGCTGGCACCCAGGCCGAGCAGGAAGGGCGTGCCCACCAGGCTGGCCGCGACCGGGTAATCGATCAGGGCGTGGATGTTTTCGTCGATGAAGCGAATGGACATGAGAGTTCTCTTTGGATTGGGGGTTGTTCAGGCGGCGATGCGGGCGGCGACGACGGGGAAGTCGATCTCGGTTTTGGCGACCTCGTTGACGTAGTTGGTGAGTGTGTTCAGGGCGACGTGCAGCACGATCTCGATGACCTGACCTTCGTCGAAGCCGGCGTCACGCACCGCCGCCAGATCGGCGTCGGAGACATGGCCGCGAGCGCGGACCACCTTGGCGGCGAATTGCACGGCGGCATCGGCCTTGGGGTCGTTGGAATGGCCATCGCGGTTGGCGGCGATCTCGGCGTCGCTCAGCTTGGCCAGGTTCTTGCCGATATAGCTGTGGGCCGAGAGGCAGTAGCCGCAGCCATTGATCTCGGCTGTGGCCAGCGCGATGCGCTCGCGGGTGGGCGCATCAAGGCTGCCCTTGGCCAGCGCGCCGTTCAGGCTGAGATAGCCGCCCAACGCCGCCGGGCTGTTGGCGATGACGCGAAACAGGTTGGGCACCGAGCCCAGCTGCTTTTTCGCACCTTCCAGCAAGGGCTGAGCGGCGGCGGGGGAGGCCTCGATCGAGGCGAAGGTGGTGATACGCGACATCGCAGTCGTCTCCTTTGATCAGGTGGCGGCGTTGGCCGCCGGTGAGAAAGGATTGCCTCTTTCCGCGTATCATGAGTATTCGGTAACTTCGGGAAGGACCTTTCCGACGAACGGGAGAATGCGATGGACCAGCTGGACGCCATGGCAACCTTCATCGCGGTGCTGGAGGAGGGCGGCTTCTCCGCCGCGTCGCGCCGTATGGGCATGCCAGTGGCCACCGTCAGCCGTAAGGTCGCGGAGCTCGAGGAGCACCTCGGCGCCAGCCTGCTGACCCGCACCACCCGCCACGTCGTCGCCACCTCGGCCGGCAAGGCCTTCGCCGCCACCGCGCGTCGTCTCATCGAGGAGCTGGCCGAGGCAGAGCGTCTGGCGGCCGGCGAATACTGCACACCGCGCGGGTTGCTGGTGGTGGCCGCCCCGGTCATGCTGGGCCGCACACATTTGCTGCCCATTCTGGCGGGCTTCCTGGACGCCTATCCGGAGGTGACCGTGGATTTGCGGCTGACCCAAGGCATCCTGAACCCCATCGAGGAGCAGCTGGACGTCGCGGTTACCATCGGCCGCTCCCCGGATAGTGGTCTGCGGATGGTTCATGTCGCCGAAATTCGCGAGATGGTGGTGGCAAGCCCCAATTATCTGGCACGGCACGGTACGCCCGAAACCATCGAGGCCTTGCAATCCCACCACATCATCAGCTTTTCTGGCCGGGCCCCGCCGGTCGCCTGGGAATTTCTCCGCAGCCGGCGGATCGCGCCGCGGCCGCGCCTGATGGTGACGACGGCCGAGGCGGCGGTGGATGCGGCCATCGCCGACATCGGGGTGGCGCATCTCATGTGCCATCAGGTCACGTTGCCGGTGGCCGATGGCCGGCTCATCCCCGTGCTGCCCCCGGACTGGAGCGATCCGCTGCCGGTCCAGCTGATCTTTGCCGCCGGGCACGCGCCCCCGGCCAAGCTGCGGGCGTTTCTCGACTATGTGGCGCCACGCCTGCGGCCGCGGCTGGTATTCGCCCCCTGAGCAGGCCGGACGGCGCGGACATCGCGCCATCTGGCGGAAACACTGGCGGCTTAGGCAGCCAAGGCCAGAGAAGGTTGGATTCCGGTTGCCACCGGAGCTCCAGTCGGTTTCCCAACCTTACGTTTCCCCGTCCCGAGTAGCGCCGTGAACCGCAGGTTTCCTGGGGTTTTGCCGCGGCGGCTTGAGGGTTGGAGAACGCAACGACCCCGGGAATCGCTCTCTGAAGACGCCGAAGTCTCCGAAGCGCTGCCAAAAGCCCAGCGCCGCACCGCGCGCCGCCTGTTCGAGGGGCTGCATGTCCGAATGACGACGACCAGCTCAGGAAGCCCGATCAAGTCAAGACCGCGATGGTCTTGCGCACGATCAGCGCATCGTCGAGGACGTGCCCAAGCCCCGGCGCGGCCGGTGCATGCACCAGACCCTGTGCATCCACCGTTATGTCCTCGGCCAGACCGTATTTCTGCGCGGCATCGGGCAGCAGCACCTCGAAATAGGCGGTGTTCCGGATCGCCATGATGACGTGCAGGTTGGCGATGTTGTTCAATGAATTGCCGCCGTGGTGGATCTCCAGGTTCATCCGGAACGATTCCGCCAGATGTGCGGCCTTCACCAGCGTTGTGATGCCGCCCTTCACCGCGACGTCGCCGCGCAGGTAATCCGTTGCCTGCGCCATGATCCAGGGCGCGTAGCCGTCAAGGCCGGTGACCGGGTATTCCGTCGCCATCACCGGGATCGCCAGCTTTTGCTTCAGCTTGACGTAGTTGTAGATGTCCTGGTCCGACAGCGGATCCTCATACCACAGGAAATCCAGCGCCTGCGCCGCCAGCCCGACGCGCACCGCGGTCGGAAAATCGTAGCTCCAGGTGGCGTCGAGCATCAGCGTGTAGTCGTCGCCGACCGCCTTCCGCACCGCCTCGCAGATCGCCATATCCTCGCGCATCCGTGCCGGCGGGTGGATCTTGTAGGCAGCCCAATTGGCCGCGCGGAACTGCAACGCTTCCTCCGCATAGGCCGCGGCGGAGGGCAGCACGGCAGAGGATGCATAGGCCGGAATGCTGTCGCGGCAGGTGCCGAGCAGCCGGTGGATCGGCTGCCCGAACGCCTTGCCGGCGATATCCCACAGGGCCACATCGACTGCGCCGATCGCGCGCACCCCGGCGCTGCGCTGGCGCCGCCAGATATCCTGGTTGAGCCGCTCACGTTCCAGCGGATCGCGGCCGATCAGGATGGGCTTAAGGTGCGTGATCAGGCCCTGCCCGTCGGTGGTCGCGGGGTTCATCGCGGAGCCGAGGAACGCATGCCCCTCGATCCCCTCATCCGTCATGATCCGCAGCAGTCCGAGCGCGCTGCTGCCGGAAAACTTGCCGGTGTGGCTGCCATAGATCGTCGGCGGGATATCGTCCCACGCGAACAGCGTCAGCGTGACGTCGGTGATTTTCATGCGTGGGACTCCCCTCAGCGGATCAGGCGGTGATGCCGGCCCCGCGGATGACAGGGCCCCAGACCTCGGCTTCACGCTGCATCAGCGCCTTCATCTGCGCCGGCGTCTGCGTCCATGGCTCGGCGCCGAGTTGGCGGATGCGTTCGGCTGTGGTTGGGGTCGCGATCGTGGCGCGGATCGTCTCGGCCAGTCGCGCGATGGTCGGCTCCGGCGTGGCGGCCGGCGCGGCGAAGCCGAACCAGACATACATGCTGTAGTCCGGCACACCGGCTTCGACCATAGTCGGCACGTCCGGCAACGCCGGATCCCGCTCCGTCCCTGTCACCGCCAGGGCGCGCATCTTGCCGGACCGGATATGCTCTAGCACGTTCGGGATGTTGTCGAACATCATGCCGACGCTGCCGCCAAGCATATCCGCCACGGCCGGCGCACTGCCGCGATAGGGGACATGCACGATGTCGATGCCGGCGCGCGCCTTCAGCAGTTCCGCCGCCAGGTGCGGCGATGACCCGCTGCCGCTGCTGGCATAGTTCAGCGCGCCAGGCCTCGCCTTGGCGCGCGCGATCACCTCGGCCATCGAGGTCACTGGCATCACATCGGGGTTCACCACGAACACATTGGCCAACCGCGCGCAGACGCCGAGCGGGGCCAGGTCGCGCGACGGGCTGTAGCCGAGGTTCGGATAGATGAAAGTGTTGAAGATGAGGTTGGCGTTGTTGCAGACCAGGATGGTGTGGCCGTCCGGCGGGCTCTGCACCACCATCAACGAACCGACCGAACCGCCGGCGCCGGAGCGGTTCTCCACCACGCCGGGCTGGCCTAGCGCCGCCTGCATCCGGTCCGCCACCAGCCGGCCAAGCGAATCGTTGAAGGCCCCCGGCGGGTAGGGCACGACGATGCGGATCGGCCGGTCGGGCCAGTTGCCCTGGGCCTGCGCGATGTGGGGCACCGAGATGGCAGCGGCGGACGCGGCAAGCAGGCTGCGACGTTGGAACATGTTGGTCCTCCCTTTGTTGGTTGTTGGCACGCTCAGACGAAGCCCGGGCCGGCGATCGGTGGATAGGCGCGGATCAGCGCCTCATCCACATCGACACCCCAGCCCGGTCCCAGCGGGGCGAACACCATCCCCTCCACATCCGGCTCGATGCGGCACAGCGCATCGCGGAACACGTTGCCCGGCGAGGCATCGCCCTCGAACCAGCCGCCATTATCAATGGCAGACAGCAGGTGAACCGTCGCCGCGTGGTTCAGCCCGCCGGTCGCGATGTGCGGGCAAACCGGGATCTTCCAGGCGCCGGCCATGTCGGCAATCCGCAGCACCTCGGTCGGCCCACCGGCTTTGGACAGGTCAGGCTGAAAGATGCCGACGCTGCCATCCTCCAGCAGCCGATGGAATTCGAAGCGGCCGTAGTGGTTTTCCCCCGCCGCCAGCGGCACGCCGCCGAGCAGCAGCTTCGCCTCGGCGTAGGAGCGGTGGTCATGCGCTGGAAACGGCTCCTCCAGCCACAGCACCTCGCAGTCCCGCAGCACTGGCGCCGTGCGGCGCAGGTCTGCAAGGCTGTAGGCGCAGTTCACGTCCACCATGATGGTGAGATCCGGGAAGGCACGGCGCACTGCCCGAAGCCGCGGCAGATCGCGGTCCACGCTGTCGCCGAAGCGCAGCTTCACCGCGCGCCAATTCGCCGCGACCAGGGCCGCCACCTCCTCGACCAGCGCTTCCGGCGGCTGGAAGCCGAGCGAGACGCCCCCGGCATAGGCGCGCAGCGGCTTGCGCTCGCCGCCCATCAGCAGGTGGCACGGCGTGTTCCAGTAGCGCCCGCGCGCGTCCCACAGCGCCATATCGATGCCCGACAGCGCGATCATGGTGCCGGCGCCCTGGCCGTGGCTGGCCAGGTGCCGCGCGTAAATCGCCGCCCAGGCATCCATCGGCGCCGCAGCACTGCGACCCTTCAAAAAATGCGACAGCGTGCTGTTGATGAGATCCGCAATGCTGGTCGGGCCGCGGCCGTGATGCGCCTCCCCCCAACCCACCACGCCGCATTCGGTCTGCACCTTCACCAGCACCGTGTCGCGCTTTACCGCGGCGCCGATGCCGTGCCGCACAATGCGGTCCTGCGGCATGGCAAAGGAGATTGCGAAGGCCTCCACCGAACGGATGCGGAGGTCGGTGGTGGCGTCCTGTGGTGCGGCGCCGGTCATATAGCCACGATACACAAACGGCGGCCGAAGCCGGAGCGGCTTGCCTTGCAACTCATGTTTCTTCCCCACCGTTTCCGCGCGTTCGGAGCGATTTTTGTTCTGGACGGATTGAGTATTCTCTACCCAGTGGCGGCTAGCAAGCGCGCGCCGAAGGCCCCCAGGGCTTCGAACTCATGTGACAGCCAGTGACAAGCGCTTTCTGGGTTGATTCCATCGGGCTCCCATGCACCCGCCCAGCCACGGTATGGAACCCAGGACAGGGATCGCGCCGACCAATGTCAGCAGGCGTCGTCTGCCCCACTTAGGTTTGGTTTTATTGGATTCTTCGATTATGACAGCTCATCATCCTGGACATCTGTTGAAGTCTGGATTGCTGCTCACCGATGACTTCGCGGCGCTGGTAACCGGACGGCGCGCAAAACGGTGCTGTCGGTGATTGCGCCGCCCGCAGGGTGCGTCGAAGACCGCCCACCCGGCCCTCAGATCGAGGCGGGGCGCCGCGGGGGTTCCGCAAGCCGTTGCGCGAGCTGTTCGGTCATCTCTCTCGCAAAGCATTGTACGGCGGCATCCCGTGGTCGCCTCAGCACCGCCAGGCTGACGTCATGGCGCTCGGCGACGTAGTCACCCAGGACAGCGACAAGGCGGCCCGCGCGCAGGTGCGGTTCCGCGAGGAACGTCGCCATGCGGCAAACGCCCTGGCCAGCGATGGCGGCAGCTAAGAGAAGGTCGGGGTCAGACGTCACCATTCGGGGCATGAAGCCAACCGGATGCACAGCGCCTCGTGGATCGGTCAGTGTCCAGCCTGCCCTCGCACCGGGTGCGCAGCCTTGGGTGAGGATGGGCATCCTCTCGATGTCGGCAGGTATACGCGGAGCGCCCATTGCCGCGAGCAGGCTGGGAGCGGCGTAGAGGCGGGCCTCGACAAAGCCCAAGGCGCGCACGGGGCTATGCTCGCTGGGAGAGATGCCGACGCACAAGGCAACATCCGCCGACGGTGCCTGGGCCGCCGTGAAGCGATCCACGAGGTCTATATCGACCGCGATGGCCGGATGCCGGCCCAGGAAATCCGCCAGAAGATCCTGTAGTGGGCCGCGCACCAGCATGACCGGCGCAGCCACGCGCACGCGGCCCGCCACCGGCGGGGCGAAGACGTCCTTTCGCAAAACCTCCAGCGCGCCAACCGCACTGCGGGCGGATTCATACAACCTGCGACCGGCACCCGTGGTGGTCAGGCCGCGCCCTTGCCGCGTGAGCATTTGCTCACCCAGCCTGGCCTCGAGATCCCTGACCTGGCGGCTGACGGTTGACTTTGGCAGGGCGGCCCGACGAGCACCTTCCGTGATCCCGCCTGCCTCCACGACCAGGACGAACGTCCGCAAGGCGTTCAGATCAAGGTACTCCGTCCTGGAAATGGAACTCATTGTCCCGAAACACCCCCATTGTGCTGAGACTGAATGACATGACATTTGGGTAATACGCAACACGTCCACCTGGAGCACCTATGGCAACCACTCCCACACCCACTGGCTTTGCGCACCGAAAGGTCTTCGCCAACGGGCTCATGCATCATGCCGTCATGGGCGGCGAGGGTCCGCCTATCCTACTGGTGCATGGCTGGATGGGCAGTTGGTACCATTGGCGCCATGTCATGCCGGCACTGGCCGCACGGCACACGGTCATCGCGATTGACGCGCGCGGCTATGGCGAGAGTGACAAGCCCTATGGCGGCTATGACGGCCGCACCATCGCCGCCGACCTGCTCGGCGTGATGGAGGCGCTCGGCCACCCCCGCTTCTTCGTGATGGGCCATGACATGGGTGCCTTGCCGGCCCTGCTGCTTGCCGCCGACCATCCAGACCGGGTGCTCGGCCTTGGCTACTTCGACGAGCCGCTACCGGGCTACAACCTCGACCGGTTCACCGCCTTCGTGAAGGAGAACCCGTTCCCCTACTGGTGGTTCGGCTTCAACGCCCAGCCGCACCTTCCCGCATTGCTGTGGGAGGGAAAGGAAGCAGTCCTGGTCGATCATTTCCTGACGTCGATGGTGGCCGATCCCGCCTCAATCACTGACGCCGATAAGGCCGAATATGTGCGGCAACTGAAGAAGCCGGGCGCGCTGCACGGCTCCTTCGGCTGGTACCGGGAGGTGCTGACCACGGCGGAGCAGATCCGCACGGCCACAGCCACGAAGCTGACCGTTCCCGTGCTGGCGCTGAACGGACAGTTTGGTCACCCGGGCGTACTGGAGCAGATGCGCCTGGTCGCTGAGAACGTTACTGGGGAAACCATCCCCTTCTGCGGCCATCTCCTCGCCGAAGAGAGGCCGGAGGTCGTGGCTGAGGCCATCCTTGCCTTCTGCGCCCAGATCGGGGGGGCGGTCTGATGGCCAGCTTTCGACACCACATGATCACACACGACGACGTCACTTTGCACGCCGTCTCGCTCGGCGAAGGACCAGCAGTGCTGCTGATCCACGGCTTTCCCCAGCATTGGTGGATGTGGCGCGGCACGATGGAGGCGCTTGCCGCAAGCGGCTTCCGGGCAATCGCCGTCGATCAACGCGGCATGGGCGGCTCGGCCATTCCGGCGGCCGGCTATGACAAGCGCACCCTCGCGCAGGACGCCGCCGCGGTGCTCGACGGGCTGGGCGTCGAGAAGGCGGCCGTGGTCGGCTATGACCATGGCGGCGGCACCGCACTCGCGATGGGTTTCGGCATGCCAACGCGGGTCGATCGGCTGGCTGTGCTGGAATACGCGCCGCCAGGCTATGGCTACGAATACGGGCTGCAGGCCAGCCCGACCAACGTCAACTGGCAGCTCGCCTTCTTCACCCAGCCCGATGTCGCCGTGCAGTTCATCCAGGGCCGGGAGCGTGAGCTGCTGGCCTGGTATTTCTGGCACTGGTCGAACAACCCCGACGCGGTCGGCCAGGCCGATTTCGAGGTCTATGTCCGCCAGCTTCAAAAGCCCGGTGCCCTGCGCGGCGGGTTCATGCATTTCGCAAGCGTGTGGCAGGACATGGCGCTGTTCAAGGCATGGGGCGAGGGGGCAAAGCTGGCCATGCCCGTCCTCGCCCTAGGCGGCGAGAAGGCGGCGGGCCCCTTCCCGGAGATGGCCATGCGGCAACTTGCCACCGACGTGACAGGCGTCGTCATCGCGGAGGCGGGGCATTGGCTCGCCGAGGAACAGCCAGAGACCCTACACGCCCATCTTTTGAAGTTTCTCGGATGAGGCGGTGGGATGTGCTTGGCCTATCCCGCCGATCCGCCGCGGCCTGGCGGGGCGGATCGTGCGAGAAGCGTGTCTGGAAGCGGTATCGTTGCCAGCATCTCGGCCATTCGGTGCAGCATGCCGTGAAGGGCGAGACCTTGCGAGGTGAGAGTGTAGGCCACCTCCCGCCGCCCATCCGCGCGCTGGTCTCGTGCGACGAGGCCCAGCGATTGCAGTTGGCGTAGCCTGTCCGCCAAGACCCGCGCCGAAATCCGGCCAGCCAGGGTTCGGCGCAGCGCGCCGAACTGCATGGTGCCGCCACCCAGGACATAGACCACATCGGCCAACCATGCCTGCGCCAGAAAGCCGAGCGCCCGGTCAAGCGGGCAGCCCGGAGCAATCGGAGGTGAAGGGCCGGTTTTCTGGGTCACAATCGGTATCTCCAAGGTAACGAATTTCGCGGACGGAGCGAAGCCGTTATCACGGTGCCTCCCCGCCAGTCATTTCTCCCAACCGAAAGGACACAACATGCCGACTGCTCATGCCAAGCCGGGCGCGACGTTGCTCTCGCCGAATGACCACACACTGATCATGATCGACCATCAGTCGCAGATGGCCTTTGCGACGAAGTCGATCGACGCTGTCCAGCTGCGCAACAACGCGGCGCTCGTGGCGAGGGCGGCCGCGGAGTTCAAGGTCTCCACCATTCTCACGACGGTGGCGGAAAAGTCCTTCAGCGGCCCGATCTTCCAGGAGATCAAGGACGCGCTGCCCGATGTGGAGGTCACCGACCGCACGACGATGAACACCTGGGAAGACGCAGCCATTGCTGTGCGCGTGAATGCCATCGGCAAGGGGCGCGTCGTGCTGGCTGGCCTGTGGACCAGCGTGTGCATCGTGGGGCCCGCCTGCTCCGCCCTCGATCAGGGCTTCGAGGTCTATGTCATCGCCGATTGCTGCGGCGATGTCTCCGATGAGGCGCATGAGCGGGCAATGCAGCGCATGATCCAGCTCGGCGCCCGGCCGATGACCAGCCTGCAATACCTGCTGGAGCTGCAGCGCGACTGGGCGCGCGGCGAGACCTACGCGCAGACCGTCGCGACCTCGATCGCGCATGGCGGCAGCTACGGCCTCGGCCTGATCTACGCCAAGACCATGTTCGGCGGCGGCGAGGGGCACTGAAGCAGGAGCGACGCCCATGATGCCCTATGTCCTGTCAACGACGCTGGGCCTTGCGGTGGGCGTCGCATACGCGCTGTTCGGCGTGCGCTCTCCGGCGCCGCCGGTCATTGCGTTGCTTGGCCTCCTCGGCATGCTGGCCGGAGAGACAGCGGTGAACTGGCTGCGTGGTCACCCGCAGGCGCTGGGCTGGATGTGCCACAGCAAGGATTTCGAGGTCACTTCTCGCGCCGATCGGCGCGGGCCCACGCAAAATTCCTGACGGAAGCCGTACACCCATGGCAATGATGACAAGCGGCCAACCCCATCAGCCCATGGCGGCTGAAGTGCAACTCGAACTTCTCGATCAGATCGCGCGCATGAATCAGATGCTCGATGACGAGGATTACGAAGGCTATCTCGCCTGCTATGCACCGGATGCGACCTTCGATACCGGCCTGGCGCCCCCGGTTGTCGGCCACGCCGCGATCGGCGCGTTCCTTCGTGCGGCACAGGCAAGCGGCTTCATCACCGGCAAGCGTCACCTTCCCGGCGCTATCTCCCTGCGCCAGTCCGGCCCGACCGTCACGGCCCGCTTCTACCTGACCGTGTTTGAGCGCGCCAAGGCCCCGGCGGTGGTCGCCACTGCCGTCATCACCGACACCTTCGAGCGACTTGGCGAGGCCTGGCTGGCCACCAGCCATGTGACACGGGTCGACCCGGGCTTCCTCGTGGCGCAGGGCCAGGCGGGCGGCGCTGCCGACAGGCCGGCATGAGCCGGCTGCGCGATCGTCGCCCGGCACCACCCGACGGAGCCCCAGCATGAGCCCGCCGCCCCCTGCTCCCGACCTCATCCTGCGCAACGCCCGCCTGCGCACGCTCGATCCGTCGTGCCCGGAGGCAACCGCGGTCGCCATCACCGGCGGCGTCTTCACCGCAGTGGGGAGCGATGCCGAGGTGATGCCGCTGGCCGGCCCCACCACCCGCATCATCGATGCTCTGGGCCGCCGCGGCATCCCGGGGCTTTGCGACAACCACATCCATATCATCCGCGGCGGGCTAAACTATAATTTGGAGTTGCGCTGGGATGGCGTCGCCAGCCTGGGCGATGCCATGGCCGCCCTGCGCGAACAGGTGGCGCGCACCCCGGCGCCGCAATGGGTGCGGGTGGTCGGCGGCTTTACGGAACACCAATGGCCGGAAAAGCGCCTGCCGAGCCTCGCCGAAATCAACGCGGTGGCGCCGGACACGCCGGTCTTCATCCTGCATCTGTATGACCGCGCGCTGCTCAACGCGGCAGCACTGCGGGCCGTGGGCTATACCCGCGATACGCCAGAACCGCCGGGCGGGCAGATCGAGCGGGATGCGGCCGGCAACCCCACCGGCCTGCTGCTGGCCCAGCCCAACGCGATGATCCTCTATGCCACGCTGGCGGCGGGCCCGAAGCTGCCGCCTGAATATCAGCGCAACTCCACCCGCCACTTCATGCGCGAGTTGAACCGCCTGGGCGTGACCAGCGCATCGGACGCCGGCGGCGGCTTCCAGAACTACCCCGAGGACTATCAGGTGATCGAGGCGCTGCACGCGGCGGGCGAGATGACCGTACGCGTCGCCTACAGCCTGTTCACGCAGAAGCCGGGGCAGGAGTTGGCGGATTTCTCGCGCTGGGCCGGCATGGTGCGGCCGGGCCAGGGCGATGGGATGTATCGCCACAACGGCGCCGGCGAGATGCTGGTCTTCTCCGCCGCCGATTTCGAGGATTTCCGGCAGCCCCGGCCGGAGATGGCCGCGCGCATGGAGGGTGACCTCGAACCCGTCATCCGACTGCTGGCCGAGCGGGGCTGGCCCTTCCGTCTGCACGCGACCTATGACGAGACGATCTCGCGCGTGCTCGATGTCTATGAACGCGTCCATCGCGAAGTGCCGCTCGACAGGCTCCACTGGTTCATCGACCACGCCGAGACGATCAGCCCGCGCAACATCGAGCGCGTGGGCGCCATGGGTGGCGGCATCGCCGTGCAGCACCGCATGGCCTACCAGGGGGAGTACTTCCTGGAGCGCTATGGCGCGCAGGCGGCCGAGGCAACGCCCCCATTCGCCCGCATGCTGGAGATGGGCGTGCCCGTCTCCGCCGGCACCGACGCCACGCGTGTGGCCAGCTACAACCCCTGGGTTTCCCTGGCCTGGCTGGTCACCGGCATGACGGTGGGCGGCACCCGGCTCTACCCGCCGCGCAACCGATTGGACCGCGAGACAGCGCTGCGCATGTGGACGCAGAACAGCACCTGGTTCACCCGCGAGGAGGGCGCCAAGGGGCAGATCATGCCTGGCCAGTACGCCGACCTGGTGCTGCTGACCGAGGACTACTTCGCAGCGTCGGAAGATCGTATCCGTCACATCGAAAGCGTCCTGACGATGGTCGGCGGCCGCGTCGTGCATGCGGCGGGGGACCTTGCCCCGCTCGCGCCAGAACTGCCGCCGCCCATGCCGGACTGGTCGCCAGTGCGCCATGGCGGCGGGCGCTATGGCGGGCGGCTGCGTGCGGAGGCGGTGGACCCCAACGCCACGCTCGCTCGGCTGGTAGAGGCTTGCGGCTGCGGCAGCGCCTGCGGCGTCCACGGCCATGCCCATGCCTGGGGCCGGGACGTGCCGGTGCGCGACCAGCGTGGCTTCTGGGGTGCGCTCGGCTGTGCCTGCTGGCTGGCATGAACGCTTTTGCTCCCCTCGCGCATCGTGCGTTCCTGGTGCTGTGGAGCGCGACACTCATCGCCAATATCGGCACCTGGATGCGCGATGTCGGGCTGGCGTGGCGGATGACGGAGCTCGCGGCTTCCGCGACCCTGGTCGCGGCGGTACAGGCGGCGGCCGCGCTTCCCGTGTTGCTGCTGGCCCTGCCGGCCGGGGCCTTGGCGGATGTGGTGGATCGGCGCCGATTGCTGTTCGCCGCGCAGGCGGCGCTGGGCCTTCTCTCGGTAGGCCTGGTGTTGATGGAGCTCAGCGGCAACACGACGCCCACGCTGATCCTGGCGGCGGCGCTGCTCGGCGGTGTTGGCGCGGCACTCTCGGCTCCGGCCTGGCAGTCCATCGTGCCGCAGTTGGTTCCGCGCGACGTGCTGCGCCCCGCCGTGGCGCTCAACGCGACGGGGGTGAACATCGCACGCGCGATCGGCCCCGCATTGGGTGGTGTACTGCTGGCCACGGTTGGCGCCTGGGCGGTCTTCGCCCTCGATGCGCTCTCCTTCGTCGCGGTGCTGGCGGCTCTGGCCTGGTGGCGCCCGCCGGCTGCCGCCGCACGAGGCGGGCCGCCCGAGGCAGTGGCCGGCGCCTTGCGCGCAGGGCTTCGCTACGCGCTGGCCAGCCCAGCGCTGCAATCGGTGCTGCTGCGCGCTCTGGGCTTCTTCCTGTTCGCCTCCGCCCCCTGGGCGCTGCTGCCGCTGGTGGCGCGTGGCCTGCCGGATGGTGGTCCGCAGCTTTACGGGATGATGCTGGCGGCGGTCGGCGTGGGCGCGGTCGGGGGAGCGCTGCTGCTGCCTTTTCTGAAGGCCAGGCTTGGCCTGGAGCCGGCGGGGGCGGTGCTTGCCGGAACAGGCGGCGTGGCGCTGGCGGGATTGCTGCTCGCCGCGGGATCCTCCGGCACATGGGCAGTGGCGGCCGGCCTGGTGCTGGGTCTTGCCTGGAGCACGGTGCTCACGACGCTGAATGTCGCCGCACAATCGGCGCTCCCGGATTGGGTGCGCGCCCGGGGGCTGGCGATCTACCTGTCCGTATTCTCCGGCGCGATGATGATCGGCGGGCTTGGCTGGGGCTACCTGGCACAGCAGGCAGGCATCGCCGTGGCGCTGGCCGCCGCCGCGGCAGGGGGCCTGGCGTGCGGCGTGCTGCTCCGCCGCGTGCCACTGCCCGACGCACCGGACACATTGATTCCAAGCGACCACATGCCTGGCCATGAGGGCTTTGCCCTGCCCTCGCCCGGGGCCGGTCCGGTTCTGGTTCTTGTGGAATACCGGCTGCGCAACCCGGAGGACCGCCTGGCGCTGCGGGCCGCGCTTCAGCCGATGGAGGCCGTGCGGCGGCGCGACGGCGCGCAGGACTGGCTGGTGCTGGAAGATCCGCAGGATGGCTTGCGATTGGTCGAGATGTTCCGGGTGGGCGACTGGGCGGAGCATGAACGGATGCATGCCCGCGCCACGCAGGCTGACCAATCGCTGCACACGGCTGCGAATGCCTTTGACCAGTCCGGTTCCCCGCGTATTCGCCACTTGGTCGCAACCTAACCGAGCCCTCAATTGGCGAGACGTGTCTATCGCCATGGCGGGCTGCTCGGCGTCTCCGACATTTCCGGCGGTATCCACGCGCTGCTGGCCAGCGAGGCGCTGGGTGCGGGGCGGATCAGCACAGCCGCCAGCCGCGTCGCCATCCACGTCATCCCCACCGACGAGGAGGCCATGGTGGCCCAGCACACCAGAGCCCTGGTCAGCCCAGCATGACACTGCCCACCGGCCTTCGCATCGCATAGGGCAGCCTCGGCCCATGGCCGAAGCGCATGACGATATCGGGCCGGCGGCTGGGCATGCCCAGCAGGGCCGCGAGGTGCGGCCGCAGCGCCGCCACCGCCACCGGCTGGTTGATGAAGGCGCATTTCAGCCCCAGCGCCGTCGCCTGCAGGGCGAAGCGCTGACAGGCCTGGCCCACGCTGACCCAATGCGCGCGGTCCTCCCGCGCGCCCAGGAAGACCGCGATGGCGGCGGAGGAGCGGATCTGGCGGGCGTAGATGTCATTGTCGGAGGCCGCGCGGGTGAAGCTGCGGAACAGCAACGGCCCCGCCCATGTCGGCAAGGCGGGCCGGCCGCTCGCGCCGCTGAACAACCCGTCGGCCCGCGCCATCGCCTCGCGCGGGTTGAAGCGCAGCCAGGATGTCAGCTCGCGCATGAAGCCGGCGTCGCCGAGCTGCGCTGTGTTGCCGGCGATGACGAGGTCGCACAGCCGGTCGATCCGCGGCCGGTCGGTCAGCAGCACGAGATCGACGCCGGGCATGGCGGCGGCGGCGGTCAGCGTTGCCAGATCGGTGTTGCTCACGGGGTTGCCATCATACTCGTTGCGGGTGGATTGGCGCTGCGCGATGGCGGCGAAGAGCGCAGGCTCCACGGGCGGCGCATCGCCGAAGCGGAAGGTCACCGCGCCCTCCCCCGCCGGCTCGAAGCCGATCCGGCCCGCCCTGCCGGTGGCCCCAGCGGCGAGCGAAAGATTCTCCGCGGCACAGCCCAGGCTGACGAAGAGATGGTGGTCGTCGGGGTCCACCACCGGCGTGCGGCGGGAGAGGTCGGGCAGGATGTCGATGCCATCCTCGCGCAGGCGGAAGCGCCAGGGCTGCGTGTTGTGCCCGTTCGGTGCCAGAATGGCCTGGCCGATCAGAGCAAGCATGGATGGTTGCGCCGGCAATGCTCGGCGCAGCTCGGCGGCCGCTTCACGGTATTCCGCCATGCCACCCATCGCGCGCGCGGTGAGAAGCCCGGCGGCCCCCAGCACCGCGCCGCCGGCGAGGATCAAACGGCGTTGGATAGCGTCGGCACCGCCGGGACCTCCCCGGCGAAGCGGCTGCCATCGCGCGCCGCCAGCGCCTCGTAATCGGCGTATTTCTCCATCACCGCCCGGCCGGCCTCGGCAAGCAGCGCAGCCGCTTCCTCCGGCCGGGTCGCGGCCAGGCTGCGGTAGCGCAGCTCGTTATAGGCATAATCCTTCAGCGGAATGGTGGGGCGCGGGCTGTCCAGGCGGAAGGGTGCCTCGCCCGCGCGGCGCATCGCCGGATTGAAGCGGAACAGCGGCCAGTAGCCGGATGCGGTGGCCAGATCCTGCTGCTTCATCCCGTAGCGCAGGTCATAGCCATGCGCGATGCAATGGCTATAGGCCAGGATGAGGGATGGCCCTGGCCAAGCCTCGGCCTCGCGCATCGCCAGCAGCGTGTGCTGCGGGTTCGCCCCCATCGCCACCTGGGCGACATAGACATTGCCATAGGCGATGGCCTGAAGCGCCAGATCCTTGCGCGCCGTGCGCTTGCCGGCCGCCGCGAATTTCGCCACGGCCCCCAGCGGCGTGGCCTTGGAGGCCTGTCCACCGGTGTTGGAATAGACCTCGGTATCGAGCACCAGCACGTTCACGTCGCGCCCGCTGGCCAGCACATGGTCCAGCCCGCCAAAGCCGATATCATAGGCCCAGCCATCGCCGCCCACGAGCCAGATGCTGCGCCGGACCATGTGGTCAAGCACCGAGAGCAGGTCTTTTGCGCCCGGGGCATCGCCCAGGGCCTCCAGCCGGGTTTGCAACGCTGCCACGCGCTGGCGCTGGGCCGCGATGTCAGATTCGCGGATCTGCGGGGCCGCGATGGCGGCCTCGACCAGCTCGGCGCCCAGCGACGGCGACAATTGCCGCAGCAGCCGGATGGCCATCGCCAGATGCATGTCGGCCGCGAGCCTGAAGCCCAGGCCGAATTCCGCATTGTCCTCGAACAGCGAGTTCGACCAGGCCGGCCCGCGCCCGGCGGCGTTCTTCGCCCAGGGCGTGACCGGCAGGCTGCCGCCATAGATGGAGTAGCAGCCGGTGGCATTGGCGATTTGCGCCCGGTCACCAAACAGTTGGGATAGCAACCGCAGATAGGGCGTCTCGCCGCAGCCGCCACAGGCGCCGGAGAATTCGAACAGGGGCTCGAGAAACTGCACGCCGCGCACATCGGCGAAGTCGACCAGGGCGCGGTCATTCACCGGCAGGGTCTCGAAGAAGGCGATGTTCCTCCGTTCCGCGTCCAACACCGGCGCCTTGGGTGCCATGTTGATGGCGCGATGGTCGGGATCATCGGGCGCCTGCGCCGGGCAGACCTCGATGCACAAGCCGCAACCCGTGCAATCCTCGACATAGACCTGCAGGGTGAACTGGCTGTCGGGGTAGCCGCGCGCATTGACCGGGGCGGTCTTGAAGCTGGCCGGCTTCTCCGCCGAAAGCGCCGCCTCGAAGAACCGCGCGCGGATCACCGAATGCGGGCAGGCGATGGAGCATTGGCCGCATTGGATGCAGAGATCGGCATCCCAAATCGGCACCTCGTCGGCGATGTTGCGCTTCTCCCAGGCGGCAGTGCCCAGGGGGAAGGTGCCGTCCACCGGCATCGCACTCACCGGCAGCGCATCGCCATGGCCCGCCATGATGGCGGCGGTGACACGCTTGACGAAGGCGGGCGCGGTGACGGGCACGATGGGCGGGCGTTCGATCGTGCTGGTGGCAGTGGCGGGGATGCTCACCTCATGCAGATTGGCCAGCGCCTGGTCCACCGCGGCGTTGTTCTTCGCCACCACGGCCGAACCTTTTTCGGTATAGCTGTGGGTGATCATGGCCTTGATGCGGCGGATCGCCTCCTCGCGCTCCAGCACACCGGAGAGGGCGAAGAAGCAGGTCTGCAACACTGTGTTGATCCGCCCGCCCAGCCCGACCTCGCGCGCCACCCGCGAGGCATCGATGACAAAGAGGCGCAGCTTCTTGTCGATGATCTGCTGCTGCACCTCGCGCGGCAGATGGTCCCACGCCTCGGCCGCGGGGTAGGGGCAGTTCAGCAGGAAGGTGGCGCCCTGTGCCGCCAGCGCCAGCACCTCCACGCGCTCCAGGAATTCGAACTGGTGGCAGGCGACGAAGCTGGCCTGGGCAATGAGATACGGCGCCTCGATAGGTTTCGGGCCGAAGCGCAGATGCGAGACGGTTTGCGCGCCGGATTTGTGCGAATCATAGACGAAATAGCCCTGGGCGTAGCGGCCCGAATCCTCCGCCAGGATCTTCACGCTGCCCTTGTTGGCGCCCACCGTGCCGTCCGAGCCAAGGCCGTAGAACACAGCTCGTACCACCTCGGGCGGCTCGATCTGGAAGCTTGCATCGAAATCCAGGCTGGTGTGGGTGACATCGTCATCGATGCCGATGGTGAAGCCGTGGCGGGGCTTCGGCGCCGCCAGTTCGTCGAAGACCGCGCGCGCCATGGCGGGGGTAAAATCCTTCGAGGACAGGCCGTAGCGGCCGCCCACCACGCGCGGCATCACCGCGCGTTCACCATTCGCCACGGCCTGGGCCAGGGTGGTGATGACGTCGAGATAGAGTGGCTCGCCCGTAGCACCCGGCTCCTTCACCCGGTCCAGCACGGCCACCGCGCGCACGCTGGCGGGAAGGGCGGCCAGGAAATGCTGGGCGGAGAAGGGCCGGTACAGCCGCACCTGCAAGACGCCCAGCTTGGCATCGGCGGCCAGCGCGGCCGCGGTGCCGCGCGCCGTCTCGGCGGCCGAGCCGATGATCACCACCACCCGATCCGCATCCGTCGCACCCGCGTATTCGAACAATCGGTACTGCCGCCCGGTGAGTGCCGCGAAGCGCGCCATGGCCTTTTCCACAATAGCGGGGGTGGCGGCATAGAATGGGTTCGCCGCCTCGCGCGCCTGGAAGAAGGTGTCGAGGTTCTGCGCCGTGCCGCGCATCACCGGATGCTCGGGCGACAGCGCACGCGCCCGATGCGCCCAGACCAGCTCCTCGCGGATCATCGCCCGGATATCGGCATCCGCCACCAGGCTCAGCGTGTTCAGCTCATGCGAGGTGCGGAAACCGTCGAAGAAATGCATGAACGGCATGCGGCTCTCCAAGGTCGCGGCCTGGGCGATCAGCGCCATGTCATGCGCCTCCTGCACCGAGCCGGATGACAGAAGCGCAAAGCCGGTGGACCGGATGGCCATCACATCCGAATGGTCGCCGAAGATCGAAAGCGCCTGGGTCGCGACCGAGCGCGCCGCGACATGGAACACCGTCGCCGTCAGCTCACCCGCGATCTTGAACATATTGGGCAGCATCAGCAGCAGCCCCTGCGAGGAGGTGAAGGTCGTGGTCAGCGCGCCCGATTGCAGCGCGCCATGCACCGCACCCGCGGCGCCGCCCTCGCTCTGCATTTCCTGCACCACCGGGATGCCGCCCCAGATATTGGTCAGCCCATCGGCCGCCCATTCATCCGCCAGCTCCGCCATGGTGGAGGAGGGCGTGATGGGATAGATCGCGCAAACCTCGTTCACCCGATAAGCGATATGGGCGCAGGCGGTGTTGCCATCCATGGTGGCGCGCAGCGCGGCCCGCGCGTCGGGCCTGGTGATCATGTTCATGCGCTGTGCTCCGCGATCATCTCGATGGCGTGGCAGGGGCATTGCTCGAAGCAGATGCCGCAGCCGGTGCAGTGGTCGAGGTCGAAATCATAGCCATGCCCCTGGCCCAGCTTGACGATCGCCTGCTCCGGGCATGCCGCGAAGCACTGGTCGCATTCGTAGCAATTGCCGCAGGACAGGCAGCGCTTTGCCTCATGCCGCGCCGCGGTCTCATCCAGCCCCGCGGTGGTTTCCACAAAGCCCTGGGTCAGGCGCTCGGCCACGGAAAGCTCAGCCTGCACCCCGCGCGGCGCCGGGGCGTAGAGCGGCAGGTGCAGCATGTCGAAACTCACGCCAGGGTGTTTTGGCTCCGGCTCCAGACCACGTCCGCGCAGCCAGGCATCAATGCGCCTGGCCGCCTTCTTGCCGCCGCCCACCGCGTCGGTGACGCTGCGGGTATTGGAGACCATGTCGCCACCCGCAAAAATGCCGGCATGTCCCGTCATCATCCCGGCATCGACCTGGACGTTGCCGTTGGCCTGCACCACCAGGCCGGGGATGGCGGCGAGAAAACCGCTATCGGCCTTCTGGCCCAAGGCCAGCACCACGCTGTCGGCCGGCAGGGTTTCGAACTCGCCGGTGGGCTGGGCGCGGCCCTCGGCGTCCAGCGCCATGCGCTCCACCGTGATCTCGCCCGGGGCGATGTCGTGGATGCTGCTCAGCCAGCTGAAGCGGATGCCTTCGTCCGTGGCCTCCTCGGCCTCGAACTCATGCGCCTCCATATGGGCGCGGTCGGAGATGAAGACGATCATCGCCTCCTCGGCGCCCAGGCGCCGGGCGGTGCGCGCCGCGTCCATCGCGGTGTTGCCGGCGCCGTAGACGACGACGCGCCGGCCCAGTTTCGGCGCGGCACCCGTGGCCGCGTCATGCAGCAGGTTTATGGCGGTGAAGACGCGGGTGGCATCGCGCGCGGGGATGTCGATGCGCTTGCCGATCTGCGTGCCGATGGCGATGAAGACGGCGTCGAATTTCCCCGCCGCCTGCTCTGCCAACAGGTCGGTGACCTTGTGGTTCAGCGTGATGGTGACGCCCATGGCCTCGATCCGGGCGATCTCCTGCATCAGCATCTCGCGCGGCATGCGATAGGCCGGAATGCCGAAATGCAGCATGCCGCCGGGCAGCGGGCCGGCGTCGCGGATCTCCACCGAATGCCCCGCGCGGGTCAGATGATAGGCGGCAGAAAGCCCGCTCGGCCCCGCCCCGATCACCAGCACACGCTTGCCGCTCGGCGCCGCAGAAGTCGCGGGCACCCAGCCTTGCGCCGTGGCCATATCGCCGAGAAACCGCTCGACGGCGTGGATGCTCACCGCGCTGTCGAGCTGGGCGCGATTGCAACCGGTCTCACACGGGTGATAGCAGACCCGGCCATGCACGGCGGGCATCGGATTGTCGCGCATGATGACATCCCAGGCCGCGCGGTACTGGCCGGCCTGGGCCAACTCCAGCCAGGCCTGGATATCCTCGCCGGCAGGGCAGGCGCTGTTGCAGGGCGGCAGCAGGTCCACGTATTCCGGCCGCCGCGCGCGCACCGGCCCGGTGCCTTTCTGCCGCAGCAGGTCGATGACGGGGGTGAGTTCGCGCTGGCTCATGCCTGCGGCTCCTGGTTGCCGGTGTCGCGCAGGAAGAAGGTCAGCACGAGGGCGAGCAGGATGGCGCCGACCCAGATGGTGCTCGCGCTGGCGAAAACCTCGGCGGAGAGCGGCGCGCCATTTGCCAGCCGCATCAACACGTAGCCGAAGGCCGGCGCCAGCAGCGCGCTGCAGCTGAACACCAGGAAGTTCATGGCGCCGGTGGCGCTGCCCTTCACCCGGTCCGGGTTCGCCTCCTTGATCATGGCGTAGGGGATCATCGCGGCGCCCGAGCCGATGCCGAAGACCAGGCCGCCGAGATAGGGCGGGATCACGCTGCCGAAATAAGCGATGCCGATGCCCGAGAGCAGCATCAGCCCGATCCCCGCATACAGCGCCGGCTTACGCCGCCCCATCCTGTCCGCCACATAGCCCAGCAGCGGCGCGCCGATCACCCAGCCCAGCGGCACCATCGAGGCCCGCGTCACCGCCTCGGCCGTCGCGATCCCCTGGCCGAGATGGAGGAAAGGCACGCCCCAGATCATGTCGCCGATGGTGGTCGGCATGAACAACAGCCCGCCGATAATGCCGCAGAGCCAGGATTGCGGGTTGCTCAGCACCACCTTGTAAGGCGCGAACATCGACCAGACCGGCCCTTGTGCCGGCGCGTGCTCCGAAGGCGTGGCGATGAGCATCAACACCGCCACCACCGCCAGCGCGGCGCCGGCCAACATCCAAAAATCCTGCCAGGCGATCGGCCCATGCACCAGCGGCCCCACGGCGAATTGCCCGGCGAAACCGCCCAGCATGCCCGCGAGCTGGGTGAAGCCCACCGCGGTGGCCAACCACTTCGCCGAGAACCCATGCACCGCCAGATACACGGCGCCGGTGAAGGCGAAGGCCGAGCCCGCGCCCTGCAGCAGCCGCCCGCCCTCGACCGAGGCGATGGAGCCCAGGCCGAACAGCACGCTGCCCGCCGCGGTGGCCAACAGCCCCACGAAGATCGGGAGCTTCGCCCCGAAGCGGTCGAGCGAGGCGCCGGAGATCAGCGCGAAGCCGGCATAGGTGTAATAGTACATCCCCAGCAGCGCGCTGACGCCCAGTGTGGTCAGGCCGAAGGCCGCGGTGAGTTCGGGGATCATCACCCCAGGCGCGGAGCGGATGGCGTATTGCAGAAAATAGAAGAACAGGCAGAGGCCCCAGGCGATGATGTACATCGTCTTTGGCGATGCTGCCGCCCCCGGCGTCGGCAGGGTTGCCGCCAGCGTGTCTGCCATCTCATCCGCTCCTGTTGACGCCCGACGCTAGGCGGGTGCGGGGTGGGGCGGACAGCGTCGGAAACTACCTAGACCAGGATGCGTTCGCTTGCGCTCAGGCTCATGGTCCAGCCATTGTTGAGAGCGGGATTCAGCGTTTTCGGCGGTTCCGCCGCAACGCAACCCGCTCCAGTCGGCGTGCCTGCGTAGTTTCCGCCCCTGCGCCGGCATGCCCGCCCGCGCCTAGACTGCAGAAGTCCGGCGTCTGCCGCTGGCGGGAAGGAACTTGGCCATGGACGTCGCGGTATTCAGCACCAAGGCCTATGACAGGCAGTTCCTGGAAGCCGCCCGCGGCCCGCACCGCCTGCACTTCCTGGAGGTGCGGCTGGTGCCCGCCACCGCGGTGCTGGCGCGCGGCTGCCCTGCCATCTGCGCCTTCGTCAACGACCAGCTGGATGCGGCGGTGCTGGAAGCGCTTTGGGCCGAGGGCGTGCGCCTGGTGGCTCTGCGCGCCGCCGGCTTCAACAATGTGGATCTGGCGGCGGCGGGGCGGCTGGGCATGGCGCTTGCGTATGTGCCGGCCTATTCGCCCGATGCGGTGGCCGAGCATGCTGCGGCGCTGATCCTGGCGCTGAACCGCAACACCCATCGCGCCTGGCTCAGGGTGCGGGAGGGCAATTTCGCCCTCGATGGGTTGCTGGGCTTCAACCTGCGCGGCCGCTGCGTGGGCGTGGTGGGCACCGGGCGCATCGGGGCCGCCTTTGCCCGAATCATGTCGGGATTCGGCTGCGAGGTGATCGCGCATGACCCCTCCCCCGATCCGCGGCTGAATGTGGGCTATGTGGCGCTTCCGGCGTTGCTGGAACGGGCCGACATCATCTCCCTGCATTGCCCGCTGACGCCGGCCACGCGCCACCTGATCGGCGCCGCCGCCATCGCGCGGATGAAGCCGGGCGTCATGCTCATCAACACCAGCCGCGGCGCCATCATCGACACGAAGGCGGTGATCGGCGGGCTGAAGCGTGGCGCCATCGGGCATCTCGGCCTTGACGTGTATGAGGAGGAGGCCGGGCTGTTCTTCGAGGACATGTCAGACCAGGTGATCCGAGACGATATCTTCGCCCGGCTGCTGACCTTTCCCAATGTGCTGGTGACCGGCCACCAGGGCTTTTTCACCGTCGAGGCGCTGACAGCGATCGCGCAGACAACGATTGCGAATATCACCGCCTTCGAGTCCCGCGGGGCACCGCTGCACGCCGTACCGGCGCCTGGCTGATCTCGCAGGCAGGCCTCAGCCGCCCGGCGGCGCAAGCCGCGCGCGCATCCGGCGCACCGCCTCCGGCAGCCCATGGCACATAACCTCATCCGCAGATCGCCCGGCAAGGACCCGCTCCGAATGCGCCGAAAGGTCGTCCCATGCGGCGACGCCTTCCTCGCAAGCCTCACCGCAGCTTGACCCGTGCCCCCGATTCCGCCACGGCGGCGCATGACACGGAACAGGCAAATCCAGGTCGGCGCGGCCATCGGCCTTGGCATGACCGCCCGCGCCGCGGCCGATGGCGGCGCCGATTTCCTGCTCGTGCTCAATGCCGGGCGCCTGCGTGTCATGGGCGCGCCCTCGGTGGCCGCCATGCTGCCCATCCGCGACAGCAACAGCTTCACCGACAGCTTCGCCCGCGACGAAATTCTCGACCGCGTCGCCATCCCCGTCCTCTTCGGCGCCGCCATTTGCGACCCTCGCCTGGAGCTCGATGGCTTTCTCCGCCGCATCCAGGCCACCGGATACCAGGGTGTCACCAACTTCCCCACCGCCATCCATTATGACGGAAGCTTCCGCGCGGCGTTGGAGCAGGCGGGCCTGGGCTTCGGCCGGGAGGTGGAGATGCTGCGCCATGCCCGCCGGATCGGCCTGGCCACGCTGGGCTATGCCAAAACCCGGGCCGAGATCGACACACTCCTGCAGGCCGGCGTGGACCGGATCTGCCTGAATTTCGGCTGGAACGCCGGCGGCACGCAGGGTGTGCCGGGCGGCGTGCGGCTCGATGACGCGGCCGAGCGCGCGCGCCGCATCTTCGCCCATATCCGCCGCCAAGCCCCCGCCACGCTTTGCTTCGTCGAGGGCGGGCCGATCGTGGACCCCGCGCATATGCTGCAGGTCTGCGACGCGTCGCGCGCCGATGGCTATATCGGCGGCTCGACGCTGGACCGACTGCCGCTGGAGATGGCGGTGATGCAAACCACCTCGGCCTTCAAGACCGCGGCCCTGCTGCGCGAGGCGCCCGATGCCGCGGCGACCGGGATCGAGGGCCTGGTCGGCCGTTCGCTCGCCGCCCGCCAGGTCGCCACCCGGATCGCCCGGCTGGTGGCGACCGACCTGCCCATCCTGATCGAGGGCGAGGTGGGCTCGGGCCGCACCACCACGGCGCGCGCCATCCACCGCGCCAGCCGACGCAGCGGCGGGCTGACCTTCCTCAACGGGCGGGAGGAGATCGCGCTACGGCTGTTCGGCGATGCCCGGCCCGGGCTGCTCGCCCTGCCGCAGAACACCATCGTGATCGAGCAGGCGGATGCGCTGCCGCCAAGCTTGCTGGCGCGGCTGACGGAATGGATCGAGCGCGGCGCCTTCGACCGCTTCACCCGCCCGCTGGAACGCCCACCACGGGCCCGCCTGCTGCTGATCCACCCGCCGGGTGCTGCTTCCATGGCCCGTGCGCTCTCCGCGCAGCGCCTGGTCGTGCCGCCGCTGCGCGAGAGGATGGAGGACCTGCCGCTGCTGGCCCGCGCCATGCTGCGCGCCGCCGGCCGGGCCGCGCTCACCCTGGAGCCTGCCGCCCTGCGGCTGCTCATGGCGCAATCCTGGCCGGGCAATCTGCGCACGCTGCACGACATCCTTTTGCGCGCGGCGACCGAGGCGCGCGATGGCCGCATCGGGGTGGCGCTGCTGGAGGCGATCCTGGGCCCTGGCACCGCCGGGCCGCCGCCGGAGGCAACGGATGAGCGCGCCTGGATCCTGGATGCGCTGCGCCGCCATCGCTTCCGCCGTGGCGAGGCCGCGGCGTTTCTGGGGGTGAGCCGCAAGACGCTCTACAACCGCATGCGGCGGCTGGGGATGGAGGCCTGATCGCGCCAGGCCAGCGCCTCGGCCCCCTCGATCGCGACATGGCCGGCGAGGTCGGCCCACCACGCCGCCGGATCGGCGGGCGGCGTGAGGCCGGGATGCAGCAGGATGCGGCGCAGCCCCAGCCCAAGCGCCAGATCGGCCGCGGCGCGTGAGGTGGCGCAGGCGATGGGTGCCACGCCCAGCTCCTCCAGGCGCAGCAGCAGCCTGAATTCCGCCTCCGCCCGATAGCCGACGGAGCCCAGCACGGCCGCGGTCTCACCGTCGAAGAGCTGCACCGTGGGCAGGTTCACCGCCTGGCGGATGCCCGCGCGGCGCAGCGCCGCCGCCATGTCGGCCGGGCGGAGAAAGGGGTCGCAGGCAAACACCCCGGCCACCGGGGGTGCCGCGCGAAACGGCCGCTGCCCGGCCAGCGCCGCGACCAGGGCGGCGTTGATGTCGAGCACTGGCAGCAGCCCGACCAGCGGCCAGCTCTCCCGGGGAAAGGGGGCCAGGGCGGGAAGCCAGATGCTGTGCGCCCGCGCCTGGGGCCGCAGCCCCGCAAGCGTGGCCGCTGGTGTCCAGGCGCGGGCGGAGGGTGGGAGTTTCATGACCCAATTTTACCCGAAAATATCCGAAACTCCATCTTGCGGTGGCCAGCCCGCCTCGGGCACATCTGCCGTCCAAGAACAAGCCGCATCGCGGCCAGGGAGCAACGGGTCGGGAATGGATCTTGCGGCCACCATCGCACTGAACGGGCTCACCCTGGCCGCGCTGTATTTCATCGTGGCCAGCGGCTTTTCGCTGATCTTCGGCCTGATGCGCGTGGTGAACATGGCGCATGGCTCGCTCTACCTCGTCGCCGCCTATGTCGGCTACGCGGTCTTCGAGCCGCTCTATGACCGCGACCTCTGGTACGCCTGGTATGCCGGCCTCGCCGCCGGCATCGTCTGCGCCGCCATCTCCGGCGCGCTGATGCAGAAGCTGCTGCTGGGCTGGATGCAGGGGCAGGAGCTGCGGCAGGCGCTGGTCACCATTGGCGTCTCGATCATCGTGGCCGACCAGCTCCTCGCCTTCTATGGCGGCAATCCCAGGCAATTCTTCGCGCCCGACGCGATCTTCGGTGCCACGCAGCTGCCCGGCCTGGGCGGCTATCCCACCTTCCGCCTGGTGCAGATCGGCATCGCGGTCGCCGTGGGTGTGGGGCTGTGGCTGCTGCTGAATCGCACGAAGCTCGGCATGATGATCCGCGCCGGCGTGGATGACCGCGACATGCTCGGCGCCTGCGGCGTCAATGTGCCGCTGGTCGGCGTCGCCGTCTTCGCGCTTGGGGCGGCGCTGGCGGGCTTGGGCGGCGTGATCGGCGCCACGGCGCAGCCGCTGGCCCAGGGGGTGGATGGGCGCTTCCTGCTGGTCTCGCTGGTGGTGGTGATCGTGGGCGGCATGGGCTCGGTGCCCGGCACGGCGGTCGGCGCCATCCTGATCGGCCTCGCCGAGCAGATCGGCCAGGCGATCTTCCCGACCTATTCTGTCGTCCTCAGCTTCGTGATCATGGTGGCGGTGCTGGCGACGCGGCCGCAGGGGATCCTGGGTCGTGCATAGCCGGGTCCTCCTGTGGTCGGCGCTGGGCCTTGCCCTGCTGCTGGTCATGCCCTGGCTGCTGCTGCAGGCCCTGCCGCAGAACCAGGCGCAGTTCTGGACGGCGAATATCCTGGGGCGCGGCATCGTCTTCGGCATCATCGCCATGTCGCTGACCTTCCTCGCCACCTATGGCGGTTTCATCTCGCTGGCGCAGATGATGGTCGCGGGGGTGGCGGGCTATACCCTGGCCATCTTCGTGGACGGCGCGGTGCCGCGGATCGCCGGCGGCTTCGGCTATGGCCTCGCGATTCCGCTGGGCATCCTGGCGGCGACGGTGATGGGCCTCGTGGTCGGCGCCATCTCGGTCCGCACCCGCGACATCTACCTGCTGATGATCACCCTGGCCCTGGCCATGGGCATCTTCCGCTTCATCGAGACCAATATCGCCTGGTTCAACGGCTATGAGGGCATCCGCAACGTTGTGGGTCCCGATGTCTTCGGCTTCGATTTCCGCAACGCCTATGTGTTCTACTACATCGCACTCGGCACCGCGGCGACGCTGTATTTCGGCGTGCTCTACCTGGTGCGCACGCCCTTCGGCCTGGTGCTGCAGGGCATCCGCGACAATCCGCGCCGGGTCGCGGCGCTGGGCTATGCGGTGGGGCCGCACCGCATCGCGGCCTTCGGCGTCGCGGGCTTCATCGCCGGCTGCGGCGGCGTGCTGGCGACGATCTACAATATCGGCATCTCGCCCGGCTCCATCGGCCTGGGCGCCACGGTGAATGTGCTGATCATGAGCGTGATCGGCGGGTTGGGGCATCCCATCGGCGCCTTCGTGGGCTCGCTGGTCTTCACCTTCTTCGACACCTTCTCAGCCTCGATCTATGACCGCGAGCGCTTCAACACGCTGATCGGCGTGGTCTTCCTGGTGATCGTGCTGCTCTCGCCCGATGGGCTGCTGGGCGCCGGCGCCAGGCTTCGCAAAATGCTCGGCGGCCGCGATGCGCCCTGAGCCCGAACCCCGCGGGGAGTGTCCAGCCCCGCGTGCGACAAGAACGGACAACACCATGGAGGATAACAACATGACGTTCAGCCTTTCGCGCCGCACTGCCCTGATGGGCACGGGCGCCCTTCTCGCGGCCCCTGCCTTCGCCCAGCGCGCGCCCATCCGCCTGGGCGGTCTCGCCACGCTGGAAGGCCCCTTCGCCACCGGCGGCCAGGATGGCTTCCGCTGTGTGCAGATGGAGCTGGAGCGGATCAACAACACGGTCGGCGGCCGCCGCATCGAGTTCATCCGGGAAAGCTCCAACGCCCAAGCCGACGTGGCGCTGGCGCGCGCGCGAAAACTGATCGAGCAGGACAATGTGGACATGATCCTGGGGCCGCTTTCGGGCGCCGAGGGCATCGCGCTGCGCGACTATTCCCGCACGCTGACGGGCAAGACGATCGTCAATGGCAGCTCGGGTGCGGCCGACACCACGCTGCGCAACCCGTCCACCAATTTCTTCCGCTTCAACACCGATGGCACGCAGTGGATGGCCGGCCTGGGCAACCATGTCTTCCGCACCATGGGCATCCGTGACGTGGCCATCGTGGCCGGCGATTATGCCTTCCCCTATGCCCAAGTCTTCGGCTTCAACATCGAATTCTGCCGCGCCGGTGGCCGCACCACGCATTACTGGGCGCCGCTGGGCACCACCGATTTCGGCAGCCAGATCGCCCAGATCAACCGCTCGGACGTGGGCGCGCTGGTCGTCGTGCATGGCGGCACCGATGGGCTCGCCTTCATGACGCAATACGCCCAGGCCGGCGGCACCAAGCCGCTGATCGCGGGTTCGATCATGGCCGATCAATCCATGCTCTCCGCCCGCGGCCCGCATCGGCGCGTCATGGTCGGCATGATCAGCTCCGGCCCCATCGCCGATGTGATCGATGACCAGAGCTGGCGCGACTATGTCGAGCGCTATCGCCGCCGTTGGCTGAACGAGGGCGGCTTCCAGTCGCCCTCCATCCATGGCGTGAATTACGCCACCAACCTGACCGGCATCCTCACCGCGCTGGCCGCGGTGGATGGCGATCTTTCGGGCAACCAGGCGGCCTTCCAGCGGGCACTTGCGGCCGCGCGCTTCAAGGCGCCGACGGGGGCGGATGTGCGGCTGGACCACAACCGCCAGGCCGTCTCCGACATCTTCATCAACCGGGTGGAGGAGCGCGATGGCCGGGCGCAGGTCGTGGCCTTCGCCCGCGCCAATGGCATCAACCAGACGCTGAACACGCCCGAAGCGGCCTTCCTCGCCCTCGGCTCGCCGTCCCGCGACAACCCCGGCTGCGTGCCGGCGGCGACCTGAGGACCCCGCCCCTGCCCAGCGGGCAGGGGCACCCCCCTTTCATCCGGTGATCCCTTGACCATTCCCGCCATCCGCCTCGCTGGTGTCAGCCGCCGCTTCGGCGCGCTGCATGCCGTGCGTGACGTCAGCTTCGACGTGGCGGCGGGCGAGCGGCGCGCCGTTCTCGGCCCCAATGGCGCCGGCAAGACCACCTTGTTCAACACGATCTGCGGTGACTTCCCGCCCACCGCCGGGCGGATCGAATTTTTTGGCGCCGACATCACGGCCGCGAAGCCGCACCACCGCACCCGCATGGGGATTGGCCGCACCTACCAGACCTCGCTGCTGTTCAACGGGCTGTCGGTGCTGGACAATCTGTTCATCGCGGTGCGTGGGCTGAGGCCCAACCGCTTCTCCTTCCTCCGCCCGGGCCGCGATGATTCCGGCATGCAGAAGGCGCGCGAACTGGCCGAACGCATGCGGCTGTCGCATCTGCTGGCGAGCGAGGTGATCAACCTCAGCCACGGCCAGCGGCGGCAGCTGGAAGTGGGCATGGCGCTGGCTGGCGATCCGCGCCTGCTGATGCTCGACGAGCCCGCCGCCGGCCTCTCGCCGGGCGACCGGCCGGAATTGCTGCGGTTGCTGCGCGAATTGCCGCGCAGCCTCACCCTCATCCTGATCGAGCACGACATGGATATCGCGCTGCCCGCCGCCGATATCGTCACGGTGATGAAGGATGGCGAGGTGGTGGTGGAGGCCACGCCCGACCGGATCGAGAGCGACCCGGTGGTGCAGGCGATCTATCTCGGCGGTGCCCATTGATGTTGGCGGTGCGCGACCTGCATGTGCGCTTCGGCCAGGCGCATATCCTGCAAGGCATTTCGCTGTCGCTGGAGGGCGGGGCGCTGGCCATTGTTGGCCGCAACGGCATGGGCAAGACCACGCTGTGCCAGGCGGTGATGGGGCTGGTGGCGGCCAGCGAGGGGGAGATCTCGATGGAAGGCCAGAGCCTGCGCGGACTGGCCCCCTACCGCATCGCCCGCCGCGGCGTGGCGCTGGTGCCGCAGGGCAGGCGGACCTTCCCCTCGCTCTCGGTGGATGAACATCTGCGGCTGGTATCCCAGGGCCGCGACGCCCGCTGGAACATCGAGCGCGTCTACCAGACCTTCCCCCGCCTGGCCGAGCGCCGGCGCAATGGCGGCACCGAACTCTCGGGCGGCGAGCAACAGATGCTCGCCATCTCCCGCGCGCTGCTAATGAACCCGAAGCTGGTCATCATGGATGAGCCGAGCGAGGGCCTCGCGCCGGTGATCGTCGAGCATCTCATCGAGGTGCTGCGCGCCCTGCCGGCCGATGGCATGTCGCTGCTGCTGATCGAGCAGAATTTGCGCGTGGCGACCGAGGTGGCCGGCAAGGTCGCCATCATGGTCACCGGCCGCATCGCCGCCACCATGCCCGCCGCCACGCTGGCGAACGACCCCGACATGCAGCGCCGCTACCTCGGCGTCTCCGCCGGCGGCCACTGAAAAGGAATAAACCCCATGCCCCGCGTCTATGTCATCGGCACCTGCGACACCAAGGAAGCGGAGCTGCGCTTCGCGGTCGATTGTGTCCGTCGCGCGGGGGCCGAGGCCTTGCTGGTCGATGTCGGCACCAAGGGGGCGGGGGCCGCGGATATCTCGGCGGCCGAGATCGCGGCGCATCATCCGCAAGGTGCCGCCGCCGTGCTGGGGCTGAATGACCGCGGTGCCGCGGTGGCGGGCATGGCGGAGGCGCTGACGCGCTGGCTGGCCATGCTCAGCGATATCGGCGCGGTGCTGGGGCTTGGCGGCTCGGGCAACACCGCGCTGGTGACGCAGGCGATGCGCGCGCTGCCGGTGGGCACGCCCAAGCTGATGGTCAGCACCGTGGCCTCGGGCAATGTGGCGCCCTATGTCGGGCCCGCCGATATCGCCATGATGTATTCGGTGGTGGATGTGGCGGGCATCAACGCCATCTCGCGCCGGGTCATCGCCAATGCCGCGCATGCCGCGGCGGGCATGGCGCTCAACGCCGTGCCGCCATCCGACGCCGCCGAGAAGCCGGGGCTGGGGATGAGCATGTTCGGCGTCACCACCGCCTGCGTCACCATGCTGCGCGAGGCGCTGGACGCCACCCATGAATGCTATGTCTTCCACGCCACCGGCGCGGGCGGGCAGAGCATGGAGAAGCTGCTCGATTCCGGCCTGCTCGCCGGCCTGATCGACATCACCACAACCGAGGTGCCGGATTTCCTGATGGGTGGCGTCTTCCCCTGCACCGAGGACCGTTTTGGCGCGGTGATCCGCACCCGGCTGCCCTATGTCGGCAGCGTCGGTGCCGTGGACATGGTGAATTTCGGCGCGAAGGACACCGTCCCCGCGCAATTCGCCGGCCGCAACCTTTATGTCCATAACCCGCAGGTGACGCTGATGCGCACCACGGTGGAGGAGAACCGCGCCATCGGCGAGTTCATCGTGGCCAGGTTGAACCGCATGGAGGGGCCGGTGCGGTTCCTGCTGCCACTCGGCGGTGTCTCGGCCATCGACGTGCCGGGCATGCCCTTCCACGACCCCGCCGCCGATGCGGCGCTGTTCGAGACCATTCGCGCGGGCTTCGTGCCCGGGCCCAATCGCCGGCTGATCGAGGTGAATGCCGCGATCAACGAGCGCGCCTTCGTCGACGCCGTCCTCGCCGCCCACCAGGAGATCGCCTGAACCATGCCCCGTATCGCCCGCGCCAAGCTGCTGGAAAAATTCAACGCCATGGTGGCCAGGCGCGAGCCGATCATCGGCGGCGGCGCCGGTACCGGCCTCTCCGCCAAATGCGAGGAAGCCGGCGGGATCGACCTCATCGTCATCTACAATTCCGGCCGCTACCGTATGGCCGGGCGTGGCTCGCTGGCCGGGCTGCTGGCCTATGGCAATGCCAATGAGATCGTGAAGGAGATGGCGCGCGAGGTGCTGCCGGTGGTGAAGCACACGCCGGTGCTGGCGGGCGTGAACGGCACGGACCCCTTCGCCATCATGGACCATCTGCTGGATGAGCTGATCGCACTGGGCTTTTCCGGTGTGCAGAATTTCCCAACGGTCGGCCTGATCGACGGCGTCTTCCGCGCCAATCTGGAGGAGACCGGTATGGGTTTCGGGCACGAGATCGACATGATCCGCGCCGCCCATGCCAAGGACATGCTGACCACCCCTTACGTCTTCAACGCCGAACAGGCGGCGGAGATGGCGCGCGCCGGGGCCGATATCCTGGTGCCGCATCTGGGCCTGACCACCGGCGGTGCCATCGGTGCCAGCACCGCGCTGAAGCTGGAGGATTGCCCGGCGCTGATCGAGGAATGGGCGGCGGCGGCCAAGCGGGTGCGGCCCGACATCATCGTGCTCTGCCATGGCGGGCCGATCGCGACGCCTGAGGACGCGACCTGGGTGCTGCGCAACACCACGCTGTGCAACGGCTTCTACGGCGCCTCCTCGATGGAGCGGCTGCCGACGGAACGCGCGCTGACCGCGCAGACCAAAGATTTCAAATCCATCAGCTTCTGAGGAGCACCTCATGGCCCGCGCCTATGCCTCCACCATCCTCGACGCGCCCATCGAGACCGTCTGGGCGACCATCCGCGACTTCAACGGTCTCCCCTCCTGGCACAGCGCCATTGCGCGGTCGGAGATCGAGGACGGCCTCGATTCCGACGTGGTCGGCTGCATTCGCCGCTTCTGGCTGGGCGATGGCACGATGGTGCGCGAGCGGTTGCTCTCGCTCGACGACCGGCTGACCAGCTTCACCTATAGTTTTGAGACCCCAGCCTTTCCGGTGACGAATTACGTCGCGCGGGTGCGGTTGATGCCGGTGACGGCCAGCGAAAAGACCTTCGCCGAGTGGGAGGCGAATTTCGATGAAGCGCCCGCGGATGCCGGCAAATATGTCGACATCATCTCCAACGGCGTCTTCCAGGGCGGCTGGAACGCGCTGAAGCAGGCGCTGGTGGGCCGGGAAAAGCCGGCAGGCGCCACCCGCTGGGCCGGCTTCCCGCCCAACAAGGTGTGGTGCAGCATGCAGATCGAGGCGCCGGTGGATGCCGTCTGGGGCATGATCCGCGACTTCGCCGGCATGGGCGGCTGGCATGACGCGATCACGAAGATGCACATGCAGGGCGGCGTGCGCCCGGACAAGGTTTCCGGCGTGCGCGACTTCATGTTCGGCGACGGCCACCTCAACGAAAAGCTGCTGCATCTCGACGATGCCGAGCGCAGCTTCTCCTACTGCATCACCAAATGCGACCTGCCCTGGATGCATTATGTCAGCGGCCCGCGGCTCTGGCCGGTGACCGACGGCAACACCAGTTTCGGCGTCTGGACCGGCGACTGGGTCGCCTCGCCCCTGGATGACGTCACGCTGATCCCCATGGCCACCAACGAGGTCTATCTCAAGGCCTTCCACACCGTGGCCGAACGTCTGCGCAACAAGGTCTGATCTTCCAATGTCGAAAGCCATTCTCATCCATGCCACCGGCGGGCCGGAGGTGTTCCGCCTTGAGGACATGCCGGTGCCCGCACCCGGCCCCGGCCAGGTGCTGCTGCGGCAGAGCGCGATCGGGGTGAACTTCATCGATGTCTATCACCGCAGCGGCCTCTACCCGCTGCCCGGCCTGCCCGCGGTCATCGGCATGGAGGGGGCCGGCGTGGTCGAGGCGCTGGGCGAGGGTGTCGCCGACCTCGCACCGGGCGACCGCGTGGCCTATGCCTGCGGCCCCGTAGGCGCCTATGCCGAACGCCGCGTGGCGCCGGCGGCGCAGATGGTGAAGATCCCCCAGGGCATCAGCGACGAGATCGCCGCCTCCATCATGCTCAAGGGCATGACGGCGCAGTACCTGCTGCATGACACGGCGCCGGTGCGCGCCGGCGATGCGGTGCTGGTGCATGCGGCCGCCGGGGGCGTGGGGCTGCTGCTCTGCCAATGGGCGAAGCATCTGGGCTGCACCGTCATCGGCACCGTCAGCACCGAGGCCAAGGCGGATCTGGTGCGCAGGCATGGCTGCGATCACCCCATCATCACCCGCGGCGGCGGCTTCGCGGCGGCGGTGAAGGAAATCACCCAGGGCCGTGGCTGCCGGGTGATCTATGACGGCATCGGCCGCGACAGCTTTGCCGATTCGATGGAAAGCCTGGCGCTGTGCGGCCGCCTCGTCAGCTTCGGCCAGGCCAGCGGGCCGATCGAGCCGATCGCGCCCGCGCTGCTGTCTTCGAAATCGGCCAGCCTCTCGCGCCCCGTGCTGTTCCACTACACGGCTGAGCGTGAGGCGCTGCTGCGGATCGCCGGCTCGCTCTTCGCGGTGATCGCGAGTGGTGCTGTGAAGGTAGCACCCCCCGCGCGATATGCGCTTGGTGACGCGGCGCAGGCGCATGCCGATCTTGAAGGCCG
The DNA here is from genome assembly GCA_964395305.1 of uncultured Rubritepida sp. Taxonomy (GTDB): domain Bacteria; phylum Pseudomonadota; class Alphaproteobacteria; order Acetobacterales; family Acetobacteraceae; genus Rhodovarius. The sequence continues at coordinate 50,657 of CAYNBM010000011.1, forward strand.
GCGGACGACCGGCCAGCTGGTGCTCATTCCCTGAGCACCCCGCGCTGGCCCGGGCCTATTCCGCGGCCAGCGGCAGCGGCTCGCGCTTGAAGGCGCGGCGCGGGTCCTTCCACAGCCGGCCATCGGTCATCACCATGGCCAGGTTCTCCTGGTGCTCCAGCAGCGAGACATCGGCCAGCACATCGCCGCGCACCAGCAGCAGATCCGCCAGAAAGCCCTCGCGGACCTCGCCCAGCTCGCCCTTCATGCCCATGAGGTCGGCGCCGACGCGCGTCGCGCATTGCAAGGCCTCATTCGGCGAATAGCCGAAGAACCGCACGAAATGGCTGATGTCCCGCGCGTTCTGCCCCTGCGGCGTGAAAGCAAAACCGTAATCGCCGCCGATCACCACGCGAATGCCGCGCTTGCGCATCTGGTGATAGGTCTCGCAGCTCACATCGAAGGCGCGGTCGAAGCCACGCTCGGTGATGAAGGATTTCGGGATGCCGGCTTTTTCGTGCTCGAACATCAGATTGTAGAGGATTCCAAAGGCGGGCCCGACGAAGTGCTTGTGCTTGTTGCGCTCGAGCATGTCGAGCGCCTCCTCGTCGGACTGGTCGCAATGATAGATGCAGTCCACCCCCGCCTCGACGCAGCGCTTCACACTTTCCGAGGAGCGGGAATGCGCCACCAGCATCTTGCCGTATTCATGCCCGACCTCGACCGCCATGGCGATCTCGGCGCGTGACATCGGCGTGATCGAGGCCTTGGCGTGGCTGACGAAATCATCGCCGGAGACGTTGATCTTGAGGTTGTCCACGCCCTCGCGCATGCACAGCCGGGCGATCTTGCGCATCTCCTCCGGCCCATCGGCGATCAGTGCGAAGCTCTCGCGATAGATATGCGCGCGGCGCTCGTCGCCCAGCCCCGCGGTGGTGGTGATCTCGGGGGAAGCCGCGCGCATGCGCGGGCCGATGAAATCGCCGGCATTGATCGCGTTGCGCGTCACCACGCCCAGCCGCAGCTTGGCGGAGGCTGCCTCGAACAGGCTGGTGAAGCCGTGGTCGAGCATCAGCCGGGTGTTCTTGATGGTGAGGATGAGATGCTCCTCGGGCGGGATATCGCCGAGCTCAGCGGGCTGGCTCACACCGGTGAAGGTGGGGTGGCTGTGGCCTTCGACCAGGCCGGGCATCAAGGTCATGCCGGTGGCGTCGATGATGTCGGCGCCGATGGCGTCAAGGGTGCCGAGGTCGGTGGCCACCGCGCGGATGCGGTTGCCCTCGATGAGGACATCGGCGGGATAGGGCGCGGCGCCGCTGGCGTCGAAGACCTGGGCGTTGCGGATGAGTGTTCTGGACATGGTCTCGCTCCGTGAGGGTGCGCTCTGCCTGGCGCGTGGCTTCATTATGTCCAAATATTTATCTGGCGAGCAATGAGAAAAGCGGGTTCAGGCGCGCTGCCAGGCAAAAGGCCCCGACCGAAGCCTTGCTCCTGGACGTCCGAATGGAACAGCTCTTCCGCCAAGCCCTTGGTCGTGGGCGGGCTGCAATTCGCCTCCCACCTGTCCTTCGCCGCGCGTGCTCCGCCGCGGCCGGCTAGACCATGCTGCGTTCACATGCGTTCACTGCGCATGGTCCAGTCGCTGCTGAAAGGATGATTCGGCGTTTTCGGCGTTTCCGCCTCAACGCATCATGCTCTAAGCCAGCCTTCGCGCCCAACCCCACCCGGAGCGATTGCGGGCTGACGCGACACTGCCATGCGGAACAGGTGCCGCCACTCCATGACAGTTTGAATTTGCCGCCGCCGCCAGTTGCGAGCAGACCCACCGCTCGCCATGGTCCGGCCGCAACCGGAGCGAGCCCATGGAATACTCCCGCCGATTCAAGTTCCTGGTCTGCGCGCCGGGCTTCAACGAGAGCGATCTCGAGGGCGTTCGCGTGCAGCAGATCGTCACGGAGATCGAGCAGGATGGCTACCAGGTCGTCCGCGCCCGGCGCGACGACGATGCCGAACTCGTCATCCGCACCGATGCCGCCATCGGCTGCGTGGTGGTCGACTGGGGCAAGAAGGGGCCGCAGGGGAAATCGGCGGCGCTGATCTCGCTCGTCCGCAAGCGCGGGCTGGAGGTGCCGATCTTCATCCTGGTGCGCCGCCACCGGCTGGAGGACATCCCCGTGGAGGTGCTGGACGATGTCGACGGCTATGTCTTCCTGGCCGAGGAAACGCCCGACTTCATCGCCAAGAACCTGATCAGCCGGCTCCGGCAATACGCCGAAACCCTGAAGACGCCCTTCTTCGGCGCCCTGGTCGACTATGCCGAGCAGGGCAACCAGCTCTGGACCTGCCCCGGCCACAATGGCGGCGTGTTCTACCGCCGCAGCCCGATCGGCCGGATTTTTGTGGAGCACCTGGGGGAGGCAATCTTCCGCGACGACCTCGACAATTCCGTGCTCCAGCTCGGCGATTTGCTGACGCATGAGGGCCCGGCGTTGCAGGCCCAGCGGGAGGCGGCGAAGATTTTTGGCGCCGAGCGCACCTATTTCGTGCTGAACGGCACCTCCTCCTCCAACAAGATCGTGCTGCAGGCGCTGTTGGCCGAGGGCGACCTCGTGCTGTTCGACCGCAACAACCACAAGGCGGCGCATCACGGCGCCCTCATCCTGGCAGGGGCCACACCGGTCTATCTCGAGACCGATCGCAACGCGCATGGGCTCATCGGCCCGATGCGCGTGGCGGGGCTGGAGGAGGATCGCCTGCGCCAGGCCATCCGCGACAACCCGCTGGTGACCGACCCGGAGGCGTGGAGCCGTCCCCGCCCCTTCCGCGCCGCCGTGGTGGAGCAATGCACCTATGACGGCACGATCTACAGCGCCGAGGAGATCATCCGCCGCATCGGCCATCTCTGCGACTACGTGCTTTTCGACGAAGCCTGGGCCGGTTTCATGAAGTTCCACCCGTTGTTCCGCGGCCGTTTCGGGATGGGCCTCGAGTCGCTCGGCCCGGATTCGCCGGGCATCATCGTCACCCAATCCACCCACAAGCAGCTCGCCAGCTTCTCGCAGGCCTCGCAGATCCATGTCCGCGACCAGCATTTGAAGGGGCAGCGCCGGCATGTCGGCCATCATCGCTTCAACGAGATGTTCCTGGTGCATGCCTCCACCTCGCCCTTCTACCCGCTCTTCGCCTCGCTCGATGTCGGCGCGCAGATGATGAAGGGGCGCTCGGGCGAGGTGCTGTGGGACGACACCATCTGCCTGGGCATCGAGCTGCGGAAGAAGCTGCGCGCCATCCAGCGCGAATACGCCGAGCGCGAGGCCGAGCCCGCCCGGCAGTGGTTCTTCGAGCCCTTCGTGCCTGACCGCGTGATGACGCCCTCCGGGGAGATGGCCTGGGAGGATGTGGCCACCGAAGCCCTGGCCGCCGAGCCGGGCTACTGGGAACTCAAGCCCGGTGCCACCTGGCATGGCTTCCGCGACCTGCCCATCGGCTTCGCCATGACCGACCCGAACAAGCTGACCCTGCTGACCCCGGGCTTTGATCGCGCCACCGGCGCCTATGCCGCGCATGGCATCCCCGCTCCGGTGGTGGCAGAATATTTGCGGCAAAACCGCATCGTGCCGGAGAAGAACGACCTCAACAGCCTGCTGTTCCTGCTGACACCCGGCGTGGAGAGCAGCAAGGCGGGCACGCTGCTGAGCCACCTCGTCACCTTCAAGAAACTGCATGACGAGAACGCGCCTCTGGACGACGTGATCCCCGACTTCGTCGCCCGCCGCCCCGCCCGCTACAGCGGCACCCGGCTGCGCGACCTCTGCGCCGCGATGCATGATTTCCATCGCGCCCACGCCACCAGCGACCTGCAGCAACGCCAGTTCCGCGCCGAGCATTTCCCCGATATCGCGATGTCGCCGCAGGCCGCGGTGCGGGAGATGGTGCGCAACAAGGTCGACTACCTGCCGCTGGATGAGCTGGGCGGACGGATCGCGGCGACCTTGTGGGTGGTCTATCCCCCCGGCATCGCCACGATCATTCCGGGCGAGCGCCTGACTGCAGCGGCGCAGCCGATGATCGACTATCTCAAGGTGTTCGAGCGGGGCGCCAACCTGTTTCCCGGCTTCGAGTCGGAGGTGCAGGGCCTTTACCGGGAGATCGATGCCGAGGGACGGATGCGCTTTTTCACCTATGTCCTGCAGGAATAGCGAGAAAGCTCAATTCTCTCCGGGATCGACCTTCGCCAGCGCGGCATCGATCCGCAGGCGTGCCGCGCTGAGCAGGTCCGCAAGGGCGCGAGGATCAGCCGAGCGCAGGACCGCGCCGGCAGGCTCAATCCCAGCAGGGGAGTAGATGGCAATGATCCACCCTCCCTCGCGCGGGTCACGGGTTTCGATCTGGTAGCCCCGGTAATGCTCGAATTGCACGGTCACGCTGCGCTTCACGGGATGCTCTGCTTCCTGTCCTTCCTCCACCTCGCACGCGCGGAAAGACCCGACAAGAGGCCAAGTCATCCGCAAATCAATGCCGCAGCAGGGACAGGACGATTTCCACGGCGATGAGCAGCAAAATGGCGGTTTCCAGCAGCTCGGCCCGTCCCCCGGCCGCCTCGCTGTGCAGGGCCGTGTAGGTCGCCCGGGCGCTGGCCAGCTTGCGATCCACGGCCGCGCTGACATTGGGCACCCGGAACAGCTCCATGGCGGCGGCGTAGACGCGCGCGAGATAGACGTCCTCGGTGACCTGCAGGGCGTTGTCCACCCGCTCGGTCAGCTCCGTCACCTCGGCCACCAGGGTGTGCAGCCGGCGCGCCAGCCGGGCGTAGCGGCGTGATGCCAGCAGGTTGATCCGGCTGCGAGCGGCCTGGACCATGTCGCGCATGCGCGGCAGCTCGGCATCCAGCATCTCGTCATAGGTGCGCATTTCGAGAAGCTGGGCATTGGCCATCTCCAGCACGTCGGCGACATCGGTTTCCCGCCGCGGCTCGTAGATGAATGCGCGATCCCAGGTGATCACCACAAGGTCGTCGGGGTGGTAGGAGAAGCGATGGCGCAGCAGGTCCCGCCGCGCGCCCTCCGACAGCGGTCGCTCTTCGCCGGAGAGCAGCGGAACGAGGTCGGCGCGATCGAGGAAGGCCTCGGCGGTCAGTGGCGCATCGAAGGCATTCACGATGGCGAAGAGGTAGTCCTCCTGCAGCGGGGTCGCGGAGGGACGGTCCAGCGCTTCGCCGAGCACGGCGCGCAACTGCGCCACCAGCTTGTCCCAGACATCGGTCGCGGCGCCCGGACCTATGGAGAGATCGGTGCTGTTCACGAGGCGAACGAAATCCTGCCAGGCCATGTCGTTCGCCGGCAGGCGCAGCGCGAGGGCGGCGATGCCGAAATCATAGAGCCGCACGCTCGCCGCGGCGACGAAGGGCTGGCCCGCGACCTGGACGGTGACCGGGCCAAGCTCAAGTTCCAGCGGCGGGACGCCGAAGGAAATCGCCTTCGGCGGTGTCCCGGCCAGGCGGCTGCGGATGCTCGCACCCTGGGCGCGGCTGGCCCAAAGCGCCTGGGCGCGCTTGAGATCGATCTCATAGGCGAGGTCAATCAGCTGGAGCGCGACCACCTGCCCCGATAGCACTGTCGGTTCATTCACCTGTTGATCCATGTCCCGCCGCTCCCAACGTCCTGGCTCAGTATGCCAGAAGGCGGCTTGTCGAGAGAGGGCACTGGCAGGTGGCGAAAGCGCGAGGTTTTTGGAGTTCTCCACCTCAAGCGCTTCAAGCCTATCGCCAGGGCGGGCTGGCGCGCCCGCATGGCGGAGAAGCTATGGTTCAAGGGCAGCGACCGCGGCTTTACCCCGCATGGGCCGCGGATGATCGGCCGGGTGGCCTGAGCACGCCTCCAGCGCCGCATTCCCAGCCCGCTGCGCCCATGGCGGGTGCTCCACCAGCGCAGTGACGTCTGACGCCGCTTCGACGGGGCGCATTGTCTCGCAGCCCAAAATTCCGCATTTTCGCGGATGGAGATGATCCACCGGCACGATGTCACAACGGTGGATGGCAGGGATTGCCCGCCATCGCCGGGATGAAGGCTGCCGCCGCCCGGGATGCCACATGGGCGGAGCCCCAGCCAGCAACGCCCCATCCGACGATCCACCGCGCATCACCCGCGAGGATGGACGCCCGCATGCCTTCAACGATCCCACAAAGCCATGCAATATCGCTCGGCCGAAAGCCGTCGCCCCGCGCCGGAGCCGCATGACCTTGATGCCCTCGCCGACCCTTCAACGATTGGAGATGCCCCATGCAGCTCGGGTTTTTCACCATGCCGATCCATCCCATCGGCAAGGATTGGCGCCAATGCCTCCGGGAAGACACCGAGGCCTTCGTGTTGGCCGATGAGCTCGGCTTCTCCGAGGCGCTGTGCGGCGAGCATGTGACGGATGCCGCCGAGAATATCACCTCCTGCACGATGTTCCTGGCCTCGCTGGCGTCGAAGACCAAGCGGATCAAGCTCGGCACCGGCACGGTGAACATGCCAAACGCGCACCCGGCGGCGGTGGCGGCGCAGATCGCGATGCTCGATCACATGCTCGATGGCCGCTTCATCTTCGGCATCAGCCCGGGCGGTTTGCTCTCCGATGCCGAGGCCTTCGGCAATCTCGATCGCGACCGCAACGCGATGTTCCTCGAAGCCATCAACATGGTCCTCGAGATCTGGACGCGCGAGCCGCCCTATAATCTCGACGGCAAGTTCTGGAAGGTGAGCACCGAGCGCACGCTCTTCCCCGAGATCGGCCAGGGCATTTTCCTCAAACCCTTGCAGCGGCCGCACCCGCCCATCGTGGTCACCGCCGTCGCCCCCTTCTCCAAGGGCGTGACGGAAGCGGCGGCCAGGGGCTGGGAGCCGATCTCGGCAAACTTCCTGATGCCCGCCTGGGTGCGCAGCCACTGGCCGAAATATGTCGAGGGCTGCGAGCGGGCCGGCCGCCCGGCGGACCCCGCCAATTGGCGCGTGGCCAAGAGCATCTTCGTGGCCGAGGACGACGCGACCGCGCGCGCCTATGCGGAAGCCCCGAACAGCCCCTATCGCAACTACTACAACTCCTTGCTGACCAAGCTGAAACGCAATGGCCGGGCCGAACTCTTCAAGGACCGCCGCGATCAGCCCGATGAGGAGATCACGCTGGACCATGTCTGCGACAAGCTGGTGATCGCCGGTTCGGTCAACCGCGTGGTGGACGCGCTTCTGGCGTTCCGCGAGGAGGTCGGCGATTTCGGCACGCTGCTCTATGCCGGCAAGGATTGGGTGGACCGTGACCTGGGCCGCCGTTCGATGATCCTGCTGGCGGAACAGGTCATGCCGCGGGTGAGAGAGGCCATCGCGGGCTCCGCAGCGCGCGCCACCGCCGCCGAATAGCGGCCGAACAACGCTTGACTCACCCCATCGTCGATCCGCAACGTCGACTGAAAGACGATGTGGAGGAAAAAACATGATGCATGACCGCCGCCTGCTGCTGCTCGGGGCTGGGACAATTCTGGCCGCCCCGGCCCTGGCCCAGCCGCGCTTCCCCGAGCGACCGATCGAGATCGTCGTCGGCTTCACCCCCGGCGGCGGCACCGACATCATGGCCCGCACCTTTGCCCGTTTCCTGGAGCCGCGGATCGGTGGCTCGGTGGTGGTGCAGAACCGCGCCGGCGCGGGGGGAGAGGTCGCCTTCGCCGCCGTCGCCCGCGCGCGGCCCGACGGCCATACGCTGATCGCCACCACCATGCCGGCCTTCCTGACCATCCCGATCGAGCGGACGGCGCAATACCAGCCCACGCAATTCGCCCCCGTGGCGCTGATCGTCTCTGACCCCTCCTGCCTCGCGGTGCATGAGCAGAGCCCGATTCGGACCCTGGCCGACCTCATCGAGCGGGCGAAGCGCGAGCCGGAGGCGCTGACCTTCGGCTCGCCCGGCATCGGCACGGATGACCATCTGCAGCTCGTGCTGCTGCAAATCGCCGCCGGGATCCGGCTGACCAGCGTGAATTTTCCCGGCTCCGCGCAAATCCGCACCGCGCTGCTGGGGCGCCATGTCGATACCATCGGGCTGAATGTGGGCGAGATCGCCGCCGCGCCGGAGAATATGCGCATGCTCGCCCATTCCGGCGATCGCCGCTCGATCTTTGCCCGCGCGGTGCCGACCTACAAGGAGCTCGGCTTCGACGTGGACATGTCGTCGGAGCGCGGCATCATGGCCCCCGCCGGCACACCGCCCGAGATCCTGGCGCGGCTGCGCGAAGCCACCGCCGCGGTCGCGCAGGACCCCGCCTTCATCCGCGCGATGGAGGAGCAGTACACCGAGATGCGCTTCGTCCCCGGCGAGGCCTGGGCCGAGGAGCTGCGCGAGCGCCAGGCCAGGTTCGAGGCGCTGTGGCGGCGCTCGCCCTGGCGCGACCCGCGCTGAGGCGGCTCAGAGACCCAGCAGCGCCGCCGCATTGCCGCCGGCCAGCTTCGCGCGGGTCGCGGCATCGAAGCTCTCGACGGAGGCGATATGGCCGAGCGGATCGGCCTCGGCCATGTCATAGGGAAAATCCGTGCCCATCAGGATTTTTTCCGCGCCAAAGACCTTCACCAGATATTCGAGCTGGTGCGGGGTGAAGACGATGGTGTCGAAAAACACGCGACGCAGGTATTCGCCCGGCGGCTTAGGCAGGCTCCCGCGTGAATCCGAACGCGCGCCCCAGGCATGGTCGATCCGGCCGGAATAGGCGCCGAGATAGCCACCACCATGCACCGCCAGGATTTTCAAATCGGGGTGGCGCTCCAGCACGCCATCGAAGATGAGGTGATGCAGCGCGACCGTGGTGTCCAGCGGATTGCCGATGACGTTGCTGAAGGAATAGCCGGTGAACCGCTCGCCGCCAGAAAAACCCACGGGGTGCAGCATGACCAGCACGCCCAGCTCCTCGGCCTTCGCCCAGAAGGGCGCAAATGCAGGGTCGGAGAGCTCGCGACCCGCCACGTTGGTGAGGATCTGCACGCCCTTGAAGCCGTGCTGCCGCACGCAGCGCTCCAGCTCCTTCGCCGCCTCGTGTCCGTCCTGCATCGGCACCGAGCCGAAGCCCAGCAGCCGGTCTGGGCGCTGCGCCACGAAGGCTGCCATGCCGTCATTGACCAGGCGCGCGGCGGGCACGGCGATCTCCAGCGGCACGGTGGAATAGCATTGCGGCGGCGCGCATTGCACCGCCTGCATGTCGATGCCCGCCGCATCCATCTCGGCCAGCCGCAGGTCGATGGTGCCGGCCACGGGCGTGCGTTCGGCATCCTGCTTGCGGTTCAGCGCCCGGGTCTCGTCGGTTGCGAAGCGTGCCAGCGGGATGGTGCTGACATCCACATGCGGGCCGGCGAAGGCCGCGGCCTCGGGGATGAAGACATGGGAGTGGATGTCCAGCGTGATGCTGCTGGGCCGGGTCTCGCGCCCCGGGCGGCCATGCTGGCGGGCGGCGGTCAGGCCGTAATGGTTGGTCGGTTCGGTCATGGTCGTTCTGGCGTCCCGCAGATTCGCCCGGACTTTCATGGCCCGGGCCGGGGCCTGTCAATCCGCGGCCGCGGCCATGCCGGCCAGCACGGTGAAGACCGCGGCGGTGTCCTGCCCGCCGCGCCCCTGCGCCATCGCCGCGTCATAGAGTGGTGCCGTGGCCGAGAGCAGCGGCGTGGGCGCACCGACCGAAGCGGCGAAGTCGGCGATGATGGCCATGTCCTTCTGCCAGGTGGAAACGCGCATCGTCGGCGGTTCGTAAATGCCCGCGGCCATCATCGGCGCACGCATGGTGAACATGCGCGACGCCCCTGCCCCGCCGCCGGCCAGGCGCACGAGCTGGTCCGCGTCCAGCCCCGCCCGCATGCCCAGCACCATGGCCTCGGCCGCCGCCACATTGTGGATGGCGACCAGCAGATTGGCCACGAACTTCATCCGGCTGCCATTGCCGAAAACCCCGACATCGGGCGCATCACGGGCGAAATCCAGGAACAGCGGCTGCAAAGCCGCGATCGCCGCAGTGTCGCCGCTGGCATAGACGACGAGATCCTTGTTCACCGCCTGCGCCCCGGTGCCGCTCAGCGGGCAGTCCAGGGGCGTGTGGCCGGCCGCGCGCAGCACGGCGGCGGCGGCGTCCTTGTCCTCAAGGGTCAGCGTGCTGGTCTCGACCAGGATGCGCGGCGGCAGGCCGGCCAGGGCCTGGGCGGTCGCCATCAGGGCGGCGGGGCCGGGCAGGCTGGTGATCAGCACCGGCGCGACCTCGGCCACGGCCAAAAGGCTGTCCATCGCCTCGACACCACGCGCCGCGGCCGCCACTCGTTGGGCCGCTTCGGAGTCGAAACCCAGCACCCGCCAGCCCGCCGCCACGAGGTTGCGCGCGATGGCGCCACCCATGATGCCAAGGCCAATGACGCCGACGACCCGATCCATGATGCCCGCCCCAAAGCCACGGTCCCGGCCAGCCTCCGATTGTCACCGAAGTGCTTCCTGATACCCTGGGCGCGGACCTGAACCGGAGAACCAGACGTGTCAAGCATAGGGATCGCGGGCCTTGGCCGCATGGGTGCGGCGATGGCCGAGCGGCTGCTGGACGAAGGCCAGTCGCTGGTGGTCTGGAACCGCAGCCCGGGCCGCAGCGAAGCTCCGGTCGCACGCGGCGCGGTGGCGGCTTCAAGCCCCGCAGCGCTGGCGGGCATGGTCGATACCATCATCACCATCCTGTCGGATTCGGCCGCCATCGAGCAGGTCTATGCCGGCGCCGAGGGAATCCTCTCGGCCGATCTCACCGGGCGCATAGTGATCGAGATGAGCACGGTCCGGCCCGAGGTGCATGTCGCATTGGCCGCGCGGGTTCGCGCCGCGGGCGGCCATTATGTGGAGTGCCCGGTGGGCGGCACGACCGGCCCCGCGCGCAGCGGCAAGCTGCTGGGCCTGGCCGGCGGGGAGGCCGCGGATATCGCGCGCGTCGGCCCGGTCCTCGACCGGCTGTGCCGCCGCGTGTCACATGCCGGGCCGGTCGGCAGCGGGGCGGCACTGAAGCTCGCGGTGAACCTGCCGCTGCTGGTCTATTATCAGGCGCTGGGCGAGGCGGTGACGCTGTGCCAGCACCTCGGGCATGACCCGGCCTGGTTGATCGAGCTGCTGTCGGACACCTCCGGCGCGCCGGCGATGATGAAGACGCGTGGCCCCTCGATCGCCCTCGCCTTGTCCGGCGGCGACCCGCAACCGCCCAGCTTCGACATCGACGGCATCCGCAAGGATCTGCGCACGATGGTCGAGGAAGCGGCGGCGCAGGGCACCACCCTGCCCGTCGCGGCGCGGGCGCTGGAGGTTTATGACGCGGCCGCGGCGGCAGGCTGGGGCGCGCGCGATGCCACCATGCTGCCGGCGTGGTGGCCGGGGCATGGCAAGGGGCTGGATTGAGCCTGCTGTCCAGCCGTGGCGCTTGCCGCCCACCCGCGCCCAGCGATCGATGCCATTTTCGAAACAGCGATGGCCCCGCCGGCACTCCCCCACCCCTGCACCCAAACCTCGCCATTGGAGAACGACACCGCATCCGGTAGCCTCACACCGTGACCTTGTCCCGGCGCGTCCCCCTCACGCTTCCCTGGTTGCTACCCGCCATGGCACGCGCCAGCCCGCGGCTGCGCGTCGGCTCGAAGAATTTCACCGAGCAACTCGTCGTCGGCGAGCTCTATGCGCAGACACTCGAATCCCGGGGCGCCACCGTCGAGCGGCGCCTGAACCTCGGCGGCACCGCCATCGCGCAGAGCGCGCTGCTGAGCGGTGAGATCGACCTCTATCCCGAATACACCGGCACCGGGCTGGGGGTGGTGCTGCGCGAACCGACCGAGGGCGATCCCGCCAGCATCCTCGCCAAGGTCCGGGCCGGCTATGCCGCGCGGTTCGACCTGCACTGGATCGCGCCCTCGGGTATCGACAATGGCAATGCACTGCTGGTCACCGCCGGCACGGCGCGCCGGCTCAACCTCGCGACCCTGTCGGACCTCGCGCGCGAGGCGCCGCGCCTCACCCTCGCTGCCGGCAATGAATTCGCCGACCGGGCGGATGGCCTGCCCGGCCTGCGCCGGGTCTATGGCATGCAATTCGGCCGCCTCCGGCAATTCGCCGCACTCGGCCTGCGCTATGCCGCCCTCACCCATGGCCAGGCCGATGTGGTGAACGCCTATGCGACGGATTGGCAGATCGCGGCGCGCGGCTATACCGCACTGCGTGACGATCGCGGGCTCTGGCCGGCCTATCAGCTCTGCGCGGTGATGCGCGGCGCGACCCTGCGCGACAATCCGGGCCTTGAGGCGCCGCTCGCCGCCATCAGCCTGAGGCTGGACAATGCGGTGATGCAGCGGCTGAACCGCGAGGTCGACCAGGATGGCGACGAGCCGCGCGAGGTCGTCCGCCGCTTCCTGCGGGCGCAGGCGTGATGCGCTGGACCAGCCGCAACCTCGACAGCATCCTGGCCGCGACGCTGGGTCATCTCGAGCTTGTGCTGGCGGCATTGGCCATCTCGCTGGCTTTGGCGCTGCCGCTGGGGCTGATCGTGGCGGGGCGGCCGCGGCTGAGCGCCTGGCTGCTCGGCAGCGCCAGCCTGCTCTACAGCCTGCCGACCCTGGCGGTCTTCGCCCTGCTGGTGCCAGTGCTCGGCCTGGGCTTCGCGCCGGCGCTGGTGGCGCTGGTGACCTACGCCCTGCCCGTGCTGCTGCGCGCCATCCTGGCCGGCATGGCGGGCGTGCCTGCCGCGGTGAGGGAGGCGGCGACGGGCATGGGCCTCAACGGCTGGCAAACACGGTGGCGCGTCGAATTGCCGCTGGCCCTGCCCGTGCTGCTCGGCGGGCTGCGCGTCGCCTCGGTCACCGTCGTCTCGGCCGCGACGGTCGCGGCCTATATCAGCGCTGGCGGCCTGGGCAGCCTGATCCTGACGGGGCTGGACCAGGGGCACACCGAAAAGATCCTGGTCGGCGCCTTTCTGGTGGCCGCGCTGGCGCTGGTGCTCGACCAGGCCCTGGCCGCGGTGCAGCGGCGCCTGCCCAGGCTCGCGTGATGCAGATGCTCAGCGAGACATTGGCATGGCTGCGGGCCAATCCCGAAACCTTCGCTGGCGCGGTGGGCGAGCATATCCTTCTGTCGCTGGTCGGCCTCGCCATTGGCATCGCGGTGGCGGTGGCGGTGGCGCTCGCGGTCGCGCATCGGCCACGCTCGGCGGAGCTGGCCATCACCGGCGCGGGCGCGCTGCGCACCGTGCCGAGCCTGGCCGTGCTGGCCGCGCTGCTGCCATTCCTGGGCGTGGGCTTCACGCCCTCGGTGATCGCGCTGGCGCTGCTGGCCGTGCCGCCGGTGCTGGTGAACCTGCTCGCCGGGCTGCGCGGCGCCGAGCCGGCCGCGGTGGCGGCGGCCACCGGGCTTGGCATGTCGCCGGGCCAGGTGCTGTTCCGGATCGAGCTGCCGCTGGCCCTGCCGCTGCTCTTCTCCGGCCTGCGGGTCGCGGCGGTGCAGGTCGTCTCGGCGGCGGCCCTGGCCACCTTCATCGGCGGCGGCGGGCTGGGTGACCTTGTGACGCAGGGGCTTGCCCTGCTCGACACCGGCCGCATGTTGCTCGGCGCCCTGGCCATCGCCGCCCTGGCCCTGCTGACGGAGGCCGGCTTCGGCTTGCTCGAGCGGCGCCTGCACAGGAGAATTCAGGCATGATCCGACTGGAAGGGCTGAGCAAGACCTGGCCGGGTGCGGCCAGGCCATCGGTCGCCGACATCACCCTGGAGGTGCCGGCGGGCACGAGCTGCGCCCTGATCGGCCCCTCCGGCTGCGGCAAGACGACGACGCTGCGCATGGTCAACCGCCTGGTCGAGCCGAGTGCCGGCCGGGTCTGGATCGCCGGCGAGGATGCGCTGGGGCAGGACCCCGTCCAGCTCCGCCGCCGCATCGGCTATGTCATCCAGGAGGTCGGCCTCTTCCCCCATCGCAGCGTCGCCGAAAACATCGCCACCGTGCCGGTGCTGCTGGGCTGGGAGGCCGCAAAGATCAAGCGCCGCGTGGCGGAGGTGCTGGAGCTGGTCGGGCTGCCGGGCATCGCCGAGCGCAGGCCCTACCAGCTCTCGGGCGGCGAGCGGCAAAGGGTGGGGGTGGCCCGGGCCCTGGCGGGCGACCCGCCGGTGCTGCTGATGGACGAGCCGTTCGGCGCGGTCGATCCTCTACGACGGCGCCAATTGCAGGATGAGGTGCTGAAGCTGCTGCGCGAATTGGGCAAGACCGTGCTCATCGTCACCCATGACGTGGCCGAGGCGATGCGGCTGGGCGATGCCGTGGCCATCCTGCGGGACGGCGCGCTGGTGCAGCACGCGGCCCCGGCGGAATTGCTGGCCCATCCGGCGGATGGTTTCGTGGCGGATTTTCTGGGCAGCGACCGCGCGCTGACCCGCCTCGAACTCTTCCCCGCCGCGACGGCCCGCACCGATACCGCCGCGCTGGGCGAGCCCCTACCCGCCCAGGCCACGCTTCGCGATGCGCTGTCGCAGATGCTCGCGCGCGGCACCCGTGCCGTGCCCCTGGCCGAGGGCGGTTCGGTCACGCTGGAAGCGATCCTGGAGCGGGCCGCCCGCTGAATTCAGCTTTCCAGCAGCCAGACCGAGAAGAGCGCCTGCGGGTCGGTCCACATCCTGGCCGGCCGCCAGCCCGCCTGCCCGGCCAATTCCCGCAGGCGATCCGGCCGGTATTTGTGGCTGCTTTCGGTGTGGATGCTCTCGCCGGCGGCGAAGCGAAAGCGGTGCCCGGCGAGCATCACACTCTGGGCGCGATCGGCGACGAGATGCATCTCGATCCGCTCCAATTCCCTGTTCCAGCGCGCTTCGTGGCGAAATGCCGAGAGGTCGAAATCCGCCCCCGCCTCGCGATTGAGCCGCGCCAGCAGGTTGAGGTTGAAGGCGGCGGTGACGCCCGCCGCGTCATCATAAGCCGCCTGGAGCACGGCGATATCCTTCACCAGATCGGCGCCGAGCAGCATCCGCGCCCCTGGCCGCAAGCTGCTCCGGGCGCGGCGGAGGAAGGCCACCGCCTCCTGCGGCTCGAAATTGCCGATGGTGGAGCCGGGGAAGAAACCGAGATGGGTCGTGCTGCCGGCGGCACGCCCGGCGAGGTCAAATGGCAACGTGAAATCCGCCACCACCGGCCGCACCGCAAGTGCCGGGAAGGCCGCCGCCACCCGCGCCGCCGCCGCATCCAGCCATTCCGGTGCGATATCGACGGGCAGATAGGCGGCGGGTGCGGCGAGCGCGCCGAGCAGTTGCACGGCCTTGGCACCATCGCCGGGGCCGAATTCGACCACCGCGGCGCCGGGACCCACCGCCTGGGCGATATCCGCGCCGCTGTCCGCCAGGATCCGCATCTCGGTCCGCGTCGGATAATACTCGGGCAGGCGGGTGATGGCTTCGAACAGCCGGCAGCCCTCGGCATCGTAGAGCCATTTGCAGGGCAGGGTTTTCGCCGTGCCGGAGAGGCCCGCAAGCGCGTCGGTCCGCAGCGCCGCCACCTGCGCCGTCGCGGCGTCGCGCGTCATCGCGCCGCTCACGCCGCATCCTCCGCCAGGCGCAGGCCGGTGAATTGCCAGCGCGCCTGGGGCGGGAAGAAGTTGCGGTAGCTCGGCCGCGCATGCCCGGGCGGGGTGGCCAGCGAGCCGCCGCGCAGCACCATCTGCCCGATCATGAACTTGCCATTGTATTCGCCGACGGCTCCTGCCCATGGGGTGAAACCGGGATAGGGGCGGTAGGCGCTGCCCGTCCATTGCCAAACAATGTCGGCCGCTTCGGCGAAACCGGGCAGGCCGGCGGCCGCTTCCCATTCCGGCTCGGTCGGCAGCCGCTTGCCGGCCCAGCGGGCGAAGGCATCGGCCTCGTACCAGGAGATGTGGCGGACCGGCAGCGATGGGTCGACCAGCCGCATCCCGGCCAGGCCGAATTGCCACCAGGCGCCGTCGCGGCGCTCCCAATACATCGGCGCCTGCCAGCCCTCGGCCTGGCAGGCGGCCCAGCCATCACTCATCCACAGCAGCGGGTCGCGATAGCCGCCGGCCTCGATGAAGGCGAGCCATTCGCCGTTGCGGACCAGCCGGTCGGCGATGCGGAAGGGCGCGAGATAGCTTCGGTGCCGCGGCAATTCATTGTCGAAAGCGAAACCATCGCCGGCATGGCCGATCTCCACCACGCCCTCCGGCCCTTCGAGGCTGCGGGCAGCGCCGGTGGCGCCGGCCGGTTCGCGCCAATCCGGATCATAGGCCGGGCGCAGCGGATTGCCCGAGAAGGCATGCAGGATATCGGTCAGCAACAATTCCTGATGCTGCTCCTCATGCTGCAGGCCGAGCTCAATCAGGGGCCAGGCTTCCGCCGGCGGGTTGCGCAGAAGTTCCGCCATCGAAGCATCGACCGCGGCGCGATAGGCGGTGACCTCGGCATTCCCCGGCCGGGTCACAACGCCGCGCTGCGGCCGGGCATGCCGTGGGCCGGCGGCCACGTAATAGGAGTTGAAGAGCACGGCGAAGCTCTCCTCCACCCGCCGGTAGCCGGGCAGGAAGGGCAGCAGCAGGAAGGTCTCAAAAAACCAGGTGGTATGGGCGCGGTGCCATTTGGTGGGGCTGGCATCGGGCATCGACTGGACGACCTGATCCTCCGGCGAGAGGGGGGCGGCCAGGCGCTCCGTCCTGGCCCGCACGCGCGAAAACTGCTCGACAAGGGGGCGGGTCATGCCGGGAAGGCGGCGGTCAATGGCGTTCATGGCGGTGCGGTTCCTCTCGGTCTGTTCCATCGGCGGCGCGGGGCGCTGTTCGCGCGGCGACACTGGCGGAGGGCCACCCGGTTGCGCCCACTCCGGCTCCCACGCCAGGATCGCGGATGATGGTCATGCCATTCATCGCGACATGCCCGATGTTCCGTTGTTCTGGCAATTCGGTGATGATCCTCGTGATGCCACGGAGCTTTGTATCGCTGGTGCCTGCCAGCGATTCAGGCATAGCCTCAACCAGCCTTCCTGGCGATGTGCCGCCAGGGGATGAGACGCCGGCGCCGCCCCACCTCTGTCGAACACCACCATCGCAATGCTCAGGAGAAAACTCGAATGTCCCAGCGATCCGTGAAAATTCCTGGCCCCGATCATCCCATCACCGTCAAGCCAAACCCCGGCCGGGTGATCGTGCGGGTCGCGGACAGAATCATTGCCGACAGCATTTCAGCCCTGACCCTGACGGAGGCCAGCTACCCGGCCGTGCAATACATTCCCCGCTGTGATGTCGATATGGCCGCGCTGGAACGGTCGAAGACCTCCACCTTTTGCCCCTACAAGGGCGAGGCATCGTATTTCAGCATTCCCGCCGGCGGGGCGAACTCCGTTGATGCGATCTGGAGCTATGAGGCGCCCTATCCGGCGGTGGCGTCGATCAAGGAGTATCTCGCCTTCTACCCCAGCCGGGTGACCGCGATCGAGCTTCTCGCGCCATGAGGGAGGCGCCGGTCCCGCAGGTCGCGGCCACCAGCCGGGCCAGCGCGACCGGCGGGCCGCGAGCCGGGCGGACTGGCCCGAGACATCGGGCGCGAGGAGCTTGGCCGGGTCGGCCAGCTGCGACCTGATGTGGCTGATCGCCGGAGGGCATTGCGACGGGTTGCCCGCCTATCCGGTCAGCCGCACCGGCATGCCGCGAAGGACAGCGCCACCATCACCCCCGCCTTCAGCCGCGCTGCGGATGCGCCGCGCAATGCCACTTCCACGCCGAGGCCACGATCTGTCCCAGCCCGGAGCGCGAGGTCCGAAACCCCAGCGCGCTGCGTGCCCGGCTGGCATCGGCCACCAGCATCGCCGGATCGCCCGGCCTGCGCCCGCCGCTGACCGCGGCCATCCGCCGCCCGGCCACGGCCTCGATGGCGCTCAGCACCTCCCGCACGGAATGCCCCTGCGCGGAACCAAGATTGTAGACATCGCCAGCACCGCCCTGCCGCAACGCCGCCAGCGCCGCGACATGCGCATCGGCCAGATCGGCGATGTGGACATAATCGCGGATGGCGGTGCCATCGGGCGTGGGGAAATCATCGCCCAGCACCGCGAAGTCATCGAGGTGGCCGAGCAGCGACATCATCGCGCGCGGGATCAGATGGGTCTCGGGATCGCGCCGCTCGCCCAACTCGCCCTCCGCATCGGCCCCGCTGGCGTTGAAGTACCGCAGGATCGTGCTGCGTATCCCGTAGGCGGCGCCGAAATCGGTCAGGATCCGCTCGACCATCAGCTTGCTGGCACCATAGGGGTTGAGGGGCGCAAGCGGTGTCGCCTCGGTGATCGGCCCGGCCTCCGGCTGGCCATAGACGGCGCAGGTGCTGGAGAAGACGAGCTGGCGCACATTCGCCTCGCGCATGCCCGCCAGCAGGCCGAGCGTGCCAACCACGTTGCCCGCATAGTACTTCGCCGGATCGACCACCGATTCCCCGACCAGCGAACGTGCGGCGAAATGCATCACGCTGTCGCAGCCGAACCGCCGGATGGTCTGAGCGACCAGCCCGGCATCGCCGATATCGCCGCTGACCGAAGGCCCCCAGCGCACGAATTCGCGATGGCCGGTGGAGAAGTCGTCGAGCACAACGGGCCGGTAGCCGGCCATGGCGAGCGCCTTGCAGGCATGGGAGCCGACATAGCCGGCGCCGCCGGCGACGAGGATGCTGGGTTGCATGGCGGCCGGCCTCAGTACGCGCCGCGGGCGGTGAGCACGGCCGGGATGGTCCGCAGCAGGATCACCACATCGGTCAGCAACGAGCGGGTTGCGATATACTGCATGTCCAGTTCCACCTGCCGCTCGAAGTTCAGGTTGGAGCGGCCCGAGATCTGCCAGAGGCAGGTCAGCCCGGGCTTGGCATAGAGCCGCTGGTGTTGCCGGGGGGTGTAGCGCGCCACCTCCTGCGGCAGCGGCGGGCGCGGGCCGACCAGCGACATGTCGCCCACCAGCACATTCCACAGCTGCGGCAGTTCATCGATGGAGCTCTTGCGAAGGAATTTCCCGACCCGCGTCACCCGCGGGTCATTGGCCATCTTGAAGGTCACGCCGTCAGCGCCGTGGCAATTGGCGGCCAGCAGGGCGGCCCGGCGCTGATCGGCATCGATATACATCGAACGCAGCTTCCAGACGGTGAACGGCTTGCCGTCCTGCCCGATGCGGGTCTGCCGCAGCAGCGCGGGGCCGGGCGAGGTGGCACGGATGGCCAGCATCGCGGTGAGCAGGATGGGCGAGGCCGCAACCAGGCCCAGGGCGCCGGCGGTGAAATCCATCGCGCGCTTGGCGCTCTCGTCGAGCCTGGCACGTGCCGGCGCGGTGGCGCTGATGGCGGCCCGCGCCAGGAAGGCCGGGTTGCCGAGGATGTAGCGCCGCGCCAGGCGCACCGGCTCCTGCGCCAGGCGCCAGGTCCATTCCATGCCGGCCCGGCGCAGCCAGACCGGCGCGCGGGAGACCTCGCCGGCCAGGAAGTCGAACAGCGCGCCGACGCCCAGCGTCAGCCGCGGCCGCAGCGACGCCGCGGTGCGGGCGAGGAAGACATCCTGCAGCGGCACCCCCATCGCGGTGAGCAGCACATCCGCCCCGCTGGCATTCACCATATCGATCACCTCTGCCTCCTCGGAGGCGGCGAAGAAGCCATGCGCAGTCCCGGCGATCCGCAGACCGGGATGCAGCGCCATCAGCTTCGCGGCCGCTGCCTCGGCCACGCCCGGGCGGCCGCCGAGCAGGAAGACCGAGCGCCCCATCAGCGCCAGACGACCGCAGAGCGCGGGCACCAGATCGGTGCCATTGAGGTTGGCGGCCAGGCCATGCCCATGCATCCTCGCCGCGATCGCCACGCCCGAACCATCGGCCAGCAGCGCATCGGCGCTGGCCAGCGCCGCCCGATAGGCCGGATCGGCTGCGGCCACATTCGCGCAATGGGCATTGAGGAAGGCGATGCGTGTGCCAGCGCCGGCGTCCAGCCTGTCGCACAGCCAGTCCAGCGCCTCGTCGCGGGAGAGGTTGGTGAGGCGCAGGCCCAGCAGCGAGATGGTCGGCAGTATGGCCGGGGTGCTGTTGCCTTCGGTGGTGAGGCGCAGGGAGCGAAGGCTGGAAAGGACGGTCATGGCAGGGCTCTCGGTTCGGGTTTGGAACCGCCCTTCGCATCCGCCGTGCCACTCGGTTAAGATTCTGTTTATGCTTGCTTTTCTATTTTGGGCTTGTTGAGGAAGGGTAAATTTTCGCAAAATGGGCCATCATGCCCTCCCATTTTGCGACGGTGGCCCGTTTCGCAACGAGCGTGGTGGGCCAGCCTGTGCCAGACTGCAAATATCTTCTATCGCTTACAGGGCACTAGCCGAAATCCCAGCTTTGGCACGACGCTTGGAATGATGGGGCCAGCCCCTCAAAGGAAACCGCCCTGTGTCCGCCCTTGCCATCCCACCCCCAGCCGGCACCCAACGCAGGCTCTTCGCCCATCTCGGGTGGTATGGCGGCGCGGAAATGCTCGGCCGTGTCAGCCGCATCGGCGCCACGGTGGTGCTGGCCCGGCAGCTCGATTCCGCCGAGCTGGGCGTCGCGGCGATCGCGCTCACGCTGTTCGAACTCATCCGGGTGCTGGCCAATAACGGTCTCGGCCAAGCGGTGATCCGCGCCAGCGCCGAGCGACTCGACGCCACCTGCGCCACCGCGGCCCGGCTGGCATGGGTGCTGTGCCTGGGCGTGGCGCTGCTGCAGGCGGGCCTGGGTCTGGCGATGACGCAGGCCGGGGTGGCGGGCGAGGCCGGGCTGATGCTGGCCGCCCTGGCCGGCGTCTACATCTGCATGGCGCCCGGCCTGGTGCCGGTCTACCTCATCCTGCGCGATGGCCGGATGAAGGTGACGGCCGGCATCAGCCTGGCGCAGGTGCTGGCGGACAATGCCTTGACCATCATCCTCGTCCTGTCCGGCTTTGGCGCCTGGGGCGTGGTGCTGCCCAAGCTGCTGGTGGCGCCGATCTGGCTGGTGGCGGTGCTCCGCGCCCAACCCTGGCGCCGCAACCGCCTGGCCGGCACCGTGCCCAGCCTTGAGCTGCTGCGCTTCGCAGCCCCCGTGCTGGGCAGCGAAATCCTGACCGCTGCCCGCTTCAACCTCGACAACCTGCTGGTCGGCAGCATCCTGGGCATCGAGGCACTGGGCCTCTACTACTTCATCTTCAACGCCGGCATCGGCTTCAGCCTCTCGCTGACCAATGCGCTCTCCACCATCATCTTCCCGCATTTCGCCGCGGCGCAGGGTCGGGCGGGCGAGATCCGCGCCGCACTGGACCGCGCGATGCGCGGCATCATCCCCGCCATCGCGGCGCTGATCGGCCTGCAGGCGCTGGCAGCGCTGCTCTATGTCCCCATCGTCTTCGGCGCCCGTTGGGAGGGTGCGGCCGGGCTGGTCGCCCTGCTCTGCGCCTCCGCCATCAGCCGCCCCTTCGCCGACGCCTCGGCGCAGGCCATGCGGGCGGCCGGCATGGCCGGGAAGGAGTTGCGCTGGGCCATCTTCGGAACGGCGGCCTATCTGGGTTGCTTCGCCGCCGCCCTGCCCTTCGGCCTGCCCGTGGCGGTCGTCGTCCTGGCCATCACCGCCACGCTCCTGCAACTTGCCTTCGCCGCCGCCGCGCGGCGGGCGCTGGCCTGAGGAACCCCGCGATGACCCAACCGATCTTCTCCGTCATCATCCCCTGCCACCGCGCCGCGGCCACCATCGGCATGGCGGTCGGCAGCGTGCTCGGCCAGACCCTGGCCGAGCTGGAACTGATCATCGTCGATGACGGCAGCCCCGATGACAGCATCGGCGCCGCCATGGCGGTGGCCGGCGGGGACCCGCGCGTGGTGGTGCTGCGGCAGGTCAATGCCGGCGTCTCCGCCGCGCGCAATGCCGGGATCGCCGCCGCCCGTGGTCGCTACCTGGCCTTCCTCGATGCCGATGATCGCTGGGCGGGCGATGCCCTGGCCCGCCACGCCGCGGCCTTCACGGCGGATGAGGGGCTTGGCGTCTCCTTCGGCATGGTCCGGTTCTTCGACCCGACGATGACGCATCCCGGCCGCGTCTCCAGCCACCGCGGGGCGCTGAGCCTGGTGGATGCGCTGGGCGAGAACCTGACATGCACGGCGTCCAACATCGTGGTCCGCCGCAGCGTCGTCGATGAGGTCGGCGGCTTCGACAGCACGCTTGGCCACGCCGAGGACCAGGAATTCATCGCCCGCATCCTGGCCGCCACGCCATGGCGGGTGGCCGGCCTGCCGCATGAACTCGTGCATTACCGCACCTCGGTGGGCGGGCTTTCGACTGACCTCGCGCAGATGGAGGCGGGATGGGAGGCCATGCTCCGGCAATTGCGCATCCTGGCACCGGCGCGGATCGATGCGGTCACGCCGCGCGCCCGGGCGCTGTTCCAGCGCTACCTCGCGCGCCGCGCACTGCGCACCGGCCAGCCCGGCGCGCTGGGCCATTTCGGCCGCGCGCTCCGGGCCAGCCCGGCCGCGCTGCTGCGCTGCGATGCGAAGCGCTCGATGCTCACCCTGGCCGGCGCGCTCGGCGCCGCCATCCTGCCCGCACGCCTTGTCCGCAACCTTCTCAGCCGGTGATCGCCATGCCCCAGCCCATCTTCAGCGTCGTGATGCCCGTCTACAATGTCGAGCGCTTCGTGGCCGCGGCCATCGATTCCGTGCTGGCGCAGGATTTTGGGGATTTCGAGCTCATCATCGTCGATGATGCCGGCACCGATGGCTCCATGGCGATCGTGCACGGCTATGATGACCCGCGCATCCGCATCATCGCCCAGGCCAATCGCGGCCTGGCCGGCGCCCGCAACACCGGCATCGCCGCCGCCCGGGGGCGGTATGTGGCGCTGCTCGATTCGGACGACATCTGGCTGCCGCAGAAGCTCGCCCGCCACTTCGCGCATTTCGAGGCCGATGCGGGCCTGGGGGTCAGCTACACCGGCGCCGAGCTGATCGACGAGGCCGGCCGCCCCATCGGCATCGCCCAGACCCCGCTCGTCGGCCCCGTCACCGCCCGCGAGGTGTTCTGTGGCCTGGGCGTCTGCAACGGCTCGGTGCCGGTGTTCCGGCGCGAAACGCTGCACGACGCGGCGCTGCCGCCCGATGCCGAGGGCCGGATCCAGTTCTTCGACGAGACGCTGCGCCGTTCGGAGGATGTCGAATGCTGGACGCGCATCGCGCTGACCACCGCCTGGCGCTTCGAGGGCCTGCCCGGCATGTTGACCCTCTACCGTGTCAACGCCGCCGGCCTGTCGGCCGACATCCCCCGCCAGCTCGAATCCTGGGAGGCCGTGCTGGAGAAGCTGCGCGCCCTCGACCCCGCCTTCATCGCCCGCCATGGCGCCGAGGCCCGGGCGCGGGAGCTGCGCTACCTCGCCCGTCGCGCGGTCCCGATGCGCGAGGCGGCGCTGGCCTGGCGCCTGATGCGCGAGGCACTCACCCTCCACCCTGCCCTGTTGCGTGACGAGCCGCGCAAAACATTGACGACCGTGGCCGCTGCCCTGATGTTGAAGCTGCTTCCGGCCGTGGTTTTCGATCGCCTGCTGCGGCGGTTGAAGCCGGGCCTGGCGGGAGGGCTTTCGTGATCCATGTCCTGCATCTGATCGACGACACCGGCCTTGGCGGCATCAACCGCACCCTGGACCAGCATGTCGATGGGCTGGGCGCGGGCTTCAGGGTCGAGCGCCTTCTGGTCGATGCCACCGCCGCGCCGCCGCCGCTGCCCGAGGCCGATGTGGTCGTGGTGCATTTCACCCTCGCCTGGCGCAAGCTGGCGTTCCTGGCGCGACTGCGGCTGCGGCTGGGCGCCCGTCGGCTGGTGATCGTCGAACACAGTTATACCGAGGCCTTCGAACGCCGTTGCGTGCGCAGCCCCGCGCGGTTCCGGGCGATGTTGCGCCTGGGCTTCGCCATGGCCCATGCGGTGGTCGCCGTCTCCGAAGGCCAGGCGGCATGGCTGCGCGCCACCGGGCTGGTGCCGCCTGCGAAGCTTCGGGTCATCCGACCGACCTCCGACACCGCGCCCATGGCCGCGGTCCCGCCATTGGTCGCGCATGGCGGGCCGCTGCGGCTGGGCTGCTACGGCCGCTACGCGCCGCAGAAGGGGCTTTTCCTGCTGCTGGAGGCGATGCGCCTGCTGCCGCCCGGCCGCGTCAGCCTCACCCTGGCGGGCTATGGTGAGGAGGAGGCCGCGCTGCGCGCCGCCGCGGCCGATCTGCCGCAGGTCAGCATCGGCCCGGCGCTGTCCAGGCCAGAGGCGTTCCTGGCGGAGATGGACGCCATCATCATGCCCTCGCTGTGGGAGGCCTATGGCCAGGTCTGTGCGGAGGCCCGGGCCGCCGGCCGCCCGGTGCTGGTCGCCGATCTCGATGGGTTGAGCGAGCAGGTGCCGCCGGCCCTGCGCATCGCCGGCCCCACGGCCGCGGCCATCGCCGAGCGGATCACCTGGCTGGCGGGGCAGGATCTGCGGGCGCTGGGCGAATCCCTGCGGCCGTCGACGGCCAATGGCCAGGCGCTGCACTGCGCCGCCTGGGGCGCGATGCTGCGCGAATTCGCGCCCCAGGCGGCGCAGGCGGCGGCGTGAGGGCGCCGCGAACCCCGGCCGGGCGCGGTTGGCTGCTGCTGCTGGCCTGCCTGGCGCTACCCGGCTGCATCGCCTGGGGCACGCCGCAGAACCCCGCCGATCTCGAGCGCGATGGCTACATGGCAGAACGCCGCGCCCAGCCCGGCGAGGATGCCGGGCAGACCGTTCGCGACGCCCTGGCCTGGAACATGGAGCGTTGCGTCATCGCCGCGGCGCCCCCCTTCACCACCAGCCTCGATGCGGCGGACGCCGTGCTGCTCTCCCCCGGCGACCTGCTGCGGGTGGCGGTCCCGGGCAATGAGGCGCCGGCCGGCAGCTATGAGATCGGCAGCGACGGCACCATCGCGCTGGAGGGCCTGGGTGCGGTTCGCGTCGTGGGCCTGACCAGGGTGCAGGCCGAGCAGGCGATCAACCGCCGCCTCATCGGCGCCGGCTGGTACCGCCCCGGCCATGCCCGGATCGCCTTGTCGGTGCTGGAGCGGGGCCCGCTGCGCGTCACCGTCTCGGGGGCGGTGTTCCAGGCCGGGCGGGTGGTGATCAACCAGCGCGGGGCGCCGGATAGCGACCTGGCGCGGCAATCGGCGATTGGCGTGAACGCGCTGGGCAGCACGCTGTCCAACGCCATCACCTTCGCCGGCGGCGTGCGCCCCGATGCCGATATCAGCCGGGTGGAGCTGCGCCGCGGCGGCCAGCTGGCCGTGCTGGACCTGACGGGAATGGTCACGGGCGAGCCGACCAATGACGTCATGCTGCTCGATGGCGACCGGGTGACGGTGCCCAGCCGGCGCTGCTTTCAGGTGGAGCTGGCGCGGCCCACGCCCATCACGCCGCCCGGCGTGCGCACCTATGTTTCCAATCTCAGCACTCCGGCGAACAACAATGCGGGAGCGGCGATCGGCCGCGACGCGACCAATTTCCCCTATGGCATCCGCTTCCTGCAGGCGCTGGCGGCGGTGAACTGCATCGGTGGCGTCCAGATCACCAATGCCGATCGCTGGGCGGTGCTGATTTCGGTCAATCCGCTCGATGGCCAGACCGAGGTGATCGAGCGCCGGATCGAGGCGCTGGTGCGCCGCGCCGACCGCGACGCCTTCAACCCCGTCATCATGCCCAACGACGCCATTGCCTGCTATGACAGCCGGGTGACCAATGCGCGCGACGTGATCCGGACCCTGACAGACGCCGCACTTTCAGCGAGTGTGGCGCGTGCCATCGCGCGCTGATCCCGCAATGCCGGGCTGGGGTGCCAGGCTGCGGCGCCGGCTGGTGCTGGGTGGCGAGCGCCGCGGCCGGGCGGCACGTTATCTCATCACGCTGGGGATCGGGCTGAGCGTGATCTGGGGGCTGTCCGCCGCCTATCTGCTGCTGGCGCCGCGCAGCTACACTGGCAGCTTCGTCTTCGTCCTGCCGGGCACCGGGGCGGGGTCCAGCCTCAACCTCGAATCCATCGGCCAGGCTGTCAGCACCTCGGCCTCGGCCTTCTCCAGCCCCGATTTCAGCCCGACGCAGAACTATCGCCGCATGCTGCTCAGCCGGCGCGTGCTGAACGATACCGCAGCTCGGCTCGGTATGCCCGAGGACGGCTTCCCGACGCCCCGCGTCGATCTGGCCGACCAGGCCAAGCTGATCAGCGTCTCGGTCACCGCGCGCGATCCGGCGCTGGCGCAGGCCCGCGCCCAGGCGCTGCACGACACCTTCCTGGGCGTGCTGAACCAGCTGCGCCGCGAGGAGATCGAGACCCGCGACCTGGCCTATCGCGAGACCCTGGCCGGCTACCAGACCAGGCTGGACGAGTCGCGGCAGCGGCTGATCACCCATCAGGGCGAGACCGGGCTGGTGTCGCTCGACCAGTACGGCACCATTGTCGCGGCGGTGGAGCGACTGCGGGAGCAACTGCGCGAGGTGAATGCCCGCCTCGCCCAGGCCCGGGCCACGGCGGACCGGCTGGTCGAGGTGCTGGGCAGCACGCCTGAGCTGGCCAATGCAGCGCTGCTGCTGCGCGCCGACCCCATCGCCCAGGAGCTGCTGTCGCAGCTGGCGCGGCAGGAGGCGGAGCTCTCCATCCTCACCGGCATCCGCGCCCAGGGCAATCCGCGGGTCCAGGACCTGACGGCCGAGCGTGGCAGCACGCTGCGCCGCCTGGGCGAGAGGCTGGGCGAGGTGACCGGCCAGCGGCCGGCCAATCTGCTGCGGCTGCGTGACCTCGGCCTGCGCGACGAGCGTGCGCGGCTGTTCGAGCGGCTGGTCGGCGGCATGGCCGATCTGGGCGGGCTGGAGGGTGCGCAGCGCCAGCTCTTGACGCAGATCACGGCGGAGCAGGAGCGCTCGGTGCGCCTCGCCAGCCAGGCCTCGCGCCTCGATGAGCTGCGCCGTGACGTGCAGGTGGCCGAGGCGGTGTTCTCCTCGGCGCTCGCCCGCCTGGACACCAGCCGTTCGGACATCTTCGCCTCCTACCCCATGCTGCAAACGCTGGAGGCACCGCGCGAGCCGCGCCGGCCCTCCTCGCCGCTGCCCATCCTGGCCCTGGCGGGCGGCGTGGGCGCCAGTTTCTTCCTCCTTCTCGCGATGGGGCTCACATGGCTGCGCGCCGCCTTGCTGTCGAAAATACTGAGGAGCGAATCGTCTTCCTCACCCTCGCCGGAGCCTGGTTCTGGTACGCTATCGGCGCCCTCTATATCGCCGGGCCAGCCGCGGGCAGTTGCCTGATCACGCTCTATGCGTGGCGCAAATTCTCCGCCCCCTGGCAGCCGCCGGAACGCAGGCCGGCGCCGGTGCCGCCGGGGGTTTGGATATGGATCATGGGCATGTTCGGCATGCTGCTGGCGCTGTGGGTGGCGCATGCGGTGGAACAGCTGGGCACCGGGCAGACCATCAAGTCGACCATCGGCTGGGTGAAGGGCTGGGCTCTGCTGGCGGCCTTCCCGCTGGTCGGCGCCTGCCTGGCCATCCGGCCTGAGATCGTGGTCCGGGCGATGGGCTGGTTCGCGCTGCAGACGCTTTTGCTGATCCCGCTGCTGGTGCTGGCGGGGGTGGCGCATCTGCCCAACAAGCTCTTCGTCTCGCCTTTGCAGGCGGTGGGGGGGCCGGGGCCGGAGTTCTTCACGGTCTATCTCTACACCGTCGATCCATCCAATGGTTCGCTGCGCTGGCAGTTCATCGCGCCCTGGGCGCCGGCGGCGGGGATGATTGGCTGCCTGATGTTCGCCATGGCCTTCTTCGAGAAGGATCGACGCTGGCGCTGGATCGGCCTCGTCACCGCGGTGCTGATCTGCCTGATGACGCGCAGCCGCATGGCACTGATCTTCGTGGTGCTGTTTCCGCCAGCGCTGTGGATCCTCTCCCGCCTCAGCCGCGCATGGATGATGCTGGCCTTCTCGGCGCTGAGCGTGGTGGTGGGGCTGCTGGCCAATACCGTGATCACGATCATCCAGGACAGCATCGCCGCCTTCCGCGGTGCGCGGATGGATTCGAGCCGGGTGCGCGAGGCGCTGGGCCGCATCGCCACCACGCGATGGTGGGAGGAGGCGCCGATCTGGGGCCATGGCGTGGTCGAGCGCGGGCCGCATTATGTCGAGTTCATGCCGATTGGCAGCCATCACACCTGGTTCGGGCTGCTCTTCGTCAAGGGCATCGTCGGCTTCGTCTCGCTGGGCCTGCCGCTGCTCTGGACCTTCATCGAGATGCTGCTGCTGGCGCAGGTCTCGGCGCTGGGGCGGCTCGGCCTGGCCGTCACCTTCATCCTGTTCTTCTTCAGCTTCGGCGAGAATTTGGAGATCCTGGCCTATCTGTTCTGGCCCGGGCTGGTGGTGCTGGGGGCGGGCTTCGCGGAGGCTGAGCGCCTGGCTGCGGCCAGGCCCGCTGCCCAGCTGCCGCAGGCGGTGTGATCTGCCGCAGGCGGGGTGATCAGCCGCGGCCCGAGCGCTTCCAGCCCTCCTGCTTGCGGTAGATGGTCGATGGGCTGATGCCCAGCGCCCGGGCGGCGGCCTGGGTATTGCCCGCGCAGCGCTCGATGGCGTGCTCGATATAGCGCCGCTCGATCTCGGCCAGCGGCAGGATTGCCGCATTCGCTGCGATGTCGTCGGCCGCCGGCAGTTCAAAGGCCGGACCAGCCGGCGGGGCAAAGGCCGCACCAGTGGGCGGCGCCATCGCCGGAGCAGCCAGCGGGACCGGCACGCCGCCGGGCAGGATCGGTAGCATGTCCGGCCGCACAACCTCGCCATCATGCAGCACGACGATGTTGCGGATCACGTTCTGCAGCTGGCGCACATTGCCAGGCCAGCGATAGGCCAGCAGCGCCGCATCCACCTCGGGCGCGAAGGCGCGGAAGCGGCGGCCCTCGGCCTTGGCGAATTCGCGCAGGAAATGCCCGGCCACCAGGAGGATATCGTCGCCCCGCTCACGCAGCGGCGGCATGGTGATGGGCAGGACGTTCAGCCGGTAGAACAGGTCCTCGCGCAACAGGCCCTCGCGCACCGCCCCGGCCGGGTCGCGGTTGGTGGCGGCGATGAAGCGGATATCGGCGCTGAGGCTGCGGCTTTCGCCCACGGGTTGATAGGTGCCGGTCTGGATGAATCGCAGCAGCTTGGTCTGCAACGCCATGGGCATCTCGCCCAACTCATCGAGGAACAGCGTGCCGCCATTGGCGCGCGAGGCGGCACCCTCCTGATCCATCGTCGCGCCGGTGAAGGCGCCCTTGCGATGGCCGAAGATGGTGCTCTCCAGCAGGTCATGCGGGATGGCGCCGCAGTTCAGCGCCACGAAATTGCGACCCTTGCGCGGGCTGAGGCGATGCAGCGCCTCCGCCGCCAGCTCCTTGCCGGTGCCGCTCTCGCCATTGATGAAGACGCTGGCATTGCTCGGCGCCGCCGCCTCGATGATCCGATAGACCGCGAGCATCGGCGCGGAACGGCCAATGAAATCGCCGAACCTGGTGCTGGAGGTGACGCGGCGCAGCGTCTCCACCTCCCGCCGCAGGCCGGTATTGGCCAGCGCATTGGTCACCGTGGTGGTCAGGCGCTCGGCCGAGCACGGCTTGACCAGATAGTCGAAGGCGCCACCGCGCACCGCCTGGACCGCGGTGTTGATGGAGGCATTGGCCGAGACGATGATGACAGCCGGCGGACTCTCCCGCCCGCGCACCTCGCGCAGGATATCGAGGCCGTTCATGTCCGGCAGGGTGAGGTCGAGCAGGATGCAGTCGATCGCCTCGCCGGAGAGATGGGCGAAGGCGCTGGCGCCGTCACCGGCCAGCAGGATGCGGTGGCCCAGCGGCGCCAGCTGCGACTGCCAGGTGAAGGCCAGCGGCGGGCTGTCCTCGACGATCAGGATGGTGGGCATGGATGCTTCACCGTGTATGCGGCCCTTCCGGCTTGCCGGCCCTGACCTGCTGGGGCCGCGCCATGTCGAAGTATTCCCGAACCATCGCTTGCCCTTCCAGCGCGCCTGGCCAGGATCGACCACTGGCCAGAGCGTTGCAAGCATGTGGTGGGGCAGCACGGACCCGGCGGAGATGATGCCGGCGCGGCCTGCAAACGTCACCTTGGTCGGGTCATCCGCCGCGCCCAGACAGTGCCGGCCTGGCCCCGGGTGGCGACCTATCCCGCCACCCCATATCCCCCGCCGCCGCTGGTCCGCAACACCACCACATCGCCGGCCCGCAGCATCAGGTTCTCCTTGCCGCGCAACGCCCGCTCGGCGCCGTCGGCGCGATGCAGGTCGCAGCGGAAAGGCGCTCCCGCGGCGCCGCCCGCCAGGCCCCAGGGTGGGATGACGCGGCGTTCGAACATCGTCGTCAGCGACATCTCCCCGGCCAGCACCTGATATTCGCGCTCCATGCCATCGCCCCCGGCATGCCCACCGGCGCCGCCCGAGCCCTGCCGGGCCGCCTGGCGCAGCACGCGGATGGGAAATTCCGCCTCGATCACCTCGGCCGGCGTGTTGTTGGTGTTGGTGAGGTGCACCCGCGTGGCGGCCAGGCCGGCACGATTGTGCCGCGCGCCCTCGCCGCCGCCATGCGGCTCGTAGAGCGTCTTCCAGGCGCCATCGCGGCCGATGCCGCCGAAGATCAGAAGACCGGAGGTGGTCGGCCCGCCGGCCGAAAGCCGTTCAGGGATCAATTCTGAAAACGCCAGGAAGATCGCATCCACCAGCCGCTGCGAGGTTTCGTGATTGCCGCCGACCAGCGGTTTCTCGCGCGGCGGGTCGAGCATCGAGCCCGGGCGGGTGATGACCGTGATCGGCCGGTAGCAACCCCCATTGGGCTGAATATCGGGGCCCGCGATCGCCTTCATCGCATAATAGACCGCGGCCGCGGTGACATAGGGCGTGGTGTTGAGCGGCCCGGCCAGCGCGTCATCGGTGGCCGAGAAATCGAACACCGCCGTGCCATCGGCCACCGTGATCCGCACCCGCACCCCGGCCGGGGCGCCACCCGGGCCGTCATCATCGAGGAAATCCTCACCCTCATGCACGCCTTGCGGCAGCGTCGCCAGGGCCGCGCGCATCGCGGCCTCGGAACGGGCATGCAGCGCATCCATCGCCGCCAGCACGGTGCCCACGCCATGTTCGGCGCAGAGCGCCTGAAGGCGCAGATCGGCCGCACGGGTGGCCGAGACCTGCGCCAGCATATCGCCCTCGCGCTCTGCCGGGCCGCGGGTATTGGCCAGCACCAGGGCGATTTTCTCCGCATCCGCGCCCTGCGCGGTGAACAGCCGCAAGGGCGGGATGCGCAGGCCCTCCTGGAAGGATTCGGTGGCATTGGCAACATAGGAACCGGGCCAGCCGCCGCCGATATCCGCCCAATGCGCCAGGCTGACGGCAAAGGCGATGAGGCGGTCCTCGACGAAAATGGGGCGGATGGCCTTCACATCCGGCAGGTGATTGCCGCCGAGCTCGGGCAGGTTGGTGAACCAGATATCGCCGGGGCGAAGGTTTTCTGCCGGCACGCGGGTGAGGAAGGCGCGGACGGAGAAACTCATCACGCCGAGATGGACGGGGATGTCGCGCCCCTGCGCGACCAGCTCGCCCCGCGCATCGGTGAGCGCCGAGGAGAGGTCGCCGGCCTCGCGCAGCAGCGGCGAGCGGGCGGCGCGCATGACCACGAAGGACATTTCCTCGGCGATGGCGGTCAGCGCATGGCGCAGCACTTCCAGCCGGAACGGGTCGATGGTCATGGGGTGCCCTCCGGCAGCAACAACAGGTGGCCTCGCGCATCGGGCAAGGCCATCCAGCCCGGCGGCACGACGATGGTCGACCAGTCATCCTCGATCACCGCGGGGCCGGCCACCCGATGCGGCGGCGCCAGGGTGCCGCGCAGGTAGCGTGGCGTGGCGACCGGCGCCTCCGGCGTGAACCAGCAGGGATCGATGGCGAAGGGCTCTGGCGGCAGGGCTTCAGCCAGGGCCGGGGGCGCCTGCGGCCGGCGTGGGGCGCGGGCGGTGACGCGCAGGCCCAGCAGCTCCCAGGCCTCGCCCGAGGCGAAGCCGAACAGCGCGCGGTGCCGGGCCTCGAAACCCGCGGCCAGCGCGGCCACGGTCGCGGGGCCCGGCTCCAGCTTCACATCCACCGCGTAGGACTGGCCGCGGTAGCGCAACAGCGCCACCTCCTCGATGGCGATGGCGTCGCTTGCCATGCCCTGCTGCAACATGGGCTGCGAAACCTCGCCCGCCAGCGCCGCACGGCTGGCGGCGAACAATGCCAGGTCGAAGCCCTCGCCGGCGAGG
Source organism: uncultured Rubritepida sp. (assembly GCA_964395305.1). Taxonomy (GTDB): domain Bacteria; phylum Pseudomonadota; class Alphaproteobacteria; order Acetobacterales; family Acetobacteraceae; genus Rhodovarius. Next base: position 82,985 of record CAYNBM010000011.1, read on the forward strand.
CGCAGCGTGCGCTGGCGGGTGTAGCTCATCTCCGCCGCCACGCAGCCCAGGGCCGAAAACGCCGAGGATTCCGCCGGCACCATCACCCGGCCGATGCCATAGGCCCGGGCGAGGCCCACCGCATGCATCGGCCCCATGCCGCCAAAGGCCAGCAACGTGGCGCCACGGCCATCCACGCCGCGCTCGACTGTGATTTTTGTCAGCGCGCGCGCCATCGTGGCATCCGCCACGCGCAGCACGCCGAGCGCGGTTTCCACAAGGCCCAGCCCCATCCGTTCGGCGATGGGCGCCAGCGCCGCCTCCGCCGCCGCCACATCCAGCGTGATGGCCCCGCCCAATTTTCGGCGCGGGTTGAGATAGCCCAGAATGGCATTGGCATCGCAGACCGTGGGCAGGGTGCCGCCACGGCCATAGCAGGCCGGACCGGGCTCGGCGCCCGCACTTTGCGGGCCGACGGACAGCCCACCCGGCCCCAGGCGCAGGATGGAACCGCCGCCGGCACCGATCGATTCGATGGCGACCATGGGCTGTCGCAGGGGCTGGTCGGCCAGCCGCGCATCGGCGGTGATCTCGGCCTGGCCATTCAGAATGAGCGCCACATCGGTGGTGGTGCCGCCCATGTCGAAGGTCAGCACCGCGGCCTCGCCGGTCTCGCGCGCCACGGCGGCGGCGGCGGCGACACCGGCGGCGGGGCCGGAAAGCGCCATGGTGAGGGGGCGCTCAGCCGCTGCCTCGGGCGAGGCCATGCCGCCGGCGGAATGCATGACGTGCAGGCGTGTGCGGGCCGGCAGGGTTGCGCGCAGCTCGGCCAGGTAGTCGGCGGCCAGCGGCATGACGGCGGCGTTCAGCACGGTGGTGATGGTGCGCTCATATTCCCGCGCCTCGGGGTTCACGACGTGGCTCAGCGAGAGATAGGGGATTTTTCCACGCAGGCGGGCGGCGAGGGCGGCCTCATGCGCCGGGTTGGCATAGGCATGCAGCAGGGCGATGGCGACGGCGCGGGTGCCGGTGGCAAGGGCGGCTTCGGCGACCTTGTCGGCGGCCTCCTCGGTGAGCGCGCGCAACACCTGGCCGTCATGCAGCATGCGTTCGGGTGTTGCGATGCGCCGCTCGCGCGGGACGGCCGGGGCGGGCTTGGGCGGGACGTCCAGGCGGTAGAGGTCGCGGCGGCTTTGCCGGCCGATTTCGACGATATCCTCGAAGCCTTCTGTGGCGATGAGGGTAACAGGTTCGAGACGGCCTTCCACGATGGCATTGGTGACGCGGGTGGTGCCGTGGACGAGGTCGTCAACCTCCTCGGGGGCGAGCGCGATGGCGGTCAGTGCCGCCGTCATGCTGGCCACCGGGTCTGAAGGGCGCGTCGGCACCTTGGCGGTGCGGGGCGGGAAAGCACCGGGGGCGTGGATGGCCACGATATCCGTGAATGTGCCGCCGATGTCGATGCCGACCTGCCAACCGGGCATGGGGAGTCTCCAAGTGTTCAGGCCGTCTCGCGCATGGCCTCGGGGTCGAAATGCGGAATGGCGGCGAGCAGTTCCTGCGTATAGGCGGCCTGGGGGGCTGCGAAGATGCCGGCACTGGGGCCTTGTTCGACGATGCTGCCGAGCTGCAGGACGATGGTGCGCTCGCACATCATCCTGACCACGTTGAGGTCATGGCTGACGAAGAGATAGGCCAGGCCTTCCTCGCGCCGCAGGTCATCGAGCAGCTTCAGGATGACGGCCTGGACGGAGACATCCAGCGCCGCCGTGGGTTCGTCCAGCACCAGCAGCCGCGGGCGGGTGGCGATGGCCCGGGCAATGCCGACGCGCGCCTTCTGCCCGCCCGATAATTGATGCGGGAAACGGTCGAGCAGGTTGTGCGGCAACCCGCAACGCTGCGCGCATTCCTCCACCCGGGCGCGCAGCGCGGCCTCGCTGGGCAGGTTGTCGAGGCGGCGCAGCGGGTGGGCGATGCTGTCGAAGGCGCTGAAACGGGGGTTCAGGCTTTCGGTCGGGTCCTGGAACACGATCTGGATGTCGCGCCGCTGCGGCGCGCGGTGAAACGCGCGGGCGGGGATGGCGGCGATGTCCTGGCCATCGAAAATGACCTGCCCCGCGCTCTGGTCGATCAGCCGGCAGACCAGGCGGGAGATGGTGCTTTTTCCCGAGCCGCTTTCGCCGACGAGGCCCAGGCTTTCGCCCGGCTCCAGCGTGAAGGAGACGTCGTCCACCGCCCGGGTGCGGGAATAGTCTTTCCGCAGGTTTCGCACGTCGAGCAGCAGACCCGGCTTGCGGAGATTGGGCGCGCTGGGCAGAGCGTCGCCGCCGACAAGATCGGCCACCGTGGAATGCCGCGTCGGCGAGGCGGCGATGAGGCGCCGCGTATAGGGGTGTTTCGGCGTGCGGAACAGCGCGGCCGCCCCGCCCTGCTCCACCACCAGCCCCTGCTCCATCACCGCCACCCGCCGGCAATACTGCGCGGCGAGGCCGAGATCGTGGGTGATCAGGATCATCGCCATCCCCCGCTCGGCGGTGATGCGGGCGAGGAGGTCCATCACAATCTTCTGGGTGGTGACGTCCAGGCCCGTGGTGGGTTCATCGGCGATCAGCAATGCGGGCTCGCAGGCGATGGCCATGGCGATCATCACGCGCTGGCACATGCCGCCGGAAAGCTCATGCGGATAGGCCTCGAGATTGGCCTCCGGGTTGCGGATGAGGACGGATTTCAGCAGGTCGAGCGCGCGGGCACGGGCCTCGCTGCGCGAAATATCGCCATGCGCACGCAGCGTGTCGGCGATCTGCTGACCCACGCTGCGGATGGGGTTCAGCGCGCTGCGCGGGTTCTGGAAGATCATCGACATGGCGCTGCCGCGCATTTCGCGCAGTTCGTGCCGGCCGGCGCGGGTGATGTCGCGGCCGCGGAAACGGATGCGGCCCTGGGTGATCTCGCCCGCGCGGTCCAGCAAATGGGTGACGGCATAGGCGGTGACGGATTTGCCGGAACCGCTTTCGCCGACCACGCCGAGCGTTTCGCCTTCGGCCAGGGTGAGCGAGACGCCGCGCACCGCCTCCACCATCCCGCGCCGGGTGGAGAAGCGGATATGCAGATCGTCCACCTCGAGCAGGCTCATGTCCGCATCCGCGGGTCGAGAATGTCGCGCAAGCCATCACCGAGCAGGTTGAAGCACAGCACCGTCAGCATCAGCGCGAGGCCGGGCGCGGCGACCAGCCACCAATGGCCGGAGGTGATGAAGCGCGCCCCCTCGGCCACCATGATCCCCCATTCCGGCGTGGGCGGCGTGATGCCCAGGCCGATGAAGGACAGCCCCGCCGCATTGAGAATGGCCCAGCCGAGATTGAGCGAAATCTGCACCGCCATGGCCGGCAGGATATTCGGCAACAGGAAGCGCAGCACCACGGAGAGGTCACTGTCGCCGGATGCCCGCGCCGCCTCCACCCAGCCCAGATTGCGGCGGATATTCACCTCCGCCCGGGCGAAGCGGATGTAGAAGGGAAGGTTGATGAAGGCGGTGGCGATGACGATGTTCTCGATACTGTTCCCCAGGGCCGCGACCATGGCCATGGCCAGGACGAAGAGCGGAAAAGCCATCAGCACATCGACGAGGCGCCCCACCACACGGTCCAGCATACCGCCGACATAGCCGCAGAAACTGCCGACCACGGCGCCGATGGCGAAGGAGATCGTGACCGCCGATGCGGCGATGGCGAGGTCCACCCGCGTGGCGTAGAGGATGCGAGAAAAAATGTCGCGGCCGAGCTGATCGGTGCCCGCCCAATGGGCGGCGCTGGGTGGACGCAGTGCATTGGGCACGTTCGACGCGATGGGGTCATAGGGCGCCAGCCAGGGCGCGAAAAAGGCGATCAGCAGCAATATCGCCGTGCCCGTGGCGGCGGCTGCGGTGACGGGGTTGCCGCGCAGCACCCAGCCGGCATGGCGCAGGGTGGCGTTCATGCGGCGGAGGCCCGCGGGTCGGCCACGCCATAGAGGATGTCGATGAGCAAATTCACGCAGACAAAAATGCTGGCCATCAGCAGCACAAACCCCTGCACCGGCGCGTAGTCCGAAGCCAGCAGCGCATCGAGCGCGTAGGAGGCCACGCCTGGCCAGGAAAACACTTTTTCGACCAGCACATTGGCGCCGAGCATGGTGGAGAAGACGATGCCCGAAATGGTCAGCACCGGCAGCAGCGCATTGCGCAGCGCATAAACCACGATGATGCGCAGATCCGACAGCCCCAGCGAGCGCGCGGTGCGGATGAAATCGCTGCCGAGGACGGCGAGCATCGAGGCCCGCGTCATCCGCGCCAGGGGTGCCAGGACAAAGAGCGCCATGGTCGCGGCGGGCAGAATCAATTGCCCGGCAGCGGCGGAAAAACCCTCCCAGTCGCGCAGCAGGGCGAAATCGATGAGAAGAAAACCGGTGAGCTCCGGCGGGCTCGCGGAAAACACGTCGATCCGGCCCGTCGGGTCCGGCGCCCAGTCCAGCAGGTAGTAGAACACGTAAATCAGCAGCAGCCCGGAGACGAAGGTCGGCACGCAAACCCCCAGCGTGCAGAGGAAGCGCACGGTGTGGTCCACAAGCGAGCCCGGCCGCAGCGCCGCCACCACGCCCAGCGGCAGGGCCAGGCTCAGCGCCAGCAGCAGCGCCGAAAAGGTGAGTTCCAGCGAAGCCGGCAGCCGCTCGATCAAATCACGCCGCACCGGCTGCCCCGTGGTCATGGAATTGCCGAGATTCCCGGCGGTGATGTCCACGAGGTAGCGCCAGAGCTGTTCGTGCATCGGCCGGTCCAGCCCCATCTGCTGGCGCACCATCTCGATCTCGGCCTGCCCCGCATTGGCGCCGGCGGCGAAGAACACCGCCGGATCGCCGGGCAGCACCCGCATCAGGATGAAGGTGAAGACGAGCACGCCGAACAAAGCGGGGATGGAGGAGAGCAGGCGGACACCGATCCGCCTGCCAACCGCCTGCCATTTGGAGCGCCCGACGGACGCTGCCTCAGACACGCCGGAGGTCGCGGAAATCCACTTGCCGGTAGAACCAATAGGTGTAGCCCTCGATATTGCGCGCCATCACCGCCTCATGCAGCGGCTGCCAAATGGCCAGCAACGGCACCTGGTCCGCCAGGATTTCGATCATCCGCTTGGTCAGCACCTCGTAACGCGCCGGGTCGGTGGCGAATTGCGCCTCGGCCGTCAGCGCGTTCAGCTCCGCATTCTCGAAACTGGCGAAATTCCAGCGCTGCGGGCGGGTGAAGTAGAGGCGGAAGAAATAGTCCGGCGCCGGCAGCCAGGCGGTGCCGCCCTCGGTGTAGAAGGGCAGCGTGCGTTCGGCCTGGCCGGTGTTGAACTGCGCGTCGGGCAGCTTGCGGATGTCGACGTTGATGTTGATGCGGGCCAGCGCCTCCTTCAGCAGCGCCGCCATGGGCTCGGCCCAGGCCGACACACCCGTGCCGATGGTGAAGGTGGTGGAGAAACCGTTGGGGTGGCCCGAGGCACGCAAAAACTCCCGCGCCCGCTCCAGGTTGGTATTGAGCGGCATGGGCTGCGGGAAGCTGGAATCCGGCGGCGTGCCCGTCCAGCTCGCGCCGAACAGCGCGCGGCCGCGGCCGAACAGCGCGGCCTGGAACATGTCCTGATACGGCATGGCGGCGGCAATGGCCCGGCGCACATTCACATCATCGAACGGCGCCATGGTGTTGTTCATGGAGATATGGGTGAAGCCGTTGGTCTGCGGAATCGAGACCACCTTCACCCGGCCACGCTGTTCCAGCGCCGCCACGTCGGAGGGCTGCAGGTCGATGGCGAGGTCGGCATCGCCACGCTCGACGAGGTTGGCGCGCGTCGCCACCTCCGGCACGGTCTGGATGATGATACGCCGGAAATTCGGCAATTCGCCGCCCTTCCAGGCCTCGTTGCGGCGCAGGATGGTCTGCGTGCCGGCTCGGTGGCTTTCCACGATATAGGCGCCGCTGGCGGCCGAATTGTCCTTCAGCCAGTTCAGCGCCCAGGGGTCGTCGGAGGTCGCGTTGCGCTTGGCCAGCGTGGAATTCACCATGATGGCGTAGGGCACGCAGGTGTTGGACAGCGCGAGGCGATCAGGCCGCGCCACCTTCAACTCCACGGCGCGCGGACCCGCGATCCGGAACTGGTCGGTACTGGTGATCGAGCCGGTCTGCATCTGCGGCGGCGCGAGACTGCGGGCGGAAACCGTGCGGTCGAGCGACCATTTCACATCCTCTGCCGTGATCGGCGAGCCGTCATGCCAGGTGGAGCCTTCGCGCAGATGGAAGGTGAAGGTCAGGCCATCGGGGCTGCGGTCGATCCGCTCAGCCAATTCGCCGCGAATGGTGTTGTGGTCGAACACCCATTGCCCGTTGAGCTGCCGCTTCCCGAAGGAGGCCAGCCGGTCATAGACATTCATGCTGACGCCGAAGGATTCGCGGGTGGAGCCCGGCACCGTCGGGTCCAGCGAATTCACCGCATTGCCGGTGACGTAGCGCAGCGTTTCCGCGCGCGTTTGAGCATCGGCCGGCGTGGCCGCCGCGGCCGCGAGGCCGCCGGCGCCCAGAAGGCTTTGCCTGCGATTGAACTTCATGATGGTTATCCTCCAGAGCGTTGCCGTCCCTGTGGCGATCTCGTCCCGCGCTGAGGCTAGGCGGGGTGGCGTGCCACGGCAAGGGCCGCGACCACGCATGTCGGCCGCGCGGGACGACGCCGGTGCGGGGCGGCGGCGACCCCCACCAATTCCCCTTGCACCGCGCCGGCACTGCGCGATGATGCGGCCAAGAAATCCCCGGGGAGACCCCATGCCGCCGAATTCGACACCACGCCAGACCTCGGCGCGGGCCATCACCATGCCGCGACGGGCCCTGCCCGCGCTGCTTCTGGCCGGCCCCGCGCTGGCGCAGGATTGGCCGTCCCGCCCCATCCGCCTCATCGTGCCCTTCACCGCCGGCGGCCCGGTCGATGTCGTGGCCCGCCTGCTCGCCGAACGCCTGCGCGACCGCCTGGGCCAGCCCGTGGTGATCGAAAACCGCGCGGGTGCGGGCGGCAGCCTCGGCGTGCGTCTGGTGGCGACAAGCCCGCCCGATGGCACGGCCTTCGTGCTCACCTCCTCCTCGCTCGCGATCTGGCCGGCGATGCATCCCCAGGGCGGGCTGGACCCGCGCCAGGACCTCACCCCGGTCAGCCTCGTCGCCGATATCGCCACCACCATCGTGGCCCGGCCCGAGCCCCGGTTGGCCGACCTCGCTGGCCTGCTGCGCGCGGCGCGGGCGGCGCCCGGGGCCATCACCTATGGCACCAGCGGCATCGGCTCCTCCAACCATCTCTCCGGCGCGCTTTTCGCGGCGATGGCGGGGGTGGAGTTGACCCATGTGCCCTATCGCGGCGCCTCGGTGGCGATGAACGCGCTGCTGGCGCGCGATATCGAGATCGTCTTCGCCTCGACCGTGGAAACCCTGCCGGCGCATCGCGACGGGCGGGCGCGCATCCTGGCCGTCACCACGCCCAGCCGCATCCCAAGCCTGCCCGATGTGCCCGCCGCGATCGAGGCGGTGCCGGGCTATGTCGCGCCCAACTGGTTCGCCCTGGCCGGCCCGCCGGGGCTGCCGCCGGCGATGCTCGCGCGGCTCAGTGCGGAGCTTGCCCTGCTGCGGCAGGATGCGGGTTTCGTGGCGCGCCTCGCGGATCTCGGCGCCATCGCCGTGCTCTCGGCGCCCGAGGTCCTGGCCGCAAGGCTGGCTGAGGATATTCCCAACTGGCGCCGCGTGGCCGAAGCCGCCGGCATTCGCGCCGAATGAGAAGACCCCCCCGCATGACCCTCGCTCGCCGCCCGCTGCTCGCCACCCCTCTGCTGCTCGCACTCCCCGCCAGGTCCCAGCCGCGCTGGACGGGAAGGCAATTCCACAACCAGCCCGAGGACAGCCACCAGCACGGCTTCCTGCGGCAATTGTGGGATGGCGTGCGGGAAGAAACCGGCGGCCGCCTCGCCATCACCGTGCATGCCCAGAACGGCAATATCCCGGGCTCCGACCCCGGCGCACTGGCCATGCTGGTGTCCGGCGAGCTGGAATTCCTCACCCTGATGGGCGGCATCCTGGGGCGGGCCGTGCCGCTGATGGAAATCCAGGGCCTGCCCTTCGCATTTCGGGACCATGCCGAGGTCCACCGCGTGATGGATGGCCGCTTCGGTGACCTGCTGCGCCGGGAATGCCGGGCGCAGGGCATCGTCTGGCTGCCGGCCGCCACCATGGAGAACGGTTTTCGCCACATCTCCTCCAACCGCGGCCCGGTGCGCGACGCGGCCGATCTGCGCGGCCTGCGCATCCGCGTGCCCGATGGCGAGATGTTCCGCGACCTCTTCCGCGCACTCGGCGCCGAACCGGTCACGGTCAATATCCGCGAGCTCTACGCGGCGCTGCGCGACAATGGGGTCGATGCGCAGGAAAACCCGCTGGTGATCACCGAGGTCAACCGGCTCTACGAGGTGCAGCGGAACATGAGCCTGACCGGCCATATGTGGTCGGGCTTCAACCTGCTGGCCAATGCCGGTTTCTGGGAGGCCCTGCCCGGGGATGTGCGCGACATCGCCATGCGCCACGCCGCCCGCGCGGTGGCAGCCCAGCGCGCCTATACCGATGCGCTGAACCGCCAGCTGGAAACCCGGCTGGCCGAGCGCGGCATGGTGTTCAACCAGGCCGATACGGCGAGTTTCCGCCGCGTCCTGGCCGATGGTTTTTATGGCCGCTGGCGCGAGCGTTTCGGGGCCACAGCCTGGGGCGCGCTGGAGGCCGAGATCGGCCGGTTGGGATAGTCCCGGGGCGTCAATGGGCGATGGCGCGCGCCGCAGCGGCATAGCCCACCCGGCGCTCGGGCGGCACGGGGTGGCGCCCGGCCACGCGCTCCAGCAGCATGCGCTGCGCCGCGGCGTCATCGGCATCCCGCGCGGCCGCCAGAAACACCTGCTCCAGCACATCCTGCTGGGCGTGGCTGCCGCCCAGCAGCGGCATGGCGCCCAGCGCCGGGCGCATCACCGCCACCGCCGCGCGGGCATCGCCCTCGGCATGGCGCAGGATGCCGGTGCAGACCGGCAGCGCGGCGTCGCGCAGGATACGGGCCTGGGTGTCATTGCCCGAGGCCGCTTCCGCCACGCTCTCCAGCAGCCGCCCGGCCGCGGCAAAGCGCCCGGTCGCGGTCAAGGCCATCATCCAATGCGGCAGGGTGAAGGCCGAGAGCGTGTCGCCGATCCGGGCCTCGGCCTTATCGGCCAGTTCCACCCAGCGCTCGCCCACATCCACCCCCTGGCAGCCGAGGCGATAGAGCATGGAGGCGGCGTTCTGGCAGTCGATATAGAGGTCGGGCTGCATCTGCGTGACCTCGGAGGCGAGGTCGCGAAAGCCCTCGTCATAGAGCCGCAGCACGGCGGCATGATCGCCCAGTTCCAGGTGATACATCGCCTGGTGCCAAAGCACGTGGTGCTGGATGTTGTTGGTGCCGGCGAAATGCGGCCGCAGCCCTTCCACCCAATCCACACCCTCCCGCCTGCGGCCCTGCATCTCCAGCGTATGGGCGACGGCGTGGATCGCCCAGAGATCGGCGGGGTCCAGCGCCACGGCGGCGCGGCCGGAATACTCGGCGGTGGCATAGTCGCCGCATTCCTCGGCAGCGAAGGCGCGGCAGGCCAGCATGCTGCCATAGCCGGGCTGGCCTGGCTGCCAATGACCGATCGCGCGCTCGGCCATGTCGCGCATCGCTGGCGCCCTGCCCATCCAGAAGGCGGCGAAGTGGTGCAGGCGGAAGGCGATGAGGTCGGTGGGATGCTCGGCCAGGATCGCCTCCCACACCGAAAGGGCCTGCTCCATATCCTGGCCTGCCCAGGCCTGCAGGGCCGCGACATGCAGCTTTTCACGCGGGTTGGCGGCCAGGACGGCGGCCTTTTCGGCAGCGGCCAGCGCAGATGGCACCGCCGCCGCCTTGTAGGCCAGCATGCCGAAGGAGCCCTTCATCACCTGCGGCATCGGCGCTTCGGGGTCGAGCGTGAGCGCCGCCTTGAGCTTCAGCGGCGCATCCAGCCGGTATTTCAGGAAGGCCTCGGTGACGGCATCGAAGGCCGCGGCGGCCTCGGCCGAGGCCACGGTCATCGCCAGCCCCTGGGCATTGCGGTGGCTCATGGCCGCCCCCCGCGCTGGAATTCATCGATGCGCTGCATGGCTTTCTCCCGCTCTCCCGGCCTATCCTGACCACATCAAGGGTTTTGGGAAGGGCCGGACATGCAAATCACCCGTCGCGCAGCATTGGCCCTGCCGCTGGCCGGCCCAGCCCTCGCGCAGGGGGCCTGGCCGAACCGGCCGGTGCGCATGGTCATCCCCTACCCGCCCGGCGGCCCCACCGACATTTTGAGCCGGATCGTGGCGCAGCGCCTGACGGTCGATCTTGGCCAGCCCTTTGTGGCCGAGAACCGCGCCGGCGCCGGCGGCTCCATCGGCGCCGAGGTGGTGGCGCGCGCCGCGCCCGATGGCGCGACCTTCCTGGTCAATGCCTCGGCCCATGTCATCCTGCCGCATATGGTGCGGCTGCCTTTCGACCCGGTTGCGGATTTCGCGCCGGTGACGCTGATCGCCGCCGTGCCGCTGATCCTGGTCGTGCCCGTCGCCTCACCCGCGCGGGATGTGGCGGGGCTGGTCGCCTGGCTGCGCGACAACCCGGCGGCGCGCAGCTATGCCTCCAGCTCCAATGGCGGCGCGCCGCATCTCGCCGGCGAGATGTTCCGGCTGCAATCCGGGCTGGAATTGCAGCACATCCCCTATCGCGGCAGCGGCCAGGCCCTGCCCGATGTCGTCTCCGGCCAGGTCGGCCTGATGTTCGACAGCATGGCCAGCAGCGCTGATCTGGTGCGGGAGGGCCGCCTGCGCGCGCTGGCCGTCAGCACCGAGGCGCGGGTGCCCGCCTTCCCCGACCTGCCGACGATGCGCGAGGCGGGTTTTCCGGAGTACGAGATCACCACCTGGTACGGCATCTGGGCCCCGGCGCGCACCGCGCCGGCCATCGTGGGCGCCATGCACCAGGGCGTGGCCGCGGCGCTGCGCCACCCCGAGACGGTGACGCGCCTGGCCGCCTTGGGCGCCATCGCCGGCGGCCAGCCCCCGGAGATCTTCGGCCGCTTCGCCGCCCGCGAGAATGAGCGCTACGCCCGGCTGGTGCGCGATGCCGGGATCAGGGCCGAGTGATGCGCGCCGTCCTCTGCGAGACCTGGCGCGATTTTTCGGAGCTCGAGCTGAAGGAGATCGCGCCCCCGGCGCTGCGCCCCGGCGCCCTGCGCATCCGGGTCGAGGCCGCTGGCGTCTCCTTCGCGACGCAATTGGTCGTCGCCGGAAAATACCAGCGCCGCCCGCCCCTGCCCTTCGTGCCGGGCACCGAGGTCGCGGGCACGGTCATCGAGGCCGCCCCCGGCGTCGCCATCCCTCCCGGCACAAGGGTCTTCGCCGTGCTGGATTGGGGCGGCATGGCGGAGGAGGCGGTGGCGGATGCCATCCACGTCACCCCCATCCCCGATGGCCTACCGCTCGAGGCCGCGGTGGCCATGCCGATCAGCTACCCCACCGCCGCCGCGGCCCTGATGTGGCGCGGCCGGGTGGGTGCTGGCGACTGGGTGCTGGTGCATGGCGCCGGTGGCGGCGTGGGGCTGGCGGGGGTGGAGGTCGCGCATGCGCTGGGTGCGCGCGTCATCGCCCGTGCCGGGGTGGCCAAGCACCCCATGTTGCTGGCCCGCGGCGCCGAGGCGGTGCTGCCCTCCGACGCGCCCTTCCGCGAGGCCGTGGCCAGCATCACCGCAGGCCAGGGGGTGGCCTGCGTGCTGGACGTCCTGGGCGGGGCGGTCTTCGATGAGAGTCTGCGCTGCCTCGGCGATGGCGGCACGCTGGTAACCGTGGGCTATGCCGGGGGCGGCGGCATTCCCACCGTGCCGGCCAATATCCTGCTGCTGAAGAATATCGCCGTCGCCGGGCTGAACTGGGGGACCTATGTCGGCTGGTCACCCGGCGACAACCGTGCCGCCCATGCCCCGCGCGTGCGGGCGATGTGGGACCAGCTGGTCGCCTGGTGGGCGGCGGGCCTGCTGCGGCCAGAGGTCAGCGGCCGCTACAAGCTCGCGCAGTTCCGCGAGGCCATGGCCCAGGTCGCCGCCCGGCAGGGCGTCGGCCGCGTGGCGCTGCTGCCTGCTGAGGGCTGAGCCTCAGCCGCGCAGGCTGCGCGCCACGGCGGGCATGAAATGCGCGACGTCAGGGGTCTGCAGCCCCTTGACCTTCGCCTGCTCGTCATAGCGGCGCAGCTGCACAGCCTGGGCGCTGAACGGGCCGGCTTCAAAGCTCGCCAGCTCCTCGGCCGACATCGGCCCGCCCTGCAGGGCCAGACTCTTCACGCTGTCCGGGGAGAGCTTGGCGAAGTAATCCGCCTCGGCGGCGCAGAGGTAGCGCTTGGCCGCGACATGCAGCCGCACCGGCTCCGTCACCTCGGGGCCGAAATGCTGCACCAGCCAGGCATGGCCGAGCAGCTCGTGTTCGTCATCGACGCCTTCATCGGCGGGATTTTCGCCCAGATTGTGCACGAGATGGCCGATGTCATGCAGCAGCGCCGCGGTGATCATGGCGTCACCCAGCCCATCCCGCTCGGCCAGCGCGGCTGCCTGCAGGGCATGCTGCTGCTGGTTGATCAGGCTCAGGCCATAGCGCCCCTCGGCGCGGCCTTCGAGCAGCGACTGGATCTGGGACAGGATGGGGTTGGTGCTCACCTCGGACATCTCGCTCTCTTTCATTGTCAGAAATAGAAGGGCACGGTCAGAAATAGACGGGGTTGGACCAGGCGCGACGGCCCTGGTCATCGGCGATGACGATGCGGGCGAAGGGCCCGGCGGCGCGCAGGGCGGCCAGCGGCAGGCTCACCCGTGTCTGGATGGGCGCCACCGATTGCGCGGCGCGCGAGCCGCGGCCCAGCACCATGACGCTGGCAGCGGGCGAGCAGGTGACCTCGACCATGTCTGGCCCCCAGGCGATGTGATGGATCAGCGGGCCCTGGGTCGCGTAGAAATGCCCAGCCTTGAGGGCGGCCAGCAGCGCCTCGGGCTCGTTGTGTTCGGCCTTCACCATCACCCAGCCGCCGAAGGCATCGGCGCAGGCGAAATGCGCGTCATCGACGGCGATGAGGTTGATCCGCCTTCCCTGGGCCAGGAGCTGGTCGGCGAGGTAGACGCCATCGCCGCGCTCGGTGCGCAGTTGCGAGGTGTGGTTGTACACCTCCACCGCATGGGCCCCGGGGAGGGTATTGGCATCCTCGGCGGTCAGCGCATACCAGCCGGGATGCGGAATGGCGACGAAGGCGCCGGCTTCAATCGCCCGGGCGGCGAGAAGCGGGCCGGTTTCGCCGGGCAGCGTGGGGGCGAAATCGGCCGGCAACCCCACGGCCAGAATGTGCCAGAGCTCACCCAAAGCGGTGGCCGGCGCATGCAGCTCGGCGCCCAGGATGGTGGTGAAGCCAGGCCTGCGGAAGGGCCGGGTATCGACGATCGGAAAGCCGTATTTCGCCAGGAAGTGATCGGTGACCGCCAGGAAATCATAGCCGGCCTCGCGATAGGTCGCGCAGACATCGGCCGCGTCGCGCATGCCGTCGGATTGGCGGGAATGGGTGTGGATATTGCCCTTCCAGAAGCGGCCCGGGGCGGTGAAGGTCGGGTCATTGGGCATCAGAGGCATCCGGTTGCGCGGCCGGCGAAGGCCGATCGAAGAGATTTGCCCGACCATGTCGAAAGACCGGGCGGGGCGGGGCGCCCGTGCGGACCATCAAATGCTTAGGTGCAATCCTGGCCTTGCTCCATATCAAGATCCAGGCCTGGGGTTAATCCGGTCGCCACGGCAAACCGGCGCGGCGGGTGTGACAATTCCGCGCAGGGTCGGTCCGGCGGTCGCACTCGCCTCGGCGCCAATGCTCGCCCTAGACCATGCTGCGTTCACATGCGTTCACTGCGCATGGTCTAGCCATTGCTGAGAGATGATTCAGCGTGTTCGGCGATTCCACCTCAACGCATCATGCTCTAATCTGCCAGGTAGAATTGAGGACGCCGGTTCCCATGCAAGATGACGTGATCGACGCGGCGCAACTCGCGCAACTCCGCGGCAGCATGTCGCAGGCCAACTACGCCATGCTGCTGGAGATGTTCGCCAAGGAATTGGACACGCGTCTCGCCCTGCTGCAGGAGGCCTGGGCGGCGAATGACCGCGGCAGGACCGCGATGGAGGCCCATACGATCCTGGGCCTGGCCGGCAACATGGCCATGGCACGGCTGGCCGGGACCGCGCGATCCCTGGAGGCCATGGCCCCCGAAGCGCCCGCGGCGCTGATCGGGCAGACCATCGCCACCATCATCGAGCAGGCGGCCGAAGCCCGCTGCGCGCTGGCGGCGCCATAGGCGAACTGCCCAAGGCAAGGGCAGAGCTTCGCGGGTCCATGTGGGCTGCCGCGCCCGCGTCATCACGGCCCGCAGCGCCTGGCCGCCCGCTACTCCCGCGCCATCAACGCCTGACCGATGCCGTCGCCATCCAGCACCTGGTCGGCATCCATTCGCACCTCCACCTTCAGCAGCCGGCCAGTGAAGGCGAAGGGGGCCGCGTAGTCCGAAACCGGTGACCCGCGGTCGCAGCCGATATCCAGCCCGGCCCAGGAGACGAAATTGTAAAAACCAAGCCGTGTGCAAATGCTGCCGACCGGCACGCCATCGATGGACAGGGTGAATTCGCTCAGGCCCGCGCCCGTCGCCGGGCTGGGCTTCTCCTCGCGCGAGAGGCGGCGGCAGCGCAGGCCGATGCGGTGGCGGCCGGGCGGCACTGCGCGGTCGCCGCGCAGCAGCACATGCTCGCCGCCGATGTTCATGTCATGCACCGGCACGCCGTCGCTGAGATACAGGCTGTATCCCATGGTGGCGTCGCCATGGGCGATCAGCACGCCACTATCGGCCGCGCCGAATTCGGCATCGGCCTCGATGAGGTAGCTGCGGGCGCGGACATCGGGGGCGACCTCGGTCGGCACATGGCCGACGCCGGCGTGGAAGACGTAGGTCTTCCGGGCGCCATGGAAGCGCTCGGCATTCTCGGCGAAACGCTGGCGGAAGCGGTCATCGAGCGGCAGGACCTGGTTCGCCTCGGCCTCGCGCCACCACAGTGCCACGAGTTCGGCGAGTTTTTCCGGATGCTCGGCGGCCAGATCATGCGCCTCGGAGAAATCGTGTTCGAGGTGGAAGAGCTCCCAACGGTCATTCTCGAAGGGGGTTTCGGGCGGGTGGAAGGCCACCGCCTTCCAGCCCTGATGGACGATGCCGCGATGGCCGAACATCTCGAAATACTGCGGCTTGTCCTTGGAGGGCGCCGCGGGGTCGTGCAGGCTGGCGGCGAAGCTGACCCCCTGGATGGGCATCTGCGCCACGCCGTTCACCATGTCCGGCGGGGTCACCCCCACCAGCTCCAGCAGCGTGGGTGCCAGGTCGGAGGCATGGACGAATTGGTGGCGCAACTCGCCGCGCGCCTTGATCCCGGCGGGCCAACTCATGACCAGCGGGTCGCGGATGCCACCGCCATGGGTGTTCTGCTTGTAGCGCCGCAGCGGCGTGTTCGACGCCATGGCCCAGCCCAGCGGGTAATTGGCATAGGTGCCGGGCCGGCCGATATCCTCGATCCGGGCGAGCTTCTCGGCCATGCTTTCCTCGCGCAGGTTGCGCGGCCCGAGAAGGTTCACGCCGCCCAGCGGCCCGCCCTCCTGGCTGCCGCCATTGTCGGAGAGCACGAGCACCAGCGTGTCCTCCCGCAGCCCGGCGGTATCGAGAAAGGCCATCAGCCGCGCCAGATGCTGATCGGCATGGTCGAGCATGCCGGCGAAGGCGGATTGGCTGCGGGTGAGATAGGCCTGTTCCTCGGCAGAAAAACCACCCCAGGGCGGCACATCGGCATTGCGCGGTGGCAGGGTGGTGCCCGGCGGCACGATGCCCAGCGCCTTTTGCCGCTCGAAGCGCCGCGCGCGCTCCACCTCCCAACCCTCGGCGAAGAGCGGGTCATAGCTGCGGATAAGGTCGGCCGGCGCCTGGTGCGGCGCATGCACGGCGCCCAGCGCGAGCCAGAGCAGCCAGGGCGTGTCCGGCAGCTCCGACGCATGGCCGGCGAGGTAGGTGATGGCCTGGTCGACCAGATCCTCGGTGAGGTGGTAGCCCTCCTCCGGCGTGCGCGGCGGCGGGATGGGCGAATTGTCGCGCACCAGCTCGGGCGTGTACTGGTCCGTCGCCGCATCCATGAAGCCGTAATACCGGTCGAAGCCGCGGGCCAGCGGCCAGCCATCGAAGGGGCCGGTGCTGCCGCTCTCGGTCAGCGGCGTGACGTGCCATTTGCCCAGCATGTAGTTGCGATAGCCATGCGGGCGGAGCATCTCCGCCAGCGTGCCGGCCTCCTTGGCGATCTTGCCGCGATAGCCGGGAAAGCCGCTGTCGAAATTAGCCAGGCTGCCCACGCCGGCAGCGTGGTGGTTGCGGCCGGTCAGCAGCGCGGTGCGGGTGGTCGAGCACATCGCCGTGGTGTGGAAGCCGGTGTAGCGCAGCCCCTCGGCCGCCAGGGCGTCGATCGTGGGGGTGCGGATGGGCGAGCCATAGCAGCCGAAATCGGAGAAGCCGGCATCGTCGAACAGCACGAGCAGGATGTTGGGGGCGCCCTTGGGTGGGCGCGGCGGGCTGGGCCAATGCGGGGTTGAATCCTGGACTGTCAGGCCAACCCGGCCGTTCCATTGCGTGGTCATGTCGGTCTCTCCGAGCGATTGGGCCGAGCCTGGCCGGGGCCGTGAATGCCGCGTTGGGCGCACCTATTGCGCCAGGTTGATCCCGCCCAGCAGCCGGGCCTTTTGCGCGATATCGGCGGCAAGGCGGCGGCCGAATTCATCGGCGCCGAGGTGATAGGCGGCGGGCTGCAGGGCGCGCCGGGCGGCGGCGGCATAGGTCTCGCCCAGCGCCGCGCGGCCGCAGGCGGCTTCCAACAGGGCCAGCCGTTCGGGCGGGGTGGCGGCCGGCGCCAATAGCCCGCCGAAGCTCGTCGGCGCCACATCGAAGCCCTGCTCGATGGCGGTGGGGACATCGGGGAAGGCCGGGTTGCGCGCGGTGTCGAAGACCGCGAGCAACCGCATGTCGGACCGCCCGGAGGCCGAGGCGAGGACGATGGCCGCGAGGTCGATCCGGCCCGCCAGCGTATCGGCCATCACCGGCCCATCGCCGCGATAGGGCACATGGGCGAGCTCGACCCCCGCCGCCTGCAGCCATTGCACCATCGCAAGATGCGGGATGGAGGCGATGCCCAGCGTGCCATAGGTGATGGTCGCCGGCGCCGCGCGTGCCGCCGCCACCACATCGGCGAGGTCGCGGAAGCGGCTGTCATGCCGCACCGCGATGGCCTGGGCATTGGAGAAGGTCTGGCAGACCGGGACCAGCGCATCATTGCGCAGCCCGGAACTGGGCTGGGTCACCGGCAGGACGGAGAGCACGAGGGCGGGCGCGAAGAGCAGCGTATGGCCATCGGCCGCCGCGCGCGCGGCCATCAGCGTGCCCACCCCACCGGCCGCGCCATCGCGGTTCACCACCACAATAGGCTGGCCCAGGAGGGGCGCCATGGCGGTGGCGAGCGCGCGGGTCATCAGATCCGTGGCACCGCCGGGCTGATAGGGGTTGATGAACTGGATGGGTCGGCTGGGGAAGGCCTCCTGCGCCCGGCCCGGCGCGGCCATCATCAGGCACAGGGCCGCCAGCGCGATGCGGATCATCATCTTGGTTGTCCTCCGGGTTTCGCGCATCGGACACAGCGCGGCCTGCATCGGTCAAGCCCCGGGGCTTGGTGTTCGGCGGCGAAGCGCCCTAGGTTCGCCCGCAGGAAACGCCACAAGGACAAGCCATGACCCCGCCCGATCGCCTGCGCGCCCTGCTGGCCGAGCCGGGCCTCGTCGTGATGCCGGCGATATGGGACGGGCTGACCGCCCGCCTCGCCGCCGAGGCGGGCTTCGCCACCGCCTTTCTGTCCGGCTCCTGCGTCGCCGCCAGCAGGCTGGGCGGGCCGGATCTCGACCTCATCTCCTTCGGCGAGATGTTTGACAGCTTCACCATGGCGCGGCGCGCGGCCCCCCAGACCCTGCTGCTGGCCGATGGCGATCATGGCTATGGCAATGCGATGAACGTCCAGCGCACCGTCGCGGCCTATGGGCTGGCGGGTGCGGCCGCCATCCTGATCGAGGACAAGATCACCCCGCGCGCGCTGACCTCGGCCGGAAAGCCCTGCCTGCCGCGCGAGGAGGCGCGGATGAAAATCCGCGCCGCCGTGGCCGCGGCGCGCGACAGCGGCATCCTCATCCTCGCCCGCACGGATTGCCGGCCGACCCAGGGCATCGACGAGGCCGAGGCCCGCATCCGCATTTTCGCGGAGGAAGGCGCCGATATCCTTTTCCTCGACAGCCCGGCGGATGAGGCCGAGATCCACCGCGCCATCGCCGCCGCGGGCGGAAAACCGAGTTTTTGCGTGCTCACCCCCGCGGCCGGCCGCGCGACGCCGGACCAGGCGCGGGCGCAGGCCCTCGGCTTCAGGATCGCCACCCACCCGACGGCGCTGATCGCCCCCGCCATGGCCGGCATGCTGGCCGGTCTCGCGGCGGTGAAATCCGGCGGGGCGGCGGCCAAGGGCGCCTTGCCCGCCGGCGACATGCGCGAAATGCTCGGCTATGCCGATTATGACCGGCAGGCCGCCCCCTTCATCCCCCAGAGCTGAAAGCCCACAACCATGATCCATGAATTGCGCATTTATCGCTGCGTCCCGGGCCGCCTGCCCGCGCTGCTGAACCGTTTCCAGACCATCACGCTGGCGATCTGGGCGCGCCATGGCATCCGCCAGGCCGGCTTCTGGACCACGGTGGTGGGCGAATCCAACCTCGACCTGCACTACCTCCTGGCCTGGGAATCGCTGGCCGAGCGCGAGACGAAATGGGCCGCCTTCCAGGCCGATCCGGAATGGATCGAGAAGCGCGCCCAGACCGAGGCCGATGGCCCGATCGTGGCCAATGTCAGCAACGCCATCCTGCAGCCGACGGCATTTTCGTCGGTGAAGTGACGCTCAGCCCAGCGTGATGTTCGCGGCCCGGATCAGCCGGGCCGCACGCTCGCGCTGGGCGGCGACGAAGGCGGAAAACGCCTCCTCGCCGGTGCCCAGCGGCACGATGCCGATGCCAGCCATGCGCGCCCGCACATCGGGCTGCGCCAGGGCGAAAAGGGTCGCGGCATGCAGCCGCGCCACCGCCGCGCGCGGCGTGCCGGCGACGGTCCAGAGCCCGTTCCACTCATCCCAGTCGAAGCCGGGAAAGCCCTGCTCGGCGATGGGCGGCATCTCCGGCAGGGCGGCGATGCGGCGCGACCCTGCCGCACCCAGCGCCCGCAGCCGGCCGGATTGCACATGCGCGGTGGCCGCGGCGACCGAGGCGAAGGCCATGCCGACATTGCCGGCCAGCAGGTCGACCATCGCCGGCCCGCCGCCGCGATAGGGCACATGCACCACATCGATGCCCGCCTCGCGCGCCAGCGCCGCCATGGCCAGATGCGCCCCCGTGCCATTGCCCGATGAGGCATAGCTAAGCGCCCCCGGCCGCTCCCTGGCCGCCGCAAGCAACGCCGCCAGGCTGGCAAAGGGCGAGGCCTGCGGCACCACCAGCATCTGCGGCTGCAAGGTGAGTTGGGTGATGGGCGCGAAGGCCGTGGCGTAGTCGAAGGGCAGGTTCGGGATCAGGCTGGGGTTCACCACATGGCCCATCGCGTCGAGCAGCAGCGTATGGCCATCGGGGCCGGCGCGCGCCACCTCGCCCGCGCCGATGGAGCCGCCGGCGCCGCCCCTATTCTCGATGATGATGCTCTGGCCGAGCTGGGCGGCGAGATGCGGCTGCAGCATCCGCGCCACCGTGTCGGTCCCGCCGCCCGGTGGATAGGGGGTGATGAGGCGGATGGGCTGGCTCGCAAAACCCTGCGCCAGGGCGGGGGCGGCCAGCGGCAGTGCCGCCAGGACCCGTCGGGTGATCGTCATCGGCCAATCTCCATGCTGCGAGAGCCTTTTTCCAGTCGCTGGTCAGCCACCCGGGCAGCCCTGCGCTTCGACATACAAGGCATAGACCGACTGGCTGGCCGTCATGAACAGCCGGTTGCGCTTCCGGCCGCCGAAAGCGAGGTTGGCGCAGCGCTCCGGCAGCAGGATACGGCCGATCAGCGTGCCGTCGGGGGCAAAGATCGCCACGCCGTCATGGCCGGGCCCACCGGTCATCGCGGCCCAGACATTGCCCTCGGTGTCGCAGCGTATGCCATCCGCCCAGCCCGGCGTGTCATCAAAGAAGACGCGGCCGCCCACCGCCCGCTCGCCCTCGATATCCCAGACCCAGGTGGTGCGCCGCCCGCCCGGCGTGTCGACGACATAGAGGCGCTTCTCGTCGGGCGAGAAGCACAGACCGTTCGGCCGCTCCATGTCGCCCACGGCGATGGTCAGCGCGCCCGTCGCGGGGTCCAGCCGATAGACCCGGAAGGGCAGATCGGCGCGGGCCTTGTCGCCGAGGTAATTGCCGCGGATGCCCGCGCCATTGTCGCTGAACCAGATCGAGCCATCCGACTTCACCACCACGTCATTCGGGCCGGTGAGTTGCACGCCCTCGAAATGGCTGGCCAGCACGGTGATCGCGCCGTCATGTTCCGTGCGGGTCAGGGTGCGGCTGCCGAGTTCGCAGGTGAGGAGCCGGCCCTGGCGATCGCGCGTATTGCCATCAGGGTAGCCGGCGGGGTTGCGCAGCGTCACCACCGCGCCGCTCACCTCATCCCAGCGCATCAGGCTGTCATTGGGGATATCGGCGAAGACGAGATAGCGGCCACCGCCGAAATAGGCCGGCCCCTCGGTGAAACGGAAGCCGGTGGCGATGCGCTCGATACCGGCATGGCCGAGCTTGATGTGCTCGAAGCGGCGGTCGAGCACCAGCACATCGGGGTCGGGGTAGCGGATCGGGGCGGTGCTGTCCCAGCGGGTCATGCGGCGTGGTCCTCGAGAATCATGGCGGCGGCTTTTTCGGCGATCATGATGGTGGGGGCATTGGTATTGCCCGATGTCAGGGTGGGCATGATGGAGGCATCGGCCACGCGCAGGCCCATGACGCCATGCACCCGCAGCCGCGGGTCCACCACCGCCATGGGGTCCGTGCCCATCTTGCAGGTGCCGACGGGGTGGTAGGTGGTCTCGCCGGTGCGCCGCACCCAGTCGATGATCTCGGCATCGGATTGCGCGTCCTGGCCGGGGCCGAGTTCAGTGAGGTTCAGCCCCGCCATGGCCGGGGCGTTCATCACCGCGCGGGCGATGCGGATGGCCCGCACCGTCAGCTCCGCATCGATCGGCGCGGACAAGAAGTTGAAGCGGATGGCCGGCGGCTGCCGCGCATCGGCGGCGGTGAGGTGGATGCTGCCGCGGCTCTCCGAGCGCATGGGATGGGCGTAGCAGGTCATGCCGGACTGCGCCGAAAGTTTTGCTCCGCGCGGCCCCGGCTCGGTCAGCATCGGCACCCAGCCCAGCAGCAGATCCGGCGCCTCCAGCCCCTCGCGCGAGAAGACGAAGGCGCGCAGCGGCGCCGCCGCCATGCCGAGCAACCCGCGGCCGGACCAGGCATAGCGCAGCGCCTGCGTCACCAGCCCCAGCCCGCGGGCGCGGTCATTGTAGGTGTAGCCGCGCGTGCCCACTGCCCAGCGGGTGCGCGGCGCGTAGTGGTCACGCAGGTTTTCGCCCACGCCGGCCAGGGCGTGGCGCGGCTCGATGCCGAGGTCGCGCAGCCGTTCGGGCTGGCCGATCCCCGACAGCTCCAGCAACTGCGGCGAGTTGATGGTGCCGCCGCTGACCACGGTTTCCCGCGCCAGGGCCTCCAGCACTTCCTCGCCCACGCGGTAGCGCACGCCCAGGCACCGGCTGCCCTCCAGGATCAACCCGGTGGCAAGCGCGTTGGTCTCAATCCGCAGGTTCGGCCGCTTGCGCACGGGGTCGAGATAGGCGCGCGCGGTGCTCTGCCGGAAGCGCCTGGCGCGGCTGGTCTGGCTCATCGCGATGCCGTCCTGGGCCGCGCCGTTGTAATCGGGGTTGTGGCGGATGCCGACCTCGCCGGCGGCGCGGATGATGGTGGCGAGCAGCGGGTCCGCCACCGGCGGATTATTGACCGTGAGCGGACCGTCGCGGCCGCGCAGCGTCTCATCGGCCTCGCCGGTATAGCGCTCGATCCGCTTGAAATGCGGCAGCACATCGGCATGGCTCCAGCCCTGGTTGCCCATCTGCGCCCAGGTGTCGAAATCCTGCGCCTGTCCCCGCACCCAGGCGATGCCATTGATGGCGCTCGACCCGCCCAGCACGCGGCCGCGCGGCACGGGGATACGTCGGCCGCCGGTGGCAGGTTCGGGCTCGGCGGAATAGAGCCAATTGGCGGCGGGGTTGCTGATCAGCTTGGCGAAGCCGATCGGGATATGCGTCCAGAAATGATCCGCCGGACCCGCCTCGAGCAGCAGCACCTTGTGGCCAGGATCGGCCGAGAGCCGGTTTGCCAGCACGGCGCCGGCCGAACCCGCACCGATGACGATGAAGTCATACCCGGCCTGTTCCACCCCGTTCCCCCAATTCCGCCCTGCCGGCATTGAGACCCATGCCGGCCGGCACGGCAAGCCATCGGCGGCCCTTGCGATGGATCGGGCGGCAGCCTCAGCGCAGCACGAAGTCGGCCAGCACCTCGGGCTTGAAGGCCAGGCCATGGCCCGGGGTTTCGGGTGCCGTGATCATCCCATTCGCGATCACGGGATGCGAGACCCAAAGGTCATCCAGCAGCCCCATCTGCTCGGCCCAGCTGGCATTGGGAATGCTGGCCAGCAGGTGGACGTTCAGCTCCGGAAACAGGTGCGGCGCGATGGTGATGCCCCAGGTATCGGCGACCGTCGCGATTTTCCGAAGTTCCGTGAGCCCGCCGCGCATCGGGTCGGGCTGCAGGATGGGCAGGCGGGGATGCTCGAAAAACGGTTTCAGATCGGCCCGGCCGAAATGCGTCTCGCCGCCCACCACGCGCATGTCCAGCATCTCGGCGCAGCGCAGATAGCCGGCGTGATCATCGGGCAGCACGGGCTCTTCCAGCCAGTATGGCGAATACTCCTCGAAGGCGCGGCCGGCCTGGATCGCGACATCGGCGGTCCAGCCCATGTTCACATCGATCATGATCTCGATATCAGGGCCCAGCGCCTCGCGCATGCGGCGGACATTGTCGATATCGGTGCGGACATCGCCGATATGGGCGACCTGCATCTTGATCGCCTTGTAGCCCTGCGCGACGAAATGCTGCGCCTTGGCGATCATCCCATCGCCGCGCGCGCCGCGGAAACAGCCGCTGCCATAGATCGGGATTTCCGAGCGGTGATGGCCCCAGAGCCGGTGCAGCGGCATGCCCGCCGCCTTGCCCACCACATCCCACAGCGCGATGTCGATGGCCGATTGCGCCATCATCGTCACACCGCCGCGGCCGCCGGTGATGGTGGAACGCCAGAGATCCTGCCAGATCGCCTCCACCTCCGTCGCGTCACGGCCGATGATGCGCGGTGCCATCGCCTCCTTCAGGCAGGCCGCGATGGTGTGCTGCAACGGCAGGTTCAGCAGGTGCAGATAGCCCATGCCGGTCAGGCCGGAGGCGGTGACGACCTCCACCACCACCAGGTTGCGCATCGCACCCAGCGGGTGATGGGCCAGCCATGGATCGGCCGGCCAGGGGATTTCCAGCAGCGTGGTGCGCAATTCGCGGATGGTCAGATCGGCCATGGTGTCTCCTCATCCCGCTGTTGCCCGCGGTGCGGTGGCGATTAGAGACCGGCAGTCCGGAGCCGGCAAGGCGCGGTTGCGCGCCATGGGGAATGGCGCGAGCATGCCACCCAAGGGCCGCGAGCCAAGGCCCATCACGTCCAGACGGAAACCGCCATGTCCCCCGAAATCCTTGCCCAGCTCGCCCCCACAGGCGTGCTTCGCGCCGGCATCAATCTCAGCAATTTTCTGCTGGTGACCGGGCGCACGCCGGAGGGTGACCCGCAGGGCGTGTCCCCCTCCATGGCCGCGGCCATCGCGGCGCGGCTGGGCGTGCCGGTCAAATACGTGCCCTTCCCCAAGCCCGGCGAACTGGCCGATGCGGTGGATAGCGGCGTCTGGGATATCGGCCTGATCGGCGCCGAGCCGCAGCGGGCGGAGAAGATCGCCTTCACCGCAGCCTATGCGCAGATCGAGGCAACCTATCTGGTGCCCGCGGGCTCGCCCATCACCGAGATCGGCCAGGTCGACCAGCCGGGCATTCGCATCGCCGTCACCGCGCGCTCGGCCTATGACCTCTGGCTGGAGCGCAACATCCACAAGGCCACGCTGCTGCGGACGGATACGCTGGATTCGGCGCTGACGCGCTTTGTGGATGAGAAGCTGGAAGTGCTGGCCGGCCTGCGCCCGCGCCTCATCACCGACCTCGAAAACCTGCCGGGCGCCCGCATCCTGGCCGACAAATTCACCGCCGTCCAGCAGGCCATCGGCACCGCGCGGAAGAACACCGCGGCCGCGGCCTGGCTGCATGATTTCGTCGAGGAGGCGAAGGCTTCGGGCATGGTCGCGGGGTTCATCGCGCAGCATGGCGTGCAGGGGCTGTCGGTTGGTGATCCGGCTTGAGATGTGGCGTGGGTGGCCATTGGGGAAGGCTCTGCCTTCCCGTCGACATACATGTCGACCCCATCCGCAAGGTGCCAGGGGCTCCTGGACCGCCGGGGAGTTTTGGTGGGGTGTGGGGAGGCGCCAGTTGCGCCCTTCATTCAGGGCGCCCCAGGCCCCTCCCCCCCACCCCCTCCAACTTCATGGGATCAAAGGGCCTTTCGGCCCTTTGCGGGAGGGATTGGGAGGGTGGAGTTCCCTTTACCGCACCTGCTGAGGTTGGGGCGCTACGTTGACCTGCCGTGAAAATGCTTGGAGACCTGATGTTGCCTAGGGTCTGAGCTGCGTCAGTGCCCGCCCCTCAACTCAACGGCGAGCGTGGGCACAGACGGATGGATTTCTTGTCGGTTCAACGCTAGGCATGCAATTATCGACAGGCCCTGACACCTCTCGGAGCGCTATGGAGCCGCCCTACGCCAGTCGAAGCAACGCAGCCGACATCCCAGTGGCCGGCTTTAAGACAACCCTGTTGTGGCCTCTCACGCTCGATCTCACGGAAGCGGCAGCAAGTTCCGCTGTCGACCGGGAGCAATTCGTGCAACGCCAGGCAGCGCTCCTCCTGAATACAGGGTGGACCCATGTGCAGGATCAACTCAATCACCTCGGGTCGGGCGACATAGCCGGCTCCTATGCGGAGCTGACCTACTTCCATGAATTCATCCAGCACTTCCTCTTCGCTCGTCACGAGAGCCAATTGCAGCCTGCGACAGGCATGCAAGCTGGCCAGGAACACTTGCTAGGCAAAAATCTCGCATTGCCCGCCATCAGTCTCTTCCAGCGGCAGGACCAGACCAGTCTCGATATCATCCTTCAACGCGACAAAGAGACATTTATCTGGTTCCCAATGGATGTCTCGCGGCTGAACATCTACCTTTTACCACTGGGCGTCGCCGTAATGGCCTTGGAAGTCGAACTCTCTCCCGGCAGCCAGGTTTTGACAGGATGCACGCTGGATCGCTTCTTTCCGGAACGTCCACGGCGGTGCAGCGATGAATGGCAGCCTCGGCAAGTGACGCTTGCGGATGTCCAGCGGTTCAACGACCAGTTCCGCCGAGCGCATGCGCCGTTCGTGGAGCGTGGTGAGCAGGATGGCCTCATAGCCCCGCCCGGGCATCTGCCGAGACTTGTGATTTGGCATGGAACTACCAGCAACCGCCGGTTTGATGTCAATAAAGGTGACACGGCCCCAGCGACGGTGGCCCATGGCCTACGATCACGCCCGCCTGGATCTCGTGCCGTTCCACCATTGCTGCACTTCTCCTGGCTGCTGGGCGAAGGGGGAAAGGGTTGGCGCATCGGTCCCCGTGATGATGTGGAGCCGAGTTGGAGCCACCTGGCCGATGACCGCCTGCCCATCCTCAGCACCGTCATCCTTCCCGATTGCAACCAGCCGGATTGCGGCAATTACGCGCGCATCTCCGATGGCGATTGGGCTCGGCTTTGCTTCGTCGACCCGCCGGGAAACGACGCTTACCCCTATTCCCGCGCGTTCATCGAGCGGGATTGGGCGAACCATGTCTATGACCGTTTCCACTTCGGCGAAGGTGAGTCGACGGACCAGCCCTCGCGCTACCTCATCTCCGGCTATTCCTTGATCGCGGTGGGCTACGGCTCGTACTTCCGCGAACATATCGCCAAGCACATGCGCCGCCACTACTTCCAGCTCATGCTGCTGGCGCAAATCGAACGTGCGGTTCTCCTCGCGGTCTCCGGCCGAATATCTTTGGCCGTCGCTCGGTATGAAAGCGCCCGGGCATCCGGCGAGAGCGAAGCCGACATCGCGTTGGAGACCGGGTTGCAGCAGGTCGAGCACGACTTCCTGCAATATGTGCACCGGTTCCGCTTCACCGGTGTCTCCGATCAGGTTCAGCCGACGGAGATATACGCCCAACTGCGCGAACGGATGCGGCTGCCTGAGCTCTACGCCGACATCAAGGATGAGCTGACCACCGCCACCGCCTTTCTCGCGTTGCGAAGTCAGCAGCGGGAGGCGGAGAGCGCGGCGCGGCTCTCCATCATCGCCACTTTCGGCGTCATCCTGGGACTTGCCTTCTCGTTCCTGGGAATGAATATTCTTGCCGAACCGGGGGTTCTGAGCCTGTTCGGCCTAGGTGAGGTGAAGGGCGAGGGGACGGAGGGGCTTCAAGGCAGCGCGCGGGTGTTGCGCGCGCTCGCCGTGTTTTTCGGCGTGATTGCCCTGTCCAGCACGGTGGGACTTGGGCTGGCCGAGATAACTGGCTCCCCCCGTCGCGGGCAGGACAGATTGCGCAGGAAACTGCGCGGGGCGTTGTCTTGGATGGCTCTCGGGGGCAGCGCGCTGGCGCTGACGCTCTGGGGGGTCTCCAGCCTTGTCGCCGGAAGCTGCCAATGCCCGTGAGCGCGGCCCGGCTGCGCTTTTTCCTCGGCGGGCATGACCTGGAGATGCTCACCATCCGCGACCTGGTGCGGGAGTGCCTGGGGCCGGGGGCGGTGCTGGACAAGGGGCTGGCCTGGGGCGCGCGGGCGGCGGATTACGCGGCGGAGATTGCCGCCTGGCGGGCCGGCGGCCGGGTTGCCGTGCTGGTGGAGTTGTTGGCCGATGCGGCCCATGCCGCCGCGCCCGATCTGATCCTGATCGATCATCATGGTGAACGGGTGGCGGAACCTGCCGCGCTGCGCCAGGTCTTCACCCTGTTGCGCCTGCCCGAGAGCGCCTGGACCCGGCATTTCGCTCTGGTCGCCGCGAATGATGTGGGACATGTGGCGGCGATGCGGGCGATGGGGGCGACGGTGGAGGAAATGGCCGCCATCCGCGCGGCGGACCGCCGGGCGCAGGGCATCAACGCGTTTGACGAGGCGGCCGGGCTTACCGCGCTGGAGAATGCGCGCCGCGCCTTCGACGGGCGCTTGCTGGTGGTGGACCTGCCGCATGGCCGCACCGCGACGGTGACCGACCCACTGGCGCTGCGCGGGGATGGTGTGGAGGAGCAGCTTTTGATCCTGTGCCCTGGGGCGGTTCATGCCTTCGCGCAGGGGGCAGCGGTGGCGGCGCTAGATGCGGCCTTCCCCGGTGGCTGGCGGGGTGGGGAATTGCCGCGGCGGGGTTTTTGGGGCCTGGGCCGGGCCGTTCCGGAAGCGGCTTTGCTGGCGGCGCTGGAGTCGGTCATGGTCGGAGCGGCGGCAGCCACGAAGCGCTGACTTCTCCCTGATCAGGGGGGCGCTTCCCTTGCGGCTGCGCTGCGGGCTGGCTGCTGGGCGGGTGGAAACGCTGCATCCGGTTCCCCGATGAAGCGACGGCTGTCAGGCTCTCTGCCACCTCAACCCGCGTTCACAAGGAACGGAGGGCATCAGTCCTGGGTGCAACTTCATTCCCATGGCGGTCAGGCAGTCTCAATCCGCGTTCTCACGGAACAACCGGCATCAGCTAGGATTCACGGCATTTGGACTCCTGCTGAGTCTCAATCCGCGTTCTCACGGAACAGCCGGCATCAGTCAGGGTTCCCCCAGAGTATATTCAGGGCTCGTCTCAATCCGCGTTCTCACGGAACAGCCGGCATCAGCGGTGATCCACAACGGTCGGTACAATTTGAGTCTCAATCCGCGTTCTCACGGAACAGCCGGCATCAGGGAGTTTTTCCGACACGGTGGCCCCCTTGAAAGGTCTCAATCCGCGTTCTCACGGAACAGCCGGCATCAGACAAGCGGTCGGCAACCAATCCCGCTGTCTTGTCTCAATCCGCGTTCTCACGGAACAGCCGGCATCAGCGGTGTGCTGATCTTCTCCGGATACATCGTGTAGTCTCAATCCGCGTTCTCACGGAACAGCCGGCATCAGGACTGATGCCCTAGCCTCATCTCCCTCCAGGGAGTCTCAATCCGCGTTCTCACGGAACAGCCGGCATCAGCGCTGGCGCAGCGATGCAATGGATGCGCCAAAAGTCTCAATCCGCGTTCTCACGGAACAGCCGGCATCAGCCAAAGTGATCGCCTGGGTGAAGCTGATTTGTCTCAATCCGCGTTCTCACGGAACAGCCGGCATCAGTCGTATTGCTGCTGAAGTTGCTCCTGGTGCGTCTCAATCCGCGTTCTCACGGAACAGCCGGCATCAGATCTGTTGGAGTGGTCGCTCAGCGTCGACAATCTGAGTCTCAATCCGCGTTCTCACGGAACAGCCGGCATCAGTATATGCCCCTGTGTTAACCATGCCCATTGCGTCTCAATCCGCGTTCTCACGGAACAGCCGGCATCAGGGGTGGCCATGGAACGCCAGCCGGTGCTGACTACTAAGGAGGGTGCCGTCTCAATCCGCGTTCTCACGGAACAGCCGGCATCAGCGTGCTGCTGGAGCTGCCAAATGGCGGCATCGGGTCTCAATCCGCGTTCTCACGGAACAGCCGGCATCAGTGTGGGCCGTGCGAACACTCCAAAACGGCAACAGTCTCAATCCGCGTTCTCACGGAACAGCCGGCATCAGGAGCTCAAGAGCGGCGAGGTAGCCTATGAAAGTCTCAATCCGCGTTCTCACGGAACAGCCGGCATCAGCTTCGTGCAGGTCAACCCGAGTGAGGAGATGATGTCTCAATCCGCGTTCTCACGGAACAGCCGGCATCAGGCACCACCTCGGCACGTCCTGTCAAGCGGGACCTCACAAGGTCATTTTCCACCATCATCGCCATACTTTTGGTCTTATAGCTCTCAATCAAACAGGTGCGTGGAAAATACCAGGATTGTGGACCAGTTCAATCCTTTGCTCATGGTTCACCGGGATTTGCTTGCCCTCGCCTGTGGCCTTGCTAAGCTCCCTGCATGACGCAGACGCAATCCGTCCCCGCCCATTTGCTGTGGTTGGAGGGTATCGACTTCGCCGAGCACCTTGAGGACACCACCAACCTCTCGGTGATCCGCGGCGCCTCGCTCGCCCTGCTCGAAGCAGCCGGTGCGGCGATGACATTCCTCAATCAGCGCCGCGGCGGCTACAGTCTCGTCTTCAGCGGCGCCAGCCTTGCCCTGTTCCGCGGCGATGTCACGGCCGACCAGGCTGAGCAGGATGGCGTGGCGCTGCTCGATTGGCTGTCCCGGCAACGTCCCACTCCGCCCGAGCGTGATGAGCGCAAGCCCGCCAGGCCGCCCTTCGGCTATCTGCGCTTCACCATCGGCACCGCGGCGGATGACGGAACGGCGCATGGCCCGAGCCTGGCCCAGGCCCGCGCCAGGCTCGGCCAGATCAATGGGCGGCTGCCCCGCCACCCCGCGCCCTTCGGCCAACAGGCCTGCGCCTTCTCCGAACAGCGGGTGGCCGACCCGAAACTGCCGCTGCGCCTGCGCGGCGACCATGCCGATTCCTATCGGGACCGTGACACCGATGCGCCCGACCGCAGGGCCAAAAGTCTTGAGGCGGCGACGGTCCCGGTGTCGCTTTCGGCCCAGGCACGCTGGCGCTATGGGCGCGAGCAGCGACAGAATTTCTACACCAGCCGCGACGCGCTGCGTGAGAGGGTGCCCGCCGGCTGTAGTTTCACCGACAACCTTCAGGACATGGTGGATCTCTGGCAGCCCAAGGACGACACCCCGGGCGAGCACGCCGAGACGCTACGTAACACCCTCAAGCTCTCCGTGCTGGGAAAGATCGCGGTGTTCTACGCCGACGGCAACAGCTTCTCCGACATCCGCCGTGAGATGGGTGGGCATCCGGGCGCCTTGCAGCGCTTCTCGAAGAAGGCCGATGATGTGGTGAAGGCGGGCGTAGCCGCGGCCTTGGGCGTGGTCTCGGCCGGTGCGAGGGAACCGCGTTCCAGCCCGCTCTGGCAGGCCAGCCTGTTCCATGATCGCGGCGGGTGGAACGAGGCGAAGTCGGACCAGCTGCGCTTCGAGACCCTGCTCTATGGCGGCGATGAAATCTGCATCGTCGCGCCGGCCTGGTTCGGCCTGGCCATGGCCGAGGCCTTCTTCCAGGCGCTGGACGGCGCCGCGGTGGAATTGCCGGGCGGGGAATCCCGGCCTTTGCATTTCAAGGGCGGGCTAGCGCTCGTTCCGGTCAAGATGCCTATCCGCTCCAGCTTCCATCTTGCCAAGGCTCTGGCCGATGGCGCCAAGAGGAAGGAGCGCAGCACCTTGGCCATTCATGCCTTCGAGGGGATCGAGCCGCCGGCGAATGGGTTGTCCCGCTTGCGCGAGCAGCTCTTTGGCGCCTTCCCGGGGCAGGCCGATGCCTTGCTGGCGCTGGATGCCGCGCGCTTCGGCGAGGGGCTGCGGGCCCTGGCCCGGACGAAGTACGAGAGGCTGCTGCCCCGTTCGCAGCTCATGAACTTCCTGCAGGCCGCGCAGTTTCCGGCGCGCGACGCGATGGGTTTCGACAAACCCGTTGCCCTGAACGCACCCGCGGCCAATCTGCGGGCGAAAGCGGCCTATGACGCCTACCACGACAGCGCCGAGCATGAGGGATGGCTCGCCCTGCTCAACAACGAGGACAGCGCCGCCATGGCGGCCTGGCTGGCGACCCATTTGTGGGATTACGCGGATCCGCTGGCGCCGTTGCGCGCACCGGCCGCCGACATGGTGGCGGCATGAATTTCGGGCGTCTGCATTGCGAAATCCGGGTCACCATTCGCTCGCCCTTCCTGTTCAAGGGCCTCGATGTGGCCGGGCATGGCTTCGATGCCTCCGCCCTGCGTGATGAGGGCGGGCATCTGATCGTCCCAGGCGACCATGTGCGCGGCCATCTGCGGCATGCGCTGGAGGTGCTGGAGCCGAAAATGGTGAAGCATGTCTTCGGCGAAGGTTCGAAGGGCAGCCGCGAGCGGGATGCGGAGGAGAACAGCGACAAAAAGCCAGAGGAGCGGAAGGAGCATGATCCGGCGCTGCGACAGGACAAGCCGCAGCGCGGCGCACTGTTGCTGGGCGATCTGCGCGGCCCCCTGGCTGAGCGGGTTGCCATCTACCACCGCGTTGCGCTGGATGAGCGAACGGGTGCGGCCAAGGAGGGCTCGATCCAGTTGATCGAGCTTCCGGCGCCGATCGGAAAAGCCGTGACCTTCACCGGCAGCTTGGTGCTGCGGCCGCGAGAGGGTTATGGGACAGAGGAAATGCGCGCTGCGCTGGATGATGCGCTGCGGTTGGTCCCGGCGATGGGCGCGCTGAAATCTTCGGGCTTTGGCGAGGTCGTGGCCGCGGAATGCGCGGTGATCAGCCCGCCCCCCCCCGGCGCGGCATTCCCGCAAGGCCATCGCTGGGAGGTGACGGTGAGCTTCGACCGGCCGCTGCTGGTGGATTCCGAGATGGTGGACAGCAACGTCTTCCGGGGTCGTTCGGTCATTCCTGGCGGGGCGATCAAGGGTTCTCTGGCCGAGATGCTGCGCGATGGTGGGCATCCCATCGAGGCGAGCACCGACTTCACCCGGCTGCGGATTGGCCATGCCTTTCCCCTTGCCGGTGGACGGCTGGCGGATCGCGCCGTGCCCGATGCGCTGGCGTTGGCTGGTGATGCGTGGTGCCTCGCGCCAAATGACGCGGAATTGGCGATGCTGGCGAAGAAGGCAGCGCCGGCTTTTCCTGGAGACTGGAAGGACGCGCAGTTCGAACAGGTGCGCAAAGCGATTGGTCGGCCTGGCTCGGGCTTGGAGCACGTCTCGCGCGGGCGGGTCCGGATCGGAGAGGATGGGGTGGCGGTGTCCGGCGCGCTTTTCGTCGTGCAACCGGTCGCCTCAAGAGGACATCTCTGGCGCTTCACCCTGGATATAGAGAAGTGCCCGGAACCCATTCTCAGCGACGTCAAGGCTGCGTTGATGGCAGGGCTGGACGGGGTGGGCCGGACTGGCGCGAGGATGGTCGTCATCGATGTGGCGGCGGCACCCATCGTGCAACCCGTGCGTGGGAAGAAGGTGCTTCTGATGTTGGAGACGCCGGCGGTGTTGACCAACCCCGAGGACGAGACCCCCCTTTTCGAACAGTACGACCGAGCCTTCCAGCATCTTGCAGGGGCCCAGCTGCTGCGCTGCTGGGCACGGCAGAAAATGGACGGACACTACCATGCCTACCGGTTCCGCGCGTTTGGAGCGGGGCAATATCAACCGTTCGAAGTGACCGAAGCGGGGGCGGTGTTCGAGCTTGCGGCTGAAGACCTCTCTCGCCTTGATGCGCTGGTGCATCGCGGGTTGCCGGCCATGCTCGGACCCGACCGAACCCTGACGTGGGAGGACTGTCCGTTCGTGCCAGAGAATGGCTATGGGGACTTGAGCGTGATCACCGATCTTCTGTCGTTGTTCCGGCCGGAGAAGCAGGATGCCTGAGGGGCGTGAGTACTACCGGGGCTCAACCCTGTTCGAGGCCGAGCTGGAGGTGGTTTCCGCGCTGCATATCGGCGCGGGCTTCGCCAACACGGATGGTGTCGGAGACGATGTGGTGGAGATCGCCGCCATTATGCGGGGCGTGAGCGAGCCCGATCCTATCACCGGCGAGGTGTGCGAAAACATGCCGGTTCTCACGCCCACCGGCTTGAAGGGGGCGATGCGAGCGCTGTTGCGAGGCATGAAGGATACTGACCGGCTGTTCGGAACAGAGCCGAAAGACGGCGGGGTTGGTGGCGCAGCCGGATGCCTAGTTGTGGCCGCGGCCCTGGTCCCGCAAGGGGCCGTTGGTCAAGGCAAGCGTTTGATTCCGACCCGGGCAGAACCCGAGGCGATGCGCGATGAAAGGACGGGGACCTACCGCGCTGTCCGCACCGCGATGGATCCTGCGCATGGCGTGCCGGCGAACAGGCTCCTGCATAGCCTGGATATGGTCCCGGCCGGAACGCGATTTGCCTTTCGCCTCCGCCTCTTCGGTTCGAACGCGGAGGCCGCAGACGATGTTGCGCTGCTGCTCGCGACGATACAGCGCGATGGTCTGCGGCTCGGGCGCGGGCGGGGTGACGGGCAGGGCCTTGTGCGGCTTTCAGCATTCACGGCGATCTCTCGGACCAGTGTGCAGGGCCGCAAGCTGCTCACAGAGGACTTGGCTGACGAGTGGTCCAAGCGGATTGCGGCCAAGGCCGAGGCACTGGGATTGCGGGAGGATGTCTGGAGCCTCGAACTGTCCAGCGATGAGCCCTTTCTTGTAATGGCAAGTCGAGATGCCAGCAACAACCTCAACAAGGCATTGCGGGATTGGCGCGGCCATGCCGAGCTGCCGGGATCCTCGCTGATGGGAGCCTTGCGCGCACGGGCGGAATGGTTGCGTGAACTTCGCGCGTTGCGCGGAACGGGCCTACCCGATGAGGCAATGCTTCTAGCCGAATGCTTTGGCATGACTGCCGAGCAGCAGAAATGCCGCTCGTTCATTCGGGAGTTGGCGGTTCGCATCGGCGTTGCCGAACCGACCATCACCGGATTTGCCGGGCTGCTGGTGGTGGACAGCATCGAGGTTGCGCCGGCCGCGACCAGGATCTTGCCATCGGTGAAGATCGATAGATTCACGCAGGCGCCCATGGATGGGGCGCTGTTCGAGACCGAGGCTTTCGTCGGGCCTCGCATCAGCGTGCGGCTTCGGCTGCGGCCGCATCCACAATCGCATCGTCGCGAGGCGTTGAGGTCCTACATCAATGACCTGCTGTCGGATTTGACCAACGCTGGCCCTCGACAGGGGATCGTGCTGGGTCACGGCGGAAACAGGGGCTTCGGCTGGTTCAACGCCGAAGTCGCCGTCTCCGCATGATGACCCGCGAAGAAATTCACCGGCGCTTCCTGCCTGTCTGGAACAGCAAGGGAATGACGCCTCAGCAGATCAACGAGGCTGTCGAGGCGATGTTTCTTGCCCAGCGCGGTGACGGCCCTCCAGCCAGACATACCGCCGCATCCGCCCAACCCCGCCGGCTCCCGTCCCGTGATGATCACTCCGAAGCGGCCAGCGCGCCATACCGTTTTGTGCCCTATGTCCCGGACGCTCTGGTCAAAGCTGAACCAGCCGCACTCGAGCCGATCCATAAGCCAAAGCCCGGCGGACTTTCCGCGCGCATCCAACTGAGATGGACCGCGGAGGCGCCATTGCTGATCGGCGATCAGGGTGAAGGGTCGCCCACGGAGGTCGTCCCGCTGCGACTGAATGACGGCGACGACGGTTACATCATCCCAGGCAGCACCATTCGCGGCGCCATCCGCTCGATAGCTGAGATAGCTGGTGCCGGAAGGCTCAGGCAGGTCAATCGTGAACGGCTGTTCGGGCTTCGAGACTTCAACCACAGCGAGTACGGAAGCCCGGAATCACCGTTTCCGGTTCTGCAACCGAAAGCTCTTCGCGCCGGATGGCTCCGCCTGCGTGCTGATCATCGCCTGACGGAAGGCCATCATGCCTCAAGTCTCGCGGTGCGAGGAACCAAAGAGTCCGACTACTTCAACAGCGCTTTCGAGCTTATTCCCTGCGAGAGGTGGTATGCTGTAGAAGCCGATGAGGTGAGGGCGGGATTCAAGCTTGATCTCCGGCATCTTCCCGAACATCGGCGCCCTCAGGATGGCAAGGCCTTCACCCGTCTGGGCATGGCGGACAAGTACCGAGCGCTGGGCGCATGGCACGATGGCGCGATACATCCGACGAAAGTGACGCACAGCTTCCTTGCCGAACGTGCTGGCGCGAACGACCGGGGTTGGGAGGCTGCACCCAGGGCTTTCCCATCCGACCAGAAAGTCGGCAGCGAAGGGGCGGCATTCGCGGGCCATCTCGTCTTCTCCGGCGCTACGCCGCCGCCCGGGAAGCGGCTGGAGTATGTCTTTCCACGTTATGATCGCGCGGTGAAGGGCCCGACCATCAGCGCTGAACGCATGATCAGGTTCCGCCGATTGAATTCCCGCGCCATCGATGACAAGCTCCAGGCTGAAGGAAACTGGCAACTCGCGCTCAGCGCCTTCATGCGCAACTCGCAGGTGGCAATCCCGGTCTTCTTCGTCGGCGACCCTGCGACTGAACCTGAAGACTCCGCGGACGATCGCTTCTTCATGGGGCTGACGAGGCTCTTCAAGGTGCCGCACCGTTGGTCGTTCGAGGAGGTGCTGGAGAATTCCCACGTCGGATCATATCAACTGCCCCCCGGGCAAGACCGTGTGATGCCCGATGAGCTGGACATGGTCGACGCCCTGTTCGGCTATGTGTTCGAGCCGCCGGAGGGGACCAAGCCAGCTCCCGCCGAGGTTGCGCGCAAGGGGCGCGTCGCTTTCTCGGCGGCGCATCTCCCGCCCGGCACTCGCGCGCAGATCCGGCCGGCCATCGATACCGTGATGATGGGCCCCAAGCCGTCCTTCGCGCCGTTCTATCTGGCAAAGGACGAGAAGGGGTTTCTCGACTATTCTTCCCCTGCGAAGCCACGCATTGCCGGGCGCAAGCGTTACCCGCCGCGTGAGGCGGGCGCAGGCGGGCCTCAGGCGGCCTTGGCTGGGCTCAGGCAGCGGCTTGAACTGCAGGTCTCGCGCATTCACGACATGACCGGCAAGCCACCCGGAAACCAACTGGTGACGCGCCTGCGCTTCCTGCTTCCGGCCGAGAACAGCACGCTGGCCTTCACCAGTGAGGTCCGCCTTTTCAACGTGACGCAAGCCGAGCTCGGCCTTGTGCTCTGGGCGCTGACCTTCGGCGGCGAGCAGCACAAGTACCGGCACATGCTGGGGCGGGCGAAGGGCTTTGGTGCCGGCCAGCTGAAGCTTGATGTGACCGGGTTGGATGTTGAGTGGAATGAGGAAAAGGCGCCCACGGGCTTCGAGAAGATCGGCCCCGGCCACTTCACGCCCTTCCTCGACAGATTTCAGGACCACGTCGCGCCGGCAGGCAGGGCACGTGATCGTTGGCTTGCCATCATCGAGGCCCTGCGGAACACGGCGGACCCCGAGCTGGGCCAGGAATGGGCTATGGACGGGAAGTTGGACACCATGCTGGTCTCGCAAAAAGTCAATGGCAGGACTGTGCAGCATTTCCAGCGGTTGCGGGACATGATGAAGCCGGACAGGAACGGCACCCCGCCGATGGGGGATACTGTTCTGCTGCCGATGAGATCGAGGCGCCCTACACGCGGCGGGCGTTAGCAGGCTGCGGAAATTCGTCTTGAGACTGGCCTATTTCCTCGTTCTGGTGTTC
>CAYNBM010000012.1:0-115055 GCA_964395305.1 uncultured Rubritepida sp.
GCATCGCTCCAGCCTCTCAGGAGTTGGAGCCTCCGACAAACCCGGGGCGGTTCAGAGCTTCAAAAAAAACCGTGCTGCCCGCCGAGCAGTCGCGCCCTGACATCGCCTTCAAGCGCGCCCGCTGGCAGAACCATCAGGGCAAGATCGATCCTCGCCGGCTGGTCTTCATCGATGAGACCTGGATCAAGACCAACATGGCGCCGCTGCGCGGGTGGGGCCTTCGCGGGCGACGCCTGGATGCGCGCGTGCCGCATGGCCACTGGAAGACGCTGACCTTCATCGCCGCCCTGCGACACGACCGCGTCGATGCGCCCTGCGTGATCGACGGACCGATCAACGGTGACTTGTTCACCGCCTATGTCGAGCCGGGGCTGGTGCCGACGCTGGCACCAGGCGACATCGTCATCCTCGACAACCTCGGAAGCCACAAGGGACAGCGCGCTCGCCGTGCCATCCGCCAGGCCGGCGCACACCTGCTGTTCCTGCCGCCCTACAGCCCGGACCTGAACCCGATCGAGCAGCTCTTTGCCAAGCTCAAGCACCTGATGCGCGCAGCAGAGCAGAGAACTGTCGAGACCACCTGGCGCAAGGCCGGCGCCATCCTCGAACTCGTCAGCCCTGCCGAATGCGCCAACTACCTCGTCAACTCAGGCTACGCTTCCGTGTAAACGCAGCGTGCTATAGGCGAGCTGGCACCACGCCATCCACCGCGATCCTCTTCGTCTCCTGTACGATGGAGGATGGAGCACCCAGGATATGCTGGAGAGATGTGCTCACCTGATGGGGGTGAAATACGTCGAGGAAATTCGCGTTTGGTTCGAAGCTGGCCCAAAACTGGCCAATGTTCTCATCAAGAAATCTGAAACTCCACCGATTTCAGTAGCTTAGGCTGGTGAACCTCTCCCTTACCAACGGAGTGCTCTACCACTGAGCTACGGCAGCGAAGCGACCTCTGGCTAGCTTCTTGCCGATGGCCGCGCAACCCCATGCCGCGCGGAAATTGCCATCCCTCCCGCGCGAGAAGCTCCTTCCCCTCCACCAACCCCGGCGATAGGCTTTTCCCCACGGCCGCCTGGCCATGGAGGACAACATGATCGAAACCATCCCAACCGGCGCCGCCCTGGGCGCCGAGATCCGCGGTATCGACCTGCGCCAAATCACCCCCGCCGATTTCACCGCCATCCACCAGGCCTGGCTCGACCATTCCGTGCTGCTCTTCCGCGGCCAGAGCCTCACCCCCGACGACCTCATCGCCTTCTCCAGGAATTTCGGCGATCTCGACCTCGCCCCCATCCAGGAAACCGGCCGCCGCTTCGTCGATGGCAAGCCCGAGCTCTACGTCGTCTCCAACGTCACGGGCGCCGATGGCGAGCCCATCGGCAGCCTCGGCGCTGGCGAGGCGGTGTGGCACACCGATATGAGCTACCTTCCCCAGCCGCCCAAGGCCTCCATGCTCTATGCGCTGGAAATCCCGCCCAGCGGCGGCATGACCTTCTTCTCCAGCATGTACGCCGCCTATGACCGGCTGCCGGAGGCGCTGAAGGCACGCATCCAGGGCCTCATGGTCAAGCATGACGGCACCTATAACAGCGGCGGCTATGTCCGCGCCGGCGTCACCCCCACAGATGACCCGCGCGAGGCCCCGGGCACGCTGCACCCCATGGTCGTCCGCCACCCCGAGACCGACCGCCCCGGCCTCTATCTCGGCCGCCGCCGCATGGCCTGGATCGAGGGCATGGAGCTGGCCGAGAGCGACGCGCTGCTCGACGAGATCTGGGAACACGCCACCGACGACGCCATCGCCTGGGGCAATGACTGGCGGGTCGGTGACCTCGTGCTGTGGGACAATCGCTGCACCATGCACAGGCGCGACCCCTTCCCGGCCGACAGCCGCCGCGTCATGCACCGCACCCAGGTCAAGGGCGCGGCGCCGCCGATGGGCTGAGGCGATGCGCCGCCGCCGCCTCATCCTGATGGGCCTGGCGGCACCCGCTGCGCGCGCGCAATCCTGGCCGGCGCGGCCGATCCGCCTGCTGGTGCCGGTCTCGGCCGGCGGCAGCGTCGATGCCCTGGCGCGCCAGGTCAGCCGCCACCTCACCCCCCCTCATCGGCCAGGCCATCGCCATCGAGAACAATGGCGCGGGCGGCGGCAATGTCGCCTTCGAGGCGGTGGCCCGTGCGGCGCCGGATGGCCACACCCTGCTCGCCGGCTGGGACTCGCTGGCCATCAACCCCGCCATCTACTCCCGCGTGCCCGATGATCCACTGGTCGATTTCGCGCCGATCATCCATCTCGTCAGCGGCGCCTAGGTGCTGGCGGTCAAGCCCGAACTGCCGGCGCGCAACCTTGCCCAATTCCTCGCCCTGTCCCGCGCCGGCAACCTCGCCATCGGCAGCCCCGGCAATGGCAGCATCGGCCACCTCGCGGCCGAGATGCTAAAGACCCGCACCGGCGCGCGATGGACGCATGTCCCCTATCGCGGCGGCGGCCCCGCCATCACGGACCTGCTGGCCGGCCATCTCGATGGCGTGATGCTCACCCTCGCCGCGGTGATCGAGCATTGCCGCGTCGGACGGCTGCATGCCCTGGGCGTCTCCTCCGCCGCCCGGGTCGCGGCCCTGCCCGAGGCACCGACCATCGCCGAACAGGGCGTCACCGGCTTCGACCTCATCTCCTGGCAGGGCTTGCTGGCGCCGATGGGCACGCCGGAGGCGATCCTTGCCCGGCTCAATGCCGCGCTGAACCAGGTGATGGCCATGCCGGAGGTCGCGGCCTGGGTACGCGGCCAGGCTTTTGAGAGCGTGGGCGGAACCCAGGCCGCCTTCGCCACCCTGCTGCGTGAGGATGCGGCCCGCTGGCCGGCGCTGGTCCAGGCGGCAGGCGCGCGGGTGGAATAGAGGCTTGCCCCGGCGGGGCGTCACCACACATCGCCTTCATGATCCATATCGTCTGGTTCAAGCGCGATCTCCGGCTGGAGGATCATGCCCCGCTTACCGCCGCGGCGTCGGGCACGGTCCTGCCACTGCATGTCGTGGAGCCGGAATACTGGCGCCTGCCCGACACCTCCCCCCGGCAATGGCATTTTGTCCGTGGCGCGCTGCTCGATCTCGGCCTGCAACTGGCGCGGGCCGGCGCGCCCCTAGTGGTGCGTGTCGGCGATGTGGTGGCGGTGCTCGAAGCCCTGCGCACCCGCCATGGCCGGCTCGCGCTGTTCAGCCATGAGGAAACCGGCAATCTCTGGACCTTCGCGCGCGACCGTCGGGTGACGGCCTGGTGCCGGGCGCAGGGCGTGGCCTGGCGCGAGTTCCCGCAATTCGGTGTGAAACGCGGCCTGCGTGACCGCAATCGCTGGTCGGCGCATCACGCCCGGCACATGGCCGCCGCAATCCTGCCGGCCCCCCGGCACCTGCTGGCCACCGACGAGCCCCCCGGCGCGCTGCCGGACAACCCCTGGCCCTGGAACCCCGATGACGGCCTGCTGCGGCCGCAGCCACCCGGCCGCGCCGCGGCGCTCGGCCTCCTGGCGGGTTTCTGCGCCGGCCGAGGGGCGAGTTACCGCCGCGGCATGGCCTCCCCCGCCAGCGCCGCGCGGGTCTGTTCGCGACTGTCGCCCCACCTCGCAATGGGCAGCCTTTCGATTCGCGAGGCTCTGGCCGGGGTGAATGCGGCGCTGGCAGTGCCCGAGATCCCCGCCGGCAATCTGGTCTCGCTGCGCTCGCGGCTGCATTGGCATTGCCACTTCATCCAGAAGCTGGAGAGCGAGCCCGCCCTTGAACACCGCGCCGCCCACGCGGCCGCCGAGCGCGCCCGCCGCCCCACCCCCGCCGATGATCCGCTGCTGCAGGCCTGGGCCACCGGCCAGACCGGCCTGCCCTTCCTCGATGCCTGCATGCGCAGCCTGATCGCCACGGGCTGGCTGAATTTTCGCGCCCGCGCCATGGTCCAGGCGGTGGCGAGCTATCATTTCGGGCTGGACTGGCAGGCCAGCGGCACCCGCCTCGCCCGGCTCTTCATCGATTACGAGCCGGGCATCCATTGGCCGCAGGTGCAGATGCAATCCGGTGCGACCGGCATCAACACCCCACGGATCTACAACCCGGTGAAGCAGTCGCTCGACCAGGACCCGGAGGCCAGCTTCATCGCACGTTGGGTGCCCGAACTGGCCGGGCTGCCGCCGGCGCTGCGGCACATGCCCTGGCGGGGTGAGAAGGTGGCGGGCTACCCCGCGCCAGTCATCGATGTGGATGCCGCCGCCCGCGCCGCCAAAGCGCGCCTCACCGCGCTGCGCGCGAGCCCGGGCTTCGAACGCACCGCGCGCGCCGTCTTCGAACGCCATGGCAGCCGCGCCCGCAGTTTTGGCAATGACCATCCGGTGGAGACCCGCGCCCGCGCCGCGCGAAAGGCGACCCGCGCCTCACGCCAGGCGGAGTTCGACCTGTAGCTTGACCGCCCCGCCCGGCCCAGGGCATCTCTGGCCCATGCCCGCCCATCCGCCCGACCCCAAGCGCGAGGCCCGACTGGCCCAGGCGCTGCGGGAAAACCTCAAGCGCCGCAAGGCGCAGTCGCGCGCGCGTGAGGCGGAGCCTGCGCCTATTGCGGCCAGCCCCGAACCACACCATCCCGAAAAAACACCCGATAAGGCGTAGTGCCGCGGGCATCGTTCTCCAGCGACCGCCAGCGCCCATTGGTGCAGAGTGTGCCGCCCTGCGCCGGCACCGCGTCGAACTCCGCCGCATTGCGCAGCACCGTGCCATCGGCCAGCGTCGCGGTGAAATCGGTGGTGCAGAGGGCACCGCGCACCACCGGGTCGTAAGCGCCGATCACCACGCCGCCACCACCGGTGCTGCCGAATTGCCTGCGATGCTCCGGCCAGGCGGAGAAATCCTCCTCGGGCACGGCGGTCTGCGCCAGCGCGCCCACCAGCAGAAAGCCGAGCACCGCGGCGCCGGTCACGATCACCGCCCAGCGCTGCGCTGCCGCCTCTTCATCACGTCGCATGGCCACCTCCATTCGTTGCATGCAAGGGCGTTACGCCACGCATGGCCGCCCGGATGCAGGCGCCGTTGCCCCACCCACCGCGCTGGTCTAGACCCTGCCTCCCACCCAAGATGTGAGGCCGATCACACCCCATGCCCATCATGCCCGACCACTGGATCCGTCGCATGGCGACCGATCACGGCATGATCGAGCCCTTCGTCGAGAGCCAGAAGCGCGAGGGGGTGATCAGCTACGGGCTCTCCTCCTTCGGCTATGACGCCCGCGCGACCGATGAATTCAAGATTTTCACCAATGTCGACAATGCGGTGGTCGACCCCAAGGCGTTTTCCGAGACGGGCTTCGTGACCCGTCAGGGTCCGGTCTGCATCATTCCGCCCAATTCCTTTATTTTGACGTCCACGATCGAATATTTTCGAATCCCGCGCGACGTGCTGGTGATCTGCCTCGGCAAATCCACCTATGCCCGCTGCGGCTTGATCGTGAACGTCACGCCGCTCGAGCCGGAATGGGAGGGCCAGGTGACGATCGAGATCAGCAACACCACGCCGCTGCCGGCAAAAGTCTATGCCAATGAAGGCATCTGCCAGTTCCTCTTCCTCAAGGGCGAAAGCGCGCCCGAGGTGAGCTATGCCGACCGCGCGGGCAAATACATGGGCCAGCGCGGCGTCGCCTTGCCGAGGCTCTGAGCCATGGCGTATCAACCAACTAAGCGGTGCGCCCCCCCACATCGCGCCATCACGGGGCTCGGCTGACACATGGATCGTATCCGCATCCGCGGCGGCAAGCCGCTATCGGGGAGCATCACCGTCTCCGGCGCGAAGAACGCCGTGCTCGCGCTGATGCCCGCGGCACTCCTGGCGGATGGGCCGCTCTGCCTCACCAATGTGCCCAACCTCGCCGATGTCGCGACCATGACGCAGCTTTTGCGCCACCTCGGCATGGAGGTCGCGCATGACAAACCGACGGGAAACCTGACCCTCTCCGGCCCCGCGACCAGCATCGAGGCGCCCTACGACATCGTGCGCAAGATGCGTGCCTCCGTGCTGGTGCTGGGGCCGCTGGTGGCGCGCCATGGCGTCGCCCGCGTGTCGCTGCCCGGCGGCTGCGCCATCGGCACCCGGCCCGTCGATCTCCATCTCAAGGGGCTGGAGGCGATGGGTGCGACCATCACCGTGGATGGCGGCTATATCGAGGCCCGCGCGCCCACCGGTGGGCTGAAGGGCACGCGGATCATCTTC
Organism: uncultured Rubritepida sp.; assembly: GCA_964395305.1. Lineage (GTDB taxonomy): Bacteria > Pseudomonadota > Alphaproteobacteria > Acetobacterales > Acetobacteraceae > Rhodovarius. The sequence continues at coordinate 6,238 of CAYNBM010000012.1, forward strand.
CCCGTCGTCAGCGTCGGCGCCACCGAGAACCTGCTGATGGCCGCCACCCTCGCCGAGGGCGAGACCGAGCTGGTCAATGCCGCGCGCGAGCCGGAGATCGAGGATCTCGCGCTCTGCCTCATGCGCATGGGCGCCAGGATCGAGGGCATCGGCACCGACCGGCTGCGGGTGACCGGGGTGTCTAGCCTCGCCGGCGCCACCCACCCTGTGGTGATGGACCGGATCGAGGCCGGCACCTATGCCTGCGCCGCCGCCATCACCGGTGGCGAGGTGCTGCTGGAAGGTGCGCGGCTCGACCACCTCGGCGCCGTCGCCCGTGTGCTGCGCGAGGCCGGCGTGGGGGTGAATGAGGAACCGGCCGGCCTTCGGGTCAGCCGCATGAACGGGCTGCATGGCGTGGATGTGGTGACCGAACCTTTCCCGGGCTTTGCCACCGACATGCAGGCGCAGTTCATGGCGCTGATGTGCGTGGCGCAGGGTGCCTCCATGGTCACCGAGACGATCTTCGAGAACCGCTTCATGCATGTGCCCGAGCTGAACCGCATGGGCGCGCGGATCAATGTCCACGGCGCCTCGGCCATCGTGCGCGGGGTGCAGAAACTCTCGGGCGCGCCGGTGATGGCGACCGATCTGCGCGCCTCGGTCAGTCTGGTTCTCGCCGGCCTCGCCGCGCAGGGCGAGACGGTGGTGAACCGCGTCTATCACCTCGACCGCGGCTACGAACGGCTGGAGGAAAAACTGGCCGCCGTGGGCGCCGACATCGAACGGCTCGCATGATCGTCATCGAATCGCAGCGGTCCCGCAGGTAATCTCCGTCATGGACCAACCCATTCCCTCCCCCCTGGCCTCCCCGGCCATCCTGGCCACCACCCAGCCCCTCGTGCTGGCCCTGCCCAAGGGCCGCATCCTGAAGGAGCTGATGCCGGTGCTCATCCGCGCCGGCCTTACGCCGGCCGCCGATTGCGCCGATGAGGACAGCCGCCGGCTGCGCTTCGAGACCGAGGATGCCCTGGTCGACGTCATCCGCGTCCGCCCCTTCGATGTCGCGACCTTCGTGGCGCATGGCGCGGCGCAGATCGGCGTCTGCGGCGGCGATGTGCTGATGGAGTTCGACTACCAGGAGATCTACGCGCCGCTCGATCTCGGCATCGGCTATTGCCGGGTTTCGGTGGCCGCGCCGGTGGATGCGCCTGCTGACGACCCGTCGCGCTGGTCGCGCATCGCGGTCGCCACGAAATACCCCAATATCGCCCGAAAACACTACGCCGCGCGCGGCGTGCAGGCCGAGGTGGTGCATCTCAACGGCGCCATGGAACTGGCCCCGGCGCTGGGGCTCTCCGAAGTGATCGTCGACCTTGTCGCCACCGGCGCCACGCTCAAGGCCAATGGGTTGCGGGAGACCGAGGTGATCGCCGAGGTCACCTCGCGCGTCATCGTCAACCGCTCGGCGCTCAAGACCATGCCCGAGCGGATCGGCGCCATGCTGGCGCGCTTCCGGGACGCCATCGCTTGAAGAAACTGAACACAAGCGACGCCGGCTTCGAGGCTGATTTCGCCGCCCTGCTGGATGAGGCGCGGGAGACCACAGCCAGCGTGGGCGGCACAGTGGCCGAGATCATCGCGGCCATCCGCGCCCGGGGCGATGCGGCGCTGGTGGAATACACCGCGCGATTCGATGGCTGGCAGCCCGGCATGCTGCGCGTGACCGAAGCCGAACTGGCCGAGGCAGAGGCCTCCATCGCGCCGGATCTCCTGGCGGCGCTCGACCTGGCGGCGGCGCGTATCGAGAGCTTTCATCGCGCGCAGATGCCCGCCGATATCACGCTGGATGACCCGGCCGGGCTCAGGCTCGGCATGCGCTGGGGTGCGCTGGATGCGGTGGGGCTCTATGTCCCCGGCGGCAAGGCAGCCTATCCGTCCTCGGTGCTGATGAACGCCATCCCGGCCCGGGTAGCGGGTGTGGCGCGGGTGTGCATGTGCGTGCCCACGCCGGGCGGCCAGCTCAACCCGCTGGTGCTGGCGGCGGCCAGGCGGGCGGGGGTGACTGAAGTGTTTCGCGTCGGCGGCGCACAGGCGGTGGCGGCCATGGCCTGGGGCACCCAAAGCATTGCCGCCGTGGACCGCATCGTCGGCCCGGGCAATGCCTTCGTGGCCGAGGCCAAACGCCAGGTGTTTGGCCGGGTGGGCATCGACAGCATCGCCGGCCCCTCCGAGGTGGTGGTGCTGGCCGATGCCGACAACGACCCGGCGCATGTCGCGATGGACCTCCTCGCCCAGGCCGAGCATGACGAGGCGGCGCAGTCCATCCTCATCACCGACAATGCCGCCTTCGGCGCCGCCGTGGCCGCGGCGGTGGAGGAGGCACTGCGCACCCTGCCCCGCAGCGCCATAGCCAGCGCCAGCTGGGCCGCGCATGGCGCCGTGGTGCTGGTGCGCGATTGGGATGAGGCGGTGGCGCTGACCAATCGCCTGGCCCCCGAGCACCTGCAGATCATGACGGCCGAGCCGGAGGCGCTGTTCGGAAAAATCCGCCACGCCGGCGCCGCCTTCCTGGGCCGATGGTGCCCCGAGGCGCTGGGCGACTACGCCGCCGGCCCCAACCATGTGCTGCCCACCGGGCGTTCGGCGCGCTTCGCCTCCGGGCTTTCGGTCTTCGACTTCCTCAAGCGCACCACCTGGGTGGCGGCAGAGGAGAGGGGCTTGCGCGCCATCGGCCCCGCCGCGGTGGCGCTGGCCGAAGCGGAAGGGCTGACCGCGCATGCCCGCAGCATCGACACGCGCCTCGCATCTTGACCGGAAACCGGCCCGGGACCATGTTGCGCCGCGCGCGGCCCGACCTTCGAGTCCGGCCGGCCGCCGCGCATTCCCGGATTTCTGGGCGCACCCCGCCCCCCAGCCAAGGTTGTTCGACAATGAGCGCGTATGTCTAAAGAGGACATGATCGAATTCAGCGGTCAGGTCATGGAGCTGCTGCCCAACGCCATGTTCCGGGTCAAGCTGGACAATGAGCACCTCGTGCTCGCCCACACCTCCGGCAAGATGCGCAAGAACCGCATCCGCGTCCTCGCCGGCGACCGGGTGAATGTCGAGATGACGCCCTACGACCTGACCAAGGGTCGCATCACATTTCGCTTCAAATAAACGGCCTACCGCTCATCCTCGCCTCCGCCAGCCCGCGGCGGCTGGAGCTTCTGGCCCGGATCGGCGTGGTGCCCCACGCGATCCGCCCGGCCGAGCTGGACGAAACCCCCCTGCCCGCCGAATTGCCGCACAAGCTGGCCGAGCGCCTGAGCCGGATGAAGGCCGAGGCCATGGCCTCGCCCGACGCGCTGGTGCTGGCCGCCGACACGGTGGTGGGCGTGGGGCGGCGCATCCTGGGCAAGCCGGCCGATGCGGCGCAGGCCAGGGCCTTTCTCACCCTGATGTCCGGCCGGCGGCACCGCGTGCACACCGGCGTGGCCCTGGCTGTGCCGGGCCAGAAGCTGCGCACCCGGCTCGTCACCTCCGTCGTCGCCTTCCAGCGGCTAACCGAGGGGCAGATCGCGGCCTATCTCGAGGGCGGCGAGTGGCAGGGCAAGGCCGGTGGCTATGCCATCCAGGGCAGCGCCGAGGCCTGGGTGCGTTTCATGTCCGGCTCCTGGTCGAACATCGTGGGGCTGCCGCTGTTCGAGACGGCACAGCTGCTGCGCGGCGTGGGGTGGCTGCGGCCATGACCCCCTCGCCCGAAGGCCCGGACCAGCCGCGCATATTGGTCTCGCGCTCGCCGGGGGAGCGGCGCGTCGCCCTGCTGCTGGGGGATGTGCTGACCGAGGCCTGGGTCGAGCGCCCGGCGCGGCCCGATGGCGTGGGCGATGTGCTGGCGGCAAGGGTCAGCGCGGTGGCCCCTGCCATGGCCGGCGCCTTCCTCACCCTGCCCGATGGGCAGACCGCCTTCCTGCCGGAATCCGAGGCCAGCCTCTCCCGCCGCCCGCTGAAGGAGGTGGTGCAGGAAGGCCGGCTGCTGGTGGTGCGCGTCACCCGCGCGGCGCAGGGGGCCAAGGGGCCGCGCGTTTCGGTCAAGCGCGCCCCCGCCATCGCCGCCTCACAGCCCGGGCTGCTGCAACGCGGGCCGGACGCGGCCATGCGCCTGCGCGAGGCATTTCCCCAGGCCGTGATCGTCACCGACGACACCGCGGAGGCCACGCGGCTCGGCGCCCGGCTTGTGCCGCGCGCCTTCGATGACGCGGTCGAGGCCGAATTCGAAACCCTTGCCGACGCAACCATCCCGCTGGCCGGGGGCGGCAGGCTGATCGTCCAGACCACCCACGCCCTGACCGCCATCGATGTCGATGCCGGCAGCGCCGCCGGGGCCGACCGCGCCGCCGCGCAGGCGCTCAACGCGCAGGCCTTGCGCGAGGCGGCCAGGCAGATCCGGGCGCGCAACTGCGCCGGCGCCATCCTGCTGGATGCGGCCGGCCTGCCGGCGCGGGACCGGGCGGCGCTGGAGCCCGCCCTGCGCGAGGCGCTGGGCCCCGACCGCCTGGCCGAACTGCTGGGGACCGGACCCCTCGGCCTGTTCGAGATCAGGCGGGCGCGCATCCATCCCACCCTGGCCGAGACCCTGGCCGGGCCGCTCACACCCGGCCTGGCACTGCTGCGCGCGGCCGCGCGTGAGGCCGCGCATGCACCGCATCGCAGGCTGGCCTTGCAGGCGCCTCCCGCGGTGCTGGCCGCCTTGCGCGCATGGCCCGAGGCGCTGGCGGAATACGCCGCCGGGGCGGGGCACGACATCACCCTGCGCGAAGGACTGGACGGGATCACCGATGCCTGAGCCGAAACCCTGCCCGATCTGCCGCAAGCCCGCCGCGCCCGCGCCGCTGCGCCCCTTCTGTTCGGAGCGCTGCCGCCAGGTCGATCTCGGCCGCTGGTTCACCGAGAGCTATGCGGTGCCGGGCAAGCCGCTGGGCGAGGAAGACGAGGTCGAATAGCGGGCGCCGGAGCCGAACAGCTTTTCGCGATAGGTCCCGGGCGCATAGTCCGTCTTGTAGGCGCCGCGTTCCTGCAGCGCGGGGATGAGCAGTTCCACCACATCCTCCAAGCATTCCGGGAAGACGGTGCGGCTGAGGTTGAAGCCATCGGCACCCGATCCTTCGGCATAGGCGATGAGGGTCTCGGCCACGGTTTCGGCGCTGCCCACGATCGGCTTTTGCCGGCTGCCCAGGATGAACTGGTCGATCAGCCCGCGGCGCGTCAGCGTGCCGCCCATCGCCCGCGCCATGGCGGTGACGTTGGACTGGATGGCGTTGCTTTCGGCGGTGATCGGCTCGTCGGGGCCGAAGCGGTTGAAATCCAGGCCGAGCGACGCCGCGGCATGCGCCAGCGCGCCCTCGACCGAGGAATGGGCGCGGTATTCCGCCAGTTTCTCCGCCGCCTCGGCATCGCTGCGGCCCAGCACGAGGGTGGCACCGACAAAGACCTTCTTCGGCCGGCCGCCGATTGCGCGCAGCCGGGCGATCCCCTGCCCCACCACCGCGGCCGGGCCGCCATTCATGAACACGCATTCGGCGTGCCGCGCCGCGAAGGCGAGGCCGCGCGGGCTGGCGCCGGCCTGGTAGAGCACCGGCGTGCGCTGCGGCGAGGGCTCGCAGAGATGCGGCGCGTCGATGCGGTATTGCTTGCCGTGATGGTGGATGGCGCGGATCTTCGCGGGGTCGGCGAAGCCGCGGACGGGGTCGCGCAGCACCGCGTCGTCATCCCAGGAGTCCTCCCAGAGTTTCCCGACCACCGCCATGTATTCATCGGCCATGTCGTAGCGGTCATCGTGTTTGAGCTGCGCGTCCAGGCCCATGGCGCGGGCGGCGCTGTCGAGATAGCCGGTGACGATGTTCCAGCCGATGCGCCCCTGGGTCAGATGATCCAGCGTGCTCATCCGGCGGGCGAAGAGATAGGGCGCCTCGTAGGAGAGATTGGCGGTGATGCCGAAGCCGAGATTGGTGGTGACCGCGGCCATGGCGGGCACGATCATGGCCGGGTCCAGCAGCGGCACCTGCACGGCGTGGCGGATGGCGGCGTCCGGGCTGCCATCGAGCACGTCGTAGATGCCCAGCACATCGGCCAGGAACAGCCCGTCGAAGAGGCCGCGCTCCAGCAGGCGGGCGAGGTCGAGCCAGTGCGAGAGCTGGTTGTAACCGGACGACGTGTCGCGCGGGTGGGTCCACATCCCGTGCTGGATGTGGCCCACACAGGCCATGTCGAAGGCGTTGAGGGCGATCAAATCGCGCCGACGATATCCAGACGCGTCTCCACGCGTGCAATCCGGTCGGTCAGCCGGTCGATGCGGGCGGAGAGGTGCGCATCGGCCTCGGCAAGAACGGCGATCTCCCGCCGGACAGCCGCCAGGCCAAGCTCGACCGCCGTGAGGCGTTGCTTCACCTCGCGCATATCCTCGCGCAGCCCATCGACCGCGCCACGAATATGCCGCAGATGCTCAAGTACGAGGTTATCGCTCATCGGCCCAACATAGCCCGATCAAGGGGCATTTTCCACACCTAACCCGCAAAGGGATCCCGCAGCGCAATCGTGTCATCGCGATCCGGCGAGGTGCTGAGCATCATCACCGGTGCCTCCACCAGCTCCTCGATCCGGCGGACGTACTTTACGGCTTCGGCCGGCAATGCTGCATAGCTGCGGGCGCCATAGGTCGACCCCGACCAGCCCTGCATCACCTCGAAGATCGGCTCAGCGGCGGCTTGTGCCCGCATGCCGGCGGGCAGGCGCTTCATCTCCACGCCGTTCACGCGATAGCCGACACAGATCTTCAGCTCCGGCAGACCGTCCAGCACATCGAGCTTGGTCAGCACCAGCCCGTTCACCCCGCCGATCTTCACCGCCTGGCGCACCATGGCGGCGTCGAACCAGCCGCAGCGCCGGGGCCGGCCGGTCACCGTGCCGAATTCCCGCCCCTTCTCGCCCAGCATGCGGCCGACATCGTCGAACAATTCGGAGGGGAAAGGCCCGCTGCCCACCCGCGTGGCATAGGCCTTGGCGATGCCCAGCACGGTGCCGATAGCGTTCGGCCCCACCCCCGCACCCGCGGCGGCATTGCCCGCCACCGTGTTGCTGCTGGTGACATAGGGGTAGGTGCCGTGGTCGACATCGAGCATCACCGCCTGCGCGCCCTCGAACAGCACGCGTTTCCCCGCCACGCGCGCGCTCTCCAGCGTCTCCCACACGGCTTCGGCATAGGGCAGCATGCGCGGCGCCAGTTCGAGCAGCTTGTCCAGCAGCGGCTGTTTTTCGAATTCCGGCGAACCCAACCCGCGCAGCAGGGAATTGTGGTGGAGAAGAAGTTCGTCGAGCTTGGCGGAGAGCGTCTCCGGCTCCGCCAGGTCGCAGACGCGGATCGAGCGGCGGCCCACCTTGTCCTCATAGGCCGGGCCGATGCCGCGGCCGGTGGTGCCGATCTTGTCCTCGCCGCGCGCCGCCTCGCGCGCGCGGTCAAGTGCGGGGTGCAGCGGCAGGATCAGCGGCGTGTTCTCGGCGATGCGCAGATTGTGCGGGCCGATATCGAGGCCCTGGGCGCGCACCTTGTCGATCTCGGCGAACAGCGCGTCCGGGTCCAGCACCACGCCATTGCCGATGATGCCGAGCTTGCCGCGCACCACGCCGCTGGGCAGCAGCGAAAGCTTGTAGGTCGTATCGCCCACCACCAGCGTATGGCCGGCATTGTGGCCGCCCTGGAAGCGCACGACGATATCGGCCCGGCTGGCCAGCCAGTCCACCACCTTGCCCTTGCCCTCGTCCCCCCATTGCGCGCCGATGATCGCGACATTGGCCATTATGCTTGTTCCTTATGCGGTTCCACCGCGGGCTGCGGTTCCACCCCGGGCTGCGGTTCCACCGCGGGCATTGCGACGGCCTGGGTGCCGCGCAGTTCATGGGTGCAGCGCAAGGCGCTCGCGCTATCGGCGGCCGACAATGCCGCAACGGTGGCGTAACCCTGCGCCCGGAATTCCCGCGCCGCCACCACATCATGCCCCAGCGGCAGGAAAAGCCGCGGCCGGCGGGCGCTGGGCTGCACCGCGCGGCGCACCGCGTCGGGGTAGAGGGTCATGCCCGTTGCCGGCTCGTCGTGATGCGAGAGGTAGCGGCCGCCGCGCGCCAACTCGCCGCTGCGCCCGGGGCCATAGATCGTGAAGGCGACGCCGACGTGATAGCGGAAGCCGCGATACTCCGCCGGGTCGAGGGTGATGGCCAGATCGGGGGCGGCGGCGCGTATGGCGGCCACCACCGTCGCGGCATTGTCGGCGATGGCGCGCGCGCCCGGCGGCAGGGCGAGTTCGCGCAGCACCGCAAGCGCCCCCGCGGCGGGGCCGGCCGCGTTCAGCAGCGCGGGCAGCAGGCCGGCGATCGGCCCGGCGCCATCGGCCAGCGCGACCACGGCGGCGGCATCCTTCCGGTCCAGCGCCCGCGCCAGGCCGGCGGCGGCGGCGGCGGTGATGCCGGCCTCCTCCAGCAGCCGCGGCGTCATGGTGGGCAGGGTGATGTCGAGTGAGAGGCCGGTGACACCCACCGCCGCCAGCGCCGCCACCGCCACCAGGGCGATCTCGGCATCGGCCTCGGGCGCCGCGCCGCCGATGATCTCGATGCCGGCCTGGGCGACCTGGCGATCGGGCGAGAGCTCGGTGCCGCGCACCCGCAGCACCTGGCCGGCATAGGAGAGCCTGAGCGGCCGGGGCTGCCCCCCCAGCCGGGTGGCCGCGATTCGGGCGACCTGCGGCGTGGTATCGGCGCGTAGCCCCATCATGCGCTGGCTGACGGGGTCCATCAGCCGGAACGTCTGCTCGGCCACCGCGGCACCGGAGCCTGCGAGCAGCGAATCCTCGAATTCCAGCAGTGGCGGCTTCACCCGCTCATAACCATGGCCGGCAAAGACGGCCATCAAGGCCTCGACAAGCGCTGCCTCCCGCTCGGCGGCGGGGGGCAGCACGTCGATCAGGCCGGCTGGCAGCAGGGCGGGGTTGGGTTGTTCGTCTGTCATGGCGCGGCGGGGGTGTGGCACAGCGGGTTGCAGTTGGAAACAGGACAGCCGCCACGAAGAGTGCTAAACCTTAACCCATGCTGAACAGACGCCATACCCTCCTCCTCCTTCCCGCCCTGGCACTCGCGGCCTGCTCGCAGGGTCCGGTCACCGACAACGAGTTCATGCTCGGCAATGAGGACGTCGTCCGAGGTGCCGGCGATGGCGTGCGAACCGCGGCGCTGGGCGCCCAGCGTGCCTTCGGCGACACCTCGCAATGGCGCGGCAACCCTATCGCCGCCTGCTTCGGCACCGCCCAGCTGGAATTCCTCAACCGCAGCTTCACCACCAACCCGCGCTTCGCCGGCACCGTGAGTTTCGAGGCGCTGCACAATGTGCGCGAGGGCCAGCGCACGCTGCGCAACGCGGTGGGCATCCCGCTCAGCGTTCCCGCGCCGCAGCTGGAGCGCGACCTGCGGCTGGCGGTGCGGGAATTGAGCACCGGCAATCGCGCCGCCGCCGATGCGCATCTGGCCGCCTATGGTCCGGACCTCATCGGCCGGTTGACCAGCCTGCCCCGGCTGCGCCAGGTGGAAATCGCCGCCGGCTCCGCTGCGTCGGAGATCGGCAACACGCGTGGTAACGGGGTCAGCCGCTTCTGATCACTGGCCAAAGCGGCGGTTGTCGCCCGGGCGCAACCGAAGCCCGGGGCGCAGATGGGTGAAGGGCAGGCCCGCCGGGTCCGCCACCACCGGCCCGGGTGCGGCCGCCACCAGCACCACCTCGGCGATGGGCTGGAAATGCGCCCGGAAATGCACGCTGGACTTCACCGCGACGATCTTTTGGGCCGCAGGCTCGATGCCGAGAAAGCGAAACACCTCCTGGTCATGCGCCTGCATTTTTCTCGAGACCACGACGACGCGCACCCCGGCTGCGACCCGCAGCAAAGCGCAGGGGCCAAGACCCGCCGGATTGCCCGCGCCCATCGGGCCGGAGAGGGTGAAATTGCCGTCGCTCAGCACCTCCACCACGCCGGTCACGGGCAGAGGCGCGCCATCGCTCTTGCCGCCCAGCGTGAGCGACACAGTAGCGCCCTGTCCTGCCGCGTGGCAGGCGGCGGCGGCTTCGGCATCATTCATCACCGCCAGCACGGCGCCCTCGGCACCCTGGGCGATCAGTTCCGCCAGCAACCCCGTGGTATCGCCATGGCCGCCGCCGCCCGGATTGTCCTGGGTATCGGCGATGACCACGGGGCGGGAGGCGGTGGCAGCGATGCGCATGGCCTGCCGCACCGCATCGGCGGCCGGCATGACGCCGCCCATGAACTGCGCCTCGCGCGCATTGATCCCGGCCAGCAGGGCGTCGGCGGCGGCCTCGGCGTTCTCGCCATAACCCGCGATGGCCTGGGAACAGCCGGGGAAATCGGCATAGGGAAAGCCAAAGCAATAGGCGAGCTCGACCACCGATTCGCCCAGCCCCGCGCGGGCCTCCATCACCCCGGCCATGGGCTCGACCAGCGTGCATTGGCTGGTCAGCGGGATGAGGAAATCCACCTCGCGAAACACTTTGGGCCAGCGCGGCTCGCCGCCGGCCAGGCGCAGCAGCAGCCGCATCGCCTGGGCGCCGGCGTCGCGCATGTCGATATGCGGGTAGGTGCGGAAGGGGACGAGGGCGTCGCTCAGCGCCACCATCTCCGCCGTCATGTTGGCATGCGGGTCGAGGCTGGCGGTGATCGGGGTTTCGGGGCCGACCACGGCGCGGACGCGGCGGAGCAGCTCTCCCTCGGCATCGGGAAAATCATCGCTGACCATGGCGCCGTGCAGGTCGAGATAGACGCCGTCCAGCGGCCCCGCCTCCAGCGCCTGCGACAGCTCGGCCAGCATCAGGCCGGCGATGCGTTCGTAAGCCTCGCGCGTCACCGGCCCCGCGGGGTTGGCAAAGCACCAGACCAGGGGGGCGAGGGTGACGCCTGCCGCCTCGGCCACCGCGATGGCACCGCCGGCGGGGACGGAGAGCGGGCGCAGGGTGTCGATCAGGGTCGATGCATATTGCAGGTTGGGGAAGCCGCCAGCCTCGAAAAACTGCCGCCAGCCCGTGGGGCGCGGGGCGAAGGAATGGCTTTCGTGCAGGAAGCCACCGATGGCGATGCGCATGTCAGATGTCCTCATTGGCGGTGGCGATCACCGCATCGGCCAGGACATGCAGCCCGGCTTCGGCCCATTCCTTCGAAATGCTCTCCGCCTCGTGGTGGCTCAGCCCGTCATGGCAGGGGGTGAAGAGCATCACGGTGGGCACCCGCCGCGCGACATAGACGGCGTCATGGCCGATGCCGGTGGGGATATGGCGCCAGTTCAACCCGCGCGCCGTGGCCGCCGCCTCGCAGCGCCGGATCAGCGCCGGATCGAACTGGATCGGCGGCATATAGGTGAAATCCTCCACCGCGATGGTGAGATGCCTGGCCTCGGCGATCTGCGCCGCCCGCGCCCGCAATGCAGCACCCATCGCATCCAGGCATGCAGGATCGCCATGCCGCGTATCGACCGAGAACCACACCCGGCTGGGGGTGATGTTGCGCGAGGAGGGATAGACCGTGAGCTGGCCCACCGTGCCGCGCCCAGGCTCGCCGCTGGCGGAGATGTTGGAGAGCGCGATCTCCTCCACCGCCGCGATCAGCCAGGCCGCACCCATCATCGCGTCGCGGCGATGCGCCATGGGGCTGCCGCCATGGGCTTCCTCGCCCAGCACTGTCACCTCGTACCAGCGCTGGGCGAGCGCGTTGGTGACGATGCCGATGTCCTGGCCGCCATCCTCCAGCAGCCTGCCCTGCTCGATATGCAGCTCGAAATAGGCGGCGCAATCGGCGAGCGCCGCGGGGTCGGCGGTGCCGGCCCAGCCGATGGCGGCGAGCGCCTCGCCGAAGACGGCGCCGGTGGGATCGGTCTTGGCCAGCACATCGGCCTCGGGGAAGATGCCCATGGCGCCGCCGCTGCCCATCATCGGGGGCACGAAGCGGGAGCCCTCCTCATTGGTCCAGTTGATCAGCAGCAGGGGGGCGCGGGTGGTCGCACCCGCCTCATGCAGCGCGCGCATGATCTCCAGGCCCGCGAGCACGCCCAGCACGCCGTCGAATTTCCCGCCCGTTGGCTGGGTGTCGAGATGGCTGCCGAAGGCGACGGGTTTTCGCCCGGGCTCCGTGCCCTCGCGCCGCAGGGCCATGTTGCCCAAGCGGTCGACGGTCAGCGTGCAGCCCACCGCCCCGGCCCAGCGGGCGAGGAGGTGGCGGCCCTGCCCATCCAGCGCCGTCAGGGTTTGCCGGTTGCAGCCGCCTTTGGCGGTGCCGCCGATCCTGGCCATCTCCATGAGGCTGTCCCAGAGGCGGGCGCCGCTGAGGGGGATATTCGTGTTCATAGCGGCTCCACTCCACACCATTCCGCCATGGCCAGCGCGATCGCGCGCGTGCAGCCATGGATGCTTTCCACGCCGACGCTTTCGTCGATGCCATGGATGTCCTGCGCGTCGGGGCCGAAGACCGCGGCCGGCGTGCCCTGGTGCAGCACGAAATGCCTTCCATCGGTCAGGCCAGTCGCGGGGTAGTCGCGCAGGCTCCCGCCCGTCGCCTCGGCATAGGCGCGGCGGGCCAGCTTCACGATCTCGGCCTCGGTGTCGAAGGCGCAGGCCTCGGCCATGAAACCCTTGAATTCGAGCTTGATGGTGGCGCCGCGCAGGCGTTCATGCCCGGCCGCGCGGGCGACCAGCGCCTCGATATCGGCCCGCGTCTGCGCCGCGGAATAGCCGAGCATGACGCCGACCCGCATGCCGATCCGGCAGCGCGTGGCCACCGAGGAATTCCACTCGCCGCCCTCGATGGTGCCGAGATTCACATTCACCGGGTGGTTCACGCCGTGGAAGACGGGGTGGATGTTCTCCGCCCGGTTGCGCTCATTCTCGTAATCCTTGAAGGCGCCGGCGATGATGTTCGCGGCCTCGATCGCGTTCAGCCCGGCCTGCATGTCGCGGACATGGGCGGGGCGGCCGCTGACGGTGACCCAGGCCCAGACCACGCCGACCTCGCAGGTGTAGAGCGCCTCCACCCCCGGGCCGGGTTCGGGAATGATCACGGCGTCGCATTTCGGCAGGGCGAGCAGGCAGGCGGCGGCGCCATTGCCGGTGCATTCCTCCTCGATCACGGCATGCATCTGCACCTCGGCGGCGGGTTGCAGCCCAGCCATGCGGAGTGCGGCGAAGGCCGTGAGGTAGGCCGCGATGCCGCCCTTCATGTCACCCGCGCCGCGGCCGAAGATGCGGCCGCCCCGGATTTCCGGCGCGTAGGGCGGGCTGGCCCACATATCGGCCGCGCCCTCGGGCACCACATCGACATGGCCCTGCAGCACCAGCGACCGGCCCCGCGCCTGCCGCGGCTGATGCACCGCCACCACATTGTCGCGGCCCTCATAGGCGATGAGCGGCGGCGAGAAGATCGGGTCGTCGCTGACCACCGTGGCGATGCGGCGCGGTACAAGGCCCAGCGCCTCGTATTGCCGGGCCATCTCGTTCAGGGCTGAGGCCTCGTTGCCCAGGGTGCTGGGGCAGCGCACCAGGCGGAAGAGACTGTCCAAGGTGGCATCGCGCAAGCCGTGGCAGGCGTCGAGAATGGCGCGCCGGGCGCCGGGGTCGAGCGGAATCATGGCGCCGAGTATGGCGCAAGGCCGCGCGGGTGCTAGCCTGCCATCATGCGCGCTTTTGCCCACCCGGACGAATCCATCCACGACCCGAAATTCTTCCTGACCAGGGGGCTTGTGCGGGGCAATTTCGAGGTTCCCGCCCGCGCCGCCAGCCTGCGCGCCGGGCTCGCCACGCTGGGCATCACACCGCATATCCCCAGCCACGCCACGCTGGATGATGCCGCGCGGCTGCACAGCCCGGCTTACCTGGAATTCCTGCGCGGCGCCGCAGCGCGTTGGGCCGCCCTGCCCGATTCCGGCCCGGAGGTGGTGGCGAACATGCACCCCACGCCGGAGATGCTGGCGCAATCCACCACCCCGGTCCGCCACATCATCGCAGAGGCCGGGCTCTATTCCGCCGATGCCGCCTGCCCGATTGGCCCGGGCAGCTGGACCGCCGCGATGTCCGCCCTGGGCTGCGCCCTGGCCGCGGCGGGCGAGGCTGCGGCCGGGCGCTCGGGCTATGCGCTGTGCCGCCCGCCCGGCCACCACGCCTATGCCGCGCGCGCCGGCGGGCATTGCTACATCAACAATTCGGCGCTGGCGGCACAGGCGCTGCGCGATGCCGGGGCCGCACGCGTCGCCGTGCTCGACATCGACAGCCACCACGGCAATGGCACCCAGGGCATCTTCTGGGACCGCTCGGATGTGCTGACCATCTCGATCCATGGCGACCCGCATTTCTACTACCCCTGGCATGTCGGCTTCGCCGGCGAGGTGGGGTGTGGCGAGAACCTGAACCTGCCGCTCGCCATGGGCAGCGGCGATGATGTCTGGCTGGCCGCACTGGATGCGGCGCTGGCGCGCATCCGGATGTTTCGCCCTGACGCTGTGGTGGTGGCGCTGGGCTTCGATGCCTCCGAGCATGAGCCGCTGGCCTCGCTGCGCGTCACCGGCGATGGGTTTTCGCGCGCGGGGGCCGCGATCGCGTCCCTCGGCCTGCCGGCGGCGATCTGCCAGGAGGGCGGCTATGCGGTCGATCATCTCGGCGCGCTGCTGGTGCGTTTCATGGAGGGCTGGGGCGGATGAACGATATCCACGCAAAGACATTGGTGCTCGACACCCATATCGACATCCGTTGGCCGGAAACCCCGGACTGGACGCAGGAGACGCGCCAGCTGGTGGACCTGCCGAAGATGCGCCAGGGCCAGATGAGCGCCGCCATCTTCATCGCCTATGTGCCGCAGGGCCGGCGCGACGCCGCGGGCCACGCCCAGGCGGCGGCGCGGGCGGAGGCGATGCTGCTGCATATCCGTGCCCGGGGCGGCGCACCCGGCACCCGTTTCTGCGCCACGCCCGATGCCCTGGAGGCCTGCTTCGCCGCCGGCGACACCGCGGTGCTGAGTGCTGTGGAGAATGGCTATGCCATGGGCCTGGACCTCAGCCGCATCGCGGCCTGGCGGGAGCTGGGCGCGGCCTATCTCACGCTGACCCATGACGGGCACAATGAGATTTCCGACAGCGCCAGGCCAAAGGCCAATCTGGGCGACGCGCCCGCCGAGCATGGCGGGCTGTCGCCTTTCGGCGAGAAGGTGATCGCCGAGATGAACTGGCGCGGGCTGATGGTCGATGTCAGCCATGTCGCCAAATCGGGCATGCTGCGGGCGGCGGAGATCTCCCGCACGCCGGTGGTGGCGACGCATACCGCCTGTGTCGCGCTCTGCCCGCATCCCCGCGGGCTGGATGGCGAGCAGCTCGATGCGCTGCGGGCCTGCGGCGGCCTGGCGCAGATCACCGCGGTGCCGGCCTTCCTGAAATCGGCGCCGCCCAATGGCGCGGCGCAGGCCGATCTGGGCGACCTGGTCGATCACATCGATCACGCGGTGCGGCGCATCGGGCTCGACCATGTCGGCATTTCCAGCGATTTCGATGGCGGCGGCGCGGTCGCGGGCTGGGCCAATGCGGCGCAATGCGAGGCGATCACGCTGGAATTGCTCAAGCGTGGCTACGGCGCGCGTGAGATCGGACTGCTGTGGAGCGGCAATTTCCTGCGGGTCTGGCGGCAGGTCCTGCGCTTCAGCGCCTGACCCCGACCCGCCAGATATACAGCCCGCAGCCCACAAGGATGGCGATGCCCAGGGCGTCGAAACCATCCGGCCTCTCGCCCCAGACCAGCACGCCCAGCAGGGTGGTCCAAAGGATGGCGGAGTATTCGAAGGGCGCGACCAGGGTGGTGTCGCCGCGCCGATAGGCCTCGGTCATCAGCAGCTGCGCCACCGCCGAGATCAGCCCCACGCCGGCCAGCAGCGCCCATTGCCCGGCGCTGGGCCAGACCCAGACCGGCAGCGCGAAGACCACCGACACAACAGAGCAGCCGATGGCGAACCAGGCGACGATGGCGACGCCCGATTCGCCCGCCTCGCCCATCCGGCGGATCGAGATCATCGCCAGCGCCCAGGCCAGGGCGGCGGCCAGCACGGCGAGATAGTCGAACCACAGCCCAGGGCCGCCACCGCCCGGCCGCAGCATCACCATGACACCCAGGAACCCCACCAGCACGGCGCCCAGCCGCCGGCCGTCGATCCGCTCGCCCAGCAGCGGCACCGCCAGCAAGGTGAGGAACAGCGGCATGGTGAAACCCAGCGCGGTGACCGAGGCCAACGGCAGCGTGGCATAGCCATGGAAGGCGCCGGCCATGCCGATCAACCCCCAGAAGATGCGCTGGGCATGGCCCATCGGGTTCTGCGTGCGCAGCGCCGACCAGCCACCAGCGCGCCAGACCAGCGGCAGCATGATGGGGAGGGCGAAGACGCTGCGCGCCAGCACCACCTGGGCCAGCGGAATGCCGCCCTGCAGCGCCTTCACGCAAGCCGCCGCCGCGGCGAAAAGCATGGCGGCCCCCAGAACGAGCGTGATGGCGCGGCGGGCTTGGCTCTGCGGGCTCATGGACGGGCGATGCGGCTGACGTTACGGTCTACACCGCATGAATGCCAGACCTCCCAAGGCGCCGCCGGTGCCGCCCCATCCCGGCCTTGAGGTGCGCGAGGACAGCATCGCCTGGACCGGCCGCTTCACCCTGCAGATTGTCCGCTTCACCCATGAACGCTTCGATGGCGCGCGCTCGCCCGAGCTGACCTGGGAGCTCTGGCGCCGCGGCCAGGCCGTGGTGGTGCTGCCCTATGACCCATGGTCGGACCGCCTGGCGCTGATCGAGCAGTTCCGCCTGCCCGCCCTCGCCGCCGGCATGAGCCCGGTGATGCTGGAATGCCCCGCCGGCCTGCTGGAGCCGGGCGAGGATGTTTTGGGCGCCGCCGAGCGCGAGCTGCGCGAGGAGACCGGCCTCATCCCCGACCGGATGGAGAAGATCGGCCGCTTCATGCTGATGCAGGGCGGCTGCGATGAGAATGTGCACATGTGGTGCGGAAGGGTCAGGCTCGATGCCGGATCGGAGGGGAATTTCGGCCTGATCTCTGAGGGCGAGGATGTCCGCCTGCGGGTGATGTCGGCCGAGGAGGGTTTTGCGCTGGTGGATGACAACCGGATGGAGAATGCGACGGGCGCGCTGAGCCTGCTCTGGCTGCGCCACCACAGGGAGCGGCTGCGCCGGGAATGGGCATGACCCGCACGCTGTTCCGCGAGGATGCCTATCTGCGCGAAGTGACCGCCACGGTACTGGCCGCGGGGCCGGAGGGCGTGCTGCTCGATGCGACGAATTTCTACGCCCAGGGCGGCGGCCAGCCCGGCGATACCGGCATGCTGCGCTGGGAAGCCAGCGAGATGGCGGTGGCCAATACCGTGAAGGGCGAGGGCGAGGCGATCCTGCACCTGCCGGCCGAGGGTGCGGCGCTGCCGCCGGTCGGCACGCAGGTCACCGCCGTGCTGGATTGGGAGCGGCGGCATCGGCATATGCGGATGCATTCCTCGATGCATCTGCTCTGCAGCCTGATCCCCGGCGCCGGCGTCACCGGCGGGCAATGCGGTGCCGAGCGTTCGCGCCTCGATTTCGACCTGGCCGAGCCGCCGACCAAGGAATTCCTGACCGAAGCGCTGAACAGGCTGATCGCTGAAGACCACCCCATCAGCACAAGCTGGATCACCGGTGAGGAGTTGGATGCGAATCCGGGCCTGGTCCGCACCATGTCGGTGGCGCCGCCGCGCACGGGGGGAAAGATCCGCCTGGTGCGGATCGGCGCCGAGCCGCCAGTGGACCTGCAGCCCTGCGGCGGCACGCATGTCGCGCGGACGGGTGAGATCGGGCGGGTCGTGGTCACCAAGCTCGAAAACAAGGGCAAGCAGAACCGGCGGGTTTATCTCGTACTGGAGGATTAGATGCAGAACGTGGTGTCGACCGAATGGCTGGCCGGCGAATTGGGCAAGCCTGACCTCATCGTCTTCGACTGCTCGACCTATCTGCCCAATGAGCCGGGCAACAAGAAGGACGGGTTCCGCGCGGGGCATATCCCCGGCGCTCTGCTCTTCGACATCGACGCCATCGCCGATACCGAGACCGACCTGCCGCATATGGTCCCCACCGCCGGGCGTTTCGCGAAGCTGGTGGGCGCTTTGGGCGTCTCCAACGCTTCGCGCATCATCTTCTATGACCAGCATGGGCTGCGCGCCTCGCCACGCGGGTGGTGGATGATGCGGCTTTTCGGGCATGACGCGGTGGCGGTGCTGGATGGCGGGCTGCCGGCCTGGAAGCGCGAGGGGCGGGCAGTGGAAACTGGCGATGCCGCAGCCCCCACACCGGCGGCGTTCGTGGCCGACTTCCGCGCCGAAAAACTGCGCGGCATCGGCGACATCAAGCGCATCGTGCGGCAAGGGGGCGGCGCCGAACTCATCATCGATGCCCGCGCGAAGGGCCGTTTCGACGGCACGGCGCCCGAGCCGCGCGCCGGCCTTCCCTCCGGTCATATGCCCGGTGCGGCCAATGTGCCGGTCAGCGAGATCGCCGGCCCCGATGGGCTGATAAAATCGCCCGAGGCGCTGCGGGCGATGTTCGCCGCGGTGGGCGTGGATGACACGCGGCCGGTGGTGACCTCCTGCGGCTCGGGCGTCACCGCCTGCGTGCTGGCGCTGGGCCTTGTCGAGGCCGGCTTCCCCGAACCCGCCGTCTATGACGGCTCCTGGACCGAATGGGCGCTACGCCCCGAAACCCCGAAAGTGACGACATGACCAAGCACGCCTTCGAAACCCGCATGAGCCACGCCGGCCGCGCCGGCACCCATGCGCATGGTTTCGTGAACCCGGCGATTCATCGCGGCTCCACCGTGTTGTTCGAGAATTGCGAGGCGAGGCGCGACGGCGCGGCCAAGCGCTACGAACAATACATGACCTATGGCACGCAGGGTGGGCCCACCCATTACGCGCTGGAGGATGTGATCGCCGAGATCGAGGGTGGCACGCGCGCCACCATCGTCGGCACTGGCCTGGCCGCCGTGATGGTGCCGCTGCTGGCGTACCTGAAGTCCGGCGATCATTGCCTGATGCCCGACAGCGTCTATGGCCCTGCCCGCAACCTCTCGAACACGCTGCTGAAGGGCTGGGGGGTGGAGACCGAATTCTACGACCCCGCGATCGACGAGGCGGGGATGGCGGCGCTGATCCGCCCGAACACCAAGGTCGTCTACACAGAAAGTCCGGGCAGCCACACCTTCGAATTGCAGGATATTCCGGCGATTGCCCGCGCCGCCCATGCGCGGGGCTGCAAGGTGCTGATGGACAACACCTGGGGCATCCACACCTTCATGCCGTTCCAGCATGGGGTGGATGTGTCGATCCAGGCGCTGACGAAATATGTGTCCGGCCATTCGGATATTCTTCTCGGCTCGGTCTGCGTGAATTCGGAGGAGGATTGGCAGATCGTGCGCAGCACGGCCTCGCTGCTCGGCCAATTCGCGAGCCCCGATGACGTGTATCTCGCGCTGCGCGGGGTGCGGACCATGCCGCTGCGGCTGAAGCACCAATTCGCTTCCTCGCTGGAGGTGGCGAAATGGTTCGAGGCCCAGCCGCAAGTGTTGAAGGTCATGCATCCCGGCCTGCCCAGCCACCCGCAGCACGCGCTCTTCGCGCGCGATTTCACCGGCGGCGCGTCGCTTTTCGGCGTGGTGTTCCAGTCCAAATACACCATCGAGGATGTGTATCGCTTCATCAACGCGCTGGAATTCTTCGGCATCGGCGCGAGCTGGGGCGGGTATGAATCGCTGGCGATCCCCACCACCGGCTTTGTGACCCGCACCGCCGGCACCGGCGATTTCGGCGGGCCGATGGCGCGGATTCATATCGGGCTGGAGGATGTGGGCGATCTCTGCGCCGATCTGGCGCAGGGGTTGGCGAAGATGGGCTGAGGCGTCAGCGGTCGAACTGCGCCTCGATGTCCCGATGCCCCTCGATGACACGGACCACGCGGAAGATGTCGGGCTCGTATCGGAAGACAATGATGTAGCCGCGAAAGGCGAAGCTCCGCAGTTCAGGCAGCCACTCATTGCGGGCCTGGCCGAGGTGGCCGGGCAGTTCCGCAAGCTTGCGGCACTGTGCCCGCAGGGAAGCCACGAAATCCCTGCCGACAGCAGGAACCCGGCTCAGGGCAATCAGGTATTGTTGCAGAGCGATCAGGTCACGCCGCGCGCGGGGTGTGAAGACCAGACGCCGCAATCAATAGCCCTGCCGGGCCAGCACCTCGGCGGCTTCGTTCAGCGAGACCTCCAGCTCCTCGTCGCTGACCTCGCCCTCTTCGGCAAGAGCAGCGGCAAGGGTGGCCCGCAGCGCCGCCAGCTTGCGCTCGCGCTCCTCCACCAGCCGCAGCCCCTCGCGCACCACGTCATCGGCGGAACCGAAGCGGCCGCTGCTCACGGCCTGCTCGACAAACCCCTGCCAGCGATCCTCAATGCGCACATCCATGCCAGCAGCATAGCCCGATCGGCGCGTGGTTTCAATTTTTCCCGGCCGTCCCCGGCGCAAACACCCGCAGCAGCGGCGGCAGCACCAGCATCACGCAGAGCAGCGAATAGACCAGCGACACCCCCAGCACCACGCCCATGCTGGCCGTCCCCGGATGCGGGCTGACCGCCAACGCGCCGAAGGCCGAGGCATTGGTCACCGCCGAATAGATCACCGCC
Source organism: uncultured Rubritepida sp. (assembly GCA_964395305.1). Lineage (GTDB taxonomy): Bacteria > Pseudomonadota > Alphaproteobacteria > Acetobacterales > Acetobacteraceae > Rhodovarius. The sequence goes on from CAYNBM010000012.1 coordinate 27,015, forward strand.
CGGTTCAGGGGGCTGGCCAGCAGGCCGCGCTCGCCCCTGGCCCAGGCCGCGACGTAGTAGATGTCATAGGCCACGCCCATGCCGAAAAGCAGCGGCAGGGCGATGATATTGGCGAGATTGAGCGGTGGGCCGAGCAGCGTGCAATGCGCCAGCGTCAGCAGCCCGGCCAGCGCGAGCGGGGCGAGGGCCAGCATCGACAGCCGAAGGCTGCGCAAATTGACCAGCAGCAGCCCCAGCACCAGCACCACCGCGATGGCGCCGGCCAGGATGAAGGCCTGCTGCACCGTGGCCGACGAAGCGGCGGTGGAAATGCCCGCGCCGGTGGCATTCGGCGCCGCCGCCTGCACCACCTGTGCGAATTCGCGCAGGGCCGGCACATCCTGGCCCAGGGCGCGCGGTGCCACCTCCACCCGGGCCAGCCCGTTGCGGCCGATCCAGTCGGCGCGAAGATCCGCGGGCAGGCTCTCCAGCGTCACCGGCCCGGCCTGCAGCAGCGCCGAGATCTGGGCCAGTGTCGCGCGCAGCCCGGGCAGCAGCGCCTCGGCCATCAGCGCGCGGGTGGCGGGCGTGGCGCTGGCAAGCGAGATGAAGGCGGCACCCAGCCTTCGGGCATCGCGCGCCACGGCATCCTCGCCCGGGGCAGTGCGCAGCGCGAGGCCGGCCCTGGCCAGGGCGGCGCTGACCGCGGCCTCGCTGGGCGGCGCGCCGGCCGGGGTGGCCAGGCTGGGCAGCAGCAGCCCGGCCGCATCCTCCAGCAGCGCCAGTTTTTCCGGCTGGCCCTCGGGCACGAAACTGGCGAGGTTCAGCGCACGGCCGACCTGCGGCAGCGCCTCCAGCCTGGTGGTCAGGGCCTGCGCCGCCGCCAGATCCGGCACCAGAATATCGAGCGTATTGGGGTTGGTCTCGGCACTGAGCATCAGCTCGCGAAAGGTGCTGACCGATTCCTTCGTGGGGTCACGCAGGTTCAGCGGGTCGGTGTCGAAGGGCAGGCCGGGCAGCAGCGCGATGCTGGCCAGCGCCAGCAGCCCCGCCGCCCCCACCACCCAGCGCGCGCGCCGCAGCAGCCAGCGGTCGACCGGCGCCAGGGCGGGGTAGCCCACCTCCCGCGCCTCAGCCTGTGGATTGGCCATGAGCATGAGGGCGGGCAGCAAGGTCATCGCCATCAGCCAGCCGATCAGCATGCCCACGCCGGCGATCAGGCCCAGCTCGCGCACGCCGAGATAATCGGTGGGGATGAAGGCGAAGAAGCTCAGCGTGCAGGCCATGGCGGCCAGCGTCATGCCCGGCCCCGCCACGCGGGCCGCGGCCAGCAGCGCGGGCGCCAGCGCGCCGGCGTCCCGCCGCTCGGCCCGGTACTGCACGGAATACTGGATGCCGAAATCCACCCCCAACCCGATGAACAGCACGGCAAAGGCAATGGAGAGCGGGTTGAAATGCCCCACCGCCAGAATGCCGAATGCCGCCGTCCAGGCCAGCCCCGCCACCACCAGCACCATCAAGGGCCAGATCAGCCGCCAGCTGCGCAGCGCCATCCACAACAGCACCACCGTGAGCACCAGGGAGAGCACGACATTCTCCACGGCACCCTCGGCGAGGGTTGCGAATTCCTCATCGGCCATGGGGATATTGCCGGTGATGCGGATGGTCACGCCCGGCCTTGCGAGGGCGGCGGCGGCGGTGCGGATCGCCTGGGTGGCGGAATGGCCGGCCTCGAGCTCCGAGAAATCCAGCAGCGGCTGGGCAAGGACGAAACGGCGGGTCTCCAGCGCGCTGGCGGCGCGGCCGGTCATCATCAGGCTCCAGTCCGGCTCGGCGACGCGGCCGGCGAGTGCCGCCTCGGCGGCGATGCCGAAGGCGACCAGCGGGCCGGCGAATTGCCCGAGCTGGGCGTCGCCGCGGGAGACGCCCTCCATGGCGCTGCGCAGCAATTCGGCCACGCCGCGCAGGCTGGGGTCGGCGGCCAGGGTGCCGAGCAGGGGCTGCGCCTCGATCAGCCGCTCGGTCAGGTCGCGCACCTCGTCGAGCGGGAGGAAGAGGGCGGCATGGCGCTCGAAGAACGGCCCGGCATCGGGGCGGCGGACGTTGCGGAAGACCTGGTGCTGGGCGCGCAGCGCCTCGGCCAGCGCCTCGGCCGTGCGGTTGGCGGCCGCACCGGTGGGTGCGTCGATCACCACGGCGATGACGTCGATGCGGTCGGGGAAGGCCACATCCATGGCGCGCTCGTGCAGCCGCCAGGACAGATCCTGCGGGAAGAGCTGCGTCACGTCGGAATTGAGCTGGAAGCGGGTGACGCTGACCCAGGTGGCCGCGATGGTCAGCGCGGCGAAGACGGCCACCACCAGCCGGGCATGGCGCAGGCTGACGCCGACCAGCGCCGCCACGGCGCGGGCGACGAGGTCATCAAGCTTCACGGTAGAAGATCAGCAATCCCGAGATGAAGACGAGGCAGAGCGGCCAGACCCAGCGGGCGATGCGGGCCTCGGGCGCCTCGGGTCCGGCGCGCAGTTCCATCCAGCGGGCGGCGCTCGCGATCACCGCCGCCGCACCCAGCGGGAGGTGGGAGAGCTCGACCAGCAAGGCCTCCTTCACATTGGCGATGGCATGGGTATGGGCCAGCAGCAGAAACCCGCCCAGCGCCATGGCGATGGGGAAGACATAGGCCGCGGCCGAGCGTTTTCCGCGCAGCCGCACCAGCCATTCCGAGACGGCGAAGACCACCACCAGCAATGACAGCAGCTTGTGTTGCAGCACCTCAGGGTCGCGCAGGCTGTCGAGGAAGCCGATATCGCCCATCGGCCAGGCCTCGGGGTCCGAGCGCATGAACAGGAAGGCGGCGAGGCCCATGAAAAGCAGCGGCCAATGCCGCGCCAGCGGCACACGGCGGGTGGCGTCGGCCAGGGCGGCGAGGCCCACGGCCAGCACCACGAAGCCGGACATGTGATGGTTGTACTCGCTCCAGGCGATGTCGAAGGCGTTGCGCGGGGGAAGGAAACCTTCGCCTGGGATGAAGGCCTGCGGGCGGTCGGCGCCGTCGCGCGCCTGGGCATCGAGCTGCGCCTGCAGGGCGGGGATGCCCAGATCGGCATGGCTGGGCGAGGTGATTCGCGGGGCGCGCGGTTCGGCGCGCTCCATGATCTCAGCCCAGGTCACCCTGTCATCCGGCAGGTCGGCGGCGGGGGGGACGGAGGTGAGGGAGGCCGCGATGCCGAAGACGCAGATGCCCACGATCAACTCGCATTCCACGAAGCGCCTGAGGCGGGGCAGGAAGGCGCCATCCCTGGCAAAACGATGCAGCAGCAGGAAATTGGCCAGCCCCAGCAGCAGCAATACGGAAAAAAGCACGGATTTGGTGGCCGACATGGCGCCATAGGCGGTGCCGTAGATCGCCTCGGGCGATTGCACATAGCCGAGGTAATAGCCGACCACGCCGCCGATGATCCCCAGCACGCCGGCAATGGCCAGGCCGGAATAGCGGGCGCCCACGGCCTGCGCGGCGGAGGCGGGCCAGGGCAGCCGCAGCGCCATCAGGAAAGCCGGCAAGCCGCCCAGCCACAGCGCCGCCCCCGCCTGATGGATGAAGGTCGCGGCCAGCATCGGCAGCCGGTCCTCGGTGCGGGCCATGGCGTGGCTGCCGGCCACGGCCGCGACCAGCAGCAGCAGCCCCACGAGCAAAAGCGGGCCGGGCCGGGCCGCAGCCCCCCGGGCCAGCAGCAGCGCCGCCACGGCGCAGGCCATCACGCCGAGCGCACTGAGAACGAAGCCCGCGCCCGCCGCCTGCCCGGCGCCCAGATCGAGCGTGCCGACCAGCGCCACCGCCCCCAGCCCGCTCGACAAAAACACCGCGCCCAGCGTCAGCCCCGCCCCCCAAAGGATAGCCCGGCGCGCGGTGGCCAGCAGCATCGCGCCTTCGCCTCCCGGCAGCCGACTCGCCAGCGGCACGGCCAGAAACGCCAGGAAGGCGATGGAGCCCAGCAGCACGCTGCGCGCCATCAATTCGGCGGCGTGCAGCACCACCGAGAGAAAGCCATAAAGGTCGAGAAACAGCTCCACCTCAGGCAGCGACCATGAAGGGGATGTCGCCGCGGGTGATGTGGCCATCCAGCGCCAGCACCTGCCAGCGGATGCGCCATTGCCCGGGGGTGAGCGGCTGGGTGGTGCCGATCAGCTCCGCCGGCGGGCTGTCGGGGGCGAGCGGGACACGGATTTCATCGGCCGTGCCGCCGCCGCCCAGGCGGGCGGGCGCGATCAGCAGCGCGCTGCGCTCATGATCCAGCCGGGAATTGAACAGCAGGCGCAGCCGCACCGGGCCGGCCGGCACGCGCGCGCCGGCGGCGGGTTCTGAGTGGCGGATGATGGCATGGGCCTGCGCCAGCGGCGAAAGCAGCAGCAGCATCGGCGCGGCCAGGAGGCAACGGCGCGGGATTGCAGGGGCATTCGGGGACATGCGCGGCAAACTATGGAAGCCCGGCGCCCGAGGCAACCGGGCGAAAATGCCACAAATTGTACCGTTCCGGTTCCCTATGGGCTTTCCCGCGGAGGCCATGCTAAGGACCCCTCCGAGCGGCGCGGCAAGGCGGCGCGATTCCAGGAGCAGTTTCCGAATGGGTATCCCACTCGCGCAGCAGGCCAAGGTTGCCGCCTATGTGCTGAAGCAGCAGTTGATGGGGCGCAAGCGCTTTCCGCTCGTGCTGATGCTGGAGCCGCTGTTCCGCTGCAACCTCGCCTGCGCCGGCTGCGGCAAGATCGATTATCCCGATGCCATCCTGAACAAGCGTCTCAGCGTGGAGGAGTGCCTGGAAGCCTCGCTGGAATGCGGTGCGCCGGTGGTGGCGATCGCCGGTGGCGAGCCGCTGCTGCACAAGGAAATGCCGGCCATTGTCGAGGGGCTGCTGGCCCAGGGCCGCATCGTCATCCTCTGCACCAATGCCCTGCTGCTGGAAAAGCGGATGGATGCCTACAAGCCGCATCCCCGCTTCATCTGGGACATCCATCTCGATGGCGACCAGGCGCAGCATGACTGGGCGGTGAGCCAGGACGGCGTCTATGACCGCGCCGTCGAGGCGCTGAAGAAGGTGCGCGACGCCGGCTTCCGGACGGCCATCAATTGCACGCTGTTCAACAATGCCGATGCCGGGCGCACCGCGAAATTCTTCGATGACGTCACCGCCATGGGCGTGGACAACATCATGCTCAGCCCCGGCTACGCCTATGAGCGGGCGCCGGACCAGAAGCATTTTCTCAACCGGCAAAAAACGAAAGAGCTTTTCCGCGACGTCTTCGCCCGCAACACGGGTGACACGAAGTGGCGGATGGGCAATTCGCCGTTGTTCCTCGATTTCCTGGCCGGCAACCAGACCTATGGCTGCACCCCCTGGGGCAACCCCACCCGCAACGTGTTCGGCTGGCAGCGCCCCTGCTATCTGCTGGGCGAGGGCTACGCCAAGACCTTCACCGAGCTGATGGAAACCACGGATTGGGACAAATACGGCGTCGGCAATTACGAAAAATGCGCCGATTGCATGGTCCATTCCGGCTTCGAGGCAACGGCGGCGCTCGATGCGCTGAAGCGGCCCTGGAAGGCGGTGGCGGCGCAGATTCGCGGGCCACGCACCACCGGGCCGATGGCGCCGGAGATCGACCTGACGAAGCAGCGCCCGGCGGAATATGTCTTTTCCGCCCATGTCCAGCAGGCGATGAACGACATGGCGCATGAGCCGGCGCGCGGCGCCAAGCACGGCGCCAGCACGCCGCCCGCCGCAGCGGAATAGCCGGCCGCGGTGGCGGCCGACACCACGAGATCGAGGAACGCCCTTTTGGACGCCGCTTTCCAGCCCTATCTCGTCGAAGGCCGCGCCTTCGGCGCCCATCGCATCGACTTCCTCGTGGCCGATGCGACGGCGCGGGACTGGTATGATGACGGCTCCGACCCGCTGATCCCCGAGCGGCAATGGGTGCTGGACAATGTCCAACCCGGCTTCACGGTGGTGGATGTGGGCGGCCATCACGGGCTGTTCTCGATCCTGTTCTCCCGCCTGGTCGGCGAGACGGGGCAGGTGCTGACCTGGGAGGCCAGCCCGCGCAATGCCGAGATTTTCCGCGGCAACCTCGCCCGCAATGGCTGCGGCAATGTGACGCTCACCACCCATGCCCTGGGCGCCGCCCGCGGCGAGGTCCGCTTCCGGGCCAATGGCGGCAATACCATCGTGGCCAATGCGGCGGTCGAGGTCGCGTCAGACAGCGTGATGCAGGTCTATCGGCTGGATGATGAGCTGCCGCCGGGCACGCGGGTCGATCTGCTGAAGATCGATGTCGAGGGCAGCGAGCTGGCGGTGCTGCGCGGTGCCACGGCGCTGCTGGCGCAGCGGCCGATCATCGACCTGGAGATCCACAATTTCCTGATGGCCGATGCGCGCGGCTTCGTGGGCGGGATTTTCGCGATCCTCGATGCGCTGGGCTACCAGTATTCAGTGCTGCCCGAGCCGGTTTCCGCCATGGTGGAATGCCCAGGTGGGATGGACCTGGATTGGCTGGCCGGTCTCGACAACCCGCATGTCTTCTGCCGGGTGCCTGCTTAACCCGCGGTCCAGGAGCCCGTCGGCTCCTGGTGGGGGAGGTCTGGAGGGGGCAAAGCCCCCGCCAGAGTCCACCGGCTAAACCCCAGGCGCCGAGACAAAAATATCAAGCCCCAGCCGCTCCGACAGGCTGCGCGCCGCCAGAATCCCCCGCAGGCTGTTGCCCGCCGCATCCAGCGGCGGCGAGAAACTCCCCAGCGCTCCCTTCCCCGGTGAGACCGTGACGATGCCGCCGCCGATGCCGCTCTTGCCCGGCAGGCCGATATCGCAGAGCCAGTCGCCCGAGGCCTCATACATTCCCGCCGTCGCCATCACCGCCAGGGCGTAGCGGCAGGCCAGGGCATCGACGACCTGCTCGCCGGTCAGCGGATTCACCCCGCCATCGGCCAGGGTGGCGCCCATCACGGCGAGATCATGCGCGGTGACGCGCAGGGCGCATTGGCGGGTGTAGAGGTCCACCGCCTCCGCCGCGTCGCAATAGATCCGGTCGCGGGATTGCAGCACGGCGGCCAGGCCACGGTTGCGGAAATTGGTCTCGCTGGCAGATTGATAGACCTCGGCATCGACCTCGAGCTCGCGCCCGGCGAAGCGCGAGAGGCCGTTCTGGATGAAGTCCCAGCGCGCGGCGGGGCCATCGCCCGGCACCAGCGAGGTGGTAGCGATGGCGCCCGCATTGACCATGGGGTTGGTGCGCCCATCGGGGCTGGCCTCGATGGCCGCCACCGAGTTGAAGGCGCGCCCGGTGGCATTGGCGCCGATCTTCTCCCGCACCGCTTCGAAGCCCAGGCGCTGACAGACCAGCGCCATGACGAAAGGCTTGGACACGCTCATGATGGTGAAGGGATGCATGGCGTCGCCGGCCTCGAAGACGCGGCCGGTGGTGCCCACGATGCTCAGGCCGAACAGCGTCGGCTCCACCCGGGCCAGCGCGGGATAGACCTGGCTGACCTCGCCCCCGGTCACGCCGGCATGCTGCGCGTGGGTTTCGCGCAGGATCAGCCCGACATCATCGGGTGCGGGCAGATGGCCGGTGGAGATGTAGCGGGTTATCGCGGCAATTCCTGCTCCACGAGGGCTGCGAAGAAGGCCACGCCATAGGGGGCGGCCTCGTCGTTGAAATCGTATTTCGGGTGGTGCACCGGCACGCCGCCTTTGCCGTCCGGCCCCTTCTGGCCAAGCTTCACGAAGGCGCCGGGCCGATTTTCCAGCATGTAGGAGAAATCCTCGGCGCCCATGATCGGCGGGCGCTTGCGGATGATGCCGGCCTCCGGAAAGACCTTTGCGGCGGCCTGGGCGGCCAGTTCGGTTTCGGCCTCGTGGTTGACGGTCACGGGGTAGCCGGATTTCCAGACCACCTCGATCTCGGCCTCGAAGGCCTCGGCGACCGAGGCGGCGACACGCTTGATGTGCCGCTCCATCGCCGCCCGCGTCTCGGCCTTGAGGGTGCGCAGCGTGCCCTTGATCTCGGCGGTCTCAGGAATGACGTTGCTGGCCGAACCCGCATGGAACATGCACAGCGACAGCACCGCGCTGTCCAGCGGGTCCACCCTGCGCGACACGAGATGCTGAAGCGCCACCACCAGGCTGGAGCCGATCACCACCGGGTCGATCGCCATATGCGGCCGCGCGGCGTGGCCGCCCAGGCCCCGGATGTTGAAGGTCATGGTATCGGCCGCGGCCAGGATCGGCCCGGCGACGATGGAGATCTCGCCCACGGTCAGCGAGGGGTCGTTGTGGATGCCATAGACGCTGTCGGTGGGAAAACGGTCGAAGACGCCCTCCTCCATCATGACGCGGCCGCCGCCGCCGCCCTCCTCGGCGGGCTGGAAGAGGAAATTCACCGTGCCGTCGAAATTGCGCGTCTCGGCCAGGTATTTCGCGGCACCCAGCAGCATCGCGGTGTGGCCGTCATGGCCGCAGGCATGCATTTTCCCAGGCGTTTTCGAGGCATGCGGCAGGCCGGTTTCCTCGGTCATCGGCAGGCAATCCATATCGGCGCGAAGTGCTATGGATTTGCCGGAATTGCCGTTCCGCAGCACGCCCACCACGCCGGTGCCGGCGATATTGCGATGCACCTCGATGCCCCAGGAGGCGAGTTTTTCGGCCACCAGCGCGCTGGTCGCGTGCTCCTCGAAGCCCATTTCGGGGTTGGCATGGATGGTCTGGCGCCATTCGGCGATTTCAGGGCCGAGACCGGCGATGCGGTTGTTCAGGGGCATTGCATTCTCCGATTAAGCGGGCAGCCTATCGCGCAGGGAAATCGCCGCAAGAAGGGGGGCGCAAAAGATGCTGCTCGCGCTCGACCAGGGCACCACCTCCACCCGCGCCATCCGCTTCGATGACGCACTGCGCCCGCAAGCCGTCGCCCAGCGTGAACTGGCCCAGCATTTCCCGACCCCCGGCTGGGTGGAGCACGATCCGGAGGACCTGATCCGCGACAGCACAGCCGTGCTGCGCGAGGCGGCGGGCGACCACGCCATCACCGCCATCGGCATTACCAACCAGCGCGAGACCACGCTGCTGTGGCGGCGCGACAGCGGCGAGGCGATCCACCGCGCCATCGTCTGGCAGGACCGCCGCACCGCGGATTTTTGCGCGGGCCTGCCGGCCGACTTGATCGCCGAGCGCACCGGTCTGCTGCCAGACCCCTATTTCAGCGCGAGCAAACTGGCCTGGCTGCTGGAGAATGTGCCCGGCGCGCGGGCGGATGCCGAGGCTGGGCGGCTGTGCTTCGGCACGGTGGATTCGTTTCTGTTGTTCCGCCTCACCGGCCAGCACGCCACCGATGCCACCAACGCCAGCCGCACCATGCTGTTCAACATTTTTTCCGGTGAGTGGGATGAGGAACTGCTGCGCCTGTTCAACATCCCACGCGCCGTGCTGCCCCAGGTCTTCGACAGCGCCGCCGAATTCGGCGTGACCGAGGTGCTGGGCCGCCCCGTGCCGATTCGCGGCATGGCCGGCGACCAGCAGGCGGCGACCATCGGCCAGGCCTGCTTCACGCCGGGGATGCTGAAATCCACCTATGGTACCGGCTGCTTCGCCATGCTGGTGACCGGCGCGCCCGTTACCTCACGCCACCGGCTGCTCACCACCATTGCATGGCAGATCGGCGGCCGGCGCAGCTACGCGCTGGAAGGCGCCATCTTCAATGCCGGCAGCACCGTGCAATGGCTGCGCGATGGGCTGGGCATCATCGCCTCGGCCGCCGAGGCCAGCCTGCTCGCGCCCCAGGCGGACCCGGCCGCGCGGGTTCATCTCGTGCCCGCCTTCACCGGCCTGGGCGCGCCATGGTGGGACAGCGAGGCCCGCGCCGCGCTGAGCGGCCTGACGCGCGGCACCGGCCGTGCCGACATCGCCGCCGCGGCGCTGGAGGCCGTGGCCTTCCAGACCCAGGACCTGCTCGATGCCATGGCGCTGGACATGGGCGCGCGCGCCACCACCATCCGCGCGGATGGTGGCATGGCCCGCAGCGACTGGACCATGCAGCGCCTGGCCGATATCTCTGGATGTGTCGTGGACCGACCGGAAGTGACGGAAACCACAGCATTGGGCGCCGCCTGGCTGGCCGGCCACCAATCCGGCCTGCTGCCCGGCCCGGGCGAGGCCGCGCCGCATTGGCGGCTGGAACGCCGCTTCACCCCGCGCATGCCGCGCGCGGAGGCGGCGTCGCGCCATGCCGAATGGCTGCGCGCGGTCGCCCGGGTCCGGTCGGACTGTCTGGATACCCGTCACCCAGGCGGATGACGCGTCAATGCACCCCGCCGGACTGATGCGGACTGTCCAGGCTGAAGGCGGGGATGGCCACATCGAAGGGCTCGCCGCTCACCGTCTCGACCATGTGGTAGGCCCCGCGCATGAAGCCCGAGGGCGTGGGCAGCGGCGTGCCGGAGGTATACTCAAAACTCTCGCCCGGCTCGAGGGTCGGCTGCTCGCCGATCACCCCCTCGCCATGCACGCGCTGGGTGCGGCCCTGGCCATCGGTGATCAGCCAGGAGCGGGCGCGGAGCTGCACCGTCACCGCACTGTCGTTCCGGATCTCCACGCGATAGGCCCATACATACTGGCCCCTGTCCGGCTCCGACTGGTCTTCGAGGTAGAAGGCGCGAACCGCGACGCGCACACCGCGCGTGGTGGCGCTATAGGCATGGGGGCGGCTGGTCATGCCCGCTTCAGGGCGGCGGTGGCCAGCCCCGCGCCAATCAGCGCCGTGCCGCCGGCGCGGTTGAACCAGGCCCGCACCTGCGGCCGGCGCACCTGCTCGCGCAGCCGGGCGGCGAGGGCGGCATAGAGCATCACATTCACCCCGCCGATGGCGACGAAAGTGACGAGCAGCACCAGCGCCTGGGGTGCGAAAGCGGCATCGGGGCGCAGGAATTGCGGGATGAAAGCCACGAAAAAACCAATGCTCTTGGGGTTCAGCACGGTCACGATGAAGGCATCACGAAAGGCGCGGGTGGCGGGCAAGGCGGCCGGGGCCTCCACCGGGGCCCGCCACAGCTTGATGCCGAGCCAGACCAGATAGGCCGCCCCCGCCCATTTCAGCACGGTGAAGGCGGTGGCGGAGGCCGCCAGCAGCGCACCCAGCCCAATCAGGCTGAGCGACATCGCCACCGCATCGCCCAGCACCACGCCGCCCACGATGGGCAGGGCCGCGCGCCAGCCACCGGCCGCGGCACGGGCCAGCACGAACACCACCACCGGCCCCGGAATGGCCACCGCCACCGCCGAGGCCAGGGCAAAGCCGAGCCAGAGTTCCCAGCTCATTCCGCCGCCAGGGCGAGCGGCGAGGCGGCGTCCAGCGCCGCGGCCAGATCGTCGATCAGATCGGCCACGTCTTCCAGACCGACGCTCAGGCGCACCGCACCATCGGAAATGCCGAGTTTCTTCCGTTCATCCGCGCCGATGCGCAGATGGGTGGTGGTCGCGGGATGCGTCACCATGGATTTGCTGTCGCCGAGGTTGTTCGAGATGTCGATGACCTCCAGCGCATCCATGAAGCGGAACGCCGCGTCCTTGCCGCCCTTCAGCTCCAAGGTCACCAGCGTGCCGCCGCCCGACATCAGCCGCAGCGCCAGGGCATGCTGGGGGTGATCGGCGCGGTAGGGGTAGCGGACCTGGGCGATCTCGCTGCGCTCGGCCAGGAAATCGGCGATGGCCACGGCGCTGCGCTGCATCGCATCCACCCGCAGCTTCAGCGTCTCCAGCCCCTTCAGGATCACCCAGGCATTGAAGGGCGACATGGCGGGGCCGGTGTTGCGCACGAAGGGCTGCAACACCTCATCCACCCATTTCTTGTTGGAGAGGATGGCGCCACCGAGCACCCTGCCCTGCCCGTCCATGTGCTTGGTGCAGGAATAGACGACGATGTCGGCGCCCTGGGTCAGCGGCTTCTGCAACAGCGGCGTGGCGAAGACATTGTCCACCACCACCAGCGCGCCGGCGCCATGCGCCAGCGCCGCCACCGTGGGCAAATCCACCAGGTCGAGCATCGGGTTCGACGGCGTCTCCAGCAGCACCATCGCGGTGGGGCGGGACAGGGCCTTTGCCCAGGCGTCGAGATCGGCGCCATCGACGAATTCATGGGTGATGCCGTAGCGGCCCAGCAGATTCGCCACGATCCAGTGGCAGGAGCCGAACAAGGCACGGCTGGCCACGACATGATCGCCCGTCTTGAGGTGGCTCAGCATGGCCGAATGCACCGCCGCCATGCCGGTGGCGGTGAGCCGACAGGCCTCGGCACCCTCCAGCGCGCAGAGCCGCTCCTCCAGCATGCTCAGGGTTGGGTTGGCGAAACGGCTGTACTGGTACCGTTCGATCTTGTTCTCGAACGTCGCCTCGGCCTGGGCGGCATCGTCATAAACGAAGCCGGAGGTGAGATAGGGGATCTCCGCCGTCTCGGCGTTTTCGGAGCGGCGAAGGCCGCCACGCACGAGGAGAGTGGCGGGTCGGAATTGGCGTGCCATGGATCGAAGCCCAATCAATACGAGGCGTCCGGCCCCCAGATGGTGAGGGGGCGAGGCGATGGCGGTGCCACCGCATCGGCCTGTTTAGCGCGCTTGTTTTACCTCGCCGCAAGCTGGCCGGACAAATCGCGAGGAGCCCTGGGGCTGGCAACAGGAATATGCCCGCCCGCGCCGCCGCGCAAGTGTCATGGGATGGGTCAGCGCGCCGCCGGCCGGTCCATGAGAAAGGCCAGCAGCATCCCCACGGCGGCGCCCCAGAGAATCCACGCTGCACCGCCGAGCAGCATGGCCTGATCCTCGCCATAGATGCGGTGGAAGAAGCGGAAGGCGATGCCGTCCAGGAACATCGCCGCCATGGTGGCGATGGACACGGCGGGGAAAAGCTGCCCCGGCGCCAGCCCGGCGGCACGGCGGGCGATGGGGATGGCAGGATAGAGCAGCGGCACCGCAAGAGCGAAAGCGAGGGGGGCGAGCGCGGGCTCGAACAGCCCCCAGGGCAGCAGCAGCCGCACCATCATGGCGCCGAGAAACCAGAACCCCGCGCCCAGCAGCACGAGGATGACGAGTTGTCTTGCGGTCAACGGCTGGGTCATGAACTCCTCCTGTAGCGAGTGCTACGCTTCTGGCAGAAGTTTGTAGCGAATGCTACAGGAAACCATGCCGCTGCCCGACCGCCGTGCCGACATCCTGGACAGGCTGGCCGATCATGTCCTGGCCGAGGGGCTTGCCGCCGCCAGCCTGCGGCCGCTGGCCCGCGCGGCCGGCACTTCGGATCGCATGCTTTTGTATTATTTCCCGGATAAGGCGGCGCTGATGGCCGCGACGCTTTCGCATCTCGCGGCCCGTTTGCAGGCCATCCTCGCCGCCGCCACCGCCGCCCCACAACCGCTGGAGGTCGCGCGGGCGGAGATCTGGGCCGCGGTGCAGGCGCCGGCGATCTGGCCCTATATGCGGCTCTGGCTGGAGATCGTGGCCCGCGCCGCCCAGGGCGACGCCTTTTGCGCCGAGGTGGGCGGGGGGATCGCCCGTGGCTATCTGGAATGGTGCGAAACCCGCCTGGCGGTCGCGGACCCGATGGCTCGCCGAGTGCAGGCGGCGGCGCTGCTGATCTCGATCGAGGGCATGCTGGTGCTGCGCAGCGTGGGGCTGGGCGATGCCTGCGCGCTGCTGGTGGGGCAGCCTCAGGCTTGACAAATTAGTTATTTGTTCCTATAAAAGGGCCTTGTTGTTTTGACAACCGCATCCCGCCGCCAGGCAACGGGCGCCACGCCATGGCCTGCCGGCAACCACCCGCCCCCACCCCGCCCCGGCAATTTGTCCGAAAACAACATCAACAGCTTACCCCATGCGGATGGGCGTCAAATCCTGCACCCAGGACTGTGCCTGAACGAAGCCCTGCACCCGGCGCGACAGCCCGCGCGGGTTCACATCATGCACCACCCAGAGCCACATCGCCTGGTCCACCAGCCTGGCATGCAGCCGGGCCAGGATTCTGTTCTGCTCCGCCGTGTCGAAACTCCGCCTGGCTTGTTCGCAGAGGTCATCGGCCTGGGCGTCCTGGAAATTGCCCCAGTTGAAGCCGCCCACCACCCGGCCGCGGCCATAGCTCGGCCCCAGAAGCCCGATATCGGGGTCCCAGAAGGCCCAGGAATTGTTGATGGCATGCAGGCCGCGGTTTTCCGGCGCCTCGGCGCTGGCACGCCGGCGCGCCCGCAGCGCCTCCCAATCCATCACCTCGAATTCCAGCTCGATGCCGACAGCGCGGAAATCCTGCTGGATCGCCTCGTTCATCGGCATGGGCTGCATCTGGCCCGAGCCCGAGGGCGCAATGATAAATTTGGTGCGCAGCGGGTTCGCGCGGGAATACCCGGCCTCGGCCAGCAGCCGCCGCGCCCGGTCGGGATCGTATTTGATCTCGAAGCTGGGCGTGCCGAACCAGGGATGGTTGTCGGTCACCATGCCCTTGGCCGGCAGCGCCAGACCGCCCAGAAGCTGCACCAGCCCCTCGCGGTTGATCGCCAGATTGGCCGCCTGGCGCACCCGCAGGTCGCGGAACGGGCTGTCCGGCAAATGGCTCAACTGATGGCACCAGATATGCGGATAGGCATTGGTCGGCACCTGGAAGCCGGCCGAGCGCAGCCGCGGCACGGCATCGGGCGGCGGCGCCTCGATGAAATCGACCTGGTTGGAGAGCAGGGCGGCGACTCGGGTCAGCCCATCGGGCATCGGCAACAGTGCCAGGCGGTCGTGCTTCGGCCGGCGCGCCTCCTCCCAGTATTCGCCATTGCGCCGGGCCTCCAGCCGTTCACGCGGCACCACGCGATCGACGATATAGGGCCCGGTGCCCGAGGGGCGCTCAGCGAAGCGCTCCCAGTTGTTGCCCACCTCGGCATAGCGCGCGGGGGATGAGTAGAAGAGATTGGCCAGGAGGTAGGGAAACACCGCATCCACGACCTTGGTCTCGACCTCGATGGTCATCGCATCGCGCACCCGCCACCGGGCAATATTGCCGGAGAAGAGGCTGCCCTGCGCGGCCTGCATCCGGTCGAAATGCGCCGCGTCACGGTCGAGCAATTTGGCAAAATTCCAGGCCACCGCCTCGGCATTGAACAGGCTGCCGTCGTGGAAGCGCACGCCCCCGCGCAGCCGGAAGGTCCAGGTCTTGCCGTCATCGGCCACGGCCCAGGCCTCGGCCAGATTGGGTCGCAAACTCGCCGCGCGGTCGGCGCGGGAGAGATCCCAGGAGATCAGCGGGTCATAGAAGGTGACGCCGCCGAAGCGGTTGCCCTCGGCGCCCTGGCTGGGCTGGCCGGTGGTCAGGGGAATGTCGCCCACCGTCATCGCCACACGCAGCGTGGTGGGGGCTTGCGCCAGGGCGGGTGCTGCGGACAGCGCGCCCGCACCCAGCATGAGGTCGCGACGGTTCATCGGGCAAAACTCCTCTGCGATGGGCAGAGCCTTGCGCGCGATGGCCGCGCGCGCAAGCGACTTATGGCAGGCTTTGGCCCTGCCAGAGGCGCTCCAGCAGCGCCTGGGCGGGCAGGCTGCCCAGCACGGGGGCAGCCAGCTCGGTGAATTTGCCGGACAGTTCGGTGTCGGAGAGCGGCATGTCCGGGTCGCCCTTCCGCGTCGGCTGGTAATGGCTCAGCGTGCGGTTGTCGCGCAGGGTGACCGTGAGATTGGCCGCGCGCTGGCGTGGATAGGCGCTGGCCAAAGCCGGATCGAGGCTGACCGAGACGCGCGGCATGATGGCCCGAATGGCAGGGCTGGCCAGATTGTCGGGCGTGAAGGCGGCCTGCCGCACGGCGCCGATCTCCAGCAGCGCGCCCATGCAGTATTGCGCGGAGAAGCGGCATTCCTGCTCGGTCCGCGCCTCCGGCCGGTCGCAGACATCCTTGGTCGCGCTGTAGCCGCCGATATGGATGGCGGTGATGTCCGCCGCTTCGAAGCGGTGCTCGGCCCGCAACGCGATCATCGCGTCGAGTGCGGGAAAGATATGCCCGCAGCAACCATGATTCTTGAAGGTCATGGCGGCGATCAGCGGCGGGCCGTCGAGGCCGGCCAGCGCTTGCTCCCAATTGCCCGTGCTGGCGGAGGTTGCGGCGGCGAAGCCCACCGGCCCATGCAGCACGTCCAAGGCACCGGTCATGCCGGCCGCGGCGGACATGGCGGCGAGCGCGCCGGCCTCGGCGGCATGGCCGGGATGCAAGGGCTTGCTCATGCCATCGCCCCGAAAAGCCTGCTGCAGCCCGCCGGTCATGGTGGTTGCCAGCGCAATGGCATGGGCGATGCGCTGCGCGTCGCAGCCCAGCACCACGGCCACCGCCGCGGCGGCCCCCATGGTGCCCACGGTGCCGGTGGTGTGCCAGAAGCGGTAATGGCTCGGCGTCACCGCCATCCCGATGCGGCACGCCACCTCATAGCCCGCGGTGATGGCGCGGTGCAGGGTTTCCAGCGGCACGTCGTGGTGCTGCGCGGCGGCCAGGGCGGCGGCGATGGTCACGCTGCCGGGGTGGTGGCCGCTGTCGCGATGGATGTCGTCGAACTCGACGATATGGGCCGCCACCGCATTGAGCAGCGCCGCGTGGCGAATGCCCGAGGGTTTTCCGTCGACATAGCAAATGGCCCGCCCTGCCCCGCGCTCCTCGGCCAGCGCGCCAGCCATCAGCGTGGCCGGCGGATGCACCGCACCGGCGGAGACGCAGGCAAACCAGTCCACCATCGCCCGGCGCACATGATGCGTGGGCGCCTGTACTCCGGCCGCGTGCTCGGCCAATACGAGCAGGGGGTTCATGGCGTGTTGCGCCTGAGGACCTCGCGGTTGATCACCATCTCCTGGTCCAGCGTGCCGTTGAAATGGCCGATGATGCTCTCCACGCAGGACAGCCCCATGCGGCGCATGCCTTGCACCGTGCCGGCCGCGCTGTGCGGGGTGACCAGTGTGTTGGGCGCCGAGAGAAGCGGGTTGTTGGCCACCACCGGCTCATCCCAAAACACGTCCAGCCCCGCGCCGGCGATTTTTCCCGAATGCAGCGCGGCCGCCAGCGCCGGCTCATCCACCAGCGTGCCGCGGGCGGTGTTGATGAAGCGGGCGCCATCCTTCATGGCCGCGATGAAGTCGCCGTTCACCATGCCCCGCGTCTCGCTGTTGGAGGGACAATGGACGGTGACGAAATCGGCCTGCGCCAGGCCCTCATCGAGCGTCACCGGCGTGAAACCGGCACCGATGATGGTGTTGCGCGCGATATGGGGATCATGCACCAGCACGTTCATGCCGAAGGCGGCACAGAGCCGCGTGACGCGCCCGCCAATGCGGCCAAAGCCCAGCACCAGCACGGTCTGCCCCGAGAGGTCCCAACACACCGGCGCCTCCACGCTGGACCATTTCTGCGCCCGCGTGTTGGCATCGAAGATTTTGGTCTGCTTGGCCAGGTTGAGCATGAGCATCAGCGCATGCTCGGCCACGCTCAAGGCATTGGCATAGGCGGTGACGGTCAGGGGAATGCCGCGCCTGGTCAGCGCGGAGACATCGACGGCGTCGTAGCCCACGCCATGGCGGGCCACGATGCTCAGCTTCGGCGAGATCGAGAGAAAATCCTCGTTGATCGGCGTGGCGCGGACCACGATGGCCTCGCCGCGCGACATCGCCGCTTCCAGCGCCGCGCGGTCGGTGGGGTCCACCGCCTCGTGCGAAAAACCGGGCTCGGCATCGAGGCGTGCGGCTGCGTCGGGATGGACGCCGCGGAGGAAGACGACATGGGGCATTTCTTTGCCTACTCCAGATTGGCGGCAGGGCCGAGAATGGCCTCGCGCATGCGGGCCTGCAGGATCACCCCCTCGCGCGGGGGCAGCACCAGCGGCAGGGTCTCGGCATCGATTTTGGCGACCGCGAAGAGCGGCCCCGGACTCTGGTGGATGGCCGCGCGCAGCGCCGGCACCTCATCCGGCCGCGTCACAAACAGGGTGTTCCGGATGCCCGCGCCGCGTGCCATGGCCACAAGGTCCACACCATGGCCCGTCGCGGTTTCCTGCATGCCGGTCTCGCCATAATGCTCATTGTCGCAGACCAGGATGGCCAGGTTCTTCGGCGCCTGCACCGAGATGGTCGCCAGCGACCCCACGCCCATCAGCATCTCGCCATCACCGGTGATGACCAGCACGCGCCGCTCGGGCTGCGCCAGGGCCAGGCCGAGGCCGATCATGGCAGCACCTCCCATCGCACCCCAGAGCGGAAAATTCAGCGCCGTGTCGCCCACCGCCGTGATGTCCCATGCCGGTGCGCCCAGGCCCGCGATCACCGCCATGTCGCCCCGGCCCTCCAGCACGGCGGCGACGAGCGCGCGGCGATGCAGCTTTCCATTCGCAGAGAGCATGGGTCAGTCCTTCCCGAAGGTCTTGGCGCCGATGACGCGCTGGCCGATCAGGGTCGCGGTCGGGCGATAGGTGTTGTAGGCGAATTTCAATGTCGCCTCGACGCAGGCCGCGATGTCTTCGGGCCTGTCGGCGCGGTTGACCAGCGTGCCCATCGCCTCCAGCACCGGCTGGGTGGCCTGGCCCATCGGCACCTGGGCCGGGTTGAACTCGCCGAAATCGCCGCGCATCGTCACCAGCATGGGCATGGGCGTGCGGTGCAGGGTCGCGAGGCTCAGCATGTTGATGCAATTGCCCACGCCGGAGCTTTGCATGAGCAGCACGGAGCGCTGCCCGCCGAGCCAGGCGCCGGCCATCATCGCGACACCCTCTTCCTCGGTGGTCAGCGTCACCACGCGCATCGCGTTGTCGGCCAGGCAGCGCCTGATCAGGCGCGAATGCCCGGCATCGGGCACCAGCGCCACCTGCTTCACGTTATAGGCCTTGAGCAGATCATAGATCTGGTCCGGCCAGGCGGAGGCGGCCTCGGGGGCGCTCTCCAATTCACTGCGCTGCATGGGTTTCCTCGTCTTGTCCGGGCCAGGATCGCCTGGGGGGCGGGGGCGCGCAAGCCAGTGGCGCGGTGTCGGTCTTCCACGGTAATGAGGGTCAGCCATGCCCTTCGCGCACGCCCTCGGCGGAACCCGCTATGTCTTCGACGACCTCGCCACGCTGTTGGCGCGGGCGACGCCGCTGCGCTCGGGCGATGCGCTGGCCGGGATCGCTGCCGACAGTGCTGCCGAGCGGGTGGCGGCGCAGTTTGCGCTGGCCGACCTGCCGCTCCGGCATTTCCTGAGCGAGGCGGTGATCCCCTACGAGTCGGATGACGTGACCCGGCTGATCATGGATGGGCATGACGCGACGGCATTTTCCCGCGTCGCACACCTCACCGTGGGCGGGTTGCGGGATTTTCTCCTCGACGCCGAGGACGTCGCGGGCCTGGGTCTCACCCCCGAGATGGTGGCAGCGGTGTCGAAGATCATGCGGGTCAGCGACCTCATCGCGGTCGGCGCCAAGGCCCGGGTGGTGACGCGCTTCCGCAACACGCTCGGGCTGGCCGGCACCCTCGCCATCCGCCTGCAGCCCAACCACCCCACCGATGACGCCCGGGGCGTCGCCGCCGGCGTGCTGGATGGGCTGCTGCTGGGTGCGGGCGACGCCTGCATCGGCGTGAACCCCGCCACCGACAATATCGAGACCGTGCAGCGCCTGCTGGAGATGCTCGATACGCTCCGCGCCCGCTTCGACATTCCCACGCAATGCTGCGTGCTCAGCCACATCACCACCACGATGGTCGCGCTGGAACGCGGTTCGCCGGTGGATCTGGTGTTCCAGTCGATCGGCGGCACGCAGGGGGTGAATGAGAGTTTTGGCGTCTCCCTCGCCCTGCTGACCGAGGCGCATGACGCGGCCCGGGCCCGCCATCCCGGGGCGAATGTGATGTATTTCGAAACCGGCCAGGGCAGCGCCCTCTCGGCCCATGCGCATCACGGCGTCGACCAGCAGACCATCGAATGCCGCGCCTATGCGGTGGCGGCGCGATACGCGCCGCTGCTGGTCAATTCGGTCGTGGGCTTCATCGGCCCGGAATACCTCTATGACGGCAAGCAGATTCTTCGCGCCGGGCTGGAGGACCATATGTGCGGCAAGCTGCTCGGCCTGCCGATGGGGGTGGATGTCTGCTACACCAACCATGCCGAGGCCGATCAGGACGACATGGACGCGCTGCTGACCTGCCTGGCGGTGGCCGGGGTGAACTACATCATGGGCGTGCCGGGCGCCGATGACGTGATGCTGGCCTATCAATCCACCTCCTTTCATGACGGGCTTTTCGCCCGCGCCGCCACCGGCAAGACCGCGGCGCCGGAATTCGCGGCCTGGATGGCGCGCATGGGCCTGGGTGGCGACAGCATTCCGGAGGCGCTGTCACCGGCGCTGATCGGGCTGTGACCAACGCCCTCGAACTGCGCCGCCACACCATGGCGCGGGTGGCGCTCGGCCGGGCGGGCAATGCCCAGCCGACCGCGGCGCATCTCGCCTTTCAGGCCGCGCATGCCCAGGCGCGCGACGCGGTATGGTCGGCGCTGGACATCGCCGGCCTGGGCGAGGTGACGGTGCACAGCCAGGCGCGCAGCCGTCGGGAATATCTGCTGCGACCCGATCTGGGGCGGAAGCTCGCGGAGGGCACGGTGCTGCCCGCCGCCCCCGGCACGCTGGTCTTCGTGGTGGCGGACGGGCTCTGCGCCACCGGCGTGGCGGCGCAGGCGCCGGCGGTGATCGCCGCGGCCCGGCCGCTTCTGCGGCTGCCGGTGGGGCCGGTGGTGGTGGCGCAGCAGGCCCGGGTGGCGCTGGGCGATGCCATTGGTGCGGCGATGGGTGCGGCCGCGGTGGCGGTGCTGATCGGTGAACGGCCGGGGCTTTCGGCGCAGGATTCCCTGGGGCTCTACCTCACCTGGGTACCCCGCCCGGGACGGACGGATGCCGAGCGGAACTGCATCAGCAATATCCGGCCCGGTGGGCTCTCCGCGCTCGAGGCCGCGGAGAAGCTGGCCTGGCTTCTGGCGGCGGCGCAGCGGCTGGGCGGCACCGGCGTGGCGCTGAAGGACGAAATGCCGGCCACGCCGTTGCTGGCCGCCACGCCTGGTGCGCTGCCATGATCGAGGTGACCCGCCGCATCCAGCTCAACGAGGCCGAGCTGCACGAGGATTTTCTCCGCGCCTCCGGCCCCGGCGGGCAGAATGTCAATAAGGTCGAGACGGCGGTGCAGCTGCGCTTCGACCTGCGTCACTCCCCCTCCATCCCCGAAGACGTGCGACAGCGGGCGGAGAAGCTGGCGGGATCGCGCCTCACCAATGACGGCGTGCTCATCATCTCCGCCCAGCGTTTTCGGTCTCGCGAGCGCAATCGCGAGGATGCGCTGGAGAAACTGCTGGCCCTGCTGCGCGAAGCCGCGGCGCCGCCGCCGCCCAAGCGCCGGCCGACCCGGCCGACCAAGGGCAGCAAGGAGCGGCGGCTGGAGGGCAAGGCGAAGGACAGCCGGACCAAGGCGCTGCGCAAGGTCGGGCCGGGGGATTAGCCCAGAAACGCCCAGCTACAGCGCGTTGCCCCTGGGCGGATACAATTACAATCGACAGGAGCCACCATGGAATTCTTCCACCAGCCCGAAGCCGGCTCGCCCCGCCCTTTCAGCCGTGCGGTGCGCGCGGGCGGCATGGTCTGGGTCTCCGGCCACACCGCGCCGCATGAGCCGGCCCAGGGCATCCATCGCGGCGACACCCCGCAGGAGGAGGTGCGCAATGCCCTGGCCTTCATCGCCGGGCTTCTGACCGAGGCCGGTTCCTCGCTGGACCGGGTGGTGCAGGTGACGATGCTGATCTCCCACCGCGAGGACTACGCCGCCTGCAACGAGGAATATGTGAAGCACTTCCCCGGCGGCCTGCCGGCGCGGCACACCGTGCTCTTCGGCGTGCCCAGCGAGGCCCGGGTGGGCTTTGCCTGCACAGCCCTGGTGGGATGACAGGGCGGGCGGGCTTGTGGCGGGGCGCTGCCCCGCTCAGGGCTCAGCCGCGCCGTAGCGGCTGAGCTGCGCATCGAGGGCGAATTCATCGCTCAGGTAGTCGATCATCGCCCGCACCTTGGGTGCGACGAAGCGCCGGCTGGGATAGACGGCGTGGACCGGATGGGGTGCGGGCTCATGGTCGCGCAGCAGCACGCGCAGCCGGCCATCGGTCAGCTCGCCATCGACGAAATGCCAGCTCGGCACCATGCCGATGCCCAGCCCGCCCAGGATGGCCGCGCGCACGCCCTCGGTCGTGCTGACGCGAACCCGGCCATCGATGGGAACCGAGATCGGCCCGTCCGGCCCGGTGAAGGGCCAATTGGCGCCGGTGGCGAGGCGGGCATAGACCACGCATTGGTGCTGGCGGAGGTCGTCCGGCGTGGCCGGCTCGCCATGCCGGGCGAGGTATTCGGGGGTGGCCACCACCACGCGCCGCGTGGTGCCGATGCGCCGGGCCACCAGCCCCGGGTCGGTCAGCAGGCCGGAGCGGATGGAGAGGTCGATGCGTTCCTCGACGAGGTCCACGAAACCATCGCTCATCTCGAGCTCCACCGCCACATCGGGATGGCGCTCCAGAAAACGCGGCAGCCGGGGCATGATGTGCAGCCGGCCCAGCACGGCGGCGCAGGCCAGGCGCAGCGTGCCGGTGGGCCTGCCGCGGCGCCGGCCGACCGAGGTTTCCGCCTCGGCAACGCCATCCAGCGCGGCCTGGGCCTGGGCGTAGAAGGTGCTGCCGTCATCGGTCAGCGTCAGCGCGCGGGTGGTGCGGGCGAGCAGCAGGCAACCGAGATGCTCCTCCAGCGCCGCGATCTGGCGGGAGATGGTGGGCTGGGAGGTGTTTTGCTCATTGGCCACGGCGGTGAAGGAGCCGGCCTCCACGACGCGGATGAAAGTGCGGAACAGGGCGAGGAGGTCAGACATTCATTCATACTATGGATGGATGACATCCGATCAAGCCAAGTTCTGCTGGCCGGGCGAATGGCGCATTTCAGGGCCACGCGGAACGATCCGCCGAACCCCGAAGGAGAGACTTCCATGGCCCAATTCACCGTTCATACCCCGAGCACCGCCCCCGAGGCTTCGCGCGCCCGCCTGGGCGAAGTGCAGAAGGCCTGGGGCTTCATTCCCACGCTGCACGGCACGCTGGCCGAGAGCCCGATCGCCCTCGATGCCTATGACACGCTGTTCGGCCTGGTGGCCAAGAGCAGCTTCTCGCCCGCCGAGCAGCAGGCCGCCTATCTGGCGATCAATGTGATCAACGAGTGCGAATACTGCACCGCGGGCCATACCTACCTGGCGCGGGCGGCCAAGCTGGACGAGGCGGCCATCCAGGCCCTGCGCGACAGCCGGCCCATCGCCGATGCCCGGCTGCAGGCGCTGCGCCTCTTCGCCGAGGCGGTGGTGCGGGAGCGTGGCTTCGTCGGCGACGCCGCCGTCGATACCTTCCTCGCCGCCGGCTTCACGCGGGAGAATGTGCTGGAGGTCGTGACGATCGTGGCGACCAAGACGATCTCCAACTACGTCAACCACATCACCCATACGCCAAAGGAAAGCTTCATGGCCGACCCTTCGCTGGCCTGGGTGGCGCCGCGCAACCGCGCGCTCGCGGCGTAAGGAGGGCATGGACATGGCCCTGCAACACGCACTCGACGAATTCCGCGCGGGCTGGGAGGCCCGCGTGGGCGAGACCATCGCCCGGATGATCGGCGGCGATATCGAGGATATCCGCACCAGCGGCATCCTCGACCACGCGGCCAGGGCGGGCGATGCCTTCCCCGCGACCACCAACCTGGTGGACGCGCATGGCCGGCCCTTCGACCTCACCGCCCTGATCGCGGAGCGGCCGGTGGTGCTGACCTTCTATCGCGGCGGCTGGTGCCCGTATTGCAACCTGGAACTGCGGGCCTATCAGCAGGCACTGCCCCAGATCGCCGCGGCCGGTGCGGCGCTGGTCGCCGTGTCGCCTGAACTGCCCGATCATTCGCTCAGCACGATGGAGAAAAATGACCTGCGCTTTCCCGTGCTGTCGGATGTCGGCGGTGGGCTGGCCTCGGGCCTGGGCATTCGCTTCACGCTGTCGGACACGGTGCGGCCGTTCTACGAGAAGGCCGGCCATGCCCTGCCCGAGCGCAATGGCGATGGCAGCTGGGCCCTGCCCATGCCGGCGACATTCGTGATCGCCCGTGGCGGGCGCATCATCCATGCCAGCGTGGAGCCGGATTACCGCAAGCGGCTTGACCCGCGCACGGCGCTGGCCGCGCTGAGCGCAGAGATGGAGCGGGTGTGATGTCGGCCAGTCTCGCAATGCCGGTATCGGCCGGCGTCTCGTCAGGGTTTCGCGGCACCGCCTATGGGCTGGCGGCGGTGGCGATCTGGGGTGGCTACCTGGCCATGGCGCGGGCGGGCGTGGTGAGTGGCATCACGCCGGCGGATTTCAGCGTGATCCGCTACGGCACGGCGGGGCTGGTGATGTTGCCATGGCTGCTGCGGCATCAGCCGCTGCGAATGGCCGGCGTGGGTTGGGGGCGGGCCGCGGTGCTGGCCCTGCTGGCCGGGCCGCTGTTCATTCTGCTGGGCGTGGGCGGCTATGCCTTCGCGCCGCTGGCGCATGGGGCGGTGGCGCAGCCCGCGGCGGTGGTGATTTTCACCACGGTGCTGGCGGCGCTGGTGCTGAAGGACCGGCCGGGGCGGGCCAGACTGATCGGGCTTGCCGTGGTCCTGGCGGGGCTGGCGGTGATTGCGGGGCCGGGGCTGCTTGCCGGCGCCGCGCTGACGCCGCTGGGCGATGCGATGTTCATCCTGGCCGGGCTGCTCTGGGCCGGCTTTACCATCATGGCCCGGCATTGGGGCGTGAAGGCCTTGCCGGCCACCGCCGTGGTCTCGGTGCTGTCGGCCCTGGTGGTGCTGCCGGTCTATGGCGGGCTGGTGGGGTTCGACCATTTGCTGGCCCTGCCGGCTTCGGTGCTGTGGCCGCAGGTGCTGGTGCAGGGCGTGCTGTCGGGGGTGGTGGCGGTCATCTGCTTCACCCGGGCGGCGGAAAACCTGGGCGCCGCGCGGGCCGCGCTGTTCCCGGCGATGGTGCCGGCGGCGGCGATCGTGATGGGCATTCCCATCGCCGGGGAATGGCCGAATGCGGCGCAGCTGCTGGGGCTGGGGCTGGTTTCGGCAGGGCTGCTGGTGGCGATGGGGGTGATCCGGCGGGGTTGAAGCCGGGTCTGGGCGCTGCGCCGGCTGCGGTCGAGAGGCCGGCCGGCGCATGTGCTGTTTTGCAAATGCAGGGTTTCGGACATATTCGCCGCCCTGGGGTGGCGGTGGCGGTTCGGCGGGATGCGGTTTTCGGAACAACGAACGCCCCGGCGAGGGCCATGATCGCATGGGAACTGGCGTGCCCAGGTGGATTCGAACCACCGGCCTGAAGCTTAGAAGGCTCCTGCTCTATCCAACTGAGCTATGGGCACCAGCGAACCTCCCTACCGCGCTTCGGCGCGGCGGAAAACGCTCAATGCGTCCAATTCTCCGCCCGGCCATATTTGAAGTTGTCGGCATAGACCTTGGGCTTGATCGTCTTCGCCGCCGCCGGCGGCTCCTCGACCTCGAATTCCAGCCCCTGGGCCTGGGCATAACCCACCGCCGCCTCGCGGGTGTGGAACCGCAGCCGCACCTGACGCTCGGTCGACAATCCACCGGACCAGCCCGTCACCGGGTCCAGAGTCGGGCGGATATCGGGGGCGAATTCCAGCAGCCACTGGCCCATGCCGGCATGGCCGGATTGCATGGCCGAGCGCGGCGGGCTGTGGATCCGTGCCTTGGGCAATTTCACGCTCATCGCAGACCTCGTCTCAACCGCCCCTTCATAGCGGCATCTGGCCGGCGCGCCCAGCCGGTGGCAAGCTGGGGCGCAAAGAGGGAATGTCCATGCCCGAGCCCAGCCTGATCATCCGCGGCGGCCTGCTGGCCGATGGCCGCGGTGGCGCGCCTTTCGAGGCCGATATCGCCGTGGCTGATGGCCAAATCGCCGCCATCGAACGCCATATCCAGGCGCCGCGCGGCACGCCGGAAATCGACGCGCGCGGCCACATCGTCACCCCCGGCTTCGTCGATATCCACACCCATTACGACGCGCAGGCGACCTGGACCTCGCACATCCTCTCCTCCTCGCTGCACGGCGTGACCACGGCGTTGCTGGGCAATTGCGGCGTGGGCTTCGCGCCCTGCCGGCCCGAGAGTCGCGACATGCTGGTCAAGCTGATGGAGGGCGTGGAGGATTTGCCCGAGGTGGTGCTGACCGAGGGCCTGCCCTGGAACTGGGAAACCTTCCCGGAATACCTCAACGCCCTCGAATCCCGGCCCTATGACATGGATATCGCGACCCAGGTGCCGCATGCAGCACTTCGCGTGCATGTGATGGGCCGGCGTGGTTTCGAGCGCGAACCCGCCACCGCCGAGGACCGCGCGGAGATGGCGCGGCTGGCGCGCGAGGGCATTGCCGCCGGCGCGCTGGGCTTTTCCACCTCGCGCGCGATCGCCCACCGCACGCTCGCCGGCGAGCCCACCCCCACGCTGGGTGCGGCCGAGATCGAGCTGGCCGAGATCGCGGCCGCACTCGGCGGCGGCTGGATGCAGCTCATCTCGGATTTCGACGACCCGGCGGAGGAGGAATGGGAACGCCTGGTCCGCATCGCCCGCCTCTGCCGCCGCCCCATGACTTTTTCTCTGTTGCAGCGCGAATCAAAGCCTGATTTCTGGCGCTGGCTGCTGGAGCGGGTCTCGGCCGCGAATGCAGAGGGGCTGTCGATCACCGGCCAGGTCATGGGCCGCCCGGTGGGGCTGATGTTCGGCTTCGAGCTCAGCCAGCACCCCTTCCACACCCGCGCGGGTTTCCGCGAGATCGCGCATCTGCCGATGCCCGAGCGCGTGGCGGCGCTGCGCGACCCCGGCCGCCGCGCCAGAATCCTGGCCGAACCCTGCGACCCCGCCCTGGCCGCAAGGCTGACCACCTATGCCCGCATCTATAGGCTGACGACGGATTACGAGCCGCCGTCGGAAGCCTCCGTCGCCGCCCAGGCCGCCGCCCAGGGGCGAGAGCCGGAAGACCTCTGCTACGACTGGATGCTGGAGGATGACGGACGGGCCATCCTCAACCGCCCGCTGCTGAACTACGCCCATGGCAATCTCGACGCGATCCGCGAGATGGTGACCCACCCCCACACGCTGATGGGGCTGGGCGATGGCGGCGCGCATGTCGGCTATATCTGCGATGCCTCGGCGCCCACGCATATGCTCACCCATTGGGTGCGTGACCGGGCGCGCGGGGCGCGGCTGCCGCTGGAATATGCGGTGAAGCGGCTGTCGGCCGACAATGCCGCCGCTCTTGGCCTGCATGACCGCGGCGTGCTGGCGGCGGGGCGACGGGCGGATATCAACGTGATCGACCTGGAGCGGCTGGGGCTGGAACGGCCGGTCATGCGCTATGACCTGCCGGCCGGCGGCAAGCGGCTGGTGCAGGGTGCGGCCGGCTATGCCGCGACGCTGGTTGCGGGCGAGGTGGTGCATGCGCATGGCCAGGCCACCGGTGCCCTGCCCGGCCGGCTGGTGCGGGGTGGTCGTGGCGGCCCTGCGTCAACCGAAGCGGATCGGAGGCAGGCATGAGCCACGACCTCGTGATCCGCCGCGGCCATGTGCTGGACGGCACCGGCCGGCCGGGCTTCTCCGCCGATATCGCCGTGGATGGCGGCATCATCACCGCCATCGGCACGGTGACAGCCCGCGGCGCCGAGGAAATCGACGCCCATGGCCTGTTGGTCACCCCTGGCTTCGTCGATATCCACACCCATTATGACGGGCAGGCGGTGTGGGACAGCCACCTCGCCCCCTCCGCCTGGCATGGCGTGACCACGGCGCTGATGGGCAATTGCGGCGTGGGTTTCGCCCCCTGCCGCGCCGCCGATCGCGACACCCTGATCGCGCTGATGGAGGGGGTGGAGGATATCCCCGGCCCGGTGCTGCATGAGGGGCTGAACTGGTCCTGGGAATCCTTCCCGGAATATCTCGACGCGTTGGAACACCGACCGCGCGACATTGATATCGGCGCACTGCTGCCACACGGGGCGCTGCGCGTGCATGTGATGGGCGAGCGCGCACTGCGGCTGGACAACGCCACGCCGGCCGAGATCGCAGCCATGCGCGCCCTGACGGCCGAGGCGGTGGCGGCGGGCGCCTTTGGTGCCTCCACCAGCCGCACCATCAGCCACAAGACATTGGCGGGCGACCCCACGCCCACGCTGAAGGCCCAGGAAGAGGAACTGGCCGGCCTCGCCGCCGGCATGCGGGATGGCGGCGGCGGCCTACTGGAACTGGTGAGCGACTGGAACACCCCGGACCCGGCGCATGAATTCGCCATGGTCCGCCGCATCGCCGAGGCCTTTTCTCAGCCCATCGTCTTCAGCCTGACAGCCCGGCACGACCGGACCGAGGCCTGGCGCGAATTGCTGGCCCTCTCCAACCAGGCAGCCGCCGATGGGCTGGTGATCCGCCCGGTGTTTCCGCCGCGCCCGATCGGGATTCTGCTCGGCCTGCTGGGCAGCCAGAATCCGTTTTCCGGCTGTTCCTCCTATAAGGAGATCGCGGGCTTGCCGCCGGCCGCGCGCGCGGCGGCCATGCGCCAGCCCGCCCGCCGCGCCGCGATCCTGGGCGAGGATCGCATCTCCGGCTCCAACTTTCCCCTGATCACCCGGCTGTCCTGGGCCAGGATGTTCCCCTTCGGCACGCCGCCCGATTATGCGCCGCCGCGCGAGGCCAGCATCGAGGCCGAGGCCACGCGCCGCGCCATGCCACCCGAGGCGCTGGCCTACGACCTGCTGGTGGAGAATGACGGCCAGAACTTCATCTTCGCGCCGCTGACCAACTTCGCCGACTACACGCTGGACGCCAGCGCCGAATTGCTGCGCCACCCCAACACCATCATCGGCCTGTCCGATGGCGGCGCGCATGTCGGCTTCATCTCCGATGGCAGCTTTCCCACCTTCGTCCTGGCGCATTGGTCGCGGCACGGCTTCGCCATGGAGGAGCTGGTGCGGCGGCAGACCTCCGACACCGCCCGCGCCATGGGGCTGCGCGACCGCGGCGTGCTGGCGCCGGGCATGCTGGCCGATATCAACCTGATCGCCGAGGCGGAGCTGGCGCTTCCCGCGCCGCGCATGGTGCACGACCTGCCCTCGGGCGGGCGACGCCTACTGCAACCCGCGCGCGGCTATCGCGCCACGCTCAAGCGCGGCGTGGTGACCTATCGCGACGGAACCGCCACCGGGGCGCTGCCTGGACGCCTGCTGCGGCGTGACAAGTAAAGTTGACACATCCCGTCTAATCCGCGTGACAGTTCGTTTCGATTGCGTGTAGGCTTTGACCTCCAAACGGAGGGCTCACCATGAACGCCATGCAGCGCATCGAGACCACCCTGGCGCGCGCGCTGGGTGACCCGGAGGGAAGCGTCACACCCCCGCTGCTGGCGAAGGCGATGAACCACGCCGTCTTCCCCGGCGGTGCCCGCGTCCGGCCGCGCCTGTGCCTGGCCACCGCCGCCGCCTGCGGCCATGGCGGGGCCGAGCTCGCCGCCGCCGCCGCCGCCGCGATCGAGCTCCTGCATTGCGCCTCGCTGGTGCATGACGACATGCCCTGCTTCGACAACGCCGCCACCCGCCGCGGCCGCCCCTCCGTGCACAAGGCCTTTGGCGAACCCGTCGCCCTGCTGGCCGGTGATGCGCTGATCGTGCTGGCCTTCGACCTCATCGGCCGCGCCGCCGCCCGCCCCGGCCAGGGCCAGAAGGCCGGCGCCGTGCTGCGCATCGTGGCGCAGAGCGTGGGCGCGCCCTTCGGCATCGTCGCCGGCCAGGCCTGGGAATGCGAGCCCAAGGTCGATGTCTCGATGTACCACCGCAGCAAGACCGGCGCGCTCTTCGCCGGCGCGGCCGCGGCCGGTGCCGCGGCCGCGGGCGCGGACCCGGAACGCTGGCGCCCGCTCGGCGCCAAGCTGGGCGAGGCCTATCAGGTGGCCGATGATATCGGCGACGCCGTGGCCGATGACGAGGCCGAGATGGGCAAGCCCGTCGGCCAGGATTTCTCTCTGGGCCGCCCCAATGCGGTGCGCGAGCTGGGGCTGGAAGGTGCGCTGAAGCGGCTGCGCATGCTGGCCGAGGAGGCGGTGGCCGCGATCCCCGACTGCCCCGGCGCGGGCGATCTGGAAGCCATCATCCGTGGCGAATCCAAACGCCTGGTGCCGCGCAGCCTGGCCGTCCACGCCGCCTGATGCCACTGCCCGAGTTTGTGTTGCGGTTCCGCGACCAGATGGTCGCGCGGCCGGGGTTTCGCCGTTGGGCGGGCCGCTTCTGGGCCACGCGGGGGATGTCGCGCAACCGCGCCGCCTCGCTGTTCGATCTGGCAGCGGGCTTTGTTTATTCACAGATTTTTCTTGCCTGCGTGCAGCTCGATCTCTTCACCATCCTGGCCGAAGGCCCGCAGCCGCTCTCCCGGCTGGCGGAGCGGCTGAACCTGTCTCCCCGTGCTGCCGAGCAGCTGCTGGAGGCGGCGGCGGCGCTTGGCCTCGCCCAGCACCGCCAGGGCGGCTACGGGCTTGGGCCCCTGGGTGGGCCGATGGTGGGCAATGTCGCCATCGCCGAAATGGTGCGCCACCACGCCATGCTCTATGCCGATATGGCCGACCCGCTGGCGATGCTGCGCGGCGAGGGCGGCGGCGGCGCGCTCGGCCGGTTCTGGGGTTATGCCGATGGCGGGCGCCGGCCTGGGCTGGGCTCGGATGACACCGCCCCCTATTCCGCGCTGATGGCGGCGAGCCAGCCGCTGGTGGCCGCAGAGATCCTCGATGCCTATGATTTTTCGCGGCATAAAGTCCTGATGGATGTCGGCGGCGGCGCCGGCGCCTTCCTGCAATCCGCCGGCGAACGGCACCCTGCCCTGCAATTGATGCTGTTCGACCTGCCGACGGTGGTGGAGCTGGCCCGGGCGCGACTCGGCGCCGCCGGCATGGGCGGCCGGGCGCATTTGCATGGCGGCGACTTCCACGCCGATGCTCTGCCGGCGGGCGCCGATGTCATCTCCTTCGTGCGCGTCATCCATGATCATGATGACGACCTAGCCCAGGCCCTGCTGGGAAAGGCCCGGGCAGCGTTGGCGCCCGGCGCCAGCCTGATCCTGGCCGAGCCCATGGCCGGCACGGTCGGCGCCGAAGCCATGGGGGCGGCCTATTTCAACTTCTACCTCCACGCCATGGGCAGCGGCCGCGCCAGGCGGCCGGAGGTGCTGATGGGCATGCTGCGCCAGGCCGGTTTCGGTCAGGCCCGGATGCTGCCGACCGCCACGCCGCTGCAAACCCAGGTGATTCACGCAATCACGGAATAGGACACCTAAAACTGTCCATTTCGCTTGACAGTTTTCCGGTTCGTTTTAGATTTACAACGATAAAGACGGACGAGGAGTCCAGGTGGATACGCTGGCAGTGCTGCTAAGAGAGCCGGAAATGGTGGAATTGAGCCGCTTGCAGCTCAGCGCGCCCACGGATTCCGACGTGGTGGTCGACATCGAATGGTCTGGTATCTCGACCGGGACGGAGCGCCTGCTGTGGTCTGGCAAGATGCCGCATTTCCCCGGCATGGGTTACCCGCTGGTGCCCGGCTACGAATCGGTGGGCCGGGTGATCTCGGCCGGGGCACAATCGGGCCATGATGTCGGCGCCCGCGTCTTCGTGCCCGGCGCGAAATGCTTCGGCGATGTCCGCGGGCTTTTCGGCGGCGCCGCCGCGCGGCTGGTGGTGCCCGGTGCCCGCGTCACCACCCTGGCGCATGGGCTGGAGCGTGAAGGCGTGCTGCTCGCACTTGCCGGCACCGCGCAGCATTGCCTCACTGGTTTTGCCCTGCCCGAGCTCATCGTCGGCCATGGCGTGCTGGGCCGCCTGCTCGCCCGGCTGATCGTCGCGCATGGCGGCACGCCGGTGGTGTGGGAGACCAACCCCGACCGCGCCGCCGGTGCGCAGGGCTATCAGGTCATCGACCCCGGCACCGACACCCGGCACGACTACAAGGGCATCGTCGATGTCAGCGGCGACAGCTCGCTGCTGGAGAAGCTGATCGCCCGGCTGGCGCCGCGCAATGAGGTGATCCTGGCCGGCTTCTATTCCGACCGCCTCTCCTTCCCCTTCCCGCCCGCCTTCATGCGTGAGGCCCGGATCCGCATCGCCGCCGAATGGCAGCCGGCGGACCTTGTCATCGTCAACGCATTGCTGGCCGAGGGCCGCCTCGATCTCGGCGGCCTGATCACCCATGCGAGCCGGCCCGCCGATGTCGGCGCCGCCTATCGCACCGCCTTCACCGACGCCGCGTGCCTGAAAATGGTACTCGATTGGAGAGACAACGCATGAATGCCTTCCCCGCCAAAGCGTCCAGCATGACCGACGCTCTGCGTGCCGAAGCGGCCCAGGAGCCCGATGGCATCCTGGTGGGTGAGGCCAAGTCGAAGACCCAGGTCATCGCCATCTATGGCAAGGGTGGCATCGGCAAGTCCTTCACCCTGGCGAACCTCAGCTGCATGATGGCCGCCCAGGGCAAGCGCGTGCTGCTCATCGGCTGCGACCCGAAATCCGACACCACCTCGCTGCTCTTTGGCGGCCGCTCCTGCCCGACCATCATCGAGACCTCTTCCCGCAAGAAGGCCGCCGGTGAGCCGGTGGCCATCGGCGATGTCTGCTTCAAGCGCGATGGCGTCTTCGCGATGGAACTCGGCGGGCCGGAAGTCGGCCGTGGCTGCGGCGGTCGCGGCATCATCCATGGCTTCGAGCTGCTGGAGAAGCTGGGCTTCCACGAGTGGGATTTCGATTACGTCC
The DNA here is from genome assembly GCA_964395305.1 of uncultured Rubritepida sp. Taxonomy (GTDB): domain Bacteria; phylum Pseudomonadota; class Alphaproteobacteria; order Acetobacterales; family Acetobacteraceae; genus Rhodovarius. Next base: position 59,910 of record CAYNBM010000012.1, read on the forward strand.
TGCTCGACTTCCTGGGCGATGTGGTCTGCGGCGGCTTCGGCCTGCCGATCGCCCGCGACATGTGCCAGAAGGTGATCGTTGTCGGCAGCAACGATCTGCAGTCGCTGTATGTCGCGAACAATGTCTGCTCGGCGGTGGATTACTTCCGGCGCCTGGGCGGCAATGTCGGCGTGGCCGGCATGGTCATCAACAAGGACGACCACACCGGCGAGGCACAGGCGTTTGCCGCCAAGGTGGGCATCCCCGTCCTGGCCGCCATCCCGGCCGATGACGACATCCGCAAAAAATCCGCCAATTACGAGATCATCGGTACGCCCGAGAGCGTCTGGGGACCGTTGTTCGCCGAGCTCGGCCTGCAGGTGGCCGAAGCGCCGCCCGTGCGCCCCACGCCGCTGACCCAGGACGAGCTGCTCGGCCTCTTCAAGGGTGAGGCGGTGGGCCGCGGCGTGACGCTGGTTCCGGCCACGATGGAAGACATGTGCGCCACCGCAGCGCTCGCCAAACCCTCCCTCGAAGTGGTCTACGAAGGGTCCTGATGGGCATGGCAGCTCTTCCCGAAACCGCCGCCTGCTCCAGCGCCGACACCCTCGCCGAAGCCGCTCGTGCGGCCGGCAAGTCGGAGGTGCTGGACCAACTGGCCAGGGACTACCCCAAGGGTCCGCATGACCAGCCGCAAAGCATGTGCCCGGCCTTCGGGTCGCTGCGGGTGGGGCTGCGGATGCGCCGCGTGGCGACCATCCTCTCGGGCAGCGCCTGCTGCGTTTATGGCCTGACCTTCACCAGCCACTTTTATGGCGCGCGCCGCTCGGTTGGCTATGTGCCCTTCAATTCCGAGACACTGGTCACCGGAAAACTCTATGAGGACATCATCGAGGCGGTGCATATCACCGCCAAGCCCGCCGATTACGATGCGGTGGTGGTGATCAACCTTTGCGTGCCCACCGCCTCCGGCGTGCCGCTGGACAAGCTGCCACGCCAGATCGACGGCGTGCGCGTGATCGGCATCGATGTGCCGGGATTTGGCGTGCCCACCCATGCCGAGGCCAAGGACGTCCTGGCGGGTGCGATGCTGAAGGCGGCAAGGCTTGAGGCCGAGGCCGGCCCCGTCGCCCGCCCGCGCAACCTGGTCGAGAATGAGCGCACCGTGGCGCTGATCGGCGAGCTGTTCCCGGCCGATCCGCCGGGTGTGGCCGCGATGCTCTCGCCCATGGGCCTGGGCCTCGCGCCGCAGACGCCGGCGCGGGAATGGCGCGACCTCTACGCGGCGCTGGACGCCGTGGCGGTGGGTGCGGTGCATCCCTTCTACACCGCCGCCATCCGCGAATTCCGCAATGCCGGCCGCCCCGTCGTGGGCAGTGGCCCGGTGGGTGTGGACGGCACCGCCGCCTGGCTGGAGGCCATTGGCAAAGCCGCCAATGTCGAGCCGCAGAAGATCGAGGACGCCAAGGCCCGCTTCATCCCCGCCATCCGTGGCGTGCTGGCGGCCAACCCGATCAAGGCCCGCCTCACCGTCTCGGGCTACGAAGGCTCGGAACTGCTGGTCGCCCGTCTGCTGATCGAGGCCGGCGCCGAGGTTCCTTACGTCGGCACCGCCTGCCCGCGCACGGAATGGTCGGAATCCGACCGCGAATGGCTCGCCGCCCGCGGCGTGCATGTGCAGTACCGCGCCAGCCTGGAGCAGGATGTGCAGGCGATGATGGAGGTCCGCCCGGACCTCGCCATCGGCACCACGCCACTGGTCCAAAAGGCCAAGGAACTCGGCATCCCCGCGCTGTATTTCACCAACATGATCTCGGCGCGGCCGCTCTTCGGCCCAGCCGGCGCCGGCTCGCTCGCCGCCATCGTCGCGAACCAGACCAAATCGGCCGAGCGTTTCGGCCGCATGGTCAGCTTCTTCGACGGCGTCGGCACGCCCGACCGCGCGGGCTACGGTTTCAACGGCGTCCCCGAGGAACCCAAGGGTTTCCGCGAGCGCAACCGGAAACTCCGCATGGCCAAGGCCAAGGCCGAAGAGGCGGTTGGCACATGAGCCTCGTCATCGACCACGACCGCGCCGGCGGCTATTGGGGCGCGGTTTATGCCTTCTCCGCCATTCGCGGCCTGCGCGTGGTGATCGACGGCCCGGTCGGCTGCGAGAATCTGCCCGTCACCTCCGTGCTGCACTACACCGACGCGCTGCCGCCGCATGAATTGCCGGTGGTGGTGACCGGCATCGACGAGGATGCGCTGAGCCAGAACGGCACCGAGCAGCTGCTCAAGCGCGCCGCCGCGACGCAGGACCCCGACCTGCCCGCCGTGGTGGTCACCGGCTCGATCGCCGAGATGATCGGCGGCGGTGTGACGCCCGAGGGTTCCAACCTTCAGCGCTTCATCCCCCGCACCATCGATGAAGACCAGTGGCAATGCGCCGACCGCGCGATCAACTGGCTGTGGAGCGAGTTCGGCGCCAAGCGCGGCAAGGTGAAGCCGCGCGTCCGCAAGGATGGCGAAGCGCCGCGGGTCAACATCATCGGGCCCATCTACGGCACCTTCAACATGCCCTCCGACGTGGCGGAAATCCGCCGCCTGGTGGAGGGCATGGGCTGCGAGATCAACCTGGTCTTCCCGCTGGGCTCCCACGTCGAGGACGTGATCAAGCTGCCCAATGCCGATGTGAACATCTGCATGTACCGCGAATTCGGCCAGCTGCTGTGCGAGGCGCTGGACCGGCCCTGGCTGCGCGCGCCCATCGGGATGTTCGCCACCACCAACTTTTTACGGAAGCTGGGTGAGCTGACGGGCCTCGACCCCGAGCCCTTCATCGCGAAGGAAAAACACACCACGCTGAAGCCGATGTGGGATCTGTGGCGCTCGGTCACGCAGGATTTCTATGGCTCGGCCTCGGTCGGCATCGTCGCCACCGGCACCTATGCCCGCGGCATGGCGCGGTTCTTCGGCGAGGAGATGGGCATCCCCGTCAACTTCGCCATCTCGCGCGAGCCGGGCGTGAAGCCCGACAACCAGGCGGTGCGCGAGCTCATCAAGACGAAGGCGCCGCTCGTCCTCTACGGCTCCTACAATGAGCGGCTCTATGCGGCGGAGACGGGGGCGCGCTGCGCCTACATCCCCGCCTCCTTCCCCGGCGCCATCATCCGCCGCGCCACCGGCACGCCCTTCATGGGTTATGCCGGAGCGACCTATCTGATCCAGGAATACTGCAACGCGATGTTCGACGCGTTGTTCCACATCCTGCCGCTGTCCACCCAGATGGACAGCATCGCCGCGACCCCCGTCCCCCTGCCTTACAGGTGGGACGAGGAGGCTTTGGCACTGCTCGACGAACAGGTCTCCGACCAGCCCTTCCTGCTGCGTATCTCGGCCGCCAAGCGGCTGCGCGAACAGGTCGAGGCCGCGGCCCGCGAAGCCGGCGAGACCCACGTCACCCCTGAGCGCGCCGCGGCCGCTCTCCAGCTCGAGGGCGCGCGATGAGCGCCGCCCTCCACCCCCTTCCAGGGCGAGCCTCGTCATGGATGTCCCAGCAGCGCGGGGTGAGCGCTGCAATGGCCGCAAGGCCAGCTCGGAGGTTTGAATATGGCTAACGGAATCACCGAGAACGAAGCCCGCGAAATCCATCGCCTGGTTGTCCAGGGTTGGGTCTTCTCCGTCTTCGCCTCGATGGGTGCTCACGTCCTGGTTTGGCTGTGGCGCCCGCTCGTCTACGGGAATCCCGCCCCGATTGATTGGCGGATGTTCCAGTAACCCTCACGGGCCCGCATCCGCGGACCCGGGAACATCAAGGAGATTGATACATGCATAAGATTTGGATGGTTGTTAACCCTCTGCGCGTCGGTGTTGCCGGTACGCTTGGCGTGGTGACGATTGCGGCGGTGATTCACTTCGCCGTGCTCAGCTCGCCCCGCTACTGCGATCACCTGGGCTGGTGCGCAGCTTCGACGGCGACGGCGAACGCCGCGCTGCCCCGCCGCTGACGCGGCACGGTCGGTGGCGGGTCCGCGCGGGGGCGTAAACCCCCGCCCGTTCGCCACCGACTCTGACCGTGACTGCTGACGGAGGCATGCGGCCCCCGTCATGGCTCTTCAACGCATGAAGGGGGTTCCGGCCCATGGCTGTACTCAGTTTCGAGAAAAAGTACCGGGTCCGCGGCGGCACCCTCGTCGGCGGCGACCTGTTTGATTTTTGGGTGGGTCCTTTCTACGTGGGCCTGTTCGGTGTCACCACGATCTTCTTCTCCCTGCTCGGGACGGCGCTGATCCTGGTCGCCGCCGCCGGGGGAGAAACGTTCAACCCGTGGCGCATCAACATCGCACCGCCTGACATCTCCTATGGCCTGCGGCTCGCGCCGATGGCCGAGGGCGGATACTGGCAGGTCATCACCATGTGCGCGCTGGGCGCCTTCGGAAGCTGGGCGCTGCGCCAGACCGAGATCGCGCGCAAGCTGGGCATGGGGATGCACATTCCGGTGGCCTATTCGGTCGCCGTCTTCGCCTTCTTCACGCTGAACGTGATCCGCCCCGTGCTGATGGGCGCCTGGGGACATGGCTTCCCCTACGGCATCTTCAGCCACCTCGATTGGGTGAGCAACGTCGGCTACCAATACCTGCATTTCCACTACAACCCGGCGCACATGATCGCGGTGACGCTGTTCTTCACCACGACCTTCGCACTCGCGCTGCACGCATCGCTGGTGCTGGCGGCGATCAACCCGAAGCAGGGTGAGACCGTGAAGGGCGCCGAACACGAAAACAGCTTCTACCGTGACTTCATCGGCTACTCCATCGGCACCCTGGGCATCCACCGCCTGGGCCTTTTCCTCGCACTCAGCGCGGGCATCTGGTCGGCGATCTGCATCGTCATCAGCGGGCCGTTCTGGACGCGCGGCTGGCCGGAATGGTGGGGCTGGTGGCTCAAGCTGCCGTTCTGGTCGCAGATGTAAGAAGGGGGCAAGGAAACATGGCCGAATACCAATATCTCTTCACACGGATCCAGGTCCGTGGCCCGCTCTACCCCGGCGTGCCGCTGCCGGCCGAGGATGACACCCGCACGAAGCCGATCGGCTTCAGCCACCTCCTCGGCAAGCTGGGCGATGCCCAGATCGGGCCGATGTACCTGGGCACCTATGGCCTGCTCTCGATCTTCTTCGGCTTCGTTGCCTTCGAGATCATCGGGCTGAACATGCTGGCCTCGGTCAACTGGAACCCGGTGCTCTTCGTGCGGGACCTGTTCTGGCTGTCGCTCGACCCGCCGCTGCCGCAGCACGGGCTTCGCCTGATGATGCCCATGCATGAGGGCGGCTGGTGGCTGGTGGCGGGCGCATGCCTGACACTCTCGCTGCTGCTCTGGGCGGCCCGCACCTATGCCAGGGCGCGCTCGCTGGGTCTTGGCACCCACACCACCTACGCCTTCCTTGCGGCGATCTGGCTGTTCCTGGTGCTGGGCTTCATCCGCCCGATCTTCATGGGCAGCTGGAGCGAGGCGGTGCCGTTCGGCATCTTCTCCCACCTCGACTGGACCGCGGCGTTTTCCATCCGCTACGGCAACCTCTTCTACAATCCCTTCCACGCGCTGAGCATCGTCTTCCTCTACGGCTCGGTGCTGCTCTTCGCCATGCATGGCGCGACCATCCTGGCGGTGGGCCGCTTCGGCGGCGAGCGTGAGGTGGAACACACCATCGACCGCGGCACGGCGGCCGAGCGCGCGGGTCTCTTCTGGCGCTGGACCATGGGTTTCAACGCCACCTATGAGAGCATCCACCGCTGGGCCTGGTGGTTCGCGGTCCTCACCCCCATCACCGGCGGCATCGGCATCCTGCTGACCGGCACGCTGGTGGACAATTGGTACCTCTGGGCGATGGATCGGGGCTTCGTCGCCTCCTACCCGCCCTACGACACCCTGAACCCGTATCTCCAAGGAGCGCCCCGATGAGGTTCAACACAACCAACATCACGCTGCTCTCCCTGGCTGGTGCGGCGGCCGTGGTCGGCTTCGGCCTGCTCTTCACCTTCGAGCGGCTGCCGGTCGAGACCGTGCAGGGCGGCTTCCGCGGCACCTCCATGGGGCGGGTGGACAACCCCCGCGCCGCGGTGGTGCTGGCGGCGGCAAACCAGGCCCCCGAGGCCCCCGAGGCCGCGGACGCCACTGGCGAGCGCGCCCGGGAAATCTACGAGAATGTCCCTGTCCTGGGCCATCTCAGCGTCGAGCAGTTCGGCCGCATCATGAACGTGATGACGACCTGGCTCTATCCCGGGGAGGGTGACGCGGTGGGCTGCAATGGCTGCCACGTCCCCGGCAACTTCGCGGCCGAGGACAAGTACCAGAAGCATGTCGCGCGTCGCATGATCCAGATGACCATGGCGCTCAACAGCGAATGGACGCCGCATACCGGGGCGGTGGGCGTGACCTGCTGGACCTGCCACCGCGGCGTCTCGGTGCCGGCGAATGTCTGGTCCGAAATGCCGCGCGGCACCGGTCCGAACTTCCTGACCGGCCCGGGCGAACAGAACCGCCCGAGCCGTGCCGCCGGCCTGTCCGACCTGCCGCTCGATCCCTTCACGCCCTATCTGCAGGGCGCGCAGGAAATCCGGATGCAGGGCGCCAACCAGCACCCGCGGCCGGATAGCCGTCAGTCCATCCAGCAAACGGAATGGACCTATTCGCTGATGATGCACATGTCCACGTCGCTGGGCGTGAACTGCACCTTCTGCCACAACTCCCGCGCCTTCTCGAACTGGGAGGAGAGCCCGCCACAACGCCTCACCGCGTGGCACGGCATCCGCATGGTGCGCGACATCAACAACACCTACATCGAGAGCCTGCGTGAGCGCTTCCCGGCCGATCGCCTGGGGCCGCTCGGCGATACGCTGAAGGCGAACTGCACGACCTGCCACCAGGGCGTGAACAAGCCGATGTACGGCGTGCCGATGATCAGCGACTACCCCGAACTGCTGCCGGCACCGGCCGCGCAGCGGGCCGAGGTGGCGGGGCCACGCGTCCAGTAGCGCCACCCCCTTCGGGGTGAGACCACGGCCGGGCCTTCGGGTCCGGCCGTTTTTTTGTGTGGTGATGGCATTGCCTTGATTTCTCTGCCGCTCGGAATGTTTGCGGTTGCAACCCGGCCGCGCTGCGGGCCATCTGCCGCCATGCCCCTGCCCCGCGCCTTCACCCCGCTGCGACACCCCGCCTTCCGCATGCTGTGGATCGCCAACCTCGCCTCCAATGTCGGGCTGTGGGTGCAGAACACCGGCGCGGGCTGGCTGATGACCACGCTCAGCCCCTCGCCCATCATGGTCTCGCTGGTGCAGGCGGCGTCGATGCTGCCGGTGTTTCTCCTGGCAGTGCCGGCCGGTGCGCTGGCCGATATCATGGACCGCAGGACCTATCTGCTGATGACCCAGGCCTGGCTGGCGGTGGTGGCGCTGCTGCTCTGCCTGCTCGACCTCTCGGGCATGCTGGGGCCATGGGGGCTTCTGGCCTTCACCTTCGCGCTCGGCGCGGGGCTAGCGATGAGCTTCCCGGGTTGGGCCGCCACCACGCCCGAACTCGTCCCGCGTGAGGATTTCGTCGGCGCCATCGCGCTGAACGGCATCGGCTTCAACATCGCCCGCGCGGTGGGCCCGGCGATCGGCGGCGTGATCATCGCAAGCCTGGGCACCGCCACCGCCTTCGCCTTCAACGCGCTGTGCATCCTCGCACTCGCCGGCGCCCTGCTGCTGTGGAAGCGCGAGCCCACCCGCCGCCAAGGCCCGCGCGAACATTTTCTCTCCGCCATCCGCGCTGGCATGCGCTTCGTCGCCGCCACACCCTCGATGCGCGCGGCCATCATCCGCGCCTGCATGTTTTTTCTGTTCGGCGCCGCGGTCTGGGGGCTGTTGCCGCTGCTGGTGCGCAAGGAGCTCGGCCTCGGCCCGCAGGCCTTCGGGCTCATGCTGGGTGCGATGGGTGCCGGCGCGGTCACGGCAGGCTTCCTCATGCCCAATCTGCGCGGGCGGCTGAACCGGGGGCAGATCGTCTGGGCGGCCTCGGCGCTCTCCGCCCTGGCCATGGCGGTGATTGCGGCGGCGGCGTTGCTCGGCCTGGGCTGGGCGGTCGCGGGGGTGGGCATCTTCCTCTACGGCATGGCCTGGCTGGCGGCGGCGAGCACCTTGCAGGCCGCGGCCTCCCTGGCCGCGCCGAACTGGGTCAGGGCGCGCGCCATGGGCATTTACCAGATGAGCTTTTTCGGCGCCATGACGCTGGGCTCGGCGGTGGCGGGCTGGCTGGGCGAGCATGTCGGCTCGGGCGGCGCGCTGGCGCTGTTTGCCGCCTGCGGGCTGGCGGGCGGCTATTTGGTGCGCGGGCGCAGCCTGGATGCGGAGAGCGAGAGCTATGCGCCCGCCACTCCTGCCAAGGCCCTGTCCCCTGCCCCCGCGGCCGATGCGCTGCGGCCGCTGCTGGCCGGCGACAGCGGCCGGGTGCTGGAGGTGGTGCGCTACCATGTCGCGCCCGAATCACGCGCGGGCTTCCTCGCCCATATGGAAGAGGTGCGAAGGGTGCGGCTGCGCGCCGGCGCGGCGACCTGGCGGCTCTATGAAGATATCGCCAGGCCGGAACGCTATGTAGAGCTGTGGTCGATCGAGAGCTGGACCGAGCATCTGCGAGAACAGGCCCGGATGACCGAGACCGACCAGGCGATCGTGGCGGCGGCGATGGGGTTCGACCGCTCGGCCGAGGGGCCGGAGGCGGTGCGCTACCTCCATGTCGTCTGAGCCTTCAGACAAGGAAGTCGCCCGCCAGGGACCGGACCGGGCGCCGCCTGCGCTGCGGTGAGGCCGGTTCAGCCCAGCAGCACCTGCGCGCAGGCATCGAGGATGGTCTCAACATCCAGCCCATATTCGGCATAGAGCGCCGGGATATCCCCGGCCTGGCCGAAATGATCCACGCCAAGGGCCGCGATGCGCTGCCCCCGCACGCCGCCCAGCCAGGACAGCGCCGCGGGGTGGCCGTCGAGGATGGTGACGATGCCCGCATCCCTAGCCAGCGGCGCCAGCAATGTCTCGATATGCGAGGGGTTCGCTGGGCCGCCGCGGGCGCGCGCCCGGGCTTCCAGCCAGCCTTGGTGCAGCCGGTCGGGGCTGGTGATGGCGAGCAGGCCAGCGCCGGGTTCTTCCGCCCGCAGCGCCTCGAAGCCGGCCAGCGCCTCGGGCGCCACGGGGCCCTGATAGGCGATGGCGATGCGCGCCCCCGGCGCCGGCGGCACCATCCAGTAGCCACCGGCGATCACCGCCGCCTCGTCCAGCGGGCGGGTGGGCTGTTCCAGGCCGCGGGTGGAGAGGCGCAGCCAGATGCTGGAGCCGCCCTCGGCCTGCATGATCTCGAAACCGTGGCGCATCAGCACGGCCAGCTCATCGGCGAAGGCCGGCTCGAAGCTGGCCAGACGGTCCTGCGCCATGCCGATGAGCGGCGTGTTGGTGGATTGGTGCTGCCCGCCCTCCGGCGCCAGCGACAGGCCGGATGGCGTGCTGACCAGCATGAAGCGCGCATCCTGGTAGCAGCCGTAAATCAGCGCATCGAGGCCACGATTGACGAAGGGATCATAGACCGTGCCGATGGGCAGAAGCCGGGCGCCGTAGAGGGTGTGGGCGAGGCCCAGCGCGCCGAGAACGAGAAAAAGATTCTGCTCGGCGATGCCGAGTTCGATGTGCTGGCCCTCGGGCGACATGCCCCAGCGCTGCGCGCTCGCCAGCTTGGCATCGCGAAAGACGTCGTTCTTGAGGTGGCGGTCGAAAATGCCGCGGCGGTTCACCCAGGCGCCGAGATTGGTGCTGACCGTCACATCGGGGCTGGTGGTGACGATGCGGCTGGCCATGGGGCCGAATTCGCCCTCACCGCGGCCGATCTCGGCCAGGATGTCGCCGAAGGCGGATTGGGTGGAAAGCTTTTTGCCCGGCGTCGTTCGGGGGCTGGGCAGGCGGGCGGGGATGGGCACGGCGGGGGCGGAAAGGCGGCGGCCAACCGGTGTCAGCGGTGTGGCGAAGGGCACGGAGGCGATGAAATCGCTGAGCGCCTCGGGTGGCAGGTCCAGCCCCTCCGAAAAATCCCATTCATGGCCGTCGCGGATGCGCATATCGGCCTTGAACTGATCCATCTGGCCCGGCGTCATCAGGCCGGAGTGGTTGTCCTTGTGGCCGGCAAAGGGCAGGCCCATGCCCTTGATGGTATAGGCGATGAAGCAGGTGGGCTGGTCGCCCTCGGCATCGGCGGCGCGAAAAGCCTCGGTGAGGGTTTCGATGTCGTGGCCGCCCAGATTGTTCATCAGGGCGTGGAGCTCTTCGTCGCTCAGCGGGTCGATGATGGCCCGCAGGCCTGGTTCGCGACCCAGCTCGCTGAGGAGGGCGGCGCGGAAGGCGGCGCCACCCTGGAAGGTCAGCGCGGCGTAGAGGGAGTTGGGGCAGTCATCGATCCAGCGGCGCAGGCTCTCGCCGCCCTCACGCGCGAAGGCGGCTTCGAGCTTGCGGCCGTATTTGAGGGTGACGACGTTCCAGCCCATGTCGCGGAACAGGCCCTCGATGCGGCCGAAAAGCCTATCGGGCACCACGGAATCGAGGGATTGGCGGTTGTAGTCCACCACCCACCAGACATTGCGGATATCGTGCTTCCAGCCCTCCAGCAGGGCTTCGTAGATATTGCCTTCGTCGAGCTCGGCGTCGCCCACGATGGCGACGTGGCGGCCGGCGGGCAGGCCATCGGGGGCCAGCTTGTGCAGTCGGACATAGTCCTGCACGAGCGAGCCGAAGCTGGTGAGTGCGACGCCCAGGCCGACGGAGCCGGTGGAGAAATCGACCTCGGCGCCGTCCTTCATGCGGGAGGGATAGGGCTGGATGCCGCCGAATTGGCGGAGCGTTTCCAGTTTTTCGCGCGATTGGCGCCCCAGCAGCCAATTGATGGCGTGGAAGACCGGGCCGGCATGGGGCTTCACCGCCACCCTGTCCTGCGGCCTGAGCGCGTCGAAATACAGCGCTGCGAGGATGGAGACGGCGGAGGCGCAGGAGGCCTGGTGGCCGCCGACCTTCAGCCCGTCGCGATTGGGGCGGATGTGGTTGGCGTGGTGGATCATCCAGGCGGAGAGCCAGAGCAGTTTTTTCTCGAGCGCATGCAGCATGGCGACGCGGTCGGTCGCGACGGCGGGGACGGGTTTTCCCTGATGGGTCATGGGGGGCTCTCCCTGGGGGCCGCAGTGTAGCCATGACGGGGGCGCGGTGGCGAGTGGCTGGACAGGCGGGCCGGGGGGGCGTAACAGCGCGCGTTCTGGCCCCTTCGTCTATCGGTTAGGACGGCAGCCTCTCACGTTGCAAAGGCGGGTTCGATTCCCGCAGGGGTCACCACCTACTGCCCGATGTGTCACGCAGCCGTTTCGACCCGCTTTGGCTGATCCGTTGGTCGTTTCTTGGCTTTGGCTTTGACAACCGCCTGCTGCTTTTTCCGCACCTTGCCAGACCGTGACGCCGAGGTTTCAGCCGGCGTCGCCTGCAATGTGGTTGGAGCGCTCCAACGGTCGTCCACCTCCGCCAACCCAGCGCGCCCCACCGATGCCGTGATGCTCACCCCCAAGGCCCGCGCCACCCCCAGCAGTGTGCTCAGCCGCGGGTCACCGCCGGGTCCCAGCGCCTTGTAAAGCGCCTCGCGCGTCACCCCCGCCTCCCGCGCCACATGGGTCATGCCGCGGGCACGGGCGACGATGCCCAGCGCCGTCGCGATATGGCTGATATCGCCGGTGGCGAAGGCATCGCTCAGAAGCGCCGCCTGGTCCTCTGGCTCGAAGAGATATTGCGCGGCGTCAAAGGGGGCGGTCTTCAGGCTCATCATTTCTGCTCCATGCGGCCGCCAGGTTGTGCGCCCGGGCGATATCCCTGCGCTGCGACGATTTGTCGCCACCGCAAAGCAACAGCACCAGAACCCGGCCACGCTGGGCGAAATACACCCGATAGCCAGGCCCGACATCGATGCGCAGCTCAGACAGACCTGCACCCACCGGGCGCACGTCGCCGAACAGCCCGATCTGCAGCCGGGCGATCCGGGCGGCGATGCGGCTCGCGGCGCGTCGGTCGGCCAGGCCGTCCATCCAGGCTGCGAAGGTCTCGGTCTGGCGGACCTCGATCATCTGATAACTATAGTTAACAGTCCGATGGTGGTCAATGGATTTGAAGTCACTCTCGGCCGCACCAAAACACCAAGCCCTTCACCTCAAATGGGTCTGTATTCAACCCAGGAGAAGCGCATGCCCAAGCCGCTTCTCTGCCACCCCAAAAAACTCTGGGCCGGAGATGAAAGGCAATACACAGCGGTTCTTGAAAAACCTCAGGCAAGCCCTTGAAAACGCTGCCTCAAAACAACGGCGCCAAATGCAGCGCCGCCACCTCCCCCTCCACCGCATTCGGAAACCGCTTCAGCACCACAGGGTCATGCCCTGGCACCACCGCGCTCTCCACCCCCCCGGCAAGCTTTCGCGTGATCTTCCACCCCTCCACCACATCGCCCAGGTTGAAGATGATCGGAAACGGATTATCCCGCGCCGCATTGGCATAGAAATGCATGGCGTCGGAGGCGATCACCACCGGCCCGCGCGCGGTCATCACCCGCACCACCTGCAGCCCATCGGAATGCCCACCCACCCGGTGCAGCGACACCCCGGGCGCGATCTCCACATCCCCCAGATGCACCGCCACCCTGTCGGCATAAAGCGCCTGGATCATCGCCACGACATGCGCGCAGTCGAAAGGCCCGCGGATGGCCGGGCTGCACATGTGCCGCCCCGTGGCGAAATGCAGCTCGCGCTCCTGGATATGGAAACGCGCCGCCGGGAACTGGTCCAGGCTGCCGACATGGTCCCAATGCAGGTGGCTGATCACCACATCGCGCACCTGGCCGGCATCGCAGCCCATCGAGGCCAACGCCTCATCGACCCGGCGGCCGAGCGGGCGGCCCCGGCGTTCGGCGCTCTCGCGGTCATAGCCGGTATCGACCACGATCTCATGGCCCTCGGCCGAGCGCAGCAGCCACACATAGAAATCCAGCGGCATGGCCTCATGCGGGTCCGCCACCGGATAGGCGTGGCAGAGCGCGGCCGTGCGGTCATGCCGCGCGTAGCGGATGGCATAGGCCTCCCAGAGCATGGGCGACGCGGTCACTTGTTGCCGCCCAGCGTCATGCCTGCGAGTTGTTCGGAGAGCTTGGCCATCGCGGTGTGGTCCTCGCCCGGTGCCAGGCCCTGTGCCGCCAGCCACAGCTCGCGGCAGAGCGAGGAAAACGGCACCGGCACCCCACCATCGCGCCCCAATTCGAGCGCGATGCCAATATCCTTCACCATCAGCTCCAGGCCAAACCCGCTGTCGAAGCGGCGGGACAGCACGAATTGCTTGAACTTGCGCTGGGTGGAGTTGTTCATGCCCGAGGAGGCGTTGAGCACATCCACCATCAACGCGGTGTCGAGGCCAAATTTCTGGCCCATCAGCAAGGCCTCGATACCGATCAGGAAGCCGCCGGCCGAGACCAGGTTGTTCAGGGCCTTCATCGCCTGCCCCGCGCCGATGGCCCCGCAGCGATGGATGGAGGTTCCCATGGCATTCAGCACGGCATCCGCACGGTCGAGATCAGCCTCCTCGCCGCCCGCCATGATGGCGAGTTCGCCCGACTTGGCCCGCGGCACGCCGCCGCTGACCGGGCAGTCGATCATCGCGACACCCACACTCGCCAGATCCGCCGCGATGCTGCGCGTCGCACCTGGCTGGCCGGAGGTCATGTCGATGAAGAGGCTGCCGCGCGCCATCGCGGGCTTCACCAGCGCCGCGACCTCGGCCACCTGCTTGGACGTCGGCAGGATGGTGATCACCGCCTCCGCTCCTGCCGCCGCCTCGGCGGCACCGGCGGCGGCGCTGCCGCCGATTTCGGTCGCGAAACGGGCCACCCGCGCCGCATCCCTGTCGCAGACGGTGACGTCAAAACCCTTCGACACCAGATTGGCCGCCATCGGCCAACCCATATTGCCGATGCCGATGAATGCCAGGCGCTTCACTTCGCGGACTTCTTCTTGGCGGGCTTCTTCCCGGGCTTGGCCGCGGCCGGCGCCAGCGCCCCTTCGGCGAGGAGCACCTCATGCGCCGCCTTGAAGGCATCAAGCCCCGCGGGAATGCCGCAATAGGCGGTGGCGTGCAGCAGCACCGCCTTGATCTCGTCCACCGAGATGCCGTTGTTCAAGGCGCCCTTCACATGCAGCTTGATCTCGGGCGTCTTGCCGAGTGCGGTCAGCATGGCGAGGTTGAGCATCGAGCGCGTCCGGCGGTCCAGCGTCGGGTCGCCCCAGGCCCAGCCCCAGGCGATGGCGGTGGTGGCGCGCTGGAAGGCCATCATGAAGTCATCGGCCTTGGCCATTGAGCCATCGACATATTCCGCGCCCAGAACGGCGCGGCGGATCGGCAGGCCCTTGTCGAACAGCGCTTCATCATCCCTGGACATCGTCCTGGCTTCTCCCTTGATTGCGACACAACGCTGCTACCCGGGTTGGCCCGCGTCAACCGGCTTGCCGGGCGGGCGGCGCGGTGGCGCAATGCGGGGATGGAAACAAGCGGCATGGCATTTTTCGAGGGTTTCGCGCTGGCGACCCGCGTGGTGGACGGCATGGCGGTGCGGCTGCGGCGCGGCGGTTCCGGCCCGCCGCTGCTGCTGCTGCATGGCAACCCGCAGACCCATGCGATGTGGCACAAGCTGGCCCCCGCGCTGGCGCGCCGGCACACCGTGATCTGCGCCGATATCCGCGGCTATGGCTTTTCCGCAAAGCCCGCGCCCAGCCCGACCCACCTGCCCTATTCCAAGCAGGAAATGGCGCGCGACGCGCATGGGCTGATGCTGGCGCTGGGATTTTCGCGCTATGCCGTGCTCGCCCATGACCGCGGCGCGCGCCTCGCCCATCGCCTGGCGCTGCAATACCCGCAGGCGGTGGAGCGGCTTTGCGTGATGGATATCGTGCCCACGCTGCACCATTTCGAACACGTCGATATGGCCTTCGCCATGGGGTACTATCACTGGTTTTCGTTGGCCCAGCCGCATCCCGGGCCGGAGCGGCTGATCGAGCAGAATGTCGAGCTCTGGTTCGACATCCACACCAGCCGCGAGCCGAAGGACAGCAGCTTCTTCCACCCCCTCGCCCGCGCCGATTACCTCGCTGCCCTGCGCGAGCCCGGCACGGTGACGGCGATCTGCGAGGATTACCGGGCGGCGGCCGGCATCGACCTCGAACATGACCGCGCCAGCCGCGCGGCGGGGCAGCGGGTGGCCTGCCCGCTGCTGGTGCTCTGGGGTGCGAAAGGGCGGATCGGCGCCTGGTACGCGCCGCTTGCGGTGTGGCGGGACTATGCGACCGGCCCGGTCACTGGCCATTGCGTGAACTCCGGGCATTATCTGGCGGAAGAGGCACCCGAAGAGGTGCTCACCGCCCTTGGAGGATTTTTGTCATGAAACGCCGCGCCCTGCCCCTGCTGCTCGCCACCCCCGCCCTGGCCCAGGATTGGTCGCCCACCCGGCCTATCACCGTGCTGGTGCCCAACCCGCCCGGGGGTGGCACCGACTTCGCCGCTCGGCTCTTCGCCGAGGGGCTGTCCCGGCTGCTCGGCCAGCCCGTGGTGATCGAGAACCGGCCCGGCGCCAATGGCAATATCGCCATCCAGGCCGCGGCGCGCGCGGCACCCGATGGCCACACCATTCTGCTGCAATACAGCGGCTACCACGCCGGCAACCCCGCCATGATGCGCAACCCGGGCTGGGACCCCAACCGCGACATCGCCCCGCTCGGCATGGCCACCATGGCGCCGCATGTCATCCTGGCCGCGCCCAACCTGCCGGTGAACAACCTGGCCGAATTCATCGCCCTGGCCCGCGCGCGTCCCGGCGCGATGAACTACGCCTCCTCAGGGATCGGCAGCATCCAGCACATCGCCGGCGTGCTGTTCTCGCGCGCCATCGGCGTGGAGATGGTGCATGTGCCCTATCGCGGCGCCGCCCCCGCGCTGCAGGATGTCGTGGGTGGGCGCGTCGAGATGTTCATCACCACGCCGAGCTCGGCCGTGCAGCTCGTCCAGGCCGGGCGCGTCAAGGCGCTCGCCATGGCCAGCGCCCGGCGCGCCGCCGGCCTGCCCGATGTGCCCACCACGGCCGAGGCCGGGCTGCCCGGCTTCACCATCGACGCCTGGTTCGCCTTCTTCGGCCCCGCCGGCATGCCCCTGCCGATGCGGCAGCGCTTCAACGCGGCGCTGCGCGAACTGGCGCAGGACCCCGTGCTGCTCGCCCGCGCCACGGAAGCCGGCGCCACCCTCGCCCCCCTGACCATCGCCGAGCTGGACGGCATCGCCCGGCGCGAGGTGGAGGAGCTGGGCGCCGTGATCCGCGCCGCCGGCATCACGATCGAGTAGCGCCGAGCCAGGCCGCCATCGCGCGGCCCACCGCGCCCGGGTCCTCCATGCAGGGGAGGTGGCCGCAGCCCGGGAAGCGCGCCAGCACGGCGCCGGGGATGGCGGCCGCAATCTCCTCGGCGAGATGCGGCGGCGTCAGGGCATCCGCCTCGCCCACGCCCACCAGAGTGGGAACGTCGATGCCGGCGAGCATCGCGCGCGAATCGGGCCGGGCGATGATGGCCTGCTGCTGGCGCAGATAGGCCTCGCGCCCCACCCGCTCGGCCATCGCCATCACCTCCCGCGCCAGCGGGCCGGTGAGGCGGCTGGGGTGCAGCAGCAGCGGCACCAGCCGGGGTGTCACGCCGCGGAACATGCCGGTGCGGGCCAGCGCCATCATCGCCCGCCGGCGCCGCGCGCTCTCCTGGCTGTCCGCCCGGGCCGAAGTGTCGAGCAAGGCCATGTGGCTGATCCGCGGCCGCGCCGCCCGCCACAGCGCCAGCGCGGCATAGCCGCCCATGGAAAGCCCGGCCACGGCGAAGCCCGCGCCCGGCCCCCAGGCGGCATCGGCCTGCGCCAGGGCGCGCGCGGCCATGGCGTCCAGGCTGTCATCGCTGGTGAGGTCGGCCACCAGCACCGCGCCCGGCGGCAGCCATGGCAGGACATCGCGCCACAGCCGCGCATCGCAGAGCAGCCCGGGCAGCAGAAGGAGCTTGGTGGCCATGACGCGCGGCTGTAATGCGGCCGGCGCGGCGCCACAATGCCAGCAAATGCTTGCGCGATGCGGCCCCACGGCGCATATGGGCGGGGTTGCGGGGCGGGAGAGCCTGCCCCAGCCGCGCCAGGCCCGCCCGGGACGCTCGATGGGAGCGCAACCCATGAAGGCCGAGGCCGCGCGGCATCGGCGCAGTGATACCACCCTGTTCAGAAGAGTTTGCATTTGACGGAAAACAACGCCCGCACGGCAGAGCCGGTGGCGGAAGCCCAGAACGAAGCGGCCATGGTCGCGCCTGGCGGGGCCGCCGCGCCCGCGCCTGAGTCCGAGAGAGCGACCGCGGAGGCTGCGGCTTTGCCGGTGGCAGCGGAGCCCGTGGCGGTTGAGCCGCTCCTGGCTGAGCCTGTAACCGCTGAGCCGTTTGTGGTTGAGCCCGTGGCGCCTGAGCCCGTCATCGCTGAGCCGGTCACGGTGGAGCCGGTGATGGCCGATCCCATCCTGGCCGAGCCGATCATGGCCGAGCCGGGGATCGCCGAGGCCCAGTCCGACCATCCCGCCCCGGTCACCGCTGAGGCCATCGCCGCCGAGGCCGACCCCGAGCCCATCGCTGCCGAGCCGGAATATGCCGAACCCGAGGAAGAGCCCGCCCCCCGCGCCACCTTCGCCGATCTCGGCCTGAGCGACGAGCTGGTCCGCGCCGTCACCGAAGCCGGCTATGTCCACCCCACGCCGATCCAGGAGCAGGCCATCCCGGTCGTGCTGATGAACCGCGACGTGCTGGGCTGCGCCCAGACCGGCACCGGCAAGACCGCCAGCTTCGTGCTGCCGATGTTGGATATCCTCTCGGGCTCGCGCGCCAAGGCGCGCATGCCGCGCAGCCTGATCCTCGAGCCGACCCGCGAATTGGCCATGCAAGTGGCCGAAAACTTCGAAAAATACGGCAAGTATCTCGGCCTCAACCACGCTCTGCTGATCGGCGGCGAGAGCATGGATGAGCAGAAGCGGGTGCTGAACGAGGGCGTGGACGTGCTCATCGCCACCCCCGGCCGGCTGCTCGACATGTTCGACCGCGGCCGCATCCTGATGGCCGATTGCAAGCTGCTGGTGATCGACGAAGCCGACCGCATGCTGGATATGGGCTTCATCCCCGATGTCGAGCGCATCGTGGGCATGCTGCCGCCCACCCGTCAGACCTTGTTCTTCTCCGCCACCATGGCGCCCGAGATCCGCCGGCTGGCCGATGCCTTCCTGCAGAACCCGCGCGAGATCACCGTCTCACGCCCCGCCTCGGTCGCCACCACCATCA
Organism: uncultured Rubritepida sp.; assembly: GCA_964395305.1. Classification (GTDB taxonomy): domain Bacteria; phylum Pseudomonadota; class Alphaproteobacteria; order Acetobacterales; family Acetobacteraceae; genus Rhodovarius. Next base: position 78,343 of record CAYNBM010000012.1, read on the forward strand.
CCTCGGGGCTGGTCTATGTGCAGCCGCATGACAAGCGCGAGGCGCTGCGCCGCCTGATCCGCAGCGAGGAAGTCGGCAATGCGTTGATCTTCTGCAACCGCAAGATCGAGGTCGACGTCCTCTACAAGTCCTTGAAGAAGCACGGCTTCCGCGTCGGCGCGCTGCATGGCGATCTCGACCAGTCCGTGCGGTTCTCGACGCTCAACGCCTTCAAGGCGAATGAGTTGCAACTTCTGGTGTGCAGCGACGTTGCCGCCCGCGGCATCGATATCGGCGGCCTGAGCCATGTCTTCAATTTCGACGTACCCTTCCATTCGGAGGACTATGTCCACCGCATCGGCCGTACTGGCCGCGCGGGGCGCGAGGGCCGCGCCTTCTCCATCGCCACCGTCGACGATGCGCGCAATGTGGCGGGCATCGAAAAGCTGATCGGCCAACCGCTGGCACGCATCACCATCCCCGGCCTCGACGTCATCAATGACGAGGACATCGCCGAGGCGCTGACGCGCCCGCGCGGCCGTGGCCGCGGTGGCGCAGCCCGCCCGGCTGGCCGCACGCCGGAACGTGGTGGCCGCGAGCGCGGCGGCCGCGGCGACCGTCCGCGCGAGGAGCGTGCCCCCCGCGAAGAGCGTACGCCCCGCGAAGAACGCGCCCCGCGAGACCGCGCCGAACGCGGCGATCGCCCGGTCCGCGAGGATCGCCCGCCCCGCGAGGAGCGCACGAGGCGCGACGCCCCGGTGGCCGCGGCCCCGGCCGAGGACATCATCGACGCGCCCCGCCCACGCCGCGACGATCGCCCCCGTCGTGCCGATCCTGAGCCGCGCCGTGACGAACGCCCGCGCGGCAGGGATGACCGGCCGCGCCGCCGCGATGATGACCTGGGCCCCGCCCTGCGCGGTTTTGGTGACAGCATTCCGGCCTTCATGCTCATCGCCATACCCAAGCCGCGGCGCGAGCGTGCCGCCGAGGCCAGCACGGAAACCATGGCGAGTGAAGCCGTGGTGCCGGAGGGCCTGATCGCCCATATCCCGAGCGAAGTGCCCGAGCCCGTGATGGCCCCGGCCGAGTTCTCCGCCGTTGAGGTGGCGCCCGTTGCTACGACTGCCGTTGAGGTGACGCCGGTCGAAACGCCCCCCCTCGCCGCGGCGGCAAACGAGCCCAGCATGACGGCCGAGCCGGCAGCGCCAGTGCCGGCCGCCGGCTGAGAACCGCCGGCTGAAGCGGTCCTGGCCGCTCCACAGCCCAGGTTGAGATGGACCTTGCATCGCCCAGCCCGATTGGAAAAAGCTGGGCCATTCGGAGGATAAAGCGATGAACGTCATGACGCCGGTGAAGGCGAGCTTCCAGTGGGACGACGCCCTGCAGCTCGAAGACCAGCTGACCGAGGACGAGCGGATGATCCGCGACGCCGCCCGCGCCTTCTGCCAGGACCGGCTGATGCCGCGGGTGCTGATGGCCAATCGCCTCGAAAAATTCGACCGCGAGATCATGAACGAATTCGGCGAGCAGGGTTTTCTCGGCGCCACGCTTGAGGGCTATGGCTGCGCCGGCGTCAGCTACGTCGCCTATGGCCTGATGAGCCGTGAGGTCGAGCGGGTCGACTCAGGCTACCGCTCGGCTTTTTCCGTGCAGTCCTCGCTGGTGATGTACCCCATCCACGCCTTCGGCTCCGAGGCCCAGAAACAAAAATTCCTGCCCAAGCTGCGCACCGGCGAATGGGTGGGCTGCTTCGGCCTGACCGAGCCCGATGCCGGCTCCGACCCCTCCTCCATGCGCACCCGGGCGAAGAAGGTGGATGGCGGCTATCTGCTCAGCGGCTCCAAGACCTGGATCACCAATTCCCCCATCGCCGATGTCTGCATCGTCTGGGCGAAGGATGACGAGGGTATCCTGCGCGGCTTCCTGCTGGAACGCGGCATGAAGGGGCTGGAGACGCCGAAGATCGAGGGCAAGTTTTCGCTCCGCGCCTCCGTCACCGGCATGATCATGATGGACGATGTCTTCGTCCCCGAGGAAAACCGCCTGCCCGGCGTGAAGTCGCTGGCCGGCCCGTTCAGCTGCCTCAACCGCGCCCGCTATGGCATCGCCTGGGGCGCGCTGGGTGCGGCCGAATTCTGCTGGCACGCCGCCCGCGAATACACGCTGAACCGGAAGATGTTCGGCAAGCCGCTGGCGGCCACGCAGCTCATCCAGCTCAAGCTCGCCAATATGCAGACCGAGATCACGCTCGGCCTGCAGGCCGTGCTGCGGGTCGGCCGGCTCTTCGATGAGGGCCGCGTGGCGCCGGAGATGATCTCCCTCGTCAAGCGCAACAATTGCGGCAAGAGCCTCGATATCGCCCGCGTCTCGCGCGACATGCATGGCGGCAATGGCATCGTCGATGAATACCATGTTATCCGCCACGTCATGAACCTGGAGACGGTGAACACCTATGAGGGCACGCATGACGTCCATGCGCTCATCCTCGGCCGGGCACAGACCGGCCTGAATGCTTTTGGCTGAACTGACCATCATCGGCATGGGCAGCGCCGGCGACGGGCTGGCCCTGCTGCCCGATGGCGGCCGGCGCCATATCCCCCGCGCCCTGCCGGGGGAAACCCTCTCGCCGGAGGGGCGGCTTATCCGCGAAAGCACAGAGCGGGTGGACCCGCCCTGCCCGCATTTCTCGCTCTGCGGCGCCTGCGCGCTGCAGCACTGGGCGCAGGCGCCGCAATCGGAATGGAAGCGCGGCCGAGTCGAGCACGCGCTGCGCCAGGCCGGCTACGCGCAGGCCGTGGTCACGCTCGGCCATGTCAGCCCGCCGGCGACGCGGCGGCGGGCCGATCTCTCGGTGCTGCGCAACCCCGATGGCAGCCTGACCATCGGCTTCCACGGCCCCCAGGGCGTGCTGGCCATCCCGGAATGCCGGGTTCTCCGGCCCGAGATCGTGGCGCTGCTGCCCCGGCTGGCCGCGGCGCTGCGCCCGCTGCAGGCGCTGCGCCAACGCGCCGATGCCGCCATCAACCTGCTCGATTCCGGCCCCGACATCCTGCTGCGCCTCGATGGCAAGCTCACACCGGTGGATATCCAGCGCCTGGCCGATTTCGCCCGGGCCGAGAATCTGCCGCGCATCGCGACGCGTGAGGGGGTGGCGGCGCAGATCGCCTCGGTCCGCCACAGCTTCGGCCGCGGCGTGGTGGCGCCGCCCCCCGGCGCCTTCCTGCAGGCGACCGTGGAGGGCGAGGCGGCAATCATCGCCGCGGTCCTGGCCGCGCTGCCGGCAAAGCTGTCGCGCGGGGCGATCATCGCCGATCTCTTCGCCGGCCTGGGCACGCTGAGCTTTCCGCTCTCCGCACGCGCCCGGGTGCTGGCCTATGAGGGCGACCCGGAGGCCACCGCCGCCCTCGATACCGGGGCGCGGGCCGCCGGCGGCCGCGTCACCGCCGCGCGAAAGGATTTGATCCGTCAGCCCCTGCTGCCAGCGGAGCTCGCGAAATGTGCCGTGGTCGTGCTCGACCCGCCCTATGCCGGCGCCGCCGAGCAGGTCGCGCAGATCGCGCGCGGGCCGAAGCCCCACCTCGTCTATGTCAGCTGCAATCCCGTGGCGCTGGAACGCGATGCGCGTGTGCTGCGCGAGGCCGGCTATGCCCTGACCTCGGCCACCGCGATCGACCAGTTCCTCTGGTCGCCGCATATCGAGGCGGTGGTGGGCTTCGCGCCCGCGCGCTGAGCCCCTGTGCGCTGTTGCCATTCGTCAACGAATTGCAATGGCTTTTCGCCGCGCGATGCCGCATGACATCGGACAATGCCGGCCGACCCCGGCTCTGCCCATGGGAGAAACCGTTTCATGACCATCGCGCGCCGCACCGCCTTCGCCGGCCTCATCGCCTCGCCCGCCATCCTGGCGATGGCGGGGTCCGCCGTGGCCCAGACCGCCGCCGCACCCGCCGCCGCACCCGCCGCCGCACCCGCCGGCCAGGCCCCCGGCTTCTACCGCTTCAAGGTCGGCGCCTGGACCATCACCACCGTCCATGACGGCTTCTTCAGCCGCCCCATCGAGGGCTTCGTGCGCAATGCGCCGGTGGCCGAGGTCCAGGCCATCCTGGCCGAGAGCTTCATGTCCACCACCGCCCTGCCCATCCCCTTCACCATCACCTTCGCCCAGAAGGACGCGGTGCTGGCGGTGTTCGATGCCGGCAATGGCGTGACCCCGGCCGCCGCCACCAATGGCAAGATGATCGCCAATATGGCCGCCGCCGGCATTGATCCCGCCCGCGTTACCCATGTGATCCAGAGCCATTTCCACGGCGACCACATCAATGGCCTTCTCACCCCCGGCAATACCGCCGCCTTCCCCAATGCCGAGGTGATCGTCCCCACCCCCGAATGGGCCTGGTGGACCGAGGCCAGCAACGAAAGCCGCAGCCCCGAGGGCCAACGCGGCCAATTCGCCAATGTGCCGCGCCGTTTCGCGCCCTATCAGGGCAAGATTCGCCAGATCACGCCGGGCGGCGAGGTCATTCCCGGCATCACCTCCATCGCCGCCCATGGCCATACCCCGGGCCACACCATCTACCGCGTGGCCGATGGCAATGAGCAGATGATGTTCATCTCCGACACCACCAACCGCCCGGAATTCATGATGCGCCGGCCGGAATGGCAGATCATCTTCGACTTCGACGGCGAGGCCGCCGCGGCCACGCGCCGCCGCGTGCTCGACATGGTGGCGACCGACCGGGTGCGCGTCACCGGCTACCACTTCCCCTTCCCGGCGAATGGCCACGTGGCACGCCACAGCTCCGGCGGCGTGCAGGGCTTCGCCTTCGTGCCGGCCGAGTGGTCGAGCGCGCTCTGACAGCCCGGCCGCGGCCACACCCCACCCTCAAGGCAGGACAATCACCATGAAAGAACGTCGCATGCTCATGCTCGCCGGCACCGCGCTGCTGGCCACACCCGCGCTGATCGGCGCCGCCCAGGCGCAGGCGCCGACCCCGGCGCCCGCCACCCAGGCGCCGGGCTTCTACCGCTTCAAGGTCGGCGGCTGGACCATCACCACGGTGCATGACGGCTTCAACCGCTTCCCCGTCGGCAGCTACATCACCAATGCGCCGCTCGAGGCCGTCCGCGCGGTGATGGCCGAAAGCCTGATGGCGGGCGACACCATCATGGTGCCCTTCACCATCACCTTCGCCCAGCGCGGCAATACCTTCGTGGTGTTCGACGCCGGCAATGGCGTGACGGCACCCACCGCCACCAATGGCCGGATGATCGCCAATATGGCCGCCGCCGGCATCGACCACGCCGCCATCACCCATGTCATCCACAGCCATTTCCATGGCGATCACATCAACGGGTTGCTGACGGCCGAGAACACCCGCGCCTTCCCCAATGCCGAGATCATCGTCCCCGCCACGGAATGGGCCTGGTGGACCGAGGCCTCGAATGAGAGCCGCAGCCCCGAGCGGCAGCGCCCCAGCTTCGCCAATACCGCACGCCGCTTCGCCCCCTATCAGGGCCGCGTCCGGCAGATCCGCGCGGGCGAGGTCATCCCGGGCATCACCGCCATCGACGCCTTCGGCCATACCCCGGGCCAGACCGTCTACCGGGTGAGCGACGGCGCGGAGGAGATGATCTACCTGGCTGATGTACTGAACCGGCCGGAGATCATGATGCGCCGGCCGGGCTGGCATTTCCTGGGCGATTTCGAGCCTGATGTCGCGGTCACCACCCGCCGCCGCCTTCTCGACATGGTGGCGACGGACCGGCTGCGCGTCACCGGCTATCACTACGTCTTCCCGGCCAATGGCTATGTCGCGCGGCATGGCGCGGGGGCCGATGCCGGCTTCGCCTTCGTGCCGGCGGAGTGGTCGAGCGCGATCTGAGGCAACCCCCGGGAGGAAGCGACATGGCGCAACGGCGCATCGTGATGGCGGCGGCACTCGGCCTGCCCTGGCTGGCCAGCGGCGTGCGGGCGCAACCCGCCGCCGCCGCGGCGACAAGCCCGGCCCCGGGCTTTTATCGCTTCCGCCTCGGCGGCTTCACCGTCACCACCATCTCTGACGGCTTTCGCATCATGCCGGTGCAGGGCCTGGTGCGGAATGCGCCGCTGGAGGAGGTGCAGGCGGTGCTGGCCGAAAGTTTTCTCAGCCCGACCGACTACCGCAACATCTATGCCGTCACGATCGTCGATACCGGCCGCAACCTCGTGGTCTTCGACACCGGCAATGGGCCGCAGGCGCCCGGCGCCACGCTGGGGCGGCTGCTCGCCACCATGCCCGCGGCCGGGCTGGACCCTGCCCGGGTCACCACCGTGGTGATCTCGCATTTCCATGGCGACCACATCAACGGGCTGATCCTGGCCGATGGCAGTGCCGCCTTCCCCAATGCCGAGGTGGTGGTGCCGGCCAATGAATGGGCCTGGTTCACCGAGCCCGGCAATCTCACCCGCAGCCCCGAGGGCCAGCGCGGCAATTTCGCCAATACCACCCGCCGCTTCGCCCCCTATGCCGGAAAGATCCGGCGATTGACCGACGGGCAGGAGGCGGTGCCCGGCATCCGCATGCACGCCGCCGAGGGGCACTCGCCGGGCCACAGCATCTGGCACATCGCCGATGGCGGGGCGGAGCTGATCTATCTCGCCGACACCACCCACCGGCCGGAATTGATCGCGCGCCGGCCCGATTTCATCACCGGCTTCGATTTCGACGGCGCGGCGGGCGCCGCGATGCGCCGGCGGGTGCTGGACCGCGTGGCGGCCGACCGGGTGCGGGTCACCGGGTTTCACTTCCCCTTCCCCGCCACCGGCTTCATCGCGCGCGAGGGCCAGGGCTTTCGCTACGTTCCGGCGGACTGGGCCTCGGCGGGCTGAAACCGCTTTCGCGGCAAGGGAGATGGCGGTAGGGTTACCCGAACTTTACCCCTCGGGAGAATCACATGGACCGTCGCCTTTTCCTCGCCGCCACCGCGGCCGCGGGTCTTGCCCCGGCCGCGCTGGCGCAGACCGCGCCCGCGCAAACCTCCGCCCCCGCCCAGGCGCCGGGGTTTTATCGCTTCCGCGTCGGCGGCTTCATCGCCACCACCGTCTGGGATGGCTTCGCCACCCGCCAGAACCCCGGCACCGGCTGGGTGACGAATGCCGATACCGCCGCCGTCGAAGGCGCGCTGCGCGATGCCGGGCTCTCCACCGCGCGGCTGGACAACCCCTATATCGTCACCTTCCTGGAGACACCGTCGGGCATCACCATGTTCGACAGCGGCACCGGCGCGCAGCTGGTTCCCACCGCCGGGCAGATGGGCGCCAATCTGCGCGCGGCGGGCATTGACCCCGCCCGGGTCAACCGCGTGCTGATCAGCCATTTCCACGGCGACCACATCACCGGCCTGAGCAATGCGCAGAACGAGGCGATGTTCCCCAATGCCCAGATCTTCGTGCCAGAGGTGGAATGGGCTTTCTGGACCGATGCCAGCAACGAAAGCCGGGTGCCGGCCGGCCAGCGCGGCACCTTCGCCAATGTGGCGCGGCGCTTTGCCGCCTATCCCGGCCGTGTCGAGCGCTTCGCCGCAGGTGCCGAGCTCCAGCCTGGCGTGCGGGCGGTGGCGGCCTATGGCCACACGCCGGGCCACACCGCTTTCCATGTCGCCAATGGCGCGGACCAGCTCTTCGTCACCGCCGACGCCTCCTCGCGCCCTGAGCTGTTCCTGCGCAACCCGGGCTGGAGCAGCATCTTCGACATCGACGGCGCGGCGGCGACGGCCAGCCGGGTGGCGCTGTTCGGCCGCATCGCGGCCGAGCGGGCGCGGATGACGGCCTACCACTTCCCCTTCCCGGCCCATGGCACTGTGCTGCGGCAGGGTGACGGCTTCCGCTTCGTGCCGGCGGATTGGTCCAACGCGATCTGACCATGGGGCCAACGGCCCCGAAGGCGGCTTTGCACCGCTTGCCAAAGGCCCTTCGGCCTTTGCTGGGTTCAGCGCCGAATGCGACGAACGGTCCGGAGAGGGGGCAAGGCCCCTCTCCGGCGTAAATCCGGAAGCGCGCGCGCCTATTCCGGCGTGAAGCCGGAAGCGCGCAACCCATCCCGGCGCGCGCGCTTATTCCGGCGTGAAGCCGGAAGCGCGCAACACATCCCGGCGCGCGCGCTTATTCCGGCGTGAAGCCGGAAGCGCGCACGACCGGCCCCCAATTCTCCCGCTCCGACCGGATCTGCGCCGCGAAAGCCGCGGGGCTGGCAGACACCGTGGGCGCGAATTCCAGCCGCCCCAGCGCCTCGATCATGTCCGGCCGTGCCGCCACCTGGCGGATCGCGTCGAACAGCCCAGTCACGATCGGCTGGGCCGTGCCCGCCGGCAGCAGCGCCCCGAACCATTCCTCCTGGGCGAGTTGCGGATAGCCCAGCTCCGAAAAAGTCGGCACATCGGGGTAGCGCGCCACCCGCCGCGCCGAGGAGACGGCCAGCATCCGCACCCCTGTGCCGTGATGCGGCGAGACATCGCCGAGCACCCCCAGAAACATGTTCAGCCGGTTGCCGATCACGTCCTGGATCGCCGGCACCGCGCCGCGATACGGCACATGCGTCATCCGCACGCCGATGGCCTGGGCCAGGATCAGCCCCATGAAATGAGGCGCCGCACCCGAGGCGGGCGAGGCAAACGGAATCTCCCCCTGCTGCGCACGCGCCCAGGTCACGAAACCCGCGAGGTCACGCGCGGGATGGGCCATCGGCACGATCAGCGCGAAGGGGAAGGAGCAGACGGTGGAGACTGGAATCAGGTCCGTCAGCGCGTCGTAGCGCACCTCGCGCGGGTAGATATGGGGCTGAAGGGTCAGCATCGAGGCCGGGGTCTGCAGATAGGTGGTGCCGTCCTTGTCGGCATCACGCACGTGCTCGACCGCAATGCGGCCGGCCGCACCCACGCGGCCATCGACGATCATGTTCGGCGCGAAGACACCGCGCAGTCGCTCGGCATAGAGCCTGGCCACCACATCCGAGCTGCCGCCGGCGGGAAAGCCGATGACGACGCGGGCATTGCGGCTGACGGTCTGCGCCAGCGCGGGGGTGACAAGGGTCGTGGCCAGAAGGGCGCGACGATGGATGGATGGCATGATTCTCTCCCTGAATGGCGGCGCGCCCTTGCGGTCGGGCGCTTGCGGCGTAACCTGCCACCAACGCAATGAGGAAACCAGCCATGGCACGCATCGGCATCATCGTCGAATTCCAGATGGAGGAGGCCAATCACGCCGCCTTCACCGCGATCATTTCCGAGCACGCCCGGATGACGAAGGCGGAGGAGCCGGGCTGCCAGCAATTCGACGTGCTGCAGCCGATGAAGAAGGGCGAGCCGGACCGCACGCGGGTGATGCTGGTGGAGGTCTATGCCGATGACGCCGCCTTCAAGGCACATGGCGAAAACCCGCGGCTGGCGAAGGTGCGCGATGCCTATGCCAGCCTGATCACCGGGCGCACACTCAGCCTCTGCAGCATGTGATGCGCGCCTTCGAAGGCGCCATCGACGCCGACCTGCACCCGATGCCATCCGGGCTGGACGCGCTGCGCCCCTACCTCGAACCCTTCTGGGCCGACAGCATCGCCCAGCGCGGGTTGGAGGGTTTCGAAAGCCAATCCTACCCGCCCGACGCGCCGCGCACGGTGCGGGCGGATTGGCGCCCCCCCGGCCGCTTCCCTGGCCTGGCCGAAATGCAGGCCTGGCTGGACATCACCGGCGCCGCCATGGGCATCCTCAACCCGATCTATGGCGTGCAGCTCATCTTCAACGCCGACATGAACCGCGCCTTCACCGCCGCCCTGAACGATTGGGTCCGCGCGGAATGGCTGGAGCGCGATGCCCGCCTGCGCGCCGCGATCGTGCTGCCGAACGAGACCGACCACGCCGTCGCCGAAATCGAACGCCTCGCCCCCGACCCGCGCTTCATCCAGGCCCTGCGGCCGGTGATGGGCGAAATCCCGCATGGCCGCCGCAGCCATTGGCCGGTCTATGCCGCGCTGGAAAAGCACGGCCTGCCGCTCTGCCTGCATGCCGGCAGCGCGCATCGCCACCCCGCCACCTCGCTCGGCTGGGTGTCGTGGTACATGGAGGATGTGGCGGCCCAGCAGCAGGCCTTCCAGAGCGCGCTGGCCTCGCTGATCACCGAGGGCGTCTTCGTGCAATTCCCCAAACTGCGCGTGGTGCTGGCGGAGAGCGGGGTGAGCTGGCTGCCGGCCTTCCTCTGGCGCCTCACCAAGGGCTGGAAGGGCGTGCGCTTCGAAATCCCCTGGCAGGCAGAAAGCCCCTTCGACACCGTGCGCCGCCATATCCGCCTCACCGCCCAGCCCTTCGATGTGCCGGATGAGGAAGCCGAAAAGCTTTTGGCTCATCTGGGGGCCGAGGAGATGCTGCTCTGGGCCAGCGACTGGCCGCATTGGAACTATGACGGGCTGCCCAGGATCCCCCCCGGAATCCCGCGCGAAAAATTCCTCCGCGGCAACGCCGAAGCCTTCTACAATCTCAGCGAGAGGGTCCCCGCATGAACATGATGCTGCCCAACGCCAAGCCGCCCGCCGCCACGCTCGGCCTGTGCGACGTGGACATCCACCCCCGCCCCGCCTCGCGCCACGTCTTCGACCCCTGGCTTTCGGCCGACATGCGGCACCGGCTGCACAGCTATGGCCTGCGGCCGCGCCATGGATTTGTCCGCGGCACGCCCTTCCCCAAATCGCAGCCCCTGGCAAGCCGGCGGGATGCCTGGACGCCCGAGGGCGGCACCCCGGCCAGCGATCTCGGTTTCGTGCGCGAACAGCATCTCGACCATTACGGCATCGATGTCGGGTTGCTGAATCCATTGGCGCCGAGCGGCCAGGGCGATACCAACAACGCTTTCTCCACCGCCATGGCGCATGCGGTGAATGAGTGGCAGCTCGCCGAATGGGTGGTGCCCGAACCCCGCCTGCGCGCCTCCATCGTCGTGCCCTATGAGGATCCGGAGGCCAGCGCCCGCGAAATCCGCGCCCGCGCCGGCGATCCGCGCTTCGCCCAGGTGCTGCTGATGAGCCGTACCTCCCACCCCCTCGGCAACCCGAAATACTGGCCGATCTTCGAAGCCGCCGAGGCAGCGGGCCTGCCCATCGGCATCCATGCCTTCGGCTATTCCGGCTGGGCGATGACCAATGGCGGCTGGCCGAGCTTCTATATCGAGGAGGTGAGCGAGCACGCGACCTCCTGCCAGTCGCTGGTGATTTCCATGGTGGTGGAGGGCGTCTTCGAGCGCTTTCCCCGCCTCAAGGTGGTGCTGATCGAATGCGGCTTCGCCTGGCTGCCCTCGGTCGCCTGGCGGCTGGACAAGCTCTTTCCGTCCCTGCGCTGCGAGGTGCCGCATCTCAAGCGCAAGCCCAGCGAATACATCCGCGATCACATCTGGGTCAGCACCCAGCCGATCGAGGAGCCGGAGCGGCCCGAACACCTGCGCGACACCATGGACTGGATCGGCTGGGACAAGATCCTCTACGCCTCGGACTATCCGCATTGGGATTTCGACGATCCGCGCCTGGCCATTCCCAGCTGGATCCCGGCAGAACAACGCGCCGCCATCTATGGCGGCAATGCAAAGGCGGTCTATCGGTGGTGAAGCATGTGGTGGCGCCGGTGGCCGCCATCCCCCTGGGCGGCAAGCACGTGACCGAGGCCGGCGGGCGGCGCATCGTGGTCTATAACCTCGATGGCGAATTCTTCGCGCTGGCCGATCGCTGCCCGCATCAGGGCGGGCCGCTCTCGGCCGGACAGATCATGGGCCATGTCTGCAGCGCGGCCCCCGGGCATTACGAATACGCCCGCCGTGGCGAGGTGGTGCGCTGCCCCTGGCATGCCTGGGAATTCGACATCCGCACCGGCAAATCCTTCTTCGATCCGCGCCGGGTGAAGACCCGCGCCTATGACGCGCATGTCGAATGCGGCGAGCTGCTGGCCGCCGAATCCTTCCCCGTCGCCATCGAGGACAGCTACGTCGTCGTCGAGGTGTGACAGGCGCGGCCGCCCGCGTTACCGTCGCGCCCATGAGCACAGCCAATCCCAATTCCGGCGAGGACAATCGCCGCCTCCAGAAGCCGGGCCGCGACCCGCATCTCTTCCGCCCCATCACCTTTCGCTCGGTGGCGGCGAAGAACCGCATCATGCTCTCGCCGCTCTGCGAGTATTCGAGCCTGGATGGCATGCCGAACGACTGGCACCTCGTCCATCTCGGCGCCCGCGCCGCCGGCGGTGCCGGCATCATCTGCACCGAGGCCACCCATGTCTCGGCCGTGGGCCGGATCACCAACCATTGCCTGGGGCTGTGGAACGAGGCGCAGCGCGATGGCCTCGCCCGCATCGTGGCCTTCATCGAGGCCCAGGGCGCGGTGCCCGCCACCCAGCTCGCCCATGCCGGCCGCAAGGCCTCGATCCGCCGCCCCTGGGAGGGCAGCGGCCCCCAATCCATCGCCGATGGCGGCTGGCAGGTGATCGGCCCCTCCGCGCTGCCCTTCGGCCCCGGCCACCACGTGCCCCGCGCCATGGGCCTGGACGACATCGCCCGCGTCACTGCGGAATTCGCCCATGCCGCGAAACTCGCGCGCCAGGCCGGCTTCAAGATCATCGAGCTGCATGCGGGGCATGGCTATCTGCTGCACCAGTTCCTCAGCCCGCTCAGCAACCAGCGCAATGACGGCTATGGCGGCGACCTGGCCGGCCGCGCCCGCCTGCTGCTGGAGATCGTGGCCGCCACCCGTGCCGAATGGCCGGCCGAATTGCCGCTGTTTGTCCGCCTCTCCTGCACCGACTGGGTGGAGGGCGGCCTGACCATGGCCGATGCGGTGGAGATCTCCCGCATGCTGGCCGCCACCGGCCATGTCGACCTGATGGATTGCACCACCGGCGGCGTCGACCCGCGCCAAAAAATCACCCCCGGCCCCGGCTACCAGGTGCGTTTCGCCGAGACGGTGAAGCGCGAGGCCGCCATCGCCACTGGCGCGGTGGGGATGATCAACACCCCCGACCTGGCCGAGGAAATTCTGGCCAATGGAAGGGCCGACCTGATCATCATGGGCCGCAAGCTGATGGCGGAGCCGAGTTGGCCGCTGCTGGCGGCGCGCGCGCTGCATGCCGATCAGGCCTGGCCGGTGCAGTATGAACGGGCGATGCTGAGCTAAACCCTGGTGTAGCGCAGCCCGCGCGCCAGCCAGCACCCCACCGTCACACCGGTCACGACGCCACCGGCGTCACGCGAAAAATCCAGCGTCCAGTCCCCGGGCGGCGTGTGATCCAGCGCCCTGGGGCATGGCAGGGTCCAGAGGTCCTGGGCGATGGGCTCCAGCAGCTCCATCCGCCCCTGGCCGAGAAAGCCCGAGAAGCCGCCATAGGCCACGCCGCCGGCCTCGGTGATGGTCAGGCCCGCATCCAGCTCGGCGCAGCGATACTGCCCGGCAAGCCCGCCCGCGGCGCCAGGCCCCGCCGGGTGCAGCACGGCGGAAAAATTCTCCTGCGGCCGGGCCAAGATCAGGCGACCGTCACGTTCGAAAACCCGCGTCCTGCCATTGCCGGCCGAGCCATCGCCGGCCGGCTCCAGCATCTCCGGCCCATGGCCGAAGCGCAGCCGCACGCGGCCATCGGGCATGGCATCGAGCCGCGCCGAAAGCCCGCTTTCCGGCTCCCGATAGACGCCGAGCCAATGCGGCAGCGCCGGCCTGTCGTCCAATACGGCGCGCTTCTCGCCCAGTGCCGCCGCCAGCAGGTCGAGCGCGGCGGAGGCGGCGTCGCCGAAATGGTTGAACAGCACCACCACCGAAAGCCGCTCGGCCGCCATATGCAGCCGGTGGCTGCGCCAGCCCCGCAGCGCGCCGCCATGGCCGGTGATGGCGCGGCCGAATTCCTCGCCCCGGCCGAGCCCGAAGCCATAGGGCGCGAGCGCGCCATCGCCGAAGCGGACCGGCGCCGAGAGCCGGCGGTACAGCCCATCGGCCTCATCGCGCGAGGCGTCGATGAACCGCTCCCAGGCGATCATGTCCTCCAGCGAGGCGGCGAGGCCGGCATCGCCAGTCCACAGGATACGGTTCTCCGCGGCGCGGAAGCCGCTCGCGACATTGCCCTCATAGCCCTCGCTGCCATCGGGCAGCGCGCGGGTATCGGCGGCCAGCATGGCGCTGCCCATGCCGGCGGGCAGCAGCACCCGCTCGCGCAGCACGGCGGCGAAATCGCGCCCGGCTCGATCGGCCGTGATGTCGGACAGGATGCGGAAATTCTGGTTCACATAGGAGTAGCGGCTGCCCGGCGGAAACTGCAGCCGCGTGGTGCCGCGCAGGATCCGCCGGGTCTCGGCATCGCCGAAGGGCGCCTCCACCGGGCTGCCATGCAGCATGGCCACGGCCCAGTAGTCGCGCAGCCCGGACTGGTTGTGGGCGAGGTGCAGCGCCCCCGGCACCGCCCCCGGGGACAGCCCCGGCAGCATCGCCCGCACATCCCCATCCAGCACCGAAGGATCGGGAAAGGCATCCAGCATGGCCGCGCAGGTGAACTGCTTGGTGATGGAGCAGACCCGGAACAGGCTGGATGGCGTGAAGGCGATCCGCCGCTCGGCATTGGCATAGCCCCAGCTGTGGCTGGCCAGCACCTCGCCCCGCCGCAGCACCGCCACGGCGCCGCCGGGACCGGGATAGGCGCGCGGGATTTGGGCCAGGCAGGTGTCCAGGGTCATGCCGCCATGCCAGCACGCCCGCGCCTCAGGTCAAGCCCGCGGCACAAGAAAGGGGATGGGCTGCGGCGCATTCTCGACCCGCAGCGGCAGCATGCCGGCATGGTCGCCATCGGCCTGCGCCGGCACGGCGCCCTCGGCCCGCAGTGATACCGCTTGCGCCCGCAGCAGCGTCGCTCCGGGCAGCCGATGCATCAGGTTCAGCGGCAGGCTGAGCCCGGCCAGCGTCGCATCCAGGCCGCCGCCGCGGGTGAAGCGCAGCACCGAGAAGCCGGGCCGCAACGGGTCGGCGCCGGGCAGGCAGCGATAGCGCCCGGCATAGAAGCGGCCCTTGCTGATGATCACGCTCGCTGCCGGCAGGAAGGGGCCGTCATCCAGCGCCATTTCGATGGCCGGGAAATCATAGGCGCGGAGTTGCCGAAGGCTCTCCAGCAGATAGGCGCCGCGGCCCAGGCGGCGTTTTTCGGCCGGGTCCAGCGCCCGCACCACGGCCGCGTCGAAGCCGGCGCCGAGCATCTGCACGAAGAGACGCTCCCGCCCATCGGGCCAGCGCGCCAGGCCGGGGTGCAGCGCCACCTCGCGGCCGCCCAGCAGCACGGCCGCCGCGGCCTCGGCGCGCAGCGGCAGCCCCAGCTCATGCGCCAGCACATTGGCGGTGCCCAGCGGCAGCAGGCCCAGCACCGCGCCACCGCCGTTCAGCCCCGCCGCCACCTCCGCCACCGTGCCATCGCCGCCGGCGGCGACCACCAGCGCCACGCCGCGCGCCACCGCCTCGGCCGCGATAAAACGGGCGTGGCCGGCATATTCGGTTTCCGCCAGTTCGACCTGCGCCCCTGCCGCGCGCAGGGCACGCAGCGCTCGGGCGAGGCGGTTGCGACGCGACCCGCCCGCGACAGGATTGAAAATGATCAACACAAATTGGCGTTAACGCCGCTAGATTGCGATTCGGTGTCGATAGGAAGACATGGCCGTGACGAGCCCCGCGCCCCGCTCATGCCTGCCTTTGAAGCGGCGCTTGCTTCACGCAAGCTTCACGCGACACCCCGCGCGTGACGTTTATTCGGACTGCGAAAGTTTCAGCGAATCCAGCGACGAACAGATAGGGTAGTTGTCGATGCAACACACCGGATCCAAGACCCGCTACCGCAGCGTCTTCATCTCCGACCTTCATCTGGGGACGAGGGGTTGCCGGAGCGACTTCCTGATCGATTTTCTCCGCCGCACGGAATGCGAGCATCTCTATCTCGTGGGTGATGTGGTCGATGGCTGGCGGCTGAAGAAGAGCTGGTACTGGCACGAGGAATTCGACACCGTCGTGCGCATGATCCTCGACAAGGCCGAGGCCGGCACCCGGGTGACCTATATCCCGGGCAATCATGACGAGGTCTTCCGGCAGTGGCTGGGCCTGGAAGTCGCCGGCGTGAAGCTGCTGCGCGAGGCGGTGCATGAGGCCGCCGATGGCCGCAAATACCTCATCATTCACGGCGATGAATTCGATGGCGTGATCCGCTACGCGAAGTTCCTGGCCCTGCTGGGCGATTGGGCCTATGATTGGGCGCTGGTGCTCAACCGGGTCTTCAACGATGTGCGGCGGCGCTTCGGCTATCCCTATTGGTCGCTGTCGCAATGGCTGAAGCGCCAGGTGAAGGAAGCGGTGAAGGCGATCGACAAGTTCGAGGGCGCGCTGGCCAATGAGGCCCGCCGCCGCGGCCTGGATGGCGTGGTCTGCGGCCATATCCATCACGCCGAAATGCGCGAGGTGAATGGCGTGATGTACATGAATGACGGCGACTGGGTGGAAAGCTGCACCGCGCTGGTGGAAGATTTCGACGGCCAGTTCCGCCTGATCGACTGGGCCGCCGAGAACCGGCTGAGCATGTGGCGCGACCCCGTCCCAAGCCCCGAGCCTGTCCCCGCTTGAGCGACCCGCTGACGCTCGAACATCCCAAGAGCAGCCTCTCCCCCATCCGCCTGCTGATCGTGAGCGACGCCTGGACGCCGCAGGTCAATGGCGTCGTGCGCACCCTGGCCACGGTGGCCGATGAGCTGCGCGCGCTCGGCGACACGGTCGAGGTGATCGGGCCCGACCGCTTCCCCACCCTGCCGATGCCCAGCTACCCGGAAATCCGCCTGGCCCTGCTGCCGCGCTTGCGGCTGAAGCGCCTGGTGGATGAATTCGGGCCGAGCGCCGTGCATATCGCCACCGAAGGCCCGTTGGGCTGGGCGATGCGACGGCTCTGCCTGCGCCGCGGCTGGCCCTTCACCACCAGCTTCCACACCCGCTTTCCGGAATATTTGCACGCCCGCACAAGGGTGCCGCTGCGGATCTCCTGGGCGCTGATGCGCCGGTTCCACAATGCCGGTGCCGGCACCTTCGCCGCCACGCCCAGCCTGCAGAACGAACTGCTGGAGCGCGGCTTCAAGCGCGTGCTGCCCTGGACGCGCGGCGTCGACCTCTCGCTGTTCTCGCCCGGCCCCTCGCCCGATTTCGCAGAACTGCCCCGGCCGATCTTCCTCAATATCGGCCGCGTGGCGGTGGAGAAGAACATTGAGGCCTTCCTCTCCCTCGACCTGCCCGGCACCAAGGTGGTGGTGGGCGACGGTCCGCAGCGTGCCGAGCTCGCCGCCCGCTTCCCCCAGGTGCATTTCGCCGGCTGGCGGATGGGCGAGGGGCTGGCCTCGGCCTATCGCGCGGCCGATGTCTTCGTCTTCCCCTCCCGCACCGACACCTTCGGCCTGGTGCTGCTGGAGGCCATGGCCTGCGGCACGCCGGTTGCAGCCTTCCCGGTGATGGGGCCGCTCGATGTCGTGGCCGATAGCCCGGGCGGTGTGCTGAGCGAGGATCTGCGCGCCGCCTGCCTGGCCGCGCTGGATTGCCCGCGCGAACTGGCCCGCGCCCATGCCGAGCGCTTTTCCTGGCCGGCCTGCGCCAGCGCCTTCCGCCGCCAGCTCGCCTTGCTGCCGGAGATTTACCCGCGCCGCTGAGCAGTGGCCGCCACTTGAAGCCCGCGGCTGGTTGCGTCACCGTTTCGAGATCGCTACCAGACCCCGGATGTACCATGGACCGTCATGTTCAAACGCCTGATGCGAAAGCCTTTCGTGCAGGCCATGGGGGCCTGGCTGCTGGGGCTTTATCTTTCCGTCGTCTACGCCACGACGCGCTGGCGGATGGTCGGGCATGAGCAATTGCCGGCGCTGCTCGCGCTTCATCCCACCGTCATCGCCGGTTTCTGGCATGAGAGGCTGCCGCTCATGCCCGTGGTCTGGCGCCGCGCCCGCCGCGGCAATCCGGCGCTGGAGCGCGGTCCCTGCCATGTCCTGGTCTCCCGCCATCGCGATGGGCATTTCATCGGCCGCGTGGTGCGGCGCTTCGAGATCGAGATGGTGAACGCATCCAGCTCGAAAGGCGGTGCGATGGGGATGCGCATGCTGCTGCGGCGGTTGCGCCAGGGCGCGATGGTGGTGATCACCCCCGATGGCCCGCGCGGGCCGCGCCGGCGGGCCGCACCCGGCATCGCCCAGCTCGCCGCCGCCTCCGGCCTGCCGGTGCTGCCCACCGCGGCCGCGACCACCAGCCATATCCGCCTGAAAAGCTGGGACAGGATGATGCTGCCCCTGCCCTTCGGCCGCGGCGTGATCTGCATCGGCGCACCGATCATGGTCGCGCGGGATGGCGCAGATGCCGCCCTGCCCGGCATCGAGGCGGCGCTCACCGACATCGTCGATGCGGCCGACCGGGCGCTGGGGATCGCCACGTCATGAGCCTGTTGTGGCATTTCGCCAGCGCCGCCGCGGCACCCTTCCTGCCGCTCTGGCTCAAGCGCCGGGCGCGGCGCGGCAAGGAGGAGCTGGCACGGCTGGACGAGCGCTATGGCCGCGGCGCCAACCGGCCGCCCGGCCAGCTGGTCTGGCTGCATGGCGCGAGCGTGGGTGAGGCGCTTTCGCTCATCCCGCTGATCGAGGCGCTGGCCGAGCGCCTGCCGGAGGCGCATTTCCTGCTCACGACCGGCACCGTCACCTCCGCCAGCCTGGCGATGGAGCGCATGCCGGAGCACCTGCGCGCGCGCGTCCAGCATCGCTATGCGCCGCTCGATGTGCTGGCCTGGGTGGCGCGCTTCCTGGCGGGCTGGAACCCCTCGGTCGCGATTTTCGCCGAATCCGAACTCTGGCCCAATCGGTTGCTGGCGACGAAGCATGTGCGGGTGCCGATGGCGCTGGTGAATGCCCGCATCTCCTTCGGATCGGCCGAGAAATGGCGCCGCTGGGCACCCGGCCCGGCCCGGCGGATGCTGCGCGCCTTCACCCTGGTGCAGCCACAGAGCGTGGCCGACGAGGCGCGGCTGCGGGGGCTCGGCGCGCTGAACATGCTGCCCTCGGGCGACCTCAAAGCCGCCGCACCCGCGCTGCCGCATGACCCCGCGGCGCTGGCGGCGCTGCGCCATGACGGGCCGACCTTTGTCGCCGCCAGCACCCATCCCGGCGAGGAGGCGGTGATCGGCGCCGCCCATGCCCTGCTGCTGCCGCTGCACCCCGATCTGCGCACCATCATCATCCCCCGCCACCCCGAACGCGGCGCCGAGGTGGCGGCGCTGCTGGGCGGCACGCGGCGTTCCCTGGCGGAGGCGCCGGGCGCGCTCCACATCGCCGATACCCTGGGCGAACTGGGCCTGTTCTACCGCCTGGCGGATGTCGCGCTGGTCGGCGGCAGCCTGGTGCCGCATGGCGGGCACAACCCGATGGAACCGGCCCGCCTGGGCTGCCCCATCCTGCTGGGACCCCATACCCATAACTTCCAGGAGCGCGTGCTGGACCTGAGCGAGGCCGGCGCCATGCGTCTGGTCGACCCGCCCGATGCGGCCACGCTGGCGGCGGCCGTCCACGATGTGCTAACCAATCCCGACGAGGCCGAACGGATGGTCGAGGCCGCAGGCCAGGTCGCCCAACAGGCCACCGGCACGGCGGACCGTCTGGCCGATGAGATCGCGAAGTGGTTGCGCCCCGCTGAGCCCGCCATTGAGGCGGGCGCGGTGCGGACGCCGGATTTGGAACGGGAACACCAAACGCCTTGATGCGCGCCCCAGGTTTCTGGTCGGGCGGAGGGGGAATCTTTCCCTTGCTGCTCTCCCCCATCGCGGCGGTCTATGCCGGCGCCACGGCGCGGCGCATGGCGGCGCCGGGCTGGAAGGCGCCGATTCCCGTGGTGTGCTGCGGCAATGCCACCGCCGGCGGCGCGGGCAAGACGACCTTGGCCATGGATATCGGCCGCCGCCTGGCCCGGCGCGGCGTGGGCGTGCATTTCCTGCTGCGCGGCTATGGCGGCGCGATGAAGGGGCCGGTGCGGGTGGTGGAAACCCTGCACACCGTGCGTGACGTGGGCGACGAGGCGCTGCTGCTGGCGCATGAGCGGCCGACCTGGGTCTCGGGCGACAGGGCCGCGGGCGCGCAGGCGGCGGTGGCGGCCCGGGCGCAGGCCATCGTGATGGATGACGGGCTGCAGAATCCGACGCTCCAGAAGGACCTCTCGCTGCTGACAATCGATGGCGGCTTTGGCTTCGGCAATGGCCGGGTGATCCCTTCGGGTCCGCTGCGCGAGCCGGTGGCGGCGGCGGCGGCGCGCTGCCATGCCGCGGTGCTGATCGGGCCCGACGAGACCGGCGCGCTGGCGGCCCTGCCGGCGGGCCTGCGCGTGCTGCGCGCCCGCCTGGTGCCGGGGCCCGAGGCGGCGGCGCTGGCCGGCCGCGCGGTGATGGCCTTCTGCGGCATCGCCAACCCGCAAAAATTCTTCGCGACCCTGATCGAGGCCGGCGCCACCCTGGCCGGACGCGCCGCCTTCGCCGACCACTACCCCTTCGATGACGGCGACATGGAGGCGCTGCTGAAGGAGGCCGCCAGCCTGCGCGCCACGCCGGTGACCACGCGCAAGGATTTCGTGCGCATCCCGGAGAAATTCCGCGCCGCGGTGACCGTGGTGACGGTGGCGCTGGAATGGGATGAAAGCAGCCAGATCGAGGAACTGCTCGAGCCCCTGGCGCATGGCATGCCGCTCGCGCTGTGACGACCGACGTGCTGCTGGCCGATATCGGCGGCACCCATGCCCGTTTCGCCTGGGCGGATGGGGCGGGCGGGCATTCCACGCCGCTCGTGCTCAAGGTGGCGGCATTTCCCACCCTTGATGAAGCGCTGGCCGTGGCCCTGGCGGGACGGCGGGTGCGGCGCGCGTTTCTGGCGCTGGCGGGGCCAGTGCAGGGCGATCGCTGCCTGCTGACCAACAGCCATTGGGGCGAGATCCATGCCGAGCGGCTGGGCATCGACGAGGTCACGCTGCTGAACGACCTGGAGGCCCAGGCCTGGCTGCTGCCCCGGCTGACGGCGCCGCAATGCCTGCACCTCGGCGGCGGCCCCGGTGACCCATCGGCGCCGATGCTGCTGGTGAGCCCCGGAACCGGCCTTGGCGTGGCGCTGCACGTGCCCGGCGCGGGGCCGGTGGCGACGGAGGGTGGCCATGCCACGCTGGCCGGGGCGGATGCGCGTGAGGATGCGGTGCTGGCCCGCCTGCGGGCGAGGTTCGGCCATGCCTCGGCGGAGCGGGCGCTGTGCGGCGCCGGCTTCGCCCATCTCGCCACCGCCCTGGGGGAGGACGACCCGGAAGCGGTTGAGGCGATGTACCTGGCGCTGCTGGCCGGGTTTTGCGGCAGCGCGGCGCTGGCGACAGGCGCGCGGGGCGGGGTTTGCCTGAGCGGCAATATCCTGAATGCGCGCAAGCCGGCTTTGCTGGCCCCGGCCTTTCACCAGCGTTTTGTGGCGAAGGGGCGGTTCGCGGGATGGCTGGGCGGGTTGCCGCTGCGGCTGGTCCTGACGGCAGAGCCGGGCCTGGCGGGGCTGGCATGGCGGGCGGTGGCTTAAGGCCTCGTCATTCCAAGGACATCGCGCCCTCATCCTGACAGGGCCGGCGCCCTGCGGCGATGAGTGAGGGGTGGGTTGCTGCATCGGCGGCCAAATGCCCACCGACTGGGGAAGGCGGCGTCGCAGCGGCGCAGCCCGCGCCCGGCGTCGTCGCCCGAGGGACGGGCCTGAATTTCGCGCGGCAGGCCGCCGAACCGCCGCAGGACATTATGTTCCGTTCACGCCTGTCCTTTCGCCGGTCTCGCGAGTTGATCTGACGCAAGGACTTAGGTCGCGTTTTCGACCAGCAACGGGCTGGAGAAGTTGCGGGACCCGCCCGGCGGCCAAAAGGCAGGCAGGCGATGGTGTTGATTCGTGACGTGCAGAACTGCGTCGCCTGCCACCGCAGCGCCCTTGGCGTGTCCGAAGGCCGGAAGCTGCGATCGCAGGGAAAGGGAATGAAGCCATGCCCGTGATCAAAGGAAAGCCGATGCCAGACCAGCCCCCCAACCGCGCCCCACCGCGCCCCAACCGGGCGACAGCATGATACTGCCGCGCTACTCCTTCCTCGTTCGGTCGCTCCACTGGGCGATCGCGCTGCTCATCCTCCTCAGCTACGGGCTGGGCCTGATCATGGAGGATTTTCCCCGCGGGGCGCCGCGCGCGCTGGTGACCATGCTGCATGTCTCGCTCGGGCTGCTGGGGGTGACGCTGACGATCGTGCTGGCATTGTGCCGCCTCACGATGCCGGGGCCGGCGCCGCTGCCGGGCAGCGCCGTGATGCAGCGCCTGGCATGGCTCGGCCATCTCGCTCTCTACGCTGCCATGCTCGCGGTGCCGTTGATGGGCCTGGCCATGATGTGGGCCAAGGGGCGCGGAGTGGATGTCTTCGGGTTGCTCACCCTGCCCTCGCCGATCGCAACCGACCGCCCATTGGGCTCGCAACTCGAGGAATTGCATGAACTCGGCGCGCATGCCCTGTTGGCGCTGGCCGGGCTGCACGCCGTGGCTGCGCTTTTGCACCAGTTCGTGCTGCGCGATCACGGCCTGGAGCGCATCCTGCCGCGCCACGGGCCGTTGCGTTTCCCCCGTGCGTAACGCCGCGCTGGCCCTTGGACTGATGCTGCAGGCCGCCCAGGCCGTCACCCTGTCCGAGGCGGTGGAGGCGGCCATTGCCCGCGCGCCGGACGCCGCCCCCATCCTGGCCGACCGCGCGACCCAGCAGGCCCGGCGTGAGGCATCAGCGCGGCTCTTTCCTGGCGCGCCCTATCTCCAGGCCGATGCGGCGACGGACAGGCTGACCAGCCGCCGCGGCTTCAACTCCTTCGCCGCCGAGATCGGAACGCCGCTCTGGCTGCCCGGCGAGGGCAGCGCCGCCGGGCGGCAGGCCGGTGCCGGCATTGTCGAGGCCGAGGCTCGCCTGGCCGAGCTGCGCCTGGCCGCCGCCGGCCTGGTGCGCGATGCCGTGGCGATGCTCGATGACGCCGCCCTGGCGCTGCCGCCGCAGCAACGCCGCAGCGCCGCCGCACGGCAATTGGCGGGGTTGACCGAGCAGCGTGCGGCACGCGGCGAAAGCCCACAATCCGACGCGCTGCTGGCGCGC
The DNA here is from genome assembly GCA_964395305.1 of uncultured Rubritepida sp. Lineage (GTDB taxonomy): Bacteria > Pseudomonadota > Alphaproteobacteria > Acetobacterales > Acetobacteraceae > Rhodovarius. The sequence goes on from CAYNBM010000012.1 coordinate 101,520, forward strand.
TCAGAAGCCCTGCTGGCCGAGGCCGCGGTGCTCGACCAGCAAAGCCAGCGCGCCCAGGCCATGGCGCGCTACACCGGCATCACTGGCCTGGCCGCGGCACCCAGCCTGGCCGGTGATCGCACCCCGCCGGCAGGCCCGGTGGCCAACCACCCCCGCCTGCTCGCCGCCCAGCGCGGCGTGGAGGCGGCCCGCGCCAATCTCGATTTTACCCGTTCCAGCCTGCGCGACAGCCCGACCATCGCCTTCCAGGGGCGGCAGGAGCAATCGCTGTCGCGGGAGGGCTATGACAGCCAGCTCGGCGTGATCTTCCGCCTGCCGCTGGCCACGCAAAGCCGCAACGCGCCTCGAATCGCCGCCACCCAGGCCGAGCTGAGCCGGGCCGAGGCCCGCCTCACCCTGCTGGCGCGCGAGCTGGATATTGAGGCGCGGCAGGCCCGCCTCGCGCTGGATGGCGCGGCCACCCAGCGCCGGCTGGCCGATGCCGCCTTCCGCGCGCTGGACACGCGGCGGGGACAGATCGAGCGCGCCTATGCCGCCGGCGAGATTCCGCTGGCCGAGCTGGTGCGGGCCAGGGTCAGCGCCTTCGACGCCGATCTGTTCCGCGCACGCGCGCTGGCGGCGCAATACCGGGCGGCGGCGCGGCTGAATCAGGCCCTGGGGGCGATGCCGTGAAGTACTCCTTTCTGGTTCTCGTGGCCCTGCTGGCCGGCGCCGCCGGGTGGTTTTTGCGTGGTGGCCCGGCGCCACCGCCCGTGGCCGTGGCGCCGCCCGCCATCCCCACCGAAGTCGCGCTCTCGCCCGAGGCAGCGCGCAATTTCGGCCTCGCCACGGCGCCAGCCGAGCGCCGCGCGCTCACCACGCTCGTGCGCGCCACCGGCATGATCGGCTTCAACGAATTGCGCCTGGCCCATATCACGCCGCTGGCGCGCGGCCGGGTGCAATCCGTCGAGGTCGCGGTGGGCGAACAGGTGGCGAATGGCGAGCGCATGGTGGTGCTGGACGCGCTGGAGCTGGCCGAGGCGCGGCACAACCTCACCACGGCGGAGGCCGGCCAGCGCCAGGCCCTGGCCGAGACCCAGACCGCCCGCGCCTCGCTCTCCCGTGCGCAGGACCTGGTGCGCAGCGGCGCCCTGGCGCAGAGCGAACTGGACCGCCGCCGCGCCGACCTCGCCCGCGCCGATGCCGCGGTGCAGACCCGCGCCACCGAGGTCGAGCATTGGCGCGAGATGCTGGCCCGCTACAGCCCGACCGGCGCCACCCGCCCGGGGCCGGACACGGTGAGCATCACCGGCGCCTCGCCGGCCGATGCGCTGGGCGCCATCCTCGCCCCCTTCAACGGCACGGTGATGGCCATCGGCGCGACGCCGGGCGAGCTGGTGGAGCCGGGGCGCGATATCCTGACCCTGGCCGATCTTTCCGTCCTTTGGATGCAGGCCGATGTGCCGGAGCGTGACCTGGGCGCGCTGCGGATCGGGGCGCCCGCCCAGGTCACCCTCGCGGCTTTCCCGGGGCGGCGTTTCGAGGGGCGGGTGGCCCGCATCGCCGACCAGCTCGATGCGCGCACCGGGACGGCGCGGGTGCGGGTGGAGCTGCCCAATCCCGATGGGTTGCTGCGGGTGAACATGTTCGGCTCGGTGGCCATAGAGACGCCTTTGGGCCGCGACGGGCTGGTGGTGCCCGATGCCGCGGTCCAGATGGTGGATGACCGGCCCATGCTCTTCGTCGCGCTGGGCGAGCGTCGTTTCGCGCCGCGTGAGGTCACGCTCGGCCACCGCCAGCCCGGCCTGGCCGAGGTGACAAGCGGCCTTGAGCCCGGCGAGATGGTCGCCACCGCCGGCAGCTTCCGCCTGAAATCGCTCTGGCTGCGGGCCCGTTCGGGCGGCGAGGAATGATCCGCGCGCTGATCGATGCTTGCCTGAACAACCGTCCGGTCGTGCTGCTGCTGACCGGGTTGCTGGTGATCGTCGGCATCTACGACCTGCAGCGCCTGCCGATCGACGCGCAGCCCGATATCTCGCCGCGCCAGGTGCTGATCATCACCCAGGCGCCGGGGCTGGGGCCGCTGGAGGTCGAGCGCTTCATCACCTTCCCCGTCGAGCTGGCGCTTCAGGGCCTGCCGCAGATGCAGGGCATGCGGTCGGTCTCGCGCTACGGGCTCTCGGTCGTCTATGTGAAATTCGCCGATTCGATGGACATCTATGCGGCGCGCAACCTGGTCTTCTCACGCCTGCCCTCGGTGCAGATCCCGCCCGAATTCGGCACGCCGCAGATGGGGCCGGTCTCCACCGGCCTCGGCGAAATCTTCCAGTTCGAAATGCGCGGGGCCAACCACACGTCGATGGAATTGCGCACCACGCTGAACTGGCTGGTGGCACCCCGCCTGCGTCAGGTGCCGGGCATCGTCGACGTCAACGCCAATGGCGGCGAGATCCGCAGCTGGGAGGTGCAGGTCTCGGCCGATGCGCTGACCCGACACGGCGTCTCGATGGGCGAGGTGTTTGACGCGGTGGCCCGCAACAACGGCGCGCGCGGCGGCGCCACGCTGGAACGCAATGGCGAACAGGCGGTGATCCGTGGCGAGGGGCTGCTGGGCAATGCGCGCGACATTGGCCTTGTGGTGCTGAGAACGGGCGAGGGCGGCGTGCCGCTCTATGTCCGCGACGTGGCCCGCGTCGCCGAGGCTGCGCAGCCCCGCCTGGGCGCCGTGACGCGCGACGCGGCGGGCGAGGCGGTGGTGGGCGTGGCCCTCATGCTGCTCGGCGAAAACACCCGGGAGGTGGCGGCGCGGGTCCGGCGCGAGGTGGAGGCGATCGGCCCCTCCCTGCCGCCCGGCATGACGATCGAGCCCTATTACGACCGCTCCGACCTCATCGGCCGCACCATCGCCACCGTGGTCAAGAACCTGACCGAGGGGGCGGTGCTGGTCGTGGTCGTGCTGTTGCTGCTGCTGGGAAACATCCGCGCTGGGCTGATCGTGGCGCTGGCCATTCCGCTGTCGATGCTGGCCGCGATGACGGCGATGTTCCACACCGGCCTCTCCGGCAATCTCATGAGCCTGGGCGCGATCGATTTCGGCCTGATCGTCGATGGCGCGGTGGTGATGGTGGAGAACATCATCCGCCGCCGCGCCGAAACGCCGGACCGCCCGGCCGCGGAAGTGATCCGCGAGGCGGCGCATGAGGTGGCGCGGCCGGTGGTCTTCGCGGTCGCCATCATCACCGTGGTCTATCTGCCCTTGCTGAGTTTGCAGGGGGTGGAGGGGCGGATGTTCCAGCCCATGGCGCTGACGGTGATCTATGCGCTGCTCGCCTCGCTGCTGCTGACGCTGACCTTGATGCCGGTGCTGGCCGGCATGTTTTTGTCCGGCCGCATCGGCGAAAAGGAAAGCTGGCTGATCCATCAGGTCAGACGCGGCTATGCGCCGGTGCTGGATTCTGTGGAGCGGCGGCCCTGGCCGGCCCTGGTCATCGCGGTCGGCCTGCTGCTGGGCAGCGGCGTGCTGGCGACCAGGCTGGGGGCGGAGTTCATCCCGCGCCTCGATGAAGGCGCGCTGGCCGTCACCATCACCAAGCTGCCGAGCATCAGCCTGGGCAATGCCGTCGAGACCACAACGCTGGTCGAACGCACCCTTCGCGCCTTCCCCGAGGTGCGCAGCGTGGTCAGCCTCTCCGGCAGTTCGGAAATCCCGACGGACCCGATGGGCGTGGAGCAGAGCGACAGTTTCATCACGCTCCGCGACCGCGATGAATGGACCACGGCGACGGACCGCGAGGGGCTGATCGCGGCATTTTCCGTGGCGCTGGAACGCGAAGTTCCCGGCCTGCAACTCTCCTGGTCACAGCCCATCGAGATGCGAATGCAAGACATGTTGCAAGGCGTGCGCTCGGACGTGGCGCTGGTGATCTACGGCGATGACCCCACCACGCTGCGCAGCCAGGCCGAGGCCGCGCTGGCGGTGGTGGCCGCCGTGCCGGGGGCCGCCGATGCGCGGGTCGAGCAGACCGCGGGCCAGCCCTATCTGCGGGTGATCCTGGATCGCGAGGCGGTGGCGCGCTATGGCCTCAACGCCTCGCAGGTGCTGGATCTGGTGGAGGCGATGGGCGGCCGCACCGTGGGCACGCTGGTGGAGGGCAATGCGCGCTTCGACATCCGCGTGCGGCTGGCGGCCGAGGATCGCACCGACATGGAGCGGATCGGCCAACTCCGGGTCGTGCGCGGTGATGGAATGGCGGTGCCGCTCTCGCAGCTCGCCGAAATCCGCATGGAGGATGGCCCGGCACAGATCAGCCGCGAGCGGGGACGGCGCAAGATCACCGTCGAGGCGAATGTTCGCGGCCGCGACGTGGCCAGCTTCGTGGCGGAGGCACAGGCCGCCGTCACGGCACGGGTGCCGCTGCCGCCGGGCTACAGCGTGGTCTGGGCCGGGCAGTTCCAGAATTTGCAGGAGGCGACGGCCAGGCTGGTCATCGTGGTACCGGCGGCGCTGGGGCTGATCTACGGCCTGCTCTTCATCATGTTCCGCAGCTTTTCCCTGGCCGCGCTGATCTTCGTCAACGTGCCCTTCGCGGCCACCGGCGGCGTGCTGGCGCTCTGGGCGCGGGGGCTGCCATTCAGCATTTCGGCGGCGGTGGGGTTCATCGCGCTGTTCGGTATCGCGGTGCTGAACGGGGTGGTGCTGGTCAGCACCATTGTCGAGCGCCGGGCGGAGGGCATGGCGCCCGCCGAAGCCGCCCGCGCCGGCGCCATGCAACGCCTGCGGCCGGTGCTGATGACGGCCATGGTGGCCAGCCTGGGCTTCCTGCCGATGGCGATCTCGGCCAGCGCCGGGGCAGAGGTGCAAAGGCCATTGGCGACGGTGGTGATCGGCGGGCTGATCACGGCGACATTGCTGACCCTGCTGGTGCTGCCGGCGCTCTACCCGTGGTTCGCGCCGCGGCGGGACTGATCGGGCCGCGGCGGCGGTTTGCGGTCATCGCCCATCATGACAAGCCTGGTGCATTCGACATGCCTGTGCTGCGGTGATCCAGGCGGGGTGGGCGGAACAATCACGCCGCAGCATCAAGCGGTGCGGAGCCCAATCACCGGCTTTGCGACCAAGGGGATGTAGGCCGTGCGAGGAAAGCTGGCGGATGATCCAGGTTGTTTCCCAAAACCCAGGGGACGCCATTAAATCGGCTGGTAGATTGGTGACCCGTGCGGGAATCGAACCCGCCTTTCAGCTGTGAAAGAGCCGTGTCCTAACCGATAGACGAACGGGCCAATGGAGGGGCGACTTACGGGAGTGATCGGGGGTGGTCAATCCCTGGCGAGGCTGCCATCGACGATCTGGAACCCCGCGGTCACCTGATCGTTCCAGCGCTCGGCCCGCAAATGCCCCACGAGGTGCAGGGCAACGCCGCGGGCACCCAGCAGCAACTCGGCCAGGGGGCCGTCCTTGGCACGGAAGCACACGGCCTTGAGGCGCCCGCCATCCTCGCCCTCCAGAAAGGCGCGCACCACGCTGCCCTCGCTGCCCACCCGGTCGGCCTTCACCACGCGCGCGCGCGGCAGGGCGAAAAGCGGCTCCTCATTGCCGGCGCCGAAGGGCGCCAGGCGCTCGATCTGCCCGGCCATCTCCACCGTGGCGCCGCGCACGGTGAGCGTGCCGTCGAGCAGCAATTGCCCGGCCGCCGGCAGCGCGGTGGCGGCGGACAGGCGCTCATCCAGCAGGGCATGGAATTCCTCCAGCCGCGACTCGGCGCAGGAGAAGCCGGCCGCCATGGCATGGCCACCGCCGGTCAGCAGCATCTCCTTCGCGCGGGCATAGAGCACGGCCGCCCCCAGATCGATGCCGGTGACGCTGCGGCCCGACCCCTTGGCGACCCCATCGGCCACCCCGGCCACCAGGCTGGGCCGGTTGAATTTTTCCTTCAGGCGCGAGGCGACGATGCCGACCACCCCGGGGTGCCAGCCGGCCCCGCGCACCAGCAGCACGGCATGGCCGCGCGCCAGCTGCGCCGCGCCCTGGTCCAGCGCATCCTGCAGCACGCCCGCCTCCACCTCCTGCCGCCGGCGGTTCACCGCATCCAGCCGCTCGGCCATGGGGGTCGCCTCGATCTCATCGGCGGCGAGCAGCAGCCGCAGGCCGAGATCGGGGGCAGCGATTCGCCCGCCGGCATTGATCCTGGGGCCGAGCGCGAAACCCAGCGTATAGGCCGTGGGCTCGCCCTTGGCGCCGCTGACGGCCATGAGCGCGGCCAGCCCCGGCCGGGCGCGCCGGGCCAGTACGCGCAGCCCCTGCGCCACCAGGGCGCGGTTCACGCCCACCAGCGGCACCACGTCGCAGACGCTGGCCAGCGCCACCATGTCCAGCATCGCCAGCAGGTCGGGCGCCGGGCGGCTGGCGAAATGCCCGGCCTGCCGCAAGACCCGGTGCGTCGCCACCAGCGCCAGGAAGGCCACGCCGGCGGCGCAGAGATGGCCGAGGCCCGAGTCGCAATCCAGCCGGTTCGGATTGACCGCGGCCAGCACCGGCGGGGCCGCGCCCTCGGCCTTGTGATGGTCCAGCACCACGACATCGGCGCGGCCCTGGGCCACGGCCAACGCCGCATGTGCCGCAATGCCGCAATCCACGCAGATGATGAGCCTGGCCCCAGCATCGCAGAGTGCTGTGATGGCCGGCGCATTGGGGCCATAGCCTTCCAACAGCCGGTCCGGGACGTAATGGCTGACCTGGCCACAGCCCAGCTCGCGCAGGCCCTGGACGATCAATGCACCGGAACAGGCGCCATCCACATCGTAATCGGCGAAGACGGCGACCTGCTCGCCGCGCCGCACCGCCTCGGCCATGCGGGCGGCGGCGCGGTCCATGTCGCGCAGGATGGAGGGGTCGGGCAGCAGGGCGCGCAGCTTGGGCGCCAGGAAATCCGCCGCGGTGTCGGCGCCGATGCCGCGGGCGGCCAGCAGCCGGCCCACCAACTCCGGCACATCGAGGCGCTGGGCCAGCATCAGCCCGGCGCGCTCATCCGCGGCGCGCCAGGCCCAGGCGCGCCCCGTGGCGCTTTGCGCCACACCTAGTGCCACGGCGCTTTGCGCCACACCCAGTGCAATGCCGCTGGGAGAGACCCCCAGCGCGGCCTCAGGCAATGAAGGAGACCGGCTTCACGTTGAAGTTGTGATGACCCTCGACATAGCGGACCGTGCCGGATTTGCTGCGCATGACGATGGAATGGGTATAGGCGCCGCCGCCGAAGCGCCTGACACCCTTGAGCATCGGCCCGGTGGTGACGCCGGTCGCGGCGAACATCACATTGCCCCTCGCCATTTCCTCCAGCCGGAAAATCCGGTTGGGGTCGGTGATGCCCATGGATTTGGCGCGCTCGATCTGGGCGTCATCCTCGTAGATCAGCCTGCCATACATCTGGCCACCGATGCAGCGCAGTGCCGCGGCCGCCAGCACGCCCTCGGGCGCCCCACCCCAGCCGACATAGATGTCCACCCCCGTCTCGGGCTGGCTGACGGCGACGAGGCCGGAGACATCGCCATCGGGGATGAGCATGACGCGGGCGCCGGCGGCCCGGCAGGCCTTCAGCAGCTCCTTGTGCCGGTCGCGATCGAGCATGCAGACGGTGAGGTCGCCGACATCGCATTTCTTGGCTTTCGCCAGCGATTTCAGGTTCTGCTCCATCGTGGCGTCCAGGCTGACCACGTCATCGGGCAGGCCCGGGCCTACGGCCAGCTTGTCCATATAAATGTCGGGCGCGTTGAGGAAGCCGCCCTTCTCCGCCAGCGCCACCGTCGTCATGGCGTTCGGCCCGCCCTTGGCGGTCAGGCTCGTGCCCTCCAGCGGGTCGACGGCGATATCGGCCAGCGGGCCGCCGCCGGATTTGGCGTAGAGGCCAACCTTCTCGCCGATATAGAGCATCGGCGCCTCGTCCATCTCGCCCTCGCCGATCACCACCGTGCCATCGATGGCCACCGTGTCGAAGGCGCGGCGCATGGCTTCCACGGCGGCGCCGTCGGCGGCGTTCTTGTCGCCCTTGCCCACCCAGTTGGAGGCGGCGAGCGCCGCGGCCTCGGTCACCCGCACCAGTTCGAGGGCGAGGTTGCGGTCAGTGACCTGACCATCGGTGGGCATCATGGCGGCGGCTCTCCGGCTTACTTGGGGGTGAGGATGATGTCGGCGGTGACGCGCGACGTGATGATGATGTCCTCGCGCACGAGCTGCGGCGGGGTGGCGCCGTAGCTCGCACCGCGCATCGCGCTGGCGGCCATGGGCATCGGACCATCCGGGGCGGCGTCGAGGTAGATGTCGCGCAGCTGGCTGACCTGCATGCCCAGCTCATCGGCCACCAGGGCGGCGCGGGCGCGGACCTGGCGCAGCGCGTCACGCGCCGCCTCCTCGCGCGCCGCGCGGGTCGGCGCCTCAGTCAGCCGCCATTGCAGGTCGGTCACCGCGAGGCCGGACTGCTGCAACCGGCCGGCCAGTTCGAGCAGCGCCACGGGGTCACCCCCACGCAGGGTGATGGATTGCATGGCCACCCAGTCACGGCCGAGCTCCGGCCGGCTGGCGCTGGGCCTGGCGGTGGTCGCGGTGATCCCTGGAGTGGCCCGCGCCGCCTCGAGCGCGGCGGTGATGGCGCGATTGACCGCGCCCTGCGCGGCGGAGGCCTGGCTGTTGCGGAACTCGGCCTTCAGCGTGGCCAGGATTTCATCCGGCTCGCGCCGCGCGGTGCCGGTCTCGGTCACCCGCAGGCGGGTCTGATCATCGGCGGCGATGGCCGGAAGGGCGAAAAGGGGAAGGGCCAGAAAGGCGCGGCGTGCGGTCACAGCGTTTCAATCCTGATCAGGGCGGGTTTTTCCAACACGGAATCGAGACTGGCGAGGCGGGTCATGGCGGCCTGCATCGCCGCCTCCTCGCATTCATGGGTGGTGAGCACCACCGGCACCGCCTCGCCCGGCGCACGGCCGCGCTGGAGCATGGATTCGAGCGAGATCGACGCATCGCGCAGCACGGCGGTCACATCGGCGATCACGCCCGGCCGGTCGAGCACCATCAGCCTGAGGTAATAGGCGCCGCGATGGCGGTGCATCGGCACGGCCGGCGTGTTGCTGAGCGCCGATTGCTCGGCGCCCCAGACCGGGGTGTGGCGTTCGCGCGCGATGTCGATGAGGTCGGCCACCACCGCGCTGGCGGTGGGGCCGCCGCCGGCGCCGCGGCCTTCCAGCATGACACGGCCGACCGCGTCACCCTCGGCGACGACGGCGTTGAAGACGCCATCCACCCGCGCGATGGGCGAGGTGAGCGGCACCATGCAGGGATGCACCCGCGCCGAGATCCCGGCCTCGCCGCGCTCGGCCAGGCCCAGCAGCTTGATGCGGAAGCCCAACGCCTCGGCCATGGCGATATCGACGGCGGAGATGTCGCGGATGCCCTCGACATGCACCTCGTCGAAAGCGACGGGGCGGTTGAAGGCGAGTGCGGCCAGGATGGCCAGCTTATGCGCGGCATCGACACCGTCGATGTCGAAGGAGGGATCGGCCTCGGCGTAGCCCAGCTTCTGCGCCTCGCGCAGCACCTCGGCGAATTGCAGCCCGCGCAGGCGCATCTCGGTCAGGATGTAGTTGCAGGTGCCGTTGAGAATACCGGCGACGCGGCGGATGGCGTTGCCGGAAAACCCCTCGCGCAGCGCCTTGATGGCGGGGATGCCGCCGGCCACCGCGGCCTCGAAGGCAAGCGTCGCGCCGCGGCGTTCGGCCAGCGCCGCGAGTTCGCGGCCATGGATGGCCAGCAGCGCCTTGTTGGCGGTGACCACGGGCTTACCCGCCGCCAGCGCCGCCTCGACCAGAGCGCGAGCCGAACCCTCGCTGCCGCCGATGGCTTCGACCACCACGTCGACGCCCGGGTCGATGGCCAGCGCCACCGCATCCTCATACCAGCGCAGGCCGGCGAGCGGCACGCCGCGATCCTTGTTGCGGTCGCGCGAGGAGACGGCGGTGACGGCGATGGGCCGGCCGGCGCGGGCGGCGATCAGCCCTGCATTGTTGCGCAGCAGGTTGGCCACGCCCGCGCCCACGGTGCCAAGGCCCGCGATGCCGATGAGAAGCGGCTTGGTCATGGCTGACGACGGCGATTGCTGTGGCCGGTGCCGGTTGCGCGGCCGCCCGGCTGGGCGTTGTGGCGATGGCGTCTCATGCCTCGGACAATTCCTCGATGGGTGCCGCATTGTCGCCGGCGAGAAAGCCGCGGATGCCGCGCAGCGCCTGGCGGATGCGGTGGTTGTTCTCGACGAGGGCGATGCGGACATGCCCGTCGCCATGCTCGCCGAAGCCGATGCCCGGGGCGACGGCGACCTTCGCCTTCTCCAGCAGCAGCTTAGAGAAGCCGACCGAGCCGAGATGGCGGAATTTCTCCGGGATCGGCGCCCAGAGGAACATCGAGCCATCGGGCGAGGGCACATCCCAGCCCGCGGCGTGCAACCCGCGCACCAGCACGTCGCGGCGGTCCTTATACAGCGCCCGCATTTCGGCCACGCAATCCTGCGGGCCGTTCAGCGCGGCGGCGGCGGCGATCTGGATGGGCGCGAAGGCACCGTAATCCAGGTAGGATTTCACCCGCGCCAGGGCCGAGATGAGGCGCGGATTGCCGGCGGCGAAACCCATCCGCCAGCCCGGCATGTTGTAGGTCTTGGACAGGCTGGTGAATTCGACGGTGCAGTCCATCGCGCCCGGGATTTCCAGCACCGAGGGCGGCGGCGTGTCGCAGAAATACAGCTCGGCATAGGCGAGGTCGCTGAGGATGAAGAGCTCGTGCTTGAGCGCGAGCGCCACCAGGTCCTTGTAGAATTCCCGCGTCGCCAGCAGCGCCGTGGGGTTCGAAGGAAAATTCACGATCAGCGCGGTGGGCTTGGGCACGGAGTGGCGCACCGCGCGGTCGATGGCGGCCAGCATGGTGTCATCGGGCGTATAGGGGATGAAGCGCGCCGAGGCGCCGGCGATGATGAAGCCGAATTGGTGGATGGGGTAGCTGGGGTTTGGCACTAGGATGGTGTCGCCGGGCGAGGAGATGGCCTGGGCGAGATTGGCCAGGCCCTCCTTCGAGCCCAGCGTGGCGACCACCTCGGTCTCCGGGTTCAGCTTCACGCCGAAGCGGCGGTCGTAATAACCGGCCAGGGCTTTCCGCAGGCCGGGGATGCCCTTGGACATGGAATAGCGATGGGTGCGCGGGTCCTGCACCGCCTCGATCATCTTGGCGACGATATGGGCGGGGGTGGGGCTGTCGGGGTTGCCCATGCCGAGATCCACGATGTCCTCGGCGGCGGCGCGGGCCTTGGCCTTGGCGGCATTCACCTCGGCAAAGACATAGGGCGGCAGGCGGCGGATGCGGTGGAAATCTTCGGGCATGACGTCTTCGCTGATGGAGTTGGTGGGGAGTGGATAGCGGGAATTGGCCGATTGTTCCAACTGGGACAGCATTGGAAAATCTCGCCGCTCGCCCCCATCTTATCTCAACATAAACAAAAATTTACGTGTTGATATAGTTGGACACCCCAGCCAGACTTGGTGGTGTCTAGATTCTAGAACCGCGAACGACGAAGGGAAAAATTGCAATGCAATCTTGACTCGCATCAAGTCATATGTAGTTTATTCGGCGCGAAGCAGCTCAACGCATTCTGTTATATAACAAATTGGTTAGTATCGTTCAGCCAAAATCTAAACAAAATGATTGTATAGTACGAAAGAATGCCGGCTTCGGAGTACGCTGAAGCCTACTTTGGACGTCAGCAACGCCGCTATGGCAAATAAACAGGACTTAAAGAGCAATAATGTGGAACTCGATAATGTTGCTGACTTGAGAATTTGGACAATGGTCGTTCATTTTTATGTCGGTGGTGTCGCCGCGATCCTCTGCTTCACTGCGTTCTCAAGCTCCATATGGTGCACCATCGAAGCGACACTTGCGCTCGAAGGCCGGCTTATGCAAAACTGCGTCGGGGGATCGTCTAGTGCAAACGCTGGGGACTGGGGTACATAGAAGGGACCGGTTAAAAAAATCCGCTCGTGTATTTACCATACACTATTATGTCGACGCTCTGGCCAGATGTCGGCTTCGTTTGACGATCTTTTGGCATGCAGGCTTGAGAGACCAATTATGCGAATAGCGCCGAGGAAATTTTGAACGCTTTAGATATGGTTGTGGCTGGCAACCTTAATATTTTCGTCCAAATTTTGTTGCAATTGATCAGAAATATCATTAATTTGAAACGTTTTTCCTTGAGAAAACCAATTTTTTGGTCGTTTCGCCGAAATTTTCAGCTATAGAAAGAATAAACTGTGACCATCAAAAAACAATGCGCCGTTATTACCGATACTATGTCGCCAGAATTTTATTTCCCGCTGTGGCACAAATACTATAGCAGTCATTTTGGAGCAGATAATTTATTTGTCATTTCCCACGGCGCGCCAGTCGAAGATTTTTCGCAGTTTAGGTTGGGCGGTGTTTGGACATCCCACTCTTACAACAATAAAATCCGGTCAGAATTAATGAGTCATTTGTGTAGTATGTTATTGAAGGAATACCACTATGTGATTCGAGTTGATACTGATGAATTTCTCATCCCGGATCCACTGAAATTCAAGAATATTTATGATTACGTGGCAAAACTTCAACGACCTTATGTGACTAGCTTTGGATACAACGTGGTTTCCAGGGATAAAGATGACAACTTAAATTTTTCTGAGTCCATCTTGGCAAGGCAACGCAAATTTTGTTATGCGTACGATGCTTTAAATAAGACTTGCATTATCAGTGTCGAGACTTCTTGGGCTCCGGGCTTCCATTTTGCGTCAGTTTATCCAGAATTTTGTGATTTGTTTTTGTTTCATTTAAAATTTGCCGATATTGATATGCAGGTCGGGATAGGGGCTGCGGTTTCGGCTCAGTCAGACGAGCTACTTTTCCAAAACTATCATAGCGTGTCGCGCGAGAAAATTGTCGCGACAATGGAATCTGTTTTTTCTTTTCCAAACCTATCGGGATGGCTTGAGTTTCGAAGACCTAATTACAACTCAAATTTCCTACGAGGCATCATGTTTGTACCTCAATTTGGTGGAGTGTATCACGGCGGACCTTTTATGCCTGAAATGTTACTTCTCGAAATCCCAGCTGAATTCGAGAAACAATTATAGGTTGTTTGATGGAAGGTCATCACATGTCGAAAATCAATTATGAATTCGGCTCACTCGAAAATGGAGTTTTGTTCGGGGGCGATGATCACCTGTTCCTCGCTGACGGCGGGCATTCTGTCTTAGATTATGTAACAGGACGGCGTAACGTTGATCCGGGATCAATCCTCGATTTTGCGGCCAATATTTCAACAAGACAATCGATATGTTCAAAAAATGAGACGCCTTATTTGCACGTTGTTTTTCCGGATAAGCAATCAGTGCTGCCACAATTTTTCCCAATAGCAAATCCTGTTTGTCTTGGCGAAGTTTATTTGAAGAATTCGCCGAATATCGTCGATTCTGTCTTTTACCCCAGAAGTCTGCTCGGCT
>CAYNBM010000013.1:0-100551 GCA_964395305.1 uncultured Rubritepida sp.
CATCGCTCCAGCCTCTCAGGAGTTGGAGCCTCCGACAAACCCGGGGCGGTTCAGCTCGTATGGAAATTGGCGGTCGGACAGCCCACGGCGCTGAGGTCGGCCGCCTGTCGAACGCGTTTTCTTGGCGTGGGTCAGAAGCAATTTGGGGACGGCCTGATGCTGGTCATTGGGATGCACCATCCCACGGGCAGTCACACCTTCTTCTCGGCAGTATAGCGCCGGCGACGGTAGGTGCCGGTGATGATTTCAACCCGATCGATGGGCTTAGAAGCATGCGTAAGACTGCGATTTAATCTGGGTCCCTATGGTTACGCCACCTATCTGGTCGAAATGGGGCCACTCCACGGGGTTCTGCCCGCGCCACGGTGCCCGGGTAGCGGCTTCAGTGCGGGGGCGGGGCGCTTTGCTGTGGTTCGGGGGTGCTACCCACCGGCGCAGGTGCCCGGCGCGCACCTGCGGTGGCGTCGCCCAGCATACCCTGCGGTGTGGTGCCGGTGGCGCTCGGCGCCTCCAGCCCGACAGCCGAGACATCGCTGCCACGATGGATGGCCTGAGAGCCGTCGTTCCGCGGGGGATGGTTAGCCGGGCCCGCGTCGCGGCCGATGCCCTCCAGCCTCGCCGCAGCCGGTCCGCCCTCGGCCTGTGGTGTCACCGGCTGGGCCTGAGCCACTGTCAGGATCACGGGGAGCAGAGAGAGCCAAGCCAGGATGTGCATGTGGGACCAACGCAGGCGGGGGCCGCGGGTTGCGACACGGAATCCAACTCGCTCTGGGCAACCCGGGGCATAGGCCGTGGTTTCTCCTTGCATCGGCGGTGCCGACAATCAGAAGGATCTCTAGTCTTCAACACATCCCTCATCCGATGAACCAAAGCAGCCCATCCAATTCATAGGGCACGGGCAGATCGGCCCGGGTTCTGCCCGACCACGTCACCGAGGTGTCGAAGGTGCCATTGGCATCGAGATCACCAAACATGGTCACGCCCTGGTAGCCGGCGGCGCCGGCGCTATCGACCCAGAGCGCCTGGCTCACCCCCGGCCGCCAGCCAAAGAAGGAGAGCTGCTCGCCGGTCTGCCAGTCGGTAATGGTCGACCAAGTCGTGGTGCCGCCACGGCCGTCGAGGAAGAAGATATCCAACCCCGCCCCGCCGGTGAGGAAGTTGGAGCCGATACCACCATCGATGATGTCATTGCCCGCGCCGGCATCCACCGCATCATCGCCGCCGAGAAGGTTGAAGAAGTCATTCCTCGACGTGCCCAGCGCCACTTCGCCGATGGTGCTGCCCAGCCATTGGTATTTCACCCCGGCGACGGGGCCGGCGTAGATGTCGGGCAGGACGTAGTGCGCGACGCCGGCGATATTGGTCAGTAGCAGCTCGTCGAGCCCGCCACCTGCTTCTAGCGAAGCCAGGCTGACGGCGGCGGTGGCGCCGAATTTCAGCAACTCGATGTTGGTGAGCTGGTCCAGGCCGTCGGGGCCGGAGATCATGGTCATGCCATCGCGCTGGCCGAGGCGGTATTGCGCCTGGGTCCCGGTGAAGTTCGCGGTGTCGGTGCCGGCGCCGCCATCGAGCGTGTCGTCGCCGACCTCGCCAAAGATCAGGTCATCGCTACCCAGGCCGGCGACGAAATCGGCGCCGCCGCCGGCGTAGATCAAGTTGGAGGCGTCATTGCCGATCAGGAAGTCAAAGAAGGCGCTGCCGATCAGGCCCTCGATGCCGGAATAGGTGTCGCCCGCCGCATCGCCGGTGTTCAGGCTGGGGAGATCCAACCGAGCGGTGACGCCGGTTGCGGCGCCGGCGTAGCTTGCCAAATCCTGGCCGTCGCCGCCCACCAGGCTGTCAGCCCCCGCACCACCGTCCAGGACATCATCACCACCGAGGCCGATCAACGTGTCATTGAATGCGCCGCCGCTCAGCCTGTCACTGCCGGCTCCTCCGACCAGTCCCATGGCATCCGGGATATCCAATACGGTGATGGCCACTGCGCGGGCCGCACTGCTCAGCGTGCCGTCCGACGCGGTAACGGTGATGTCGTAGACATTGTTGCCACCGGCGTCGGTGGGCACCTCAAAGTTCGGGGCGGCGATGAAGCTGACCGCGCCCGTCGTGACGTTGATGGTGAACAACGCGGCATCGATACCTGTCACAGACCAGGCGATGGTGTTGCTCTCGGGATCAGTAGTACTGGCCTGATAGGCGATGCCGGTGCCGTTCTCGGCGAAATTCGCGCTGCCGCCGGACGTCACGATGGGCGCATCATTCTGGGCGGTGACCGTGACCACCATGTTTGGCAGATCGGTGCGCCAGGTCGGAAAGGTGCCGCCGTCACCATTTCTGCCCGAGACGAGGTCGAGATCACCGTCGCCGTCCAGGTTTACGAAAGCGGGTTTGCTGGCCTCCCCACTGCTCAGGCCGTTGAACGGATTGGACTCGCCGGTAAGGGCTGCGAAGACCGGCGACGCTGCGGTGCCCGTGTTGCGCCAGGCCAGGATGGTTCCGTAGGCTTCACCCGAGACGAGGTCGAGGTCGCCATCGCCATCCAGATCCACGAAGGTGGGGGTGCTGCCATACCCCACATCAAGGCCGTTGAGCGGATTGGCGGCACCGGTTGCTGGGGTAAAGACCGCCACTGAAGTGGTCCCGGTGTTGCGCCAAGTCAAAAAGCTGCCGGAGTAACTGCCACTGACGAGATCAAGGTCGCCATCTCCGTCCAGATCGACGAAGACAGGCGCGCTCTGCTCGCCTACGTCGAAGCCGCTGAAGGGGTTCGAGCCGCCCGCGAGTAGCGTGAAAACCGGGGACGCCGCGGTGCCCGTGTTGCTCCAGGCCCGGATGGCTCCCAGTACCTCGCCGGAGACGAGGTCGAGGTCACCATCCCCGTCCAGATCCACGACGGCAGGCACACTATTGGTTCCAACGTCAATGCCATTGAACGGATTGGCGGCGCCGGTGAGGGGCGTGAAGACCGGCGTCGCCGCGGTTCCAGTGTTGCGCCAGGCCAGGATGGTGCCGTTCTGCGTACCCGAGACGAGGTCGTGATCGCCATCCCCGTCCAGATCCACGAAGGCAGGGGTGCTGGCGGTCCCGGCAGCGAGACCATTCAAGGGATTGGCACTGCCCGTGAACGGGCTCAGCGTGCCGAGCCCCCTGCCCACGCCATCCACCACATCAAGCGTCAAGCTTCGCGCAGCGGTCGGCGTATCGCTGGCATTGCCGTAGCTGAGGCGCTGGATCAGCGCGTCCACCGCGGCATCCGTGGCATTGGCATTGAAGTTGACGATGAAACGGCCGCCTATGCCGCCTGTGGCCGTGCCGAATGCGACACCGTGATAACTGACCGTGCCGCTGGCAAATCCGACCTGCCCCGCGCCATTGCCCTGGGTGAGGATCGAGACGCGATCCTCGCCCAGCAGCCCCGTCACCAGGAGGCGACCTCCCGACAGTGAGTCCCCCCTGGTGAAGATGACGTCCGCATCGAGCAGTTGTGGCGTCGCGTTCACCGTATTCTCGAGGACGGCGATGGTGGGCGCGAAGCCCGCCAAGGCACCGCGTTCCACCACATTCGTGACAGTGACGGCGACGGCCCGTGTGGTGGTGAGCGTGCCGTCGGAGGCGTGGACGGTGAAGTCATAGGTGTTGTTGCCGCCCGCATCGGCCGGCGCCTCAAAATTCGGTGCGGTGTTGAAGCTGACCGCGCCTGTCGCGGCGTTGATGGCGAACAGCGCGGCATCGGTGCCGGTCAGTGACCAGGTGATGCTGTTGTTCTCGGAATCGGTCGCACTGGCCTGATAGACAGGGGCTGCAGTGTTTTCGGCGACATTCGCCGTGCCAGCAGAGGTGATGACGGGCGCGTCATTCTCCGCGGAAACCGTGACGGTGATCGTCGGCAATGACGGCGTGTTACGCCAGGCCCGGATGAAGCCGTCATCCCCGGTCGAGACCAGATCAAGATCTCCATCATCGTCCAGGTCCAGGAAGATCGGTGAACCGGAGCCCCCAAAGTCCAAGCCGTTGAAGGGATTTGCGGTCCCGGCCAACACGGTAAAAACTGCCGTCGCCGCCGTGCCGATATTCTGCCGAACCTGCACCTCACCGTTATCATAATCCCAGACGAGGTCGAAATCACCGTCATCGTCCAGATCCACGAAGGCGGGGATGCCAGAGCGCACCGAAGTGAAACCATTCAAAGGATTTGCACTTCCGACGAGCTTGGAGAACGCCGGCGCCGCGGCGGTACCGATGTTCCGCCAGACCTGAAACACATTGTAGAGCACCCCGGTCTCTGGATCGGGGGCATATGCGCCTGAGACAAGGTCGAGGTCGGTGTCCCCGTCCAGGTCTACAAAGGTGGGCGTACTGTATAACCCCACATCGATGCCGACGAGGGGGTTGGTACTGCCGGTCAGGGCGATGAAGACCGGCGCTGCGGAAGTGCCGGTGTTGCGCCAAGTCGAGAACTTGCCGTCGATCGCACCGGAAACGAAATCGAGATCGCCATCGCCGTCCAGATCCACAAAGGCAGGCGCGCTGTCCTGCCCGACATCGAAGACTTCAAAGGGCTCGAAGAGGCTTTCGCCAAAGCGTACCGGGGTAAACTCCGGCACAGTAGCATTGCCGGTGTTGAGAAAAGTCGCGAACACACCAATAGGAGTGCCGCCGACGAGGTCGAGATCGTCATCGCCGTCTAAGTCCGTAGAGGCGAAGGTAATTCTCACTATCCCGGGAATCAACAACAAAGACTCGTTATAAGAGTTAAAGGGATTGGCGCTGCCGATGAGCGGGCTAAGCAAGCCGATACCACCCAGCCCTTGGCCTGTGGCATCCAACACACTTAGCGTCAGATCGCGCGTCGAAACTGGTGTATTGCTGACATTCTGGTAGGCGAGACGTTGGACGAGCGCGTCAACAGCAACCCCCGTCGTGTTTGCATTAAAAGTAACGGTGAAGCCGGTGCCAATGCCGCCTGTGGCCGTACCGAATGCGACACCGCCATAGCTGACCGTTCCGCCCGCGAAGCCGATCTGCCCCAGGCCATCGCCCTGGCTGAGGATCGAGACACGGTCCTCAGCCAGCAACCCCGCCACCACAAGGCGGCCGCCCGACAGTGCGGTTTTGCTGGAATAAACCACGTCGGCATCGAGCAATTGGGGCGCTGCGTTAACCGTGTTTTCGAGGAAGGTTACGGTTGGACTAAAGCCGGCGAGTGGCATCAATTCTCCTTCTGGCGCGTAGATCGAGAGCGCTCGCGCATAACAAGCCTGACGCCCGGAGGGCCATCGATTACCTCGAACGTAATAAAGTCCCCATTATTTGTAAACTTTGGATTCACGCGACCGAGAGGACTGCGATGCGGCCGGGACGATGACATTCTGCGACTGCCCCGCCTTGCGGCGGCCGCGGGCGCCGGTTAGGGCCACATGAACCCGGTCCAAAAACCCCCGCCATGTCGCAACCCGATCCCCCTGCCGCCACCGGCCCGATGCTCACCGCGTCCCCAGGGTTCGCCCGCTGGATGGCCGAGCAACGGGTCAGCTTCGCCCTCACCACCTACCAGGCAAGCCGGCTGATCTTCATCGGCCAGCGCCCGGATGGCGGCCTGCGCGGGCATGAGCGGCTCCTGGAGCAGTGCCAGGGCCTGTGGACCAACGGACAAACGCTGTGGGCCAGCGGCAAGACCATGCTCTGGCGCTTCCACAATAGCCTGGCCCCCGGCATGGCCACGGCCCAGGGCGCAGACCGCCTTTTCGTCCCGCGTGAGGCGCGGGTGACCGGCGCGCTGGATATCCACGACATTGGCTTCGGCGCGATGCCGCCGAGGAGACCTTCATCTTCTCCGTGACCGACGACAAGGAACTCCGCCCCGGGCAGTCGGGCGTGGAGGTCGCGCATCTGCTGGCCCGTCACAACGCCAAGGCCAGCTTCAAGCCGGTGCTCATGCAGGGCCGCAGCGTCCTTGATGCCCTGATCCAGGCAGCGGCCGACTCCCAGGCCAGCCTGCTTGTCATGGGCTGCAACGGGCATTCGCCGCTGTATGACATGGTGTTCGGCAGTGCGACCACCGATCTGCTGCGCGGTCGCGCGACGATGGCGGTTCTTGCCTCCGCCTGATGAAAAGCAGCGGGTCTCTGGCATGACGGCATCTGCTCGGTCCCTGGGCCATCGCGGCACCGAGGCAGCGAAGGAGGCGGGGCAGATCGTCCTGGCGGACGACAATTTCGCCACCATCGTCGGCGCGGTGCGCGAAGGCCGGACCGTCTATGATAACGTCAAGAAGGCGATCGTGAACCGCCCCGTGTTTGTCGGAGGCCTCAACTCTTGAGAGGCTCTACCGATGACAGACCCCAGACAGCGGCGGTTTTCGCCGGAAGTTCGAGAGCGGGCGGTTCGGCTGGTGCGGCAGCAGCAGCAGGGTGATCACCCTTCAGAATGGGCGGCGATCGGCGAGGCCGCGCGCGATGGCGAATTCATCGCTTTCATGCAGGATCGCCAGGGCTTCACAGTGCGAGCACGCGGCGGCTCGGCCGAGCGGCAGGAGTTGCTCGATTTCGATCGAAATTGGGGGCCGCGCCTCGCCGCCAGCGCGCGCGGATGATCCGCTGAACGGTGATCGCCGACGGTCTCGGCTTTGCGGAAGGCCCGGTCGCCCTGCCGGATGGCTCGGTGATCTTGTCGGAAATTGCCCCGCGGCGCCTCACGCACGTCCTGCCAGTCGGCCGGCGGCCATCCGAGCCCTGATCGAGTTGGTGATCAGGCGGAGGGCGACAACCGGTTAGCCTGCCTGGATGACAAGCTGAGGATTTTGTCGGAGCTCACGGTACCTGGGGCGAGGTTCACGGATGACGGTTGACCCCTTGATTTGCTACACTAGGCCGCTACACTCCAATGCGGAGCAAGCAAATTAAGTTATTGTTTTGTCTTGGTTTGTTCTGATCATGCCAGAGTTCAATCCTCTCTGGCAGCACCATCTTATCCCGTTGATCGGGAAGGAAAACACGGCACATCAAGCTCTTGCCGGTCGCCCGGTGTTACACCCGCCTGCGGCGAGCGCAGGCAGTAGGCAGGTCCAAGCTACCCCGCCATCATGGCAGCATGCCAGGCCCTCCCCATGACCCCGGCGGCAGGGTCCGCCTCAAACTCGCGGGCGACATCCGCTCCGCCGCCGCCTTCTCGCCCGACCGCCGCCACCGCACCTGGCTGGAGCGGCGCTGGGACGACGCACCTATGGGCTCGGGTCACCACGCCGCCTTCATCGGCATGAACCCCAGCACCGCCGATGAGAATGCCGATGACCCCACCGTGGCCGGCTGCATGGCGCGCGCCCGCTCCTGGGGCTACGGCGCCGCGGTGATGCTCAACGTCTTCGCCTATCGCGCGACCGACAAGCAGCGCCTGCTGGCAATCCCCGACCCCATCGGGGCGGGCAATGACACCGACATCCTGCGAGTCTGCGCCGCCGCTGGGGTGGTGGTGGCGGCCTGGGGCCAACCGCCCAAACCCCTGCGGGGCCGCGGGGGCGAGGTTGCCGCCATGCTCGGCGCCCATGGCATCGCCCTGCGCTGCTTCGCGGTGAATGCCGATGGCAGCCCCAAGCACCCGCTCTATGTCCGGCGCGACGCGGTGCTGATCGACTATCCCGGTCGATGAATCGCTTGAGCATGCTACATGTAACACGCTAGGCTACCCGCATGCCCAAACTCGTCATCTTCGACCTCCTGACCGCCCTCCTCGATTCCTGGACCCTGTGGAACCAGGCCGCCGGCGGCGAGGCGCCGGGCCGCCGCTGGCGCGCCCGCTATCTCGAGCTCACCTATGGCTGCGGCGCCTACCGCCCCTATGAAGCGCTGGTGGCCGAAGCCGCCGCCGATACCGCCATCGCCCCAGGCGCGCCCGCCGCCCTCAACGCCGCCTGGGACCATGTGCAACCCTGGCCGGAGGTCCCCGCGGTGCTGGCGGACCTGCGCGCCCGCGGGGTGAAGCTGGCCGTCGCCACCAATTGCTCGATCGCACTCGGCCGCCGCGCCGCCGGCCGCTGCGGCGTGCCCTTCGACGCCGTGATGACCGCCGAGGAGGCCGGATTCTACAAGCCCCGGCCCGAGCCCTATCTGGCCGTCCTGCGCGCGCTCGGCATCGCGGCCGAAGAGGCGCTCTTCGTCGCCGGCTCCTCGGCCGATGTGCCCGGTGCGGCGGGCGTGGGGCTGCCGGTCGTCTGGCACAACCGCGTGGGCCTGGCCCCCCGCCCCGGCGCCGTTCCGCTGCGCGAAGCGAAAACCCTCACCGAAGCCCTGGAGGGCCTGACATGAACCACCCCCGCCGCAACCTGCCGTTTCTCGGCCTCACCCTGGCCACACCCGCGCTGGCCACCTCTGCCATGGCGCAAAGCTACCCCAGCCGCCCCATCCGCCTCATCGTCCCCTTCGCCCCCGGCGGCCCCTCCGACACGCTGGCCCGCAGCTTTGCCGAGCAGCTCGCGAAAATCCTCGGCCAGCCCATGCCGGTGGAAAACCGCTCCGGCGCCGGCAGCACCGTGGGCTCGGAGGTGGTGGCGCGCGCGGCGCCCGATGGCCATACGCTGCTCTTCAACAATGTCAGCCAGGCCACCAACCCCGCCTTCTTCCGCCGCCTGCCCTTCGACCCGCTGACCGATTTCGCGGCCGTGGCGCTGCTGGCCGAAAGCCCGGTGATCCTGCTCGGCGCCCCCAACCTCAGCGCCCGAAGCCTGGCCGAATTTCTGGGCCAGGTTCGCGACGCGCCGGGCCGCTACGATTATGGCAGCGCCGGCAACGGCACGGCGGCGCACCTCGCTGTCGCCAATCTGCTGGCGGCCGCGGGTCTGAGCATGAACCACATCCCCTATCGCGGCGTGGCACCCGCCACCCAGGACCTCATGGCCGGCACCATCGCCATGGTGGGCGACACGGCGACCACCGGCCTCGCCCAGGCCCGGGGCGGGGTGCTGCGCGCCTTCGCCGTCACCTCTGCCAGCCGTCTGCCGCAGGCGCCCGACATACCGACCGTGCGCGAATCCGGCGTCCCCGGCCTCGCCGACTACGCCATGGCGTCCTGGAACGTGCTGCTGGCGCCCGCGGCGACGCCCGCGCCCGTCCTGGCCCGGCTCAACGCCGCGGTGCGCGAGGCCAAGGCCGATCCGGCCTTCGCCGCCCGCCTCACCGCGCTGGGCAATACCCCCATGACGGATGCGCCGCCCGAGGCCGTCGCCCGCTTCCTCGCCGCCGAACAGGCGCGCTGGGGCGAGGTGCTGCGGGCCGCCGGCATCCGGCCGGAATGATCCCCCTCGCCGCCACCCGTCTGGTCGATGGGGCGACGGCCGCGCTGCGCGAGGCCATCCTCTCCGGCGAGATCGCGCCGGGCGAGCAGCTCTCGGTGCCCGCCCTTTCGATCCGTCTGGGCATTTCCCGCTCGCCGGTGCGCGAGGCCGTGCTGGCCATGGCGGCCGAGGGGTTGGCGGTGGAACGGCCGCGGCGCGGCGTTGTGGCGGCCGAGATCGGCGCGCCGGAGATCGACGCGATCCATGAGGTGCGCGAGCCGCTGGAGGGGTTTTCCGCGGGCCTGGCCGCCTCGCGTGCCGATGCCGCGGCGCTGGCCGGGCTGGCCGCCATCCTGGCCGAGCAGGAGGTGGCCGTGGCGCGGGGCGATGACGCGCTGTTCTTCGCCAGCAATTCCCGCTTCCACGCCGCCATCGCCGCCGCCGCCGGGAATGCCGAGCTGCCACGGCTGCTCGGCTCGCTCGAATCCCGCATGGCGCTGGCGCTGCGCCGCGTGGCCGGACGGCCTGGCCATCGAGAGGCCGCGCTGGCCGAGCACAGGGCGGTGCTGGCGGCGCTGACCATGGGCGACGCGGCGGCGGCGGAGACCGCCATGCGCCGCCATCTCGCCGCCACCCGGTCGCGCCTCACGCCCTAGCGGGCGGGGCGACCGCGCCCCGCCCGATCGCCTGCCGCTCAGAAGGTGAGCTGCGTCCGCAGCGCCAGGGTATGGAAGCGCTGGCCGATCTGGGTGCGGCCGCTGGCATCGAGGCGGTCGACATTGACGATGTTCCAGCCCAGCAGGAAGCGGAGGTTGTTGTTGGGATACCAGCTCAGCCCCAGCCCATAGGCCTCCTGCCGGCCGCCATAGACGCCGCCGGTGCTGGCCTGGGTGCGGCCGCGGGTGACGTTGCTGTTGAGGTCGGCGACCGAGTAGCGAGCCGAGAGCTCCCAGGCGCCCCAGGTGCCGTCGCGCAGGCTGAAGGGCTGCCGGGGGGACGGCCGCACGAAGGCGCCGCTGGTGGGGTTGTAGCGTCGGGTCTCGCCGGTCATCACCCAGCTCGCCTCGACATAGCCGCCATTGAAGGTCAACCCCGGACGCAGCACGCCGCGGGCCTGCGCCTGGTCGACGCCGATCTGGGTGTATTCGCCCTGCAGGAAGAAGTTGCGGAAGCGCATGGCGAATTCGGGCGAGAAGACCGAGGCGGTGTCGGCGTTGATGGCGCCGGTGTTGATCAGCCGCGCCGCGTTGTCGATGCGCAATTCGCCCGGCCGGTCGTTCAGCGTCAGCGTCTGGGTCTGCACGGGGTTGGAGCCGAAGGCGTTGTTGGCGGTGGTGCGGCGGATGTCGAAGGCATAGGAGCCGGAAATGCCGAGATGCACATCGATATTCTCGTCGCGGTAAGGCCGGCCGGTGATGCGCGCCACGCCGCCGGTCTGGCTGGGCGTGCCCTGGGTGGCGGAGTTCGCGCCATAGGCGTTGCCGGTCAGGTAGGCAGAGGCATAGATCCGGTCATCGGCATAGCGCACGCCCGCGCCGGCGCGGCCGCTGCCGGCGGAGATGCCGGTGGCGATGGTGCTGATCGCCGGCCGTTCGAAGAACAGGTGGTCGTTCGAACTGGTGGCATCCGCCAGGGTCAGCAGCGGCTTGAGATAGCCGATGCTGGCGGTGATGTTGCGCGTCGCGTTCCAGTTGGCGTTCGCCTCGTAAAGGCTGGGCGAGCCGTCGGCCGAGCCGCCGAATTCGGGCGTGATGTTGAAGGTGAAATCATTGTAGCGGAAGCCGAGATAGATCCGGCCACGGCGCAGGTTCTGGCCGAAACTGTCGAGGTTGGGGATGCCGCGGTTGTTCGGCGTGCTGCGCTCGTCGCGGATATAGCCGCCGACGTCGAAATGCATCCGGGCGCCGACGAAGGCGGAGAAGCGGCCATCGGCGGAGGTGAAGGTGGGGCGGCCGCCGGGGAAGGTCAGGCCGCCGGAAGCAGGGGCCGCGGCAGGGGCCGGGGCAGCCGGGGCGGCCGGCGCTGCGGCCACGGCGGCGGCTGAGCGCTGGGCTTCGCGCCGGGCGGCCTGGGCCTCATTGCGCGAGGCCTGCGCCTCGGCGCGGGCGGCACGGGTCTCGGATTGCCGGGCTTCGGCCTCGCGGCGCAGCCGGACCAACTCCTGCTGCAGCTGGCGCATCTGCGCCTCGATCGCGTCGATCCGCGCCGTCTCCTGCGCCATCGCCACCGGCGCGGCCGCGATGCCAACCGCCAGCACGACCCCTGTTCCCCACCACTGCCTGCTCATCAACTTTCTCCACTCACATTGGTATGAGTGTCGAGGATGCGGCTGCATTGTGATCGGGTTGGTGAATATTTGTGACGGCTAAATGAATCGGACCAAAATACAGTTTCTGTTTTTCAAATAGTTGCAGAAATACGAAGTCATCGCGCGTTCAGTTTCTTTTATTGTAAGGCTGCAAAATTTCACTGGATCTCTGCGGTGTCGCCGTGGAGCCGCTGGTTGTTTTGATGTCATGTCGATGACATGCCTGGAAAGGCGGCGCCCGCACCCCATTCTGGGTGTCCGAAGCAAGGAGCACCGATCGATGACCCGTCTCGCCGCCACTGCCAACAACCTCGGCGACAATGCCAAGCTCGCCTCCATCGGCCTGCTCAACGCTGCACTGGCCGATGCGATGGATCTCATCAACGCCGTGCGCATGGCGCATTGGACGGTGCGCGGCCCGCAATTCGCCGCCCTGCACGCGTTGTTCGAGACTTTCTACAACCAGCTAGGCCAGGAAACTGATGATCTTGCCGAGCGTGTCGTCCAGCTGGGCGGTACTCCCGAGGGAACGACGCAGCTGGTCGGCCAGAAGAGCCGCCTCGCGCCCTACGACGCTGGCCTGCGCGCCGGCCTCGACCATGTCACCGCCCTCAGGCAGCGCTATGCCGCCCTCGCCGCGACCACCCGTTCCGCCATCGACACCGCCGCCGAGGCCGGCGACGCCGATACCGCCGATCTGCTCACCGGCACCAGCCGCGTGCTCGACAAGGCTTTGTGGATGCTCGAGGCCCATCTGGATTGATCCCTCAGCCGCGGACGTAGAAGAAAATCGCGAAGGGCAGGGCAAGCCACAGGCCGAAGAGGATATAGTCGAAGGCCCCCAGGCGATCTTCGTCACGGCTGGGTTTGGGTGTCTGGGTCATGTCGCGCTGTCCTGGTTGGGTTTCGCCTGCCCCTTCCACTCAAGCTTCGTGCCAGCCCAAATCCGGTATTTTTCGCAAAATGCGAGGCGTGTTGCGTGGCGTCTCGCTCCGCGCCGGCATTGCGCAGCATGTCGCGACGCCGCTACGGCAGCAGCCCCGCCGCCGCCAGCGGCGCGATCAGCCTGGCCTCGAACTGCGCGACATGGCCGGGCTCGGCCGACAGCCGCCGCGCCCGCAGCCAGTCCAGCCCCAGCTCCGGCCGCCTCTCGCGCAGGGTGTGCAGGATCATCCGCGCCTCATCCCGCCGGCCGGTCTGCCACAACGCGGCCGCGCGGTAACTCAGGCGCTCGTCGCCACGCATCGCGCTGACCTGCATGGGGGTGGTGTCGAGGGCCGCGGCGCCATGGTCGCCCTCGCCGGCGAAGAGCTGCGCCTGGCCGAGATGCACCCGCCAGCTCCCCACCCAAGGGTGCGTGGGGCTTTCCGCCAGCACCGCGCGCAGCGCCGGAATCGCCGCCTCGGGCTGGCCGAGCAGCATTCGCATGAGTGCCGCACTGGCCCTGGCCGTGACCTCGTCCGGCGACTGGCCGACACGGTCGTAGAGCAGCAGGGCCTCGGCCAGGGCACCCTGCTGGCGCAGCACCGCGGCGCGGGCATGCAGCGCCATGGGATGGCCTGGCGCCGCGGCCTCGGCCAGCGCCGCGAAGCGGTCGGCCTCCGCAAGCTCATGCATCCGGTCCGGGCTGCGCCCGTCGATGAGCAGGTTTGTATGGGCGAAGGTGGCGCGCGCCGCGGCCACGACATTGCCAGGGTCCAGCGCCACCGCCTGACGGAAATAGCCGATGCTGCGCCGCATCCGCTCCACGAAATCGCCGCCGCCATACATGATCTGGCTGCCGTTCTGCAGCAGCACCGCGGCCTGCGCCCGGGGTGAGGCGGTGGGTTGCGCGGCTGCGGTGACGGGCACGGACGGCCAGAAGGCCTGCGCCACCAGCAGCAGCGCCCCGCCTGCCAGCACGGCGAGGAACATCGCCCGCGGTCCGGCGCCACCGCCGCGCATGGGTGGGGCTGCGACCACGGCCGCCTGCGGCGCGGGCGCGGCCTCCGGCGGCCGCACCCGGCGCTCCACCGTGGCGGAGAGGATATAGCCGCGACGGGGCAGGGTGCGCAGCATGCCCGGGCCCGCCGCACCCAGCGCCCGCCGGATTTCCGAGATGCATTGCGTCAGGCTGTCATCGGTCACCGTCACGCCTGGCCAGACGGTGGCGAGGATCGTCTCGCGCGTCACCACCTCGCCGGCGCGCTCCAGCAGAAAGCGCAGCACCGCCGCGGTCTTCGGACGCAGGATGACGCTCCGGGCATCGGCCATCAGCGTCCCGGTGATCGGGTCGAGGGTGAAGTGGTCGAAGCGAAGAATATCCCCAGGGCCGGCTTGCTGCGCCGGCCTGGCGCCGGTGTCTCCCATCAAACCCCATCACCTCCATGTGATCGCCGTCAAAAATAGCCGGCACGGCCGGCCAGTCCAGCCACAAACCGGTGACCGGTGCTGGCGTCTGGGCCCGACGACCGCCGCAGCGCCGCCGATCGGCGAAATTTCGCCCCAGGCTTCGCCCAGCCTTCGGCCAGGCTTCGGGACTTCGCCCGGCCCGCCATGGCTCCCTGCGATCACCAGAACGGAACAGGAGAGATCATGCGTCGCCCCATTCTTGCCGCCGCCATCCTCGCCAACCTGTGCGGCGTTCCTCCGGCCCAGGCCCGCGCCGAAAGCTTCCCCACCCTGGCCTGGGAGGATGGCAGCGGGCAGGTCGCCCTGCTGCATATGCCCTCGCCCGACTATCCCGCCCCACCGACCATCATCATTCTGACCGACAGCGTCCCGCACGACCTCCGGCATGACCGCTACGCCGAGCACCTGCTGGCCTCGGGCTTCGCCGTGCTTGTGCCGCTGGGCGCGCCGGCCGTGATCGAGGGTTTCATCTCCCGCCTGCGCGAGGCGCCGGCCCAAGGGGTGAACCAGAATGGCGCCCGCATCGGCCTGCTCGCCTTCGGTGCCGGCGCGGCCGAGGCGCTGCGCCATGGCCCGATGCCGCGCGCCTTGCTCTACCCCGGTTGCGGCCAATTGCCCGGGCCACCCGACGCCGCGCCCCTGCTGCTGCTGTATGGCGAGGCCGACCCCGCCAACCCCCCGCTGGCCTGCGCCGCCACCGCCCAGGCCTGGGAGGAAGCGGGCGCGCCCGTCGCTCGCCACATGCTGCGTGGCGTGGGCTATGCCTGGGACCTTGATCCGCTGGGCGGCTTCCGCCAGGCCCTGCTGCCCGCTCCGGGCATCGACGGCCGGGTGCTGGTCATCCCCAACCCCGCCGTCACCGAGCAGGCCGCCGACATGGTCGCGCAGTTCTTCCGGGAATTGCTGGGCGGGCGCGGCTCGTGAGCGCCGCCCCTTGCGGGCGAATCCCCGCCATGGTCTACGCTGCGCGCCATGCTCAGAACGCAGCGTGAACATCGATGAGTGATCTCTTCGGCGGCAAGCCCCCGCCGCAAAAGCCTGGCCCGAGCTATTCCGCCGCCGATATCGAGGTGCTGGAGGGGCTGGAGCCGGTGCGCCGCCGCCCCGGCATGTATATCGGCGGCACCGACGAGAACGCGATGCACCATCTGGCGGCCGAGATCATCGACAACGCCATGGATGAGGCGGTGGCGGGGCATGCCGACCTGATCCATGTCTCGCTCGAGGCCAATAACTTCTTGACGGTGCGCGACAATGGCCGCGGCATACCCGTCGACCCGCATCCAAAATTCCCCAAACAATCGGCGCTGGAGGTCATCCTCACCACGCTGCATTCCGGCGGCAAATTCTCCGGCAAATCCTACGAGACCTCGGGCGGGTTGCATGGCGTGGGCAGTTCGGTCGTGAATGCCCTGGCGGAGCTGATGGAGGTGGAGGTGGCGCGCGACCGCACCCTCTACACGCAGAGCTATTCGCAGGGGAAACCGCTGGGCAAGCTCAAGAACGCCGGCGCGGTGCAGAACCGCCGCGGCACGCAGATCCGCTTCAAGCCCGACCCCGAGATTTTCGGCAGCATGATCTTCCGGCCCGAGCGGCTGTTCCGCTTCTGCCGCTCCAAGGCCTATCTCTACAAGGGCGTGGAGATCCGCTGGTCCTGCGACCCCGCGCTGATCAGGGATGGCGCGGAGACGCCGGCGCAGGGCGTGCTGCATTTCCCGGGCGGGCTGTCCGACTTCCTGGCCGGCGCCATCGAGAAGCGCGACACGGTGGTCGGCCAGCCCTGGGCCGGCGAGGGCAATTTCCCCGACAGCGCGGGGCGGCTGGAATGGGCCGTCACCTGGCTCGACCACGGCGATGGCTTTCTGAACACTTACGCCAACACCATTCCAACGCCGCAGGGCGGTACGCATGAGGCGGGGCTGCGCGCGGCCCTCACCAAAGGTTTGCGCGCCTATGGCGAGCTGAAGAAGGAAAAACGCGCGGCCGCCATCACCGCCGAGGATGTCCTGACCGGCATGGCCGGCATGCTCTCGGTCTTCATCCGCGAGCCGCAATTCCAGGGCCAGACCAAGGACAAGCTGACCTCGCCCGAGGCCGCGCGCCTGGTCGAACAGGCCTTGCGCGACCATTTCGACCATTGGCTGACCGGCGACCCCGCCACCGCCGATAATCTTCTGGCCTTCTGCATCGAGCGCGCCGAGGACCGGCTGCGGCGGCGCGAACAGAAGGAAACCCCGCGGAAATCCGCGACCAGAAAACTGCGCCTGCCCGGCAAGCTGACGGATTGCTCGCGCGAGGGCGTGGATGGCACGGAGCTCTTCCTGGTCGAGGGCGATTCGGCCGGCGGCAGCGCCAAGCAGGCGCGCGACCGCGAGACCCAGGCCGTGCTGCCCTTGCGCGGAAAGATCCTCAACGTGGCCAGCGCCAGCACCGAAAAGCTGCGCGCCAATCAGGAATTGAAGGACCTGATCGAGGCGCTGGGCTGCGGCGTGGGCGAGAAATTCGACGCCACCCGCCTGCGCTACGGCCGCGTCATCATCATGACGGACGCCGATGTCGATGGCGCGCATATCGCCGCCCTGCTGATGACCTTCTTCTACAAGGAGCTGCCGCAGCTCGTGCGCGACGGCCGCGTGCATCTCGCCCAGCCGCCGCTCTACCGCCTGCAGGCCGCGGGCAAATCCTTCTACGCGATGAACGACCTCGACCGGGAAAAAGTGGCGAAGCGCGAGTTCAAGAATGGCCAAAAGATCGAGGTCAGCCGCTTCAAGGGCCTGGGCGAGATGCCGCCCGCCGCGCTGAAGGAAACCACCATGGACCCCAGGCGCCGCACCCTGCTGAAGGTCGTGCTGCCGCCCGATGAACGCGCCCGCACCGCCGACCTGATGGAGGCGCTGATGGGCCGCAAGCCGGAGCTGCGCTTCAAATTCATCCAGGAGAATGCCGCCCGCCTCGATGCCGAGGCGCTGGACGCCTGAGCCTCCCCGCCAGAGGATGGGGGGTGTCCGAAGCCCCCCACCCAAATCCCATGCGGCCCTCTCCCATGCCCTGGGCGCTCATCGCCGCCTGCGCCTTTGGCATGTTCGTGGCCTCGGCCAGCGGCACCACCCGCGCCCCTTTCCTCATCGACATGGCGAAGGACCTCGACAGCTCGGTGGCCGTGATCGCCAACATCATGGCGCTGAACGCCATCGCCTGGGGCCTGGCCTCCTTCCTCGCCGGGCAGGGGTCGGACAGGTTCGGTCGGCGGCCCTTCCTCATTGGCGGGCCGTGCTTCCTCGCCCTGTCCGTCCTCGGCGTGGCCTGGGGTGAGAGCTACGCCGCGGTCGCCATCGCCGCGACCCTGGCGGGCGCCTGCGCCGGCGCCTTCACCGGGGTGATGATGGCCGAGGTCTCGGGCCGCGTCGTCGACCGCCAGCGCGGCCGCGCCATGGGCTGGGTGATGGCCGGGCAGTCGATGGCCCTGCTGGTGGGGGTGCCGATGGCGGCCTTTCTGGGCGCCTTCATCGGCTGGCGCGGGGTGAACATCGTCATCGCCGGCATCGCGGCCCTGGCGACGCTCTGCCTGGTGCGGACCACCCGCCACGGCAGCAATGGCAGGCGGGCGGCGGGTGCGAAGCCAGCCAGCCTGCGCGCCGCACTCTCGCCGCGGGTGTTGCGGCTGCTTGCCCTGGGGGTGGCGGAGCGGCTTTGCTACGGCTTGACCGTCGTCTATTTCGCCACCTTCCTGCAATCCACCTATGGCCTTTCGGTGGCGTCGGTGGCGTTGCCACTCGCTCTCTTCGCCGCCGGCAATATCCTGGGCACCATTCTGGGCGGCCAGCTGGCCGACAGGCTGCCCGATCGGATGCTGACCTTCGCCGGCGCCATGCTGGCCTCCGCCGTGGTCGCCCTGCCGCTCTTCGCCTGGCATCCCGACCTGGCCACCTCGGTGGGCCTGGGTTTCCTTTACGTGTTTATCAATGCCCTGGCCCGCCCGAGCCTGATGGCGGCGCTGGCCAGTGTGCCGGATGCCGTGCGCGGCACCGTGCTCGGGCTGAACGTCACCTCGGCCTGCTTCGGCTGGCTGGGGGCCGCGGCGCTTGGGGGATGGATGCTGGCCAGCCATGGCTTCGGGGGTTTCGGCCCGCTGGCCGCGGTGATCGGCGGGCTGGCGGGAGCCCTGGCCATCCTGGGCCGGCGCTGACCCGGGGCCCCGGGGTCCCTTATGCGGCGCCTCAATCCTGCAATTCGATGTCGCCGGGCTTCCAGCTCCGGTCGAACCAGGGCTGCAGCGGGCCATAGAGCCGCAAGATGACGAACCAGGATTTTCCAGGCAGCGTCTGCACCCAGTTGCTCTCGCGGCCCGCCGGCGCCCGCGGTCCGAACCATATATCCACCGAACGGTCGGTATTCACCTGCAGGTCCGGCTTCTGGCTGCTGACCGAGGGGAAGCGGTTGTCGGTCTGCAGCATCGAACGCGTCTGGGTGTCATAGACGATGGCGGACCAGAAGGTGCGCACCGGCACCGGGCCGGGCAGGTGCAGGCGGTAGGTCTTGCCGCCATCGAAGGCATTGCCGTTGGAATCCTCGGCCGTCCAGGGATAGGTCGAGCCCTCGCCCACCACCTGGGTGTCCATCGCCGGCGTCACGCCGGTGGCGGCGAAGAAGTAGAAGGCGCGAGCATTGAGGTTCGGCACGCCGGGTTGGCGCTCGAATTTGTAGCCGCCGACGAAGGCGAATTTCCAGCGTCGGTCGTGGAAGATGCTGCCCTCCGGGTCGCGCATCCGGTAGAACAGCGCGCGCGCGGTGGCATCGCCCACCGCCGCCGCCTCGGTCAGGATGCGGCGCATCCGCTCATCGGGCTGGAAGGGGCGGCCCTTCTGGATGCCGATGGCGGCGAAGTAGCCCAGGCTCGTCGGATCACTCGCCGCCAGCGGCTCCTCCTGCACCACGATGTTCAGCAGGTCCCAGAATCGCGCATCGGCGGGGCCGACCATGTTGAAGGGCCGCGTCGAGCCATCGACGAAGGTCAGCGCCGGCGGGTTCGCGGCGCTGGCCAGCGGATAGACCCTCGTTCGCTGCTTCACCACCGCGACCCCGGGCCGCGGATCGCCATTCTCCAGGAAGCTGCGCCAGATCACGAGATTGCCGAAGGTCTTCGGGCGCACGACGGTATAGCCCTGTGGCACCTCGCCAGAATGGTCCGGCGGCAGGATGAGGTATCTTCCGCCGGCGCCGCGATCGGGGCCGGTCAGCCCCAGATCGGTCACCCAGAAATAATACATGTCGTTGATGACGCCGAGCACGCGCGGCGGCACCTCGATGACCAGCGGCCCGCCCCGTAGGTCGATCCAGAACCAGGTGTAGGGCGTGTTGTCATTGGCGGTCAGTTCGACGGTGCGGCTGTCCACCAGCTGCTCCCAGATCGGGATGGTGGTGTTGTCGGGGCCGAAGCTGCGGATGGCCTGGCGATTGAAGGCCTGGTTCACCGCGGGGATGCCCAGCAGATAGGCCTGCACGGCCTGCTGGAAGATCAGGTTGTCGTAGATCTTGTCCGTGCTGTCCTTTTCCGGCACGCCGTCGAAGAACTCCAACTCGCCGAAGCGCGTCTCGACCTTGGCCGGCGAGGCGACGCCCGAGGGCATGGGCGTGGTGTAGCGAAAGGCCGGCGGCGGCGCGGTGCCGGTCAACGGCTGGGCCTGCGCCGTGCCGGGGCCAAAGGCGCCGCGTAGGGTCGAGGCCGCTGCGGCCAGAACCGCGAGATCGCGTCGGGTTGTCATGTGTGTGGTTCCTTGCTGCCCCTCGGCTCGGGAGAGCCTGTTTCCCTACAATGATAAGCCTGTTGCAAAAGCGGGATAAAGCCCCGGGGCATGCCGGGCGCGCGCCATGCACTTCCCGGCCCCCTGCCAGCCCCCTGCCAGCCCCGACCATGGCCGTATCGCCCGCCGGGTATGGGGCCCCCGGCACCACGGCTTCGCGGGACTTGACGGAAAAGCAACGTTTCCGTGGGCGAATGCCTCATCCCCGGGCAGGCCCATCGGAAATCTGACAGGGCGTTTCGCTCAGCGCATTGATCCCAGCGCATGGCTGGGCCAACATCGCTGCATCGGTAAGCCCCGGCATCCAAAGGGGCAAGGCGCCGACCACCATTCGTTGGGAGACAGAGCTGTGGATATTTTCAAGCTGCGTCAGCGGGCAGGAAGCCTGCTGGGTGCCGCCATGCTGGCATGGGCCGCACCGGCCATGGCCCAGGCACCGGCCGCGAGTTCGGGCGGCGGCATCAATATGATCGAGACGATCCGCGCCCGCGGCCAGTTGCTCTGCGGCGTGAACACCGGCCTGGCCGGCTTCGCCCAGCCCAACAGCCAGGGCGTCTGGGTCGGCTTCGACGTCGATTATTGCCGCGCGGTGGCCATCGCCATCTTCGGCACCGACCAGAACCGGGTGCGCTACGTGCCCACCACCGCCCAGGTGCGTTTCACCGCGCTGCAATCCGGCGAGGTCGATCTGCTCAGCCGCAACACGACCTGGACCTTGAGCCGCGACACCTCGCTCGGCCTCGATTTCACCGGCATCAATTTCTACGACGGTCAGGGCTTCATGGTGAAGCGCAGCCTCGGCGTCACAGGCGCGCGGCAGCTCGATGGCGCGACCATCTGCGTGCAGCCCGGCACCACGACCGAGCAGAACCTGGCCGACTGGGCCCGCGGCGCGCGCGTCACCATCCGCCCCGTGGTGATCGAGCGGCTGGAGGACAATGTCGCGGCCTATCTCGCCGGCCGCTGCGATGCCTATACCACCGATGTCTCGGGCCTGGCCGCCATCCGCTCGGCGCAGCAGGTGCCCAATGACCACGTCATCCTGCCCGACGTGATCAGTAAGGAGCCGCTGGGTCCCCTGGTGCGGCACGGTGATCAGCGCTTTGCGGATCTCGTGCGATGGGTGCATTTCGGCCTCGTCGGCGCCGAGGAATTCGGCATCACCGCCGCCAATGCCGCGAGCCTGGCCACCACCGACAACCGGCCGGAGGTGCAGCGCATCCTCGGCCGCACCGGCGGCCTCGGGCAGATGATGGGGGTGGACAATGGCTGGATGCTCAACATCATCCGCACCCTGGGCAATTATGGTGAAATCTTCACCCGCAACCTCACCCCCATCGGCCTGCAGCGCGGCCCCAATGCGCTCTGGTCCACGGCCGGTGGCCAGCAATACGCGCCGCCTTTCCGGTGATCTGACGGCCGGGGCCGGGCGGATGCTCGGCCCCCAAAGCCTTGGTCAGGGCGCGCACCGCCCGGCCGCATGAGAGAGAAGGACCCCCCGGGATGAGCGATACCGCGATCGATCCTCGCTACGCCACAAAACCGCCCAAACGGCCCTTGCGCCTGAGCTGGGGCGATGAGCGGGTGCGCGGCATCGTCTACCAGATCGTGGTCGTGGGCATCGTGGGTGCCATCGCCTATTGGCTCTATTCCAACACGGTGCACAATCTCGAGGTCCGGCGCATCGCCACCGGCTGGGGGTTTCTCAACCGCGAGGCTGGGCTGCCCATCGCCGAATACCTCATCCCCTATGATCCGACCGACACCTATCTGCGCGCCCTGCAGGTGGGCGTGCTGAACACGCTCAAGGTCGCCATCATCGGCATCATCCTGGCGACGATCCTCGGCACGCTGCTGGGCGTGCTGAAGCTGTCGAAGAACTGGTTGGTCAGCAAGGTCGTCACCGTCTATATCGAGATCGTCCGCGACCTGCCGCTGCTGCTGCAACTGCTGTTCTGGTACGCGCTGCTGCAGGGCCTGCCCGGGCCGCGCCAGGCGATCAACCCGGCGACCGGCGTGTTCCTGTCCAACCGTGGCCTGAAGTTGCCCTTCTTCGAATGGGAGGGCCCGCACAGCTGGGCGCTGCTGTTGGTGGTGCTCGGTGCGGTGGGGACCTATTTCTTCCACAAGGCGGCGCGGGCGAAGCAGATGGCCGATGGCCAGCCCCGCGCGGTCTGGCCGGCGGCCCTGACGATGATGCTGGTGGTGCCGCTGGGCGCCTGGTACGTCATGGGCGCGCCCTTCACCCCCGATATCCCTGCCTTGCGCGGCTTCAATTTCACCGGCGGGCTCACCGTCAGCCCGGAATTCTTCGCACTCCTGCTGGGCCTGACGCTCTACACCGCGGGCTTCATCGCCGAGATCGTGCGCGCCGGCATCCTCTCTGTGAACCAGGGACAATGGGAGGCGGCCGAGGCGCTGGGCCTGCCGCGCGGGCGGGTGATGAACCTCGTTGTCCTGCCGCAGGCGCTCAGGGTGATCATCCCGCCGATGACCAGCCAATTCCTCAATATCACCAAGAACTCCTCGCTGGCGGTGGCCATCGGCTACCAGGACATCGTCTCCATCGCCAACACCACGCTGAACCAGACGGGCCAGGCGATCGAGGGCATCGCGATCATCATGCTGGTCTATCTGACCATCAGTTTGAGCATTTCGCTGTTCATGAACTGGTATAATTCCAAGATCGCATTGGTGGAGCGCTGAGCCATGAGCATCACCACAGACACCATGCCGGTGCCCGCGCCTGCACGCCTCGCCCCCGCCCTGTCGGTCGGCTGGGTGGGCTGGGCGCGGACCAATCTGTTCAGCTCCTGGGTGAACAGCCTGGTCACCATCGCGCTGGCCTATTTCATCGTGAAATACACCATCGGCTTCATCGACTGGGCCTTCCTCAACGCCATCTGGAGCGTGCCCAACGACGCCGCCGGCCGGCCCGACACCTCCTCCTGCCGCGACCTCAAGGGCCTCGGCGCCTGCTGGGCGGTGATCAACGAAAAGCATCGCTTCATGCTCTTCGGCACCTACCCCTATGAGGAGCATTGGCGCCCGGCGCTGGTCTGCCTGCTCTTCATCGGCCTCTACATTGTCTCGGCCATGCGTCGCTTCTGGCGCAAGGAGCTGGTGCTGATCTGGGCCGCCACGCTGACCGTCATCGCCGTGCTGATGTGGGGCGGCGTGCTGGGCATGGCCTTCGTGCCGCAGGACCGGTGGGGGGGGCTGCCCATCACCCTGATCCTGGCAACCTTCGGTCTTGCCTTCGCCTTCCCGCTTGCCATCCTGGTGGCGCTGGGCCGGCGCTCCAGGCTGCCGGCGATCAAGGCGCTGTGCGTGCTCTATGTCGAGCTCATCCGCGGCGTGCCGCTGATCTCGCTGCTCTTTATGGCCTCGGTGATGTTCCCGCTTTTCCTGCCCGAGGGGATGAACATCGACAAGCTGCTGCGCGCGCAGATCGCCATCATCCTCTTCGCCGGCGCCTATCTGGCCGAGGTGGTGCGTGGCGGGTTGCAGGCGCTCAGCAAGGGCCAGTACGAGGCGGCCGACGCGCTGGGCCTGAGCTATTGGCAAAAGACCGGCTTCATCATCCTGCCGCAGGCGCTGCGCCTGGTGATTCCGCCGCTGGTCAACACCTTCATCGGCTTCTTCAAGGACACCAGCCTGGTACTGATCATCGGCATCTTCGACCTGCTGACGGCGGGCAAGACCGCCATCATCGAGCCGATGTGGCAGGGCTTCGCGGTCGAGGTCTACATCACCATCGGCCTGATCTACTTCGTCTTCTGCTTCGCCATGAGCAGCTACAGCTCCAAGCTCGAGACCGAACTCAACCGCGGGCGCCGTCGCTGATGCGCACCCCACCCTTTCCCGGAGAAACAGCATGAGCGCCGCCGAACACCTCCATTCCTCCGTGCGGACCGATGTGCCGCCCGCCATTTCGCTGAACGGCGTGAACAAATGGTACGGCGCGCTGCACGTGCTGCGCGACATCAACCTCGAGATCGCGCTCGGCGAACGCGTCGTGGTCTGCGGCCCATCCGGCTCGGGCAAATCCACCATGATCCGCTGCATCAACCGGCTGGAGGAACACCAGCAGGGCAAGATCATGGTCGATGGCATCGAGCTCTCCGATGACCTGAAATCGCTCGACGCCATCCGCCGCGAGGTCGGCATGGTGTTCCAGAGCTTTAATCTCTTCCCGCACCTCACCATCCTCGAAAACTGCACCCTCGCGCCGATCTGGGTCCGCAAGATGCCCAAGCGCGAGGCCGAGGAGCTGGCGATGGAGTACCTGACCCGGGTGCGCATCCCCGAGCAGGCGAAGAAATATCCCGGCCAGCTTTCCGGCGGCCAGCAGCAGCGCGTGGCCATCGCCCGGGCGCTGTGCATGAAGCCCAAGATCATGCTCTTCGACGAGCCGACCTCGGCGTTGGACCCCGAGATGATCAAGGAGGTGCTGGACACCATGGTGATGCTGGCCGAAACCGGGATGACCATGATCTGCGTCACCCACGAGATGGGCTTTGCGAGGCAGGTGGCGGACCGGGTGGTGTTCATGGATCGCGGCGAGATCGTGGAATCCGGTGAGCCCATCAGCCTGTTCGAGAACCCGCAGACCGAACGGTTGCAACTCTTCCTGAGCCAGATCCTGCGTGGCCACTGAACCAGCCATAGGGATTCTCACGCAAAGGCGGATCGAGGCCGCCTTTGCCAAGGGCATTTTTGAGGAGATGGCGGCCGAGATGGGGGCCGAGAAAGCCGCGGCCATTCTGGAACGCGCCATCATCAAGCTGGCCGAACAGGCCGGCGCCGCCGCGGCGGCCGAAACGCCCACCCCCGGCATCGAACATTTTTCCGAGATTCTGCCGCGCTGGACGAAGGACGACGCGCTCGAGATCGAGGTGCTGGAAAAGACCGCGGAGACCTTCAATTTCAACGTGAAGCGCTGCCGCTACGCCGAAACCTATCGCGAGATGGGCCTTGGTGCGCTCGGCGCGATCCTCTCCTGCAACCGCGACGGCGCCTTCTGCACCGGCTATGACCCCAAACTGACATTGACCCGCACCCAGACCATCATGGGCGGCGCCAGCCATTGCGATTTCCGCTACACGCGCGAGGCGTGAGCTACGTCGCCAATGACGCGGCAGGCTATGAGCGCAGCATGGGCCGCTGGAGCCGGCTTCTGGCCGTCCCCTTCGTGGCGGGGCTGGACCTGCCGGCGGAGGGTCGCTTCCTCGACGCCGGCTGCGGCACCGGCGCGCTGACCGCGGCGCTGAGCGCCCGCCACCCCTCCGCCCGCATCACCGGCATCGACCCCTCGGCGCATTACGTCGATGCCGCGCGCAAAACCCTGCCGCTCGCCCGCTTCGCCACCGGCGACATCCATGCGCTGGACCTGCCCGATGCCAGCCAGGACGCCGCCCTGGCCCTGCTGGTGCTGGAATTCGTCGCCAGCCCCGCCCAGGCCCTGGGCGAGATGGCGCGTGTGACCCGCCCCGGCGGGCTGGTGGCGACCGCGATGTGGGATTTCTTCGGCGGCTTCCCCTTCCTGCGGCTTTTCGCCGATACCGCTGCCGCCCTGCTGCCCGAGGCCGCGGCCTGGCGCGCCCGGCACTGGGGCAACCCCCTGGGCAGCCCCGGCCGCCTGGCCACGCTCTTCGCCGAGGCCGATCTGGCCGAGATCGCCGAGAACGACATCCATATCCGCCAGAGCTTCGCGACATTCGACGATTGGTACGGCCCCTGGCTGCATGGGCAGGGCTTCGTCGGTGCCTTCCTGGTCAGCCTCGCCGAGGTTGACCGGGCCCGGCTGGCCGCCGCCCTGCGCCTTGCCTGGGGGCCGGCCGAGGGCCCGCGCAGCTTCGTCGCCACCGCCCGGATGTGCCAGGGCAGGGTGCGCGCGCCGGCCTGACGTGGCCTGAGCGCGAATGCCGCGGCAAATTTCACGGGGGGCGCTGCATTGCCGAGCCCGAAGCGCTATGTTGCCGCGCAGCATGAGCCAGCCCTCCTCGCCCACCGATGCATCGGCGCCCCTCCAGGCAGCACCCCCTGGGGGGGGAGCACATGGTGCGAAGGCCACCCTGACCGCCGGCACCGCGCTGGGCGTGCTGGGTGTCGTCTACGGCGATATCGGCACCAGCCCGCTCTACGCGCTGCGCGCCTCGCTGCTGCATTTCGATGAGGGCGGCATCGAGCGCTGGGAGATCCTGGGCGTGCTCAGCCTGATCTTCTGGGCGCTGATGCTCACGGTCACCGTGAAATACGTCATGGTCATCATGCGCGCCGACAACCGGGGCGAGGGCGGGATTCTGGCGCTGATGGCGTTGGCCCAGCGCAGCACCACCACCGCGCGCGGGCGCTGGGCGGTGGTGGTCATCGGCATCATCGGCGCGGCGCTGTTCTTCGGTGACGGGGTGATCACGCCTGCCATCTCGGTGCTCTCGGCGGTTGAGGGGTTGAAGGTGGTGGACCCGGTCTTCGAGCATGCCGTGGTGCCGATTTCGCTGGTCATCCTGGTCGCGCTCTTCGCCGTGCAGTACCGCGGCACGCATTCCATCGGCGTCTTCTTCGGGCCAATCTGCGCGCTGTGGTTTGCCACCATCGGCCTGCTCGGCATCATCGAGATTTCGCACAATCCCGGCGTGCTGGCGGCACTTTCACCGACCTATGCGCTGTATTTCGCGGCGCATTACAAGCTGGCCGCCTTCATCGCCATGGGGGCGGTCGTTCTGGCGGTGACGGGGGCCGAGGCCCTTTACGCCGATATGGGCCATTTCGGCCGCCGGCCCATCCGGCTGATGTGGATGGTCTATGTGCTGCCGGCGCTCGCGCTCAATTATTTCGGCCAGGGGGCGCTGCTGTTGCGCGACCCGGCGGCGATCGAAAATCCCTTCTTCCTGCTCGCCCCAGAATGGGGCCGGCTGCCGCTGGTGTTGCTGGCCTGCGCGGCAACCGTCATTGCCTCCCAGGCGATGATCTCGGGGGCTTTTTCGGTGGCGCGGCAATGCGTCCAGCTCGGCCTGCTGCCGCGCCTGGTGGTGCATCACACCTCCAGCACCGAGGAGGGGCAGATCTACCTGCCACAGGTCAACCTGGCGCTGCTGGTCGGCGTGTTGGTGCTGGTGCTGGAATTCAAGAATTCCGACAGCCTGGCGGCGGCCTATGGCTTTGCGGTGACCGGTACCTTCATCTCCAGCTCCATCCTTGCGGTCCTGGTGCTGCACCGCAATTTCGGCTGGTCCCGCCTGAAGGTCGCCGCCGTCTTCTTGCCGCTGGCGGTGCTGGACGCGATCTATTTCATCGCGACCGCGCTGAAGGTGCCCGATGGCGGCTATGTGCCGCTGCTGCTGGGCATTTTCACCGCCGGCCTCATGATCACCTGGTACCAGGGCCGCCAGCTGCTCTTCGCCCGCTTCCGTCAGGACAGCCTGCCACTGAAATCCTTCATCGCCCGCCTGCCGCAAAGCCGCACCATCCGGGTGCCCGGCATCGCCATCTTCATGACCGGCGAGAAGGATTTCCTGCCCGGCGCGCTGCTGCACAACCTCAAGCACAACAAGGTGCTGCATGAGCGCGTCCTCTTCGTCACCGTGATGAACGAGGATGTGCCGATGATCGGCGACGAACGCCGGCGCGAGGTGACAGAACTCGCCCCCAATATTCACCGCGTGCTGTTGCATTACGGCTTCCAGGAAAGCCCCAATGTCCCCAAGGAGCTGGAGACGCTCAACGCCGCCGGCCTGATCCGCTTCGAAACCATGCATGCCAGCTATTTTCTGGGCCGCGAGACCATCGTGCAGGCGGCGGTGCCCAAGATGTCGCATTGGCAGCAATGGCTGTTCCGCCTGATGAGCCGTAATTCGGTGCCGGCCACCGAATTCTTCCGCATTCCCTCCGACCGGGTGGTGGAGCTGGGCGTGCGCGTCGCGATCTGAGGCCGGCCAGGGCGCGGACGGATCAGCGCCGGTGCTTCGGCCGGAGCCGGCATGAACATTGCATGGTGTTTATCCGACTTTCAGGAGAGACCCATGCAACGCCGCGCCATCCTCGCCGCCCCCGCCCTCATCACCGCCCTCGGCGCTTCCGAGGCCGAGGCGCAATCTGCCCAGCCCTTGCGCATCGCCATGTCCATCGGCGATGTGCCGCGGATGTGGGGCGGGCCGGAGGCGGGGTTCGAGGGCGTGCGGTTTGGCTCCTATTTCGTGTATGATTCACTGGCCCTGTGGGACCTCTCGCGCGCCGACGCACCATCCGGCCTGATGCCCGGCCTCGCCACCTCCTGGCGGGTCGACGAGGCCGATCGCCGGCGCTGGATCATCGAGCTGCGCCAGGGCGTGAAGTTCCATGACGGCTCGCCCTTCGACGCCGATGCCGCGATCTGGAATTTCGAGAGCATCTTCAACAGCCAGGCGCCGCAATTCGAGGGCACGCGCTCGGGCCTGGTGCGCGGCCGCGCCACCTCCATCGCGGGCTGGGAGAAGCTGGACACCCACCGCATCGCGCTCACCACGCGTGAGCCCGATGCGACGCTGCCCTTCCAGCTCGCCTTTGTCTGGTTCGCGTCGCCCACCCATTGGCGGGCGCTGGGTGGCGATTGGCAGCGCTTCGCCATGAACCCCTCGGGCACCGGCCCCTACAAGGTGCTCTCGATCACCCCGCGCCAGCGCGCCGAGCTCGAGGCCAATCGCGACTATTGGGACGAGCGCCGCATCCCCAAATCCCCGCGCACCGTGCTGCTGCCGGTGCCCGATGGCCCGGCCCGCGTCGCCGGCCTTCGGGCGGGCCAGATCGACGTGGTCGAGTCGCTGCCCACCGACAGCATCGCGCCGCTGCAGGCCGCGCGCTTCCAGATCGCGCAGAACACCTACCCCCATATCTGGGCCTGGCGGCTGAACGTGACGGAGGGTTCGCCCTTCGCCGATATCCGGGTGCGGCAGGCCGCCAACCTTGCCATCGACCGCGAGGGGATGGTGGCGCTGCTCTCCGGCGCCGCCCTGCCGGCCCGCGGCAAGGTGACGCCGGACGATCCCTGGTTCGGCAATCCATCCTTCCGTCTGCGGCACGACGTGGCCGAGGCGCGCCGGCTGATGACGGCCGCCGGCTATTCCGCCACGCGGCGCTGCGCGGTCAGCACCATCATGCCGATCTCGGGCGGCGGGCAGATGGTTCCCGGCCCGATGAACGAGGCCATTCAGGCCGGCCTGCGCGAGGCCTTCTTCGACGTGTCCTTCCTACCCGTCGATTTTGCCACCGCGATCAACCAGATGCGTGCCGGCGCGCGGGATAATGCGTCGCGCTGCGCGCATGCGATGAACGTTGCCATCCCCTCGATGGAGCCCAATACGGGCTGGCTGATCTACGACAGCCAATTGTCCAATCCGCGCGGCATCAACTGGGGCTACTACAATTCGCCGGCGGTGGATGGGCAATTGCGGGTGGTGCGCAACACCTTCGAGCCCGCGGCACAAAACGCGGCGATGGCGCAGCTGCACAATGTGCTGATCGATGAGGCGGCGCTGATCGCGGTGGTGCATGACCTGAACCCAAGGGCGCTGAGCCCGCGCTGCCGCGGGTTTGTGCAGGCGCGGAGCTGGTTTCAGGATTATACGCAGATTGCTGTGGGGTAGGTGGCGCAGTTTGCCCGGGGGATGGCTTTGCCCTGCCTCACCCTCGCTTTTCACCCCGCGGTCCAGGGGCCCGACGGCCCCTGGTGGGGGGAGGTACGGAGGGGTGGCAAAGCCCCCCTCCGGGCAACCCGCCCGACCTACCACAAATAAGGCCATCGCCGCATATCCCCGCCCACCGGCACCGGCGCGTCCGCCGCGCCGCGATGTGGCGGTGTGGCCAGTGGTGCCTGCGTCCAGCAATCCACCGCGCCCAGGCTACGGGTGCAAAAGGCCGGGGCTGGCGGCTCGGGTGCGGTGTCCGGCCCGCAATAGCGCTCCCCCCGGTCGATCCGCGCGATCGAGCAATCCCGCCCCGAGATGCCACTGACCAGAATATCCGGCACCGCCCGCCCCGTCAGCGTCAGCGACGCCACATTGACGGCGCCGAGCGCGAAGAGACCCGGGCCGTCGCAGGCGGCGAGGAGGAACAGCAGCGGCAGACAGATCAGGCGCATCCCCCTCTATTGCCCGGCAGCCCTT
Organism: uncultured Rubritepida sp.; assembly: GCA_964395305.1. Lineage (GTDB taxonomy): Bacteria > Pseudomonadota > Alphaproteobacteria > Acetobacterales > Acetobacteraceae > Rhodovarius. The sequence continues at coordinate 29,908 of CAYNBM010000013.1, forward strand.
AACGCTTGGTCCATGCGGGGCTATACCGCCCCACCCATTGCAGGATGTGCCGCCCAGTGCCCGATTTGGTTGACGAGGTCGATGAAGAGATCCGCCAGGAGCGCGCGGCGAGGCTCGCCAGGCGGTTCGGTGGGCTCTTCGCCGCCATCGCATTGCTGGTGCTGGCTGGTGTGGGCGGCTGGCAGGGCTGGCAATGGTACGAGAATCGCAACGCCGCGGCAGCCGCCGAGGCCTTTCTGGCGGCCACCCGCGATGCCGCCGCCGATGGTGCCGACAGCGCGGCCATGGCCGCGCGCATGGCCGCGCTCGGCGAGGGTGCGCCCCCTGGCTACCGCACACTGAGCCAGTTGCGCGCCGCCGCCCTCTCCGCCGAGGCCGGTGATACCGCATCCGCGCTGGCGATGTGGAACCGCCTGGCCGGTGACAGCGCGGTGGACAGCCTGTACCGCGACCTCGCGACCCTGATGTGGGGCCTTCATGCGCTGGGCGAAGGCCCGGCCCGGGCTGCCGAGGTGCAGGCAAGGCTGGCGCCGCTGGCCGCGCAGGGGCCATGGCAGGCCTCGGCGCGCGAGATCCTCGCCCTCGCCGCTCTCGCGGCTGGCAATGCGGCCGAGGCCCGGCGCGGCCTCACCGCGCTCGCTCGCGACGATAACGCCCCGCAGGGTGTGCGCGACCGTGCGCAACGTCTTCTCTCCGGCATTGATGGATAATCGCATGGCCACCCGCCGATCCGCCCTTCTCGCCGGTGCCGGCGCCCTTCTGGCCGGCTGCGACACGCTGACCGACCTCGGCGAGCGCATCCTGGGCAATGCCAAGGTGCCGCTGCCCGGCGAACGCGTGCCTGTCGCAACAGTCAATGCCGCCCGGCCGGTGGGCGTGGATGCCGATGCCGCCCGTCGCCCGCTGACCCTGCCCGAGCCGCAGCTGAACCTGGAATGGCCCCAGCCCGGCGGCAACCTGCAGCATGCGCCAGGGCATCCCATCTTGCCCCGCCCGCTCGGCGAGGTCTGGCGCACCTCCATCGGCAGCGGCAATGCCTTTCGTCACCGGATGACCGCCAATCCCATTGTCGCTGCCGATACGGTCTATGCGATGGACGCCTTCGGCTGGATCAGCGCGCTGGATGTCGCCCGTGGCGGCCGCCGCTGGCAGACCGATACCCGCCCGCGGGCCGATCGCGACGGCGCGCTGGGCGGCGCCATCGCCTTCTTCGAAGGCACGCTCTACGCCGTGACCGGACTGGCCGAGGCGATGGCCATCGACCCCGCCGATGGCAGCATCAAGTGGCGAGCAGCGCTTCCGGCGCCGGCGCGCGGCGGCTTGACGGTCACCGGTGGGCGGATGCTCGTGCCGACGACCGAGAACACGCTGGTGGCTCTCAGCATCGAGGATGGCCGCTCCATCTGGACCTTCCGCGGCCAGCCCGTGCAGGCCCTGCCGCTCGGCCTCGCCTCGGTGGCGGTGGATGGCGATACCATCATCGCCGGTCTGGCCTCGGGCGAGCTGACCGCGCTGCGCCTGACCGATGGCAGGCCGATCTGGAATGAGAGCTTGGCCGGCAACCGCGCGGTTGGTGCCTCCATCGCCGATATCGGCGCCATCACCGCCATGCCAGTGGTCGATCGGGGCCGGGTCTTCGCGGTGGGTCTGGGCGGGCTGGCGACGGCGGTCGATCTGCGCTCCGGCCGGCGGGTCTGGGAGCGTGAGATCGGTGGCAGCCAGACGCCGTGGTCGAGCGGCGACTGGCTGTTCATGCTGACGCGCGAGAGCCAGCTGATGGCGCTGGGCCGCGATGATGGCCGGGTGCGCTGGATCAGCCAGCTGCCGCGCTTCACCGATGAACCACGCTCGCGCGGGCCGATCAGCTGGGGGCCGCCGGTCCTGGCCGGCGGGCGGCTGCTGGTCGCCGGCAGCCATGCCCAGCTGTTCGAGGTCGATGCCGCCGATGGCGAGGTTTCGGCCCGGCTGCGGCTGCCGGCCGGCTCGCAGCTGCAGCCGGCGGTGGCCAATGGCAGCGCCTATCTGCAGACCGACAACGGCATGGTGGTGGCGCTGCGCGGCGTGGCGTGATTGCCGCTGCGCGGTGGCGCCGGATTGCGCTTTTCCCGGTCAGGCCCAGGTGTTAGTCTCGATCGCGCAACGAACGAGGTGACCCCATGGACTTTCCTGCCCCCGAACCCCGCCGCGAAGTGACTGTCGGCGGCCGGTTCTTCGGTCTCGGCATCTTCGGCTGTGCCGTCATCGCCGTCATCATGATGGAGAAGTTCGGCTCGCCCGAGATTCAGTCCTATGCGCTGCCCATCCTGGGTGGGGCGCTGGCGCTGGGCATCCTGCTGCCGATGGCGCTGTTCCGGCGCACGATTCAGTACTGAGGACCCGAGCGGGCGACGCTGCCTGCGTCTGGACCGAAATCGCCCTGACCGTGTCAGGGCGATTCGAAGCCAGCTTTGCTCGCCCCGGCCCTTGGCGCTCCGGGTGTCTCCACCCAGAGCGATGGCAGGCTACAGCGCCTTCCAGGTCACCACCAACACATCGCGCCTGCTCGGCAGGCCTGGGTTGGTGGGCGCGATGGGGGTGACTCCGTGCATCACCCGCGCATCATCGAGGAAGGCGGCATCCAGCAGCCCATCGAGGGTGAAGCGCGCCAATTCCTGGCCATGATTGTCGGTTACCAACGTCTCGCCGCCGGTGAGGTTGCGGCGGTTGATCATGGCGATCAGCACGAAATCGACCCCATCGTGATGGGTGCCCTCGGGCGTGGGGTACCCAGGGGCGCCGACCATGGCCTCGATGCGGAACTGATGCATTTCGATGAACCAGGGCTGGCCGGGCCGCAGCGCGCAGGCCGCCTCTCCGCCCATCGCCAGCAGTGCCGTGGTGGCGGGGTTTTCCACCGTCGCATCCAGCACCGGCGCGAACCAGCGATCCAGCCCGCCATTGAGGCTGTTGTGCACGCTGGCCTGGAAATGCGGCCGGTGCAGGCCGCGCCGCGGGGCCTGGCCGGGCAGGGCGGTGAAATTGGCGTGCCGACGCAGGCGGTATCGGCCGCCATCGGCCATGAAGCCATCAGTCTCCAGCCCCTCCCAGCTCGCGGCGAAGGCGGCCAGGGCGGCGGGGGGCAATTGCAGGCCCGCCGCCATCTCGCCGGGGCGCAGCCGGGCAAAGCCGTCGCGGCCGATCCGGCTGGCCAGTGACAGGGGCGAAAATTCCTCGGCCGCGGCCATCACACGCCCTTTCCGATCGGCGGCGTGGCGCCGGTCATGCCCGCCAGCACCTCCGCCACATGGCGCACCGCGATGGGGCTGCCCTCGCGCGAGAGGCGGCCGGCCATGTTCATCAGGCAGCCCATGTCGCCGGCCAGCAGGGTGGTGGCGCCGGTGGCCGTGATATCGGCCACCTTGTCGCTGACCATGCGGGTGCTGATCTCGGGATATTTCACGCAGAAGGTGCCGCCGAAGCCACAGCAGACATCCGGCTCGGCCAGTTCCTTCACGGTGAGGCCGGCAATGCCCGAGAGCAGCGCGCGGGGCTGCGCGCGCACGCCCAGCTCGCGCAGGCCCGAGCAGCTGTCGTGATAGGCGACGGTCGCGGCCAGCCGGCCGGCGATGCTGGTGACACCCAGCACGTCATGAAGAAACTCGGTCAGCTCATGGGTCCGCCCGGCGAGTTCCTCGGCCTCGCCCAGCGCGCCGGGATCGGTGGTTTCGAACAGGGCGGGGTAGTGGTGGCGGATCATCGCGGCGCAGCTGCCACTCGGCGCCACGACGTAATCGAAGCCGCGGAAGGCGCCGATGACCTGGCGCGCGATGGCCTGGGCATTGGCGCGGTCGCCGGCATTGTAGGCGGGCTGGCCGCAGCAGGTCTGCGCCATCGGCACCTCGACGGTGCAGCCGGCATCCTCCAGCAGCTTGATGGCGGCAAAGCCCACGCTGGGACGCCAGGCATCGACCAGGCAGGTGACGAAAAGGGCAACGCGCGGTTTGGACATGCCGCCACAATAGGACCGTGATGACAGATACGGAATGCCATGCGCGTGCCTCTGGCCTGCATGCATCGCCGAACTGGCGCTCGGGCACAAAAAAAGGGGGCCGAAGCCCCCCTTTCGTCCCCAATCCCTGACACGCTTCAGGCGGTGATGACTTTCCAGGCCACATGGCCAAGGACGCCCACCAGGGCAACCACCATCCCCATCAGAACCACGCGTAGACCGAACAGCACGACATTGCCTTGGGTGGCCGGGATAGCCGGCTCCTCCACAATGGTCGCACGACGGGTCGAAAGACGGGCACCGCTCATAGAACCTCCTGAGTTGGATTGGGTTTGGACACAATCCTCAAGAAGCACTTAACGCGGGCCATTGCAACCAAAATCTCTCAAGAACATCTCAATTTTTAAAATACGGATCATTAATGGCGCCATGGCTTGCGCCAGATCGCGGCGCTCTTCAATCGATTGAAAGACCAAGCCGGGCAACGGCCTGACGCTCGAATGCCGTACGCTCACGGGCGAATTCGAGATAGGCCTGCGGGCCCAGATACTCGTCGGGCATGTCCCATTGCGCCATGATTCGCTGGCTCAATTCATCGTGAAGAGCGCGGCGGAAGGCCTGGTGGAGGAAGGCGACAACCTCCGGCTCCATCCCGCGCGGCCCGGCGATGCCATAGGGGCTGGTCACGCTCAGCCCATAGCCCAGCTCGCGCAGCGTGGGCGAATCGGGAAAAGCGGGCAGGCGCGTCGGCGTCCAGACGCTCAGCAGGCGGAACTGGCCGGCCAGCACCTGCTCCCGCCAGGTCGAGGCATCGCTGACCGCGGTGATCTGCCGGCCCAACAGCGCCGTCACCCCCTCCTGGCTGCCGCGGAAGGGGATGTGGGTCATGCTCGCCCGCTCCCGCTCCAGCAGCATTTCCATCGCGATGTGGTTGGAGGTGGCGATGCCCGAGGTGGAATAGGTCAGCTCGCCTGGGCGCCGCCGCGCCGCCTCCATCAGGTCCGCCCATGTGTGATAGGGGCTGTCGGCGCGCACCACCGTGCCGAAGACGAAGCCGGTGAGCTGCATGATGTAGCTGAAATCCGTCACCGGATCCCATGTCGGCTGCCGGGTCAGGAAGGGGTGGCGGATGATCGAGAGGTGATGATGGGCGAGGGTATAGCCATCGGGGCGGGCCTGCTGGGTGAGGAAGATCGCGGCCCTGGTGCCACGCGCGCCGGGCATGTTCTCGATCAGCACGGGCTGGCCGGTATCCTGCTGGAAGACCTCGAACATGCGCCGGTGCAGCGCGTCCAGGCTGCCGCCGGGCGGCCAGGGGATGAGGAAGCGAATCGGCCGGTTGGGGAAGCGCGCCTGGGCGAAGGCCGGGGTGGCCAGCAGCGACGGCAGGGCGCGGCGGGTGATGCGCATGCGTCTCACTCCATCCGGATGCCAAGGCGGGTGATGAGCTCGCGCTCGATCTCCGCCCGTTGGCGAACGAAATCGGTGTATTGCTCGGAATTGAGATAGACCAGCGGCATGTCGAACTGCCCGCGCACCCGGCTATTCTCCTCACTCAGCAGCGAGTCGCGGAAGGCGTCGTGCAGCACGCGCACGATCCCTGGGTCCATGTTCGGCGGGCCGGAGAGGCCGTAATTGCTGGTCACCACCATGTCGTAGCCCAGCTCCTTCAGGGTCGGCACATCGGGGAAGCGGCGGGCCCGCTCGGCGCTCCAGACGCAGAGCAGCCGCATCGACCCGGCCTCGACCTGCGGCGCCCAGGTCGAGCTGTCGGCGATCATGTCGACAGTGCCGTTGAGCACCGGCGCGATCGCCTCGTTCGAGCCGCGGAAGGGCACATGCAGCAGTTCTGCCCCCTCGCGCGCCATGATCTGCTCCATCGCGAGGTGGTTGGTGGTGGCCACACCGGAGGTGGAGAAGGAGATCCGGCCGGGCCGGCGCTTGGCATCCTCCAGCATATCGCGGAAATTCGACCATGGCGCGCTGGCCCGCACCGCCACGCCGAACAGCCAGCCGGTCAGGCCGATGATGTGGGTGAAATCCGTCGTGGCATCCCATTGCGGTTGGCGCACCAGGAAGGGCCGGCGGATGACGGAGAGGTGCATCTGCCCCACCGTATGCCCATCGGGCCGCGCCTCGCGCGCGAGGTGCAGGGCATGCAGCGTGCCGCCGGCGCCGGAGCGGTTTTCCACCACCACGGGCTGGCCCAAGGCGCGGGTGACGCTCTCCGTCATCGCCCGCATCTGCGCGTCCGCGCTGCCACCGGGGGGCCAGGGGATGATCATGCGGACCGGACGATCGGGCATCCAGCGCGATTGCGCGACGGCGGGGGCGGCAAGCAAAGCTGCGGACAGCCCCGCGCGGCGGGTGAATTGCATGGTGTTTTCTCCAAATCTCGGCATTTCGCCGTTATTGCCACATCAGGCCATGGCCGGGTGCATCTGGGCAAGCACGATCGACATCCACCTATCGCGGCCAGAGCTTCCATCGAATGGCCGGCATCGCGAAAGGCGCGCATGGTCGCCTCATCGGACGCCAATCAAGGCTCCCGAGGAGACAGGAGAGAGAGCAATGACCAAGACCTTCGCGGCGGCGGCCCTCGCCGCCACCCTCACCGCCTTCGCTGGCCAGGCCAGCGCGCAAAGCTTCGAATGGCAGGGCCAGAATCGCGGCTGGACGCCACCTTCGCGCAATGTCTGCTTGCTGGAGCTGAACCGGATCTACCAGCCCAACCCCGGCCAGCCGATCCATCTCGTGATCACCAACCGCTCCAGCTTCCGGGTGCAATATGCGGTGAACATCACGCTGCGGCGCGGCCAGCAGGTGATCACCGGGCAGATCTTCGTGGACAATGCCAACCCGGGCGAGCGCAGCGAAAGGCCGACCTTCCAGCCCTTCGCCGGCGATCTGCGAGGCTCGACCGTCACGCTGACCGTGCCGAGTTGCTCGCGCCGGAGCTGAGGCGCCACACCTTCCCCGCGCCAGCCGGCGCGGGGACAGGCGTCGCAGGGCCGGTCCTGCTCCAGACTCAAATCGCCCTGGGTGTTTCCACCCAGGGCGATTGCGGGCTAATGGCACCGCCTTGGCAGGGAGCAGGCAATGCGTTTCAGGGTGATCGATGCGGATGCGGATATCGCGAGCGGCATGCCCCGCCTGCGTCGACCGGGCGACCCGGAGGTCGAGATCATGATGGCGCCGGCCAACCTGGCCACCGCGCTCGCCGATGTCGATGCCATCATCGTCGATGGCACCAATATCCCCACCGAGGCCGCGGCCGCATATCCCCGGCTGCGCCATATCATCTTTCTCGGCACCGGTGCGCGCAGCTACATGGACCCCGATGCGCTGGCCGCCATCGGCGTCACCGTCCACATCATCACGGGCTATGGCGATACCGCAGTGGCCGAGCATGCCATCGCCCTGATGTGGGATGCCGCGCGCAAGACCGCGCGGATGGATGGCGGCATCCGCGCCGGCGGTTTTCCCCGCTTCGAGGGGTTGCAGCTCACCGGCCGCACCCTGGGCCTGGTCGGCTTCGGCGGCATCGGGCGGGAGATGGCACGCATCGCCGGCGGCGGCGGCATGCGGGTGCTGGCCTGGAACCGCACCCCGCGCGCGGCCAAGGGCGTGGAATTCGTCGACCTCGACACCCTCCTGGCCGAAAGCCACGTCGTCAGCCTGCACCTGCTGCTGACCGACGAGACCCGTGGCTTTCTCGATGCCGCGCGCATCGCCAAAATGCGCCCCGGCGCCATTCTGGTGAACACCGCCCGCGGCGCCGTGGTGGATGAGGCGGCGATGATCGCCGCACTCCGCGCGGGCCATCTCAGCCATGCCGCGCTGGATGTCTTCGACATCGAGCCTTTGCCGGCCGGCCACCCCCTGACCCTGCTGCCCAACACCACGCTGACCGGCCATTCCGCGTTCAAGACGGCGGAGGCGGCGGACAACCTGCTGCTGGGCGCGCTCGACCATGCGCGGCGGCTGGCCGGCCAGGGCATCGACGGCTGACGTCGATCAGCCGGGCCGCGCCATCTCAGCGCCAGCCCGGCGCGAGCACATCCAGCCCATCCACCCGGATCAGCAGGTCATGCGCCGGGTCCATCGTCGCCCGCGCGCGCGCCAGGCTCGCGGCGTCGCGAAGGACGTAAAGCGTGCCCGGCTCTGTCATTCCCACCGCCAGCCGCGCGGCGAGGCCCTCGACCGCGGCGGCATCGATGCGGGCGAGGTAGATCGCATCCGTCACCATCCCATGGGTGGCGGCGATATGGGCGATGCGCGACCAGTCCTCGCCCCGGTTGGCGGGCGGCACCGCCCGCAGCCGGCCGTAGCGCGGCCGCGCCTCATGCCAGAACGGTGCGGTGACGGGCTCGGCCGCCGCCTCGGCCGAGGCCATCAGCCCATGCAGGAAGGCCATGCCCGGGCGCAGATCGGCGAGCTGGATCGCCAGCAGCAGGGTCAGAACCATCCCGCTGCGCCGCCCGCCCAGCCGGGCGGCCAGCGCCATCGCCGCCAGCACCATCGCCGCATAGAGGAAGGGCCAGGCAAAGCGCTCCGAGGCGCGCAGGCTGCCGGCCAGGCCGCTGGCCCAGCCCGGCAATTCGAACAGCACCACGACATGCCCGAGCACCGCCAGGCGGGGCGTGATGGCGAAGGCGAGCATCGCCGCCAGCGCCAGGGCCAGCGCCCAGGGCAGTGCGGGGAGCGGCCGGCCCAGCGCGCTGGCCAGCCCCGCCAACAGCAGCAGCAAGCCGCCCAGGCCGAGATAGAGCCCATCGGATTCGGGATGGCCGATCTGCGGCAGGTCAGGCAGGAAGGTGCCCCAATGCCCGGGATGCAGGGGGGCGAAGAGGTCGAACATCATCGCGCCATAGCCCGGCGCGCCATGGCCCGCGGAGAGCATGAAGAAGCCCGCGGCCCAGAGCGCCGCAAGGGTCGCGGCCGGCACCGCCAGCGCCTCCAACACCGCGCGCCTTCGCCAGGCATCCGCCGCCCAGATCGCGCCGACCATGGCCAGAAGATAGGCATGGATCAGCGCCGTGGCCGGCACCAGCAGCAGCCAGGCAAGGCCCTGCCGCCGCCCGGGCGGCTGCAGTGCCAGCGCCAGCGCCGCCAGCAGCGTCCATTGCCCGGCAAGGGCGAGATGCCCGCCCATGCGGTTGAGCAGCATGGGTTGCAGGACCAGCAGCCCGGCCCCCATCACCCGCGCCCAGGGGTTGGCGGTGGCACGGCCCATCAGCACCCAGCCGAACCAGCCCTGCAGCACGCCGCAGAGCAACAGCCAGGGACCCCAGTATTGCGCGATGCCCGGCGCGAGGAGCTTCAGCGGCAGTGCGAGCAGGGGGATGGCATCGGCATAGAAGATCCCGCTGGACAGCTCCATGCCAAAGCCAGGATTGGCGCCGGGTGGCAGGCTCCAGGGGGCCTGGGCGAAGAAGCGCCAGGCCAGCTGGTATTGCGCGGGGTCGGGGCCGAAAGGGCCGGCCAGCATCCAGCCGGCCTGCCAGGGGTTGAGCATGGCCGGGCCGAAAATCGCCAGGGTGATCAGCGCGCCGAGGAGGGGTGCCGCCAGGCCGGCGGCGGTGGAGGCGCCCGGGCGCCAATGGCCGGTGGGGAGCGCAAGCGCGGTGGGCCGCGCGACGGAGATGGTGGCCATGCCCCAGCAACGCGCGGGGTGGCCGCAGGTTTGCGTCTGGCGCGCGCCATGGCAGGGTCAGGCCATGGACAACCAAAAACGCGTCATCCGCTCCCCCCTCGTCCCCGAAACCGGCGGGCCGTTCAACCTGTGCGTGGTGCATGGCGGGCTGGTCTATGTCTCGGGCCTGCCGCCCTTCGAGGCGGAGTACTGCGCAGCCCTGCGCGCCGCCCGCGCCCAGGGCCTGCCGCCGCCGCCCTTCCCGGACCTGCCCTTCGAGCATCAGGTGCGGGTGGTGATGGATCACATGAAGCACCTGCTGGAGGCGGCGGGCAGCGGCATGGACCATCTGCTGAAGGTCATTGTCTGGCTGCGCGACCAGAACCAGCAGGAGGCTTTCGACCGGATCTATCGCGGCTATTTCAGCAGCGCCGAGACCCTGCCCGCGCGCACCCGCATGCAGGCCGGCCGCACGCCGATGGATTGCGCGCTGGAGGTGGAGGCGATCGGCTATATTCCCGCGCCGCCGCGCCCAGCCAGCCCGGGCTGAGCGTCAGGCCGCGCGGCCGACCCTGCCGGCCTGGACCAGCGTGGCCAGGGCCGCCACGACATCGGCGCGCAGTGCCAGGAAGCGGCAGTTCACGCTGCCATCGGGATGCACCGCCAGCACCTCGGCCGGCAGTTCGATGCCCGGCAGCAGGCTATCCGCCCGCAGGATCATCCGTTCACCCGAGACAAGCTCGCGGTCGCATCGCGTGAGCCCGAAGCCACCCTCGGAGATGTCGCGCAGCTGCGCCGGGATGCGCTGCTGCGAACCATCGAGCAGGATTTGCGCGTCGCAGGGGATGTCGCGCCGCGGGCTGGAGCGGCGGTCGGCCACGGCCACGCCTTCGCGCACCACGCGGATGATGGTCTTTCGGACCTCCTCGATGGCGGTCTGGGCGATGACACTGCCCTGCCGCATCGAATCAGCCTCGCGGCTGCTCTCCTGCGCCGCTTCGGTGACCTCCGCCATGCCCTCGCTCACCCGGCCGGAGGCGGCGGCGGCGCGGGCCACCGCGCTGGCGATTTCGCGCGTGGCGGCGCTCTGCTCCTCCATGGCCGCGGCGATGGCGGTGGTGACCTGATCGACCGAGGCCACGGCATCGGCCATCTCGCGCACCACGCCCACCGCGCGTTCGGTGGATTGCATCACCGCGCCGATCTCGCGGCTGATTTCCTCGGTCGCCTTCGCGGTCTGCGCCGCCAGCGCCTTCACCTCGCCGGCGACGACGGCGAAGCCCTTGCCGGCCTCGCCCGAGCGTGCCGCCTCGATGGTGGCGTTGAGCGCCAGCAGGTTGGTCTGCCCGGCGATGTTGCCGATCAGCCTTGCTACGCCGCCGATGCGGCCGACCGCCTCGCTCAGCGCCTCGATCATCGTGCGGCCATTGTGGCCGAGCTCGGCCGCGATGCGGGTGGAGCGGCTGGCTTCGGCCAGGCGGGCGGTGATCTCGCCGATCGAGGCGCCGAGCTGCTCGGTGGCCGAGGCCACGGATTGCGCGCTGGCCAGCGCCTCATCGGCCGCCTCGGCGCCATTGCGGCTTTCAAGCTGCGTGCGGTCGGCCGCCGAGCTGAGATCGGCCGAGCCCAGCACCACCAGTTCCATCTGCTTGGCCATCATCGCGATGCCCTGGCGGGTTTCGCCCTCCACCAGATTGGCCATCGCGCGCAGCGCATCCTCCTGTGCCGCGATGGCCGCCCGCTCGGCCTCGGTGAAGGCCGCGCGATCGGCCTCGGCCCGCTGCATGGCCTGGCGGAAGCCTTCCACCGCGCGCGCTAGATCGCCGATCTCATGGCCGCGATCCTGGCCGGAGACGGGGGTTTGCAGGTTGCCCTGGCCCATCGCCGTGACATTGCCGATGATGCCAGTCAGCGGGCGCAGCACGGCGCGGCTGATCTGCCAGATCATCAGCGCCACCAGGCCCATCACTCCGAACAGGGCGGACGATGCCAGGGTAATGGTCCATTCGGCCGCCGCGATATGGCCCTCGCCCATGCGCAGGATCGCCTCGGTGCAGAGGTTCTGCGCGGTGTTCAGCGTCTCGATCGCGGCGGTCGCGGCAGCGAACCATTGCGGCGCGCCGATCGGATAGGCGGCTGCCTGGTCGGAGGCCGCGATGATGCGGTTGCGCAGTGGAATGAAATCGTCGCGCAGCGCCTGCTGCGCGCGGCTGACGGCGGCGCCCACCTCCGGGCGGTCGACGCGCGCGGCCAGCACATCCATCCGACCCAGGGCGCTTTCCACCCAGCCCTGCCGGCTTGCCAGTTCGCGAGCTTCCGCCAGCGTGATGGGCGTGCCGCGGCTGATGACGCCATTGAGCAGGCCACGTTGCCGGCCGGTATACTCCGCCGCTTCCGCCAGCGCATCGCGCAGCCCCATCAGCGGAGCGATGCCCTCGGCCTCGCCCAGCCGGCTGCCCTCGATGGTGCGGCGCAGGCCCGCCACCGCGTCGATCTGCGCCACGATGGCGTTGTAGAGTTCGCCACCCAGGGCGCCGGCGGGCTGGGCCACGCCCACCGCGGCATCGGCCCGGATGCGCAGCGCTACGGTCGCCGCACGCGCGCTTTGCAGCCGCGCGATCGCTTGCTCGACACCGGGTGCCGCGGCCAGGGTAGGCTGCGCCGCGATGCCGGTCAGCGCCGCGTCGATCGCAGCCTCCCCTTCGTGCCGGCGGGTCTGCGCGGTTTGCCAGTTGCCGGCACTTCCCGGGCCGGGATTGGCCAGGACCCCAAGGCTGAGCCCGCGCTCCATCGCCAGGGCGAAACCCGCGGTCAGCAGCGTGTCGGCGCGTTGATGCACCGCCACCGCCGAAGCGGTCTGCCGCTCGACGGACCATGCGTTCACCACGTCCACTGCGAACCGGCCCGAGGCCAGCAGGCCCAGGGCCACGAGGATGCAAAGGATCTGATTGCGAAGCGACATGGGTGACGGCAATCCCTCAAGGGCCAGCGTTGCATGAACTCTGGCCGCCTTGATTGCCCAGGCGCTTCTAAGGATGGGTAAACAGGCTGCGGAAAAGCTGGGCGGGTCGGCTTGGCGGTGCCTTTCCGCGCAGGATTCGTTCGTCCCTTGCCAGGATGCAACAGCATCCTGTCGGCAGGCCGGCCTTTCCTGCACGAAAACGCCCTCGCCAATCCTCAACCGCCAGCTTTTCCACAGCCCGTTAAATCGGGGCGCGCTCGCCCGTGATTTTTCAGGCCTCGGCCGCTGCCAGCATCCGCCCGGCATCGCCGGCCCAGAGCGTGTCGTAGAGATGTAGCGCGCGATCGGCCTGGGTCAGGCCGCTCGCCACGATCTCGTCCAGCGGCGCGAGATAGACCTCCTCGCCCAGCCCGCGGCCGCGAAGCCCGTCATGGGCGATGGCCATGACATCGCGCGCAACCTCGCCCAGATGGCGGCCGCCGATGGTCGCGCGCAGGCCGTGCCGTGGCGCGTCGAGGCGCAATTGCCGCACCTGCTCCAGCGTCCAGTCGCGGGTGAGCGCGGCCGCGGCCTTCTGCGCCGCGTCGTCATAGATCAGCCCGGCCCAGAAGGCGGCCTGCGCCTGGAGCATCGCGGGCGAGCCGGCATCGGAGCCGCGCATCTCGAGAAAGCGCTTGAGCCGGACTTCGGTGAAGACCGTGGTCACGTGATCGGCCCAATCGCCCATGGTGGCGTGGTGGCCGTGCAGGCCGCGGGCCATGAAATCGCGGAATGACGCGCCCGCCACGTCCAGCAGCCGCCCCTCGCGCGCCAGGAAATACATCGGCACGTCGAGCACGAATTGCACGAAGCGCTCGAAGCCGAAGCCCGGCTCGAAGACGCAGGCGGGGATGCCGGTGCGGTCGGGGTCCGTATCGGTCCAGACCCAGGCGCGGCCGGAGAGATAGCCCGATGGCTTGCCTTCGTAGAAGGGCGAATTGGCGAAGAGCGCGGTGGCCAGGGGTTGCAGGGCCAGCGACAGGCGCAGCTTCTCGGCCATATCGGCCTCGGTGCCGAAATCGAGGTTCACCTGCACGGTGCAGGTGCGCAGCATCATGTCCAGCCCAAGTTGGCCCCGCGTGGGCATGTAGCGGCGCATGATGGCGTAGCGGCTCTTGGGCATCCAGGGCATCTGCTCGCGCGTCGCGACCGGGTGGAAGCCAATGGGGGAAAAACCCAGGCCCAGCGGCCCGGCCACCTCATGCACATCGCGCAGATGCGCCCGCAATTCGGCATCGGCGTCGTGCAGATTGGCCATCAGGCCGCCAGAAAGTTCGAGCTGCCCGCCCGGCTCCAGGCTGACCGAGGCACCAAAACCCTTCAGGCCGATGACATGGCCGGCATCCAGGATGGGCTCCCAGCCCTTCGCCGCAATCCCCTCCAGCACCGCCTGGATGCCGCCCGGCGCATAGGGCGGCGGCGCCAGGCCCTCGCGATAGAAACCAAACTTTTCATGCTCGGTGCCGATGGTCCAGGCCGCACGCGGCTTGCTGCCGGCGGCGAACCAATCGGCCAGTTGCCGCAGGTTCTCAATCGGCGTGGGATCCGCCTCACCGGGGTTGGACATGGCTGGCCTTTGTGTTTCGAAGAGATTGCTATTCGGCCCAGTCCCCGGCCAACGCCTGCAGCGCCGCCAGCCCCGCCACCGCCGCCGTCTCGGCCCGCAGAATGCGGGGGCCGAGCCGGCAGAGCGATACAAAGGGCCGCGCCGCCAAATCGTCAAGTTCCTCAACCGTGAAGCCGCCCTCGGGGCCCACGAGCAATGCGCGCGCGCCCAGGCCGGCGCCGGTCGCCAAGGCCGCGGCCATGGGCGGCGCGGCGCGGCGTTCCGCCGCCACCAACAGCCCGCCGGCCCGCCAGTGGTCGAGCACGGCATGCAGCGGAAGCGCAGCCTCCATGCGCGGCACGCCGAGCCTTTCGCATTGCTCGGCGGCCCCGCGGGCGATGGCGCTCAGTCTTTCCAGATTCGCGTGGCTCGCCACCGAACGCCGGGTGAGGACGGGCTGGATGGTGGTGACGCCGAGCTCGGTGGCCTTCTCGACCAACCAATCCATCGCATCGCGCTTCAAGGCCGCCACCACCAGGGTCAGCGGCGGCTCCACCGCGCCCTCGCGCCGCCGCATGCCGATGCGGAACACGCCGCGGTCGCGCCGCAGGGCGATGATCTCGGCCTCCCACTCGCCGTCATCCTCATTGAACAGCCGCACAGCATCGCCCACCGCCCGGCGCAGCACGACGCCGAGGTGGTGGACCTGGCCCGGGGTTGCCGAAAGCTCAACCTCCGGCGCGAGGCGGGCGATGGTGTGAATACGGGGGATGGACACGGGGGCACCCATCCGCGATTCATTCCCGCCATGCAAGGGCACACCGATATACGCGGCCAGGGCTGGGTTGCGCGCCTGCCGCAGGCCTGGCGGCCCTATGCGCTGCTGATGCGCGCCGACCGGCCGATCGGCGCCTGGCTGCTGTTCCTGCCCGGCCTCTGGGCGATCGCCATGATCCATGAGGATTGGCGGCAGGGCCTTTGGCTTGCCTTTCTCTTCGGCCTGGGTGCCGTGGTGATGCGCGGTGCGGGCTGCGTGGTGAATGATCTGTGGGACCGCAAGCTGGACAGTATGGTGGAACGCACCCGGGGCCGGCCGCTGGCCTCGGGCGCGATATCGCCGCGCCAGGCGCTGTGGTTCCTGGGCGCGCTGTGCAGCCTGGGGCTGCTGGTGCTGTTGCAGCTGAACTGGCTGTCGGTGGCGCTCGGCGCGCTGTCGTTGCTGCCGGTGGTGGTCTATCCCCTGGCCAAGCGGGTGACGGATTACCCGCAGGCGGTGCTGGGCATCACCTTCGGCTGGGGCGCCACGCTGGGCTATGCCGCCGCGGCCGATACCTGGAACCTGACCGCGCTGCTGCTGCATGCCGCGGCCTTCTGCTGGATCCTGGGCTACGACACGATCTACGCCCATCAGGACCGCGAGGATGATGCGGCGATCGGCGTGCGCTCCACCGCCCGGCGCTTCGAGGCAACGACCAGGCCTTTTCTGATCGCCTGCTATGGCGCCATGCTGCTGCTGCTCGTCGCTTCCGGCTGGGCCGCCTCACTCTCCTGGATGTATTACCCCGCGCTGCTGCTGCCGGCGGCGATGCTGGCGCGGCAGGTCATCGACCTCGATGTCGATGATCCGGCACTGTGCCTCGATCTGTTCAAGGCGAACCGGGATGTCGGGCTGGCGGTGGCGCTGGCCGTGCTGATCGGGCGTTGGTGACGCCAGAGGCCTTCGTCCAGGCCCATACCGCGATCGGAAGGCCGGCGCTGGTGCCGGAGATCATGCTCCACCTTTCCACCGAGATCACGCCGATCTGGCAGGCCACCGAGACTTGGCTGGCCGAGCAGGGGATCGAGCCGCCCTTCTGGGCCTTTGCCTGGCCGGGCAGCATCGCCCTCGCCCGGATGGTGCTGGACGGGCCGAAGCTGGTGGCTGGGCTGCGGGTGCTGGATTTCGCCGCCGGCTGCGGCCTGGCCGGCATTGCGGCGGCACGCGCCGGCGCGGCCCTGGTCGAGGCCTGCGAGATCGACCCGCTGGCGGTGGCGGCGACGGGGCTGAACGCGGCGCTGAACGGTGTTGCGGTCACGGCCCTGCTGGGCGATGTCGTGGGCGCGGCCTGCCGCTGGGATGTGATCCTGGCCGGCGACATCTGCTATGAGGCGCCGATGGCGCGCCACATCACGCCCTGGCTGCAGGCCATGGCGGGGCAGGGGGCGATGGTGCTGATCGCCGATCCGGGCCGGGCCTATTTTTCGCGCGCGGGCGTCCGCGAGATCGCCCGCCTGATCGTGCCCACGACGCAGGAGTTGGAGGATCGCGACAGGCGCGAGGTGGTGATCGTTCAGGTCCTGCCATGAGGCGGGGTGGCATGGCGGGGCGTGACCCGAGCCAGTCCCGCGCGCCGGCTGTTGCAGGGTCCGCCCGCCCCGGTTTTCGCCCAAGCCAGGACAGATGATGGCGCGCGGCGGCGGCTGACCGGGCCTGCCAGGGGTGAAACCCGGCACGGCGCTGTGTCGTTGAAGCGTCGCTGAACCTGTCCTGGCGCGCGGCGCCCGGGCAGCCCCGTCAAACCCTACCATCAGGCGCCAGCCGACCCGGGACACGCAAATCCCCCGCCGTCTCCGCTTCAGGAGAGTATCATGACCATCCGACACGTCGGCCCCGGCTCCACCTACTTCAGCATTGCCGACGCCATGATGGGGTCCGGCGCGGGGGATACCATCATCCTCGACAATGGCTACTCCAACGAGGCGGCGACGGTGCTGTGGAACGGCATGACGATCTCGGGCGCCGCCAATTCCATCGGTATCACGCTGCAACTCGCCGGGGGCATTCCGATCTTCGCGACCGCGGGCCTGGCTCCCTTCACCATCCTCGATGCACCGGATGGCAATGGCATCGTGGCCAATGACGGAAACAACACTGTCACCGTCTCGGGCGGCGTCGATGCGGTGGATGGCGGGCTGGGCATCGACCGGCTGATCGTTGACTACCATCTCGCGACAGGTGCGGTGACCGGCGATTCCACCTCCAACTTCACCGAGGCCGGCGGCGGCGGCCGCTCCGTCACCATCACCGACGGCACTTTCGAACATTTCACCGTGCTGACCGGCGCGGGGGCGGATACCCTGACCACCGGCGCGGGCGATGATGTGATCAATGCCGGCCAGGGCGCGAACACCATCACCGCCGGCGATGGGAACAACGGCGTCACCGGCGGCAATGACGCCGACACCATCACCACCGGCGGCGGCAATGACACGATCTTGGCCGGCGATGGATTCAACGTGGTCTCGGCCGGGCAGGGCGCCAACCGCATCATCGGTGGGGCCGGTGCCGACAGCTTCACCGCTCTCGATGGCGGGAATTTCTTCGACGGCGGCGATGGCACCAACACGCTGACCTCGGGGGCGGGCAATGACACGATCATCTCGGGCACCGGCGCGGCCACGATCATGGCCGGCGCCGGCGATGACGAAATCCTGCTGCGCGGCGGTGCCGCGAGCGTCGATGCCGGGCCGGGCAATGACCTGCTGACGCTGGACTACGCGGCGCTCTCCACCGATGTGACCGGCGGCGTCACCGCCGGCAATCCCGGCGCCGGCTATACCGGCCATATCGGTGATGGTGCCGGGGTTTCGGTCGATTTCCTGACCACGGAGCGCTTCGTGATCACCACGGGCAATGGCAATGACCGGATCACCACCGGCGATGCGGCCGACAATATCCTGGGCGGCGCGGGCAATGACACGCTCGATGGCGGCGGCGGCAGTGACACACTCTTTGGCGGGCTGGGGGATGACAGCCTGATCGGCGGCGCGGGCATCGACACCGCCGAATTCGCCCCCACCCTGGATCCCAGCCGCATCGGTGCCCGCGATGCCGTGGTGCTGGTGAAGGGGGCGGATGGCCTGGATAGCCTGACCGATATCGAGTTCCTGAAAACCGGGGCTTCGTCGGTCTCGATCGCCACCCTGAGCGGTCTGGGACTGGTCGAGGATCTGGCGATCCTCGCCAGCGGCGGGACGGCGCATTACATCCTGCCCGATATCTACAGCGGGCCGGTGGCGGGGCTGCAATACCAGTTGCTGGGCAGCGAAACGGGCGAGGTGGCGCTCGGCACCTCGGGCAATGATTTCATCAATGCGCTGGGCGGTGACGACGCGATCGATGGCGGCGCCGGCAATGACGTGATCGATGGCGGCTCCGGCTCCAATTTCCTCACCGGCGGCGCGGGGCGGGATGATTTCTTCCTCGATGGCCGGGGCGGCGCCCCCACCTGGTCCACCATCACCGATTTCGGCGCGGGCGAAACCGTGGCGCTCTGGGGCTGGGACCCTGGGGTGAGCAAGATGACCTGGGCAGAAAGTGCCGGCGCGCCGGGCTATCAGGGGGTGACCATGTTCGCCGATATCGCCGGCGATGGGTTGGTCTACACCGTGGTCACCTGGACCGGGCTGGCCCAGGCCGATCTGCCGGTGCCGCACGAATACTCGGGGCTGCTCTGGTTCGTGTGAA
Source organism: uncultured Rubritepida sp. (assembly GCA_964395305.1). Taxonomy (GTDB): domain Bacteria; phylum Pseudomonadota; class Alphaproteobacteria; order Acetobacterales; family Acetobacteraceae; genus Rhodovarius. The sequence continues at coordinate 48,585 of CAYNBM010000013.1, forward strand.
GGGCTGGCACGGTTTTCGCTCTACCGAGACCACCGGCTGCCTTGGGGGCATGCCCAGTGGTGAGCATGGCGCGCCGCTGGCCAATCGGGCGGCGCGAATGAGCAGGATCAAGGCAATGACCATCACACGCCGCGCGGCGCTCGCCGCCGCCATCGCCGCACCGGCCGCGGTCTCCGCGCAGCCGGCCTGGCCCAGCCGACCGGTGCGGGTGATCAACCCCTATGCCCCGGGCGGTGCCAGCGACATCATCATGCGCACCCTGGCCGAGCGGCTGGAGCGCAGCCTCGGCCAGCCCTTCATCATCGACAACCGCGCCGGCGCCGGTGGCTCGCTGGGCACTGGGCTGGCCGCGCAGGCGGCGCCGGATGGCTATACGCTGCTGGTCACCAATACCGGGCCACTGGCCGTGGCGCCGACGCTGTTTCCCAGTCTGACCTATGATCCGGCACGCAGTTTCTCCTACGTCTCGATGTTCGGTGGCATCCCGCTGCTTTGTGCGGTCAAGGGCGACAGCCGCTTCACCACGCTGGCGCAATACGCCGCCGCCGCGGCGGCCAGGCCCGAGGCGGTATCCTTCGGCTCCTCCGGCGTGGGCTCGGCCGGCCACCTCGCCGGCGTGCTCTTCGGCATGCAGGCCAATGCCCGGCTTCTGCACGTGCCGTTCCGCGGCGCGGGCGAGGCGCAGCAATCCGTGCTCTCCGGCGATACCGACAGCCTTTGGGATACGCTGGCGGCGCATGCCGGGGCGGTGCGGGGGGGCACGTTGCGCGGCCTGGCGCTGTCCAGCGAGGCCGGCGTGGCGTCGCTGCCCAATGTGCCGACCACGGCGCAGGCGGGTTTTCCGGGGGTGATCGCCTCGAACTGGTTCCTCATCGCCGGACCCGCCGGCCTGTCGCCCGCCATCGCGGAGAAGCTGGACGCCGCCATCACCGCCGCCATGGCCGAGCCCGCGGTGGCCGAGCGTTTCGCCGGCGTGGGGGTGGTGCCGCTGGCGCCCCGTGGGGCGGCGCAGATCGCGGCCTTCGTCGCCGCCGAGGGGGCGCGCTGGGCGCCGGTGGTGCGGGCTTCGGGGGCGAGGCCAACCTAACCCGCCATCGCTCTGGCTGGAAACACCCGGGGCGATCTGAATTCCGCCTGCATTGCCCCGCCGCCAACCGCTGGACAGCCACCACCGCCGGCGCATAAGGACAGGTATGCCGGATTTCACACGAATATGGGATGTGCTGGTGGTGGGCGGCGGCAATGCCGCGCTCTCCGCCGCCATCACCGCCGCCCAGGCGGGCGCCTCGGTCATCATCGCCGAGCACGCGCCGAAGGCCCTGCGCGGCGGCAATTCCCGCCACACCCGCAACCTGCGCGCGCTGCACCCCGCGCCCACGGATGTGCTGACCGAATCCTATCTGGAGGAGGAATACTGGGACGATCTGCTGCGCGTCACGGGCGGCCGCACCGACGAGGCCCTGGCCCGCATGACCATCCGCGCCAGCCAGCACGCGCCGGGGTTTCTGCGCGATTGCGGCGTGGTGTTCCAGCCCAGCCTGTCCGGCACGCTGTCGCTGTCGCGCACCAACGCCTTCTTCCTCGGCGGCGGCAAGGCCCTGGTCAATGCGCTCTACCGCACCGCGGAAAAACTCGGCATCGAGATCCTCTACGACACCGAGGTGCAGGAAATCCTCGTCGATGACGGTTTCGCCCGCGAGGCGATCATCTCCTGGCGCGGCTTTCCCGAGCGTATCCGTTGCAAATCGGTCATCGCCTCCGCCGGCGGTTTCCAGGCCAACCGGGAATGGCTGCGGCAATACTGGGGCGATGCGGCGGATAACTTCCAGATCCGCGGCACGCCCTATGCGCAAGGGACCGTGCTGAAGAACCTGCTCGCCCAGGGCGTGCAGGAGGTGGGGGACCCCACGCAGTTCCATGCCGTGGCCAATGACGCGCGCTCGCCCATGTGCGATGGCGGCTTGGCCATGCGACTGGACTGCGTGCCCTATTCCATCGTGGTGAACGAGAATGTCGAGCGTTTCTATGACGAGGGTGAGGATGTCTGGCCCAAGCGCTACGCCATCTGGGGCCGGCTGATCGCGCAGCAGCCCAATCAGCGCGCCTTCGCCATTTCCGACAGCCAGGCCCTGCATGACTACCTGCCCAGCGTCTTTCCACCGCTGAAGGCGAAGAGCATCGGCGAACTCGCGACCGCGCTGGGGCTGGACCCAGGCAGGCTGGAGAAGGTGGTGGCGGCGTACAACGACGCCGTGCAGCCCGGCGGCACCTTCCAGGGCGGCAAGCTGGATGATTGCCGCACCCTCGGAATCACGCCGGAAAAGACCCATTGGGCGCGGCGCATCGACCAGCCGCCCTACCACGCCCATCCGCTGGCACCCGGCATCACCTTCACCTTCCTCGGCGTGAAGGTGAATGACCGCGCCCGGGTGATGATGAGCGACGGGCGGCCCAGCGCGAATATCTTTGCCAGTGGCGAAATCATGGCCGGAAATATCCTGGGGCAGGGCTATCTCGCCGGCTTTGGCATGACCATCGGCACCGTCTTTGGCCGCATTGCAGGTGAGGAGGCCGCGAAACTTGTCCGAAACTGATACGGTGGTCGAGGCGCGGCGGCAGATGGAAATCTGCAATGCCTGCCGCTATTGCGAGGGCTATTGCGCGGTCTTCCCCGCCATGGCGATGCGCCGCGAATTCACCGGTGCCGACCTCACCCACCTCGCCAATCTCTGCCATGGCTGCAAGGGCTGCTACCATGCCTGCCAGTATGCGCCGCCGCATGCCTTCGGGATCAATATTCCCGAGACCTTTGCCACGCTGCGCGCCGAATCCTATGCCGAATATGCCTGGCCCGCCGGCATGGGCGGGCTGTTCGAACGCAATGGCACGCTGGTGACCGCGGTGGCGGTGCTGGCGCCGGTGCTGGCCTTGCTGCTGACGATGGCGCTGGTGGACCCCGCCACGCTCTATACCGCGCAGACCGGGGTTGGCGCCTTCTTCCGCGTGGTGCCCTATTGGCTGATCATGCTGCTGGCCGGCGGTTCCTTCGGCTATGCGCTGGTGGCGCTCGCCATGGGTGGGCTGCGCTATTGGCGGGGCACGGCGCAAAAACCCGTCACCTCGCCCATGCCGGTGGCCGAGGCGGCCTTCGATATCCTGACCCTGCGCAACCTCGGCGGCGGCGGGCATGGCTGCAATGATGTCGATGACAGGTTTTCCAGCGCCAAGCGCTGGCTGCACCAGGCGATGTTCGGCGGGTTCATGCTGTGCTTCGCCGCCACGACGACGGGCGCGATCTACCACAATCTCTTCGGCTGGAAGTCACCCCATGCCTTCCTCTCGCTGCCCGTGCAGCTCGGCTTCTGGGGCGGCATCGGCATGATGATCGGCACCACCGGCCTGCTTTGGCTGAAGACGGTGACGGACCCGGTGCCGGTGGCGCAGAAACTGCTGGGCGGCGAATACGCCATGCTGGGGCTGCTCTGGCTGATCGCCGCGACCGGCCTTTTGCTGCTGGGCATTCGTCACACCGGGGCGATGGGCGTGATGCTGGCCATCCATCTCGGCCTGGTCGTCGGCTTCTTCCTGGTCATGCCCTACAGCAAGATGGTGCATGGCCTCTATCGCGGTCTCGCGCTGCTGCGCCATGCGCAGGAGAAGCGCGCGGCCTGAGGCTAGCCTTGCTTGGCCCGGCAGTTTTCGCCCTGGGTGTTTCCACCCAGGGCGATTGCGGGCTACGCCGCCAACTCGCGCGACGTGACCGCGGCCTGGCGGGCCTTGGTATCGGCCGATGTCGCGGCCTCAGCGATCTCCTCCAGGCTGCGGCCGACCTGTTCCACCGCGGTCGCCGCGCCCTGCATGTTGCCCGACATCTCCCGCGTCACGCTGCCCTGTTCTTCCACGGCGGCGGCGATGGTGTTGGTGATGGTGTCGATCCGCGCGATGGCGTCGGCGATGGATTTGATCGTGCTGACCGCGCCGCTGACCGCGGCCTGGACCTGGCCGACCTGGGCCGAGATATCCTCGGTGGCCCGCGCGGTCTGGCTGGCCAGGCCCTTCACCTCGCTCGCCACCACCGCGAAGCCCTTGCCGGCCTCACCCGCCCGCGCCGCCTCGATGGTGGCGTTGAGCGCCAGCAGGTTGGTCTGCCCGGCGATATCGGTGATCAGGCTCACCACCTCGTTGATGCGGTTCGCCGCCTCCACCAGGTCGGTCACGATCTGGGTGGCGCGCTGCGCCTCGCCCGTGGCGGCGGAGGTGGAGCGCGAGGCGTCGATGATCTGCCGGCCGATTTCGGCGACCGAGGCCGCAAGCTCCTCGGCACCCGCGGCCACCGCCTGGACGTTCATCGAGGTGGCGCGCGCTGCCTCCACGGCGCTGCTCGCGCGCTGGCTGGTCACGCTCACCGCGCTGCTGACGCCGCTGAGCTCGCCATCGACGGCGCGGCCGAGTTCCATCCGGCGGTCGCGGTCGCGCACCTTCGATGTCACGTCGGTGGCGTATTTCACGATCTTCCAGACCTGGCCCTGCGGGTCGAGGATGGGGTTGTAGCTGGCCTGGATCCAAACCTCGCGCCCACCCTTCGCCAGCCGCCGGAACTCCGCCATCTGGAACTGGCCGCGGGCCAGCGCTTTCCAGAATTCGGCATAGGCGGGCCGGCCGGCCTCCTGCGGGTCGACGAAGATGCGGTGATGGCGGCCGACGACCTCCTCGGCCCGGTAGCCCATGGTGTCGAGGAAATTCTGGTTGGCGGCGAGGATATTGCCGGCGGTATCGAATTCGATCACCGCCTGGCTGCGGTTGATGGCGGCGATCTGGCCCGTGCTCTCGGCCAGCGCGAGGCGGCTTTGCGTCACGTCCTGGGCGAATTTCACCACCCGCACCACCTTGCCGCCGGCGCTCAGCACCGGGCAGCAGCTGGCCTGGAGCCAGACATCCCGCCCGCCCTTGGCCATGCGGTGAAAGGTGCCGGTCTGGTGCTTGCCCGCCCGCAGCGCGGCCCAGAAGCTGCGATAGGCCTCGCCCCCCGCCTCGCCCTTCGGCAGGAACATGGCGTGCTCCTGGCCGCGCACTTCCTCCAGCGTGTAGCCGAACAACGCCAGGAAGGCCGGATTGGCTTCCAGCACCCGCCCTTCCATGTCGAAGGCGATCACCACATGCGCGTCATAGACGGCATCGAGCGCGTGCGACGCGCCGGAGCGAAACAGGGAAAGCGGCCAGGCTGTCATCAGGGGATCCTCGCGAGCGGCGATCAACGGCGATACGTGCTGCAGGCTTGTAGCGGCCCGCAGCTTAACGGATGGCAAAGCGGCATCGCCAAGGCGGCATTCTTCGCTGTAAAGCCTCCATCATGCCCGATCCGGCCTTCCTGCCCTTCATCGAGTTCGGCTTTCTCCGCCGTGCGCTGGTGGGCGGGCTGGCGCTCGCGCTCTCGGCGCCGCCATTGGGTGTCTTCCTTATGCTGCGGCGGATGTCGCTGACCGCCGATGTGCTGGCCCATGGCATGCTGCCCGGCGTGGCGCTGGGCTTTATTTTGGCCGGGCTCTCGGTGCCCGCACTTGCGGCCGGCGGCATGGCGGCAGGGCTGCTTGTGGTGCTGGGCGCGGGCGCCCTGTCGCGCGCCACTGGCGGGCGGGAGGATGCGAGCCTCACCGCGCTCTACCTCGTGGCGCTGGCCGCGGGCGTGGCGCTGCTGTCCTGGCGCGGTTCGGCGGTGGAGCTGACGCAGGTGCTGTTCGGCTCGGTGCTGGGGGTGGATGATGCCGCACTTCTGCTGATGGCCGGCACCGCCAGCACGACCTGGCTGTTCCTGGCGCTGGCCTGGCGGCCGCTGGTGCTGGAATGCTTCGACCCCGCCTTCGGCCAGGCCGTGGGCGCGCGCGGCGGCGCCTGGCATCTGGGCTTCCTCGCCATGCTGGTGCTGAACCTGGTCGCCGCCTTCGCCGCCATGGGCACGCTGATGGCGGTCGGCGTGATGATGCTGCCGGCCATCGCCGCGCGGCATTGGGCCGTGTCGGTGGGCGGCATCGTCTATGCCGCCTGTGGCATCGCGTTGCTGGCGGTGCTGGGTGGGCTTGGCGCCAGCTTCTGGGGGGACATGCCGGCGGGGCCGGCGATCGTGCTGGTGGCGGGGGCGCTCTGGGCAGCCTCGGTCGTGTCCGGGCCGGTGGATGGGCTGCTGGTGCGCTGGCGGCGGCGGCATCTCGCGGGATGAAGGCACTCCAACTCGCCATCCTTTGCGTGGCTGTGGTGCTGCCGCTCTCGGTCTGGTTCGCCGGCACCGCGGCGGCGCCGGCCTTGCTGGCGGCGGGGCGCATCACCCCGGGCGAGGCCGGCTGGCTGGCGGCCTCGGTGCAGCTGGGTTTCGTCGCCGGCACGCTGGTTTCGGCCATCCTGGGCCTCGCCGATCGCTGGCCGGAGCGATGGTTCTTCGCCACCTCCGCCGCCGTGGCGGGGCTTTGCGCCCTGGCGCAATCGGCGCTGGAGCCGGCGGGGTGGGAAAGCTTCGCGCTGCGCACCCTGGCCGGGGCCTGCATGGCTGGCGTCTATCCCGTGGGGATGAAGCTGGCGGCGAGCTGGGCGCGGGGAGACCTCGGCTTTCTGATCGGCCTGCTGGTGGGGGCGCTGACCCTGGGTTCGGGCCTGCCGCATCTGCTGCCCTGGCTCGCGGGCGGGATGAATTGGCAGGTGGCCTACCGGGGGGCCGGGGTGCTGGCGCTGCTGGGCGGGCTGGTCATCCTGGCCTTCCGGCCGGGGCCATTGCTCGGCAGGCGTCCGCCGCTGAACCCCGCGGCGCTGCTGGAGGCCTGGCGCGACCGCCGGCTGCGCCTGGCGAATGCCGGCTATCTCGGCCACATGTGGGAGCTCTATGCCATGTGGGCCTGGATCGGTGTCTTCCTCACCCAGGCCGGGGGCGTGGCGGTGGCCGGGCCATGGGTCTTCCTGGTGCTGGCCTCGGGCGCTTTCGGCTGCGTCGCGCTGGGGCTGCTGGCGGACCGGTTCAACCGCGCCGCCATGGCGGCCCTGGCCATGCTGGTCTCAGGTGGCTGCGCGCTGCTGATCGGGCCGGCCGCCCTGCTGGCACCGGCGCTGGTTTTGCCATTGGCGCTGCTCTGGGGGGCGGCGGTGGTGGCGGATTCGGCGCAATTCTCGGCCTGCACCGTGCTCTGCGCCCGGCCGGAGATCGCGGGCACCATGCTCACGGCGCAGACATGCATGGGCTTTCTGCTCACCGTGCCCGCCATTCAGCTGATGGCATGGGCCGGCCCGGCCATGGGCCATGCCGGGCTGGGCTGGGGTCTGGCCTTCATGCTGCTGGCGCCCGGGCCCCTGCTGGGGGCATGGGCGATGTGGCGGCTGGCGCCGCTGCTGCCGAAAAGCTCAACCGGCGGGTGAATTGCCCGGCGCGCGGCGGGTGCGGAAGTGGCTGTCGGCGTCGCGCTGCTGCTCGGGCGTGAAGGTGGCATAGAGCGCGCCGAAGCTGGTTGCGAGACGCGCCAGTTCGCGCGAATGCAGCGCCGAGATTTCGGCGTAATCGGCCATGTTCTGGGCCGCGTTGAATTGCTGCATCTGGGCGCCGCGCTGGGCGAAGCGGGCATGCAGCTCTGCCGCGTTTTCCCGCGTGGCGGTGGCGAAGTTGTCCCATTGCGGTGCCTGGGCCGGCGTGATGCGCAGGGTCGAGCGCAGTTCGGTCAGATGCCGTTCGGTGCGCTCGGTACGCTGCTCGGGGGTGATCTCGGCACCCCGGCCGCGCATATGGCCGGCGTCACGGCCGCGGGTGGCGGCCGCGCCGGTCTCGGGCGGCCTGGACGGTGCCGGGCCGGACTGCGCCATGGCGGCGAAGGGCAGGGCGCAGGCGAGGATGGCGGTGGCGAGCAGGGATTTGGACATGATGGCGCTCCTTGAAGCTCAATAACCGTAATAGGCGGGGGGTGGTGCGGCGTAGATGTCGGGCTTGCCTGGCGGGTAATAGACGCCCGGCGGCGTGGCATAGAGCGGCGCGGGCTGGGCCAGGCCATTGCCCAGAAGGGCGCCGAGGCCGAGGCCCAGCAGCGCCCCGCCGATCACCGGCGGACCGAAGCCTGGGCCATAGCCCCGCCCGTCGCCGCGCCAATGCTCGCCGCCGCGATAGGCCGGCCCGCGATAGACCTGGCCGCGATAATCCGGGCCGCGATGGCCACCCTGGCGGTCCCAGCCGCGGTTGCCGCCGCGACTCTCGCCGCCATTGCCGCGGCCCCTGTCATGGCCCCCGTCATGGCCAGGCTGCGCCTGGGCCGGCACGGCCACGGCCAGGCCGGCCACGAGGGCGAAGGCGCCGGCGGTGAGCCGCCATGCGGCGGAAGGCACGCTCCTGTTCTGGGTCATGCCGGTTCAACGCCGCAGCCCGGCAAAAGGCTGCAAGGCGGCGGCGATTATTCCGCCGGCACGGGGTGCCGGGGTGCCGAGAGGTGCGCGGGCTGCTTCGCCCGCCGCAGCGCCAGCCCATAGAGCGTGGGCACGACGAAGAGCGTCGCCACGGTGGCCACCGCCAGCCCGCCGATCATGGCCAGCGCCATCGGCCCCCAGAACACCGATTGGGTGAGGGGCACGAAGGCAAAGATCGCGGCCAGCGCCGTCAGCACCACCGGCCGCGCCCTTCGCACTGTGCTCTCGATGATCGCCTCGTGCAGCTCATGCCCCGCTTCGAGGTCCTGCTCCACCTGGTCGACCAGGATGAGGGTGTTGCGCATCACCATCCCCGCCAGCGCGATCACTCCCAGAAGGGCCACGAAGCCGAAGGGCGCGTCCATGATCAGCAGCGCCGCAGCCGCGCCGGGAATGCCGAGCGGCGCCGTGGCGAAGACCAGGAAGGCGCGGCCGAAATGCCTGAGCTGCACCATCAGCAGCACCCACATCACCGCGACCATCACCGGGAAGAGGGCGAAGAGCGAGGCATTGGCTTTTCCCGCCTGTTCGGCCGCGCCGCCGATCTCCATGCGGTAGCCCGGCGGCAGGGCGGCCTGCAGGGCTGCGAGGCGGGGGAGTGCCGCCGCCGTCACATCCGGCGCCTGGAAACCGGGCAGGATATCGGCGCGCAGGGTGATGAAGGCCTCGCGGTTGCGGCGCCACAGGATGGGCTCCTCGGCATCGGGCACCAGCCGGGCGAGCTGGGCGAGCTGCACCGGCCCCACTGGGGTGGGCAGCATCAGGTCGGGCAGGGTGGCGAGGTTCAGCCGCTCCGACGCCGGCGTGCGCAAAACCACATCGACCAGCCGGTTGCCCTCGCGCAGTTGCGTGGCCGTGGTGCCGGTGAGCAGTGCACCGGCCGCCTGCGCCACCGCCTGGGGGGAGAGGCCGAGCTGGGCGATGCGCTCGAGATCGAGGCGCAGGCGCAGGCTGGGCGTGCGCTCGAACCAGTCGGTCTGCACATCCCGCGTGCCCGGCACCTCGCGCAGTGCAGGGACCCAGAGGTCGGCGAGCTGGCGCAGCGTTTCCGGCTCCGGCCCCATCAGCCGGAACTGCACGGGGAAGGGCACGGGCGGTCCGAAATCGAGCCGTGAGACCCGCACCCGGGCCTCCGGAAAGGCGCCGTTCTCGACGAGGCCGATGAGGCGCGCGCGCAGCCGTTCGCGCGAGGCGACGTCGCGGGTCTCGATGATGAGCTTGGAGAAGGCCTCGTTCGGCAGGTCGGGGTTGAGTGCCAGGAAGAAGCGCGGTGCGCCGGCGCCGGCATAGGCGGTGAAATGCTGCACATCGGGGTCCCCCGCCACGAGGTTTTCGAGGCGGGTGAGCACCTCATCGGTCGCGGCGAAGCTGGCACCGCCGCGCAGATTGATGTCGACCAGCAACTCGAGCCGCTGCGAGGCGGGGAAGAATTGCTTCTTGGTCAGCGCCATGCCCACGAAGCCGGCCACCAGCACCGTCCCCATCAGGGCGAGCACCACGGCGCGATGGTCCACGCACCAGGTGATGGTCGCCCGCAGCCTGCGGGAAAACCCGCCCTGATAGGGGTCCGCCCCGTGATGCGGCACAACGCGCAGCAGCTTCGCCCCCAGCCAGGGCGTGAAGGTGACGGCGACGACCCAGGAGGCGAGCAGCGCCGCCCCCACCACCCAGAAAATCCCGCCGGCATATTCGCCCGAGGTGCTCTGCGCGAAGCCGACCGGAATGAAGCCGGCCATGGTGATCAGCGTGCCGGTCAGCATGGGCCCGGCCGTGCTGGTCCAGGCGAAGCCGGCGGCGCGCAGGGTCTCCCAGCCCTGTTCCAGCTTCACCAGCATGGCCTCGATGGCGATGATCGCGTCATCCACCAACAGGCCGAGGGCCAGAATCAGCGCGCCCAACGATATCCGCTCCAGCTCCGTCCCCCGCCACAGCATGAAGGCGAAGACGAGGGAGAGCGTCAGCGGCACCGACAGCGCCACGATGATACCGGCCCGGAAACCCAGCGAGAGGAAGGAGACCACCAGCACCACACCCAGCGCGGCGCCGAGCTTGATGAGGAATTCGTCGACGCTCTCGCGCACGATATGCGGCTGGTCGGAGACCATGGAGAGTGCGAGGCCCGCCGGCAGCTCGGCGCGGATGGCGGCCAGTTCGCGCTCCAGTGCCGCGCCCAGGCGCAGCACATCCACGCCGCGCGCCTTCACCACCGAGAGCAGCACGGCACCCTGGCCGCCGAAGCGGATGGCGGTCGCGGCCGGGTCGGCCACGCCACGGGTGATGGTGGCGATGTCGGCCAGGCGCAGCGTGCGTCCCTCCAGCGGCACCGGCATCTGGCCGATGCTGGCCAGGCCATCGATGCCGCCCTCCAGGCGCAGATTGACCCGGGTGTTGCCGGTCTCCACCGTGCCCGAGGGCAGCACCGGGTTGTGCCGCGCCAGCGCGTTGAGAATGGCGTCCGGGGCCAGGCCCAGGGTGGCCAGGCGCTGATGGCTGATCTCGACTCGGATCTGTTGCGGCTGCTCGCCATCCATCACCACCTTCTCGACGCCGGGGAGGCGGCGCAGGCGGATGCGCAGGCGCTCACCCTGCCGCGCGAGTTCGGCATTGTCGGCGCCGGTGAGTGCGATCACCGCCGAATAGACGTCGGAATACTCGTCATTGAAGAAGGGGCCCTGCACGCCGGTGGGCAGGAGGTGGCGCATGTCACCCACCTTCTTGCGGACCTGGTACCAGAGGTTCGCGACCGCCGCGGGCGGCGTGTCGTCGCGCAGGCTGATGGTGATGGTGCCGGTGTTCGGGCGCGAGAAACTCTGCAGCGTGTCGAGCCAGGCGAGGTCGGAGAGCCGGCTCTCGATGCGGTCCAGCACCTGGTCCTGCATCTCGGTCGCCGAGGCGCCGGGCCAATTTGCCGTCACCACCATGACCTTGAGCGTGAAGGAGGGGTCCTCGGCACGGCCCAGCCGCTGCCAGGAGAAGGCACCGAGGGCGAGGACCAGGACCATGGCGAAGAGCGTCAGCGCGCCCTGGCGAATGGCGGCCTCGGAGGGGTTGAAGCGGGGCATTAGCGCAGGCTCCCGGCCAGGCGGGTATCGACCACGCGGACCCGGGTGTCGGGGGCGAGCAATTGCGGGCCGATGGCGATGAAGCGCGCGGCCTCCGCCAGGTCGGCCTCGACGAGGGCGGTGGTCTCGGCCAGCGCGATGATTCGGGCGGGTACGGCGCGCAGCCGGTCACCGTCCAGCGCCCAGAGCATGGTGCCCTGGCCGCGATCATGCAGCGCGGTCAGCGGCACGCGGGCCGCCATGCCGCCATGGCTGGGCAGGGTGATGGTGGCGGTCATGCCGAGCTGCGCCCAATCCGGCGCGTCGGTCAGGGTGAATCGGGCGGCATAGGTGCGCAGGGACGGCTCGGCCTGGCCCGCGACTTCGCGCAGGGTGACCGGCAGCGCGGCCTCGGGGCGGGACCAGAAGCGGGCGCTGGCACCCCCCTCACGCAGCCGGGCCAGCTGCGCCTCGGGCACCTGGACCTGGATTTCGCGCTCCTCCGGATTGGCCAGGCGCAGCACCGGCGTGCCCTCGGCCACGACCTGCCCGGCCTCGGCCAGCAGGGCGGTGACGATGCCGCCATTGGGGGAGAGCAGCGTGGTGTAGGAGAGACGGTTGCGGGCGAGGCTGAGTGCGGCCTCGGCGCTGATCACCCGCTCGCGCGCTGCGCGGCTCGCGGCCACGCGCTGGTCGTTGAAGGCGTCGGCGACATGGCCGGCGGCGAGCAGCATGGCCGAGCGCTGCGCGTCGCGGGCGGCCTGGACGTATTGCGCCTGGGCGGCGGCGAGATCGGCTTCGGAAGCGCGCAGGCTGAGGGCGAGGTCGGCGGGGTCGAGGCGGGCGAGGAGCTGGCCGGGCTGCACCGTATCGCCCAAGTTCACCATGCGCTCGGCGATGCGCCCGCTGGCGCGAAAACCAATATCGGCCTCGCGCCGGGCGCGGATCACGCCGGTGAGCTGGCTCGCGGCCTCGATGGGCGCGGGGTGGTAGAGGGCGACCTGGACGGGCTTGGGTGGATCGGCGGGCGGCGGGGCCTCGGCCTGGCCCTGCGGCTTGCAGGCGGCGAGGGCGAGGAGAAGCAGGAGGGCGGGGCGGTGCGGCATGGTCGGGCTCCGTATGGCCCGATAAATATGGACTGACGAATTTTAAAAATCAACAGTGATTATCGAACACCACGTTTCAGCCCGGCAACCAACAACTCCATCGCCTGGCGCAGCTCGACCGACATCTCCTCCGGCGTGCGCCCCATCTCCTGCATGCATTCCGCCAGCATGGCGGGGTGGTGCCAGATCATCGTGCAGGCCTTGATCGCCTGGGCCGCCACCAGCGGATCACCGGGCGCGAAATCGCCCGCCGACATCCCCTCCTGCACCACGCCGGTGAGCAGGGTGACGAAGCGGGTGATATAGACGGTGATCACCCCCCAATGCTCGCCCATCGCCGCGCTGACCATGTCATGCATCCGTTTCTCTTTGAAAAACAGCACTGTGGAGCTGGTCAGCAATTCCTGCGTGATGGCATGCAGCCGGGCCTCGGCGCTACCCCCGCCGGCCGCCAGCGCTTCGAGCTTGACCGAGACACCCTCGAGCAGCCGCGCCGTGATGGCCTCGTTGATGGCACTCTTGGAGGCGTAGAAGCGATAGATATTGGCCGGCGACATCCCCAGCTCACGGGCGATGTCGGCCACCGCCGTCTTCTGATAGCCCATGGAGCGGAACAGCTGTTCCGCCACATCGGCGATGCGGGCGCGGGTGGCCTCGGTGGTCGTCATGGCCGTGGGCCGTGATGAATTATAACAATCATCAGTTACACTTGCTCCGACCCGGGCGGCTTGTCCAGCGGTTTCATGGCCGGCAGGGTGCGCGCCGGTCAATGGAGAACCGTCATGTCACCTGTCCCGCCCCCCTTGCCGCTCAACACCGAATACCTCTTCACCATGGATCTCGATGTCGGCCAGCCGCAGCCGGTCAGCGCCGGCCTGCGCATCGTGCCGGTCACCGGCGGCACCATCACCGGCCCCGCGCTGCAGGGTGAACTTGTGCCGGGTGCGGCGGCGGATTGGCTGCGGCTCGACGCCGATGGCACGGCGCATATGGATGTGCGTTTCACCATCAAGACGGCCTCCGGCAGCCTGGTCTATGTCAGCTACAGCGGCGTCCGCACCGGCACGCCCGCGGTGCTGGAGCGGCTGGGGAAGGGCGAGGCGGTGCCGCCCGGCGACTATTATTTCCGCGTCGCCATCCGCTTCGAAACCGCCGCGCCTGATCTCGCCTGGATGAACCATGTCCTGGCCGTCGGCGTGGGCCAGCGCCCGCCCAAGGGGCCGCGCTACGACGTTTACGCCATTCGCTGAGGGGATGGATTTTCCACCCCCGCGCCGCCAAGCTCGGCCGCGCGAGGGGCGGCAAGCCTCCGTGTGACACAGGAGGAACCCCCCATGCCCAAGAACCCGCTGCGCGCGGCGCTACTCGCCCTTGTTCTGGCCGCCGGCGCCCAGGCCTAGACCGCGGCGCCCAACCCCCGCAACACCTCCCCCATGCAGACCTGCCAGCTCGGCACGCTGACCTTGGAGAGCGGCGCCACCATCCCGAATTTCCGGATGACCTACCTCACCCATGGCACGCTCAACGCGCAGAAGAACAACGCCATCCTGTCGATCCACGGCCTGCGCGGCGACCGCAATGGCCAGACGCCCTGGGCCGGCCCCGGCCAGGCACTGGATACCGGGCGCTACTTCGTCATCCAGCCCGACACGATGGGCGTCGCCTCGCTCGACCCGAATGCCACCACCTCGTCCACCCGCTCGGGCCTCAACATGAATTTCCCGCGCTTCACCATGCGCGACATGGTGCGCGCCGAGCACCGGATGCTCACCGAATGCCTTGGCATCACCCATCTCGTGGCGGTCACCGGCACCTCGATGGGCGGCATCGCCTCGCTGCAATGGGCGGTGAGTTTTCCCGACTTCATGGACGCCGTGATCCCGCTGGTGCCGCAGGCGCATGTCAACCGGCAGGGCAATTTCATCTGGGAGGCGGCGCGCCAGGTCATCATGCTCGACCCGAAATGGCGCGACGGCACCTATCCCGCCGATGACCGCCCCACCCGCGGCACCGGTGCCGGCATGCTGATCCAGAACGCCTTCGGCGTCTCCGCCGGCGGGTTCGAGGAGATGTTCGCCGATGCGGGTGCGGTGCACCGCTTCCACGCCACGCTGCGCGAGCAGGTCGGCGCCTCCACCGACGCGCGGGACTGGATTTATCGGACCTGGGCGATCGAGAGCCATGACATCGCGGCAGGGGCGCCGTTCAATGGCGACCTCGCCGCCGCCGCGCGCTCCATCCGCGCCCGGTTGCTGCTGATTCCGAATTGCCAGGACCAGCTTCTGCCGCCGGGCGAGAGCGGCGTGATGACGCTGGCCGCCCATGCGCCGAACGCCAAGATCGTCGATGTCGATGACCTCGGCGGCCATGGCGGGACACGGGCGCCGCGCGGCATCGCCACCATCACCAGCGAGACGCGCGACCTGCTCGCGCGGATCGCCGATGGCCGGCCGGGCTTTTCCGGGCCGCGCTACCCCCGGCACTGGACGCGGGCGGATCGCTGCCCGGCAGGCTGAGAACTACCGCCGGCTGGCGAGCTGCTTGTTCTCCAGCCGGCTCAGCAGCCGTACCAGCGGCCAGAGCAGGATGAAATAGGCCACCGCGGCCGCCATGATCGGCGTGGCGTTATAGGTCACGCTCTGTGCCTGCCGGGCCTGGAAGAGCAGTTCTGGCATCGCCACCACGGAGGCGATGGAGGTGAGCTTCACCACCTCCAGCGTGTTCGACACCAGGTCGGGCAGGACATTGCGCACGGCCTGCGGCAGCACGACGAGGCCCATGATCTGCGCCCGCCCGAGTCCCAGCGCGCGCGCAGCCTCGCGCTGGCCGGCCGGCACGCTCTCCAGCCCCGCTCGAAAGATTTCGCCATAATAGGCGCCGGTGTTGAGGAAGAAGCCGATGGCGACCGCGCCGATCGCCGAGACCTCCAGGCCCGCGAAGGGCAGCCCGGCATAGACGAAGACCAGCAGCACCAGCGGCGGCAGCGCGCGGAAGACATCCACATAGGCGATGAGCGGCCAGCGCACCCAGCGGCTCTTCGCGGTGGAGAGGATGGCCAGCGTCAGCCCCCCCGCCACGCCGAGCGGGATGACGATGGCCGAGAGCAGCAGGGTCTGCCCCAGCCCGTCGAGCAGGATGGGCCAGGCCTCGCTCAGGATCGCCCAGGAGAAGAAGGCTTCGAGAAAATCGTTCATGGCAGGGCCGGGCGCTGCACGCTGCGCAGCGATCGCACGGGCTTCACCGCTTCCACGCGAAGCGGGTTTCCACCCACCGTCCCAGGATCACCACGGGCAGGAACAGCACGAGATAGGCCGCCGCGCCGAGCGTCAGCGGCGTGGGGTTGAAGCTGAAGGACACCCCCGCCTGCGCCGCCCCCAGAATATCGGGCACCGCCACCACGGAAGCGAGTGCCGTGCCCTTGGTGATGGCAATCGTCCGGTTGGTCAGCGGCGGGATCACCAGGCGGATCGCCTGCGGCATGATCACCAGCAGGAAGGTCACGAGGAAGGGCAGGCCAAGCGAGCGCGAGGCCTCCCACTGCCCCTTCGGCACCGAGGTGATGCCG
Source organism: uncultured Rubritepida sp. (assembly GCA_964395305.1). Lineage (GTDB taxonomy): Bacteria > Pseudomonadota > Alphaproteobacteria > Acetobacterales > Acetobacteraceae > Rhodovarius. The sequence goes on from CAYNBM010000013.1 coordinate 64,721, forward strand.
GCCCAGTAGATTTCCTCGGCGAAGGCCATCAGCACCAGCGACAGCGCGATCCAGGCCGCGGCGAAGCCGGAAAACTCCAACCCCATCCCTGGCAGCCCGAAGAAGATCAGCACGATGATCACCAGCGGCGGCAGCGCCCGGAACAGGTCCACGACAAAAATGATCAGCCAGTTCAGCGGCCGGAACCCCATGGCGCGCAGCACCGCCAGAACGAGGCCGGCCAGCAGGCCGGTGGCGATCACGCAACCCGCCAGCAGGATGGTCAGCCAGAAGCCCTCGATGATCTTGGGCAGGTATTGTTCCGCGACGCGCGCGTTGAAGAAGCTGTCGAGGAATTTGTCCCAGTTGCTCACTGGCGGCCAACCCCGCTGCCGGCCGCCAGCGCGCCCATCAACCGCAGCTCGGGTTCTGCGGCGTCGGGTCGAAGCCCGGCAGGCCCGGCGGGCCGAAGCCCGGAAATTCCGTCCGCTCCGCCGAATCCGGCCCCGGCCGGTCGCCGAACCAGCGCTCGGAGAGACGCGCCACCGTGCCATCCCGCTTCATGCAGGTCAGTACGTTCTCCACCGTGTTGCGCATCGCGCCGCTGTCCTGGCGGAAGGGCGTGCCCCAATGGAAGCGGGTGCCGGGCAGCACGTAGTCGGCGATATATTGCGGCGTGCGGCTGGCGGAATACCGAACCACGGTGTTTCCGGACAAATTGGCATAGGCCCGGCCCTGGATCACCGCCTGCACCGCATCGGGCTGGGTGTCGAAGGCGAGCGGGGTGAGGTTCAGCCGCTCGCGGTTGTTGTTCACCCAGGCCTCATAGGGCGTGCCCTTGTTCACGCTGATCGTGCGACCGCGCAGATCCTCGTCCGAGCGGATCGGCGGCGTGCCGCGGCGGATGCCGAATTGCAGCTCGGTGAAGAGATAGCCCTCGGTGAAGAGCAGGCTGGCCGCGCGCTCGGGCGTCACCGTCGTGGGCGCGCAGAGGAAGTCGTAGCGGCCGGCATTCAGCGCCGGGATCAGGCCGGAGAAGGAGGCGCTGTCGATCACGATCTCGCGCCCCATGCGGCGCGCGACCTCGCGGAAAAGGTCGATCTGAAAGCCCTGTACCCCGCCCTGCAGGCTGGGGAAGGCGTGCGGCGCGAAGGTGCCGTCCACCGCGCAGCGCAAGGGCGGCTGCGCGGCGGCAGGCGCTTGCGCCAGGGCGGGTGCGGCCGCGGCGCAGAAGGCGGCGGCGAGCCAGAAATTCTTCATGGAGTGTTCCCTTGGAATGGTGCCGGAACCTTCCCTGAAGGCCGCTCTCCGCGCAATGCCATGAAATCGCCTTTTGTCCGGCGGCTTCCCGCCGCTTCGCCCATCCACACGGCAGCACAGAGGAGTTGTGCCATGTTGCAGCGCATTGGATTGGCTTTGGTGAGTGTGGGGCTGGGGCTGATGCTGGGGGTGCTGGCCCTCATGGCCATCGACGGCATGCATCCCGGGCGGGTCGCGCCGCTCTTCGCGGCCTGGCTGGCGGGCGGTGCGGGGCTGGCGATCATCGCGGGCTTGCGCATGCTGGAGCGTGGGCGGGACAGGATGGGGTTTTGAGCGCCGTTTGCGCGCAAATCCAGGACATCGGACAAATTCGGGTCGGGCAGACATTCCGGCGGGGTGCGCATCGTGGTTTCCACGCCGAGCGCGCGGGCCTGGCGGATGCCGGCCAGGTCGAGCACCGCCCCGGCCCGGCGATGGGCGTGGCTGCTCGCGTATTCCAGCCCGGCCAGGGGTGAATCGGGCGCCGCTGCGGGTCATGCGCGAGAGGGGAATGAAGTCCATCGGCCACTCCTCTGCAGGGCCGAGGATTATAGGAACATTTTACCGAAAAAACAAGGAAATTATACCTTATCCATCCGCCCGCGGCAGCCAGGGGATGCGCCCGACCTCGATGCCCTCATCGCGCAGGGCCTCGGTCTCGGCCTCCGTCGCCTCGCCATAGATGCCGCGCAGCTCGGATTCGCCATGATGGATGCGCCTGGCCTCTTCGGCAAAATCATCGCCGACATAGTCGCAATTCTGCTCCACCTCGGCCCGCACCTTTTGCAGCATGGCCACGAGCTGCGCCGGAATCGGCCCGGCCGCCAGCTTTGAGCCGGCCTGCATCGGCGCGGTCTTCTCGACCGTGGCGGGGGCGGCCGGCACCGCCTCCGGCCGGCCCTTCACCCCCGGCGCCTTGGCCACGGAGGGCGTCATCAGCGCGCGTGTCACCCGCGTGTCGCCGCAGGCCGGGCATTCCACCATGCCGGCGGCGGCCTGCTTGTCGAAACCCTGGCTATTGGAGAACCAGCTTTCGAATTCGTGGCCCGCTTCGCAGCGAAGACGGTAATGGATCATTCCCCTGCGCTCCTGGAGGCCTGTGTCATGGCGGAGACATATAGCGCGGCGGGCAGGCGTGACGAGTGGCGCGGCGGGGAAAATCGCACGCGCTCAGCCGTCCGGGAACATCGGATTGGTGGGACGGCGGAGGCCGAGATGCTCGCGTAAGGTCGTCCCGGCATAATCCCGCCGGTACAGTCCGCGCGCCTGCAGGATGGGCACCACGAGATCGACGAACTCATCGAAGGCGCCGGGGAAATAGGGCGGCAGGATGTTGAAGCCATCCGCCGCCTCGCCCTCGAACCATTCCTGCAGCGTGTCGGCGATGGCATCGGGCGTGCCGCAGATCACCCAATGGCCACGCGCCGCACCGGTGAGGTTGGTGAGGTCGCGCCAGGTCATTTTTTCGCGCTGTGCCTTGCTCAGCATGGCGCGGGCGAAGCCGTGCGAGGTGTCGGGCAATGGCAGGTCGGGCACGAGGTCATCGGGGTTGAAGCCAGAGACATCCATGCCCATCCGGCTGGAGAGCATGGTGACGGCGTTCTCCGCGCTGACGAAGCTCTGGAGGTGGTTGAGCTTTTCGCGGGCCTCGGCATCCGTCGCGCCGATCACCGGCATCACGCCGGGCAGCAGGGCGACGTCGGCGGCGGTGCGGCCGAAGCGCGGCAGGCGCGATTTCAGCGCCTGATAGGCGACCTGCGCCTCGGCAAAATCCTGCACCACCGAGAACACAACCTCGGCCGTGCGCGCGGCCAGTTCCAGGCCGGGCTCGGAGGCGCCGGCCTGGATGATCACCGGCCGGCCCTGCGGCGTGCGTGCGGTGTTCAGCGGGCCCTTCACCTGGAAGAACCGGCCGCGGTGGTCCAGTGCGCGGACCTTGGAGGGCTCGACATAAAGCCCCGTCGCGCGGTCGGCCACCACCGCGCCGTCATCCCAGCAATCCCAGAGCCCGCGCACGACATCGACGAACTCCTCCGCCACCTCGTAGCGGGCATCGTGATGGGGGTGTTCGCGGCCGAAATTGGCGCCGGCCTGGGGGCCGGAACTCGTCACCGCATTCCAGGCTGCCCGCCCGGCGCTGAGATGGTCGAGCGAGGCGAAGAGCCTCGCCACGTTGTAGGGCTCCATATAGGTGGTGGACATGGTGGCACCCAGGCCGAGATGGGTGGTCGTGGCCGCCAGCGCCGAGAGCATGGTGATGGGCTCGAAGCGCACGAGGAAGGAGGGGTGGTCGCCGATCTTGGCGGCGAGCCCATCGCCGAGGAAGAGCAGGTCGAATTTCCCGCGCTCGGCGGTGGCGGCGATGGTCTGGATGCCCTTCAGGCTCAGAAAACTGTCGGCGGCGCCGGGGTAGCGCCAGCCCGCAATGTGATTGCCCGTGCCCAGCACGAAAACGCCGAGATGCATCTGCCGGTGTGACGTCGACAAGCCAGAACCTCCAAGAAAATCCGCGTCATGCTGGCATGCCATTGCGCTCAGCACAGACAGGCTGGGCGCAAATCATGGCGACGGCAATGCGGGCCTGCCGGCATCGGCGGCAACCTCGCCCGGGGGTGATGCTGCCGGTGGAGCAATCCGGGTCGGAAGCAAAAATCCCCCGCGCCGGCCTGGCGCGGGGGATTCCCATAGTCCCGCAAAACCCGCGTGGTTTACGCGCTCTGCTTCATGATCTCATCAGCCACGTTGCGCGGCACCGGATCATAGTGGTGGAACTGCATCGAGAAGGACGCACGGCCCTTGGTCATGCCGCGCAGGTTGGAGATGTAGCCGAACATTTCCTTCAGCGGCACATGCGCGCGCACGATGACCGAGGTGCCGGCCATGTCCTGGTTCTGGATCACGCCGCGGCGGCGGTTGAGGTCACCCACCACGTCGCCCACGTGATCCTGCGGCGTGGTCACCTCCACATCCATGATCGGCTCGAGGATGACCGGCCCGGCCATCTTCATGCCCTCGCGGAAGCAGGCCTTGGCGGCGATTTCGAAGGCCAGCGCGCTGGAGTCCACGTCATGGTACTTGCCGTCGACCAACGAGTATTTGAAGTCCACCGTCGGGAAGCCGGCCAGCACGCCCGTATCGGCCTGCACCTTGATGCCCTTGTCGACCGCGGGGATGTATTCCTTCGGCACCGAGCCGCCGACCACGGCGTTTACGAATTCGATGCCGTCATTGCGTTCCTTCGGCTCGAAGATAATCTTCACTTCGGCGTATTGGCCCGAACCGCCGGACTGCTTCTTGTGGGTATAGGTATGGGTGTGCGGCTTGGTGATGGTCTCGCGATAGGCGACCTGCGGCGCGCCGATGTTGCAATCCACGCCGTATTCGCGGCGCAGACGGTCGACGATGATCTCCAGGTGCAATTCGCCCATGCCCGAGAGGATGGTCTGGCCGGTCTCCTGGTCGGTCTTGACGCGCAGCGAGGGGTCCTCACCGGCCAGCTTGCCCAGGCCGAGCGACATTTTCTCCACCGCGTCCTTGGTCTTCGGCTCGACCGAGATGTCGATGACGGGGACCGGGAAGGCCATGCGCTCCAGGATCACCGGGTCGTCGTTGCTGGCCAGGGTGTCACCGGTGATGGTGTCCTTCAGGCCGACGAAGGCGGCGATGTCGCCGGCGATGACCTCCTTGATCTCCTCGCGCTTGTCGGCATGCATCTGGAACATGCGGCCGATGCGCTCGCGCTGGCCCTTGGTGGTGTTCATCACCATGTCACCCTGACGCAGCGTGCCGCGATAGACGCGCACGAAGGTCAGGTTGCCGTATTTGTCGTTGATGATCTTGAAGGCGAGGCCGGCGAAGGGCGCGTCGGGGTCGGCCGGAATGGCGCGGCGCTCCTGCGTCTCGTCCATGCCCTCGTCGGGCGCGACCTTGATGCCGGGGACGTCGATCGGGCTGGGCAGGTAGTCGATCACGCCGTCGAGCAGCGGCTGCACGCCCTTGTTCTTGAAGGCCGAGCCGCACATCACCGGGCGGAACTCGCCCGAGATCGTGCCCTTCTTGATCGCGCGCTTGAGCAGCGCCACCGGCACCGGCTCGCCGGAGAGGTAGGCTTCCATCGCCTCGTCATCGGCCGTGACGACCATGTCGAGCATCTTCTCGCGCCATTCATTGGCCATCTCGACCATGTCGTCGGGGATGGGTTCGTCATGGAAGCTGGCGCCGAGGTCGTCGCCCTCCCAGATGATCGCCTTCATCTCGACCAGGTCGACCACGCCCTTGAGCGTGTCCTCGGCGCCGATGGGCAGCTGCAGGGCGATCCACTTGATGCCCAGCTTCTCGGTCAGCGTGTCGCAGGCCTTGTAGAAATCGGCGCCGGTGCGGTCGAGCTTGTTCACGAAGATCAGGCGGGGGACGTTGTAGCGGTCGGCCAGGCGCCAGTTGGTCTCGGATTGCGGCTGCACGCCGGCCACGCCCTCGATGATAAAGATCGCGCCGTCGAGCACGCGAAGGCTGCGGTTCACCTCGATGTTGAAATCGATATGGCCGGGGGTATCGATGATGTTGATGCGGTGGTCGGCCCATTCGGCGGTGACGGCGGCCGAGGTGATCGTGATGCCGCGCTCGCGTTCCTGCGCCATGTAGTCGGTCGTGGTGTTGCCGTCATGGACTTCACCGATCTTATGGCTCTTGCCGGTGTAGTAGAGGATGCGCTCGGTCGTCGTGGTCTTGCCGGCATCGATATGCGCGGTGATGCCGATGTTGCGGATGCGATCGAGCGAGGTATGCGTGGCCATGACGGGCTCCATGAGGAAAAGCGGGCGCGCGCCTGAAGAGGCGGCGTGGCCCGTGGTCTTTATGACGTTGCTGCGGAACTGAGGCCGGCGTTTGCACGTTCGGGGGCGGTTTGTCCAGCGGGGCCGCCGCCGCCGGGGGGCGGGATGGGTTGGCGGAAAGGCAAGCGTGTCACCACCCCGCGCTTGTCCATGCTGCGGTGCGGTGCATAACCTCCGCCCGCACAGGATGGGATTGCGTGGATGACCGAAACTCGAAGCGTCGCGATCGTCTCCGGCGCGGCCGGCAATGTCGGCGGCGCGCTGGTGCGGCTGCTGGTGGGGCAGGGCGTGCGGGTGGTCGCGATCGACCGCGCGGTGGCCCCGGTCCAGGCCGTGCTGGACAGTCTGCCGCCCGGCGGACACCTCGCACTCGCCGGGGTGGACCTGATGGACGCCGCCGCCTGCGAGGCCGCGGTGGCCCGCGTGCTTGCCGAAATGGGCCGGCTCGACATGGTCGGCCACACCGTGGGCGGCTTCGCCTATGCCCCCATCGCCGAGGCGCCGGCCGCGATGTTCCAGCAGATGCTGCAGATCAACCTCTTCACCACGCTCAACCTCTATCAGGCGGCGCTGGGGCCGATGCGCGCGGCCGGGCGCGGCGGCAGCCTGGTGGGCATCGGCGCCATGGCCGGGATCCAGGCCGGCGCCGGCGTCGCGGCCTATGCCGCGGCCAAATCGGCCGTGCTGCGGCTGACCGAGAGCCTGGCGGCGGAGCTCAAGCCCGAGGGGGTGCGGGTGAATGCGGTGCTGCCAGGCACCATCGACACGCCGCAGAACCGCGCCGCGATGGCCGATGCCGATACCTCGCGCTGGGTGACGCCGGAGCAGGTGGCGGCGGCGATGGGTTTCCTGCTCGGCGAGGCGGCGAGCGGGGTGACGGGGGCGTTCCTGCCGGTGACCGGCCGGGGCTGAGGCGGCGCGGGGCTGGGCGCGTGAGGCCGGTCACGTCGCTGTGATGCGGCTTCGTTTTCCTCGCTGGGTCTCGTTTTTGGCGGGTCACGCCGCAAGGGTTTCACCGATTGGGGCTATCATCGGCTTCGGGCGGTCGTGCGTAATGCTGCACAACCATTCATCGGGTCATCCATGTCCGCTTTCACCAGCGCCCTCGACCTCGCCAGCCTCACCGCCACGCGCGGCATCCGCATCATCGGCGCCGGTGCGGGGGACCGCACCGGATACAGCCTGGCCTCGGCCGGGGATGTGAATGGCGATGGGCTGGCGGATCTCGTCATCGGCATGGACCCGCAATCCGCGCCGGTGGGCGGGTTCCTCACCGCCTATGTGGTCTTCGGCCGCCCCAATCCCTGGGGCGATATCGACCTGGGCCATCTCGGCAGCGCCGGCTTTCGCATCACCGGCGCCGCCTTCGACGGGCTGCCGACCTATGGGCTCGACGTCTCGGCGGCGGGCGATGTGAATGGCGATGGCTTCGGCGATGTTCTCGTAGGCGCCGGCCTCGAGAACACCCAGGGCCGCTTCAACAATGGCGCGAGCTGGGTGGTCTATGGCAAGGACGGAAGCTTCGACAGCATCGACCTGACCCAGCCCCTGGGCACGGCCGGGGCGCGGATCGATGGCGTGGCGGCGGGTGACTATACCGGCCGCACCGTGGCCAGCATTGGCGATTTCAACGGCGATGGCTATGGCGATGTGCTGGTCGGCGGGCAGTATTTCACGAGCTACGGTCCCGGCGCCTTCGCCGGCTCTGCCTTCGTGGTCTTCGGTAGGGCGGGTGGGCTGACCGGGGTCGACCTTGCTGCGCCGGGGGCCGGCGCCTTTCGCATCGATGGCGCGCCGGGCGACAATATCGGCCGCAGGGTGGCCTCGGCCGGGGATTTCAACGGCGATGGCCTGGCCGATATTATCACCGCCGGCCTTTTCTCCCAGCAGGGCGTGGACCCCAGCACCGCCTCGGCCTTCGTCATCTTCGGCAAGACGGCGGGGTTCGGCACGCTGAACCTGGCCAATCTGGGGCAGGGCGGCTTTCGCATCGACGGCATTTCGGTGGGCAGCTCCGCCCTGGTCGATGTCGCCTCGGCCGGCGACATCAATGGCGATGGTTTTGGCGACCTCATCATCGGCTCGCCCGGGGCCGACAACAATGGCCGCACGGATAGCGGCTCGGCCTATGTCATCCTCGGCCGCGCCAGCGGCTTCGGCACCATCGACCTGAACAATCCGGCCAGCTACGCCTTCCGCATCGACGGCGCCGCGCAATACAACCAGACCGGCTTTTCCGTCTCCAGCGCGGGCGATGTGAATGGCGATGGCTTTTCTGACATTCTGGTCGGCGGTTTTCTCGCCGGCAGCAATTTCCGGCCGTTCAGCGGCTCCAGCTATATTGTCCTGGGCGGCGGCGGCGGGTTTTCCAATATCGACCTGGCACAGACCAGCGCCTCGGTCTTCCGCTTCGACGGCGCCGCCAGCGATGACCGCCAGGGCTTCGCCGTGGCCGCTGCGGGCGATGCCGATGGCGATGGGTTTTCCGATATCCTGCTCGGCGCCCTGACGGCCGACCCGTCCGGGCAGGTGGATGCCGGCACCTCCTACCTGCTCTTCTCGCAATCCCAGGGCAACGCCACCTTCCGCGGCACCACGCTGTCGGAAACCCTGCGCGGCACCCCCGATGCCGACAGCATCCAGGGCCTGGCCGGCCATGACCGGCTCTTCGGCAATGCCGGCAACGACACGATCGATGGCAGCGCGGGCCATGACACGCTCGATGGCGGCCCGGGCATCGACATCATGATCGGCGGCCCGGGCGATGATGTCTTCTTCCTGGACAACCCTGGCGACGGCGTGGTCGAGGTGCCCGATGGCGGCGATGACACGGCCTGGCTGGGCGCCGCCGGCGCGCTCACCATCGGCGCCAATATCGAGATCATCCGCCTCTTCGCTGCGGCGAGCCAGGTCACCGGCAGCGGCAGCGACGAGCAGATTGTGGCCAATGCCAACCTGGCCAGCACCATCGCGGCCGGCGGCGGCAACGACACGATCTGGGGCAATTCGCTCACCAACGGCCTGAACAATGTCCAGGGTGGCGATGGCGACGACATCATCCGCGGCCTCGACGGCAATGGCAGCTTCGCCGGCGGCCAGGGCAATGACCAGTATGTCATCGGCAATACGACCGCGCGCATCGTCGAACTGCCCAACCAGGGCACTGATACCGCCTGGGTCACGGTCAATGGCTATACCCTCGACCCCAATGTGGAGATCCTGCGGCTGGGCGGCACCGCCATTCAGGTCACCGGCAGCGAGGGCGATGAGCAGCTCGTCGCCAATCCGCTGCTGGCCAGCAGCATCGATGCCCGCGGCGGCAATGACGTGGTCTGGGGCAGCGCCTTCGGCAGCCTGCTCAATGGCGGCAATGGCGATGACATCATCCGGGGCCAGGGCGGCGCCGACACCATGCTGGGCGGCAATGGCAATGACCAGTTCGCCGTGGTCAACAACAGCACCATGCTCATCGAGGCCGAGGGCGCCGGCGACGACACCGCCTGGATCGCGGTCAATGGCTATGCGGTGGGCGCCAATATCGAGCGGATCAACCTCTCGGGCGCGGCCAATACCGCCATCGGCAATGCGGCGGACAACATCATCGCCGGCAATCCGCTGATGGGGAATGCCTATCTGGTGGGCGGCGCCGGCAGCGACCTTATCTTCGGCAGCGCCTTCGCCGACGTCTTCCGCGGCGATTCCGGCAATGACACGATGTATGCGCAGGGCGGCGCCGACCGCTTCGTCTACAACGCCCCCAATTGGGGCTATGACCAGATCAACGGCTTCGTGCAGGGCCAGGCCAGGCTTGACTTTACCGGCAGCGGAATTGCGTTTTCCCAGATGTTTCTGCAATCCGCCAATGGCAATACCCAGGTGGAATTCGGCGGCTCGGCCATCCTGGTGTTCGGCGTGGCCAGCCTCTCGGCCGGCGATTTCCTGTTCTGAACCGCTTGCCCCGGGCCCGCTTCCCGCGCCAAAACAGCGGTGATGCGAGGATGAACCGCTGTTTCGGTGGTTCCACCTCAAGGCATCATGCGCGATGGGCCTGTAGCTCAATGGTCAGAGCGGACCGCTCATAACGGTTTGGTTGCAGGTTCGAGTCCTGCCAGGCCCATGCCTCCTGATCACGCCGCGTAACCTTCCGCGCCATGCCACCGTAACCTTGGCGAAGCAAGGAGTGCATGGGATGCTGGCGGCAGCACTGACCGGATGTCGAATGACCGAAGAAACGGTGGCCAGCCCGGCCTCGGCGCGTGATGCCCGCTGGTCGGCTCTCATGGCGGCCGCCCAGGATGGCGACCGCCGCGCCTATGACAGCCTGCTGCGGGAGATCCTGCCGCAGATCAGGGCGGTTTGCCGCGCCCGGCTGCGCCAGGCCGCCGATGTGGACGACGCGGTGCAGGACACGCTGCTGAGCCTGCACGCGCTGCGCCACACCTATGACCCCACCCGCCCCTTCCGCCCCTGGCTGAACGCCATTGCCGAGCGCCGCGCGATCGACCGCATCCGCAAGGCCGGCCGCACCACCGGCCGCGAATCCAACATCGACGACCTGCCCGAGGGGGCGGGCGCCACCCAGGCCATCGGCACCAGCCGCCTGGAGGCGGAGGAGCTGCGCCGCGCCGTGGCCGAATTGCCGGAAAGCCAACGCCAGGCCCTGCTGCTGGCCAAGCTGCAGGAACGCCCGCTGAAGGAAGCGAGCGAGATCAGCGGCATGAGCGTGGGCGCCCTGAAGATTGCAACCCACCGTGCCGTGGCCGCCCTGCGCGCCAGGATGGGAGGAACCCGCTGATGAACGACGAAGACCTGATTGCCCGGCTCGCCGGTTCCGCCCAGCCCGTCCGCCGGCTGGGGCCGCCCTGGCAGGGGGCACTGCTGTGGCTTGGCATGGCTGCAGCGTTGATGGCCGCGGCCGTCGCCATCATGGGCTTTCGCCAGGACATCGAAATGCGCCTGGGCCTGATGAGCGAGCAGGTGAACCTGGTCTTCGCCCTGCTGACCGGCGTGCTGGCGGCCTTCGCCACCTTCAACCTCGCCCGGCCGGATGGCGATGAGCGATGGTTCTACGCGCCGCTGCTGCCTGCGCTGGGCTGGGTGGCGGGCATGGGGCTCGGCTGCCTGCGCGACATGTGGCTGGGCGGTTTCGCCGGGCTGGGGCTGGGCACCAGCTTTGCCTGCACCCGCTTCATCCTGGGCTTCGGCATCCCCATGACGCTGTCGATGCTGTGGATGGTGCGTCATGGCGCGCTGGTGCGGCCGGTCGAGGTCTCGGCCATGGCAGGGCTGGCGGCGGCGGCCATTGCCTCCATCGGCCTGACATTGCTGCACCACCTCGATGCCGCGGCCATGGTGCTGATCTGGCATGGCGGCTCGGTGTTGCTGGTGATCTGGGCGGCGAAGGCCTGGGGTGGACGGGCGCTCGTGGCGATGGGGCCGAAGCTGGAGACGCCCTGAACGGCGCCCAAAGCCGGGCTTTCCTCTTGCCGATTTTCGAAGGCGGGTCCATGGAGATGGGAAAAGGGGAACTGAGATGATTCCAGGGATCGACCAGGAGCTGTTGTCCCGCGCGCGGGACTTCGTGCAGAACGAGGTGGCACCCCGCGCCGCCGCGATCGACGCCAGCCTGGAATACCCCTGGGACATCGTGACGAAACTGGCTGAGGCCGGCTTCATGGGCATGACCATCCCGCCGGAATGGGGCGGGCAGGGCCGCTCCTTCCTCGACGTCGCCGTGGTGGTCGAGGAAATGGCCCGGGCCTGCACCGTCACCGCGCGCATCGTGGTGGAGGGCAATATGGGCGCCATCTCCACCGTCATGGCCTATGGCAGCCAGGCGCAGAAGCGCTGGGCGGCGGATCTCGTGCTGGCCGGCGACAAGCCCGCCATCTGCATCACCGAACCCGATGCCGGCTCCGACGCCACCGCCATGCGCACCCGCGCCGACCGGCGTGGCGAGAGCTGGTTCATCAACGGCGTGAAGCACTGGATCACCGGTGCTGGCGTATCCAAGCTCCACCTCATCTTCGCCCGCGCCTTCGACGAGCAGGGGCGCGACCTGGGCATTGGCGGCTTCCTGGCCCAGCGCGGTGCGCCGGGCCTGGCCATGACCCGGCGGGAGCCCACCATGGGGCTCTGCGGCATGCCCGAGGGCGAGCTGACCTTCACCGACCTCATCGTGCCCGATGCCATGGTGCTGCGCCCGCCCGGCGGCTTCGCCCGCGGCTTCGCGCAGCTCATCAACGCCTATAACTCGCAACGCGTGGGTGCCGGCACGGTGGCGATGGGCATCGCCGCCGGCGCGCTGGACCATGCGTTGGAATGGGTGAAGGACCGCGAGCAATTCGGCCGCCCGATCGGCGAATTCCAGGGCCTGCAATGGATGCTGGCCGACATGCAGACCCAGCTCACCGCCTCCCGCCTTATGCTGCACGCCGCGGCCAGCTCGCGCGGGCCGAACAACAGCCCCTTCCCCGATCCGGAGCTGGCGGCGCAGGCGAAGATTTTCGCCTCCGAAGCGGCGATCAAGATCGTCAATGACGCGTTGCAACTCTTCGGCGCGCGTGGCTATTCGAAAAACTTCCCGATCGAGCGCATGGCGCGCGACGTGCGGATGTTCACCATCGGCGGCGGCACGGCACAGGTGCTGCGCACGCTGGTGGCGTCCAAGATGCTGGGCTGGAAACTGCCGCAGCAGCGGCTCAGCGATATCTCGCAGGCGCGGCCGGCGGCGGAATAGCCGGGCGCTGATGGCTCCTGGAAGGGGCGCTGCCCCTTCCAGACCTTCCCCGCCAGGGGCGAGGCGCCCCTGGACCGCCGGCCGTCATCGCGCCGGGCGCAGCAGTGCCACGCCCACGATGAGGGCGGGCAGGCCGCAGACGGCGAAGCCCAGCCCGTGGCTGCCGGTCGCCCAGAGCAGCGCAGCATAGACCAGCGGCAGCAGCAGCGCGCCGACCTGCCCGAAGGAGAGCATGCCCCCCGTCGCCGCCCCGCGCTGGCCCGGCGGCGCCAGCCTCGCGGCCTCGGCCAGCATCACGCCATGCCAGGACATCACCGTCATGCTCAGGCAGATCGCCACGAACCCCGTCAGCACCACCGGCCAGGCCGGGCCGAAGAAGCCCATCGCCAGCGTGCTGCCCGCCATGCCCAGCGCCAACCCGGCCATGATCGCCCGCGGCGAGACGATGGTGCTGCCCAGCCAGCCCCAGAGGATGCGCCCGGGCACCGCCACCAGCATGGCGATGGAAAACACCAGCCCGGCACCCGCCAGCCCATAGCCGGCCTCGACCAGGAAGATGATGAAATAGGAGGTGAATACCGTCTGCAGCCCGTTGAAGGCGAAGCAGGCGAGCGAGAGGTTGCGCATCTCCGTCGTCTTCAGGACGGAGATGATGGTGGTGGCAAAATCCGACACGCGGAACTGCCGCGAGGGGTCGCGGTCGGAATCATATTCGCGCGCCAGCGGCTGCAGCAGCAGGGCGAAGGCGAGGCTGGCGATGGCCGCGATGTCGAGTGCGGCGCGCCAGCTGATCCAATCGGTGATCGCGGGGCCCAGCAGCCCGGCCAGCAGCAGCCCCGCCGGCACCGCCGTCTGCTTGATGGAAAAGACCAGCGGCAGATAGCGCATCGGTGTGTAGCGCCCGAGCAGATGCGAACTTGCCGGCGTGGACATCGCAGCCCCGCCGCCGCCGATCACCGCCGAGACGGCGAACATCAGCATCAACCCGGTCGAGCCCGCGGCGAGACCGGCCGCCACACAGACCAGCGCCACCTGGCTCATCCGCAAAGCGCCATACCGGATGATGAAGCTGCCGCAGCCCAGCTGGAAAACCAGCGAGCCGAAGGCCGCCAGCGAGACATAGACGCCGACCCAGGCGGGGTCGAGCGAGAGATCGGTGATGATGGCTGGTGCGATGACCGTGGGCAGGGAGCGGCCGATCGAGGCGAAGGTCTGCTGGCCGAACATGGCGCTCAGCGCCAGCAGCAGCAATGTCATTTCACGGCCAAGCCGCATGGCGCTTCCCCCAGGGTGGGAAGGCTAGGCTCGTCGCACCCTCAGCGGAAGCCGTAGGGCGGCTTGTGATGGCCGCCGGGGGAATAGGTGAAGACCTCGCACCCCGTCTCTGTCACGCCCACCATGTGCTCGAACTGGGCGGAGAGGCTGCGGTCGCGCGTCACCGCCGTCCAGCCATCATCGAGGATCTTCACCTCCGGCCGGCCGGCATTGACCATCGGCTCGATGGTGAAGAACATACCGGGCTTGAGTGTGGCGCCCTCACCCGGGCGGCCGAAATGCAGGACATTCGGGGCCGCGTGAAAGCTGCGGCCGATGCCATGGCCGCAGAAATCCCGCACGATCGAAAACCGATGCTTCTCGGCATAGACCTGGATGGCGTGGCCGACATCGCCCAGCGTGGCGCCCGGGCGCACGGCGGCGATGCCGCGCATCATCGCCTCATGCGTCACGTCGATCAGCAGCTTGGCGCGGGTGCTGGGCTGGCCGGCCACATACATCCGGCTGGTGTCGCCATGCCAGCCATCGAGGATGACGGTGACATCGATATTGATGATGTCGCCCTCGACCAGCGCGCGATCGCCGGGGATGCCGTGGCAGACGACATGGTTGATCGAGGTGCAGGAGGATTTGGTGTAGCCGCGATAGCCCAGCGTGGCCGGAATCGCGCCATGCCCGGTCATATAGTCGTGGCAGAGCCGGTCGAGCTCGCCGGTGGTGACGCCTGGTGCGACATGCGGGCCGATCATGTCCAGGCAGGCCGCCGCCAGATGGCCGGCGCGGCGCATGCCGATGAAATCATCCGGCTGATGTATCGGGATTCTGCGGCTCTCGCCGGCGGTCTGCTCCATCCCCCCAATATCGAGTTACGGGCGCCGCCGCGCAAGCCGGGCGGCGCAGCTTCGCGGCCGCGACGGAGCTTTACGCTGTTTTGGGGCGGAGTCCGGTCGCGCGCCCAGAGGGGAGCGGCATCACGGGGGCTGGCCCCCGGCGCCGGCTTCGGCCAAAAATGGGGTCCGCGGGTGCCGGGCTGCAGCGCCGGGCCTGGCCGCGGTCCGGGGGGGCGGCCACAGCCTCGAACTGAAGATCGAAGGCATGGGTGGAATCTTGGCGACCTTGAGCAATGCGCGGAGCACGATCGGGCGCAAGCACCGCCTGGCCATCGCCTTGCGCGGCCGGGGCATCGCAGGCGCGTCTGCGGTCTGCGGTCTTGCCCTTCACGGCTAGCCGCCGGCGCCGCCCTGGCGTCCAGGCCTGGCTGATTGTCCTTTCCGGCCCGGTGCTGGTGCTCGGCGCCACGGCCGTCTGCATCCTGCTTGAAGACATGGTGCCGCATTCCGCCTTCGGCATGGTCTATCTGGTCGCGGTGGTGGCCACGGCCTGGCTTGCCGGCTCCACGGCCGCGGCGCTGGTCGCCCTGCTCGCCTTTCTGACCTGGAGCTTTCTCTTCCTCGCGCCGTTTGGTTCCTTCCAGGTCAGTTCGGTGGAGGATGTGGTGGGCGCCGTGGTGTTCGGCCTCGTGGCGCTGCTGCTGGCCGGCGGCACCGGCCGGCTGGGCCGGAGCATGCGGGCGAGCGAGCAGCGCCTGCTGGTCCAGCGGCAACTCATTTCTTTGGCGCGGCTGTTGAACGCCCAGCCCGACATGCCCAGGCTGCGTGCGGTGGTGGAGAGGTCCGCGGCCAGCCTCGTCGGCCATCGCGCCTGGCTGATCCTGGCCGGGGAAACGGCCGCCGGCACGGCCGTGGAGACGGCCACAAGAGTGAACCCGCCGATGGATCCGGTGCCACCTCTCGCCCGGCTGGCCATGGCCCAGGCCCGGCCGGCCGGGCGCGGCACCGACCTCCAGCCCGGCGGCGACTGGCGCGCCGTGCCCATCCCGCAGGGCGAAGGGCCGCCGCTCGCGGCCCTGGTCCTTCGGCTCGAGCAGGACCTCGACGCCGAGGGCGAGGCCGCGCTGGAGGCGCTGATCGATCAGGTGGCCATCGCCATGCAGCGGGTCGCCTTCACCGAGGCCGCCGCCGCCGCGCGTGGCCGTGCCGAGGCCGAGGCGCTGCGCGGGATCCTCATCAACACGCTCGGCCATGACCTGCGCACGCCGCTCACCGCCATCCGCGGCGCCGCCGAGACCCTGCGCCGCGCCGGCGAGACACTGGCCCCCGCGGTGCGCGCCGACCTGCTCGCCAGCATCGAGGAGGAGGTCGACCAGATGACCCGGTGGAGCACGACCATCCTGGACCTGGCCCGGCTGGAGAGCGGCCAGCTGCGCGCCCGCACCGAAGCCGTGGACCTGGCCGCGCTGCTGCACGAGGCCGCAAACCGGGCCGCGAATGGCCACCCCGGGCGCATCATCCATCGCGACCTGCCGGCCACGCTGCCCGCCCGGCGGCTCGACCCCATGATGTTCGACCGGGTGATCGCCAACCTCTTCGACAATGCCCTGAAACACACGCAGGATCCCGCCGAGATCTGGCTGGCCGCCCGCCGCACGGCCGAAGGCATCGTCATCACGCTGGAGGATGACGGCCCCGGCATCCCCGCCGCCGACCTGCCGCATATCTTCGATGTCTTCTTCCGCGCCAGCCGGGTGGAGCGCCACACCAAGGGCAATGGCCTGGGCCTTGCGATCTGCCGCGGGCTGGTCGAGGCGATGGGCGGTACCATCCATGCCGAATGCCCCCGGCCTGATGGACGCGGTACTCGGCTCAAGGTAAACTTATCGTTATGAGTGTCTCTTCCGACAGCGTTCTCGTCATCGATGACGAGGCGCAGATCCACCGTTTCCTCGGCCCCGCATTGGAGGCTTCGGGCTTCTCCGCGCTGCGCGCCGAGACCGGTGGCGAGGGCTTGCGCATGGTCCACAGCCACCATCCCGCCTGCGTGCTGCTCGATCTCGGCCTGCCGGACATGGATGGGCAGGACATGCTGACCCGGCTGCGTGCCTTCAGCAGCGTGCCCGTCATCGTCATCAGCGCGCGGGATCAGGAAGGCGATAAGGTCGCGGCGCTGGATGCCGGGGCGGATGACTACGTCCCCAAGCCCTTTGGCGTGGCCGAACTTCTGGCCCGGCTGCGCGCCGCCATCCGCCGCGCCGTGCCGGTCGAGCCGCCCGAGCCCGTGGTGCGCTCCGGCCCGCTGACGGTCGACCTGGATCGCCGGCTGGTGTTGGTGAATGGCGATCGCGTCGGCCTGACCCCGCGGGAATGGGAATTGCTGGCCTGCCTGGCCCGCAATCTGGGCCGGGCGGTGACGCAGAAGCGGCTGCTGACCGAGATTTGGGGCGCGGCCCATGCCGAGGACACGCATTATCTACGGGTCTACATGACCCAGATCCGCGCCAAGCTCGGCCCGGCCGCGGCAAGGGTGCGGACCGAGGCTGGCGTGGGCTACCGCTTGCTGGAGGGGTAGGGCGCGGCCTCGCCAGCGCTGCGTTCATCCGTGCCCAGCGCATCGGCCAGCCGGGCATTGGCGCTGCCGGGGCGGGCGGGGCGGCTCTGGCTGTCATGCGGCGCCCAGCCGGTCAGCATGATCATGGGCAGGGGCAGCGGGATCGGGCTGGTCGCTTCCAACGTGGCGAAGGCAGCGGGGAACAGGCCGCGGGGCGGCGTGCGCGGGTCGCGCGCCAGCACCGTATTCTGCTCCCCCGCCGCGCGCAGATCGGCCACCAGCCCCATCGCGCTGCGATAGGCCAGCGGCAATTCCTGCAGGTCGGCCACCGGCAGGGCGAAGCCCGCGCGTTGCAGCAACCCCGCCATCTCGCGCAGCTCGGCGAAGGGCGAGACGCGCGGCGCGGCACCACCGGTCAGCGCCGCCTCGGCCGCGACCAGCGCGTCGCGCAGCGGCTGCAGGCAGCCCAGCCCGGGCAGGCTGGCCAGGAACAACCCATCGGGGCGCAGCGCGCGGCGGAGCTGGATCAGCGCGCCCGGAAGGTCATTGACCATGTGCAGCGAGAGCGAGGCGACCACGAGGTCGAAGCTGCCGGGGCCAAAGGGCAGGCATTCCTCATCGCCCGCCACCGCCACGCCGCCGGCGCGCGCTGCCATCGCGGCCGAGAGGTCGAGGCTGACCACATCGGCGATGCCGCGCGCCCGCAGCATGGGCGCGACGACGCCCCGCCCGCCGATCTCCAGCGCCGCGGTGAACCGCCGGGTGGTGTCATCCAGCCGGTCCAGCAGCAGCGCGGCCGCCGCCTCCAGCACCGGTGCGACCTCGCCCATGCGCGGCGCCGCCCGGTCGCGCCGGCGCCGAAGAAGGTCGCGGTCGAAGATCAGGGGGGTCATGCCAGAGCATTTTCAAGCCTTGCGGCTTCGCAAGGCGACTCGGAAAATGGGGAGGAACAGGGGGCCTGGAGCCGTTTCATCGTTTTCACTTTCGGTGAAATAGCTCTAGCCGCCAGCGCGGCGCCGCACCCGCAGATAGAGATGCGCCCACATGTTCATGCCCAGGAACTCGAATTCGAAAATCGGATGGGCGGCGACCCATTCGCGGAAGGCCAGCACCTCGCCATGGTTCACGCTGAACTGCCAGTCGTCGAAGACCAGGATGGCGCCATCGGCCAGGCGGTCGGTCAGATAGGCCAGGCAATCCACGGCGGAGGCGTAGAGGTCGCCATCGATGCGGGCATAGGCGATGCGCGAGATCCCGGTCGCCGGCGCCTGGCGGAGCGAATCGCAGAACCAGCCCTTCACCAGCCGCAGGAAGGGGCGCTCCGTGGCGCGCAGCCGGGCGGCCACCTCGTCCAGACCCATGGCGTATTGCCCGGCGGTCCAGATCGCGCCGTCCTTCTCCGCGTCGGGCTCGGGCAGGCCCTCGAAGCTGTCGAAGCCCCAGAGCAGCCGGCCATTGCCGCGGCTTTCGATGACCTGGGCCAGGGTCTCCAGCCAGGTACCGCCATAGGCACCGAATTCGACGATGTCGCCCGCCACGCCCTGCTCGTCGAGGCCGGCGATGAGGTGTGCGGCGAAGAGGAATTCGCCGTCCTGCATGCCGTAGACCACCTTGTCGCACCACGGCGTGCCGGGGGCGAAGGTGGTGAAGGGCCAGGTGTTGGGGGTGCGCAGGGTGGTGTTGAAGGTGGCGTTGAACCATGCTTCGTAATGGGCGTGCTGGTTGAGGCGCTCGATTTCGGCCCGAAGCGCCGCGGCCTCGTCCCGCAGCCGGGCATTCTCCGCCCGCAGCGCCCCGGCCTCATCCGATGCGGCGGATGGCGCGGCGAGATGGTCGAGCAGCCTGGTCATCCGCGCATGCTCGGCATCGAGCATTGCCCTCAGACGCGCGATATCGGTGGCGTCCGGGCGCGTCCCGGCTGCGTCAGCAGGCCCTTCAGCGGGCGGGGGCATTGGCCACGCCCGGCGCCGAGGGCTGCCCGGCATTGCCGCCCAGCGGGTTGAAGCGGCCGATATTGCCGAAAAGGCCCTGCAGGAGTGTGCGGTCATTGCCCGGCACCGGCGTCTCGCGGCTGACGAAATCGATGCTGCGGGTATCGCCCTCGCCCAGCTCGCGCACCTCTGTCACCGTGCCGCCGGGGTTGAAGGCCACCACCACGACACGCTGGTTGCTGACCGCGAGTGCCCGCCCCGGCCGCTGCCGGGTGGAGCTGCTGATGTAGTACCAGGTGTCGTCGGAGAAGGTGCTGGTCTGGCTCGGGCTGCCCAGCAGCGCCTGGACATCGGCCCGTGCCGTGACACCCGGGGTGATCTGTTGCAATTGCTCGGGCAGCACGAGGTGGCCGCGGGCGATGACCGGGGCGTTGAACACCTCGCGCGGGCGGTCGGGCATGGGCGGAAGGTACTGGCAGGCCGCGGTGCCGAGGCACATGACGACCCCCAGGATACGCGCCAGGGGAAGCATTGCATTGACCTTGGGCGGCGTCGGTTCCATCTGACGCGAGGTGCCACCTTGCCTGGTTGCGGTCAACTCCGAGGTGGCGCCGCCTGACGATACACCACCCCCTTTCCCCCCCTGTCGAGGCAAGACGCGATCCCATGGTGCTGGCCCGCCTGTTCCGCCGCAAACCCTTCGAGCGCGAGGGCTATGAGCTCTACGGCATCGCCGTCGCTGCCGCGCGGCAGCCCGTCTTTTATCTCGACTATGCGGTGCCCGACACGCTGCAGGGCCGCTTCGACCTAGTGGGCCTGCATGTCGCGCTGCTGATCCGCAGGCTCCGCCACGATGCGGAACCGGCAGGCAAGGACCTCGCCCAGGCCGTCTTCGACGCCATGTTCAACGACATGGACAAGAGCCTGCGCGAGATGGGCGTGGGCGACATGAGCATCAGCAAGCGCGTCAAGCGCATGTGGGAGGCCTTCAACGGCCGCGCCCAGGCCTATGAGGCGGCGCTCGACGCGGCCGATGAGGCGGCGCTGACCGAGGCGCTGCTCCGCAACCTCTGGGCCGGTACCCCGCCCGATGATGCGACCGCCCCCCCCCGCCTGGCGGCGCAGGCGGTGGCGATCGACGCGGCGCTGGCCGGCCAGGCCATGGCGGGTTTGAGCGCCGGGCACCTGGTGTTTCCCGCTCCGTGAGCGCGCTGGAGTTTCCCCGGCCGGTCCGGGTGTCGAATATTCCGGCGGCCGGGCAGTCGCTGCGGCTGGAGGCCAGTGGCCCGGAATGCGCGGCCCTGGCCGCCCGACTCGGGCTTCTTGCCCTGCACAGCTTCACCGCCGAGATGCGGCTGCGCCCGGTGACATCGGGCGCTATCGAGGTCGAAGGCCGTATCACGGCGGGTCTCGAACAGGCCTGCGTGGTCAGCCTGGACCCCGTGCCGCAGGAGGTCGTGGACGCCTTCCGCCTGCGCATCCTGCCCGAGGGTGAAACCCCCTCGGAGGACCCCGACGCCGAGGACGAGGTGGAATGCGAAAATGGCATGGCTGAGCTGGGCGAGGTGATGGCGCAGCTGCTCGCCCTGGCGCTCGACCCCTATCCCCGCCTGGAGGGCGCGGTTTTGCCGGATCATGGCGGCGATGAGGGGCCGGGCGGGCCTTTCGCGGCCCTGGCCCGGCGCCGGCCGCGATAGTTCCCGGCGCCAGCCGCGATAGTTCGCGGCGCCAGCCGCGACACCACCCGCGCCCCCGGCGCCGTCACATCATTGCAAGGCCGCGCTGGACACCCCGCCACCCCTCTGCTATCGCCGCCCGCTCATTCCAATTCAGTTCGCTGACCTATTGAAAGGCCCGGCACCATGGCCGTTCCGAAGAAGAAGACCTCGCCCTCGCGCCGTGGCATGCGCCGCAGCCACCACGCGCTGGGCAAGGAAGCCTATGTCGAGTGCTCCAACTGCGGTGAGCTTGCCCGCCCGCACCACGTCTGCTCGCATTGCGGCCATTACGATGGCCGTGAGGTCGCGCCCGCCGGCGATGCGCTCAAGGGCGTCGTTCGGGCCTGAGCGGGAACACGCCTGGTCCTGCACCAGGGCGTGGGGGAGAAAGCGGATTGTCCGAGAACGGGCCGCCCAATAGCCGGGCGCGTGCGAAGGCGCAGATCGCATCACTCGCGATCGACGCCATGGGTGGCGACAATGCGCCCGAGGCCGTGCTGGCCGGAATCGACCTCGCCGCCGAGCGCCATCCCGCTGCCAGGTTTCTGCTGGTCGGCGATGAGGCCCGGATCGTGCCGCTTCTCGAGTCGCATCCCCGCGCCAAGAAGGCCAGCATCATTCGCCACGCGGAAACCGCGATTCCCGGCGACATGAAGCCCACCCTGGCGCTGCGCATGCGTGGTGCCTCGATGCGGCTTGCCATCGATGCGGTGGCGGCGGGCGAGGTCGCGGGCGTCGTTTCGGCCGGCAATACCGGTGCCTTGATGGCACTCGCAAAAATCCTGGTGAAGACCCTGCCCGAGATCGACCGGCCGGCGCTGGCTGCCATTGCCCCATCGGCACGCGGCGACGTGGTGATGCTCGACCTCGGCGCCAATGTGGCCTGCGACAGCCGCAACCTCGTCGAATTCGCCATCATGGGCGATGCCTTCGCCCGTGCGGTGCTCGGCCTGCCCAGCCCCTCCATCGGCCTGCTCAATGTCGGCTCCGAGGAGCTGAAGGGCGATGACCGGGTGCGCCAGGCCGCCGAAATCCTGCGCGCCGATACGGGCATCAATTTCTTCGGCTTCGTCGAGGGCCATGACATCGCCGCCGGCACCGTCGATGTGGTGGTGACCGATGGCTTCACCGGCAATGTCGCGCTGAAGACCGGCGAGGGGGCCTTGAAGCTGATGCGCGAATTGCTCAAGCAGGTCTTCACCAGCACCGTTCCGGCGCGGCTCGGCTATCTGCTGGCCCGGCCGGCGCTGGATCGGCTGCGGGAGTGGATGGATCCCCGCCGTTACAACGGCGCCATCCTTCTCGGGCTGAATGGCGTGGTGGTGAAATCGCATGGCGGAACCGATGCGATGGGCTTCGCCCATGCCGTGGATGTGGCGATGGACATGGTGACGCATGGCTTCACCCAGCAGATCCGCGAGGGCGTGACCCGCCTGCACACCGCGGAGCTAGCCGGCACCGTCCCATGATCCGCAGTCGTATTCTGGCCGCCGGCGGCTATCTGCCGGCCGATATCGTCTCGAATGACGAGCTGGCGCGGCGCTATTCGCTCGACACCACCGATGCCTGGATCGTCGAGCGCAGCGGCATCCGCCAGCGCCACCTCGCGGCCCCGGGCGAGACCACCAGCAGCATGGGCGCCGCCGCCGCGCGGGTGGCCATGGCGCGCGCCGGCATCGGGCCCGATGAGGTGGATGCGGTGATCGTCGCCACCGCCACGCCCGACAGCAGTTTTCCAGCCACCGCCGTGCGCATCCAGGCGCAGCTTGGCGTGACGAAGGGTTTCGCCTTCGACATCCTCGCCGCCTGCACCGGCTTCGTCTACGCCATCAGCGTGGCGGACAGCATGATCCGCAGCGGTGCCGCGCGCTGCGCCCTGGTGATCGGCGCCGAGGCCTATTCGCGCATCCTCGACTGGACCGACCGCTCCTCCTGCGTGCTGTTCGGCGATGGCGCGGGTGCGGTGGTGCTGCGCGCCGAGGAGGGGGAGGCCGATGGCGGAGCCGCCAGGAGCGGCATCCTCTCCACCCATCTCCATGCCGATGGCCGGCATGCCGATATCCTGCATGTCGAGGGTGGCCCCGGCAGCACCGGCGGCACCGGCCTTCTGCGCATGGCGGGGCGCGAGGTGTTCAAGCACGCCGTGACCAAGCTGGCGGCGGTGGTCGACGAGGCCCTGCTGGCCAATGGCCTGGGCCGCGAGGCGATTTCATGGCTGGTGCCGCATCAGGCCAATATCCGCATCATCGACGCGATGGGGAAGAAGCTTGGCCTGCCGCCCGAGCGGGTGGTGGTGACGGTGGATCGCCATGCCAATACCTCGGCGGCCTCGATTCCGCTGGCGATGGCCGAGGCCCAGGCGGCGGGGAAGTTCCGTCCCGGCGATATCGTGCTGCTGGAGGCGATCGGCGGCGGGCTGACTTGGGGGTCGGCGCTGGCGCGCTGGTAGCGCGCCGCGGGGTGAACCCCGCCGGCGCGCTTCAAGTCACCGCCCCGGAATACGATACCGGTCCCAGTCGCGCAGCAGGTAGAGCGCGAAGAAGCCGGCCAGCACCGGCACACCGGCGATGAAGAGGTGGTTGCTCACCGGGTTCCAGGGCGCCAGCAGGCGCGGGATCGTGGCCAGCGTCGTCACCGTGCGCATCGCCAGGAACACGCCATAGGTGATGCGCGGCCGGTACCCCACCAGGAAAGCCAGTGCCAGCACGACCTGCACCGCGCCGACCACCGGCGGCACGAAGCTGCCGAGGTTCAGCCCGTAGAAGTTGCGGAAAATCGCCAGCGTGGTGCCGGGCACCACAAATTTCTCCACGCCCCATTGCAGCATGAACAGGCCCAACGTGACCCGCAATGCGAGCAGGGCGATGGCAAGGCGTTTCTCAGGCATGGCCGATCCTTCCGATGGGCGACAATGCCCTCGAAAACCGTCTTCGTGCCGATTTCCTCCATGGTTACACCTTGCCGTGAGAAAAACCTGGCCGGAGACTTGCCCGGCAAGGCGCGGCCATTCCAGACCGCCCGACATGAAGGAAACGACGATGAAAGTGGCATGGGTAACGGGCGCCGGCAGCGGCATTGGCGAGGCCTGCGCCGAGGGGCTGGCGCAGGACGGATACGTCGTCGTGCTGACCGGCCGCCGGAAGGAGCCACTGGAGGCTGTGGCGGCCAGCATCAAGGCCGCCGGCGGGCGCGCGCATGTCAAGCCGGCCGATCTCGGCAAGCCCGGCGCGGTGAAGAAGGTGGCGGCGTTCATTGAGGAAAAACTCGGCCGCGTCGACCTGCTGGTGAACAATGCCGGGCTGAACATCACCGCCCGCAGCTGGGCCGACCTCACGCCCGAGGGCGTGCAGCAGGTCATCGACGGCAATCTCGCCAGCGCCTTCTATTGTTCCATGGCGGTGCTGCCGATGATGCGCGCCCAGGGCGGCGGGCTGCTGCTGCACACGGCCTCGATGGCCGGGCGCTTCGTCAGCCCGCTCAGCGGCGCGAGCTATACTGCCGTGAAGCACGGCGTGGTGGCGATGAGCCACAGCCTGAACATGGAGGAATGCGGCAACGGCATCCGCTCCACCGTGATGTGCCCGGGCGAGGTGAACACGCCCATCCTGGACAAGCGGCCGAACAAGCTCTCGGCCGAGCAGCGGGCGGAGATGGTGCAGCCGGAGGATTGCGCCAACCTCGTACGCTACATCGCGGGGCAGCCGGCGCATGTCTGCATCAACGAGGTGCTCATTACGCCGACGCGCAACCGGGGGTATTTGGCGGCTATGGCGCGCAAGCTTTGATGGGGCCTGGAGGGGGCTTTGCCCCCTCCAGGCCTCCCCCACCAGGTGCCTGGGGCACCTGGATCGCCGGGGAGGGGCGTCAGGCTTTGCCGAAGCCTGGTGCGGTCTTCAGCGCCTCGGTGGTGTCGAAATCGCGCAGCACGCCGTCATCGGGCATTTCCACCTCGACCAGCCTTGCGGCATGCAGCGCGGCCAGGTGGCGCGCCCCCACATCCCCGGTCACCTCCATCATCGCCGGCAGGAACTCCCGCGCCCAGAGCATCGGATTGCCCTGCTTGCCACGGAAGGTGGGCTGCACGATGGCGCGGCCCTCCTCGGGATCGAAGGCGGCGAGGATGCGGTCCATCATGGCGCCCGAGACCAGCGGCATGTCGCCCAGGCAGATCATCACCCCGTCGATGCCCGGCGGCAGCGCGGCCAGCCCCGCCTTGAGGCTGGCGGAGAGACCCTGCGCGTAATCCTGCGCATGGGCGAAGATGACGGGCCTGCCGGCCAGCACCTCCTCGACCCGGTCGCGCTCATGGCCGGTCACCACGATCACCGGGCGCGCCTGGCTGGCCAGCGCCTGGTCGACCACGCGGGCGACCATGGCGATGCCCTTGTTGTCGCTGACCAGCAGCTTGTTCAGCGGCGCCATGCGGCGCGAGCGGCCGGCGGCCAGGATCAGCGCCGCCACCTGCCGGGCGCGGCGCGGCGCATGCGCGGGCGGCGGCGTCTGCGGCGCCTTTTCGCGCGGCAGCGGGCGGACATCGATCTCCTTCAGCAGCCCGCCCACGCCCATGCCCATCACATCGCGCGCGCTGACCTGCAGCCCCGCGAAGATTCGCGCCAGCACCCAGTCGAAGCCATTCAGCTTCGGGCTGCGCGCGCAGCCCGGCAGCACCAGCGCGGGAATATCGCCGACGGCACCCAGGCAGATCAGGTTGCCCGGGTCCACCGGCATGCCGAAATGGGTGATGGCGCCGCCGGCGCGGATGATCGCAGCCGGCCCGACATCGCGCCGGTCCACCACCGCCGAGGCGCCGGCGATCAGCAGCAGGTCCGCCCCCTGCTTGCGCAGCCGCGACAGCGCATCGGCGATGGGCGGCGTCTCATGCCGCACCCGCTCGACCGGCAGCATGGTGCCGTTCAGCGCGGCGATGCGCGCGCCGGTCACCTCGGCCGCGCCCTCCATCGCACTTTCCTTCACGCCGGGCAGCTCGCTGATCACTAGGCCGACCTTGAGCGGGCGCAGCGGCACGATCCGCAGCAGCGGCTGGGCCAGGGTCTTCAGCATGGCCTCGGCCACCGCCAGCACCACGCCGGGCACGGCGAAGGGGATGATCTTGATTGTCGCCAGCATTTCCCGCGTGGTGACGAGGGTGTGGTTGGGCAGGGTGGCGATGGTGATGCTCTCGTCCAGCGCGTTCAGCCGGTCGATGGCGGCCACGTCCAGCACCAGCAGGCCCGGCGCATCGGCCAGCAGGTTCACCCGGCCGGTGGCGGCGCGGCTTTTGGCCAGCAGCGGGGCCATCATGGCCTGGGCCAGGCGCTCGGCCGCCTCATCCTCCGGCACATCGCCGGGCTGCATGACGGCCGCGATCACCTCGCGGATCTGCGCCGCGCGCAGGGCCTCCAACTCGCCCTCCTGCAGCACGCTGCCCTTCTTGATCACGCGGCCGGGCAGGCGGATGGTGTGGGCCAGCACCGCGCCGCGGGCCTCGTCGAGCGGGGTGGGGCCGAATTTCATCCCTGCGGCGCGCCGCGCTGGGCCAGCGCCGAACCGCGACGGGTCGCCACGATCTCAGCCACGATCGACAACCCGATCTCGGCGGCCGTCACCGCCCGGATGTCGAGGCCGATGGGGGCGCGGATGCGCGCCATGGCCTCGGCGCTGTGCCCCAGTTCGGCGAGCCGCTCCAAGCGCTTCGCATGGGTTTTCCGGCTGCCCAGCGCGCCGATATAGAAGGCCGGGCTGCGCAGGGCCGCGTCCAGCGCCGGGTCGTCAATCTTGGGGTCATGCGTCAGCGTGACGATGGCGGTGCGGGTGTCGGGGGCAAGCGCGGCCATCGCGTCATCCGGCCATTCATGGTTGATCGCGACACCCGGGAGCCGCTCCTCGGTCGCGAAGGCGCGGCGGGGGTCGATCACGGTGATGGCGAAGCCCAGCCCCTGGGCCATCGGCAGCATGGCCTGCGCGGCATGCACCGCGCCCACGATCAACAGCCGCAGCGGCGGGTTGTGGGGGTGGATGAACCAGTTTTCGTGATTCGCCGTCTTGTCGGCCTCGATGGCGGCGGCGGCGGCTTCGGTCAGGCCCTCGGGCATCGCGTCATCGGGGGCCAGGAGCTGCGCGCCGCCCGGCAATTGCGTGCAGACCGCCACCGGCCGCTTCTCGGCCTGGGCCGTCTGCAGCCTGGCCAGGAATTCAGGGGTCAACCGAGTTTCTCCAAAAAGACCTTCAGCTTGCCGCCGCAGGCCAGGCCGACTTCCCAGGCCGTCTCGTCGGAAATGCCGAAATCGAGCAGCTGCGGCTGGCCGGTTTCCATCGTGGCGGCGGCCGCCTCGGCCACCGCGCCCTCGATGCAGCCGCCCGAGACCGAGCCGGCCATGTGGCCCTTGTCGGAGACAATGAAGCGCGACCCGGCGGGCCGGGGCGAGGAGCCCCAGGTCTCCACCACGGTCGCGATCGCCACCCGCTCGCCCTGGGCGCGCCAGGCGGCGGCCACGGCCAATAGATCCTCGCTCATGCCATTCTCCGATGCGGATCGCTGAGCGCCTCGACCAGCTCCCTCAGCGAATTCAGGTTATGCACCGGGCGGAACTCATGGACATGCGGCAGCATCGCCCGGATACCCTGTGACTTCGGTTGGAAGCCCGCGAAGCGCAAGAGCGGATTGAGCCATATCAGCCGCCGGCAGGAGTGTTGCAGGCGTTCGGTGGCCTCCGACAGCCCCGCCGCCCCGTCGCGGTCCAGCCCATCGGTGATCAGCAGCACCACCGCACCCTGGCCCAGCACCCGGCGCGACCAGTCCTTGTTGAACCGCTCCAGCGCCTCGCCAATGCGGGTGCCGCCGGACCAGTCGGGCACGAGATGGGCGATCATCTCGAAACTCGCCTCGGCATCGCGATGCTTGAGCTGGCGGGTGATGTTGGTCAGCCGGGTGCCGAAGAGGAAGGCCGCCACCCGGTCACGGTCATTGGTCACGGCATGCAGGAAATGCAGCAGCACCTGGGCATAGCGGGCCATGGAGCCGGAGATGTCGCAGATCGCCACCAGCGGCGGCGGGCGGACCACGCGGCGGCGGCGGGCGATGGTCACGATCTCGCCCCCGGTTCGCAGAGAGCGGCGCAGCGTGGCGCGCAAATCCACCCGCGGGCCGTAGGGGTCGGGCCGCCAGCGGCGGGTACGGCGGGCGTCCAGTGGCAGTTTCAGCTTGCGTATTTCGGTCCGCGCGAAGGCGATTTCGGCGGCACTCATCGCCTCGAAATCCATCGCGCTCAGGCGTTCGCGCTCGCTGACCGACATCGCCATGTCCAGCAGCGGCGGCGGCTCCGAAACATCCTTGGGCGGCGGGGGAGGGCGGTCGCGCGCCATCGCCTCGGCCAGGCGCCTGCTGCCGGGGCGGTGCTTTTCCTCCGGCTTGAAGCCATCGAGCATCGCCATGGCGGCGGCGTGGCGGCTGGCCTCGGGGTCGCGCCAGAAGATGGTGAAGGCGACGTCGAAGATCTCGGCGTGCTCATGGCGATGGACCATGACGGCCCGCAGCGCGGCCTGAACCTCCCGCTTCTCGCCGATATCGATCAGCGCCAGCGCCTGGGCACCAGCCATCACCTCGGCGGTGCCGAGCGGCAGGCCGGCGCGGCGCAGCAGGCGGGCGAAGGACAGCAGGTTGGCGGAGAGCGCGGTCATGCAGGGGGTGGCAGTTTTGGCTCTTGGGAGGGCTTTGCCCTCCCAAACCCACCCACCAAAGGCCGAAAGGCCTTTGGAAACCATGAGAAGGCCGGGATGGGGGAGGGGGGCCACGAGCGCAACCCTATGGTCAGGGTCATCCCGCCCCCCTCCCCCATCCCGGCTTTAGCCCGCGGTCCAGGGGCCCGCCGGCCCCTGGTGGGTGGGGTCTGGGGAGGGCAAAGCCCTCTCCAGGGCCAACAGCGCCACCTGGCCTCATGCCGCCGAGCGCGCCTCATCCACCAGCCGGGCGGCTTCGGCGCCGCGCAGCTTGGCGATGTCGTCCTGGTATTTCAGCAGCACGCCCAACGTTTCGTCGACGGCTGTGGGTTCCAGCTCAGTGGCGTCCAGCGCGGTCAGCGCATTGGCCCAGTCGATGGTCTCGGCCACGCCGGGCAGCTTGAAGTAGTCGCCCGCCCGCACCTTTTGCACGAAGGCCACCACCTGGGCGGAAAGCTTCTCCGGCACGCCAGGCGCGCGCAGCGCCAGGATCGCGCGTTCCCGCGCCGCATCGGGATAGTCCACCCATTGGTAGAGGCAGCGGCGGCGGATGGCGTCATGCACCTCGCGCGTGCGGTTGGAGGTGATGATCACCACCGGCGGCGTCGCTGCCTTCACCGTGCCCAGTTCGGGGATGGTCAGCTGGAAATCGGCCAGCAATTCCAGCAGGAAGGCCTCGAAGGGCTCGTCCGCCCGGTCGAGCTCATCGATCAGCAGCACGCTGGGCGGGCCGGAAATGGCGGCGAGCAGCGGCCGCTGCTGCAGGAATTCGCGGGCGTAGATGTCCGGCCTCTCGCCGCCCTCGGCCATGCGGATGGCCATGAGCTGCTTGGCCGCATTCCACTCATAGGCCGCAGCCGAAAGGTCCAGCCCGTCATAGCATTGCAGCCGCACCAGCGGTCGGCCGAGCCCGGCCGAGAGCACCTTGGCGATCTCGGTCTTGCCTGTCCCCGGCTCGCCCTCCAGGAAGAGGGGGCGCTGCATGGCAAGCGCCAGATGCACGGTGGTGGCCAATGCGCGGTCGGCCACATAGCCGCCGGCGGCGAGCAGGCCCTGGGTGTCGGAGACGCTCACCCGAGGAGGAACAGCAGCATGAGGATGGGCAAATAGAGCACGATGCCGATCCAGGCCACGATGGGCAGGCCCAGGAATTCGCTGGGGATGAGCGCCAGGATGGAGATGGCGCCGGCCGGCGGCAGCGGCTGCGGGTTGATCGCAACCGCCGCACCCGGCTCCGCCGGGCTGGCCGGCGCGGGGGTGAGGAGGGCGGCGAAGCGGTCGAAGAACTGGTCCGACATCTGCTTGGCCGTGGCGTCGATCAACCGCCCGCCCAATTGCGCCATCTTGCCGCCGACCTGCGCCTTGAAGCTATAGGTCAGCAGCGTCTCCATCGGCCCCTTGGCGGCAAGCGACACATCGGCGCCGCCCTTGGCGAAGCCCATCGCGCCGGCGCTGCCCTCGCCCGAAATGGTATAGCTTTCCGGCGGGTTCACATTCTCAAGCTTCACCTTGGCTGAGATGCGGGCCGCCATGGGCCCGATCTTCAGCGCCAGCCGGGCCGTGAGGTCGGTGTCGGTGACCTTCTCCACCGACTCGCAGCCCGGCAGCGAGGCCTGCAGCATGGCCGGGTCGTTCAACGCGGCCCAGACGGCATCGCGCGAGGCCGGTATCAGGCGTTCGCCGGTCATCTCCATAGACGTCACTCCAAATGCTGGAGCGGTTTTAGGTGCTGGGGGGGCGGCTGGAAAGTCCCGCCGGGGGCCTCTATTGAGCGACGTCCACGGCATTGCGGGGAAACGATCTTGTTCAGAACCTTTTCGGCCCTGATTCTGCTGCTGCCCGCGGCCGCGCAGGCGGCGGCGATCGATGGCGCGCAGCTCAGCCTGGCCTGGGTCCTGCCCTTTGCCGGCATGCTGCTGTCCATCGCGCTCCTGCCGCTTTTCGCCGAGAAGCTGTGGCATTCCCACCATGGCAAGGTCGCGGCGTTCTGGGCGGCGGCCTTCCTGGTGCCTTTCACGTTCAGCTTCGGCCTGGCGGCGACGGGGGCGGAGCTCGCTTTCGTGGCGCTGCAGGAATACCTGCCCTTCATCCTGCTGCTGCTCGCCCTCTACACCGCGGGTGGCGGCGTGCTGCTGGTGGGCCGGCTTGTCGGCACGCCCGCCACCAACACCGCGATCCTGGCCATCGGCACGCTGCTGGCCAGCGTGATGGGCACGACCGGGGCCGCAATGCTGCTGATCCGCCCCCTGCTGCGCGCCAATGCCGGGCGGGAGCGGAAGGTGCATGTCTTCGTCTTCTTCATCTTCCTCGTCGGCAATATCGGCGGTTCGCTGACGCCGATCGGCGATCCGCCACTCTATCTCGGTTTTCTCGCCGGTGTGTCCTTCTTCTGGCCGACCACGCATTTGTTCTGGCCCTTCGCGCTCTGCGCGGTGGCCTTGCTGGGGGCCTTCTACCTGATCGACCGCTGGGCCTGGGCGCGGGAGGGCGAGCACGCGCGCAGCCATCAGCCGACAGCGCTGCGGCTGCGCGGCACCGTCAATATTGGCCTGATCGTGCTGGTGGTGCTGGGCGTGCTGATGCAGGGCTATTGGCATCCCGGCACGGTGGTGGTGCTGGGCGAGACCTTGCCCATCGAGCGCGTGCTGGCGATGGGGCTGTTCATCCTCATCACCCTGGTCTCGCTGCGGCTCACCCCCGGCGGCGTGCGGTCGGACAATGATTTCGGCTGGGGTGCGATGCTGGAGGTGGCGAAGCTCTTCGCCGCCATCTTCATCTGCATGGGGCCGGTGCTGGCGATGCTTAAGGCCGGCGCCGCGGGGCCGGCGGCGGGGCTGGTGGCGCTGACCACCGATGCCGCGGGCCAGCCCATCCCCTGGGTGTATTTCTGGATGACCGGCGGGCTTTCCGCCTTCCTCGACAATGCGCCGACCTATCTGGTGTTCTTCAACCTGGCCGGCGGCAATGCGGCGCAGCTGATGGGCGCGGGTGCCCCGGTGCTGATGGCGATTTCCTGCGGCGCCGTTTTCATGGGCGCGATGACCTATATCGGCAATGCACCGAACTTCATGGTCAAGGCTATCGTGGAGGAGAGCGGGACGCGCATGCCCTCCTTCTTCGGCTATCTCCTCTGGGCCTGCGCGTTCCTGCTGCCGCTGTTCCTGCTCATCACCTTCATCTTTTTCGTTTGAGGATCTGACCATGCCCTATGTGATCGGCGCCGATATCCCTGACATGCCCGCCGGCCAGCGTTTCCGCGCCCTGCTGGAGCGGCCCGGGATCCTGGGCATGCCCGGCGCGCATCTGGGCATCGCTGCACTTCTGGCCAAACAGGCCGGGTTTCCCGCGCTCTACATGTCGGGGGCGGCGATGTCGGCCACCATGGGGCTGCCGGATCTGGGCATGATCACCGTCGATGACGTGTGCTTCCACATCCGCCAGGTCGTCCGCGCCTCTGCCCTGCCGGTGCTGGTCGATGGCGATACCGGCTATGGCGAGGCTCTGAACGTGATGCACATGGTGCGCTGCTTCGAGGATGCGGGCGCCGCCGCCGTGCATCTGGAAGACCAGCTGCTGCCGAAGAAATGCGGGCATCTCAACGACAAGAAGCTGGCGAGCGTGGATGAGATGTGCGCCAAGATCGCCGCCGCCCGCAAGGCGCGCCGCCACCTCTACATCATCGCCCGCACCGATGCGGTGGCGAGCGAGGGCATGGAGGGCGGGCTGGCCCGGGCGCAGCGCTACCTCGATGCCGGGGCGGATGCGATTTTTCCCGAAGCGCTGGTCACGCGCGACATGTTCACCGAATTCGCCGCCCGCATGCCGGGTGTGAAGCTGCTGGCCAATATGACCGAATTCGGCCGCACGCCCTTCTTCACGGCGGCGGAATTCGAGGCGATGGGCTATGCTATGGTGATTTGGCCGGTCTCACACCTGCGGGTGGCCGCCCGCGCGATGGAGGAGCTCTATGCCTCGATCAAGGCCGATGGCGGCACCCACAAGAAGGTCGGCGTGATGCAGACCCGGGCCGAACTCTACGCCACCATCGGCTACCACGAGTATGAGGCGCTGGATGCGAGCCTGGTGAAGACGATCATCCCGATGGGGATGCCGCAGGCCTGATCTTCTGGTGCCGGGCACCGATCGGCGCTAGATCTGCGCCATGAACAGGATTGTTCCGATCTCGCTGGATGACGACCTCGCCGAGTTCGTCAACAGCCGGCTGCGCGACGGGCAATTCGCCGATGCCAGCGAGGTCGTGCGCGCCGGACTGCGCCTGCTGGCGGAGGATGAGCGCCGGATGGCGGCGCTGGCCGAGGCCCTGGCGGAGGGCGAGGCCAGCGGCGACCCCCAGCCTTTCGACATCGAGGATTTCCTCGCCACGAGGAGATGAGCGGCGAACTCGTCCTCCTCGCCCGGGCCCGACGCGACCTGGGCGATATTTATGCCTATTCCGCCGACCGATGGGGGCCTGTGCAAGCCGAACTCTATCTCCGCCGGCTTGCGGATGGGATGCGCGCCGCCGCCGTCGATCCGATGGGCGGACGTCCGATCATCCTGCGCGGGCGCAGCTATTGGCGCTGGCGTTGCGCGTCCCATGTCATCTTCTATGCCATGGCGCCGCGGGGCATCGTGGTGGTCCGCATCCTGCATGAGCGCATGGATGTCAGGCGGCATGTGTGAATGGCCGATGGGTCGGGCAGGGATGCCAGGGGTTGGCGGAGCTGATGCATGGTGTGGGCATTCCTGACATGACACCGCGCCTGGCCGGCGGGCCGCGGCCTTGACGGGCTGGGTTGCCGCGCCACTGCTCATCGGCAGCGAGATCTATCGCGGCTCGACCTATGGCCCGAAGCACCCGCTGGCCATTCCGCGCGTCTCCACCACGCTCGACCTCATCCGCGCGCTGGGCTGGCTCGACCCCGCGCATTACATCGACAGCCCGCGCGCCACGGTGGCCGAGCTCACCCGCTTTCACACCCCCGCCTACATCGCGGCGCTTCAACGCGCCGAGGCGACGCAGCGGGTCGACCCCGCCGACCGTGACCGCCACCGCATCGGCGCAGATGGCAATCCGGTCTATCGCGAGGTGTTCTCCCGCCCCGCCACATCTGCCGGTGGGGTGATCCATGCCTGCCGGCTCACCGCTGACACACCCGGCATCATCCATGTCCCCGGCGGCGGCACCCATCACGGCATGCCCGACCGCGCCGCGGGGTTTTGCTACGTCAACGACGCCGCGCTGGGGATTTTGGCCTGGCTCGATGCCGGGCTGACCAATATCCTCTACGTCGACATCGACGCGCATCACGGCGATGGCGTGCAGGCCGCCTTCCATGACGATTCCCGGGTCTTCACCCTGTCCGTCCATGAGGCCAATCGCTGGCCTTTTTCCGGCGCGGCCGATGATGTGGCGGGTGGCCATGCCGCCAATTTCCCCCTGCCCGAGGGTGCCACCGACACCGACATGTCGGCCGTGCTGGACCACGCGATCATGCCGCTGGCCCGCGCGCTGGCGCCGCAGGCCATCATGCTCCAATGCGGCGCGGATGCGCTGGCAGAGGACCCGCTGTCGCGCCTCGCCATGTCCAACCAGGCGCATTGGGCGGTGGTGCGGGCGCTGATGCGGGCCGCGCCGCGCGTGGTGCTGCTGGGCGGCGGCGGTTACAATCCCTGGTCGGTCGCGCGCTGCTGGGCCGGCATCTGGGGCGTGGTGGCCGGCCACACCCCGTCCGCGCGCTTGCCCGGGGCGGCCGAGGCGGTGCTGCGCCGCCTCACGCTCAACCGCGCCGCCGGCCGCAACCCGCCCGAAGACTGGTTCACCACCCTGGCCGATGCCCCGCGCCGGGCTGCCATCAAACCGCAAACCGAAGCCCTGCTGCAAAATTTCCGCATCCTGGCATGATGGGGGCATGAACCGTCGCCAGCTGATCCCCCTCGCCCTCACCCTCCTTCTCGCCCTTCCCGCCTGGGCCCAGCCCGGCGTGAACCAGCCACAACCCAAACTCCCCGAGGAGCCGCTGGTCATCGTCACCCGCGACGGCACCCGGCACGAATTCCGCGTCGAAATGGCGATCGACGCCAATCACCAGATGATCGGGCTGATGTTCCGCCCCTCGGTCGGGCCGGATGAGGGCATGCTCTTCGACTGGGGCCAGCCGCGCGAATCGGCGATGTGGATGCGCAACACCATCACCTCGCTGGACATGGTCTTCATCACCCAGGATGGCCGCATCCACCGCATCGCCGAGCGCACCGTGCCGCTCAGCCTGGCCACGGTGGAGAGCCGCGGGCCGGTGCGCGCCACGCTGGAACTGGCGGCGGGCACGGCGGAGCGGCTGAACCTGCGCGTGGGCGACCGGGTGCTGCAGCGGATTTTCGGCACGGCGCCGTGACGCCGCAGGTCTGAAGCTGCGGCGAGAGTGCGGGCTATTCCACCTTCTCGGTGGGCAGCACGCCGAAAATCTCCCGCCGCAGCACGAAGCCCCGGCTGTCCTGCGCCTGCACCTCGCACCATTCGCTGCCCTGCATGCAGGCCCTCACCCGGCCGATCACCCCGGCGCGCAGCCGCGCCACCGGCGGCGCCTCGGCATCGGCCCGGCTGCGCATCACCACCTCGCCGGTGGGGTTGCCGCGCACCAGGAAGGTGCGGCGGTTGGGCGTGAGGTTGGATTGGTGCACCCAGCCCTCGGTGCCGTCGACATCGCGGATGCGGCGCCACTGCTCATGCTCGCGGATGATCTGCACCGGCAGGTCGCGCCGCTCGTAGCGCCATTCGATGGGGAAGCGGGTGTCGGGGCCGACGCGCAGGTTCACCCTGTCCGAGCGCAGCGGCACGAAGCGCGGCAGGGCCAGGCCGGTGGCGGAGCCCTGGGTGGGCTCGGGGGCGGCGGGCACGGGTACCGCGGCCGCACTGGCCGCGGCGGCGGCGGCGGCGGCTGCTGCTGCTGCCGCCGCC